>CAVQSH010000003.1:0-120477 GCA_963715835.1 uncultured Alphaproteobacteria bacterium | reverse complement strand
TTGCCAGAAACTCCATCACGGCGGGGCGGGCGCTTTCCTCGCCGCGGTCGCGGGCGGCGTGGATGATGTCGCGCAGCTCGTCGAGGCGGGTGCGGCGCAGGATCGACTTGACCGGGCCGATGGAGGCCGGGCGCATGGAGAGCATGTCGAAGCCGATGGCGGCGAGGCAGGCGGCCTCGACCGGGGCGGCCCGCGTCCTCGCCGCAGAAACTGAGCGGGGTGCCCGTGGCGGCGCAGCGTTCCACGATATTCTCGAGAAAGGTCAGGAAGCTGATGTTCAGCGTGTCATAACGGCGGCGGACGCGTTCATTCTCGCGGTCGGCGGCGAAGAACTGCTTGAGGTCATTGCCGCCAATGGAGAGGAACTGCACTTCCTCGTAGAACTGCTCAGGGGCGAAGGCGAGGCTGGGGGTTTCCAGCATCGCGCCCACTTCGAGACGAGGCGGGCAGGGGGTGGCCGATGATCGCGTTCGCGCTCATGGCCTTGTCGAGCTCGGTGCAGGGCGCGCGAGGAACTCGTGGACTCGCGCCACAAACGGGGACATGATGGACCAAGCGCACGGCCATTGGCGGCGCGGATCAGCGCCTGCAATGCATCCGCATGACGCCCGGCTTGTCGAGACCCACCCGGATGCGCGCGCAGCCGATGGCGGGGACGGCTCGGCATCGCGCTTCATGTAGGGCAGGACCTTGTCCGAGCCGATGTCGAGGGTGCGGAAGACCACGCGCTTGCCCTGTGCTGCGTCCAGCACGCGGGAATAAAGGGCCGAGAGTTCGGAGCGTTTCGGCATCTGGTTGCGCACGAGGAATTGCAGTCCGGCGGCTGGAGAGTAGCACCCACGCCCTCGGCCCCGACGGCAAGGCTGGGCAGGTCGGCCATGAGGCCTGCGTTCATGTGCAAGCCGATGGTGCGGCCCACAGGGGTGGTCGCGGGTTTGTCGCGGATCGAGGTGTAGCGTTCCTGCGCCTGGGCCTGCATGGCGATCTTGTCGCGGAAGGCGGAGGCGACGGTCTCCGGGGCGCAGGTGGACCACGCCCTGGTCGCCATCGACCATGATGAGGTTGCCGTTCAGCGCCTCGGTCGTGATGCGGGAGGCGCGGATCACCAGCGGGATGGCCAGGGCGCGCGACGATGGCGGCGTGGGAGCCGACGGAGCCTTCCTCGAGCACGATGCCGCGCAGGCTGCGGCCGTAGTCCAGGAGTTCGGCGGGGCCGATGTTGCGGGCCACGAGGATGGGGTCGGTGGGCATGGCGGCACCGGTTTCCTTGCCTTGCCCCGTGAGGATGCGCAGCAGGCGGTTGGACAGGTCGTCCAGATCGTGCAGGCGTTCGCGCAGGTAGGCGTCGGTGACCTGTTCCATGCGGTTGCGGGCGTTGGACTGTTCCTTTTCCACCGCTGCCTCGGCGGTGAGGCCGCGGGCGATGTCTTCTTCCATCCGGCGCATCCAGCCCTTGGAATGGGCGAACATGCGGTAGGCCTGCAGGACCTCCGTTCTGGTCCTTGTCGCCGTTGGTGGTGGCGAAGGAGTTCATCCACGCTCAGGCGCAGCTGGCCCACGGCCTCCTGCAGGCGTTCGTGTTCCTTGTGCGGGTCTTCGGAGATCGGGTTGGTCACCACGACGCGGGGTTCGTGGAGCCAGACATGGCCTTCGGCAGCACCCTCCTGTGCAGTGGTGCCGCGGATCAGGACGGATTGCTGGTGGCGGGCCGAGAGGGCGGCTCCTTCGCCCTGGAAGGCGCCCAGTTCGGTCATTTCGGCCAGCACCATGGCGACGACTTCGAGGGCGTAGACCTCGTCGCCGGAGAATTCGCGGGCCTGGCGGGACTGGACGACGAGCACGCCCAGTTTTTCGCCAAGGCGCTGGATGGGGACGCCGAGGAAGGAGGAATAGATCTCCTCGCCGGTTTCGGGCATGAAGCGGAAGCCCTTTTCCTGCGGAGCGTTGGCGGTGTTGATGATGCTGCCGGAGCGGGCGACGCGGCCGACCAGACCTTCGCCGAGTTTCATGCGGGTCTGGTGGGACGGCTTCGGGCTTGAGGCCCTCGGTCGCGCAAAGCTCAAGGGTTTCGGGGTCGCGGAAGAGGTAGATGGAGCACACTTCGGTGCCCATCGAATTGGCGGTCAGATGTGTGATCTTGTCCAGCCGGGCCTGGCCCGCGCTGTCCTCGGCCATGGCGTCGCGCAACCGGCGCAGCAGCTTGCGGCTTTCGGATTCCGTCTGTTCCGGCATCTGGCCTGCCTTGTTCCCGGTCCCATGATCCGCTGGCCTGTCTGAGCTGCCGGTCAGACCGGCAGCCGGGGCGGGGCCACCGATCGCCTGCTCTCAGGCCGATTTTTCCAACTCGAAGGCATCATGCAGCGCTTGCACCGCAAGTTCCATGTATTTCCTGTCGATCAGCACGGAAATCTTGATTTCGGAGGTGGCGATGACCTTGATGTTGACGCCTTCGTCGGAGAGCGTCTTGAACATCCGGGCTGCGACGCCGGCATGGCTGCGCATCCCGATGCCCACCACCGAGACCTTGGCCACGTTGGTATCGGCCTCGAGCCGGTCGAACTTGATCAACCCGGCCTCGCGCGCGTCATTCAGCGCTTTTTCGGCGCGCTTCATCTGGTCGATGGGCAGGAGAAGGTCATGTCGGTGACGCCGCCCGCGTGGCCCTGGTAAATCGGTTTCGGACACGTTCTGCACGATCATGTCCACGTTGACGCCCGCATCGGCCAGCGGGCCGAAGATCGAGGCGGCGATGCCGGGGCGGTCCTCGATGGTGACGAGGGTCATCTTGGCCTCGTCACGCGAGAAGGCGATACCGGAGACGGCTTTGGATTCGACGATAAGCTCCTCGTCGCAGACCAGCGTGCCTGCAGTGTCTGTGGGTTCCTGAACGAGCTGAGCACGCGCAGCTTGACGTTGTAGCGCATGGCCAGTCTGACCGAGCGGGTTTGCAGCACCTTCGCGCCAAGGCTGGCGAGTTCCAGCATTTCCTCGAAGGCGATCTTGTCGAGTTTGCGGGCCTTGGGGCCGACGCGGGGTTGTGGTATAGACCCCGTCCACATCGGTGTAGATGTCGCAGCGTTCCGCGTTGAAGGCGGCGGCGAAAGCCACGGCGGTGGTGTCCGCCGCCCCGGCCCAGCGTGGTGTATCCCGGCCCTCGGGCGAGATGCCCTGAAAGCCCGCCACGACGGCGACCTTCATGCCTTCGGCGAATTTGGCGTTGATGTTGTCGGCGGGGATATCTTCGATCCGGGCGGCGGAATGGGCCGAGGTGGTGATCAGCGGCACCTGCCAGCCCTGCCAGCTGCGGGCGGGGATATCCATTTCCTGCAGCGTCAGGGCCATCCGACCGGCGGTGACATTCTTCGCCCGAGGAGACCACGGCGTCATATTCGCGCGCGTCATAGAAGGGCGAGATGTCCTGCACCCAGCCCACAAGCTCGTTGGTCTTGCCGGACATGGCCGAGACGATGACGATGACGTCATAGCCCTTGGCCACTTCGACGCCCACCCGTTTGGCGGCGCGTTTGATCCGGTCGAGGTTGGCGACGGAGGTGCCGCCGAATTTCATCACGAGAACGGGCATGGTCTGTCCTTGGTCGCAAGTTGCGCCCGCGTGTAATCCGTCGGTGTCACGCGCGCAATATCTATATGCGGGCGGCGGCTTGTGGCGACGCTATCTTGCGCGGGCCTGATGAGTGTCGCTAAGGTTGTGGCACAGCCTGCGATCATTCCGATGAATTCGATGAAAGAGAGTGACATGACCCCGACCCACCGCATCGCCGCGCCGATCCTGTCGCTTGTGGCCGCACTGGCCCTGACGGCCCCGGTTCCGCCCAATCCGCGACCGACCTGCTGGACGGGTCCGACCCGGAGGCGATCCTCGAGCATCGCGCAGGGCTATGGCTCGGCGATGCTGGATGTGGACGGGGTGGGCGATCCCAAGATCAGCGGGCGCATCGACGGGCAGGCCTATACGGTCTTTTTCTATGGCTGCGAGGGCGGGCAGAACTGTTCGTCGCTGCAGTTCACCACATGGTTCGTGGGGGTCCGTCCGGCGGCGGACGCGGTCAGCAGCTGGAATGACGAGAACCGGTTCGGCACGCTCTATCTGGACGGGGACGGCGATCTGGCGGTCGATCTGGACGTGAACCTGTTCGGCGGTGTCACCCGGAAGAACCTGGATGACACCTTCGACTGGTGGCGCGTGGTGCTGGACGAAGTGCGCAGCGAGATGGTGCCCTGACGCGCCTTTGGTCGGGCGCGCCGGAGTATTTGAGGCAAGATGAAGCGGCAGGTGCCCCCTCAGTAGGGGTGGGCGCGCCCGTCCCATGTTTCGAAACAGCCCGTCGTGTCGAGGCTGAGGGACGCGAAGCGCGCGATCAGCCCCTCGGCGGATTGATCCACCGTGATCTCGGCGGTGGCGCCGCCCATGTCGGTCTGCACCCAGCCCGGATGATAGATGCCCACGGCGATGCCGCGCGGTGCCAGATCGGCGGAGAGGTTGCGGCCAAGGTTGAGCGCCGCCGCCTTGGAGGCGCGGGGATAGTACGCTGCCGCCGGGCGCGCGGGTGTCGCTGGCCATCTGCGAGGAAATGATGGCGATCTTTGGCTGGCTGGCCTGTGCCAGATGCGGCAGCATCGCCTGCACGGAGAGGAAGACGCCGGTGACATTGGTGGCGAAGGTGTCGCCCAGAGGGGGACGGGGTAGCCGGTATCGAGGCTTTGGCCCTTGTCGGTGTAGATGCCCGCGTTGCAGATCAGCAGGTCCACGGGGCGGTCGCCCAGGGCGGCGGCGAGGCGGCCATGGGCAGCGGGGTCGGTCACATCCAGTGCAAGCAGGTCATCGCCGCCCGCGCGGGAGGTGCCGGTGACATGATGTCCCTGGGCGAGATAGTGGGCGCGCAGGGCTGCGCCGATGCCGCGGCTGGCGCCGGTGATCACGATATGCATGTGGGAGTTCGCTTTCTGTTGGGTCAATTGGTCTTGCGGCGGGGCACGAAGGGCAGGGGCGCGATGGGCACGCCTTCCTCGATCAGGCGGCGGGCCTCCTCGGGGCGGGCCTCGCCGTAGATGGCGCGGTCGGGAAAGTCGCCGTCGTGGATCGCGCGGGCTTCGCGGGCGAAATCGCCACCGACATAGTCGGCGGTCAATTCGACATGTTTTCTGAGGGCTGCGATCGCCTGTTCGACGGTGGTGCCTGGGGCTGCGCCGGGGGGCGGGGCGGGCCGGGTGGTCGGGACCGGCAGTGGGGCCGCGTCACGGGCGGGGCGGACGCGCGGGGCCATTACCGCCTTGGAGACCGAGGTGACACCGCAGATGGCGCAGCTGACCATGCCCGCGCGTTCCAGCTTGTCATAGGCTGCGGAGGACTGAAACCAGCTGTCGAAGCGGTGGTCGTTGCTGCATCTGAGCGAGAACTGGATCATCTTGCCTGCTCTGCGGGGTTCGCGCGATGCGCCTGTTCGCGCAGGGGCGCGCGGGGCTGTCGCACTTTGGTTGGGTCACTGACAGATAACGGCTTGCCCGGTGAAATCAAGTCAGCGTCGCAGGAGGCGCGGGTCGAACGACTTGATGATCTGCGCCAGTTCCGGCTCCTGGATCACCTTCGCGGCCTTCTTCTGGCTGAACCATTTGCGCCGCCGCATCCCGGCTTCGGGGTAGTCCGAGGCCAGTTCCCGCACCCGCACGGGGTAGACCATGGCGACGCAGGGCAGAAGCGCCTCGGGGCCGAGCACCTTGGAATAGGAGAACATGCCGAGGCAGACGTCCACGGCCTGACCCTGCACACCGGCTTCTTCCCAGGCTTCGGTCATGGCGGCGCGAGCGGGGGTGACCCCGTCCATCGGCCAGCCCTTGGGCACGATCCAGCGGCCCGAGCCACGGCTGGTCACCAGCAGGATGCCGCGTCTTGTCCTTGGCCACCCGGTAGCAGAGCGCGGCAAACTGGGTCCGGACATCGGCTTCTGCGGATGCCTGAAGCCGGAGCGGCAGCTGCTTGATGTTCTGGACGGTCAAATCCGGAAATCCTTGACGATGACGGTGGTGGCGGGGCGGGGCGGGCAGGCGGGACGCCCTGTAAAACTAGCGCATGAGGGCGGGCATATCCATAGGCACGGATCGCGGGGGGGCTTGGGCCGCAACTGTGGCGTCAACCCGCCGTGTCGGGCGCGGCTCAGGAATCGGGTCCGGTGGCTGTCCAGATGCGGTCGCGGGCGACGGACATGGACTTGAGGACGCGAAGGCGCTGTCGCCGGTCTTGAGGTCGAGCGCGGCGCAGGCGCGGCGGGTGATGCGGACAAGGACGGATTTCCTCGGGTCCGATGGCAAGATGGACGATCGCGCCCGGCCCGTCGCCGGGCCGGATTTCCCTGATGGTGCCGGGCAGGATGTTCAATGCCGACAGGCCCTCCGGCCGCCCGCGCGCCAGAATGACATCATGTGCCGCGATCCGCACGCGCAGCACCGTGCCGACAGGCTGTGCGACCCGTGGAAGAAAGAGCCGGATACCACCTGCGTCCAGCTCGCTCAGGCCGTCCTCATGATGCGCCACGATCCGCGCGGACAGGATCGCGCCGGCCTCGCGGGCGCCCGCGGGCAGTACGGCGGGGTCGCCCAGCACCTCGCTGGCGGGGCCTTGACGGATCACCCGTCCACCCTCCAGCGCAACCACCGTGGTGGCCAGCCGGGCGACCTCGGAGGCGGAATGGCTGACGTAGAGAATGGGGACCGAAATCTCGTCGCGCAGGCGTTCGAAATAGGGAATGATCTCGGCCTTGCGTGCCTCGTCCAGCGCGGCGAGGGGTTCATCGGCGAGGATCAGTTTTGGGGCCGCCAGCAGAGCGCGGCCAATGGCGACGCGCTGTTTCTCGCCGCCGGACAGAGCTGCGGGGCGACGATCGAGCAGATGGCCGATGCCCAAGCATCTCAACCACACGGTCCATGTTTTCACGCGGCCGCTTCCCTGGGGCGAACCATGCCCGTATTTGAGATTCTGGCGCACAGTCAGATGCGGCAAACAGGCGGCCTTCCTGAAAGATGTAGCCAAGCCTGCGTCGGTGCGGTGGCAGGCGCGACTCCGGCGGTGTCCAATAGGGTCCAGTCATCGACGACGATCCGGCCCTCGGTCGGGCCAGCAATCCGGCCACCGCATTGACGATGGTCGTTTTGCCCGAACCGGAGCGCCCGAACAGAACCGTGATGCCGGGCGGGAGCATCAAAGCGGACATCCAGCGAAAAATCCGCGAAGCCGTGGGCGAGCGAGACTGACAGCATCACTGGCCTCCCACACGACGCGCGACCCGGCGGGCGATCACTTCGGACAGCAGCAAGGCCGTCATGGCGACGACGACGGCGATGATGACCAGTCTTGACGGCCGCGGCTTCTCGCGCCGGGCACCTGCAGGAAGGCGTAGATCGCCGAGGGAATGGTTTGCGTCTGGCCGGGAATGTTGGAGACGAAGGTGATCGTTGCACCGAATTCACCCATGGCCTTGGCAAAGGCGAGGATCGACCCGGCGATGATGCCCGGCAGGATCATCGGCAAGGTGACGGTGGCAAAGACCCAATGCGGTGATGCGCCCAGGGTGGAGGCGGCATCTTCGAGCTTCGGGTCAACCGCCTCGATCGACAGCCGGATGGCGCGCACCATGCAGCGGAAAGGCCATGATCGCGGCCGCGAGTGCCGCCCCGGTCCAGCGAAAGGCAAAGACGATGCCGAACCATTCATCCAGAAAGGCGCCGATCCGGCCCTTGCGACCGAAGGTCAGCAGCAGGAGATATCCCGTCACGACTGGCGGCAGGATCAGCGGCAGATGGACGATGCCGTTAAGCAACTGCTTGCCCGGAAATCCCAGCGCGCCAGCGCATAGGCCACCAGCATCCCGAGCGGCAGGCTGAGCCAGCGTCGCCCAGAACGAGACCTGAAGGCTGAGCCGGACGGCCTGCCATTCTGCCGGTCCCAGCCAGTGTCCAAGGGCGTCAGTCATTCAGCGTGCCTGCATCAGTCGTGCCTGTCGGTCAAGCACGGCAAAGCCGAAGTCCTGCCAGATCGCGCGGGCCGTGTCCGAGGAGAGGAAGGCCAGAAAGGCCTCGGCCTCGGGGCTGTCGCTTTGGGCGGTGATTGCGGCGGGGTAGGTGATCGGGGCGTGGCTGCCTGCGGGGAAGGTGCCGATGATGGTCACGCTGTCCTCGACCGCCGCATCGGTGGCATAGACGATGCCCAGCGGTGCCTCGTTCCGGGCGACGAAGGCGAGTGCCGCGCGCACATTGTCGGCCTGCGCCACCTGAGGCTGCCACAGTTTCCCAGAGCCCCAGCGCGGTGAGGGCGGCCTTGCCATAGATTCCGGCGGGCACGGCATCGACCAGCGCCATGGCCAGCCGCTGATCGCCCAGCATCCCGGCCAGATCGAGGGTTGCGTCAATGGTCACAGGGGCCGCGTCCTGCCCGTGGGCGATCAGCACGAGGGTATTGCCCAGGATGTCGCGCCGGGTGCCGGGGCGCAGGTCGCCCGAGGCTTCGATGGTGTCCATCCAGTCGGCACTGGCCGAGATGAAGATGTCGGCGGGTGCGCCCTGCTGGATCTGGCGGGCCAGGGCCGATGATCCGGCATAGGAGAGGGTCGCCGTCTGGCCCGTCTGGGCGGTCCATGCGGCGGCCACGCGGTCCAGCGCATTGGTCAGGCTGGCGGCGGCGAAAACGGTCACGCCTTCGGCCGTGGCGCGCAGGGGGTGGGCCATGAGGGTCAGCGCAAGAAGGCTGGCCAGCAGCGATCGGGGAAACGGGGGCATGGCGCGGTCCGGTGTTGATATGTTTCGCCAAACATATCGCAGCAGAATGTCTGCGGGGGCAAGCGTTATTTTCCGTCGGGAATATCCGGGCCGGGGCTGTCCCGCATCAGGTCGTGCATTTCCGCAAGGCGATCCGCCCCGGCGGTGGCGGCCTCGGACTCGAAGGCGCGGTAGAGCGCCAGCACGCGCTGCCCGTTCGGTGTCAGCACCGCGCCGCCGCCCCCCGGACCGCCGCGCGTGCTTTCGACCAGCGGATCGCGGAACATGGCGTTCAGCGTGCCGATCAGTTCCCATGCGCGCTTGTAGCTCATGCCCATCTCGCGCCCGGCGGCGGCGATGGAGCCGGTCCGGTCGATGCGTTCCAGCAGTTCGGCCTTGCCGGGGCCGATCATCTCGGCCTTGCCGAAGACGATGCGGATGCGCAGGCGCGGCTGCGCGCGGGGTATCTGGGGGCTGGCTCATGCCACAAGACTTGGCGGATCGCAGGATGTCTTGCAAGGACTTCGCCCTGCCGCGCGCGCTGCGCCGGGCGGGTGTATGGCAGGGATGGTGAGTGGCGGGGAATGTCTGAGGCGGGTACCGGAATCGAACCGGTCTACACGGATTTGCAATCCGCTGCGTAACCTCTCCGCCAACCCGCCGCCGAGATGCGGATGGAACTAGCGGATAACGCGGGCCGCTGCAAGACCTCTGCATTGGCCAAGATGCAACGGGTCTGCGGCAGATCGGACCGCCGACCGCATTCCCGTTGCCCAGCCTCTGGGGATGTGACAAAAGACAGCTAATAGACTGAACAGATGAGTTTAGCTGATGAAAGACTATGCCGCGCGCCGCACCACGATGGTGGATACGCAGATCAGACCCTCGGATGTCACGAAATTCCCCATCATCGAAGCGATGCTGTCGATCCCGCGTGAGGAATTCGTGCCGGCCACCCTGCGAGAGGCCGCCTATGTGGGCGAAAACCTCGATCTGGGGCGGGGCCGGGTGATGCTGGAGCCGCGCACCCTTGCCAAGATGCTGGATGCGCTGGACGTGCAGCGCAACGAGATGGTGCTGGATCTGGGCTGCGGGCTTGGCTATTCGGCGGCGGTGATCGCGCGGCTGGCCGAGGCGGTCGTGGCGGTGGAAAGCGACGCGGATCTGGCCGACGAGGCGCAGGCGATCCTGTCGCGCGAGGGTGCGGACAATGTGATCCTGCATCAGGGCCCGCTTGACGCCGGTGCGCCGCAGCACGGTCCCTATGATGCGATCATGATCGAGGGCGCGGTGGCCGAGATGCCGGCGGGCCTTCTGGCACAGTTGAAGGATGGCGGGCGGATTGCCTGCCTGTTCATGGAAGGCGCGCTGGGCGTGGTCCGTATCGGCTACAAGCTGGATGGCGGGATCAGCTGGCGTTTCGCCTTCAATGCCAGTGCGCCGGTCTTGCCCGGCTTCGAGAAACAGGCGGCGTTCAGCCTCTGACGCGGGACGGACCTGCGCGGGGCATGCGGCACACAGGACAGGACAGAGCGATGAGCGGAATCAAGAGCATGGACAGTCAGGCGGGCCGCAAGGGCGTGCGGACACGGCGCGGGCCGCGTTTTCTGGCGGGCGTGATCGCGGGGATGCTGGTGCTGGGTGCGCCGGTCGTCGCAACCGCCGAGACCCTCGCGGATGCGCTGGCGGGGGCTTACAACAACAGCGGGTTGCTGGAGCAGAACCGGGCCTTGCTGCGGGCGGCGGATGAAGATGTGGGCGTAGCCCTGTCGGCGCTGCGTCCGATCATCGGCTGGTCGGCGGATGTGACCTATAGCGACAGCGATGCGCGCTCGTCGCTGACGGGGCTGCGCAGCACGCAGGACACCAGCGCATCGCTGGGTCTGTCGGCGGACATCCTGCTCTATGACGGCGGCCGGTCGCGCATGGGCGTGGATATCGCCAAGGAATCCGTGCTGGCGACGCGGCAGGCCCTGATCGGGGTCGAGCAGAACATCCTGTTGCAGGCCGTGCAGGCCTTCATGGATGTGCGGTCCAATACCGAGATCGTGGCCCTGCGGCGCAACAACGTGCGGGTGATCACGCAGGAATTGCGCGCGGCACAGGACCGGTTCGAGGTGGGCGAGGTGACGCGCACCGATGTGGCGCTGGCCGAGGCGCGTCTGGCGGGGGCGAATGCCCTTCTGGCGCAGGCCGAGGGCGATCTGGCCGAGGCGCAGGCGTTCTATCGCTTTGCGGTCGGGCGTGAGGCGCGGGCGCTGGCCGTGCCGCCGGCGCTGCCGGCGCGTCCCGCGTCTGTCGCGGCGGCGCAGGCGGTGGCGATGCGCAGCCATCCCGATATCCTGCGCGCCCAGCATGAGGTGGCCGTGTCCGACCTGCGTGTTCTGGTCGCGAAAGCGGCGGCGATCCCGCGGGTGCAGCTTCAGTCGCGTTATGGTCTGACCGAGGATCTGGGCGACAGCGATTACAACCGTGGCGGCAGCATCGGAATCGGTGTGACCGGCCCGATCTATCAGGGTGGGCGGAACTCGGCCCTGGAGCGTCAGGCGATCAACCGCGGCACCGCCGCGCGCTCCGCGCTGTATGAGACGACCCAGCGGATTGCCCAGAATGTGAGCACCGCGTTTGCACGTGTCGATGTGGCTCGTGCTGCGATCGAGGCCAGCGACCGGCAGATTCGCGCCGCCCGCACCGCCTTTGAAGGGGTGCGCGAGGAGGCGACGCTGGGCGCGCGGACCACGCTGGACGTGCTGAACGCCGAGCAGGAACTGCTGGATGCGCAGGCCAACCGGATCACGGCCGTGTCGAACCAGTATGTCGCGGCCTATGGCCTGCTGTCCGCGATGGGGCAGTTGACGGCGCAGAACCTGCGGTTGCAGGTGCAGATCTACGATCCCAGCTCCTACTACAATCAGGTTGAGCGGGCGCCCAGCTCGATCAGCAAGCAGGGCCGGCAACTGGACCAGGTCCTGAAGTCCTTGGGAAGAGAGTAAAATACACTCTATCTGTTGTATGGATGCGTGTCAGAGGCTACACTCTGCGCCAAGGCGAGAGTGGTAATCCGACATGAACGATCCTGTGACCAATGTGGAAATCGAGGACGTGCTGTCCTCCATCCGGCGTCTGGTATCCGAAGATGCCCGTGTCCGGCCTGTGGGCTGGCAGGCAGAGCCTGTGGCAACGGCGGCCGAGGCGGCCCCTGTTGCGGAAGCCGGGCGGCTTGTCCTGACCCCGGCCTTGCGCGTGACAGAGGATGCAGAGCACGAGGCTGATGTGCCGGAAGCGGATCTGCCGGAAGCGGGTGGTGACACCGCTACGGAGGCCGAAGAGGCGATGCAGGCGCACCCGGAGGAGGGCGCGTTCGTGCATCATGCCGATGACAGCGATCACGGTGATGCCGCCGGTGCGCAGGACATGGTCGATGACGCGGAGGCGATCGTTGCGTCTTCCGACGACCATGACAGCGCCGAATCCTATGAGGACGAGGGCGATGACGCGGGGCAGGGCTGGGCCACGCCCGAGGCCGCGCCGCTGGTGCTGTCCGACGCTGCCGAGGAGGCGATGGTCTGGGAGGATCATCATGAGGAAGCCGAAGCCGATACTGCCGCGCGCGCCGTCACGGCCGAGGCCGCGACCGATGCGTATAGCGAGGACGATGAGGCCACGCTGCATCCCGTGACCCAGGAGGCGGACACGGAGCATGATCCCGATGCCGCCGGTTTCATCTTTGCATCGACGCGCGACGGGTCGGGGCATGACCGTGCCGCGAGTGCCGCCGGGATGGAGCAGGCTGACGAGGGTGATGCGATGGACGACCGCGCCTTCCTGCTGAGCGAGGACGAGACGATTCTGGACGAGGAGACGCTGCGCGAAATGGTGGCCGAGATCGTCCGCCAGGAATTGCAGGGTGCGCTGGGCGAGCGGATCACCCGCAACGTGCGCAAACTGGTGCGGCGCGAGATCCACCGGGCGATGACCAGCCACGAGCTGGAGTGATCCGGAAGGCCTGCCGCCGTCGTGGATGACGGTGGCGGTTCAGGTTTACAGTTTCAGATATGAAAAATGCGCCCCGCGGGGCGCATTTTTCGTTTTGGTCGGCAGGGTCTGCCGGGTGCGTCGATGCTCAGGCCGCTTCGGCCTGCTGGGCGGCGTTGCGACGCTCGCTTTCCTCGCGCGACAGGGCCACGGAGGTGCGCACGCCTTTTGCGACGAAATCCATCAGGCCCGACACGACACGCTCGTTCGGGTCGATGCCGGCACAGGACAGCACTTCACGGCCGTCACGCGAGCGCGCCCAGCGGGCGATCTGCTCGGGGCCGTTGCCGTATTTCTTGTCATCTGCAATCGCGTCGTCCAGCGCAGCCAGTACGACGGCTGCAAACAGTTTGCGTGCACGGTTGCCCTGCTCATTATTGAAGGCGGTGCCGTCAACGAAATCCTTCATGATTCGTCCTTTGTTATTGCTCTTGCGTTTCTGGCGTGGCGCTCCTTATGACGGATCGGATCCGATTCGGATAGGCTGTTAAAACATGGCTGTCATGCGTTGGCTGCATATCTGCGGCGCGACATGTCCGATATTTCGTCTGCTTGCCACGCAGCGATGCGCCAGATATAGGTGCGGCCAGATATTCATCAACCTTTTGATCAGGTTTACCCATGCCCAAAATCAACGGAAACGAAATTCGCCCCGGCAACGTGCTGGAGCATAACGGCGGTCTCTGGGCTGCCGTGAAGGTCGATCATGTGAAGCCCGGCAAGGGCGGTGCCTTTGCGCAGGTCGAGATGCGCAACCTGCGCAACGGCTCGAAGCTGAACGAACGCTTCCGCAGCGCCGACAAGGTCGAGCGGGTGCGTCTGGATCAGAAGGATCAGCAGTTCCTTTATGAGCAGGACGGGATGCTTGTGTTCATGGATTCAGAGACTTACGAGCAGATCGAACTGCCCGTCGGACATTCTGGGAGAGCGTCGCCCCTTCCTTCAGGACGGCATGATGGTCCATATCGAATATTACGATCAGGAGGCGCTGAACGCGACCCTGCCGCAGAAGGTGACCTGCAAGGTTGTCGAGACCGAGCCGGTCGTGAAGGGCCAGACGGCGGCCAACAGCTTCAAGCCCGCGATCCTGGACAATGGCGTGCGCATCCTGGTGCCGCCCTTCGTGGGGCAGGATGAGAGTGTCATCGTGAACACCGAGATTGATGGAATATGTCGAACGCGCCTGAGGCGTGATCCGGCCTGCGACCTGACAAGCCGCCCCGCTTCGGGGCGGTTTTTCGTTGTGCGGGGGATGGCGCCGTGACGTGGCGTCATGCGCGCGTTGCAAAGCTGTGGGCTGGCCGGGCGGGGCCTAATCCGTGGCGAGTGTCACCTGGGCGGTGCCTGCCTGCATCGGCCCGGTGGCGCGGTCCAGCCGCAGATAGGCGATGCCGGAACCGCCGGATTGGGTGTAGAGCGTGCCGGCGGGCTTGCCCTCGGCCGTGATCTCGGTGCCGACGGGGGCGTCACCCGTCACGGCGACCCGCACGAGGCCCTTGCGCAGCTCGGTCTTGTGCTTCATCCGCGCCGTGACCTCCTGCCCGACATAGCAGCCCTTGCGGAAATCCACGCCGTGCAGCCGTTCGAAGCCTGCTTCGAGGATATAGGTGTCGGGCGTCAGTTCGATCCCTGTCTCGGGGATGCAATGGGTCACGCGGATGGCGTCCCAGTCGGTGCCGTCATCGCCGTCGCTGTCGCCATAGAGCCGCCAGCCCAGATCGGGGTGGCGCGGGTCGGGCAGGGCGCCTTCGGGGGCGGGGCCGGTGCCGCGCGCGAGTTTCAGGTCGGTCTCGGTCGATCTGCACATCGGCGCGCAGTTTGTACATCGACAGCCGCTGCACCAGCGCGGGGCCGATCCCGGCGTCCACGTCCAGCAGGATGCCGTCACCATCGGCCCGCAGGAAGAAATCCGCGATATACTTGCCCTGCGGCGTCAGCATGGCGGTGTAGACCAGACCGCGTTCCATGCCGCTTGAGGTCATTCGTGGTCAGGCCCTGCAGGAAATGGCGGGCGTCGGGGCCGGTCAGACGGTAGAGGCGTCGTGTCATTGCTTTGGGTCCAGTGCTGTGGGGCAAGCCCTGCGTGTCGCATGACGATATGGGCTGCGTGCGGGCGGCTGCAACAGGGGGGCGGTCAGCGGCGGCCCGCGTCGAAGGCGGCCTGCAGGGCGTCGGCGTCGTATTCGCGGTCGATCCAGTCCTCGAACCCGATGGGGCTGGTGGCGTTGCGGGCGGCGTAGTGGTCCAGCATCATGTCCAGCACGCCGGTCTTGGTGAAGCGCAGGTGGATATAGCGCGGCGAGAGCATCTTGCGGGCGGCATCCACATCCTGGCCCATCATCACCATCAGGTAGATGGCGCTGGCGAGGCCGGCGCGGTCCGCGCCGGATTTGCAATGCATCAGGAAGGGTTTGTCGATGCTGCGGAAGGCGGCGATCAGGGTCTGCACGGCCTCACGCGTGGGGGCGCTGCGCGAATGCAGGGGCGCGCTGATCATGGTCATGCCGAGGGCGTCGAGGCTTTCGCGTTCAAAGTGGAAGGCCCATTTTTCAGAGGAGGCGCGCAGGTAGAGCACCGTGCGGATGCCCTTGTCGCGGTAGCGTTTCAGACGCCAGTGGCCGGGCTGGTTCGAGCGGTAGACGCCCGGCGCGATCTGGTCGAAATTGCTCCAGACATGGCGCAGGATGGCGTGATCCATGAACTGATAGGCCCAGAACGCGCGGCGCCGCTGGACGGGATCGGACAGATCGCCTTCCGAGGGAAGCCGCGCGGGGCGGTCCCTCTGCAACAGTCGGGAAAGCGGGTTCATCTGCGTCCTGTGGCCTTTTCTCTGAGCGTTGATGTAATGTCTTGGACCCCCGCTGGCAAGTTTGCCGCCGGGGCAGGACGCCAGAGATTGACGCCGCCCGGCAAGGGGATAGTGTCACGCCGTTATGTTCTCGGAGTTAAGTACATGAGCCTTGCCCACGGTCGCCCCTATCTGGCCATTCCCGGCCCTTCGGTCATGCCCGAGGAGGTGCTGCGCGCGATGCACCGTTCCGCGCCCAATATCTATGAGGGCGATCTGGTCGCGCTGACCGACAGCCTGATCCCCGATCTGCGCCGGGTGGCGCGCACCGAACATGCGGCGACCTTCTATATCGGCAATGGCCATGCGGCCTGGGAGGCGGCGCTGGCCAATGTGGTGGCCCCCGGCGACCGGGTGCTGGTGCCTGCCACGGGGCGTTTCGGCCATGGCTGGGGCGATATGGCGAAGGGTCTGGGCTGCGATGTGCAGGTGATCGACTTCGGCAAGCGGTCGCCCTTCGATCTGGACCGGATCGAGGAGGCGCTGCGCGCCGACACCGAGCACCGGATCAAGGCGGTGCTGGCCAGCCATGTGGATACGTCGAGTTCGGTGCTGAACGATATCGCGGGGCTGCGCGCGGCGCTGGACGCGGCGGGGCATCCGGCGCTGCTGATGGCCGATTGCATCGCGTCATTGGGCTGTGACCGGTTCGAGATGGACGCCTGGGGCGTCGATGTGATGGTGGCCGCCAGCCAGAAGGGGCTGATGGTGCCG
Organism: uncultured Alphaproteobacteria bacterium; assembly: GCA_963715835.1. GTDB lineage: Bacteria > Pseudomonadota > Alphaproteobacteria > Rhodobacterales > Rhodobacteraceae > Seohaeicola. The sequence continues at coordinate 104,114 of CAVQSH010000003.1, read as the reverse complement.
CCGGGGCTGGGCTTTGTGTTCTTCGGGCCGCGCGCCGCCGAGGCGCGCGTCGCGGATGGAGCGGGTCAGCCGCTATTGGGACTGGGTGCCGCGCGCCAACCCGGAGTATTTCTTCCAGTATTTCGGCGGCACCGCGCCGACGCATCACCTGTACGGGCTGCGCGCTGCGCTGGACATGATCCATGCCGAAGGGATCGAGGCGATCTGGGCGCGGCATGACACGCTGGCCCGCGCGATCTGGGCCGCCTGCGAGGCCTGGGGCGCAGGGCGGGCCGCTGGAGTTGAACATCGCGGATGCCGGCCCATCGCAGCCAGGCCGTCACCGCGCTGAGGATCGGCGCGCCGCATGGCACGGCGCTGCGCAAATGGACGGAGCATCAGGCCGGTGTGACGCTGGGCATCGGGCTGGGCATGGCAGAGCCGGGCGATCCGGAATGGCACGGCTTCTTCCGCATCGGTCATATGGGCCATGTGAACGCGCATATGATCATGGGCGCGCTGGGCGGCGATGCAGGCCGGGTTCATGGCGCTGGACATCCCGCATGGGGCGGGCGCGCTGGAGGCCGCGGCGGCGGTGATGGCGCGGGGGTAGGCCCGCCGCGTCCTTGTGCGTTCACTCGATCCCGCGGGCCTTGAGCCAGGCGCGCATCCAGGCGATTTCCTCTTCCTGGGCGGCGATGATGGTTTCGGCCAGCTTGCGCGCCTCGGGGTCGGTGCCGTGCTCCAGCACGATGCGGGCCATGTCCACGGCGCCCTGATGATGCGGGATCATGCCCTGGATGAAATCGACATCGGCATCGCCGGTGAAGGGGATCGCCATGCCGGAATGCATCGCGTCATTGGCGGCCTTGTAGGCAAGGGTGGCGGGGCTGTCGTCGGCACTGGCCGCGCCATGGCCCATGGCCGCGTGGTTCATGGTGGAGTGATCGGTGCTCTGGGCCAGAACGGCGGAGCCGATCAGGGTCAGGGCAAGGGTCGCTGGCAGAAGGTTCATGGCGGGCGTCCTGTTACGTGTGAACTCTGAACGCCTTATGAACCATGCACCGCCGGGATGTGCGTCACGTTCGCGTCAACGCGGCGTCGACGGCGCGGGCCTCGTGCAGGGCGTCGGGCAGGGCTGCGGCCAGCAGGTCCAGATCGGCGGGCGTGCCGCAGCTGATGCGGATGCAGCGGTTCTGCGGCGCGACGAAGGGCATGCGCACGAAGATGCCGCGCTTGACCAGTCCGTCGAGCACGCGGCGGGCCAATGCGCCGTCGCCGCCGCAATCGACGGTCACGAAATTCGTGGCCGAGGGCAGGGGGGTCAGGCCGTTGTCGCGGGCGATCTGCGCGATCCGGTCGCGGGCGGTGGCGACTTGCGCGCGGACATGGGCCAGCCAGTCCTGATCTGCCAGCGCCGCCAGCGCGCCCGCGTGGGCGGCGCGGTTCATGCCGAAATGGTTGCGCACCTTGTTGAAGGCGTCGATCAGCGGGGCTGCCCCGATGGCATAGCCGACGCGCGCGCCGGCCATGCCGTAGCCCTTGGAGAAGGTCCGCATCCGCATCACGCGCGGATCGTCCGGCGAGACGGGGGCGGCGGTGCCTTCGGGGGCAAGGTCGACATAGGCCTCGTCCAGCACCAGAAGCGTGCCTGCGGGCAGGGCGTCCAGAGCGGCGAGGATGGCCTTGCCTGCGTGATGGCTGCCCATCGGGTTGTCGGGATTGGCGAGATAGACGAGCTTGGCGTCCACCTCGGCCGCTTTGGCCATGAGGGCGGCGGGGTCTTCATGGTCGCCGTTGTAGGGCACCTTGTGCAGCACGCCGCCAAAGCCCGCCACATGGTAGTTGAAGGTCGGATAGGCCCCGTCCGAGGTGACCACGGCATCGCCCGGGGCGACCAGCAGGCGCACGAGATAGCCCAGCAGCCCGTCGATGCCTTCGCCGACCATGATATTGGCGGGGGCACAGCCGTGATGGGCGGCGAGGGCGTGGCGCAGGTCATGCGCCTCGGGGTCGCCATACATCCAGATCTCGGCGGCGGCCGCCTGCATCGCGGCGATCGCGCGGGGCGAGGGGCCGAAGACGCTTTCATTGGCGCCCAGCCGCGCGGCGAAGGGGCGTCCAAGGGCGCGCTCCTGCGCCTCGGGCCCGACGAAGGGCACGGTGGCGGGAAGGCTGGCGGCAAGCGGTGTCAATCTGGGTCCGGTCATGGGGTCAGATAAACGAAGCGCTGTGGTTTCGGCAAGGGGCTGCGATCTGCCGCCGCGCCCCGGAAGGGGCGGCAAAATTCCCCAACGTCGCGCTGGATCGGCGCGCGGTTTGCGGCAAGACTGGTGGCCAGGCAGAGGAGGAAGCCCATGGACCGCGTCAGCATCGAGATCAAGGATCACATCGCCCATGTCACCCTGACACGGGGCGACAAGATGAACGCCGTGGACCCGGCCATGGCCGAGGCGGTTGTCGCGGCGGGCACCAGCCTGATCGACAATGCGGATATCCGCGCCGTGGTCCTGTCGGGCGAGGGGCGGGCCTTTTGCGCGGGGCTGGACGTGGCCAGTTTCGCGGCCTTCGCGGCGCAGGACCCGGAGGCGCGGATCATGCCGCGCAGCCATGGGGATGCGAACCTGATGCAGCAGGTGGCGCTGGTCTGGCGCGCGGTGCCGGTGCCGGTGATCGCGGCGCTGCACGGGGTGGCCTTTGGTGCCGGTTTCCAGATGGCGCTGGGTGCGGATATGCGGATCGCGGCGCCGGATACAAAAGTGGCGATCATGGAGATGAAATGGGGTCTGGTGCCCGACATGGGGGGCATGGTCCTGCTGCCGCAACTGACCCGGTCGGACGTGATCCGGCGCATGACCTATACGGCGGAACCCATTGATGCGGCACAGGCTTTGGGCTGGGGGCTGGTGACGGAACTGGCCGACGATCCGCTGGCCGCAGCGCGGGAGATGGCGGCGACCATCGCGGGCAAGAGCCCCAGCGCGATGCGGGCGGCCAAGCGGTTGATCGGGCTGTCGGAGCAGGCGGATGCGAAAACCGTTCTCTGGCAGAGAGCCGCGAGCAGGTGGATCTGATCGGCAAGCCGCATCAGATGGAAGTCATCGCCGCGAACATGCAAAAGCGCGCGCCCAAATTCGGCTGAGGCTTTGCGCGGCTGCGGTTGCGTTCTGGATATTTGAGGCAAGAAGAAACGAAGGGGGGCACTTGGCCCCCCTTTGTCATGGTATCAGTCGAGTTCCGCCAGTTGCGACAGGGCGGTTTTCAGGGTCGCCTCTTCCTCTTGCCGCAGGGCGAGGTTGTCGCGGGTCTCGGCCACGACTTCCTCGGGGGCGGAGGTGGCGAAGTTGGGGTTGTTCAGACGCCCTTCAGCCCGCCGATTTCCTTGGCGAGCTTTTCCAGCGTCTTTTCCAGCCGCGCCTTTTCCTCGGCCACGTCGATGATATCGGCCAGCGGCAGGCCGAAGATGCCGCCCTCAACGGGGATCGTGACGCGGCCCTTGGGGAAGGCGGCGCACTTCGGTCAGGCTGTCGATGCGGGCGAGTTTGCGGATCAGCGCCTCGTTGCGGGTCCAGGCGTCGCGGCCTGGCTGGTCGAGTTCGCGCAGCACCATGGGCACTTGCAGGCCCGCCGGCACGTGCATCTGGGCGCGGGCGGAGCGGACGCTGTCGATCAGGCCGATCACCCAGTTCATTTCGCGGTCGGCGGCGGCATCGACCAGATCGGCGGCGCTGTAGGTGGGCCAGTCGGCATGGACCAGCATCTTGGCGCGGGTGCCGGTCTGGGACCAGAGCTCCTCGGTGATGAAGGGCATGATCGGGTGCAGCAGGATCAGGCATTGATCCAGCACCCAGGCCATGACCTGTTGCGGTCTCGGCGCGGGTGGCGGCATCGCCATCCATCAGCAGGGGTTTGGAGAATTCCACATACCAGTCGCAGACCTTGCCCCAGACGAAGGCATAAAGCGCGTTGGCCGCGTCGTTGAAGCGGTAGGCGTCGAGGGCGGCGTCCACCTCTTCGCGGACGCGGGCGGTTTCGCCGATGATCCAGCGGTTCACCGTGGCGGTCGCGGGCGGCGGGGCGGATTGCGTGGCGTGGCCTTCGCAGACGCCGTTCATCTCGGCGAAGCGGCAGGCGTTCCAGAGTCTTGGTGCCGAAGTTGCGATAGCCCTTGATCCGTTCGTCGGAGAGCTTCAGCACGCCGCCCAGGGCCGCCATCTGCGCCATTGGTGAAGCGCAGCGCATCGGCGCCGAATTCGTCGATCGATCTCGCAGCGGGTCGATCACGTTGCCGCGGGTCTTGGACATCTTCTCGCCCTTCTCGTCGCGCACGAGCTGATGCAGATAGACGGTGTGGAAGGGGACCTCATCCACCACGGCCAGCTGCATCATCATCATCCGGGCGACCCAGAAGAACAGGATGTCCTGCCCGGTGATCGAGCACGTCGGTCGGGGAAATATTTCGCCATTTCAGGCGTTTGTTCGGGCCAGCCCAGCGTGCCGATGGGCCAGAGGCCGGAGGAGAACCATGTGTCGAGCACGTCGGGGTCGCGCCAGAGGGATCAGCGGTGTCCTCATCGATCGCAGGCTCGTTGCGTCACAACTCGCTGGCCATCGCCGGAGCTTCGAGCTTCGATTGCGCGAGTGCTTGATGCTCGCGAAGCCTACTTCGAGATTGCCGTCTAGAATCGCCTCGTCCAACCACTCGATCGGCCATACCAAACCGGAATCTGGTGGCCCCACCACAGCTGGCGCGAGATGCACCAGGGTTCGATATTCTCCAGCCAGTGGTAATAGACCTTCTCGCCGCTTTCGGGCATGATCTTGGTGCGGCCCGTCGCGGACGGCGTCGAGCGCGGGGCCGACGATCTTGGCGGTGTCCACGAACCATTGGTCGGTCAGCATCGGCTCGATCACCACGCTCGGAGCGGTCGCCGAAGGGCTGCATGATCTTTTTGGCTTCGACCAGCGGGACAAGCTGCGCGTCTTCCGTGCGCATCTCGCCGCCCTCGGAGGGTTCCAGCGGGGCTTTCACGCGGCCTTGCCAAGGCGGGGATCGGTGGCTTCGGTCATCACGGCCAGGCCTTCGGCGGTGATGTCGGCGACCACGCGCTTGCGGGCCTCGAACCGGTCCAGACCGCGCAGGTCGTCGGGGACGAGGTTGATGGCGTGTCGATCTCGGCCTCGGTGAAGTCGGTCGCCATTCGCGATGGCCTGCGCGCGTCGCGGCCTCCTCGCTAGGCTGTCGCCATCGGCGCGCATCGCGCCCTTGCGTGTCCATCAGGCGATACATCGGGATGTCGCCGCGCTTGGCGACCTGGTAGTCGTTGAAGTCATGCGCGCCGGTGATCTTGACCGCGCCCGAGCCGAAATTGCGGTCGGGGTATTCGTCGGTGATGATCGGGATCAGGCGGCGATGCTCTTTCGGGCCGACGGGGATTTCGCAGAGTTTTCCGACGATTGGCGCATAGCGCTCGTCGTCCGGGTGCACCGCGACCGCGCCGTCGCCCAGCATGGTTTCGGGGCGGGTCGTGGCGATGGAGATATAGTCGCGCTCTTCCTCGAACGGTGACGTTGCCGTCCTCGTCCTTCTCGACGTAGGTCATAGGTCTCGCCCCCCGCCAGCGGGTATTTGAAGTGCCACATATGGCCGTCGATTTCGATATTCTCGACCTCGAGATCGGAGATCGCGGTTTCGAAATGCGGGTCCCAGTTGACCAGCCGCTTGCCGCGATAGATCAGGCCCTTGTTGTACATGTCGACGAAGACCTTGATCACCGCGTCGTGGAAATTGGGGCCGTCGGTGCCGCCTGAGGGATCACCCGGCGCGCCGGTCATGGTGAAGGCGAGGCGGTACCAATCCATCGAGGTGCCGAGCCGCTTGTCCTGCATGACGATGGTGCCGCCGTATTGGGCTTTCCATTCCCAGACTTTTTCGAGGAATTTCTCGCGCCCCAGCTCGCGCGCGGCCGGGTTGCTTGGTCTGGGCCAGCAGCTTTTCGACCAGCAACTGCGTGGCGATGCCCGCGTGATCCAGGCCGGGCTGCCAGAGCGTGTCGAGCCCCCTGCATCCGTTTCCAGCGGATCAGCATATCCATCAGCGTGTGGTTGAAGGCATGGCCCACATGCAGCGATCCGGTCACGTTGGGGGGCGGCAGCATGATGCAGAACGTATCCGCGCCGGGCTTTGCATTTGCGCCTGCGCGGAAACATCCCGCTGCTTCCCATGCCGCTGAGAGCCGGGCCTCGGCCTCGGCCGCGTCGAAGGTCTTGTCCATCGCCATAATGCTTGATCCTGCGTGATCTTCGGATTTTCGGGTTCCAGCCCATCTAGCGAATTGAACGGGCAAGGGGAAGGCCTGCGGTTGCCCTAACCCCGGTCCAGCTTGGTCGAGAGGTGGATCAGGCTTTCGGAGGAGCGCACGCCCTTGGCCTCGATGATGCGGTCGAGGGTTTCGTCCAGTTCCTCGGTGCTGCGGGCGGTGACTTCGACGATCAGGTCGAAGCGGCCCGATGTGGTGTGGACGCGGACCACCTGCGGCAGGGATTTCAGGCGCGCCAGCACCGTGGGGCCGGTGCGGGGTTCGATCTGCAGGAGGGCCGTGGCGCGCAGGGGGGCGCGCGCGGCCTCGCCCAGACGCAGGGCATAGCCTGCGATCACGCCGGCCTGTTCCAGCCGGTCCAGCCGCGCCTGCGCGGTGCTGCGCGCCAGCCCCAGCTTGCGCGCCAGGGTGGCCACGGGCAGGCGGGCGTTTTCGGCCAGCAGCGCCAGAAGGGCGCGATCCGTTTCGTCGATCTGTATGCTCATCTGGTGAATATGACGGTCAAGTGCTGCGAAATGCAAGAAGTGTCAGGCTGAATCGACGGGATCTGGCCGCAGACTGTGAAAAAACAACACCGATGAGGCAGAGCCATGAAATCCGATCCGATCTGGTCCACCCCCGAGGAACATCTGCGCAAGGTGCTGCCCGATACGGCGCAGCTTTATGTCTGTCCGGCCGAGGTGCAGCAGGCAGGCGCGGCGCTTTCAGGCGGGCTTTCCGGGGCTGGTGAGCTATGCGGTCAAGGCCAACCCTGCGCCGGTGGTGCTGGAGAATCTGGTGGCGGCGGGGATGCGGGCCTTCGACGTGGCATCCATCCCCGAGATGCAGGCGGTGCGCGATCGTCTGCCCGGAGGCGGTCCTGCATTACAACAACCCGGTGCGGTCGCGGTCCGAGGTGGCGCAGGCGGCGGCGTTCGGGATCGCCTCGGCCTCGGTCGATTGCGCGGGCGAGTTGGACAAGCTGGGCGCGCTGCCGCGCGGGACGGAAGTGGCGGTGCGGTTCAAGCTGCCGATCAAGGGCGCGGCCTATGATTTCGGGGCGAAGTTCGGGGCGGGGCCGGATGAGGCGGTGGCGCTGCTGGCGGCAGGTGGCGGCGATGGGGTTCACCCCTGCGATGACCTTTCACCCCGGCACGCAATGCGGCGATGCGGGCGTCTGGGCCAGCTATATCCGGGCCGCGCGGACGTGGCGCGAGCGCGCGGGCGTGCGGCTGGCGCGGCTGAACGTGGGCGGCGGCTTTCGCCGCGCATCGCGGTGTGGCGCCGCCGATCTGGAGGCGATCTTCGCCCGGATCGGCGCGGACGGTTCGCGCCGCCTTTGGCGCCGATGCGCCCGCGCTGGTCTGCGAGCCGGGGCGCGCCATGGTGGCCGAGGCCTGTCAGCTGGCCACCCGCGTCAAGGCCTGCGGGGCGATGCGGTCTATATGAATGACGGGATCTATGGCGCGCTGGCGGAATGGCGCGATATCGCGGCGCATGACCGGATCAGGGTGGTGACCGACGGATGGTCAGCCGCGTGTGGGCGCGCCTGTGCCGCGTATCGTGTTCGGCCCGACCTGCGACAGCATCGACCGGCTGCCCGATCCGGTGCTGCTGCCCGCCGATCTGGCCGAGGAGCGATTACCTGATCTTCGCGGGCATGGGGGCCTATTCCAATGCCATCGTGACGCGGTTCAACGGCTATGGGCCCGGCGCGATGGTGACGGTCGCCGGTTTTGCCGGCTGATGGTGTCATGAGTATTTGAGGCAAGATGAAGCCGGGCGCTGCCTCTTCTTTCATCTTGCCGGAAATACTCAACTGCGCTGAGGGTGCCTGGGCGCGTCCTCTGGACACTGGCGCGCTGTCCGCTAGGTTCGTGGGCAATCAAAGCGGGGATAGCGCCATGGAAAAGTTCGGAAAAAGCCAGCCGGTCAAACGGGTCGAGGATGTGCGGTTTCTGACCGGGCAGGGGCGGTATGTGGATGACATCGCGCCCGGCAGATGCGTTGCAGGCTTTCGTCTTCCGCTCGCCCGTGGCCCATGCGGTGATCACCCGGCTGGATGTGGACGCTGCGCCGCGAGGCGCACGGCGTCCATCTTGTGATCTACCGCCGACGATCTGGCGGCGGCGGGGATCACCAAGGGGCTGGTGGCGACGGTGCTGACCAACCGCGACGGGACACGTGCGGCGGCGCCCCGGCGGCCCATCCTGGCCGAGGGCGCGTTGCGCTTCGTGGGCGAGCCGATGGCCGTGATCGTCGCCGAGACCGCCGCGCAGGCGCGCGATGCGGCGGAGTTGATCGAACTGGATTACGACGATCTGCCCGCCAAGCTCGACCTGATGCCGGGGGGCGAGGCGCTGCATGACGAGGCGCCCGACAACCTCGCCTTCGACTGGTCCATGGGCGACGAGGCGGCTTGCGATGCGGCCTTTGCCGCCGCCGCCCACGTGGTGCGCGCTGGAGGTCGAGGACAACCGCATCATCGTCAACGCGATGGAGCCGCGCGGCTGCTATGCCGAATGGACGGACGGGCGGCTGCATCTGGCGGTGAACGGGCAGGGCGTCTGGGTGCATCAAGCGGCGATCTGTGCGCAAATCGCTGGGTCTGGCGCCGGAGCACGATCCGCGTCACCAACCCCGATGTGGGCGGCGGGTTCGGGATGAAGTCGCATGAGCTATCCCGAGAATCCTTTGCCGTGGCCCATGCGGCGCGGGTGCTGGGCCGTCCGGTGCGCTGGATGTCGGAGCGGACCGAGGCGATGCTGTCGGACAATGCGGGCCGCGATCTGGTCGTGACGCGGCGCTGGCCTTTGATGCCGATCACAAGATCGCTGGCCTACCGGGTCGAGACGCGCTGCAACCTTGGGGCCTATAACTCGCAGTTCGGGCAGACCGATCCAGACGCGATCTGTTTTCCAAGGTGCTGATGGGCATCTATGACGTGCAGACCACCTATCTGCATGTCGAAGGCATCTACACCAACACCACGCAGGTCGATGCCTATCGCGGCGCGGGGCGGCCCGAGGCGATCTATGTGCTGGAACGCGCGATGGACATGGCCGCGCGCGAGCTGGGCGTCGATCGCTGGGACCTGCGGCGGCGCAATTTCATCCCTGCCGACCGGTTTCCCTATCGTCAGCGCCACGGGCGAGACTCTATGACGTGGGCGATTTCGCACCGCGTGCTGGCCCGTGCCGAGCGCGACTGCCGATCGTGGCGGGTTTCGCCGCGCGCAAGCGCGGCGAGTGCCGGCGCAGGGCAAGCTGCGCGGGCTGGGTCTTTGCTATTACATCGAGAGTATCCTGGGCGATCCCTCGGAAGGGGCGAAGGTGGAATTCGCCACCGAGATCAGGGCCGGATGACGCCACGATCTATGTCGGCACCCAGTCGCAACGGGCAGGGGCATGAGACCGTCTATGCGCAGTTCCTGTCAGACCAGACCGGCATGCCTGCGGAGCTGATCGAGGTCGTGCAGGGCGACAGCGACCTGATCGCGCAGGGCGGCGGCACGGGCGGCTCGCGTTCGGTCACGACGCAGGCCAATGCCACGCTGGCGACGGTCGACGTGATGATCGACGGCGCTTGCGCCCCTATCTGGCGGACAAGATGGGCGTGGAGCCGGAGGCGGTCAGCTTTGATGACGAGCGTTTCCGCGCGCCCGGCTCGAACCTGACGCCCACGGTGCTGGAGGTCGCCGAGATGGCCGCGCGCCGACGGGCGCGCCGATCTGCTGGTGCATGAGGCGCGGGCGACCCTGCCGGGCCGGTCCTATCCCAATGGCGCGCATGTCGCCGAGGTCGAGATCGACCCCGAAACCGGCGTTGTGACGCGTGGACCGCTATACGGTCGTCGACGATTTCGGCAACCTGATCAACCCGATGCTGGCCGAGGGTCAGGTGCATGGCGGCGTGGCGCAGGGCATCGGGCAGGCGCTGACCGAACACGTGGTCTATGACGCGGACGGGCAGCTTCTGACCGCGACTTTCATGGATTACGCCATGCCGCGCGCCGACGGACCTGCCGATGTTCATGCTTCGACACCGAACCCGTGCCCTCGACCGCGAACCCGATGGGCATGAAGGGCTGCGGCGAGGCGGGCACCGTCGGCGCGCTGGCGGCCGTGGCCAATGCGGTGCTGGATGCGCTGTGGGATGCGGGCGTGCGTCAGGTCGACATGCCGTTCACGCCGCACCGGGTGTGGATGATGCTGAACGAACAGGGGCGCATGGCGGCGGAATGATCCGCCGCGTCTGCGGCGCGCGCGAGATCAGCTGCGCGCGCGGATGATGCCTGCGAAATGGTCGAAGAGCGCGCCGTTGGCGGCGACGATGTCACCATGCAGCAGCGGCTCGTGCCCGTCGCGGATGGGGCCGACGAGGGCGCCGGCCTCGGTCGCGATCAACATGCCTGCGGCGATGTCCCAGACCTGAAGCTCGCGTTCCCAGAACCCGTCGTAGCGGCCTGCGGCCACGTAAGCCAGATCCAGTGCCGCAGCACCCCAGCGGCGCACGCCCGCGCATTCCGGCATCAGGCGCGCCAGGTCTTGCAGCGTGGCGGGCAGGGTGCGTTTGCCGGCATAGGGAATGCCGGTGGCGAAAACGGATTCGATCATCTTGGTGCGGCCCGAGACACGCAGGCGCTTGCTGTCGTTCATCCAGGCACCGCTGCCTTTTTCGGCATAGAACATCTCGTCCTTGGCGGCGTCGAAGACGACGGCGGAGACGATCTGGCCCTTGTGTTCCAGCGCGATGGAGATGGCCCAATGGGGCAGGCCGTGCAGGAAGTTGGTGGTGCCGTCCAGCGGATCGACGATCCAGCGGCGGGTGGGGTCCTGTCCCGCGATCTCGCCACCTTCTTCGGCGATCCAGCCATAGGTGGGGCGCGCGCCCAGCAGTTCTTCCTTGAGGATCTTTTCGGCGGCCAGATCGGCACGGCTCACGAAATCGCCGGCCCCTTTCATCGAGACCTGAAGGTTCTCGACCTCGCGGAAATCCTTGACCAGCGACCGGCCCGCCTTGCGCGCGGCCTTGATCATGATGTTGAGATTTGCGCTGCCCTGCATGGTCCGGCTCCTGTCTGTCAGGGCGCGCGTATACGCGCTGGGGGGCTGCTTGCCAAGGGCAGAACGCGCGCGCGATCCGGCTTGCGGAATTGCGCACAGGGGCTGCGTTGCCGCGCACAGGACGCCGCGCGCGGCGCTGTCTATATCGCATGGCGAGCGCCGGACGTTGCGGCGCGCAGCATCGCACACCCAAGGAGAGACCCCCAATGACCCAGGCTCGTATCGCCATCGTCTTCTATTCCACCTACGGCACCAACCATCAGGTCGCCCTTGCCGCTGCCGAGGCAGCCACGGCCGCAGGGGCCGAAGTGAGGCTGCGCCGCATCGCCGAGACCGCGCCCGCCGAGGTGGTGGCGGGTCAGGAGGCGTGGAAGGCGCAACTGGACAAGGTGCAGGACATCCCCGAGGTCAGCCATGACGACATGGAATGGGCCAATGGGTACTTCTTCATCTCGCCGACCCGCTATGGTGCGGTGGCCAGCCAGATGCGCGCCTTCATCGACACGCTGGGCGGGCTGTGGTTCGCGGGCAAGCTGGCCAACAAGACTTTCACGGCGACCACTTCGGCGCAGAACGCGCATGGCGGGCAGGAAAGCACGATCCTTGGTCTTTATACGACCGCCATGCATTGGGGTGCGGTGATCGTGGCCCCCGGTTTCACCGATCCTGCGGTGGCCGAGGCGGGTGGCAATCCTTACGGGTTTTCGACCAATGCCGGTGCGCTGGACGACAAGGGCCGCGCCGCCGTGGCGCATCAGGCCAGGCGTCTGGTCGAGATGACCGCGAAACTGGCCGCGTGATCGGTTCGTAGGTGCGCGGGGCGGGGCTGGTGCGTGGCGCTGGCCCCGTTTGTAGTTTGAGTGGAAGCGGTCGCCGACACGCGGGGTGGCGATGCGACGATGCTTTGGGGCAGTTTATGGCTACCCGGTCATCTGACGTCAGTTCATCGCGCAACGGTTGCCATATCGCCGCCCCATGGGACGGGTCGGCGATCGCGCGGCGGTGCTGCGCACCTTGATTCCGCGCGGGTGCCTTGTCCCCTCAGGCCGCCTGCAATCTGCGCGCTTCCTCGCCGGCGAGTTTGATCAGGCCGGACATATAGGGTTTTTCCAGATCCTCTGTCCGCACGGCGGCGTAGAGGCGGCGGGTCAGGCCCTTCTCGGTCAAGGGCCGCGTGACGTAATCCGAGGAATACTTGACCTCGCGCACCACCCAGTCGGGCAGCACGGCGACGCCGCGGTTCGAGGCGACCAGCAGCAGGATCACGGCGGTCAGTTCGGCCTGCCGGATCTGGGCGGGTTCGACCTTGGCGGGGGTCAGAAGCTGGCTGAAGATATCCAGGCGGGAGCGGTCCACCGGGTAGGTGATCAGGGTCTGGCCGCGAAAATCCTCGGCAGCGATCCAGTCCTTTTGCGCCAGCGGGTGCTGGGCTGAGGCCACGAAGACCGGCGCGTAATCGAAGAGCGGCTCGAAGGAGATGCCGGGCAGATCCTCGGGGTCGGAGGAGACGACCAGATCGACCTCTTCCTTCATCAGGGCGGGCAGGGCGTCGAAGGCCAGACCGGGGCGGATATCCACATCCACATCGCCCCATGTCTTGCGGAAGTTCTCCAAGACCGGAAACAGCCATTCGAAGCAGGCATGGCATTCGATGGCGATATGCAGCCGTCCCGCCTTGCCCTCGCGCAGGCCGCTGAATTCTTCTTCCAGGGCAGCCACTTCGGGCAGGATGCGTTCGGCGGCGCGCAGCAGGCGCATCCCGGCGGCGGAGAGTTTCAGGGGTTTGGAGCGGCGCACGAAAAGTTCCACGCCCGCCTGATCCTCCAGCCCCTTGATCTGATGGCTGAGGGCCGATTGCGTCATGTTCAGAAGGTCGGCGGCGCGGCCCAATCCACCGGCCTCGTGGATGGCCTTGATGGTGCGCAGATGGCGGAACTCGATATGCATTATGCGGTCGTCCTCATGATGACCTTGAGAATTATGAAGTTGTCTCACATACTGGGGTCTGCGACAAGAGGACAACCCAGAACAGGAATCGTGATATGAAAACGCCCGCTGTCTCGTTTGAATTCTTCCCGCCGCAGAACCTCGAGGCGTCGTTTCGCCTGTGGGATACGGTGCAGGTTCTGGCGCCGCTGGCCCCGCGTTTCGTGTCGGTGACCTATGGTGCCGGTGGCACGACCCGCGACCTGACCCGCGACGCGGTGGCGACGCTGCACAAGGCCAGCGGGCTGAACGTGGCCGCGCATCTGACCTGCGTGAACGCCAGCCGCGAAGAGACGCTGGCGATTGCCGACAGCTTTGCCGCTGCCGGTGTGAAGGAAATCGTGGCCCTGCGCGGCGATGCGCCCAAGGGCAGCGACGGGTTCCGGCCGCATCCCGAAGGTTTCGCCTCCAGCGTCGAGCTGATCGAGGCGCTGGCCGAGACCGGCAAGTTCACCATCCGCGTGGGCGCCTATCCCGAAAAACACCCCGAGGCGCGCGATACGGCGGCCGATGTGGATTTCCTCAAGCGCAAGCTGGATGCGGGGGCAAGCGAGGCGCTGACGCAGTTCTTCTTCGAGGCCGAGACCTTCTTCCGCTTCCGCGATGCCTGCGCCAAGGCGGGGATCACCGCGCCGATCATTCCGGGCATCCTGCCGATCGAGAACTGGGTGGGCGCGCGCAAGTTCGCCCTGCGCTGCGGCACATCCGTGCCCGCCTGGCTGGACGAGGCCTTCGACAAGGCGATCCGCGACGGTCGCGAGGATCTGCTGGCGACGGCGCTGTGCACCGAGCTGTGCAGCGAGCTGATCGAAGGCGGGGTCGATTCCCTGCACTTCTACACGCTGAACCGTCCCGAGCTGACCCGCGACGTCTGCCATGCGCTGGGCGTCACACCCAAGGTGCAGCTGGAGAACGTTGCGTAACTGACCCTTGCCTGTCTCTGCATCGCGCGGCACCTTGGGCGCGCAGCAGGGAGAGAGACATGGATCAGCGCCGCATCGCCACACGCCCCGAAGAGCTTGCCACGCCGGAGGAAATGCTGTCGCGGTCCGGGCTGGAGTTCATGCAGGACATGATGGCCGGCAAGCTGGCCGGTCCGCCCATAGCCGGGACGCTGAATTACTGGCCCGAACGCGTTGACGATGGCGAGGTCGCCTTTGTCGGCGCGCCGCTTTTCGCACATACCAACCCGATGGGCACGGTGCATGGCGGCTGGTACGGCACGGTGCTGGACAGTTGCATGGCCTGCGCGGTGATGACGAAAGTGCCCAAGGGCTCGGTCTATACCACGCTGGAATACAAGGTCAGCATCCTGCGGTCGATCCCCATCGGCATGATGGTGCGCGCGACGGGCCGGATACAGCATGCGGGCCGTTCCACCGGCGTGGCCGAGGGCGAGATCCGGGGTATCGAGGATGGCAAGCTCTATGCCACCGGCACCACCACCTGCATTTTCATGAAGATGACGCCGCCCGTCTAGTTGCCCGTCTCGCCTGCTGTCCGGTCGGAGGGGTGATTGACCCCGTCCATCCATGGCACCGGGTCCAGATCGCGCGGGTTCACCCCCTCGAGACAGGCGGCATTGACGCCGTATTGATGTGGGTTCGAGCGGCGCTGGTGATGGGTATAGATCCCGCAGGTCTTGCAGAACCAGTGTTTCGCAGCACCCGTGCCCCATTGATAGAGCGTCAGGTTGTCCGCGCCTTTCACGATCGTGATGCCGTCCAGCGGGGCCGAGACGGCGATGGCCCCGCGCCTGCGGCAGAAGGAACAGTCGCACCGGCGTGCCGTGGCCAGCCCGTCCGAGAGGTGCACGGAGAGTTCCACCGCGCCGCAATGGCAGGTCAGGCGCAGGGGCGGGGCATCGGTCATCGTCATCTCCTCCGCCCGCTGCGCGGGATCACCGTGGGGCTGGGCGGCGGGTCCTGCGGACGGGACGCATCGCCCGTGCGCCGGCCTGCCTTGGGGATCGCGCTGCGCACCTGCCGGTAGCTGGCCTCGGGGTGGGGCGGGTGTCCGTCGGTGCGCGCCCAGAAGGCCGGGCCGCCCCGGGCCAGCCAGACCGGCGCGATCAGCGCCAGACCGACCAGAAAGCCGCCCGCATGGGCCCAATAGGCGACGCCGCCCGCCTGCGGATCGACGCCCACGCCGTTGAACAGTTGCAGGGCGAACCAGATGCCCAGCATGATCCAGGCCGGGACCGGGAATATCTTGAAGAAGACGATGAAGATGAACAGCACATCCACCCGCGCCTTGGGAAACATCAGCAGATAGGCCCCCATCACCCCCGCGATCGCCCCCGAGGCCCCGACGGTCGGCACCCCGGAATAGGGGGCCGAGATCACATGCGCCACCGCCGCCAGCACGCCGCAGAGCAGGTAGAAGCCAAGGAACCTGAGATGGCCCAGCTCTTCCTCGAGGTTGTCGCCGAAGATCCACAGGAAGAGCATGTTGCCGCCCAGATGCATCCACCCGCCATGCAGGAACATCGAGGTCAGCATCGTGGGCCAGTCCATCCCGGCCGAAATGCTGGCGGGGATCATCGCATAGCTGCCGAAAAACGCATTGATCGCGCGCGGGTCTGACATCAGTGGCCAGTAGCTGATGAAAACCAGCACATTCACCGCAATCAGCACATAGGTGACATAGGGCGTCTTCAGGGACGGATTGTGATCACGGATCGGAAACATCCGCCGACGATCCGGCGTTTTGCGTCGAAGGTCAAGCGAGCCTGCGCGCGATTCAGGTGATGATGACGGCAGGTCCTGCAACGGCACGCCCGCGCTTTACACCGCTCGGTCATTGGCTATTGTCGCCCGCATCCTGCGCCCCGTGCCCGCGTGGTGGAATGGTAGACACATGAGACTTAAAATCTCCCGGTCGCAAGGCCGTGCCGGTTCGAGTCCGGCCGCGGGCACCACCTCTTGGCTCTCCCGTTGGTCAGGAACGGTTTTTTGACCGCAGGCCGGGAGGGCGGGACTTGCGGGCGGGCCATTCCGCGCGGCGCTGCGTGGTCGTGATTGGCCTGTCGCGGGGTCAGCCCAGCCAGACGTCCAGGAACAGCATGATCACCAGCCCGATGGCCAGGCCGAAGGTCGCGCGGTTCTGGTGGCCGAAGCGGTGGGTTTCGGGAATGATCTCGTGGCTGATGACATAGAGCATCGCGCCTGCGGCGAAGGCGAGGCCCCAGGGCAGCAGGGGTTCTGACAGGCTGATGATCCCCGCGCCGAAGACGCCGCCGACAGGTTCGACGAGGCCGGTCATGGCGGCGATCCCCCAGGCCCGCGCCTTGGTATAGCCCTCGCCCAGCAGGGCCACGGCGACGGCCAGTCCTTCGGGGGCGTTCTGAAGGCCGATCCCGATGGCCAGCGGCAGGCCGCCTTCCATCCCGCCCGAGCCGAAGCCCACGCCCACGGCCAGGCCTTCGGGCACGTTGTGGATGGTGATCGCGATGATGAAGAGCCACACCCGGCGGAGGGAGGCGGCCTCGGGGCCTTCGCGTCCGCTGCGGAAATGTTCATGGGGCAGATTGTCGTTGAGCAGCGCCACCGCGCCCATGCCCAGCAGGATGGCGAGGCAGACGATGGCCGCGGGCAGGGCGGTGCTGTCGGACTGCGCCTCGGCGGCGGCGAGGGCCGGAATGATCAGCGAGAAGAACGAGGCCGAGAGCATCACGCCCGCGGCGAAGCCCAGCAGAAGGTCGCGATTGGCGCGGGACGGCACGCGCCCGAAGAGCACCGGGACCGCCCCGACCGCGGTCAGCAATCCTGCGGCGAGACTGCCCAGAAAGCCAAGTGCGACGGGCGAGAGATGTTCCAAGACGGGTCCTTTGCGTCAGTGCAAGCCGCCTGTCATGACGGGCGGTCGCGCATGGTCCGGCCCGCGTGGTAGCGCATTCCCGCGCGGGGGTCCATGGCCGCGCCGCTGGGTGCCCGCCTTGGCCGCCGCTTGGCGCTGTTGCGGGGCCATGCCGCTGCGATTGTCGCGGCATTGCAGCAAAACCGTCATGTCCTTGTTGCGATCCGGCCTGATGCTGGGTGCAAGACGCGATGAGGAGCGGCAGGCATGACCCATCCCGTGCGGTTGCACAGAACCCTGTTTCTGTCGGATCTGCATCTTGGCGCGCTGGGAAGCCGGGCGGATCTGATCCTGTCTTTCCTGCATGCGAACCGGGCCGAGACCTATGTGCTGGTCGGTGACGTGCTTGATCTGTGGCACCCGTTGTTGCCGCATTGGACCGAGGAGGCGCAGCTTGTCCTGCAGCATCTGCGGGACCGGCAGGCGGATGGTGCGGTGATCCACTATCTGCGGGGCAATCACGATCCCGATCCCGGTCGCGCGCCGCTGGACAAGCGGCTGGATGTCGTGCCGGTCGAGAGCTTGATCCATCACGGCAAGGATCAGCGCCGCTATCTGGTGCTGCACGGCGATGTGGTGGATGCGCGGCTTGTGCGCTCGCATGTGATGACGCGTCTGGGCAGCCGGATCGACCATCTGCTGCGGCGTCTGGATCGCGGCCTGTCGGTGCTGCGGCGTGGCACGCCTGCCGAGGCGCGCAGCGCCATCGAGACGCTGCTGGCCGGGGTGAACGCGATGCTCTACCGCAGCCGCAGCCACGAGCGCCGGTTGGTGGAGATGGCCCGCCAGCATGGCGCGGATGGGGTGATCTGCGGTCATTTCCACATCGCGGACCTGCATGATGCGCATGGCATGATCTATGCCAATTGCGGAGACTGGCTGGACAGCATGACGGCGCTGGCCGAGGCGCATGACGGGGCGTTGCGGTTGCTGACGGGGCGTCCTGTGGCAAGCGGCGCGCCGGGCGCTGCGCGCGCGCGTGATGCCGAGAGCCTGGCATGAGCGGGCCTGTGTTGATCCTGAGTGCTGTCGCGGCGGGGCTGCTGGTGCTGCACCTGCTGGCGGTGGGGCTCTACCTGCGGCGTCTGGGGCGGGGCGCGCCGCAGGGGTGTGCCGCGCATGGGGGCGTGATCGGGCAGCCTTTCGTCACGCTGCTGCGCCCGGTCTGCGGGCTGGACCCGTTCGACACCGAGACGCTGCGATCCTCGTTCCGGCAGGACTATCCGCGCTATGAGGTGGTCTTCTGCGTCCAGTCGCCGGATGATCCGGTGATCGGTCTTGTCCGGCGTCTGATGGCCGAACACCCGCATGTGCCGGCGCGGCTGCTGGTGGGCGATGACCGCGTGACGGGCAATCCCAAGCTGAACAATGTCTGGAAGGGCTGGCAGGCGGCGGGGGCCGACTGGGTCTGCATGACGGATAGCAACCTGTTGTTGCCGCGCGATTATCTGTCCACGGTCGTGGCCTCTTGGGGGCCTGATACGGGGCTGGTTTCGGCGCCGCCTGTCGGGGTGCGACCGGGGAACCTTGCAGGGCATCTGGAATGCGCCTTTCTGAACGGCAATCAGGCGGTGCTGCAATATGCGGCGGACAGTCTTGGCTTGGGGTTCGCGCAGGGCAAGACGCTGTTTTTCAACAAGCCGCTTGCTGGAGGCGGCGGGCGGGTTGCGGCGGCTGGGCCGGACATTGGCCGAGGATGCGGCGGCGACGGGCGTGATCCGGGGTCTGGGGCGTCGTGTCACGCTGACGCCGCTGCCCTTTGCCCAGCCCATCGGCAGGCGCGCGATCACGCAGGTCTGGACCCGGCAGTTGCGCTGGAGCCGGGTGCGGCGGGACGCCTTTCCGGTGCTGTTCCTGTTCGAGGTCTTCAACGGCGGGGTGCTGCCCATCGCCTGTGCGGGGCTGGCGGTGATCCTGTCGGGTGCGCCTGCGGCGCTGGGTTTGGGCTATGCCGCGCTGTGGTATCTGACCGAGGTGCTGCTGGCGCGGCGGGCCGGGTGGCCGCTGGGCTGGCAGGGGGCGGTGGCGATGATCCTGCGCGATCTGATGATGCCCGTGCTCTGGCTGGCGACCTATGCCCGGCGCGGGTTCGAATGGCGCGGCAGCACGCTGGCGCCCGAGACCGCCCCGGACCCGGCGTGATGCCATGACCGAGGCCGATATCGGCGCGCTGATACGGGACCATGGCATGGTGATCCTCGCCCCGCTGGCCGTGCTGGAAGGGCCGGTGGTGGCGGTGGTGGCGGGCTATCTGGCCAAGACCGGGCTGATCGCGGTGTCACAGGCCTATGGCGTGCTGGTGCTGGCCGACCTGACGGGTGACGTGATCCTTTACACCATCGGCCGGCGGGCGCGGGCCCGCGTGGTGCGGCCGTGGGTGGCGCGTTTCGGCGTGACGCGGCGGCGGCTGGCGCGGGCGCTGCGGGCGTTCCGCTGCAACGGCGGGCGTCTTCTTGTGCTTGGCAAGCTGACCCATTCGGCGGGGTTTGCCGTGCTGCTGGCCGCAGGCATGGCGCGGATGCCCTTTGCGCGGTTCATCGCCCTGAACCTGCTGGCCACGCTGCCAAAGGTGGCGGTCTTTCTGGGGCTGGGGTGGTGGTTCGGCAAGGTCGCGGACCGGGTGGGCGACTGGGTGCTGGGGGCCGGTATCCTCATCTTTGTCTGTGTGCTGGCCGTGATCGCGACCCGCCGTGTTGCCCGCAGAAGGTGCCCGGAATGACCCAGACCATCACCTGCCTGATCCCCGCCCATGACGAGGGGCCGCGCATCGCGGGCGTTCTGGCTTCCGCGCTGGATCATCCGCTGATCGCGCGGGTGATCGTGGTCGATGACGGCTCGCAGGATGATACGGCCGCCGTGGCCGAGAGGGCCGGGGCGGATGTGCTGCGGCTGCGGCCCAATCGGGGCAAGTCGGCGGCCATCGCGGCGGGGCTGGCCTGCGTTACCACGACCCATGTGCTGCTGCTGGATGCCGATCTGACCGGGCTGCGGCCTGCGGATCTGACGCGGCTGATCGCGCCGGTGCGGGCGGGGCAGGCGGATGCCAGCCTGTCCCTGCGCGGTAATGCGCCCCGGCTGTGGCAATGGCTGGGGGTCGATTACATCACGGGCGAGCGTGTTCTGCCGATGAGGTTGCTGTCGCCCTGTCTGGGGCAGATCGCGGGTTTGCCGCGTTTCGGGCTTGAGGTGTTCCTGAACACGCGGATCAGGGCCGCGCGGTTGCGTGTCGCCATCGTGCGCTGGCCCGAGGTGGCCAGCCCCGCCAAGGGGATCAAGCGCGGCTGGCGGGCGGGGCTGCGCGCCGATGTGGCGATGATCCGCGACATCCTGCGCACCGTGCCGCTTTCGACCGTGCTGGGCCAGATCCTCTGGCTGCGCGCAGGCAGCGGTTGATCTTGGCGCCGCTTTGGGATGGGATGAGCGGGTTACATCTGTAGTTTCGCGTATCGGTCGCCCGGATGGCGCTGCCGTGATCCACGACAGGATGGCCCCGCGATCCGGCGTCCGACATGCTCTGCCCAGGGGGAGAGGGGTTGATGCACGGGGATGATCCATTGCCGGAGGGCCTTGCGCCGGACCGTCTGCGTCGGCGAATCGATCCGGTCACGCTGGGTTTCGAGACGACCGAGACGCTGGACACCCTGCAGGAGCTGATCGGGCAGGACCGGGCGCTGGGCGCGATCCGGCTGGCGGCGGGGATCGGGCATCGCAGCTTCAACCTGTTCGTGGTCGGGCCTTCGGGCACCGGGCGGCACAGCGCGGTCCAGAGCGTTCTGGCGCAAGAGGCGGCGGCGCGGCCGGTGCCCTGCGACTGGGCCTATGTCAACAATTTCGAGGATGAGCAGAAGCCCCGCGCGCTGAAGCTGCCATCGGGGCAGGCGCAGCGGCTGAAGGCCGAGATGGAGGATCTGGTCGATGATCTGGGCGCGGAGATCCCCGCGCTGTTCGAGGGGGAGGATTACCAGGCGCGGCGCAAGGCGCTGGAAAGTTCCTTCGAGGAGGCCGGGTCAGCGCGGATGAAGGATTTCGCCCAGAGGGCCAAGGCCGAGGACGTGGGGCTGGTCAGCACGCCCACGGGTTTCATGGTGACCGCGATCCGTGACGGCGAGGTGATCGAGAAGGAGGCCTTCGACAAGCTGAGCCCCGAGGAACAGGCGCAGATCGAGGAGAAGATCGCCCGGTTCCAGAAGGAGTTGGCCGGTATCCTTGAAGCGGCCCCGGCATTGGTGCGGGCGCATCGGCAGCGCCTGGTCGCCCTGCATGCGAGGATGGCGGAACAGGCGGTGCAGCAGCGCATCGCCGGGGCGCGGGCGCTGTTCGCGGGGATCGACAGCGTGCAGCATTACCTCGACGAGGTGGCGCAGGACATGATCCACAATGCGGAGCTGTTCCTTGAGGCCCATGCCCAGGACCGTGACGGGGCCTTTCCGGGCGGGCTGCGCAAGGTTCACCGGCTGCCGCAGTTCGGCCGCTACGTGATCAATGTCATGGTCTCGCACTCCGAGGAGGGCGGCACGGGTGCCCCGCTCGAGGCCGAGGAACTGCCCACGTTGAACCGTCTTGTGGGGCGGATCGAGAATATCGCCCAGATGGGGGCGCTGATGACCAATTTCACCCTGATCCGCCCGGGCGCCCTGCATCGGGCCAATGGCGGGTTTCTGGTGCTGGATGCGCGGCGTATCCTGTCCGAGCCCTTCGCCTGGGAGGCGTTGAAGCGCAGCCTGCAACACCGGACGATCGCGATCACCTCGATGGCGGAACGCCTGAGTCTGGTGCAGACCCTGTCGCTGGAGCCTGATCCGATACCGCTGGATGTCCGGGTGGTGCTGGTGGGCGAGCGGATGCTCTATGCGCTTCTGGTGATGCTGGATCCGGATTTCGCGGACCTGTTCAAGTTGCAGGCGGATTTCGAGGAGGATTTCGCCCTGACACCCGAGAATACGGCGCTGTTCGCGCGGCTTCTGGCCTCGTTCATCCGGCGTGAAGGCCTGCGTCCGCTGACCGCCGCTGCGGTTGCGCGGCTGCTGGAGGAGGCGCTGCGTCACGCCGGGGACAGCGAGAAGCTGTCGCTGCATCTTGGGGCGCTGGCGGATATCCTGCGCGAGGCCGAGCATTATGCCTGCGCCCGGCTGCCCTGCGACGAGGAGAGCACCCCGTCCCCGGTCGCGGTCGAGGATATCGAAAAGGCCCTGTCCGAGGCCGAGCAGCGCAATGCGCGCATCCGCGACCGGATGCGGGAGGCGGTGACGCGCGGCACGATCCTGATCGACACGGACGGGGCTGTGGCGGGCCAGATCAACGGGCTGTCGGTGGCGCAGACCGGGACCTTCCGCTTCGGGCAGCCGTCGCGGATCACGGCGCGGGTCAGGATGGGGGCGGGCAAGCTGGTCGATATCGAGCGCGAAGTCGATCTGGGCGGGCCGCTGCATTCCAAGGGCGTGTTGATCCTGTCGGGCTATCTGGCCGCCAATTATGCGCGGGATGTGCCGTTCTCGCTCCACGCCAGTCTGGTGTTCGAGCAGAGCTATGGCGGTGTGGACGGTGACAGTGCGTCCTCGGCCGAGCTTTACGCGCTGCTCTCGGCGCTGGCGGAACTGCCGATCCGGCAGGGGCTGGCGGTGACGGGGTCGGTCAATCAGGCCGGGCAGGTGCAGGCCATCGGCGGGGTGAATGAAAAGATCGAGGGGTTTTTCGACATCTGCGCCGCGCGCGGCCTGACCGGCGAGCAGGGGGTGCTGATCCCGGCCACCAATGTCCCGCATCTGATGCTGCGGCCCGATGTGGTGCAGGCTGTCGCCGACGGGCGGTTCCGCGTGCTGCCCGTCGCCACCATCGACGAGGGGATCGCGCTGCTGACGGGCGTTCCCGCAGGTGTGCGCGGGGCGGCGGGGACCTATCCCGAGGACAGCGTCAATGGCCGGGTCGAGGCACGGCTGGCGGCTTTTGCCGCCGCGCGCCGGCGCTTTGGTCGCGACAAGGGAGCGGAGAGCGGGTCTGCCGTGTCTTGATCTGGGTCAGGGCGGCCGCCCTGGCGGCCCCCTATGGTCGGCGCAGGGTGAAGACGGTTTCGGCAAAGGTGAGGATCGCGTGGATCTTTCCACAGGGTCTGCCATTGTGCCCGAATCAAATATTCACTATATGGAATATGAAAGCGATCCCCTGGTGGCTCGCACGACATTCATGGAGGCGCACATGAAAGCGCAAGTCTTTGCTCTGGTTGGGCTTTTGTCCCTCACGCCTGCGGCATACGCCGAATCCCTCGCCGTGACGGCGCAGCCTGTCACCGACTGGAAAGCCGTCTATGGGCAGATCGAGGCGCAGACGCGCCTGCCGGCCCGCGCGCGGCTGGGGGGCACGCTGGTCTCGCTGGGCGTGGTCGAGGGCGACCGGGTCGAGGCGGGGCAGGTGCTGGCCCGCGTGGTCGATGACAAGCTGGACCTGCGCCTGCGCGCCGTGGACGCGCAGTTGCAATCGCTGCAATCGCAACTGGACAACGCGCAGGTGGAACTGGAGCGCGGCGAGGAATTGCTGCGCCGGGGCGTCACCACGGTGCAGCGGCTGGACGCGCTGCGCACGCAGGTCGATGTTCTGACCAGCCAGATCGACGCGACGCGCGCAGAACGCTCGGTCGTCGAACAGCAGGCGACCGAGGGCGATGTGCTGGCCCCGATCTCGGGGCTGGTGCTGACGGTGCCCGCCGCAGCCGGTGCGGTCGTGATGCCGGGCGAGGCGGTGGCGACGCTGGGCGGCGGCGGGTTCTTCCTGCGGCTGGCCATCCCGGAACGCCATGCCCGCGCGCTGAGCGAGGGCGATGTGATCGAGATCGACGGCGCGGGCGAGAGCGCCACGGGCCGTCTGGCGCGGATCTATCCGCAGATCGAGAACGGGCGCGTGATCGCCGATGTGGCGGTCGAGGGCCTGAATGACGCTTTCGTCAATGCCCGCGTGCTGGTGCGTCTGGCCGTCGGGCAGCGCGAGGCGCTTCTGGTGCCGGAAAGCGCGATCACCACCCGGTCGGGGCTGGATTTCGTGACCGTCGAGGGGGCGCATCAGGGCGAACGCGCGGTGATGCTGGGTCAGCGCCACGAGGTTGACGGTGTCACGCTGCGCGAGGTTCTGTCGGGCCTGACGGATGGCGATACGGTGGTGCTGAAATGAGCGACACACCCCAATCGCTGGGCATTGCGGGGAACCTGACACAAGGGTTCATCCGCTCGCCCCTGACCCCGCTCATCATGCTGGCCGCGCTGGCCATGGGGATCATCGCGCTGATGGTCGTCCCGCGCGAGGAAGAGCCGCAGATTTCCGTGCCGATGGTGAACATCCTGTTGCAGGCGCCGGGGCTGAAGGCCGAGGATGCGGTGCGCCTTGTCTCCGAGCCGATGGAGACCATCGTCAAGGCGATCAACGGCGTCGAACATGTCTATTCGCAGACCATGGATGACGGCGCGATGATCACCGCGCGGTTCGAGGTCGGCACGTCCTCGGACGCGGCGATCCTGCGGGTGCATGAAAAGGTGCGCGCCAATATGGACCGCATCCCCGTGGGCATCCCGGAACCCCTGATCATCGGGCGCGGGATCGACGATGTGGCCATCGTGACCCTGACCCTGACCGCACAGGAGGGGGCCGAGGTCAGCGCCAATGACCTGACCCGGCTGGCGCGCGAACTCAGGGCCGATCTGTCGCGCGTCGAGGATGTGGGCCTGAGCTATATCGTGGGCGAGGCCAATGAGGCGATCCGCATCGCGCCCGATCCCGAGCGCATGGCGATGTACGGGATCACGCTGCAACAGCTTGCGGGCAAGGTGCAATCGGCCAACCGGACCATGAAGGCCGGAACCCTGCGCGACGGCGGCGAACAGATCGGACTGGTCGCGGGCCAAAGCCTGACCGCGCCTGCCGAGGTGGCGGGCCTGCTGCTGACCACGCGGGACAATCGCCCCGTCTATGTGGGCGATGTGGCCACGATCGCATTCGTGCCCGACATGTCCGACCGCATCGTCGCCCATGTGACCCGCGCCGAGGATGGCACGATCACGCGCAGCCCTGCCGTGACGCTGGCCTTCGCCAAGCGGGCAGGGTCCAACGCCGTGGTGGTGGCCGATCAGATCCTTGGCCGGACCGCCGCTTTGCAGGAGACGCTGATCCCGGAGAGTGTCGCGGTCGAGATCACCCGCAACTATGGTGAGACAGCGCAGAAAAAGGCCGATACGCTGCTGCTGAAGCTGTTTCTGGCGACGCTGTCGATCATCGTGCTGACGCTGGTGGCCATTGGCTGGCGCGAAAGCATCGTGGTCGCCGTGGTGATCCCGGTGACGATCCTGCTGACGCTGTTTGGTGCCTGGATCATGGGCTATACGCTGAACCGGGTGTCGCTGTTCGCGCTGATCTTTTCCATCGGTATCCTTGTCGATGACGCCATCGTGGTGATCGAGAATATCGCGCGCCACTGGGGCATGAAGGACGGGCGCGACCGCGTGACCCGCGCCATCGACGCCGTGGCCGAGGTGGGCAACCCCACCATTGTCGCCACGCTGACGGTGGTGGCCGCACTTCTGCCGATGCTGTTCGTGTCGGGGCTGATGGGACCCTATATGAGCCCGATCCCGGCGGTGGCTTCGGCGGCGATGATCATCTCGTTCTTCATCGCGGTGATGGTGACGCCCTGGCTGATGGTCAAGATCGCGGGCAATGCGCCGATGCATGGGCATGACGGGGCGGATGGGGGCTTTCTGGGGCGGCTGTTCACCCGCGTGGCGCGGCCCGTTCTGGCCACCAAGGCGCGCAGCCTGACGTTCCTGCTGGTCACGGCGGTGCTGTCTTTCGGCTCGCTCGGTCTGCTTTACACGCAGCATGTGACGGTGAAACTGCTGCCCTTCGACAACAAGCAGGAACTGGCTGTCGTGATCGACATGCCCGAGGGCACGGCGGTCGAGGCGACTGATGCGGTGGCGCAATCGGTGGCGCGCATCGCGATGGAGCTGCACGAGGTTCTGAGCGTGCAGACCTATGCGGGCACCGCCGCGCCCTTCAACTTCAACGGGCTGGTGCGGCACTATTTCCTGCGGGCCGAGCCCTATATGGGCGATGTGCAGATCAACCTGTCCGAAGTGGGCCATGGCGCCCGGTCCAGCCACGAGATCGCGCTGGAACTGCGCGAACGCCTCAAGGCGCTGGACCTGCCTGAGGGGGCGAGCCTGAAGACGGTGGAACCGCCGCCCGGCCCGCCGGTCATGGCGACGCTGCTGGCCGAGGTTTACGGCCCCACGCCCGAAGCCCGGCGCGAGACGGCGCGCAAGCTGCGGACCGCTTTCGAGAGCGTGGATTTCATCGTCGATGTGGATGACAGTTTCGGCAATCCGCCGCGCCGGTTGCGGGCGCTGATCTCGCCCGACGATCTGGAGTTCTTTCAGGTGCAGGAGCAGGACGTGTTCGACACGATCGGCATCCTGAACGGCGAGACCGTGGTGGGCTATTCGCATCGCGAGGATGGCCGCCGCCCGATCCCGATCACGGTCGCGCGCGACCTGTCGGACCGGGTGATGGACGAGCGGTTCCTGTCCACGCCGATCCCGGCCAACGTCCTGCCCGGCGCGCGCGGCGTGGTGGAACTGGGCGATGTGGTGCGGATCGAGGAAGAAACGCATGTCCTATCCGATCTTCCGCCGCAACGGACGGCCTGCCGAGATGGTGATGGCCGAACTGGCGGGCCGGTTCGAGGCACCGCTTTACGGTATCGTCGAAGTGGGCCAGCGCGCTGGACGCGATGGACTGGGCCGAGGGCGAAAAGCCGCTGGTCCTGCTGAACGGCCAGCCGCTGGACGACAGCCGCCCCACGATCCTGTGGGATGGCGAATGGGAGGTGACATGGGTCACTTTCCGCGACATGGGGGCGGCCTTCGGGGTGGCGCTGCTGGCGATCTATGTGCTGGTGGTGGCGCAGTTCGGATCGTTCCGGGTACCTTTGGTGGTGCTGACGCCGGTGCCGCTGACTTTCCTTGGGATCATGATCGGGCATTGGTTGTGGGCCGCGCCGTTTTCGGCCACCTCGATGATCGGGTTCATCGCGCTGGCGGGGATCATCGTGCGCAACTCGATCCTCTTGGTGGATTTCATCCGCCACACTGACCCTGCGGGCAAATCGCCGGTGGATATCCTGCTGGAGGCGGGCGCGATCCGGTTCAAGCCGATCCTGCTGACCGCCTTGGCCGCGATGTTCGGGGCGACGGTGATCCTGGCGGATCCGATCTTTCAGGGTCTGGCGCTGTCGCTGCTGTTCGGTCTGTTCAGCTCGACCCTGCTGACGGTGCTGGTGATCCCGGCGATCTACCGGGTGTTCAAGACGTGAGGGCGGACCGGGGGGATGCATCCCCCCGGACCCCCTGCGGATATTTGAGGCAAGAAGAAGCGGGCGGGCCTTTGGGGGCCTGCCCTTTTTTCAGGTGCGGATGCCGGCGAAGCGGGTCTGCCAATCCTCGCGCTGTTCATCCGTGATCTTGGTGAAGAGCACCTCGGGCACGGTGAAGGCGTGGCCAGCGGGCAGGGCGGTCAGCCATTCGCCCAGATCGCCCTCGGGCCATGTGGCGTCTTGCGCCTGCATGGCGGCCAGCATCGCCGCACTTGCGTCGGGGATGAAGGGGGCCGAGAGCACCGCGTAAAGCCGGATCAGGTTCAGGCCCAGCCGCGTCTGCATCGCGGCGCGTTCGGGGTCTTCCTTGATCGTCGACCCAAGGGGCGGCGGATTGCAGGTATTCGTTGCCCAGCACCCAGATCGCGCGCAGTTCCTGCGCCGATTTGCGCACCTCCATCGCGTCCATGAGGCCTTCATAGGCGCGCAGGCGGGTGGTCAGCGCGTCGATGAGCGCGGTTTCCTGCGGGCCGATCTCGCCGCCTTCGGGGACCGCCTCGCCGAATTTGGAGCGGCAGAACTTGGTGACGCGGCTGACGAAATTGCCCAGCACATCGGCCAGATCCTTGTTCACGGAGGTCTGGAAATTCTCCCATGTGAATTCGGCATCCGAGGATTCCGGCGCGTGGGACAGAAGCCACCAGCGCCAGTAATCGGCGGGCAGGATCTCCAGCGCCTGATCCATGAAGACGCCGCGCCCGCGCGAGGTCGAGAACTGGCCGCCATCATAATTCAGGTAGTTGAACGACTTGATGTAATCCACCAGCTTCCACGGCTCGCCCGAGCCGAGGATCGTGGCGGGGAAGCTGAAGCGTGTGGAAGGGCACGTTATCCTTGCCCATGAACTGGGTATAGGTCACGTCATCCGCGCCCTTGTCGGTGCGCCACCAGCGTTCCCAGGCTTCGGCCTTCAGGCCATGCGCCTCGGCCCATTCGGCGCCGCAGGCGATGTATTCGATGGGCGCGTCGAACCAGACGTAGAAGACCTTGCCCTCCATCCCCGGCCAGTCCTGATCGCCCTTCTTGACCGGGATGCCCCAGTCCAGATCGCGGGTGATGCCGCGATCCTGCAAGCCGTCGCCGTCGTTCAGCCATTTCTTGGCGATCGAGGTGGTCAGGATCGGCCAGTCGGTCTTGCTGTCGATCCAGTCCTGCAACTGCTGGCGCATGGCGCTCTGGCGCAGGTAGAGGTGCTTGGTGGCGCGCTGTTCCAGATCGGTCGAGCCCGAGATGGTCGAGCGCGGGTTGATCAGGTCCACGGGATCAAGCTGCTTGGTGCAGTTGTCGCATTGATCGCCGCGCGCCTTGTCAAAGCCGCAGTTGGGGCAGGTGCCCTCGATATAGCGGTCGGGCAGGAAGCGGCCGTCGGCCTTCGAATAGATCTGCGTCTCGGAGACTTCGCGGATCAGCCCGGCCTCGGCCAGACGGCCTGCGAAATGCTGGGTCAGCCGATGGTTCTGCGGGCTGGAGGAGCGGCCGAAATGATCGAAGCTGACGGCGGAAGCCGCGCGCGATCTCGGCCTGCACCTGCATGCATCTCGGCGCAGTATTCGGCGACCGGCTTGCCGGCCTTGGCGGCGGCCAGTTCGGCGGGCGTGCCGTGTTCGTCGGTGGCGCAGAGAAACAGCACCTCGTTGCCGCGCCCGCGCTGGTAGCGGGCGTAAAGATCGGCGGGCAACTGGCTGCCCACGAGGTTGCCCAGATGCTTGATCCCGTTGATGTAGGGGATCGCCGAGGTGATCAGATGCCGTGCCATGTCGTCGCGCCCCTGTATTTCCAGACGTATCTGCGGTTTGGCCCTTCCTTAGCGCAAGGTGCGGCGGGGTTCCAGCGGCGGGTTGATCCTCAGTCCTCGTCGCGGGCGCGTCCGGTCAGCCGTCCGATCAGGAAGGAGGTGCGCGGGGCCCAGACATAGGGCGTGCGGCGTGCCGCGCGTGGGCGCATCCGCATCCGGATCAGACCGAAGACCACCAGCACCGCATGGCCCGTGCCGATCATGATGAACATGGCCGAGGGGCCATAGACCTCGATCAGGATCGAGGCCAGCAGCGGGGCTGCGATGGCGCCGAGGGCAAAGAAGAACATCAGCGCCGCCGACAGTTCGACCCGTTCGGATGTGTCGGCGAAATCATGGGCATGGGCGGCGGCGACCGAATAGATCGGAAAGGTCGTCGGCCCGAAGAGCGTGGCCGTCAGCAGCACGCCCACGGTGCCCAGATCCCCGGTGAGGGCGGTCAGGGCCGAACTGGCGATCGAGGCGACCGAGAGCCAGATCAGCACCCAGCGGCGGTCATATTTGTCGGCCAGCCAGCCCACGGGATATTGCGCCAGCGCCCCGCCCGCACGAAAGCCGCCAGAAAATAGGCGATCTGATCCACCGCCAGGCCGACGCCCTGCCCATAGACCGGCCCGACCATGCGGAAGGACGCGCTGGACAGGGCCGCGACCACCACGCCCGCGGCGGCCAGCGGCGAGCGGGTCACGGCCAGCATCGGGCGCAGGCGCGGGGCGGTCGGGGTTTCGGGCTCGGCGGTGCGGGTCAGCGTCATCGGCAGGAGCGCGGCGCAGCACAGCAGCGCCAGCAGGTTGTAGGAGACATAGGAGGCAGGTTCGAGCACCGCAGATCAGCATCTGCGCCACCAGCGACGCGCCCATGTCGACCACCCGGTAGGTGCCCATGGCGCGGCCGCGCGTCTCGTTGGTGACCTTGGCCTGCAACCAGGCCTCGATCACCGTGTAGCAGCCCGCCACGCAGAGCCCCGAGGCCACCCGCATCAGCGCCCAGGCATAGGGGTCGATCACCAGCATATGGGCCAGCAGGCCGATGGCCCCGGCGGCGGTGAAGGCGGCGAAGGCGCGGGAATGGCCGATGGTGCCCATCAGGCGCGGGGCCCACCAGCAGCCGATGAAGAAGCCGAAGAAATGCGCCGAGCCCAGCAGGCCGATCTGCGCATTGGTGAAATCGAGCGTGATGCCCGACAGCGCATCCAGCGGCCCCACGCCGCCCGGTCGAGAGCTGGAGCAGGATGACCGACAGGAACAGGGCGGCAAAGGAGATCATCAGGCGCATGGGGCCAGTCCTGCCCATCCCGCCGGGGATGGCAAGGGGGCTTTGCAGGTTTTGCAGGTGCTGTCGCCTTCGGCGAGAGTATTTGGTGCAAGATGAAGGCGGGCTGCCGCGGCTTCATCTTGCTTCAAATACTCATCCTGCACCCTCTGCCCGGATCGGTCCGGTGGCGGCATGGGCGGGACCGCGCAGGTGCCAGTCGCGGGGCGGGTCTTGCCGCGCGCGCAGGCGGCGCAGGGTCCAGCCCTGTTCGCCGGGCCTGTGGGCGGGGGCCATGTGCCAGCGGGTTTCCACCCCCTGCGCGCCGCCCGTCTCGGGTGTCAGGATCAGGCCGAGGGGGGCGAAGGCGCCTTCGGCAGCACCCGTTTCGGCGGCCAGATGCAGGCGGCGGACGGGTGTCAGGCCGGGCGGGCCGGGCAGGTCGGCCACCACGAGGGGAACCGCCCCGCTGCGCAGGGCTTCTTCCATGCACCACAGCAGATCCTCGGGGCGCTGGGGGGCGAGGTGCAGGAACCCTTCGGGCCGGGCCAGCCCCGCCACGCCATCCGGGTTGGGCCGGTCGGGCAGGTGGCGCGGCGTGATCCAGATGACCGGGCCGGGATGTTTGCGCTGCACCATCCCCGCCAGCCAGAGGGCGAAGCTGCGCCGGGCCGGGCCGCAGCATTCGTGCAGCCGGGCCAGCACCAGCCGGATGTCATCGCCCAGCATCAGGGCCGGGCGGTCACGCTGCGGCGCGCGGGTCAGCAGGGCGGGGCTCAGGGGAATCGTCATGGTCTGCTTTTAGCATGTTCCTGATTTGTTCCAAATATCTTTTCGGGGGTGACCCTGCCTGAAAACGCGTTAGGTTCCGCCCCGGACACGCATCAAGGAGACTTATCCGATGAAGATGAACCCGCTGGGCCGGACCGGCCTGATGGTCAGCGAGCTGTGCCTTGGCACCATGACATATGGCACCCAGACGCCCGAGGCGGACGCCCATCGCCAGATTGAAACCGCGCTGGATCACGGGATCAATTTCATCGACACGGCCGAGATGTATCCGGTCAACCCGGTCGCCAAGGAGACGATCGGCCTGACCGAGGAGGTGATCGGCAACTGGCAGGCCGCCAATCCGGGGCGGCGGGGGGACTATGTGCTTGCCACCAAGCATACCGGCGAGGGCATGGCCCATGTCCGCGACGGCGCGCCGATCACCTCGGCCACGATTCCGGGGGCCATCGAAGGGTCGCTCAAGCGGCTGAAGACCGATGTGATCGACCTCTACCAGTTCCACTGGCCCAATCGCGGCTCCTACATGTTCCGGCGCAACTGGAGCTATGATCCGTCCTCGCAGAACCGGGCCGATACCATCGCCCATATGGAGGACGCGCTGGAGGCGCTGCAGCGGCAGGTCGAGAAGGGCAATATCCGCCATTTCGGCCTGTCCAATGAAAGCGCATGGGGCACGACCCAATGGGCGCGGATCGCCGATGAGAAGGGCTGGCCGCGCGTCGCCTCGATCCAGAACGAATATTCGCTGATGTGCCGGATGTATGACACCGATCTGGCCGAGATGAGCGTGAACGAGGATGTGGGCCTGCTGGCGTTCTCGCCGCTGGCGACGGGGATGCTGACGGGCAAGTATCAGAACGGGGCGATCCCCGAGGGCTCGCGCCGCACGCGCACGCCGGATCTGGGCGGGCGGATCACGGATCGCGCTTTCGCCGCCGTGCAGGCCTATCTGGACCTTGCGGCGGAATTCGGTCTGGACCCGGTGCATATGGCGCTGGCGTGGTGTGCGTCGCGGCCCTTCATGACCTCGGTGATCTTCGGGGCCAGCACGCAGGACCAGTTGGATCATGCCCTGGCAGGGGCGGGGATTGCGCTGCCCGAGGGGCTGGCGGCGCGGATCGACCAGGTGCACCGGGCGCATCCGCTGCCTTACTGATCCTGATGATTCAGACTTGACCGTATCCATATTTCCATTATTCAGGAAATATGGATACGAATCTCGCCATTTCCGCTTTCGCCACGCTCGGCCATGCCGGGCGGCTGTCGGTGTTCCGGCTGTTGATGCGTCACATGCCGCAGGGTGTGCGCCCGACCGAGATCGCCGAAGCGCTTGATCTCAAACAGAATACCCTGTCGCATTACCTGTCCGATCTGGACCGCGCGGGGCTGATCCGCGCGACCCGGCAGGGGCGCTCGCTGTTCTACAGTGTCGATCTGGAGCGGGCGGGGCAGCTTGTTACATTTCTGGTCGATGATTGCTGCCGGGGGCGGCCCGAAGTCTGCGCCCATCTTCCGGGGGCTGAGATGTTTTCCCACACAGGACAGGAGACGAGGATGTTCAACGTATTGTTCATCTGCACCAGCAATTCCGCGCGGTCGATCATGGCCGAGGCGCTTCTGAACGACATGGGGCAAGGGCGTTTCCGGGCCTTTTCCGCGGGCACCGTGCCGCGCGGGGTGCCGCATCCGCGTGCGGTCGATCTGCTGAAGCGGGCAGGGTTCGCAACAGAGGATCTGCGGTCCAAGGATCTGTCGGAATTCGAGGGGGCGCAGGCGCCGTGGATGGATTTTGTCTTCACCGTCTGCGACCGCGCCGCGTCGGAGGATTGCCCGCCATGGCCCGGTCATCCGTTGAGCGCCCATTGGGGCATCCCCGATCCGGTCAGGGCGACGGGGACCGAGGCCGAGCAGGCGCTGGCCTTTGCCACGGCCTTTGACGCGATGCGCCGCCGGATCGCCGCCTTTGTCGCGCTGCCGGTGGACGATCTGGACCGGATCGCCTTGCAAAAATCCATTGATGACATTGGCCGAGAGGCCGTTCTGGAAGGAAAATCCGCATGACCCGCATTGCCCTGAATGGATTTGGCCGCATCGGCAAGCTGTTGCTGCGCGCCTTGGCGGATGACCCGGTGCAGGGCGAGATTGTCCTGCTCAACGATCCTGCGGGCACGCCGGATCAGCATGCGCTGCTGATGGAGTTCGACAGCGTGCATGGGCGCTGGCGGGGGCAGATCGCCCATGATGCGGACAGCCTGACCCTGAACGGGCAGCGGATGCGGGTGACGGGGGAAAAGCGGATCGAGGATCTGCCGCTGGCCGCGATGGGCATTGATCTGGTGCTGGATTGCACAGGCGTGTTCAAGACCGCGGAAAAGATCGCCCCCTATTATGCGGCGGGGGTGAAAAAGGTGATCGTCTCGGCGCCCGTCAAGGATGGCGGGGCGCTGAACCTTGTCTATGGGGTGAACGATCACCTGTATGATCCGGCGGAACACAGGCTGATCACGGCGGCCAGTTGCACCACGAATTGCCTGGCCCCGGTTGTGAAGGTGTTGCACGAGAATCTGGGCATAAAGCATGGATCAATCACGACAATCCATGATGTGACAAACACTCAGACCATCGTGGATCGACCCGCCAAGGACATGCGCCGGGCAAGGTCCGCGCTGATGAACCTAATCCCCACGACCACGGGCAGCGCCACGGCGATCACGCTGATCTACCCGGAGCTGAAAGGCCGGTTGAACGGCCATGCGGTGCGAGTGCCGCTGCTGAATGCCTCGATCACCGACGCGGTGTTCGAGATGGAGCGCGCCACCACGGTCGAGGAGGTGAACGGGTTGTTCAAGGCCGCTGCCGAGGGCGATTTGCAGGGCATCCTTGGCTATGAGGAACGGCCGCTGGTGTCCTGCGATTATCGCGGCGATCCGCGTTCGGCGATCATCGACGCGCCTTCGACCATGGTGGTGAACGGGACGCAGGTGAAGGTCTATGCCTGGTATGACAATGAATGGGGCTATGCCTGCCGGATGGCCGATATCGCCCGCATGGTCGCGGGGGCGATGTGAGCGATAGCGCCCCAGAGGGCTTGCGCGCCTATGCGACGGTGACAGCGGCCTATTGGGCCTTCATGCTGTCGGATGGGGCGCTGCGGATGCTGGTCCTGTTGCATTTCAACGGGTTGGGCTTCAGCCCGGTGCAGCTTGCCTGGCTGTTCCTGCTTTACGAGGTGGCGGGGATCGTCACCAACCTGTCGGCGGGCTGGATCGCGGCGCGGTTCGGGCTGACGCGGACGCTTTATGCGGGGCTGGCGGTGCAGATCGCGGCACTTGTGGCGCTGGCGCAGCTTGACCCGACATGGAGCGTGGCGGCCTCCGTGGCCTTTGTCATGGCGGTGCAGGGGGCGTCTGGCGTGGCCAAGGACCTGTCCAAGATGGCGTCGAAATCGGCGGTCAAGCTGCTGGCGCCCAAGGGGGATGGCGGGCTGTTCCGCTGGGTGGCGTGGCTGACGGGATCGAAGAATGCGGTCAAGGGGATCGGGTTTTTCCTTGGGTGCGGCGCTGCTGGGGCTGATCGGCTTCGTGCCTGCGGTCTGGGCGATGGCGGCCGTGCTGGCGGTGATCCTTGTCGCGGTGATGCTGTTCATGCCGGCGGGCCTGCCTGCGGGGACGAAGGAGGCGAAATTTTCGCAGGTCTGGTCCACGGATGCCCGCATCAACCGGCTGTCGCTGGCGCGGATGTTCCTGTTCGGGGCGCGGGATGTCTGGTTCGTGGTGGGCATCCCCGTCTATTTCCAGTCGGTCCTGTCCGATGGCACACCCGAGGGCGCGCGGGCCGCGTTTTTCCTGATCGGCGGGTTCATGGCGCTGTGGATCATCGCCTATGGCGCGGTGCAGGCCAGCGCGCCGCGCATCCTGCGCGCGGCGCTGCGGCCCGAGCCCGAGATCGTGGGGCAGGCGATCCGCTGGGCCGGTCTGCTGGTGCCGATCCCGCTGGTGCTGGCGGCGCTGGCCTTTGGGGCGGGGGCGCCTGCGGATTGGCTGACGCTCTCGCTGGTGGCGGGGTTGCTGGTGTTCGGCTTTGTCTTCGCGGTCAATTCGGCGGTGCATTCCTATCTGATCCTGGCCTTCACCAGTGAGGCGCGGGTGACGATGGATGTGGGGTTCTACTACATGTCCAATGCGGCGGGGCGGCTGCTGGGGACGCTGCTGTCGGGCCTGTCCTATCAGATGGGGGGCGTGCCGCTGTGTCTGGCGACGGCGGGGCTGATGGCCGGGGCAAGCTGGTGGGCGGTGCGGCGCTTGCGCGACGCATAGCTGATCCACGGCTTGGGCCTTGCGTCACGGGGCGGCAGGCCCCTAGGGTGCGGCTGTGGCGGGCGTCTGTCCTGCCCTGACAGGAGCCCCGATGTCCACATCTGCCACCCGATTGCGCCTTGGCCTGCTGGCCTTCGCCCTGCTGACGGCCTGTGCCGCGCCGCCATCGCCCGTGCAGGGCTTTCGCGACGCGGCCGCACCTTTCGCCTCGACCCAGCGGTTCGAGACCGGGCAGTTCCTTGGTGACTGGGTGCAGGTTGCCGCCTTTGCCGCGCCGGGGCAGGCGGTGAGCGCCGAGCGGCATCTTTACCGGCGTGCCACCACCGGGCAGATCGTGGCCGATGTGACCGGGGCGGATGGCGTGGTGCAGCGGCGGGTTTACGAGCTGACAGGCCCCGGCCGGTTGCGCCCCGTGGGGCAGGAGGGGCAGGCCGAGGCGTTGTGGGTGCTCTGGGTCGATGAGGGCTTCCGCACCGCCGTTCTGGGCACGCCGTCGGGATCGCAGGCCTTCATTCTGGATCGCAGCGCCAGCCCCGCGCCGGACAGGTTGCGTGCCGCGCAAGAGATCCTGGAGTGGTATGGCTATGACATGGGGCGGTTGCAGCGGCCATCGTGACGCCGCGTGACGTGGCGCGGCCGGGCTGGCGTGGGATGTGAGTATTTCAGGCAAGATGAAGGGGCGGGGTGCGCCGCCGGTCATGTGATGCGCGCGCGCAAGGCGGCGAGGTGGTCCGTCAGGTCGCGGGCCGAGATGCTGGCCTCGCGCACCAGGTGGTCGAAATGCTTGGTGAAGGCCTGCACCCGTTCGCTGTCGCGGAAGGCCACGTAGTTGCGCCCGATATAGAGCACGGCCAGCAGCGGGCCGAAGATCGTGATCGGCGCGGAATAGACGCGGCGGGCGTCGAAGAGATAGAGCCTGCAGGCCGGGATAGAACTGATGGTGCAGGTCAAGGAAGCGGTCGATCTGTTCGCGGCGGATCGCGGCTGACAGTCCGGTGTAGTAGCTGGTGCCGAGGGCGAAGCTTTCCATCTCGTGCAGGGGGAGGGCGATTTCATAGTCGGAATGGGCCCCGCGCATCCAGTCGAGCCGGTCCTGCGAGGCATTGATCGCCTGTTCGGTCGTGCGGCCCAGATGCGGGGTGTATTCCCAGTCGAGCAGGGTATGGGTCTTGAGCATGTCGGGCAGGCCGGCGGGGACGTGGCGGATCTTGTAGCCTGCCGCCTCGCGGTGCCAGCTGAAGATCTGTTCGTCCACCAGCGCGCGGGGGGCCTCGGTCAGGGACAGCGAATTGGCCAGAAGGTCGGCCGCACTTTCGGGCCGGTCGGACAGGGACAAGAGCCAGTCCGCCGAGACACCCAGCGCCGCCGCGCATTCGCCCACCACCTGCGCGTTGGGCAGGCGCGCGCCTGCATCGGACAGAAGCTGCGACACGGTCGAGCGGTCCACGCCGATCTGGCGGGCCAGCGCGCTCTGGCTGAGGCCGCGACGCTCCATCGCGGTGGCGAGGCGTTGGCGGAACTGTGTGGCGCGTTGGCGCTTGTCGATGATATCTCTCATTTGGTGATTAATATCACGGCTGTCGAGAATTGTTAATCATATTCCGAATACCCACAGCGCCCTTTCCGGCGTAAGTCTGAAGAAATTCAGAAATGTCAGGTAGATATGAGCGACACCTTGGTGCGCAGCAGGGCGCGGGCGGTGGAATGGCCGACGCTGGGGCTGCTGGTCCTGTGCTATTCGGTCTGGGCGGTCGGGACGACTTGGGCGGCGGGCTGGTTCCTGCCGCTGGGCATGGTGATGGTGACGCTGGCGGCGGCGCTGCATTCCTCTTTGTGCCATGAGGCGCTGCACGGGCATCCGACGCGGGCCAGGTGGCTGAACGAGGCGCTGGTCTTTCCGGCGCTGACCCTGTCGATCCCCTATCTGCGGTTCCGCGACACCCATCTGGCGCATCATCAGGATTCGATCCTGACCGATCCCTATGACGATCCGGAAAGCAACTACCTT
This sequence comes from uncultured Alphaproteobacteria bacterium, assembly GCA_963715835.1. Classification (GTDB taxonomy): domain Bacteria; phylum Pseudomonadota; class Alphaproteobacteria; order Rhodobacterales; family Rhodobacteraceae; genus Seohaeicola. The sequence continues at coordinate 66,354 of CAVQSH010000003.1, read as the reverse complement.
GATGCGAGCGTCTGGGAGCGGCTGTCGCCGGTGACGCAGGCGGTGCTGAACCTCAACAACCGGCTGATCGGGCGGTTGTTGATCGGGCCGCTGGTGGGGCAGGTGGCCTTCATGGCGGCGGACTGGCGCGCGATCCGGGCCGGTGACCGCGCGGTCCTGCGCGGCTGGCTGTGGCATATCCCGGCGCTGGGGCTGGTGCTGGGCTGGATGGCCGCGCTGGGGCAGATGCCGGTCTGGGCCTTTGTGCTGTCCAGCTATGCCGCGCTGTCGATCCTGAAGATCCGCACCTTTCTGGAGCATCAGGCCCATCTGCGCGCCCGTGGCCGCACGGTGATCATCGAGGATCGCGGCCTGCTGGCCTTTCTGTTTCTGAACAACAACCTGCATGTGGTGCATCACATGCATCCCAAGCTGCCGTGGTATCGTCTGCCCGCGCTCTATTTCGCGAACCGGGACAAGTATCTTGCGCGCAATGACGGCTACATGTTCCCGAGCTATGCCGCGATCTTCCGGCGCTACCTGTTCAAGGCCAAGGATCCGGTGCCGCATCCCCTCTGGCGCAGGCCCTGATTTGAGGGCATGAGAGGGCCCATGGAAACATGGGTCATCGCCACTGTCCTTGCTGCGGGGTTTCAGACCGCGCGATTCATGCTGCAAAAACAACTGAGCATGGGGGCCTTGTCCACGGCAGGGGCCACGTTTGCGCGGTTCATCTATTCCTCGCCGCTTGGTGCTGCTGCTGGTGGCTGTCTATCTGGCGCTGCGCGGGCTGCCGCTGCCTGCGCTGTCGGGCCTGTTCTGGGTCTATGCCCTGCTGGGCGGGCTGGGGCAGATCCTGGCGACGATCTGCGTGGTGGCCCTGTTCCGGGAGCGCAATTTCGCGGTGGGGATCACCTTCAAGAATACCGAGGTGGTGCTGACCGCCTTTGCCGGGCTGGTGGTGCTGGGCGAAGCGGTCACGCCTGCGGGGCTGGCCGCGATCCTGCTGGGGCTGGTGGGGGTGCTGGTGCTGTCGGGCACACCGGGGCTGACGGGCAACTGGATGCGCCGTCTGGCGTCGCGGGCGGCGGGGCTGGGGCTGCTGGCCGGGGCGCTGTTTGCGGTGTCCAGCGTGGCCTATCGGGGCGCGTCGCTGGAACTGGCGAGCGACGATCCGTTCCTGCGGGCGATGGTGACGCTGGCGGCGGTCACGACCTCGCAGACCATCGCGATGACGCTCTGGCTGCGGTGGCGCGAGCCGGGGCAGATCGGGGCCGTCATGGGCGCGCTGGCGCCGCGCGGTCTGGATCGGCCTGACCTCGATGGCGGGAAGCCTGTGCTGGTTCACGGCCTTCACGTTGCAGAACGTGGCCTATGTCAAAGCCGTGGGGCAGGTCGAGCTGATCTTTTCGCTGGCCGCGTCGATCCTGTTTTTCAACGAGAAATTCACCCGGCGCGAGGCCGTGGGCATCGCCCTGATCAGTGCGAGCGTCCTGTCACTGGTCCTATTCCTTTAAGGCGCAGGAACAGGCTTTCCTCTTCGTTGTTCTTGAAGAAGGGCACTGAGGCGGGCGGGGCGGTATCGCGCGCGCGGGCCGCGACTTCGGCCAGCACGACCTCGGTGATGAAGGGCAGGTCGAACTCGCGCACGCGCGGGAGCGGAATCCATTGCAGATGCGAAAGCTCGTCGCAGGCGGCGGAGAAATCATCGGGATCGGTGGCCAGATCGTCGGCATCGACGAGGAAGAAGCGTGCGTCGAACCGGCGGGGGCGGCCCGGCGGGGTGACGGCGCGGAACACGAATTGCAGCGGATGGGCGGCGGGCATGTGGCCGGTCGCGGCAAAGGTCTGCCAGTCGGGCGGCGGGCTGGTCCAGAGGCCCTTGGCCCCCAGAACCAGACCTGTTTCCTCCCACAACTCGCGGATGGCGGCGGCGGCCAGCGCATGGGCCAGATCGGGCGGGGCATCGTCGCAGAGCCGGCCGGCGCAGAGATCGGGCAGGGGCGTCACCAGCGGCACCGCGCGGTCCGCATCATCGACCGCGCCGCCCGGAAAGACGAATTTGTCGGGCATGAAGGCCGCTTTCGACCCGCGCTGCCCCATCAGGACATGCGGATCGTCATGACGGTTGCGCAGCACGATCACGGTCGAGGCGTTGCGGATGGCGGTCTTGTCGATGGTCATAGCGTCCCTTTCACGGCGAAAGGGTCACGCGGCCGGGCCGAACCCATACATCAGCCGCGCCCATTGCAGGCCCACGATCGCCCCTTTCAGTCTGGGCAGAAGGTAGAGCGACAGCGCGACCGTTCCAAGTGCGAAGATGGTGAACAGGATCAGCGGCTCGGGCCGCCATGTCTCGAAGACGATCAGAAGGAGCGGGGCCATCAGGTGACCGACGAACAGGATCGTCAGATAGGCCGGACCGTCATCGGCGCGGTGATGGTGCAATTCCTCGCGGCAGACCGGGCAGGATTTGCGCACGGTCAGATAGCCGCTCAGCAGCGGGCCGCTGCCGCAGTTGGGGCATTTGCCGCGCCAGCCTTTCCACATGGCAGGCCAGGTCTCGCGGCGGACCGGGTCGCTGTCCGTCTGGTGGCTGTGTGCGTGGCTGTCGGTATCGGTGCTGCAGGCGGCACCGGCGCTGCTGATCTGGTCTTGCATGGTAACCTCGGATTCGGTCAAGGCGGTGGTATCTGCCAATTCGGCGCGCAAGGAAAGCGGTGATGCCTGCGCCGCGTCCTCATGTCGCGAAAAGCTGCTGGTCCCGGCGCATGGCCGACAGGCTTGCAGAAAAAACGGCACGCCCGCGACGGAACCGGTCGGGCGGGGCGTATCAGTCTCAGAACACGGGCAAAGGGCCGGTGCTTCGCAACACTTGAAAACTGGAGAGACAAAGATGAAACGTGCCGTTCTGATTTCGGGCCTCACCGCCCTTGCACTGGCCGGAACCGCCGTCGTGGGCGTGGCCGCATCGCATGACAAATCCGGCATGGGGCGTCATATGGACGGCTTCATGGGCGAGCGGGGCGCGATGATGCCCTTCGAGGAGATCGACGCCGACAGCGATGGCAAGATCACCGCGGCGGAGTTGAAGGCCCATGCCGACGCGCGCTTCGGTGCGGCGGATACCAATGGCGACGGGCTGCTGGACGCCGACGAGATGCAGGCCCGGATGCTGGCGCAGGCCGCCACCCGGATGCAGGAGCGCAACGCCCGCATGATCGAGATGATGGACACCGATGCGGATGGCAAGCTGTCGGCTGCCGAACTGCAGGCCGGTCCGCGCAAGGGCGACCGTTTCGAGCGGATGATGTCGCGTCTGGACACGGATGAGGATGGGGCCATCTCGCGCGCCGAAATGGACGCGGTCAAGGCGCGCCGGGCCGAGCATCGTGACGGGCGTGGTGACGGGCATCGTGACGGGCACGGCATGCGCCACGAGCGTAAAGCCGACTGATCGCCGGATCATCGCGGGGGGCGGTCCGCCGGATCTGCCCCCCGTATCCAAGGCCCAACGCGCCGCCCGCCATCCGCTTTCGATTGCCGCAGGGATGGTGACAGGATAGGCCGGAAGGACCATGCAGATGCCCTTTGACGCCCATTCGGACGTGGCAGACGACGAGCTGCTCGGACGCTTCGCCTCTGGCGATGCCGGGGCGGCGCGTGCCCTGACATTGCGGCTGACGCCGCGTGTGTTCGCCCATGCCATGCGGCTTCTGGGCGATCGCGCCGAGGCCGAGGACGTGACGCAGGAGGCCTTGATGCGCCTGTGGCGCATCGCGCCGGACTGGCGCAGGGGCGAGGCGAAGGTGAGCACGTGGCTGTACCGCGTGACCGCGAACCTGGCGACCGACCGGCTGCGCAAGCGGCGCGGGGTGGCGCTGGATACGGTGCCCGAGCCCGAGGACGACCGGCCCAGTGCCGCAGACGGGTTGCAGGATGCGGCGCGGGCGGCGGCCTTGCAGGCGGCACTGGCGGACTTGCCGGAGCGACAGCGGCAGGCGGTGGTGCTGCGGCATATCGAGGGTCTGGGCAATCCCGAGATTGCCGGGATCATGGACATCAGCGCCGAGGCGGTCGAAAGTCTGATCGCCCGGGGCAAACGCGCGCTGACGGCGGCCCTGTCGGGGCGTCGCGCAGAATTGGGGTATGACGATGACTGATCACGGACACGGCCCGCAGGGCGATGGTGACGGCCCGGACGCGCTGGAGGATTTCTTCGGCGCGGCCCGGCGCGCGGCACCAACGCCGTCCGACGCGCTGCTGGCGCGGGTGCTTTCCGATGCGCTGGCGGTGCAGGCAGCGCCTGTGCCGACGCGGCGCCCCACCTGGCCCGGTTTGCTGGCGCAGTTGCGCGATGCGCTGGGCGGCTGGCCTGCCGTGGGCGGTCTGGCGACCGCTGGCGTGATGGGGCTGGCCATCGGTATCGCGGCCCCGGCGGGGCTGGGCGATCTGACGGCTGCGCTGCTGGGGCAACCCGCCGACGGCTATCTTGTCGATCTGATGCCGGAACTGGACTTCGACATCGCCATGGACCTGACCGAGGGCTGAACATGACATTTCCCACCGATCCCGCAACGCCGACGCTGCCCTCCCGCCCCCCCCTGCGGGGCTGGATCAAGGCGCTGCTCTTTGCGTCATTGGCGCTGAACCTGACTGTGGCCGGTCTGGCGATCGGGGCGGTTCTGCGACATGGAGACATGCAGGACCAGCGCTCTGCCCGGTCGGACCAGTTCGGCGGGCCCTATACCAGTGCGCTGAGCCGCGAGGACCGGCGCGCGATCTGGCGCGAGATGCGGCAGATGCGGGGCGAGGCCCGGCCCAGCCGCGCCGAGATCCGCGCCGATTTCGATGCGGTGGTGCAGGCGTTGCGGGCCGAACCCTATGATCCGGCCCTTGTGCGCGCCATCGTCGGGCGCCAGTTCGAGGCCGGGATCGCGCGCCAGCAGACAGGGCAGGCCCTGCTGCTGGACCGGATCGACGGGATGAGCCCGGCGGACCGGGCGGCCTTTGCCGACCGGTTGGAGGACCGGCTTGCACGAGGGCGCGAGGGTCGTCGCGATGACCGGGGCGTGCCGCAGGACTGACCTCGGGCATGGCCAGGATCAGGCGGCGGGCTTGCTGATCGTGACCTGATTGCGCCCGCAGGCCTTGGCCCCGTAGAGCGCCCGGTCCGCCTGTTTCAGCAGGCGCTGCACCGTATCGGAGAGCGGATCGCATGTGGTGTCGTTCGGGCCGAGCAATCGCTGGCCCATGGCCACGCCGATGCTGACGGTGACGGGAACGGGCGTGGTCCGGTCCGGCAGGTCGAACGGGTCCTGCGCGATGATCCGGCACAGGCGGCGCGCGGCCACGCGCGCCTCGGCCCGGTCGGTGTCGGGCAGGGCGATCAGGAATTCTTCCCCGCCGATCCGGGCGATCAGATCGACGGCGCGCAGGTTGGAGCGCAGGCGGCGCGCCACTTCGACCAGCACCGCATCGCCAGCCGCATGGCCGAAACGGTCGTTGATCCCCTTGAAATGGTCCAGATCGGCCAGCATCACGGCAAAGCGCCGCCCGCTTTGCGCGGCGTGATCGGCCATCCGGGCCAGATGCGGCAAGGCATAGCGGCGATTGTAGAGCCCGGTCAGCGGGTCGGTCACGGCGGCGCGCAGACCGTCGCGCAGGGTGCTGCGCAACTGGTCGGCCATGCGCTTGCGGCGGATCAGCGTGGCGATCCTGATCCGCAGTTCCTCGGGGTCGACAAGCCCGGCGATCACGTCACCGGCGCCCAGATCCAGCGCATCGGCGGCGATGTGGTTGTCAGGTTCCGGCAGGATCACCATGGCCGCCGTGTGACGGGTTTCGGGATGGGCGCGCAGTTCGGACAGCAGGCGCAGACCCGGCGAGGCGAGCGGCCGGTCCATCGCGATCAGGCACAGATCCGGTGTATCGCCCGGCGTCACCTCGCGCAGGAAGTTGCGGCAGTCGTGCCTGCTGATCCGGCCAAGCCCCAGGGCGTGCAGACCGGCCTGCCAGGGGACGGGGTCCGTTGCCGCGTCGGACAGGATGCAGATGCGCGGCGGCGGCGCGTAGGCCTGCGCTGTTTCGGCGAAGCCGAGTGTGCGGCTGGTGCCGTCGCGCAGCTGGCTTTCCTGCACGGTTTCGCCCACGCGCATCAGGCTGCGCAGCCGTGCCTGCAAGAGCATGTCGTCAAGCGGGAAGGCCAACACATCCTCGGCCCCGGCGGCCAGCCCGTCCAGCCGCAGGCGGCGGTCTGTCTGCGCGGTCAGGATCAGGACCGGCACCTGCACCCCGTGAGGCTGCACGGTGCGGGTGATGCTGCGGCACAGATCGAGGCTGTCGCAATCGCCCAGCCGCGCGCTGAGAAGCACGAGGTCGGGGGCCTGCTGCGTCAGCATGTCCAGTGCTTCGGCCCCGTTCGCGGCCTGGATGACGTCGTAATAGGCCGCCGCCAGCCGCACCCTGAGCAGGATCCGGTTGGTGGGGATATCGTCCACGATCAATATTCTGCCGGGCATGGTTCGCGCCTTGCTAAGCCGACGGGGGCGGCTTGCCACCCGCTGCGATCCAGTCTCTACTGGAGTGGTTAAGAAAACCTTTCCGAAAGCGAGAAAATGGCATCCGAGCAGGAACAGGCCGAGACGGTGGCGATCCAGGCTTTGGGCTGGATGGCGGGCAATGACGAGGTGTTGGGCCAGTTCATGGGCGCCAGCGGTGCCTCGATTGACGACCTGCGCGCAGGGGCGGGCGATCCGGCCTTTCTGGGCGCGCTGCTGGATTTCCTGATGCTGGAGGATGCCTGGGTCATCGCCTTCTGCGACGCGGCGGGCCTGCCCTATGATGCGCCGATGCGCGCCCGTGCGGGCCTGCCAGGCGGGGCGCAGATGCACTGGACCTGAGCCGGGCCTGACGTCAGAGCGTATTGAGCGGCGCGTCATCCGCCGGGCGCAGCTTGGCCAGCAGGCGGATCAGGGCCTCCTGTTCGCCCGCGTCCAGTTGTTCGGCCATCGTGGCCGCGTTGGCCCGGGCAAAGGGCGTGGCCGCGATGATCGCCGCGCGGCCCTTGTCGGTCAGCTCTACTCGCCGGGTGCGCCGGTCCTCGGTCCCGCTGGAGCGTGCCAGCAGGCCATCCGCCTCCATCTGCCTGAGCGCGCGGCTGGTCGCCGTGCGGTCGATCCCGACGAAACCCGCGATATCCGAGGGTTGCGACAGCTCTTCATTGCCCACGGCCAGCAGCACGCACCACGTGGTGCGGGTCAGGCCGATGGTCTTGAGCGCCTCGTCCAGCCGCCGCTCCTGCTGGCGCGCGGCGATGGAAAGGTGATAGCCCAGCGAGGCATGCAGGCGGTAGGGTCCGGTGCTGTCCATGCCGGTCAAGGCACAGGATCGGGTGGCGAAAGTCAAGCGCGCGCGGGGCTTGTCACGGCCCTGTCGCATCGCCACTTTAGCGCAGGCCCGGCACAGGGGCGAAACGAGCACAGGGGGCAGGGCAGATGCGGGTGGACGGGATCATCTTCGACAAGGACGGCACGCTGTTCGATTTTCGCGCCACATGGGATGTCTGGGCGCTGGGCGTGATCGAGGAGTTGTCGGGCGGCGATGCAGCACTGGCGCAGCGGATTGCGGATGCGGCGGTCTTCGATCTGGCCAATGGCGCCTTCCTGCCCGAGAGCCCGATCATCGCGGGCACCAACCGCGAGGCCGCCGAGGCGATCGGCTCGGCCCTGCCGGGACGGTCCATCGAATCCATCGAGGTCTTTCTGAGCGCGCGCGCCGCCGTGGCCCCGCTGGCCCCTGCCGTGCCGCTTGATCCCTATCTGAGCGGGCTGGCGGCGCGCGGTCTAGCGCTGGGGGTCATCACCAATGATACCGAGGCGGGCGCGCTGGCGCATCTGACCCACGCGGGGGTGCTGGCGCATTTCGCCTTTGTCGCGGGGTTCGACAGCGGGCATGGCGCCAAGCCCGATCCCGCGCCGCTGCTGGCCTTTTGCGCAAGGACGGGGCTGTCACCGGATCGCGTCGTCATGGTGGGCGACAGTCACCATGATCTGCTGGCCGGGCGGCGCGCGGGGATGCAGACGCTGGGTGTGCTGACGGGCACGGCGCAGGCCGAGGATCTGGCGCCGCTGGCCGATGCGGTCCTGCCCGATATCGGCCATATCCCGGCGTGGCTGGTCGCCTGATCGCCCGTCGCGGACGCGCGTTCCGCGGCTCATTCCCGAAAAACGACGCCATCGGTCGCAATCGGAAAGGCGCGCCGTCCCTTGCGGTAGTTTGTTGACATCTCGAGACACAGGAGGCCGGGATGTCGGAAGAGTTGCACCGCAAGAAACGCAGCGGCGGGCGGGCGGGGAACGCGACCCGTCGCGGGACGGCCGCGATAGACCAGATGCCATGGCGTCTGCCCGTGAATGTGGATCGCCCCATCGCGCCGCTTTCCGAGGAAGGGGTGCAGGCCATCCACGAGGCCGCGATGTATATCCTCGAGGATATCGGGATCGAATTCCTGAACCTCGAGGCGCTGGAGATCCTGCGCGAGGCCGGGTGCACCATTCAGGGCGAAAACGTCCGCATGGGACGCGAGTTCGTGATGGAGATGCTGGCCCGCGCACCGCGGCAATGGACGATCACCCCGCGCAACCCGGCGCGCCAGATCACCATCGGGGGCGATCACATCCTGTTCGGCAATGTCTCGTCCCCGCCCAACTACTGGGACATGGCGACGGGGCGGAAACTGTCCGGCACCCGCGAGATGTGCCGCGACCTGCTGAAACTCAGCCAGTATTTCAACTGCATCCATTTCATCGGCGGCTATCCGGTCGAGCCGGTGGACGTCCATGCCTCGGTCCGGCATCTGGATGTGCTCTATGACACGCTGACCCTGACCGACAAGGTGGCCCATGCCTACAGCTTGGGCAAGGAGCGGGTCGAGGATGTGATGGAGATGGTTCGCATCGCGGGCGGTCATTCCCATGAGGAATTCGACGCAAGCCCCAAGATGTTCACCAACATCAACTCCACCTCGCCTTTGAAGCATGACATTCCGATGCTGGACGGCTGGCTGCGGCTGGCGCGGCGGGGGCAGGGGCTGGTGGTGACGCCCTTCACGCTGGCGGGCGCGATGGCGCCCGTGACCATGGCGGGGGCGGTGGCGCAGAGCCTGGCCGAGGGGCTGTGCGCGATTGCGCTGGCGCAATGGGTGCGCCCCGGCGCGCCCTGCGCCATCGGCACCTTCACCTCGAATGTGGACATGAAATCGGGGGCACCGGCCTTCGGCACGCCGGAATACATGCGCGCGACCCAGATGACCGGGCAACTGGCGCGGTTCTATGGCCTGCCGATGCGGTCGTCCGGCGTCTGCGCGGCCAATGTGCCCGACGGTCAGGCGATGTGGGAGACATCGAACAGCCTTTGGGCCGCGGTGCAGTCGGGCACCCACATGGTCTATCACGCGGCTGGCTGGCTGGAAGGCGGGCTGATCGCCAGCCCCGAGAAATTCGTCATGGATTGCGAGGTTCTGCAGCAGATCCAGCGCTACATGGAGCCCGCGACTTTCGCCACCACGCCCGAGGATCTGGCGCTGGAGGCCATCCGCGAGGTCGGGCCGGGCGGGCATTTCTTCGGCATCCAGCACACGCAGGACCGCTATGAAAAGGCGTTCTATCAGCCGTTCCTGTCGGATTGGCGCAACTACGAGGCCTGGGATATCGCGGGTGCGGCCTGGACCCATGAGCGCGCCCACGCGATCTATCGCCAGATCATGGCCGAATTCGAGGCCCCGCCGATGGACGTCGCCGTGCATGAGGAGCTTTTGTCCTTCGTCAGCCGCCGCAAGGCCGAGGGCGGGGCGCCGACGGATTTCTGATCCCCTGCCGGAGCAAAGGGGGGGCTGTCTGCCCTTTCCTTTTCGTGGTGCAGCCTCTGGTCGGGTTCTATGCAGGCATCACGCTTTTCCCAACAAAGGCTCCCGAAGACATGTTCGGGAGCCTCATGCACGCAAGGTCGGGTGCGCGGACGAAGTGATCACATGTCAGCGGGTGTGATCCGATAGAAGGTATTCAAGACAGCTCGGGCTATGGCGTCTGGCTCATCATGCGACCTGCCGTTCACACTCCGACAACGTCCGGGCGGAGTGTGTGGAAGATATAGAGCACATCCGCTTTCTCACGATCACCCACGTCAGCATTGGTCAGTGCCTTCATCAGGTCATCGACGGCCGCCATATATTCGTTGTCGGAAATGTTCATGTGTTTGTGGGCGCTGAGCATATCCAGCCCATCGTAATTGTTGGGGCCACCCGAACCCATCGAGAAAAAATCCGTTGCCTTTTTCTTCATGGCGATCACATCGCTGCCGGCGAAACGCCTCCCGATCAGTGGGTTGGCGATGTGGTTGTCGACGAGGTCGGATGCAATTCGTGCGATTGCCTCCGCGCCTCCGAGGCGAGAGTAAAGGGTGTCGGTCATGACGTTCTCCATCGTCCTGGGGTTTCCTGTCAATCAGTGCAAGAAACGGAAAAACACCGATAGTCCTGAAACTGGACTCTCCTCATAGTCCGACGACTAGCCGACAATTTTCTTTTGCGTGGCGAAATGACTGAAGCCCAACCATTGGGTCATGGATCGCGCCAATGCAGGGTCACCATCAACTTGTATCTTCGATTGCAGAGTCTTTCACCGAAGACAACCCCATCCAGATGGCCGTCATTGTCTTGAGGTCAGTGGTGACCCACAGGTCAACGTCAAAACCCGGATCTTTTGCACAGAGATCTACCTCGACCTTTGCTTCCGGATCAATGATCAGCCACCAGTTGCGGCGATTGGCGGGAAGTTCTGGATAGCAAAACTCGATGACGGTCCGTTGCAAGGGCAGCGGCGCGGGATTGATGTTGCGCCGCATGTCCCACATCAGGAGTGAGGGATCGAGGTTCTCAAGCGAGGCCTGCGTTTCGACCCATTTCTGCCCCCAGATACCGAAAGACTCCACGATTTGCTTCAAGTCTTTCCCGGCCGTCGTCAGTTGATATTCGTGAATGCCCACCTCATCGGCCACAGGTTTCCGGGTGACAATCCCTGCGGCTTCGAGTTCCTTGAGCCGTTGTGACAAAAGCGTGGGGGACATCCGCGGAACGCCGCGCCGCAGGTCGCCGAACCTTGTGGAACCCGCCACAAGCTCACGGACAAGGACCATCGTCCATCTGGTACAAAGCACTTCGGATGCCATTGCGACAGGGCAGAATTGTTCGTAGCTCCCTCGCGTCATTCAAGGGACCTCCAGCGATCGGGATGACCGGTGACCGCAGCCTAGCACCATCAACCTCCAACTTCATGAAAATTCGAGCGGAACGATCCTGGCGCCTGCTGAGCCGGAACACGAAAGCTCCCCGAAACGTGCAGCATCTGTCTCTTTGCGCGCGACGCGGTCATTGCGCTCCGAACCTCCGGAACGCTCACCTGCACTTGGAAATGCAAAAGGTTGGGGCTTTCTGCCCCCCAATGTTATGTTGCGCTGAGCGCGTCCCCCCGAGGATATTCGCTGCAAGAAGACGACCGGCACGCGGCGGGAATATCCGTCAAATTGAGACTATTGGGCAAATCTTAAACCTTGGCCGCCAGACTGGCCCGAGCGAGGGAAAGGGTGTGCCATGCATGGGCTGGTCAATCGGGCGATACAGTGTTTCGTGACGGATCTGCATGGCGGTGAGGCGTGGCACGATGTGGCGCGCACCGCCGGGCTGGACAGCCCCGGGTTCGACGCGATGCTGAGCCATGATCCCGCGCTGACCCGCCGGGTGCTGGATGCGGTCGGGCAGGTCCTGTCACGCCCCGAGGCGGAGGTTCTGGAAGATATCGGCACCTATCTTGTGTCCCACCCCAATGTCGGCGCGTTGCGGCGGCTTTTGCGTTTCGGGGGGGAGAACTTTGTCGATTTCCTCCACTCGCTGGATGATCTGCGCGATCGCGCCCGGCTGGCCGTTTCGGACCTGGATCTGCCGGAACTGGAACTGCATGACCATGCTGCGGATCGTTTCAGCCTGCGCTGCCTGACCGGCCCGCCCTATCGGACGGATGCGCCGATGGTCGGCTTCGGCCATGTGATGATGGGTGTGTTGCGGGCCATGGCGGATGACTATGGCGCGCTTGTCCTGCTGGATCATTCCGGATCGGGCGCGGGTTGTGAAATGATCGAGATCAGGCTGATCGAACGGGCCTTCAGCACCGGACGCCGGTTCGAGCTTGGCCAGCGGGTGGGCTAGCCATGGCGGAGCAAGGGGCGCAAGGGACCACGGGCGCAACCGTTTTATGCGGCGCCGATGGGATCGGGCAGGCCGAAGGGCTGCGGGCGGTTCTGGATGTGCTCTGTCCGATGCATCTTGTGATCGACACCGCTGGCGATGTGATCCACGCCGGCCCCACGCTGACGCGGCTGCGTCCGGCGGGCGGGCTGCTTGGTCTGCCGTTTCTGCAAATCTTCGATGTGGCCCGGCCGCGCGGGGTCCGGAGCGTCGCGGATCTGATGCAGCCCGAGCGGGGCACTCTGCGGCTTGTGTTCAGTGACAGCCCGCACACCAGTTTCAAGGGCTGTCTCGTGCCGATGGGCGAGGGGGCGGTCCTGAACCTGTCCTTCGGGATGTCGATCCTCGAGGCCCTGAAGGATTACGCGCTGAGCAGCAGCGATTTCGCGCCAACCGACATGACGGTCGAGATGCTCTATCTGGCCGAGGCGAAATCCGCCGCGATCGAGGAAAGCCGCAAGCTGAACCTGCGTCTGCGCGGCGCCATGGTGGCGGTCGAGGCGCAGGCGCTGACCGATACGCTGACCGGTCTTGCCAACCGGCGCGCGCTGGAGCAGCGCTTGACCCGGCTGGAACGGGCGCCCGGGGGCTTTGCCCTGATGCATCTGGATCTGGACCGGTTCAAGGCAGTCAACGACAGGCTGGGTCATGCGGCGGGCGACCATGTGCTGCGGCATGTGGCGCAGGTGCTGAGCGAAGAAATCCGCATCGGTGATACGGCGGCACGACTTGGCGGCGACGAATTCGTTCTGCTGTTTCCCGCGCTGCAGGACCCGGCGCAATTGCAGGGGATCGCCGGGCGGATCATCGACCGGCTTTGCCAGCCGATACCGCATGGCGCGGCGCAATGCCTGATCTCGTGCAGTGTGGGGATCGTGGTGTCGGGCGACTACACCCCGCCTGATATCGGACGGATGATGGCCGATGCAGACCGGGCCTTGTATCAGGCCAAGCACGAGGGACGCGGGTGTTACCGCTTTTTCCGGCCATGATGATGGTCATCGGCGCGATGGTCAGGTTGGCCCTGCGCATATGTATGCGCCCGTTGCGCGGGGTCTTGCCGGGCCTGCGTCCTGGCAGCCGGGGTCGGCTGTCAGGACACCAGCAATCCGCATTTTTCCACGTAGCGATGAAGCCCCTCGCCCAAAGGCACATGGGGTTGCCAGCCCAGCACCTCGCGCGCGCGGCGGCGGCAGAGGATGTTGGAATGCACATCATGCACGGCCTTGAGATGGCGCGTCCGCAGCCGCCGGTTCAGGACACCGCCGATCATCGTGATCAGATCGGACAGGGCGATGCCGTCGCCGCTGCCGATGTTCAGCGTCAGGATATGGTCCTGCATCTGATGGGTCACGCAAAGAGAGACCGCGCGGCACAGATCCGAGATTTCGATGTAGTCGCGCTGGGCCGAGCCGTCTCCGATCACGTTGAACAGGCTGTCGGTGAGATAGGCCCGGAACAGGATCGGGATGACCCCCTGGTTCAGCTTGCTCACGGTCGCGCCGTAGGGGTTGGAGACACGCAGGATGATCAGCTCGAACCCCCTGGTGCGGGCCAGATGCTCCAGCGCCCGCTCCAGGCACAGCTTGTGCAGGCCATAGAAACTGATGGGGCTTGTGGGATGGGTTTCGGGGATCGGCAGTTGCAGCGTGTTTCCATAGACCGCGCCGCCCGAGGAGAAATAGACCAGACGCCCTTTCCAGCCGCGCGCGAGGAGCGATTCGACCATGGCGACATGGGGCAGGATATGATCCTGCGCCAGCGTGGCGAAGCTGTCGAAATCCTTTCGCGGATCGGACAGGCCGGCGCAATGCAGGATGGTGGCGTCCGCCCTGTCGGGCGAGAACCAGTCGGCGTCAAAGGGGTTGCCCACGGTGATCTGCGCCGGGTGGTCCAGCGGGAGCAAGGGGCAGGGGCGGCGCGATACGGCGGCCACACGGAAACTGCTGTTTTTCACGAAATGATGGGCCAGTTCGGACCCCAGGACGCCGGAGGCGCCCGTGATGTAAACATCCGTCACACTAAAAATCCTCGTTACCGCACAAAGGGCCGCACAATTGCCCCGCCTGAAGTTGAACAGCCTTGGATGGATTTTGCAACAAAAGAGTCGCCGCGCCGCAGCGATTCAGATCGCGCCTGTCATGTCGCGACTGTTTTTGCGCCGGTGTATCCGCAGATGCCGGGGGCGCGGTCGACCGACCCGCCGGCCTTCGGGTTATTTCGCGGCCGCGATCACGGCACCGTAGCGATTGCCCGCACCCAGGCTGACGTTGAGCGCGATATAGCTGCGGCCCAGTTGCCGCAGGGCATTGGCAAGGCCTGCATTGGCCACGGCCAGGTTCTGTTCCGCGTCGATCAGATCCCGCACGGTGCCGCCATCCTGTCCGACGCTTTCACGGGTGAGGCGCAGGGCCTCGGCGTAGAGCCGGACCGTTTCCTCCGACGCACCGCGCGCGCGCACGCTTGCATCATAGGCGCTGAGCGCGCTTTCCACGTCTCCGATCGCTTCCAGCACGGCAAGACGCCAGGCCGTATGCGCCTGACGCACCCGCGATTCGCGCAGCGCGACATTGGCCCGCCCTGCCTGCGCCGGCAAAAGCGGCAGGCGCAGGGCCGGGCCGAAGACGTAGTCGGTGCTCTGATTGCCCGACAGCGATGTGAGGCTGAGCGTGCCGCCCAGCGACAGTTGCGGATAGAGTGCGGCGCTGGCGGTTTTGACGTCGCGCAGGGCGGCATAGTAGCTGCGCTCTGCCACGCGGATATCGGGGCGGTTGCGCAGCAGATCGGCGGGAATGCCGACCTTGGGCGACAGGGTTACGCGCGGCTGGCTGGCGCGGCTGTCCAGATCCGGCCCGGGCTGACCCGGTATCCGGCCCGAGAGGACGGCGATCTCGTTCTTCAGGCTGGCGATGGAGGCCTCGATCCCCGGCAGTTCGGCCCGTGTCTCGGCGACAAGCGCCTGGGCGCGGACAATGTCGATCCGGGTGGCGGCATCGCCTCTCACCAGGGTTTCGATCATGTCCAGTGTCTGACGCCGGGAGCGCAGTTCCGCGCGGCGCAGGTGCAGGCTCGTTTGCTGGAAGCGCAGATCCACATAGGCATTCGTCAGGTTCAGCATCAGCAGAAGGCGTGCGGCATCCGCCTCGGCATCCGCGACCTCCACCCTTGCGCCGGCGGCCTCGACCTGCGCGCGCCGCGCGCCGTAGATGTCCAGAAGCCAGTCGAACCCGAGGGAGGCGTCGGAGCGTGTCAGATCCGGCCCGCCATTCTGCCTTTCGCGCTGCACCCTTGCGCTGGGCGACAGGTTCGCCGCCTGAGGCAGGCTGTCGCGCGCAGCCCGCGCCTCGATCACGCGTTCCTGCGCCAGATCAAGGCTGAGGTTGCCCGACAAGGCCTGTTCCACCAGCCTGTCCAGGACCGGGTCCTTGAAGGCGCGCCACCAGTCCATGTTGTCCAGAACACGCGGCACACTGTCCGCCTGCGCCTTGTAGGTGCCGAGGAAGGGAAAGATCGGCGGTGTATAGGGTGTCTCGGTGCAGCCTGCACCAAGCGACAATGCCGCCAGAACCACGACGCCGCGTCCAGTCCTGCGCGAGAAGAAATCGCTCATGTCGATGTCCTGCCTGTGTTGTCCCGTCCGCGCCGGACTTTGACGCCAGCTTGTCGGTCGGGTGTGCTCAAGGCAGGAGGGTGCGGTCAGAAAGCCTTAAAAACAAGGAAAAACGAAACCCTTGCGGGAGAGTGTGGCCGCGATGCAATAACCCTGCGGTTGCGGGATGCATGCTCTGCCGGGTCGCTGCGGTCACGGCCGCAAGCTCTGCTGTCCCAGATTGCCCCCCATTCCACCAGACGTCCGGGGCTGCGCCCGGACCGGTGGCAGGGAGGGCGTCCGGTCAGGAATATCCCAATTTTCACAAGGTGTTGCCAGGGAAACCTATTGTTCGCGGAAGGCCCGCGACATGCTGTCCAGCACAGGTTTCGCCAGGTATTGCGCGAAGGTGCGTTCCGCCGTCTGGATCATGATTTCGGCCGGCATCCCGGGTGTCGGCGAGAAGTTCTGGACCCGCTGCATTTCCTCGGGCGAGATGGTCACATGGGACAGATAGACCTCGCGCCGGGTGCCGTTGGAGCCGTCGGCGATGGCATCGGCCGAGACGATAATTGACGGTCCCGTTGAGGACCGGCGTGGTGCGCTGGTTGAGCCCGGTCAGGCGCACGGTGGCTTTCTGGCCGACATGGACGTCGTCGATACTGGTGCGCGGGATCAGCACCTCGATGATCAGCGGCGCGTCCGAGGGCAGGATCTCGACGATCGGACGACCGGTTTCCACGACCCCGCCCGTGGTGTGATAGTAAAGACGCACGACGGTGCCCGACACCGGCGCGATGACATCCGTCCGGTTCAGGATGTTCTTGGATTTGCGCTGCTGTTCGCGCACGCTTTCCAGTTCGCTTTCGATGGTCTGCAACTGTGTCAGCGCGTTGCGGCTGTAGTCGTCGCGGGTCTTGGAGATCTGCGCGTCGAACTTGGCGCGCATCTCGGTCAGTTCGGCGATTTCCGCCTGAAGGCGTCCGACCTGCCCATCCGCCTCGAGCATGGCGCGGCGCAGGGCCAGCGCCTCGCTGCGCCGGGACAGGCCGCTTTCGACCAGCTGGGTCTTGGCCTCAAGCTCCTCGGCCAGAAGGGCAAGCTGGCTCTGGGTCGCGTCAAGCTGGATGCCATAGCCGGTGGTGCGGATGTCCAAGGCTTCAAGGTTGCGCGAGATGACGCTGATATCATTGGCAAGGCTGGCGCTGGAGGCCTGAAAGGCCAGCGTCTGCCCGTCAAGGATCATCGCGGCCTGCGGGTCGTCCCGCTCTGCCTCGAGATGCGCGGGGAAAACCAGCTCGTCCAGATGCTGCTGTTCGGCCATCAGCCGGGCCTGCGTCGCCTCAAGACGGATCCGCCGCAGGGTCAGTTCGCGCGTGGTCGCCAGGGCAAGGGTCTGGTCCAGAGTCAGCATGACCTGACCTTCGGTGACGCGGTCGCCCTCCTTGACCAGAATGTCCGCGATGATGCCGCCTTCCAGATGCTGGACGATCTTGTTCTGGCCCGTGGCCACGAAACTGCCCTGCGCGATCACGGCGGCGGCCAGCGGGGCCATCATCGCCCATGTGCCGAAACCGCCGAAGGTCACCAGCATCAGCACAAGGCCGAAGGCGGCCTGCTTGCTGATCGAGCGTGGCACGTCCTGATACCAGGTGTCGGGGCGGGGGATGACGGACAGATCAGACATGGCTGGGTGTTCCTGACGACGGGCCGGATTGCGACGGGCGGGCGATGCTTGCGGGGCCTTTGCCGGGGACCTGTCCCGCCGGGGCAGCGCCGGGGTTCAACTGGGCCATCACCTTGTCGCGCTGTCCGAACAGGGCCACGCCGCCATTGGCCAGCAGCATGATCTTGTCCACGACATTCAGCAGCGAGGGTTTCTGCGTGATGACGACCACGGTGATCCTTTTCCTTGCGCGCATGGTCGATGGCGCGGGCCAGCGCCTTGTCGCCTGCGGTGTCGAGGTTCGAGTTCGGCTCGTCCAGCACCACGAAGCGCGGGTTGCCGAAGAAGGCGCGCGCCAGCGCGATGCGCTGTTTCTGTCCGCCCGACAGCGGCGAGCCGTCGGCGGCGACCATGGTTTCATAGCCCTGCGGCAGGCTGGCGATCATCTCGTGCACATCGGCCAGAACGGCGGCGCGGTGGATCTGCTCGTCGGTCGCATCGGCGCGCATCCGGGCGATGTTGTCCTTGATCGTGCCGGGGAAGAGCTGCACGTCCTGCGGCAGGTAGCCGATGTTCTCGCCCAGCTGGCGCGGGTCCCAGTTGCGCAGGTCCATGAGGTCGAGCCGCACATTGCCCGAGGTCGGCAGGATCGAGCCCACCAGCATCTTGCCCAGCGTGGTCTTGCCGGCGCCGGAATTGCCGATCACCGCCAGCGTGTCGCCGGGGTCCGAGCGCAAAGCTGATGCCGTTCAGGATCACCTGCTTGGTGCCGCCGGGCACGTAGAGCAGCCGCTCGACGTTCAGCCGGCCTTCGGGGCGCGGCAGCCGCAGCCGTTCGAATTGCAGCCGCGAGCTGCGCAGCAGGGCCGCGACCCGGTCATAGGCGGCGCGCGCGAGGATGAAGGCGTTCCAGCCCTCGATCGAGCCTTCGATCGGGGCGAGCGCGCGCCCGGCGACGATCGAGGCGGCGATCACCATGCCGCCGGTGATCTGCCCGTCGATGCGCAAGATAGGCGCCCCAGCCCAGCATCCCGATCTGCGTCAGCAGCCGGACCGCGCGGCGACCGAGGCGCTGATGATGTTGCGATCCTGCGCCCGCACCTGCGCGATCAGCGAGTCTGCCGTGTCGCGGCCCCAGATCGTCACCGCCTCGGGGATCATCGCCATGGCGTTGATGATCTGGCTGTTGCGCGACATCGAATCCAGATGCATGTTGGCCTTGGCCTGTGCGACGTTCGCCTCGGCAAAGGGTTTGGCGGTGATGCGCTGGTTGACCAGCGCGACGACCAGCAGCAGCAGGGCGGTGACGATGACGATCATTCCGAGATGCGGGTGGATCAGGAAGATCGCCAGCATGAACAGCGGCGCGAAGGGCACGTCGAGGAAGGAAATCAGCGTGCCCGAGACCAGAAAGCCCGCGCAATTGTTGCAGATCGCCCAGCGTCTGATACTCGCGCCCCGACCCGTGCAGCGAGGCGTGCGGCCGCCGCGCTGAGCACCGGCGCGCCGAGGCGTGCGGCCACCTCGACCGCCGTGCGCATCAGCATGAAGCGGCGCACCGCGTCGAACATCGATTGCAGGATCACGGCGCCGACGATGACGACGGTCAGCATGATCAGCGTGTCGGTCGAGCGGCTGGTCAGCACCCGGTCCGAGATCTGGAACAGGTAGATCGGGATGGCCAGGATCAGCACGTTGGTGGCGCAGGTCAGCACCATGACCATGCTGAGGTTGCGCCAGACGGTGCGGATGCCTTGCTTCAGGCTGAGGTTGAAATCCTCGGGGCCCATCCGCTTGTGAAAGCTCGCACCACCGTTGCCGCCGCCGCCCTGTCCGGCGCCGGGCTTGGTGGGGCCGGCCATGACAGGGCCGCCGGTCTTTCCCTCGATGGTGACGCCGGTCAGCGAGGCGGCGCTGGTGTCGCGCAGCGCCTTCATCCGGGTGGCGTCGGCCTTGGGGTCAGGTTCTGCGGGGGACGGGTCTGCGGTGTCCGGTTCTGCCGCGGGTGAGGCTTCCTGATCCGGGGCAGGGGTCGCCCTGGCGGTTGTCTCTGCCGCAGGCTCCGGGGTCGGCTCCGCCGTGGAACCGGGCGTTGCGGTCTGCGCTGCTGTCGGTTCAGTCTGTTCTGCCGGTTGCGCCGGTTCCGCGCGGGCGCGCAGAACAAAGGGCTCGGCCGCAGGTGATTGAGCCGGTGATTGAGCCGGTGATTGTGCAGGCGTTTGCGGCGCAGCGGCGTTTTCGGGCCGGATGCGCAAATCCTCGGTCAGTCGCAACAGGGCAGGTGACGTGCCACCGCCGGTCGCGGTGCGGTGGCGCACCGTCCTGAATTCCAGCGGTCTGTCGATCATCTTGTTCAAAGGGTCTCTCCGGTCGCGGCGGGGTCGGCTTTGGCTGTCGCAGGGTCAGGCAAGCATGGTCTGCATGACGTCCACCGTTCCGGGGCTGTCGTGGATCTCGATCCCGGGGCCGCAGTCGTCGGAGGGCGCGGGCGCGATCATGTCGTCGACCAGGAAGGCCACCGCCTCGTTGGCGAGCTTGTCCATCTGGACGCCTGCGGGCGGGGCGCAGTCGTCGATCAGCTCGGCCTGATAGATCAGCGCGTCGCTATAGGCCTCGCCGCCCGCCATGACGGTGGAATCAAGCCCTTCGGAGACGATGGTGGCCGCGTTGATCTGCGCGTTCGAGCCGCTGGTCACGGTGACTTCGGCACCGGCGGCGGTGCTGAACATGTCCTTGATGAAGTGGATCTGATCCGAGTCGCCCAGATAGTTGAACTGTTCGATCACGCTGGTCTGGATCAGGTCGCCCGAGATGTAGAGGACGTTCAGCGCATCGTTCCCGGCAAAAAGCGGGTCCTGGGCGACGTCGGCCGAGATGGTCTTTGCGCCGCCCGCCAGTTCGGACAGGGCTTTCGAGAAATGATCGGGTTTGTCGGACAGGGAGTCCTTGCCCGTGGTCATGATCGCGGCCGTGTTGACCTGAAGGTTGTCGCCGGCATGCAGCGCGGCCCCTGCGGGCACGTCGCCGGTGACCTTGTCCTGATCCAGCAGGACATTGACCTGATTGATCTGGTTCAGCGTGACCATGCTGCCGCCGATCATGATCAGGTCGTAGTGGAACCCGAGGTTCAGGATCAGCGTCTCGTTGAACACAAGGTTCTCGCCGGTGCCGATATAGGTCGCGGCGCCGGAGAACTGGACTTCGACCCGGTCGTAATCGGTCGCGAAGATATGCTGCTGCACCCAGTTCATCAGCATCAGGTCGCCGTCCAGCCGGGTCACGTTCCAGAATTTCGGCAGGCCGTCGTCCTGATTTTCCCCTGTCTTTCCAATGTCCTTGCCCATGGCCACCGAAGAGGTCTGCTCCAGTTGCGCGATATTGAGCGAGGTGGACGGGGCGGGCGCTGTCTGATCAACAAGGTCCGCCGCCTCGACCCGCAGGTTGACCTGCGAGATGATGTCCAGCCGCAGCACATCCTGTGCCACCGCGATGACGGGCGCGTCGACCCAGACGGATTTCAGCACGGTTTCGTTGATGACCCGGTTGCCGCCGGTGACGACATGGTGGCCGGGGTCCACGGCGAAGGGGCCGGGGTCGTAATCGGTGGCGCCATCGGACTTGACCGGGGTCTCTGTGGCCTCGGCCTCCTCGGCCTTGGCTTTCAGGAATTCCGGCAGCAGGTCCTTGATCGTGGGAATCTCGTCGACGCGTTCGCCGTTGATGAAAATCCCCTCGGCGTCATCGCCGCGCAGGATGACGGCGTTGAGGCCCTCGACCTCGGGCACCTCGGCCTCGGCCATCGCCTCGGCCATCTGCTTGGCCGCGTCCAGGATGTTGCCGGTGTCCGGGCCCCAGATCGAGGGGCTGATCAGCGAGAGCGTCTGCGCCAGTTCGCCAAGGTCCTGCAGAAGGGTCAGAAAGAGCGCGGGATCCGTGAACACCGCGCTGCCGTCGAAGATCAGAAAGTCGTTGTCGACCAGAAAGGCGGTCTGTTCGATCGCCAGCACGATGGAATTGGGCATGATTTCGATCATCGGGCCGCTGATGGAGATGCTGGTCATGCTCAGGGCAGGAAAGTCCTGCTCGGTATTCTGGGGCGGCTCGGTGGTCTGGGACCGGGTTTCGGGTCCCTGCGGCGGCAAGGCCGACATTTTCGGCGCGCTCGGCGGTGCGCTGGGCGGGGCCTGGTCCGGATGCGCAAGCCCGGTCTTCAGGTCGCGCAGCTTGAGGTCGAATTCCCCGGCGAAAGGGTCTTCCTTCAGCGGGTCCAATTCGGGTGCGTCGGTGATTGCGCGGAAAGCCTGATATTCAAGCCGCAGCTTCGCGGCTTCGGTCTCAAGGTGGAACAAACCTGCAAAATGCGCGATTTCCTCGCTGATGCGGTCAAGTGCCATGCTCTGATCCCCCGTCTTTGCTCATCGCACCGGCTGGTGCGGTGCCTTGGGTGGTGTGGGGCCGGACAGGCCGGCCCCACACCTTGATCTGTCGGCCTCAGAGGTCGTCGTCGCCGATCGCGGTCGACGTCAGGCCGCCGCCGACAACAGTCATGTCGACCGAGTTGCCCAGCACGTTGGCGCCCATCACGATGCTCTGGTTGAATGCCGTGACGTTCACCGCTGCTGCGGCCGAGGCGTAGGATTCGCCGGTCACGAAACCGTCGTCCCCGTTGCCCGAACCCCAGGAGCCGCCATTGCCGCCCATGCCGCCCGCGCCGGTCGTGGCGTTGCCGCCAAAGCCGCCGAGTGCGTCACCCACGGTGCCGGCACCACCGGTGGCGTCGCCACCCATGACGTTGCCACCCATGCCGCCGATGGCCTCGGCCATGCCCGAGCCGCCGCCGTTGCCGCCGCTGGTCGTGGCGGTTCCGGTCACGCCGGTGGAGTTGCTGGCATCGTCATCGGACCAGCCTGCGCCACCGTATCCGGCAATCGCATCGGCCATGCTGTCGGCCGTGCCGTCGATGTCGCTGGTCGCGAAGACCTCTGCCAGGCCGCCGTTACCGCTGTCGGCCCCGGCATTGCCAGCCCCGTCAGCCGTCGCATCGGACATCGCGTCGGATGCGTTTCCGGCGGCACCGCCGGCTGCATCGCCACCTGTCCCGGTCCCGGTTCCGGTCCCGTTCGAGGCTGCGTCGGCCAAGCCGCCGCCACCCGCACCGCCATTGCTGGCGGCATCGGCCATGCCATCGGCTGCGGCGTCTGCATTGCCGCCGTGGCATCCGTGGCGCCTACGTCACCACCGTTGGAGCTGCCGCTGCCCGTGCCGGTGCCGGTGCCCGCCGCGTCGCCGGATGTGGCTCCGCTGCCGGAATCACCGCCCTCGGCATTGGCCAGGGCTGCGGACAACAGACCGCCGCCCAGGGTTCCGGCCAGCGCACCAGCCGGTCCGCCGTTGGACTGGCTGTCGGCATCGGACTTCTGCACCGGCCAGGCCTGCGCCCAGACCCAGAGCGCCCGAGTCGCCGCCCGTGCCGCCATCGGCCCCGGTGATGGTTCCGGCACCCGCGCCGGTGTCAGCATCGGCACCAGCCAGCGAGCCGCCGCCCGTGCCGCCGCCCGACAGGGCACCCGCACCGGACAGGCCAAGGCCCAGACCGCCGCCATCGGCACCCGCGTCGCCACCATCAGCGTCGGAGGCCGCGGATTCGGCGCCCGAAAGGCCGACCCCAAGACCAACGCCCAGTGCAGAGGCTTCGCCGCTGTCGCCACCCGTGGCGTCACCGTCCTGATCGTTGCTGCCAGCGTTGTTGGCACCCGAGGCCGCAATGGCACCGCCGCCTTCACCGCCTGCGCTGTCGCTGTCGGTGCCAGCCTCACCCGAGGCCAGACCAAGCGCAGAGCCGCCGATCGTGTTTGCATCACCGGCATCGCCGCTGTCTGCATCGCCCGAGCCGCCTGCGCTCAGACCTTCGGTGTTGGCTGCGGCAAAGCCGCCAAGTGCCGCGCCACCTGTGGCGTCGCCGCCATCGGCATCGGCGTCACCGCCACCTTCCGCGCCATCGGCAGAAATGCCGATACCTTCTTCGGCCGAAGCCGTGCCGCCGGTTGCATCGCCATTCTGGTTGAAGTCGGCGTTGTTGGCGACGGTCGGGCTGTCGAGCCGGTCGTTATCGGTCAGGTTGTTGGTCTGGCCGATGGCGAAGGCGTTGGAGTTGCCTGCGCCGAAGGTCAGGTCATTGAGCACGTCGCTCAGGTCCAGATCGTTGCCGGGATCGTATTCCAGATCACCGCCGACGGCGAAGACGTCGTCGATGGACGAACCGCCCTCGAGGTCGATGTCGACGACATCATCGTCCCGCGGGATCCATTCGCCACCGCCAAAGTCGATGCTGACCGAGTTGGCGTTGGAGTTGTCATTATTGCCGTTCTTGTTGTCGACGGTCTGACCCTGGATCTGGCCCTGTTCGGTGCTCTGACCCTGGTCCTGACCCTGACCCTGGCCCTGATCCTGACCCTGTCCCTGATCCTGGCCTTGGCCTTGAGTCCTGGTCTTGATCCTGGCCCTGGCCCTGATCGACATCGGTGGTCGTGCTTTGCTCCTGCGCTTGCGCATCAAGCTCCACATCCGCGCTTTCGACGTTGATATCGGTGTCGAAGGTCGCGTCCAGATCCTCGATGGTCAGGTCGTCGAACATCACGTTCTGGTTGGCGTTTTGTCTCTTGACCATGTTTTGGTCCTCCAGTTTGCCCGTCTGGTCACCAATCATCTCAAAAGTGACAACTGCCGGGCATGGTTGGGTTTTCAGTTCAATTCTGTCCGGGCTGGTGTGCGGGTACTGCCATACCAACAGATCGGCCCGTGTCTTGCGGTCGTGTCTGTGGTCCTCCTCTGGCTGGGTGCAGTTACCCGTCGTCCGGATCGGTTGATCCGGGCGCTGGCCACTGCTGGCCGGTGGTCGCGTCACATCTGCGGGCCGATTCCGACCGTTGAAATTGAGTTGTCTCCAATGCGCGCCCGGATTCTTGGGGCGACATCTGAAGGGTCCCATCCCGTCCGGGGATTCGGAAGTTGGACAAAGGATTAGGGCGAGGCCAACGCCATGAAACCAAACAGATTTAAGAATTGTTCCAAAACTGGAAACAGTCAGTGCTCAATTTTTAATAGACCATTTTTCGTAGTGAGTAGTACGGGATGCCCTTTCGAGGGGCTGGCGAACAGGTCCGGCTGCCTCTCTTCCACAGGTTGACCTAACGGCATGATCTGCTTTGCTATTCCGGGGGCATGGCGCGCGCCGTGCGGGTGCGCAGTCTCTGCGGGATCGGCCGTGCATCGCGGTCATCCGGGGCTTTGCGCATATCGCGAAATGGACTGCCTTTTTGCGGCCTTAATCGTTCGGCTAGTTCCGAAGCCTAGCGAAATGTTATATAACTCCTCAGTGAAGCAGTGATATGGAGTTCAAAGAACCTGCCATTTTATTGACATATTCAGCGTTTGACTACCTGGGGGGGTGCCATGTTTGAACGCGAGACAAGTGATGCTGCGGCTATTTGCAACCGTGGCGGTATTACAGATATTTTTGTGTTTGTAGGTAGTGCTCTGGTGTTTCCAAATTCGATCCTGCGCATCGCTGAGCAGGAAGCCGGCGGTGTCCATGCCCTGCGTGTCGAGACGCTGCGGGACATGCTTGACTCTGGCGCGTGACCGGACGATTTGCGTGCGCAAGGTCTTCTTCGACGACCGTCTGGCGTCCGAGGTCTTCCGCAATATCGACCTCTTCAGGACAGACCTGCCCGAGGCGGACTGGATCCTGGCCTATCGTGATCAGGCTTTCGCCCGGCGTCTGCTGGACGAACGCGGCCAGACGCCCCGGCTGATGGATATCCTTCTGTTGCCGATGACCCTGCCGATCTGTCCCTGGTCCTCGATGCTGCGGCTGGTGCTGGCAGGACAATTCATCGCGGCGGGCGATCTCATGCAGCCTGCCACCGATGGCGCAGGCCGCCGGACCGGTGCCGCGCGGCCCGCAGAAGCGGCGCAGCCGGTCGGGGCAGGGGACACGGGGCGCGGCATCGTCCGCGCCGGACACGGGGCGGTCGGAACCCGATCCGGGGCTGACCCGCCGTGAGAAAGAGGTCCTGGCCCTTGTGTCCCAGGGCGGGCGCAACAAGACCATCGCGCATACGATGTCCTTGTCCGAGCATACGGTGAAACTGCACCTGCATAACGCGATCACCAAGATCGGTGCGCGCAACCGGACAGAGGCCGCGACATGGTATCTGTCCCGCCAGTTGGGAGATAGCCGTTGAGCGTTCAGAAGCCCGTCAGCAATGCGGCGCAACCTGCTGATTTCGATGAGATTTTGCTGCTGGTCGGGCGTCTGAACTATACCTGGACCAATACCGAAAGCCTGCTCTTGCATCTGATTGCGGGCCTGTCCGGCACGACCAAGGATGTGGCGATCGTCATCTTCCTGACGCTGAACACCACGCGGGCGCGGGTCGATCTGGTCGAACGTCTGGCCAAGATGGATCACCAGAACGCCGAGGAGCGCGACGCCGTCCTGCACCTGACGCGGTCGATGATGAAACTGTCGGGGGCGCGCAATCGCTTCAACCATTGCATCTATGCCTTCGATCCCGAAGGCGGGCCGCCCAAATCCATCCTGATGCGCATCGCCGACCGCAAGGACGGGATTCGCATGGGGCAAACGCTGGATCTGGATGTGGCGGCGATCGACACGATCCGCAAGTCGATCACCGATCTGGCCCGGATCAATCAGGACATCTGGGCCCATATCGCAAAATACGGCTATCCCAACTGACGGTGCGCCCGGTCAGGCGGCCGCCTCGGCGTCGCGGTAGCGGGCGACCATCCGGCCAACCGGCACCCGTGCCTTGAGGCGCGCGGCGACCAGGTAAATTCCCGCGATCTTGCGATGCAGGAACATCGTGTCCGCAGGCGGCACATGCGCCAGATCACGGTCGCGCCCCAGCGCCAGCCCCATGTCACGCAATTGCGCCACCAGATCCGAGGTGCCGAAATCGAAGGGTTCCGGCTGGCGCAGCGGGGTCATGGCCAGATCGAACATTTGCAGGATCAGGTCGCGGTGATGCGGCTGGGTGGTGGTGTCGAAATAGCCGATCCGCAGCATCGCGGCTTCGGTCGCCGCGCGGTTGCGGTCCAGGGCCGCGTTGAGCAGGCAGCGGAAGCTGTCCGTTTGGGCAGGGTCCAGACGGGTGACCGCGCCGAAATCCAGCAAAACGATCTGGCCGGTCACAGGATCGTGACGGTAGTTCGCCAGATTCGGGTCGGTCTGCATGGTGCGGAAGACAAAGAGCTCGCGCAGGACAAGCTCGATCAGGCGCGCGGCGGCCTGATCCCGCTGGGCCTGCGGGGCTTCGAGCAGGGCATCCAGCGGCGCACTCTCCAGATAGGTCATCGCCAGCACCTTCGGCGTGGTCAGGTCGGGATGCAGCGCGGGCAGGATGAAATCCTGCGAGCCTGACAGCCGCTGCCCGAAGTCGGTCAGGTTGCGCGCCTCGCTCAGGTAATCGGCCTCCTCGTGCAACTGTCGCCGGGCATCCTCGAGCATCGGGGACAGGTCCATGCCGCGCGGCACCATGCCCGAGACGCGCAGCAGGGCCGCGATATTGTCGATATCGCTGTCGATGCTGTCGCGCACGCCGGGATATTGCACCTTGATCGCAAGGTCGCGTCCATCGACGGTGCGCGCCCGGTGGACCTGCCCGATGGAGGCGGCCGCGAAGGGGCGCACGTCGAACCGGGTGAACCGCCGCCGCCAGTCCGGCCCCCATTCGGCGTTCAGCACATCGCGCAATTGCGTGGGCGGCATGTGGCGGGCCTCGTCGCGCAGGGCGGCCAGAATCGAGGTCATCTCGGGGGGCAGCATGACGCCGGGGTCCATCGACAGCATCTGCCCCATCTTCATGGCGGCACCGCGCATCTGGCGCAGGTCGCGGGTGACGCGGGCGGCGCTTTGCGGGGTCAGGAGCATCTGCTGCAGGCGCGGGCGCTCTCCGCGTGCGATCTGGCGCAGGCCGCTGGCCGCCATGTCGCCCACAAGGCCCGTGGTCAAGCCGCCCAGCCGCAACAAGCGCCCAAGGCGACCGTTCGGCACGGGGGCGGCATCCGGATCGTGGTCCCAGGTCGGCATTGCGGGGTGTCCCTGTCTGTGGCGCATCGCGTGACATGGGGCGAAACCGCGCCCCTTCCAGTGCAAATGCAACCGCAGGGGCCTTCCGCCGTTGATCGCCAGGGCGCCTGTCCCCCGCCCGACCTTGGCAATCGCGCATCTGTTTGATGCAGGTCATGGCGGGCCGCAGCGAAAGCCGTTCAGGTAGAGTTGCGGATTTTCAATGATCGGAGCCATGAAGACTTTCGCCGTTCTTGCCCTTCTGGCCGTTGTCGGCCTTGTCGCCCTGGCCGCTTTGCTGGTGTGGGACCGCCACGCGGACCGGGTCGAATGGCAACGCCTTGCCGCGCTTGCAGCCTGCTGCGCCACGAGTCTTTTCGGTCGATATGCTGGCCGGTCTGCCGGAACCGGCGCGGCGCTATTTCACCTTTGCCATCCAGCCCGGAACACCGCTCCTGCCGGTGACCGAGATCGACATGACGGGTCAGTTCAGCCTCGGCACGAAAGACAAGCCTGCCTATCAGCCGATGGAGGCGCGCCAGATCCTTGCCGTGCCCGAGGGGTTTGTCTGGTCCATGCGGACGCGCGGGGGGATGCCGGTCTCGGGGTCGGACGCCGGATCGTGGACGCGGTTCCGGATCTTCGGCCTGATCCCCGTGGCGCGGCTGGGGGGCGACCCGGATCATACCCGTTCGGCCTTTGGCCGCTATGCCGCAGAGGCCGCGATCTGGGCCCCGGCGGCGCTGTTGCCCGGACCGGCGGTGACATGGGAGGCGCCGGACAAGGACGTGGCGCGCGTCACGGTCAGGCATGGCGATCTGGAACAGGCGGTCGACCTGCTCCTTGACGGGCAGGGGCGTCCGGTCGAGGTGCGTTTCCAGCGCTGGAGCAACGCGAACCCCGACAAGGTGCACCGTCTGCAGCCCTTCGGGGCCGTCATGTCCGATTTCAGGGAGGTCGAGGGCTATCGCCTGCCGTTCCGCGTCGAGGCGGGCAACATGTTCGGGACGGATGACTATTTCCCCTTCTTCCTGGCCGATGTGACCGCGATCAGGTTTCCACAGGTGGACCGATGATCGCCGTGGTCCTTCTGACGCAGGTGATCCTGCCGCTGGCGCTGCTGATCTGGCTGGCGTTCTGGCCCTTGGGCAGTCTGGCGGGGGTCGTGATGCAGGCCGCCGGGACGGCTGCGTTCCTGTTTGCGCTGGCGCGGGTGGCGCAATGGGCGGTGCCGGTCTGGTGGCTGCCTTGGGTCTATGGCGGGCTCTGGCTGGTGGCGGTCCTCGTGGTCCTGTCCCGCAAGGGAGCAGGCGTATTGCCCCTTCTGCCGCAGGGTCCCTTGGGGTGGGGCGGGATGGCCCTGTCCGTTGTCCTGCTGGGCATCGGCGGCTGGTATGGTGCGCAGGCCCTGGCGGGGGGACGTCTGCCGCCTGTCGCGGTCGTCGATATCGCCAATCCCCTGGGGCCGGGGCGCTATCTCGTGGCGCATGGCGGATCGACCATGCTGGTGAACGGGCATCTCAAAACCCTTGATCCCGAGGTCGCGCGGTTCCGCGCGTGGCGCGGGCAATCCTATGCGGTCGATTTCTTCGGCCTTGGACCATGGGGGCTGCGCGCCCGTGGCTGGCATCCTGCCGATCCCGCCGCCTATGCGATCTTCGGCGTGGAACTGCGCGCGCCCTGCGACGGTGTCGTGGTGGCCACCGAGAACGCGCAACCGGATTTCAACGTGCCGCAGATGGACCCGGTCAACCGGCTTGGCAACCATGTCATCCTGCGCTGCGGGGAGGCCGAGATCGTCCTTGCCCATATGCGGCAGGGCAGCGTGACCGTCGCGCCGGGCGACACCGTGTCGACGGGCGAGCGGCTGGGCGAGGTCGGCAACTCCGGGGCCAGCACCGAGCCGCATCTGCACATCCATGCCCAACGCCCGCCCGAGGGCGGCGCGCCGCCGATCTCGGGTGATCCGCTGGCGTTGCGGATCGACGGGCGCTTCCTTCTGCGCGGGGACCGCCTGATCACGCAGGCCCCCTGACGCCCGTGCATCGGCCTGCACGGTCGCGGGTCCGGTGATTATCCCGGTGGTGCGGGATCGCGAAAACGGGTAGGTCCGCCGGGGGTGCGGGCAAGGGTGCGCCGCGCCATTCCAGTGCGAACGGATACCAAAGGTGCTGCGCAAGCTCCGCATCGTCTCAGGCCTGACGCTGGCCAGCCGGATCCTCGGGTTCCTGCGGGATGTCGTGCTGGCCGCGATGCTGGGTGCGGGGCCGGTGGCCGATGCCTTCATGCTGGCCTTTCGCCTGCCCAACCATTTTCGCGCGATCCTGGCCGAGGGGGCCTTCAACGCGGCCTTCCTGCCGACATGGGCCGCGGCGGATGCAGGCGGGCGCGACAGCGCGCGGCTGGGCGCGCAGGTGCTGGGCTGGCTGATGCTTGCCAACCTTGTCCTGCTGGCGCTGGCGCTGGGGGCGACCGGCTGGGTGCTGGCGATCCTTGCCCCCGGCCTGTCGCCCGTGGATGAGACATGGCCGCTGGTCGTCACGCTGACGCGGATCACCTTTCCCTACCTGCTCTGCATGTCGCTGGTTGCCTTCCTGTCGGCCCTTCTGAACGGGCGCGACCGCTTTGCCGCCCCGGCGGCGGCCCCGATCCTGCTGAACCTGTTCATGATCGGCGCGCTGCTTCTGGCCGCGCGTTTTCCCAGTGCGGCCCATGCGGCGGCCTGGGGTGTGATGGCGTCGGGCGTGGCGCAGGTCGCCTTTCTGGCCGTGGCGACATGGCGCGCGGGTCTGCCGCTGCTGCGGCCCCGGCTGGGCCTGTCCCCGGACACCCGCCTGTTCTTTCGCCGTCTTGGGCCTGCGGTCTTGACCTCGGGCGCGCTGCAGGTGGCGATCTTCGCGGATACCGTCATCGCGACCTTCCTGCCTGCCGGATCGCTCTCGCATCTCTACTATGCCGACCGGCTCTATCAGTTGCCCATCGGCCTGATCGGCGTGGCGCTTGGGACGGTCATCCTGCCGGACATCGGGCGGCGCGCGGGGCTGGGGGACGAGGATGGCATGCGCGGCGTTCTCGACCGGGCGCTCTGGATCTGTGTGGTGGTGGGCGTGCCCGTGGCGGTGATGATGGTGACGCTGGGCGATTGGGCGATGCGCATCCTGTTCGTGCGGGGTGCCTTCGATCGCGCGGCGGCCGAGGCGGCGGCGGCCATTCTTGCGGCCTATGCGCTCGGCCTTGTGCCGGCCCTTGCCATTCGCTCGCTGGTCGCCGGTTTCCACGGGCGCGGCGACACCCGCACACCGCTGCGCCTTCTGGTGGTGGCCACCCTTGTCAATATCGCGGTCAAGCTGACCCTTGCCCCGGCATGGGGGGCGGTCGGGCTGGCGCTTGGCACCTCGGTCGGGATCGCGCTCTACGCGGGCTTGCTGTGGCGCGCGGCGCGGGGGCGGGGTTTTGTCAGCGGCTCCCGCCTTGCCGAGGCGGGCGTCATGGCCGGGATCGGTCTGGCGGCAGGTCTGCTCGTGCTCTGGGCGCGCCCGTCGCTTCTGGCGGCCCTCGAGAGCGTGATGGGGGCATGGGCCCTGCCGATCGCCTCTCTGCTGCTTGCAACCGTCATCGTGGCGATCCACGGGGGCGGTCATGCCCTGCTGCAGGCGCGCAGGGCCCGTCTGCAACGCGGCCCGGAAGACGGCTGAGCGGCCCCGACAGCGCGCGCCGGGCACGGCGGGACGGGGCGATAGAGCCGGACGTCAACGGGACCTCAGGGTCAAACACCCCAGCAATCCGCTTGCCCCTTTCCGCGCTTGGGTCTTTAACGGGTCGTGCAACGACACCCGCGCGACACCCTGTCCAAACAGGACAGAGCCGAGAGATATCACATTGCTTTTCTTCACCATCTGGCCCCTTTTCGCGCTGATCTGCCTTGGCTATCTCCTGTTTCAGCGTGGCTTTCCCGATCCCGGTTTCTGGCCCGCCGCCGAACGGATCAACTATTTCCTGCTGTTCCCGGCCCTTCTGGTCAGCAGTCTGGCCGACGCCCCGGTGCGCGACCCACAGGTGCTGCGTCTGGGCGGCACGGCCGTCGTCATCATCCTCATCGCCGCGATTGCCCTGTCCCTGGCCCGCCGCGCCATCCCCATGCCCGCCGCGCGCTTCGGCCCGTTGCTGCAAGGCACGGTGCGCTTCAACACCTATCTGGGGCTGGCCATCCTTGCCACGCTGGCGGGACCTGCCGGGATCGAACGCGCGGCGCTTTACCTTGCCATCGCCGTGCCCCTGGTCAACCTGCTGTCGATCATGGCCCTGACCGAGGCGGGCAAGGCGCGCACGCCCCTTGCCTTGCTGCGCACCATGGCGCGCAACCCGCTGATCCTAGCCTGTCTTGGGGGCATCACACTGGCGCTGACCGGATGGGGCCTGCCGTTCGGCACCGGCCGTTTCCTTGATCTTCTGGCGCAGGCCAGCCTGCCGCTTGGCCTGCTCTGTGTCGGGGCCGCCCTGCAACCTGCCGCCCTGCGCCGCGACGGTCTGATGCTTGGGGCAATCGCCGCCCTGCGCCTCGTGCTGATGCCCCTGCTTGCAGCGCTCATCGCGCGCGCCTTCGGCCTCTCCGGGGTCGAGGCATTGGTGCTGATCGTGTTCTCGGCCATCCCCACCGCGCCGACGGCCTATGTGTTGACCCGGCAACTGAACGGCGACGGCACGTTGATGGCAGGCATCGTCACCTCGCAGACCATTGCCGCCATCGCCACGATTCCAGCGGTGCTGTGGGTCCTCGGCCCCTGAGACCACCCGGCGTTCGCTTCGACACCCGACGAGCCCAAATCAGAACTGGTGTGCGTACAAACCCCACGCTGCACTGACGCACACATCAGACCATGGGCTGAGGCCGGGTCAGGGTTCTGCGATCGGGTCGACGCGACCCTTTGGGAGCCTGCTCGATTGCAGCAGGCGGACCGTTGCACGCACCGGCGCGGTGCCGTCCGGGATCAGAAACGGCGGGTCAGGCCGATGGCCGCGCGGGTGTTGTCATAGCTGTAGATGCTGTTGCTGGACCGCTGCTTTTCCAGCCCCAGCTCCAGAACAGGGGCAAAGCCGCCCAGCGTCCAGTCGCGATGTGTCAGCCGGATCTGTGCGATATGGCGATCATCCTTGCGCCTTACCCCGAAGAAAGGGTCGGTGGCATCGCGGGTCAGCGTCCCGGTGGACAGTTCCAGATCGGCCAGAATGCCGCCGCGAAAGGCATATTGTGCTCCGATGCTGAAACTGGCGCGGTCCCCGCTTTCCCATGGCAGCCGACTGTCGCTGCGTTCAAGCGACAGGCCAAGGCGGAGTTGCATCTGGCTGGACGCAAGATGCGTGAGGCGCAGGGCGCCAAGCGTGCGGGTCGTCTGGCGAAAGGGCGCGCCGTCGTAGTCGGTGACATCGCGCAGAAGCGTGACGGCCATGCTGCTGCGGGCCGCCATCCCCAGCGAGCGGCTCCATGTCAGGAACCCGCCGTGGGAACGGGCATAATCGGCGCCGTCGATCCAGCGTTTGCTCAGCAGGAGGCCTGTGCCGATACGGCGGCTGCGGTCTCCGAGGTGAACCAGACCCAGTTCGGCTGTGGTCTGGATATCATCTGGTGTCGAACCCTCGAAAAGGCGGGCTTCGGTCGAAAGGCCGAGACGAGCGCGCAGGTCAGGGCCGAGTTTGGGCAGCGCGGCGATGCCGAGGTCGATTTTCAGGCCCTGCGCGGCCTTGGCCTGCGCTTCGGGGCGCAGGCGGAAGGGCAGGTTGCCGATAAAGATCGTATCCGCCGCCGTGCGTCGCGCGGCATTGCTTTCCGGGGTGAGGGCGATGGCAAAGTTGCCCTCCCAGAATTTGCTGCGGTCGATCCGGTCGATGCGGCGTGCGATTTCCTGACCCAGATCGGGATCGAGACCGGCCCCCTGGGCAAGATCATAGTGATAGCGCGCCCTGTCGGTCTGCCCCGCGCGGTCAAGGGCTGCCGCCAGTTCCAGGCGGTAGGTCGGGTTCTTGGGGTCAAGCGACACCAGCCGGTCAAGGTGGGGCAGCGCCGCGCGGGGGCGGTCGGCGCGCGCCTGCGCCATGGCCAGCGCCCAGAGCCTGCGCTGCTCAAGCGTCGCGTCGGGTTGCGGGCCCAATGTGGTCAGTGCGGCAATCCCCTCAGGGGCTGCCCCGTTGACGATCTGTGCCTCGGCCTGTCGGATGATCTGCGCCGCCGGGGTTGCATCTGCCCCCGCCATGCGCGGCAGGGGCAGGGCAAGGCAAAGCGCCAGACATGCCGCGACGCACAAAAGGCGGAGGTTACGGCCCTTTGTGTGGCGGATGGCAAAGGCCTTGCCGCGGGGCATCACTGGCGTTCGAGGTAGTAGGTGCCGCCGATACCGCCGTCAAAGATGGAAGGGCCGGGTGCGGCTGCGTTGCTGAAACCGCCCGAAACAGCCCCGATGGCCGCGCTGGCCCCGGCACCCAGGAAGCTGCCGCCCAGTGTCACGGTGGTGTCGGCGGTATCGGTTCCCTGGGTCAGTTGTCCGGACAACGCCACGTTCATCGCGCCGGTCTGCACTTCGGGGATGGTGAAGCCACCGACGGTGCTGCTGGGGATCACGGTCCGTGAAATCGTTCCGGGGAAGGCCGGATCGACCGTCAGCGTGCCGTCGATGGCCTGGAAATCGCCCCCCGACAGTCGACCCTGGAAGTTCGAGGCCGTTCCGCTGAACGGGTTGGCCGTCTGCCCGTCGGTCCAATCGACATCAAGGTTCAGGTCCGCCACGACCTCGCCGACCACGGCCGAGGCGTCGGTGACATCGGCACGCATCTGGCCCGCATAGGTGGCCTGAATGGCCGTAGGCATGTCCGAGGTCGGCGCGATCGCGCTGACCCGGTCGAATTCGGCCTGATACCCGGATGCACCAGGGGCGCCGCTGGTGCTTGCAGTTCCGTTGCTGTTGCCAAAGCAGCCTGCGACCGCAGTGCTGACCAGCAAGAGCAGGCCGAAACGCATGTATCTGGAATCAATCATTTTCTGGATCTCCGTTGCAAAAAGGTGATCATGGTATGGATTGTCGCGCTTCGACCTGTCTTCCCCCTGTTCAGGGGTAGGCAGGGATCAAAAGATCACTCTAAGGTGGAGTATTGATCGTTGCGTGTTTCACGGACAATTCATGAAAAGCTTGCTGCAAAAAACCTCGCCCATCCTCGTGGTTGTGTTCACCCTTGTGTTGGGTTTGGTTTCGACAGGGCTTGCAATCTCGACCTCGCTCCACCAGCCGTGGTTGGGGCTGAACCTGACGGACGCGCCGGGGCAGGGCGTCCTTGTCTTGAAGGTGGCTGCGGATGGGCCTGCGACAGGCCTGCTTTCTCCGGGGGACCGGTTGCTTGAGATACGCAATGCCGATGCGCCCGATCCCTGGGCCCTGAGTCTGAGGCCGCAGGACAGGATTGAAGAGCCTGACACTTTGCCTGATGCGCGGAGCTTTGGCAGTTTCATGGATCGCCAGGGCCGGATCGCGGCGATCCTCGCGCAGGGGCCGGTTGTGGTGCGCGTTGCGACTGCCGCCCCGGACGCGCAGGCGACAGCGGCGCATCTGTTGCAGCCTGCGCCGTGGCGGCCGCTGGCGTCATTGCCTGCGGTCTTCTGGATCCAGGTCGGTGTCGGTCTGACCGGCATCGTTCTCGCCGGGTGGGTGCTGGCGCTGCGACGGCATGATCTGGCGGTGCAGTATTTCCTGCTGGCCGGGGCCGGGCTTTTGCTGGCGGCCCAGGCCGCTGCTGTCTACAGCACGCGCGAACTGGCCTTGGCGGGCGATACGTTCCTTCTGTTGTCGCGTCTTAATTTTACGGGCACGATTGTTTTCGGGATAGGGATGATCAACCTGTTCCTCGTCTATCCCAAGCCTCTGGTCTCGGCCTGGGTGCAACTGGCGGTCGCGGCCCTGTTCGGGGGCTGGATTCTGGCGATCTGCCTCGAATGGCCTGCCGCGTTGCAGAACCGGCAGTTGGCGATTGCGCTGGCGATGTTGATCCTGCTGGTGACCATCCTTGCGCAGGTCTTCGTGAACCGCACGAACCCGACGGCGCGGGCCATGCTGGGCTGGTTCGGGCTGGCCGTGCTGCTCGGGGCGGGCGGGTTCGGCCTGACCGTGACCCTGCCGATCCTGATGGGAGGCACGCCGGCATTGTCCCAGGGCCATGCCTTTCTGTTCTTTCTTGTGATCTTCGCAGGTCTGGCCATGGGGATCGCCCGCTATCGGCTGTTCGATCTGTCCGAATGGTCCTTTCGCATCCTGTTCCACATCGGCGGCGTCGTGCTGCTTCTGGCCTTGGACGCGCTGTTGATTTTCACAATGTCGCTTGACCGTGCCCCGGCGCTTGGCTTGTCCCTGGCGCTGGTCGGGCTGATCTACCTGCCGATGCGCGACACCATCGGGCGTTGGGTCAGACGCGACCGGGACTTCGGGCGCGAGGAGCTTTTTGCCCTGGTCACCGAGGTGACGCTGGCCAACGGGTCACAGGATCGCACCCGCGCGCTGAATACGCTTTTGCAACGGTTGTTCGATCCCCTGAGCATCGAGGAATGCCAGGCCGCCGGAGACGCGGCCCGCCTTGTGGACGCCGGGGAAGCGCTTGAAATTCCGATGCCGCACGGCATGGCGGGGCGGCGGCTTTGGTGGGCCGGGCAGGGGCGGCGTCTGTTCACCCGGCAGGATCAGCGGATGGCCAGCCTTGTGATCCGCATGCTGGATCGCACCATCGCCCGGCAGCGCGAGCGCGATCAGGCGGTCGAGATGGAGCGGTCGCGGATCAACAGGGACATGCACGACAATCTGGGGGTTCAACTGCTGGGAGCGCTGCATTCCCCTGATCGGGAGCGCAAGGACAGCCTGATCCGGCAGACGCTCGCGGATTTGCGGCAGATCATCTCGCGGCCAGCGGCGGAGGGCGCAGTGCTGTCCGGGCTGCTTGGCGATTTGCGCGGTGAACTGGGCGAGCATCTGGACGCGGCGGGGATCAGGCTGCTGTGGCAGGACCATGGCCTGACCGATGCCGACGCGCCCGCCATCGCGCTGGAGCCGCTTGTGGCGCAGACGCTGCGGGGGCTGCTGCGTGAAAGCACGAGCAATATCCTGCGCCATTCCGGGGCCGCCCTGGCCCGCATCGAGATATCCGCAGACACGGCGCGCGGGGCAGGGGACGCACATCCCCTGAGCCTGTCCATCGTGATTGCGGATGATGGCCGCGCGCCACCCGAAGCCTGGCGCAGCAACGGCAGCGGTCTGGCGAACATGCGTCACCGGATCGAGGCCTGTGGCGGCACCTTCCGGTTGATCCGCAGCCCCGAGGGCACCAGCGTGAAGGCCCTCTTGCCGGTTTCCTGCGAACGCATGCCTGCGATGCAGACCGGGCGGGCGGCGGGATGATGCGGGTCCTGATTGTCGAGGATGTGGCCGAGACGCGCCGCTGGCTGGCGGGGATCGTCGCCGAGGCCTTTCCCGAGGCCAAGGTCATCACCGCCGAGACCCTGCGCATGGCGCGCGGTTTGTTGCAGCCGCCCTGCGACCTGGCGCTGATCGATCTGGGTCTGCCGGACGGCTCGGGGCTTGATCTGCTGCACCAGATCCGCAAAAGCGGCGCGCCGACGATATGCGTGGTGACGACCGTGATGGGAGATGATGCAAGCGTCGTGGGGGCACTGTCGGCAGGTGCCATGGGTTATTTGCTGAAGGAGAACCCCGCCGGGATACTGGTGCGGCAGTTGTCGCAGATCCAGATGGGTTTGCCCGCGCTGTCGCCGTCGATCGCGCGGCGGATCATGGAGCATTTCAGCCTGACCGGCCCCGCCCATGTGCCCGAAGGTCAGTTGACAGAGCGCGAAACGGCGGTGCTTTCCCTGATTGCGCGGGGCCTGCGCAATGCCGAAGTTGCCGAGACCCTTGCCCTCGCGCCAACCACCGTCGCGAGCTACATCAAGTCGGTCTATCGCAAACTGGGGATCTCATCCCGCGCCGAGGCATCCTGGCACGCCACCCGGTTGGGGCTGACGCACACGAACGACCAGCGCAACGGCAAGTAGGGCGCTGTGCATGAACATAGCGCAGGCAGCGCTTCTCAAGGCTTCATCGGCTGTGTGCGATATGCCCAAGATCCCTGTGGAATGGCCTTCACAAAGTCCGGCCTAGTTCAGTTGCGATCATGGTGTGTATGCGTGGCGAGGACGAGGGCTGTTTCTAGACAGCCTTGCCATTGTTTGTGCACCATTCCGCCTTCTGCGCGGCAATCACAACCGAGAGACGATTGCTGACGTTGAATTTCTGCATGATCTGAGTCATGTAATATTTCACAGTCTTTTCCGATAGCTCGAGCTTTTCTGCGATCTCTTTATTGGACGCGCCATTCATCAGGTGCGCCATGATCTGATCCTCGCGATGCGAAAGATTTACGCTTGAGGCTGCGTTGTTTTCCTTCCGGGGATTGCGGGACTCGCGCATCATCTTGAGGGCGATGCAAGGCGAGACATATTCCTCGCCCAAGGCCAGCGAATCCAGGGCGTGAAACAACTCGCCTCCCGAGCTGCCTTTCACCACATACCCCATGGCGCCATTGCTCATCGCTTGAGTGCAATCCTCAAGGCGGTTCGATGCCGTGAAGACCAGAACACGCGGGCCATCGCTTTTGCGCGTGATCTCCATGATCGACGCCGGGACATCGCCCGGCATTTGCAGGTCCATGACCATGAGGTCGGGATCATGCCTGCGTGCAATCAGAAGTGCATCATCCGAAGACCGTCCCGTGGCAACAACATCGTACTTGCCGGTTTTCTGAATCAAATCTTCCAGTCCCGACAAAACAATCGGGTGATCATCTACAAGTCCAATACGACATTTTCTCATTACAAAACTCCCCCAAGCCAAAATCCGTGATTGGCTGGTAGGCCCCCGGGTCCAATTGATGCCGTAATTCCCTTAAGGCGCGAATCTTTTTATTCGATGATCGCTAGGGTCAACAGAGTGTTTCCCAAATGGAAACCCAAGTCTGCCCGCAGATTCGCGTTTCAAGTATTTGAAATTATTCAGATTATATAGGAATCCTGCGGCAAAGCCCCTATGCGCTGATGGTCGTCCAAACCCGCGAGCGACTTCCTTCACCGATCAGCATGAAATGCAATCGGAGGGTGTGCTTTGGCTAAAAAATCAACTTTTTTACGAACTTTTGGACCTTTGTCCAACTCTGCCCTGACCTTGGTCTAATGGCGATTCGGCCTTTGGGCCAGAATATCGTCAGACCTTAGGATTCGTAATGGATCGGTCTGCGCATGACCATCGGTAGGCAGAATATTGTCCGAAAAGCGGCGGAAATTTGCCGTTCCTTGAATTGCACAACGCACCGATACGGCCTCGTCAAAGGTGCCCCAGTCAGGAGACGATCCCATGGTCCATCTGAACACCAACGATCTTGCCCACATCCTGGAGCAGATCCGCATTGCTGAAGAACATTCCCGCCTGATCGCCGAAGGCGTTGATCCGGGCGCAGCTTTGGCGCAACTGGTCACCAGCCCGCTGGTGCCGTTCGGCCTGCGCACGGTCGATGGCAGCTTCAACAACTTCCAGCCCGGCATGGAGCGTTTCGGGGCATCCGACGAAGTCATGCAGCGGCTTCTGACCCCGGTCTTCAATCCGGCAGAACCCGACCGGACCGGAAACCCGACCAGCTATGAGCAAACAAGCGGGTCGGTCTACGATTCCCAGCCGCGTGTGATCTCGAACCTTGTGGCGGATCAGTCGCTGAACAACCCGGCCGCGATCGCCGGGGCTCTGGCCTCGCTGGGGATCACGGGTGCGGCGCAATTGACCATCGTGCGTGAGATCATGGCGGCGCAACAGGTCGCCCGCGATGCACGGGCTGCGGTCGATGACGCAGAAGCGGCCTATCAGGCGCTTTATGATGCGGCGCAGCTTGAGGTCGATGCGGCAGGGGCCGCGCTGACCCTTGCGGCGGCGGAATTGGTTTCCGCGCAGGACGCGCTGACGGCGGCACAGGATGTGCTGACGGCGGCGCTGGCCGGGCAGTCGGGCGCCCAGGCGGCGATTACCGCGCAGCAGGGGGTCGTGGCCACCGCGCAGGCCGATGCCGATACGGCCATGGCGGCCAGTGTCGCGGCGGACGCGGCAGAAACGGCTGCGCTGACCGCGCT
Organism: uncultured Alphaproteobacteria bacterium; assembly: GCA_963715835.1. Classification (GTDB taxonomy): domain Bacteria; phylum Pseudomonadota; class Alphaproteobacteria; order Rhodobacterales; family Rhodobacteraceae; genus Seohaeicola. The sequence continues at coordinate 26,533 of CAVQSH010000003.1, read as the reverse complement.
GAACCTCGCCACCGCGCAGCGCGCGCTGGCGCAGCAAGCCGAAGCTGCGGCGCTGGCGGCCTTTGATGCCGATCCGACGCCTGCGAACCTTCAGGCCTATATCGACGCGCGCGAAGTGACGGCGGATGCCAATATCGCCTTCCTGCAGGCCGAAGACGCGCATGAGGACGCGGTCGCGGCGGCTACCTTGGCCAGCACCGCCTATACCACTGCGAACCAGACCTTGATCGCGGAACTGTCCACCCTGTCGGGTCTTCAGGCGGCGCTGGACGGCACCGAGGCCTCAGTGACCGCGGCGCAGGCCGATGTGGCAGCGGCGCAGAGCGCGGTGAATACGGCAGCCGCAGCCGAGGCCACAGCGCAGGCCGATGTGGATGCCGCCATCGCGGCGCGTGACGCCATCCCGACCGGACCCGCCGCAAGCGCCGCCGCCGTAGCCGCCGCTGATGCCGCAGATCAGGCCGTGCTGGAGCTTGTGGCCAGCCACGGGATCGAGATGGACGGCGACAACGTCTTCATCCGCAATATCGCGGCGGATCTGGGGGCAGGGGCATCCTTCAACAGCTTCATGACCATCTTTGGCCAGTTCTTCGATCACGGCCTTGATCTGACCAACAAGGGCAGCAACGGCAATGTCATCATCCCGCTGAACCCGGACGATCCGCTTTATGTGGAGGGCAGTCCCACAAACTTCATGGTGCTGACACGGGCCACCAATGATCCCGGCCCGGACGGCATCATTGGGACCGCCGACGATATCAGCGATCACGTCAACCAGACCACACCCTGGGCGGACCTGAACCAGCTCTACACCTCGAACCCGTCGCATCAGGTGTTCCTGCGGGAATATGTGATGGTGGATGGCCGTCCGCAGGCGACGGGCCGCATGCTGGAAGGCGAGGCGGGTGGTCCGCCGACCTGGGCCGATGTCAAGCAGCAGGCCCGTGATCTTCTGGGGATCGAACTGAGCGATCTGAACGTGCACAGCGTGCCGCTGCTGCTGACCGACCTCTACGGGGAATTCGTCAGGGGCGAAAACGGCTTCCCGCAGATGATCATGATCGACGGCCCCGTGGAGGGTGATCCGGCGGCACCGCTGGACGGGATGAGCGGTCTGTCCGCAGGGCGCGCGTTCCTCGACGATATCGCGCATAACGCGGCACCCGGCACCTTTGTCGTGGACCGCTTTACCGGCGAGACGGCCGAGAAAACCCCGGATGCGGATGATGTGGCGGGCAATCCCATCATCCCCAACGCGTTCGGCCAGAACGCCACCTATGACAACGAACTGCTGGACGCGCATTACATCGTGGGCGACGGGCGCGGGAACGAGAACATCGCCCTGACCTCGATCCACACGGTCTTTCATGGCGAGCACAACCGGCAGATCGAAGAGATCATGCAGACACTGCTCACCCCCGGTGAGACAGGCGTGGTTGATCTTGCCTTCCTGAACCAGTGGCTGCTGGTGCCTGTCGAGGCCGGGTTTGATCCCGCCGCACTTGTCTGGGATGGCGAGCGGCTGTTCCAGGCGGCGCGTTTCTCGACCGAGATGGTCTATCAGCATCTTGTCTTCGAGGAATTCGTCCGCGCGGTCGCACCGCAGATCGACGCCTTCGTCTTCTCGAATTCGGTCGAGATCGACGGTGCGATCTTCGAGGAATTCGCGCAGGTCGTCTATCGCTTCGGCCATTCGATGCTGAACGAGCAGGTCCCGCTGCTGTCGCTGTCGCCCGAAGGTACGGCCGTCCGCACGGAGGTCGGGCTGATCGAGGCCTTCCTCAACCCGATCGCCTTCGCCGAGGCTGGCGTGGATGCCCATGCGGCGGCGGGTGCCATTCTGCGCGGTATCAGCACGCAGCCCGGCAACGAGATCGACGAGTTCATGACCTCGGCGCTGCGCAACAACCTTGTGGGCCTGCCGCTTGACCTCGCAGCGCTGAACATGGCGCGGGCCCGCGAGACGGGGATTCCCTCGCTCAACGAGGCGCGCCGCCAGTTCTTTGAGCAGACCAACGACACCTTCCTGCGGCCCTATGACAGCTGGGCGGATTTCGCGGCCAACATGAAGAACCCGCTGTCGGTGGTGAACTTCATCGCGGCCTATGGCACCCATGACACGGTGGTCGCAGCCGTCACGGCCGAGGACAAGCGTGAAGCGGCCTGGTCCATCGTCTTTGGCGGCGATGGCGCGCCGGCCGACCGTCTGGACTATCTCAACAGCACGGGCACCTGGGCGGGTATCGAAACGGGCCTCAACAACGTCGATTTCTGGATCGGCGGTCTGGCCGAGGCCCTGATGCCCTTTGGCGGGATGCTGGGATCGACCTTCACCTTCGTGTTCGAGATGCAGATCGAGAACCTTCAGGCAGGCGACCGTTTCTACTACCTGAGCCGGACGCAGGGGATGAACCTTCTGACACAGTTGGAAGGCGACAGCTTTGCAGAACTGATCAACCGCAACACCGATGCCGAGGCGCTGGGTTTCCACCTGAATGCGGCCGCCATGTCTGCGGTGGACTACATGTTCGAGATGAACCAGACCCTTCAGTACAACGAGGGTCTTGGGTCAGCCGACCCGATGCGCGAAGGCGACATCGTGTCGATCATCACCGGCAACGACTCCCTCGTCACGCGCCGTGATGTCGATGGTGACGGGATCTCGGATTTCTTCCAGTTCCATGGCGACCAGCACACCAATATCGGCGGCACCAGCGGAAACGACACGATCATCGGCGGTGGCGGCGATGACGGGATCTGGGGCGGTGATGGCGATGACCGGCTGGAAGGCGGCCTTGGGGTCGACCACATTCTGGGCGGTGATGGCGACGACATCATCACCGACAGCGGGACCGACGTCGGCGATGCCGATGTGATCAACGGTCAGGGCGGCAACGACGTCATCAACGCCGGCATGGGGCTTGACCTCGTGTTCGGTGGCGACGGGTCCGACTACATCTCGGGCGGGTCCGAGGCCAAGGACATCTTTGCCGGTGAAGGCAATGACTTTGTCCGCGCGCCGTCGGGCGGTGGCGGCACCGTTTTCGGCAACGAGGGCGACGACTGGATGGAAGGCCAGGGTTTCATGAACACCCTGACCGGCGACAATTCGGAACTGTTCTTCAACAGCCGCATCATCGGCCATGACGTGATGCACTCGGGCGAGAACGACACCGATTTCGACGCGGAATCCGGCGACGACATCATGGTGCAGGGTATCGGTATCAACCGCAACAACGGTATGGCCGGGTTTGACTGGGTCACCTACCAGAACAACCAGTATGCGGCTGATGCCGACATGAACATCGGGATCTTCGTCAACCAGCAGAACAACATCCTGCGCGACCGCTACGATCTGGTCGAGGGGCTGTCGGGCTGGAACTATGACGACCGGCTGATCGGCCGCGAGGTGGTCACAGGGGCAGCCGATGCGAATGGCAATGCCGCGCAGGTCAGCCCGACGGCGACGATCGAAAGCTTCTCGAACGCCCTGTTGGAGAAGAACCTCGACCTGATCGCGGGGCTGCGCGACATGGTGGCGCATCTGGACCGGTTCGAGATCCGTCACCCTGACGGCACGACCGAGGAGGTCGAGATCGGCGTCATGAACACCGCCGCAGGGGCCGATATCCTGCTGGGTGGTGGCGGTTCGGACGTCATCCGCGGCATGGCGGGCGACGACATCATCGACGGTGACCGGTTCCTGAATGTGCGTATCGGGATCAATGACGCAGCCGGGGTGGAGTTCGCAACGACCGACGGCATGACCAAGCAGGTCTTCGACCTTGAAGGGAACCTGCTGTTCGGCGGCGCCACGCTCGAACTCGCTGATGTTCAGCCGGACCCTCAATCCGAGCCAGTTGTTCATCGTGCGGGAAATCATTGATGGTGGCCAGGCGGCAGATGTCGATATGGCCGTCTACTGGGATGTGCGCGAAAACTACGAGGTGATCGCGAATGACGACGGCAGCTATACCGTCACGCATCTTCAGGCCAGCCTGACCCTGATTGATCCCGTGACCGGGGTCGATCTGGCGATTGATCCGATCAACGGCCGGGCCTACGAGCTGGAGGGCAGCGATCGTCTGACCAATATCGAGATGCTGCGCTTTGCCGATGGTGACATCGCCATCGAACTGGCGGCCTTGAATGACGAGCCGGTGACCGGCGTGCCGGTCCTGCTGGACCAGAGCCCGACGGAAACGCAGGCGGTGACGGTGGATCTGTCCGCCATCGCCGATGCAGACGGGATCGCGGGCATCGCGGTGCAGTGGCAGTCCTCGACCGATGGCGGCGCGACATGGGCCGACATTCCGGGGGCAACGGGCACCAGCTACACCCCGCCTGCCGCAGCCACGGCCGCACAGCCGATCCTGCGGGTCGCAGCGACCGTGACGGATCTGGATGGCAATGTCTCGACCGTGGTGTCTGCCGCATCGGATGTGGTGGGCGACGTGCTCAACGGGAACGGCCTTGCCAACACGATCAATGGCGGCGCAGGCGGCGATCTGATCGACGCGGGCGGCGGCAATGACACCGTCAACGCGGGTGCCAGCGACGATGTGATCGTGTGGAACGTGGGCGATGGCACCGATGTCGTTGATGGCGGTACCGAGACCACGGTGGGTGATACATTCATCGTCAACGGTGACAACAGCGCCGAGACGTTCCGTGTCTACGCCGTCGCCGCTTGGTTGACCTCCGCTCCGGGCCGTACGGCGAATGCCGGCACCGAAATCGTGATCACCCGCGCGCCGAACCCGGTGTTTGGCAGTGGTACCGAAGTGGTGGTGGCGCAACTGCAGCGAGATCGAAGAAATCACCATCAACACCAATGGTGGCGGGTTCTTCTTTGATCGTGATCAGGTCCAGATCATCGGCGACTTCACACCGACCAACCTCTCCTTCAACACCATCACGATCAACGGTGGTGAGGGTGACGATATGGTCGACATCTCGGGTCTGGCGTCCGCTCACCGCATCCTGTTCCGCACGGCGGGTGGCAATGACATGGTTGTCGGCACGCTGCGCTCTCAGGATGTGATCGAAGCACCTGCCGGTGTCGATCCGGCCAGCTATGTCGCCAGCTTCGACGAAGCGACCGGCATGGTGACGATGACCGCAGACGGCTCGACGATCTCCTTCACGGGTTCGCTGGATGCGCTGCCGCAGGTCGTCTCGGCGACCGAAGCTGCGCTGATCGAGAATGAAGGGGATGATCCGCAGGACGAGGATGCGTCCGATCAGGATCATTCCGGTGGCGGCGATCATCACGACGACGATCATCACGACGATGGCGATCACCACGATGGCGACGATCATCACGACGACGATGACGATGTCTGCGAGGTGGAGGAGGACGACCACAAGGATGACCACAGCGACGGTCACAAGGACGAGGACTCCGTGTCCGAGACCGAGGTGGCTTTCCTCTCCGGCACGGCGCAGGCCGATGAACTGACCGGCACGGACGGGGCGGAACTGATCCTGGCCGGGGCAGGGGATGACGTGGTCGAAGCCAAGGACGGCGATGACATCATCGACGGCGGTGCCGGGGCGGATGTGCTGTTCGGCGGCGAGGGTGACGATACCTTCCTCATCGGTCAGGACGGGGCGACAGACTTCCTCTTCGGCGGTCTGGGCCAGGACATGATCGACCTGACGGGCCTCAGCGCCGGGGCCGAGATCGACCTTGGCAGCCTCAGCCCGCTTGGCTCCATCCGCATCGGCGACAGCATCGACCGGATCACCTCGATCGAGAACGTGATCGGCGGCATGGGCGATGACACCATCATCGCCAGCGACAGCCAGAACGATCTGGCCGGAGGCGAGGGCAACGATACCTTCCGCTTCGACACGGCAGCGGCGGCGGATGGTGACATCATCCGTGACTTCGCGCCGGGTGACCGGATCGACCTGTCGCGGATCGACGCTGTCGGCGGGCAACTGGGCAACCAGTCCTTCACGCTGGTCAGCGAAGGCGGACCGGCAGGCGCTGGCAGCCTTGTGATGACCGAGCTTGAGGATGGCACGACCAGCATCGCGGGACATCTCGACGATGACGGTGCGGCCGACTTCACGCTGAAGGTTCGCAGCAGCCATAGCCTGACCGCGGACGATTTCTCGCTCTGATCAGGCTCGCCGGCCCCCCATCCCCCCGATCGGGGGCCGGCTCTTTCCCTTGGATATCCACAGGCAGGACAGACCATGGCACAGCAACGCGCACAGACCGACATCCGCAAGACCATCAAGGCCAAGCACATGATCGGCCGGGATCTCAAGGCCTTCGGGCTGTGGATCTTCATGATCTCGGGGATGATCAACATCCTGGCCCTGACCGGATCGGTCTACATGATGCAGGTCTATGACCGTGCCCTCACCAGCGGGTCGGTGGAAACGCTGGCGTTCCTGTCGGCGCTGGCCTTCGGGCTCTTCTTCTTTCACGGCTCGTTCGATGCGCTGCGGTCCAAGATCATGGTCCGGCTCGGCGCGCGGATGGACCGGCGTCTGGCACCGCTGACGCACAAGCTGGCGATCGAGATGCCCCGCTACGGCTTCTCGACCACCGAGGCACTGGACCGGGGGCGTCAGGTCGACACCCTGCGCAACTTTCTGGCCAGCCCGGCCCCGGCGGCGATGTTCGACCTGCCTTGGATGCCGATTTTCCTGATCTTCGTCTTCCTGTTGCACCCCGTGCTGGGATCGGTCGCCCTGGGTGGCGCGGTCGTGCTGGCGCTGCTGACCGTTGTGGCCGAGCTGCGGTCGCGCAATCTGGCGCAGGCGGCGCAGCGGTCGATGATCGCGCGCAACGCGGCGGCGGAATCCAATGCCCGCAACTCGGATGCGATGATCGCCATGGGGATCGTCGATCGCGCGGTATCCCGCTTCAACCGTCTGAACGACGAACACCTGGGCCATCAGGCCCGCAACGCCGAGATCATCTCGACCATTTCGGCCTTTTCGCGGGTGCTGCGGATGATCCTGCAATCCGCGCTGCTGGGTCTTGGGGCCTATTTCACCATTCAGGGTCAGTTGTCGGCAGGGGCCATCATCGCGGTCTCTGTCGCCTCGGCCCGTGCATTGGCGCCCATCGACCAGGTGATCGGCAACTGGCGCGGGATCGCCTCGGCACGCCATGCCTATCTGCAACTGCGCGATACGCTGTCGGCGCTGGAAGAGGACCGGCCGGTCATGGATTTCCCCCGCGCCACCGACCGCGTGACGGTCGAAGGGCTGACGGTCGCGTCGCCCGCCTCGGGGCGCATCCTGCTGGCCGATGTCAGCTTCGAGCTGAAGGCGGGGCAGGCCCTTGCCATCGTCGGACCCAGCGGTGGCGGCAAATCCACCTTGCTGCGCGCCCTGTCGGGTGTCTGGCAGCCGCTGCGGGGCAGCGTCCGCTTTGACGGGGTCAGCCTGTCGCAGATCGCGCCGCACAAGCTGGGCGAGCTGATCGGCTATCTGCCGCAGGAGGTCAGCCTGTTCGACGGCACCATTCTGGAAAACATCAACCGCTTCAGCGAGACCCGCGACACCGCACAGGTCTATGAGGCCGCCACCACCAGCGGCGTGCACAACATGATCGTCAACATGCCCGATGGCTATGACACGCAGGTGGGCAGCCACGGCACGGCGCTGTCGGCGGGGCAACGCCAGCGGATCGGTCTGGCGCGGGCGCTGTTCGGCAATCCTTTCGTGGTCATTCTGGACGAGCCGAACGCCTCGCTGGATGCCACGGGCGAGAAGGCGCTGAACGACACGATCAAAGCGATCCGGGAGCGTAACGGCATCGTCATCGTCGTGGCGCATCGCCCCAATGTGCTCTCTGCCGTGGACATGGTCGCGGTCGTGCAGAACGGCAAGATGGTGGCCTATGGTCCCAAGGACGAGGTGCTGGGCAACAACACCGGGCGCGTCGCCACGCCGACCGATCTGGTGGGCGATGTGCGCGCCAAGGCGGCGGTCAATCTGGCCGATCACAAGGCCGGGCTGACCGGAGGGGTGCCGGCATGACCCAGGACATCAGGATCGCCCATCACGGGGCCTCCGGGGCCGAGGCGGTGACGCGCCGCGCCGCGCTGGAGGACAAGGATCAGGCCGAAGGGTTCGGCGTGCGGGCCCTTGCCGTTCTGTTCATCGGCTTCGCCGTCTATCTGAAGACGTTCTTCAACGCCTCGCAGGCCGAGGATACCAGCGCGGTGCAGGACCAGCCCGCCCCGGTCGAGGCTGCGCAGACCGACACGCCAAACATGCCCGCCCCGGCCGATCCGGCTGTCGCCATGGCACCGTCAGCACCCGTGCGACCCGAAGGCAAGGCCGACACACCCACGGTCGCGCAAGAGGCGGAGGCCGGATCTTTGACGCTGGTCGCGCTGGGCCTGCCCGGAACGACAGAGGACAGTGGCAGCGTGGCCGGGCTGGATGCGCCCGGCACCGGGAACATTGCCCGTGATCCCACCCCGTCCGACCCGGCCGCCATCGCGCCGGGCGCGACGGTGCAACCCGGCCCGACCGGCAGCGTTCCAGCGCCGGGCCTGCCTTCCGGGGCGGCCCCCGGCGGGACGGTCGCAACCACCGGCACAGACGGTGATACGACCAGTCATCCCACCACGGATACGGGGGCGGGGGCAGATACTGACACAGCCGACAGCCCCCGGATCTATGACATCGCCTCGTTGTTTCAGGACATCGGACTGACCCTGCAAGACCGGCCCGACAGCCTTGTCGACCGTGTCACGGATCTGGCCATCGGCGATCTGATGCGCGACATGACACTGGACGCGTTCCGCGCCCATCTGGGCCCGATCCCGCAGGATCCCGGTCGCCCGCTGGAGCAGCTTGTCAGCGTCCTGACCGACGATGGATCGCGGGAGGCGTTTCTGGCCCGCACCGGGTTGATGCAGGGCGAACCTCTGGACGCCAGCTACGGCCCCGATCCGTCCCTTTCCCATACAGCCACCGAGCCTGATACCGGCCCGGACCTGTTTCTCTGAGTCCAACACAGGAGCCAGCGCTCATGACTTTCGCATCGACATTCGACAAGGACACTGGTCGCGTCGCACAAGACGATTTCGGTGTGGCCCGTCACCTTCTGATGGCCGGGGCCCTTGGGATCGCGCTGGTGGGCGGCTTTGGCGGCTGGGCCTTCAACGCCGAACTCAACTCGGCCGTGATCGGGCGGGGGACGGTCAAGGTGGACCGCGAACTGCGGCTGGCCCAGCATCTGGAAGGCGGCATGCTGGCGGAGATCCTGGTCAAGCCGGGCGACCGGGTGGCGGCGGGCGACATCATGATGCGCCTTGATACGGTCGAGTTGGAAACCGCCATCGCCGTGCGCCGCGCGCAGCTTGCGGATATGTCCGCGCGGGCCGCGCGCTTTGCCGCCGAGCGCGACGGTCAGGTCACGCTGGCCAGCGCCACCGTCCCGCAGGACGAGACGACCCGCGTCCTTTTTGCGAGCGAGGCCCTGCTGTTGCAGCAATCGCAACAGGAACGCGAGACGACGCGGGCGGCTCTGGGTCTGCGGCGTGACCGTCTGCAGCACGAGACCACCGGCCATATGTCGCGCCAGGTCGCCATCGGCAGCCAGCTTGCCTTGGCCCAGGTCGAACTGGAACGGACGCGCACCCTTGTCGAACGCGGCTCCTTCGCGCCCAGCCAATTGATGCAGATCGAAAGCGAGACGCTGCGCCTGTCCGGGGAACTGGACCAGATCGCCTCGATGATCGCGCAGAACAGTGCCCAGATCGCCGAGATCGAGCTTGAGATCGGGCGCATCGACAGCACCGCGGCCCTTGAGGCGCATCGCAGCCTGCGCGAACTTGAACCCAGGCTTGTCGAGTTGCAGCAGGAGATCACCGCGCTGGAAACGCGCCTGTCGCGCAGTGTGATCCGGGCGCCCGAAGCGGGGATCGTGAACGAGGTGCCGGTCAATACCGTCGGCCAGATCATCGCGCCCGGTGAAACCGTGGTCAAACTGGTGCCCGAGGGCGCGGATCTGGTGATCGAGTTCCAGATCAGCCCCACTGATATCGACCAGATCACCTCCGGCCAGGAAGCGCGGCTGAAGTTCCTGTCCTTCAACCAGCGCACCACCCCCGAGATTACCGGCACCGTCACCCATGTCGGCGCGGCCAGCCAGCTGGATCCAAACAGCCGCGCGGAGTATTTCCTGGCGCAGGCCCTGCCTTTGGACGGCGATGCTCTGCCCTCGGGAACGGTCCTGGTGCCCGGGATGCCTGTCGAGGTCTACGTCAAGACCGCCTCCCGCACGCCTGCCGATTTCTTCCTCCAGCCGATCCGCGACAGTTTCCGCCGCGCCATGACCGAGGAGTGACAGGGCAGGGAGCAAATGCCGCTTCCGTCCAAACGGCGCGAAACTTGGTGACGCATTTGCTTTCTTTCCTTAGGATTTGGGACAAGGACGGCCTGAGAGATGAATATCTGGACGATGGTAAACGCGCCCGACTCCCTTTCCCCGCAAGGGTGGCTTGCAAGCCTGTGGCAAACGGTGCGCCGTGGCTGGCAAGGACTGGGCCTGCTGACGCAGTTCATGATCTTGTTGACGGTGACGATGTTGTTCATCTCGGCGGTTTCGAACAAGGCGATCAAGCAGATCGCGGCCAGCAGCCTTGTGGAAAGCTCTCTCGAGGTCGAGCAGGCGATGGCGCGCAGCGTCGTCCTGCCGGTTCTGGGTCAGGAGCCGATCGCAGACAGCCTTGATCCCGAAATCGGCGACTTGCTGCGCGACGTCGTCAGCAAGCATCTCAATCCGCGCTACATCAACAAGATCAAGCTCTGGGGCGTGAACGGGCGGCTTCTGTTCGATTCTCACATGGCCAATGTTCCCGACAGCGTGCTGGATCCTGCGGTTGCGCGGGTGCTGGCGGGCGAGACGGTCGTCACCGTCAGCGACACGGGCCTGCGCAGCCGCAATCATGAGAGTGTGATCGGCGACCTGGTCTACGAGGTCTACATGCCGCTCTATGGGCTGAACGGGCAACTGATTGCGGTGCTCGAGGCCTATTGCAGCTCGGATCTGCTGGCCTCGCGGATCAGGACCACGCTCCAGAAAATCGACCAGATCCGCCTCAGCGTTCTGCTGCTGGGTATGCTGATGCTCTCCGCGCTTGTCTTCTATGCCCAGCGACGCATCCAGAGCCAGGAACGCCAGTTGATCGACAGCATCCGTGCCACCGAAAGCCTGGCGCAGCGGAACAGCGAACTTCTCCAGCAATCCGAGGATATCCGCCGTCGCTCCGCCGAGGCAAACGAACAACTGCTCAACCATATCGGGGCGGAGCTTCATGACGGGCCTATTCAACTCCTCTCCATCGCAGCCCTTTACCGCGGTCAGGCTGATGTCGAGCAGGTCGATAATCCGTTCCACGAAAAGTCCCAGCAGTTGTTCCAGAAAGCGATGCAGGAGCTGCGCAACATCTCTGTCGGGCTGATCCTGCCGGAACTCGAGGGGGCATCGCTTTGCGAAGCCGTCAGCAAGGCGGTCGAGGCTGTCCAGCGCGACTGGGACATGGACATCAAACTGGATCTGCCGCAGACGGATTGCCATGTCCCGCTCCAGCATCTGGTCGTCGCCTACCGGGTCGTCTACGAGTCGCTGAACAATGCCTGGAAGCACGGGGCCAGTGGCGAATGCAGCGTGACACTGGCCATCACTGACCGACAGTTCGATATCCGGATTTTCAATCCGACCCCGGTTCCCGAAATCGGTGTGGCGCAGGAACAGCCGGGCGACCGCGGTGCAGGACAACGGGTCAAACAATGGCGTTGGCATGATCGGGATGCAAAAACGTGTCCACGGGATAGGCGGCACCCTGCGGATCGAGCAAGTCGATGGCGGGATGATGGTGCGCGTGATCGCTCCCATGATCGAAGCGCTCGGCTGACACGTTCAAGAGTGAATGATCGGACATGCCCGTCCTTTGCGCAGAGCCTTTTGCAGCCTCGGCGCGCGTGTCCGCCACGTAACCGACGAGATCACTCCCGATTACTGGTGCTGAGAAACGACTTGCCTGTCTGATCAGGCTCCGATGTTTGCGGAACAAGCGATGTTTCCTGCCCAACCCGTATGCCGACCAGTACCGCCCCCAAGGCCACTCGCCATGAAGAAGGGACGGACGGGGAGGCAGGTCTCTGGCCATGGACAAAATCCCCCAGCGTGACCTTCAGCCCCACGACGCGCACGATACATGTATCGCGGGGGCGTACAGTCGGCCATTCAAGTCATCCGCCAGCTTCGATCTCAGGGCAGAAGAATGGAGCGTCGCGGCAGGGCTTGTTGGCGAAGACGGCAAGGCGAACCCGTCGCACCATGGAATCAGGAAGCGGTTGCCGAACGCATAGCCGAACGCGGTGCCACGCAGCATGAGATCGTCACGGCCACTGGCTCGACCGAACCGAAGACTGCATCGCTCTGAACACTAAAAGTTCAGATGCTGGGAAGCGGCACCCGCCGCCGGAAACCGAATTACAGTGGCCTAATGTGGATCACGCTCAAAAAAACGCGCGGTCGATATCTTCGCGCAATGCGCGGAAAATTAACGATTTCTGGGGAAAGGTGGCAGCCCGTAGGGGAGTCCCAGAGTTGGTGAAAACACCATAAAAACATATGTCGTTGTGGACCACGGAAACTGAAAAGGTGGTCCATACCGATCAATAGGTTAGGCTGGATGTGGACCACGGGTGCTTCACTCTGTTGGTGAAGAGATATGTTTTTTCACCAAATTCGATGGTCGGCAGATAGCCGCCGCTACGTAATCGGCAGCTACCGCGTCCTGCTTGACGCCCGATGCCCAGGGCGGTCGCAACATGGTTCTGCGTAGTGTTGTCTGGACTGTATTGGAACCTTTTTCGACTCAAGCGTTTTGCGGGTGGTAGACGCAATCGGCCAAGCGTGCTGCGGTTGAGATCGGCGACGAAGGCCGCCTCGGCGTGGGCCAGCCGTGCCTTCAACCGGCACCGCGGCGTCAGCGTGCAGGCGTTGGCCCCGACCGCAAAGCATTCGACAAGCGCCTGGTCCGCCTCGAGTAGCGCCACCACATCGCCCAGCCGGATATCCTCGGGCGTACGGGCCAGCGTCGCACCGCCGCCGCCGCCACGCCGGGTTTCCAGAAGGCCAGCTCGCGGAAGGGCCGAGATCACCTTGGCCAGATGATTGCGCGAGACGCGGAACTCGGCGGCAAGGTCGGCGGTCGTGAAGGCGCGGTCCGGCGCGGCCGCCAGACGCATCAGCACGCGCAGTCCGTAGTCGGTGAAAGAGGTGAGGCGCATGGTCGCGTTCCTGATTTGGTATTTACAATGCGCATTACGGCAGAGTAATCGGTAAATCAAATGCCAATTCATCTTGTCCCGGCGGGTCGGGCCAGAAAGGGTGAGCCATGCAAGACGATGTCAGCACCGCATTGCCGCCGGAAACGGGTGCACAGATCGACCATACCCGCCGTCGTCACGACATGCGCAGGCCTGACCTGACCTTGCTGCAGCCGCTTGCGGCACGAGCGAAGACGGCCACGCCGCTGATCCGAAGGCCCCTTTTGACCTTTCGTGACGCATTGGCCGCCCGTATCGGGACAGAAAACGAGGTGATTTTCCCGCAGTACGAGCCCGCCCCATGAGCGGGAGGCGCACATATGCCTCGCCGCCCTGCCTGGCGGCCGAGATGGATCCTGCGTATTTCGACCCGCTTGCCGTCGATCCTGCCCAGGCGCGCGACGTGGCGCGCTGGCGCCGGGCAGAACGGGTTCGGCTGGCCGGGCTGAGGGACGATCTCGGTCAGGCCGGGCGCGCGCAGGTTTCGGCCAGCATCGGCCAGCATCTGGGAGCAGTGCTGGCCGAACGCGGGGCAGGGCGGGGCAGCGTCCTGTCCGGCTACTGGCCGATCAAGGGCGAGCCCGACCTGCGCCCCGTCCTTGCCGCGTTTCACCGCGCGGGCATGACCATTGCTCTGCCGGTGGTCGAGACCCGCGCGGCCCCGCTGGTGTTCCGGCGCTGGACACCCGAGACCAAATTGGTGCGCGGTGACTGGAACATTCCGGTGCCCCCGCCCGCGGCGGATGTGTTGACGCCGGATTTTGCGCTCGCCCCCTGTCTGGGGTGGGACGCCACGTGCTGTCGTCTGGGGTGGGGCGGTGGTTATTTCGACCGCACATTGGCGGCCCTGGACCCGCGACCCTTCACCATCGGCATCGCGCTGCGTGTCGCGCGCCTGCCGACAATCTATCCGCAACCCCATGACATCCCGCTGGACCTGATCCTGACCGAGGACGGTATCGCGGCCGCAAGGACAAACAGATGACCACAACGACCGAACAGATGCGCGCCTGGACGGGCCCGGCGATCCTGACCTACGGGTTCCGTCCGTTCTTCTTTGGTGCGGCGGTCTGGGCGGTGCTGTCCATGGCGATTCTGGGTACCGATGCTGACAGGGCACCAGATGCTGCGCACCGCCTTTGATCCAATCAGTTGGCACGCGCATGAGTTCCTGTTTGGCTATCTGGGCGCTGTGGTCGCGGGATTCCTGCTGACGGCAGTACCCAACTGGACGGGGCGTCTGCCCATCGTTGGCTGGCGGCTGGGGGCACTGGCCGCCCTGTGGCTGATAGGGCGCGTAGCGGTTGGCGTCTCAGAGCAGATGCCGGCACTGGTTGCGGCGGCGCTTGATCTGGCTTTTCCGGTGGTCTGCGCCCTGGCCATCGGGCGCGAGATCGTGGCGGGCAAGAACTGGCGCAACCTGATCGTGCTGGCGATGCTGGGCGTGTTCATCCTTGGCAACGCGTTGTTCCATGCCGAGGCTGCGCGCGGAGACCACGCCGCTCAGGGCCACGGCCTGCGGTTGGGCCTGAGTGCCGGGATCATGATGATCGCTGTCATCGGCGGGCGCGTGGTGCCATCCTTTACCCGCAACTGGCTGGTCAAACGGCAGAGCAAGGGCTTGCCGGTGCCGCCGATGCGAGGCTTCGACAAGGTGTCGCTGGTCGTACTTCTGGGCGCACTTCTGCTGTGGGTCGTTGCCCCGCTTGCGGCAGTGACCGGCGTGGCCCTTGGTCTGGCCGGTGTGTTGCACGGGGTCCGGCTGAGCCGTTGGGCAGGGCACCGGACCTTCGCCGAGCCGTTGGTGACGGTGCTGCATGCTGGCTATGCCTTCGTGCCGCTGGGGGCCTTGGCGCTGGCGGTGGAAATCCTGCTGCCGGGCGCTTTCGGAATGGCGGGCGCCCAACATTTCTGGATGGCCGGTGCCATCGGGCTGATGACGCTGGCGGTGATGACGCGCGCCACGCTGGGCCATACCGGGCAGGCACTGACGGCAGGGGCGGGGACGGTCGCGATCTATCTGGCGCTGATCCTGTCCGTTTTCACGCGGGTCGCGGCCGGGATGTGGCCCGAACTGTCCGGCCCGCTGCACGTGATGGCAGGTGTTTTCTGGACCCTTGCCTTTGGCGGCTTTGCTGTCGTCTATGGGGCCCTCCTGCTGCGCCTGCCTGCGGCCAAGCGGGTCTGAGGGGGGACGCTGATGGGTTGGGTCGAGTTCGTCATGGCCTATGCCGTGTTCTTCCTGTCGCATTCCATACCGGTGCGCCCGCCGGTGCGGCCCTGGCTTCAGGCGCGTCTCGGCGGTTCCGGTTTCACGCTGGTCTATTCCGCGCTGTCACTGGCCGTCCTTGCCTGGCTGATCGGCGCGGCGGGCCGCGCGCCTCATGTGATCCTGTGGAACTGGGCACCCTGGCAGGTCCTTGTGCCTCTGGCTGTCATGGGGCCCGTCTGCATGATCCTGGCGCTGAGTATCGCGCGGCCCAATCCGTTTTCCTTAGGAGGCGCGCAGAATGACCGGTTCGACCCGTCACGGCCCGGCATCGTCCGCTGGTCGCGTCATCCGCTGCTTCTGGCGCTGGCGCTCTGGGCTGCGGCCCATGTCCTGCCGAACGGGGATCTGGCCCATGTGATCCTGTTCGGCACTTTCGCGGCCTTCGCGCTTGTCGGTGGTCGCCTGATCGACCGCCGGAAACGCCGGGAGATGGGGGCGCAGTGGGGGCACCTGCGAGAGGCTGTCGCCGGGGCCCCGCTGCCGTCATTGCGCACATCAGGCGGCACGATGGTGCGGCTTGTGTGCGGGTATCGCGCTCTATGCCACGCTCCTCTGGGTGCATCCCGTTCTTTTCGGCGTCAGCCCGCTGCCCTGACGGTCATGCCGCGATGGTGCCGCCCATCCTGTCGGCGCGGAGCGGTGCATTTTTCCACCTTCAGCTGGAATAGTCGTCGATCAACGGATTGGGCCTTGCGAATTGCTCAAGATCCGCCTGATTGCTCATGGTGATGCGGGTGCCGTCCACAGTCACACCATAGGGCTTCAACCCCTTGAACGCACGAGAGAGGTTTTCGGGGGTCATGCCCAGCACGGAGGCAAGGCGGCGTTTCTCGAAATCAAGCTCGAAGGCAGCGCCGCCGCCGGCATGCCTTTGCTGCCGAAGCAGATAGTTCGCGAGCCGTTCGAGCGAGGTCCTGAGCTTGAGATCCTTCTGCGCCTTGATGACCGAGCGATAGCATTGCGCCAGTTCCGTGACGATCGCACGGGCGAAGTTGCTGTCGACATCGAAGATGGCGCGGACGTCCTGACTGGGGATAAGCGCGATGCGGCTTTTCTCCAAGGTGCGCGCCGACATCAGGTAGGGTGCATCCTTGATCGTCGCGGCAAGTATGAAGGTCGAGATGGGGCGCACGGTGGCCATACTGGTTTCTCGCCCGTTCCATTCGGAAAACAGATCAACCGCGCCCGAAATCACGATATGAAGAAAATCGCTCGGCTCGCCTTCGGTGATCAATTCGATCTGCGCGGGGAAATTCTGCACATAGGCACCACGCATCAAGGATGTGAAATGCTCATCCGCCATCTGCGAGAAGAGATTCAGCTGTTCGAATATCCCGGTATTCTGAATCTGGCATGTCGCGCTCCCTGGCTGCATGCGTTTCACAATAGTCAAAAACGCGATTGATTAAAGTCAATTTGGCAGTTGATCTCTGCGGTGCGGGCCTTGATCTGTTGCTGTCCATCAGGTGACATATTTCTGTAAGTCATTTATTTCGTTATACCTTTTGCCATTTCGTGATCTGGATCAAGTTTCTCGCGCTGATCTGGCCGCAGGTTTTGCATCAAGCCCCGACGCTGGGGCGAAAGCATTATCCTTGCTGGAGACCTGCCATGCAGACCATAGCAACAGCCTCGCGCGCCGATCAGACCCGCGCCCTGAGTTTGAGCACGATTGCCTTTACCGCCTGTTTCGCGGTCTGGACGATCTTTTCCATCATCGGCGTCGCCATAAAGGCAGAGCTTGGCCTCAACGACACCCAGTTCGGCCTTCTGGTCGCAACCCCGATCCTGACCGGCTCGGTCACGCGCCTGTTTCTTGGCGTCTGGACAGAGAAATATGGCGGGCGGCTGGTGTTCTCCATTCAGATGATCCTGACGGCGATTGCGACCTACCTTCTGACGCTTGCCGACAGCTACATCATGTATCTCATCGCGGCGCTTGGCATCGGGCTTGCCGGCGGATCCTTCATCATCGGTGTGGCCTATGTCAGCCGCTGGTATGACGCGGGCCACCAGGGCACGGCGCTGGGTATCTTCGGCGCGGGCAACGTGGGAGCTGCGGTCACCAAATTCGTGGCCCCCTTCGTCATGGTCGCCTATGGCTGGCACGGTGTGGCCTATGTCTGGGCGGCAGGGCTTGCCGTCATCGGTGTGCTGTTCTTCCTTCTGGCCAAGGACGATCCGGAGTTGGTGGAGCGGCGCAAGACGGGTGCAAAGGCACCCACGCTGGCGCAGCAGTTCGCGCCGCTGCGGAATCTGCAGGTCTGGCGCTTCTCGCTTTACTATTTCTTCGTCTTCGGTGCCTTCGTCGCGCTGGCGCTGTGGATGCCGCACTACCTGATCGACGTCTACGGCGTCGACGTGAAGACGGCGGGCATGGCCGCGGCCTCCTTCAGCCTGTCGGCGTCGCTCTTTCGCGCCTATGGCGGACATCTGAGCGACAAGTTCGGTGCGCGTCAGGTCATGTACTGGACCTTCGGCTTCGCCATGGTCCTGCTGTTCATGCTGTCCTATCCGCCGACCGACTATGTGATCCAGGGCAAGGAAGGCGCGATCGCCTTCTCCACGTCGATGGGGTTCTGGCCCTTCATCGCGGTCCTCTTCACGCTCGGCTTCTTCATGAGCCTGGGCAAGGCTGCGGTATTCAAGCATATTCCCGTCTACTATCCGAAACATGTGGGCGCGGTCGGTGGCCTTGTCGGCATGATCGGCGGGCTTGGCGGCTTTGTCCTGCCGATCGTCTTCGGCGCGGCGCTGGACCTGACCGGTATCTACACGTCCTGTTTCGCGATCCTGTTCGTCCTCGTCGCGATCGCGCTGATCTGGATGCACCTGTCGATCCGCGCCATGGAGCGCGCGGCCCATGGCGCCGCGCTTGACGAATTGCCGAGCCTGCCGGAAATGCAGGAAATCCACGTTCCGGGCAAGACCGTCATGCCCCGTGTCCTGCAGGACTGGCGTCCCGAAGAGGCCGGGTTCTGGCAGGACAAGGGCCGGGCCGTAGCCCGCCGCAACCTGTGGATCTCGATCCCCGCGCTGCTTCTGGCCTTCTCGGTCTGGATGGTCTGGTCGGTCGTCGTGGCGCGGCTTCCCGCCATCGGGTTCGATTTCACGCCAGGCCAGCTGTTCTGGCTGGCGGCACTGCCGGGCCTGTCGGGTGCGACGCTGCGGATCTTCTACAGCTTCATGGTGCCGATCTTCGGCGGACGGCTGTGGACCACGCTGTCGACCGCATCGCTGCTTTTGCCCGCCATGGGCATCGGCTATGCGGTGCAGAACCCCGAAACGCCCTATCTGATCTTCCTCGTGCTGGCGCTTCTGTGCGGCTTCGGTGGCGGCAACTTCGCCTCGTCCATGGCAAACATCGGCTACTTCTTTCCGAAGGCCGAAAAGGGCAACGCGCTGGCGCTGAACGCAGGCCTTGGCAACCTGGGCGTGTCGGTGATGCAGTTCCTCGTGCCCATCGTCATCACGGCGGGTGTGTTCGGAGCGCTGGGCGGGCAGCCGCAGACCATGTCCGACGGCGGACAACTGTGGATGCAGAACGCCGGCTTCGTCTGGGTGCCCTTCATCCTGGCCGCCACCGTCGCCGCCTGGTTGGGCATGAACGACATCGCCGACGCGCGCGCCAGTTTCGCCGACCAGGCGGTCATCTTCAGCCGCAAGCACAACTGGCTGATGTGCATCCTCTACACCGGCACCTTCGGCAGCTTCATCGGCTACTCTGCGGGCTTTCCGCTGCTGACCCGGCTGGCCTTCCCCGAGGTGAACGCCCTGAACTATGTGTTCCTCGGGCCGCTGGTGGGCGCACTCAGCCGTGCCGGGCACCGGCTGGATCAGCGACCGCTTCGGCGGTGGCCGGGTCACCTTCTGGACCTTCGCGGCGATGATCGCGGCCACCTTCGGCGTGATCTCGTTCCTCGGGCTGGGATCCTTCATCGGCTTCTTCGCCTGCTTCATGGCGCTGTTCTTCCTGACCGGCGTGGGCAACGCCTCGACCTTCCAGATGATCCCCGTGATCATGGGCCGCGAAGTGCCGCGCCTGATGCCGCAGCTTGGCGTGGAGGAGCGCAAACGGCAGATCGCCATGGAATCGGGCGCGATCGTGGCCTTCACCTCGGCCATCGCGGCCTACGGCGCGTTCTTCATCCCCAAGGCCTACGGCACGTCCATCGCGATGACCGGGTCGGCGGTGGGCGCGCTCTGGGGCTTCCTGATCTTCTACGTGCTCTGCGTTGCGATCACCTGGGCGGTCTACACGCGGCCCGGCGGCCTGCTCCACGACATCGAGACACGGACGCGGTGCCGCAGGCGCCGCCGCCCAACCCGCCCAATGACCCAACCGAGTGCCCGGGCGGCGCAGATCGCCGCCCGGACCCAGATACCCGAAAGGACAGCACAATGAGCCATCTGCTCGACAGACTGAACTTCTTCCAGAGCAAGGAACTGGAGCAATTCTCGGACGGTTGGGGTCAGACCACCCGCGAGAACCGCGACTGGGAGGACACCTACAGAAACCGCTGGCGGCACGACAAGATCGTGCGCTCGACCCACGGGGTGAACTGCACCGGGTCGTGTTCGTGGAAGATCTACGTCAAGTCCGGGATCGTCACCTGGGAAACGCAGCAGACCGACTATCCGCGCACCCGCGCGGGCCTGCCCAACCACGAGCCGCGCGGCTGTGCGCGGGGGGCGTCCTACAGCTGGTATCTCTATTCCGCGAACCGCGTGAAGAACCCGCTGATCCGGGGCAGCCTGATGCGCGCCTGGCGCAAGATGCGCGAGACGATGACGCCGGTGGCCGCCTGGGCCGCGATCCAGAACGATCCGGTCCTGCGCGCGTCCTACACCAAGACGCGCGGCAAGGGCGGCTTCGTGCGGGCCACCTGGGACGAGGCGACCGAGATCGTCGCCGCCGCCAACGCCTATACCGCCAAGACCTAGGGTCCCGACCGGGTGTTCGGCTTCTCGCCCATTCCCGCGATGTCGATGGTCAGCTACGCCGCCGGCTCGCGCTACCTGTCGCTCTCTGGGCGGCACCTGCATGTCGTTCTACGACTGGTATTGCGATCTGCCGCCCGCCAGTCCCCAGACCTGGGGCGAACAGACCGACGTGCCGGAATAGGCCGACTGGTACAACGCGGGCTTCCTGATGCTCTGGGGCTCGAACGTGCCGCAGACCCGCACGCCCGACGCGCATTTCTATACCGAGGTCCGCTATCGCGGCACCAAGTCCGCCGTGGTCAGCCCGGACTATTCCGAAGCCGCCAAGTTCGGCGACATCTGGCTGAACCCGCAGGCGGGCACCGATGCGGCGCTGGCGATGGCCATGGGCCATGTGATCCTGCGCGAATTCCACCTCGACCGGCAGGCCGAGTATTTCGAGGACTACGCCCGCAAATACACCGACATGCCGATGCTGGTGCGGCTGGATGAACAGGACGGCCACCTTGTGCCGGGCCGGATGCTGCGCGCCGACGATTTCGACGGCAAGCTGGGCGAGACCAACAACCCCGACTGGAAGACCGTCGCCTATGACGAGGCATCGGGCCAGATCGTGGCCCCCAACGGCTCGATCGGGTTCCGCTGGGGCGAGGAAGGCAAGTGGAACCTTGAACAGCGCGCCAAGGGGGCCGAGGCGCAACTGCGCCTGAGCCAGATCCTGGAGGGCGATCACGATGAGGTCGTCGGCGTCGATTTCCCCTATTTCGGCGGTGTCCGCCACGGGCGATTTCGTCAAATGCGACCACCCCGAGGTTCTGACCCGCAACATCCCCGCGCGGCGCGTCACGCTGGCCGATGGCCAGCAGGCGCTGGTCGCCACGGTGTTCGACCTGTTCTGCGCCAACTACGGGCTCGACCGCGGGTCTTGGCGGCAATTGGGTGTCGAAGGATTTCGACGACGACAGCCCCTACACCCCGGCCTGGGCCGAAAAGATCACCGGCGTCGAGCGCGAAAAGATCATCGCCGTGGCGCGTGAATTCGCGGGCAATGCCGAAAAGACCCATGGCAAGTCCATGGTCATCCTCGGGGCCGGTCTGAACCACTGGTACCACATGGACATGAACTATCGCGGCATCATCAACATGCTGGTGATGTGCGGCTGCATCGGCCAGGAAGGCGGCGGCTGGTCGCATTACGTGGGGCAGGAAAAGCTGCGCCCGCAGACCGGCTGGCAGCCGCTGGCCTTCGCGCTGGACTGGAACCGCCCGCCGCGGCACATGAACTCGACCTCCTGCTGGTATGCCCATACCGATCAGTGGCGCTATGAGACCCTGCGCGCGGGCGAGATCCTGTCGCCCACCGCGCCCGAGGGCGACTGGGACATCAGCCTGATCGACTACAACATCCGCGCCGAGCGCATGGGCTGGCTGCCCTCGGCGCCGCAGCTGAAGACCAACCCGCTGGAGGTGTCGAAGGCGGCGAAGAAGGCCGGCAAGGACATCAAGGACTACGTCGCCGAGCAGCTGAAATCCGGCGATCTGCAGATGTCCTGCGAAGACCCGGATGCGCCGGAAAACTGGCCGCGCAACCTGTTCGTCTGGCGGTCGAACCTGCTGGGGTCCAGCGGCAAGGGGCACGAATACTTCCTCAAGCACCTGCTGGGCACCGATCACGGCGTGATGGGCAAGGACCTGGGCGAGGAAGGCGGCGTGATGCCGAAGGAGGCCGTCTGGCATGACGAGGCGCCGAAGGGCAAACTCGACCTGCTGGTGACCATCGACTTCCGCATGTCCACCACCTGCGTCTATTCCGACATCGTGCTGCCGACGGCGAGCTGGTACGAAAAGGACGATCTGAACACCTCCGACATGCACCCGTTCATCCACCCGCTGCAGGCGGCGGTGGACCCGGCCTATGAGAGCAAGTCGGACTGGGAGATCTTCAAGTCGATCGCCCGCAAGTTCACCGAAGTCGCGCCCGAGGTGCTGGGGGTCGAGACCGACATCGTCCAGCTTCCGCTGCTGCACGACACCCCCGGCGAACTGGCGCAGGCGCATGTGAAGGACTGGAAGAAGGGCGAATGCGACCTGATCCCCGGCAAGACCGCGCCGAACTACATCGCGGTCGAGCGGGATTATCCGAACCTCTACAAGAAGTTCACCTCGGTCGGCCCGCTGCTGGAGAAGCTCGGCAACGGCGGCAAGGGGATCACCTGGGACACCAAGGTCGAGGTCGGCCATCTGCGCGACCTGAACGGTGTGGTGCTGGACGAGGGCGTGTCCAAGGGTCACGCGAAGCTCGACACCGCCATCGACGCGGCCGAGATGATCCTGATGCTGGCGCCCGAGACGAACGGCGAAGTGGCCGTCAAGGCGTGGGAGGAGCTGGAAAAACCCACCGGTCGCCACCACGCCCATCTGGCCGAGGGCGCGCATCACACCAAGATCCGCTTCCGCGATATCGCGGCGCAACCGCGCAAGATCATCTCCAGCGCCCACATGGTCGGGGATCGAGAGCGAGGAGGTCTGCTACAACGCGGGCTACACCAACGTGCATGAACTGATCCCGTGGCGCACCCTGACGGGCCGCCAGCAGCTCTATCAGGATCACCTCTGGATGCGCGCCTTTGGCGAAGGCTTCGTCAGCTACCGCCCGCCGGTGGACCTCAAGACCATCACCGCGGCCGTCAACAACGACGCGGCCGAGGGCAGCCCGCATGTGGTGCTGAACTTCATCACGCCGCACCAGAAATGGGGCATCCACTCCACCTATACCGACAACCTGCTGATGCTGACGCTGAACCGGGGCGGGCCGGTGGTCTGGATGTCCGAGGTGGACGCGCAGAAGGCGGGCCTTGTCGATAACGACTGGGTCGAGGCCTACAACATCAACGGCGCGCTGACGGCGCGGGTGGTGGTGTCCCAGCGGATCAAGCAGGGCACGCTGTTCATGTATCACGCGCAGGAAAAGATCGTGAACACGCCCGGGTCGGAAAAGACCGGCAATCGCGGCGGCATCCACAACTCGGTGACCCGCGCCACGCTGAAACCCACGCACATGATCGGCGGCTATGCGCAGCTGTCCTACGGCTTCAACTACTACGGCACCGTGGGCAGCAACCGCGACGAATTCGTCATCGTGCGGAAAATGAAGAAGATCGACTGGCTCGACAAACCTGCAAGCCGGTCCGCAACCCGGAAAGTGGAGGCAGCGGAATGAAAGTTCGTGCGCAAATCGGCAAGGTCCTGAACCTCGACAAATGCATCGGGTGTCACACCTGCTCGGTCACCTGCAAGAACGTGTGGACCACGCGCGAAGGCGTCGAATACGCGTGGTTCAACAACGTCGAGACCAAGCCCGGCACCGGCTATCCGACCGACTGGGAAAACCAGAAGCGCTGGAACGGCGGCTGGGCACGGTCGGCCAGCGGCAAGCTGCATCCCAAGCAGGGATCGAAGTGGCGGATCCTGGCGAACATCTTCGCCAACCCGTCGATGCCCGAGATCGACGACTACTACGAGCCGTTCGATTTCGACTACGACCACCTGAAATCGGCGCCCGACATGAACGCATTTCCCACCGCGCGCCCCCGGTCGAAGATCACCGGCGAGCGGATGGAGAAGATCGAGAAGGGTCCGAACTGGGAGGAAATCCTGGGCGGCGAATTCTCGAAGCGGTCGCAGGACTACAACTTCGAGAACGTGCAGAAGGAGATCTATGGAGAGTATGAAAATACCTTCATGATGTATCTGCCGCGCCTGTGCGAGCATTGCCTCAACCCGACCTGTTCCGCCTCCTGCCCCTCGGGCGCGATCTACAAGCGCGAGGAAGACGGCATCGTCCTGATCGACCAGGAAAAATGCCGCGGCTGGCGGATGTGCATCTCGGGCTGTCCCTACAAGAAGGTCTATTACAACTGGGATACCGGCAAATCCGAGAAATGCACCTTCTGCTATCCGCGCATCGAGTGCGGCCAGCCGACGGTCTGTTCGGAAACCTGCGTCGGGCGCATCCGCTATCTGGGCGTGATCCTCTATGACGCCGACAAGATCGAGGCGGCGGCCAGCGCCGAACGCGAGACCGACCTCTACGGTGCGCAACTGGACGTGTTCCTTGATCCCAACGACCCCGAGGTGATCGCCGCGGCCCGCCGCGACGGCGTGCCCGAGGACTGGATCGAGGCCGCCAAGGTCAGCCCGATCTGGAAGATGGCGATGGACTGGAAGGTCGCCTTCCCGCTGCATCCCGAATACCGGACGCTGCCGATGGTCTGGTACATCCCGCCGCTGTCGCCGATCCAGAACGCCGCGCAGGCCGGCCAGATCGCGATGAGCGACCAGATGCCCGACGTGCGCTCCTTGCGCATCCCGGTCAAATACCTCGCCAACATGCTGACGGCGGGCGACGAGGAGCCGATCGTTCACGCGCTGGAACGCATGTCGGCGATGCGGCTCTACATGCGGGCGCTGACGCGTGGACGGCGTGCGCGACGAAGGCATCGCCGCCCGCGTCGGCATGTCGGGCCGGATGATCGAGGACATGTACAAGATCATGGCGATCGCCGACTACGAGGATCGTTTCGCGATCCCCACCGCGCACCGCGAACAGAACGAAGCAGGCGCCGACATCCGCGGCGGCTGCGGGTTCACCGACGGCAACGGCTGTTCCACCGGCGAGACGGGCAAGACGACCCTGTTCGGCGGCAAGAAGAAGTCCTTTGCCCTTCCGCTGGAGTCATTCTGATGATGGACCGCACACTCAAGGCGCTGTCGCTGACGCTGAGCTATCCGACGCAGGAGCTTCAGGACGCCATGCCCGAGATCGGGGCCGTTCTTGTCGCCGATCCGCGCATCGCCGCCGACACGCGGGCGGCGCTGCGAGCGCTGGCCGATGGCCTCGGAGCAGGGCGATCTGTTCGACCTGCAGGAAAGCTATGTGATGCTCTTCGACCGGTCGCGCACCCTGTCGCTGAACCTGTTCGAACATGTCCACGGCGAAAGCCGGGACCGGGGCGGCGCGATGGTCAGCCTGATCGAGACCTACCGGGCGGGCGGGTTCGAGCCCGCCACCTCGGAACTGCCCGACCACCTGCCGGTGCTGCTGGAATTCCTGTCGACGCGTCCCTTCGCAGAGGCGCAGGAAACCTTGGCGGACGCGGCCCATATCCTCGACGCGCTTGCCACCCGTCTGGTGCGGCGCGACAGCGGATATGCCGCCGCGTTCGCCGCTCTTTCCCAGCTTGCCGGCGCGCAGGCCGACGCCGACGCGGTGGCCGAGATGCTGGCCCAGCCCGACGACGACCCGACCGACCTGACCGCGCTGGACGCGGTCTGGGAGGAAACCGAGGTCACCTTCGGCCCCGACCCGAACGCGGGCTGTCCGCAGGTCCGCGACATGCTGGCCCTGATGGACAAACCCGCACCCAAACCCTGAACAGGAGCGCATGACATGTTCGGCAATTTCGATATCAACTTCATGATGTTCGGGGTCATGCCCTATGTGGCGCTGACGATCTTCCTCGTGGGTTCCATCGCGCGCTACGAGCGCGACCCCTTCACCTGGAAAAGCTCCTCCAGCCAGCTGTTGCGCCGCAAGCAGCTGATCTGGGGCTCGATCCTGTTCCACGTCGGCATCCTGACGGTGTTCTTCGGCCACCTCGTCGGGCTGTTCACGCCGATCTGGGTTCTGGATGCGATCGGCATTCCCTACGGGCTGAAGCAATGGATGGCGGTCCTGATCGGCGGCCCGGCGGGGATCGCGGCCCTGATCGGGTCGACCATGCTGATCCATCGTCGCCTTGTCGATCCGCGTATCCGCGTGACATCGACTGTGCCCGACATCCTGATCATGGTCCTGATCTGGCTGCAGCTGGCCATCGGCCTTCTGACGATCACCCAGACGCTGCAGCACATGGACGGGTCCGAAATGGTCCGCTTCATGACCTGGTCGCAAAGCGTCGTGACCTGGAACATCAACGCCTGGGTCACGGT
>CAVQSH010000002.1:0-1303453 GCA_963715835.1 uncultured Alphaproteobacteria bacterium | reverse complement strand
TAAAATCAAAGGCTTAGGCAGAACTGCCTGAGCCTTTTGCCTTTTTAAATGTATCTGGGCCGCACGTGGGCCGCACATATCATGCGGCTTTGATCGGATTTCCGCGAACATCTCCGGTCGAGATTCTATCGCGCTACGGTGAAACGCAGTGGATACGCGAGGATGCGTCACCCGAGTTCATAGAGTTTCCAACAGTGCCTCAGCTTGAGCCAGCACACCCCTCACAGCCGCATCTTCAAGATCGGGCGGGTAGCCATATTTGCGCAGGATTCGTTTCACCAGGACGCGTAGTCGAGCGCGGGCGCTATCACGGTGCGCCCAGTCGATGCTGACATTGGCTCGAAGCCCGTTTAGCAGTTCATGCGCAATGATTTTGAGTTGGTCGTTGCCGAGAACGTCGACGGCGCTCTGATTGTCGGCCAAGGCGTCGTAGAAGGCGATCTCTTCGGGCGTCAGTCCGGTCTCTTCGCCGCGCTTCCGGGTCTCTCGGACTTCTTTGGCTAGTGCTATCAGTTCTTGCAAAACCTCGACCGTGCTGATGGCGTTGGTGTGGTAGCGCGCAATGGCTTCATCCAGCCGTTCGGAGAACTTGCGCGTCTCGATCACGTTAGATCGGCTGCGGGACCGGATCTCGTCGCCAAGAAGCTTCTTTAAGGCTTCCAGCGCCAGATTCTTCTTTTCCATCTGGCTGACCTCGGCCAGGAACTCGTCCGACAGGATTGATATGTCTGGCGAGGACAGACCCGCGGCAGAGAGGATGTCGACGATTTCGGTCGAGGCGACGGCTTCGTTGACGATCTGGCGGATGGCAAGGTCTCGGTCGGCTGTTGAACGGCCCGTTGTATCTGCCGCCTTCACCATCGCGGCGCGGACGGTCTGGAAGAACCCCACTTCATCGCGGACCCCTTTGGCCTCATCGCTGGCCGCACAAAGCGCGAAGGCCTTCGATAGCCCAAGGACGGCATCCTGATAGCGTCGATGAGCCGCCTTCTTGGCTTCCTTGTCCGTTTCTCGCTGTGCGGCCTGATCCTGCTTTTCGAGAATCCAGTTCAGCGCTTCTGCCAGTGCCTTCAGCCGCTGATGTGGCGTGCCTGTCAGCCCCTTGGAGTAGTCAAACCCGTGGAACATGGCACGGACGACGTCCAGCCGTTCCAGCAGGGCTGCTACGGCCTGTGCCTCGTCGATCCCTGCCTGCTCCTGATCGGATGAGGAATACTGACCCAAAGCGGATTTCAGATTCTGAGCGATCCCGATGTAGTCAACGATGAGGCCAGCAGGCTTGTCTCGAAACACGCGGTTGACCCTCGCGATCGCCTGCATCAGGCCATGTCCGCCTGCACTGGAGTCTGACGGATCAGGTCACGACACATTGAAAAGGTCGCAAAGAGCTGATCATCTAGATCGTTGCGGTCGGTGATAACGACAATGGTGGGGTTCTCCATCTCGAGCGCGCGCACCAACTGGCCCGCATAGAAGGCCATCAGGAGGCTCTTGCCCGATCCCTGGGTATGCCAGATCACCCCCGCTTTACGGTCGCCCTGTGTGCGGCTAGCTGCGACCGTGCTGTCCACCGCGCGCTTGACGGCGTGGAACTGGTGGTAGCCTGCGATGATTTTGGCAATGCCACCGGGCGTGTCGCCAAAAACCGTGAAATCGCGCAGGAGAGACAGCAGACGACCCCGCTCGAACACGCCTTCGATCAACACAGACATTTCAGGTGACCCCTTGGGAGCCACGTCGGCGCCGTCTGTTGTGCGCCATGGCATGAAGCGTTCCAGGTTGGCGGTAAGCGATCCCAAACGGGCCTGTATGCCGTCGGTTGTGACAAGCACCGCATTCGCGCGGAAGAGTGAGGGGATCTGCGTCTTGTAGGTCTGGAGCTGGTTGAAGGCAGCGCCAAGGGTTGCGGTTTCTGCGCCCGGCTTCTTCACCTCGATTACGCCGACTGGCAGGCCGTTCAGGAACACCACTACGTCCGGGCGGCGGTTGTTACCGTTTTCGATCACCGTGAACTGGGTGACGGCCAGCCAGTCATTCTGCTTGTCGTCGGGGTCGACAAGGCGCACCGCATCACCTCGGATTGTTCCATCATCGGCTCGATATTCTACCGGCACGCCCTCGACCATGGCGCGGTGAAGGCGGCGGTTCTCCTCGATCAGGGATGGCCGCGCATTCGATAGCAGCCTGCGCAAGGCATCGTCACGTGCATCTTCCGGGATATGCGGATTTAGGTGCGCAATGGCGCTGCGCAGGCGCTCTGAAAGGACTGTGTCGGAATAGGCGTGACGTTCAGGTGCGGATCCATCTGGGCCAGAGACGGCATCATCGAGGCAGGTATATCCCAGCGCACCGAGTTGATCGAAAAGGATGGATTCGACTTCGGCTTCGGTCAGGGTGGGCACCAATCAACTCCTGTTCTCAAGGAAACTCATTTCAACGTCACTATCATTGCCGTTAACACGGACGCCCCAGTCTCGGATGCTGTCCATGTCGCCATTGAGCAAGCCATCAAGGACCCTTCGAAAGAGGGTTTCGGCCACCCATTTTTCGACCGAAGAGGGGATGTATTCCATTGCTTCTTCAATGCCGCAGCAGGTTTCAAACAAATCGAAATGAAGTGCGTCCCAGTTTTGGGCCTTGCCGATGACGCAAAGGCATTCTTGCCGGATCAGGCCCTCAAAAGCAGCGCTCCAATACACGTGATAATTTGGTTCGTATTTCGCCCAAAAGAAATGATCGAGAAAGCCTGCTTCTTCTAGGGGGCTAGCGAAAGGCCAACCACCCTCGTCTCCAAGATGGGCAAGTGAGGGCTTTCTTGCTAACCGTTCAAGGACAGGTTTCATATAGGTATCGATTTCATTGTCTGCGCAGCGCAGAAGAAGGGTTTCTTGGCCTTCGATCAGTCCCAGAAGGTGCTGACGAGATGACGTGGAGTGAATCCTTGTCAGTGTGCGCAGCCGATCCGTCATGTTAAATCGCACGGCATGTAACACTAGACCCGGCCATTACGTTTCATTCTCCGATACGAAAGCGACATCGGTCCAATCCTGTTCAAGAACGGCGGAGCGATACTGCATTACGTTCTTTGCGTCTATGCCGCGCCAGTCGTGGTTTCCCGAACCGTAGGCGATTTCTCCGTTCTTGGGCCGAACGAACATGGTAAGGCCCCGCATTTTTTCGGGAACTCCAGGCCCGTGAACGGCCGTCATCACTTCGTCCAGCGGGTTACCGATGCCGACCATGGCCAGCTTTGTGCCCGTTTGTTCCACCAGTTGCGTGTATGTGAGATAAGGGCGTTGGGGCAGCTTGCCGTGTTTATTGCGGAACTCCTGCACCTTGCGGACATGGGCGATAAGGCCATTTCCTAGCATCGCAGCGTTTTTGGTGCGCACTGGCAGCTTCATGCGGCGGTCTCCTTTATGCTTCCGTCGATGTCGGCCATCCCCGATAACTGATATCGCGTTGATGGCGTGCCAGGGCGATGGGTCCGGTTCTTGGGTGGCTGCATCGACGATGCCAATGAAACCCTCACGCCCCTCCCATTCCAGGCCGCCCTCGAAGTGCCCGATGCTGCAGGCTTTCTCATGCATGGCGGCCCGAAGTTTCGCGGGATCGTTCTGGCACATGCCCTCGACATAGGTCCGGACGACGTCGGCAATCTGGGCATGGGTATGAGCGTCTTCCACGTTGCATCGCCCTTGCTGCTTTTGGCCGCCATGCGCCGCGGGATCGCGAAACAGAGCGTGCCACAGGCCCCGTGAGCCGACAAGCGTCATCGCAAGACAGCACTGTCCGTTTTAGAACTTTTTAGCCGGGCATGTAGCCAACGCGAACGCATTCGCTGAATGCTCGCAAGGGACAACCGATTGAACCGGCAAGGGCGGCAAGCGCATGCACAGGCCACTCGAACACGACTGGATCACTCTTCACCGCCTGCGCGCCCTACGCAGCCATGGCGACTGGGACGGCGATCCCTTTGCCGAATTGCAGGAAGGAGTGATGAAATGACCGAGGCCATCGCGTCGATTGCCGCCAACTACACGGCCGCCTGGAACAGCGGATCAGCCGAGGCCGTCGCGTCGTTCTACGCCGAGACGGGCGGCATCGTCATCAACCGCGGCACGCCCTGGGAGGGGCGCGCGGGCGTGCAGGCCATGGCCGAAGGATTCTTCGCCGATGTGCCCGACCTGACCCTGACCTGCGACGGGGTGCGCATCGCGGGTGATCATGTCGTCTACCTGTGGACCTTCACCGGCCACCATGCCGAAACGCGCAACCCGTTGCGGATTACCGGCTGGGAGGAATGGGATTTCGACGCCGACGGCAAGGTCGCGGCCTCCCGCGGGTGGTTCGACGCCGCCGATTACGCCCGTCAGGTGGCGGGATAAGAACGCCGTGCCAACGGGGGAACAGCAGCACTTGCGCGGAGAACGTCACATGACCAAAGCCGCCGATCACAGGGCTGACGCCATGCCGGTCCTGCACCTGACGGAGGGGGCCGACGGCCTCTCGCGCTTCTCGGACCTCCACGTTCCGCTCAGCCCCGGCGGCTTCGCCCCGCCCGCGCCACCAATGCCGGTCTCGGAAGTGGAGCCTGCGACAGGCCTTCTCTATCTCGTCCTCCCCGCCGGGTGGGGCGGTGCGCAGCATCCTTCCCCACGCCGTCAGGTCGCCTTCTGCCTGTCTGGCCGCCTTCGGGTCGAGGCGGGCGACGGCGAGGTTCGGGAGTTCGGTACAGGTGCGATCTGGCGGATGGAGGATGTCTCGGGATCGGGACACACCACGACGGTGATCGGCGACGAGGACGTGCGCCTCGCCATCGTGCAACTGCCACCGCAACCCGGCAACGGCGCACCAGGACCTGACAAGACCGAAACAATGATGGAGGTTCCATGATCTACCACAGCCCCCTGCCGCCCGTGCCGCTGACCGGGCAGACCATCACCGAAAGGGTGCTGGAAAGCCTTGCCGGTCGCCCTGACGCGGTCATCATGGTCGATGGCCCGACGGGCCGCGAACTGACCGCGCAGGCGCTGGCCCTCGGCATCGCCCGGCTGGCGGGCGGGCTGGTCGCGCGCGGCATGACACCGGGCGAGGTGACCGCGATCCTCGCCCCCAACATGCCGGAATATGCCATCGCCTATCACGGTTCGCTCTATGCGGGCGGCACCGTCACGACGATCAATCCGGCCTACACCGCCGCCGAGATCCACCACCAGCTGGTCGACAGCGGTGCCACGCGGCTGATCACCACTCCGGAACTGGTCGCGATGGCCCGCACGGCCATCACCGGCACCGCCGTCACCGGGATCGCCGTGATCGGCGCGAGGGCGGGCGACGGATCTGACGCACCGCCGCTGTCGGACTGGATGGGCGATCCGCTGCCCGCGCAGGTGCCGGTCGACGTGACCGACCACGTGGCGGTTCTGCCCTATTCCTCGGGTACCACGGGCTTGCCCAAGGGGGTGATGCTGACCCATCGCAACCTTGTGGTGAACATCGACCAGTGTCAGCCCGGCATGGCCGTGCAACCCGGCGACTGGACCGTGGCGTTCCTGCCATTCTTCCACGTCTACGGCCTCGCGCTCCTGATGAACCTTCACCTGGTGTATGGCGCACGGGTCGTCACGATGCCGCGCTTCGATCTCGCGCTGTTCCTTCGGCTCTGCCAGGACTACCGGGTCAGGCAGATTTCCGTCGCCCCGCCTGTGGCGCTTGTGCTGGCCAAGCATCCGATGGTCGCGGATTTCGATCTGTCCGCCCTAAGGCGGGTGATGTCAGCGGCGGCCCCTCTGGGCGGAGATGTGGCCGCAGCCATCGCAGACCGCCTTGGGCTCGAGGTCTTCCAAGGCTATGGCATGACCGAGTTGACCACCGGCAGCCATGTCTGCCTGCCCGGACAGGCCCGCGCGGGGACATGCGGGATCACCGTGCCGAACACGGAATGCCGCATTGTCGATCCAGAGACCGGACTCGATGCGCCCTTGGGAGAGTTGTGGGTGCGCGGGCCGCATGTCATGAAGGGCTATCACGGCAACCCAAAGGCGACGGCGGCGACGATCACGCCGGACGGCTGGCTGCGCACCGGCGATCTGGGGAGCTTCGACGCGGACGGTTATCTGACCCTCCATGATCGGCTCAAGGAACTGATCAAGGTCAAGGGCTTCCAGGTCGCCCCCGCCGAGGTGGAGGCCGCACTGCTGACCCATCCCGACATTGCCGACGCGGCCGTGATCGGCCGGCCGGATCAGGACGCGGGCGAGGTGCCGGTGGCCTTCGTGGTGCGCCAGCCCGGCAGCACCGTGGATACGGCCGCGATCATGGCGCATCTGGCCATGCTGCTGGCGACCTACAAACGGCCCGCCACCATCCGCTTCGTCGAGGCGATCCCGAAATCCCCCAGCGGCAAGATCCTGCGCCGCCTGTTGCGCGACGGTGCCTGATATGACCCCGGCACCGGGCATTCGGCCGCCCGAAGGGCGCGAGCAGTCGAATGACCCGGCGCGACCCGCCCACATCTGAAAACCGTCCCCAGCCCGGGGACCACAACAGGAGATTTCTGGATGCACCTCCCTGATTTCATCATGGCGATGCCATCGCTGGACGTTCCCTTTCCCGAAACCGTGGTCAGCACCCGCGCGGTGCGCTCGGAGGCGGGGTTGGTGGTGTTTTTCCATTTTCATCAGGATTTCAGCCTGCCGCCGCATGCGCACGGTCCGCAATGGGGCACCGTGGTGGCGGGCGAGGTGGCGCTGACCATTGACGGGCAGACCCACCGCCATGGTCCGGGGATGAGCTATGACATCCCCGCAGGTGTCGAACATGCCGTCGCCGTCACGGCGGGCACCATCGCCATCGACGTTTTTGCAGAGGCTGACCGCTATCCGCTGAAGGCACGCTGAGATGGAGACATTCATGTCCGCCACCCCCGAACCACGCCGCCGCATCTATACCGACTCCGTTTCCGACAGTTCCCGCTGGGACGCTTTCGTGCCGCGCGTGGGGGATATCGTGGTCTCGACCCCGCCCAAGTCTGGAACGACCTGGACACAAGGCATCCTTGCCATGCTGATCGCGGGCGACCCGGAGGTGGACGCACAGACCTCGATGAAATCGCCCTGGATCGACTTCACCATGCGCGATCTTGGCGAGGTCATTGCCAGGCTTGAGGCGCAGGAGCACAGGCGGCAGGTCAAGACTCACACGCCTTTCGATGGCATCCCCTTCTGGCCGCACATGCGATATGTCACGGTCTATCGTCACCCGATCGACGTGCATTTTTCCTATCGCAAGCATCTGGCCAACATGGCGCGCGACGTAGGACAGGCCCCCCTGTCCGACAACCCGTCCGAGAGTTTTCGGGAGTTTCTGGCGGAAGACGTCGATCATCGCGGCCTTGGGGCGATCCTTGACCACTACCGATGCACACTGGCGCGCGAGCCACGCGAGAATTTGATCCGGCTGCACTATGCCGACATGCTGCGCGATCTTCCCAGGGCTATGGCGTCTCTGGCCGCGCATGTCGGCATTGCCCTTCCGGCCGGGGTCATGGCGACCATCACCGAGGCTGCGACATTCGCCAGCATGAAGGCCAACGCGGCCCGTTTCACGCCGTCAGCCGGACAAGGGTTCTGGAAGGCAGATACAGGGTTCTTCGACAGCGCGACATCGCGCAAGTGGGAGGGTGTGCTGACCGATGATGACCTTGCGGCCTATGACGCAAAGATGACCGCAGGACTGACGGTCGAGGAACGCGCCTGGCTGGAGTGGGGAGACGCTGGCCATGGGTAAGGGCCGCGCGGCCCCTGCCGCGGCAGGCGGTAAACGATTGCACGCATCGTGCCGCCAGGAGGGCGGTGGATCGCCGCGACCCAAATGCAAACCGGGTCGAGGCTTTTGCAGAGGGCTCCGAGCGACCCGGCCAAGGGATGGAAGGGCCATACCGAAATTGAGCAATCAAAGGTTTTCGTGCGTCGACAGCCGCATGGAAACGACCCCGGCCCGCGACGCCACGAAGGAGAACCGCCTTGCCTGACACGCCTGACCCGTTCGTCCACCATCCCGAACTGCGCGGCCGCATCGCCGATCCCGAATCCTCCTTCTTTCGGACATTCGATATCGAGGCCGAGCTCGCGCGCGACCCAGCGCTACGGGACTGGGTGTATCCCGAAGCACGGCGCGCGGCGATCCGGGCCGAGGCATTGGCCGGCCATGCGGGCGATCTGTGGATCTTTGGCTACGGCTCGCTGATGTGGGATCCGGCCCTGCGCTTTGCCGAGGTACGGCGCGCGCATGTGCCGGGTCATGCCCGCCGTCTGATCCTCGTCGACACACGGGGCGGGCGCGGCACGAAAGAGGCGCCGGGCCTGTTCGCGACGCTCGACGCGGGCCAGGGGTGCGAGGGGCTGGCCTTTCGGATCGCGGCAGCGGAAGTCGAAGTCGAGACCGAAATCCTGTTCCGGCGCGAGATGATCGCGCCCGGCTACCTCGCCCGGTTCATCCCGGCCCGGATCGGCGACGCAGATATCCGCGTGTTGGCCTTTGTCGCGGATCACGACGTGCCGGACGTCCGCCCCGATCTGACCCACGAGGAACAGGTCCGCTACGTTGCCCACGGGGCGGGCGATCTTGGCACAAGCCGGGACTACCTTGCCAACATCGTCGCACATTTCACGCATCTCGGGATTGCCGACGCGCATTGCAGCGACCTGCTGCGCGCGGTGGATGCCTATCTCTCGGCTCTGACCAAACAGGAGCCGGCCCGATGACCGCCCTGGTTCCCTTCTTCGACGGCCACAACGATTTCCTGCTGCGGCTGATGATGACACCGGCCCCGCGCGAGGAGACATGGCTCGGGCGCGGCTGGCCGTGGGCATCTCGACCTGGCGCGGATGAAGGCCTCGGGCTTCGCGGGCGGGCTTTTTGCGATCTTCGTGCCGCCGGCGTCCAATGGCCCGCCGCCCGACTTCAAGGCGCTGATGGCCGACCCGCCCTATGCGCTGCCGATGCCGCCCGAGATGACGCACACGCAGGCCCAGCCCGACGCGCTGACCATGGCCGGGCTTCTGCACTGGATGGAGCGGGCGGCGCCGCAGGATTTCCGCGTCTGCCGTTCGGTGCCCGAGATCCGCGCGCGCGATGGAGGCAGGCGCGTCATCGCGGGCGTGATGCACATGGAGGGCGCCGAGGCGATCGGCCCCGATCTCGACGCGCTCTACCTGTTTCACGACATGGGTCTGCGCTCGCTCGGCCCGGTCTGGAGCCGGCCGACGATCTTCGGCCACGGCGTGCCGATGGCCTTTCCCGGCACGCCCGACACCGGGCCCGGCCTGACCGAGAAGGGGCGCGACCTTGTCCGTCTCTGCGACGAGCTCGGCATCCTGATCGACCTGTCGCATCTGAACGAAAAGGGCTTCGACGACGTGGCCCGCGTCTCGACCGCGCCGCTCGTCGCCACCCATTCCAACGCCCACGCGCTTTGCCCCAGCCCGCGCAACCTGACCGACCGGCAGCTTCACATGATCCGCGAGCGCGGCGGCATGGTCGGGTTCAACTTCGCGACCTTCTACCTGAACGCGGACGGCACGGGCCGATGGCGGCACGGGTTGGGACGTGATGCTGCGCCACCTCGACCATCTGATCGCCGAGGCGGGGCGAGGATCATGTCGGCCTCGGCTCGGATTTCGACGGCTGCGTGCTGCCCGATCTCATCGGCGACGTGACCGGCGTGTCCGCTCTTCTTCGAGGCGATGGCCGCGCATGGCTACGACGCGCCGCTGATTGCCAAGCTGGCGCGGGAGAACTGGCTCGAACTGCCTCGACAAGTGCCTGACATGATGCGGAACCAGTGGGCAAGCATCATCGGCACGGCGGGCACGACTAATACGGGCGCGACGGACGATCTGCCCGCGCTTGCGGCGATCTGCCAGCGCGAAGGCCTTCGTTTTCACGTGGACGGCTGTATCGGCGCCTTCCTGAAGATCGCCCCTGAAAATCGCGCCCTTGTGGCAGGTATCGAACTGGCTGACTCCGTCGCGCTCGATCCGCACAAGTGGCTGCACACGCCTTTCGAGGCCGGCTGCGTGCTGGTGCGTGATGCAGACCGGCATTTCGAGACCTTCGAGATGCATGGCGAGTATCTCCAGCTCCAGACCTGCGGCATGATCGCAGGCAAGTTCCTCGCGGATTACGGGCTGGAGCTCAGCCGCGGCTTCAAAGCCCTCAAGATCTGGATGTCGCTGAAGGAGAACGGTGCGCCCAAGCTTGGGCGTTTGATCGACCAGAACATTGCGCAGGCGCGCCACCTCGAGCGGCTGATCGCTGCCGAGCCGCGACTGGAGCTCATGGCCCCGGTCAATCTCAACATCGTCTGCTTCCGCTATACCGACGGCCTGAAGGACGAAGCGGCCCTCAAGGCGGTCAAAACCGAGATCATGCTGCGCATCCAGGAATCCGGCGTCGCCATCCTGTCTGACACAACCGTCGCGGGCCGCCATTGCCTGAAAGTCGCCATCAACAATCACAGGACGACGCGGCAGGATCTGTCGCTACTCCTGTCGGAAGTCCTGCGAACCGGAGAAAGGGTTGCACAAGAGCAGGCACGGCCGGCAGCTCCGGTTTCGCCCGCTGGGGGAAAACACGCGGACCACCCACGCGAATGAATCGAACAGGATGCTCCCGACCCCGCGGAAGAGGTCTCCAGGCAGGTTCGGTATGGGCCGCTCCTGTTGCTTCCGAGCATGCTACCGCTGCGAACCACCACCGCGCCAGGGCATTCAGTTCGGGCTCGTTGCGCAAAGGCGTGGTGCGGCATGCTCGACCCGCGCAAGCGTCTCGACGAAAGGCCGGTTCGGCCGCATGCCGCAACCGCCCCGCCGCACCTGCATCGGTCCGGTTTCCGCCCTCTCTTCCGAATTCCGCGCAAGCGAGACAGAGGATGCACCCGCGGCGAACGGCAGGAAGGTCCGCATACCAGAACTTGGCTGTTAGCGCAGCGAAGGTCCGTCATCGGCACTCAGTGGCCACTCTCTGCTCGGCACGTGAATATCCGGTATGGTCGCGTCCAACACGGATATTGGCTCAGCGGGTTGCCAGACGCTATACTGCGGCAACGCGATGGGCACAGCCATTGCAATATTGAAAAAGGCAAGCTTGGATGGACCTGTCACACATCGCCGATATTGCCGATCTGATTGCAGCCTTGGCTATTGTCGCATCACTGGCGTTTGTCGGGTTCGAACTTCACATGACGCGAAAGCAATCCGAACTTTCGAACTGGCGCGAGGTGTTGCAGACCTTCACGGATTACAAGGCCACAACAAATGATATCGCGTTCGCAGCTTTTCTGGTGCGCGCGCATGAAGACTACGAAGCCTTGAACCCAGCCGAAAAAATGAGTTTCGGTTTGTTTCTGGAACAAGGCGTGCACATCCTGGGCAACTTTCTGAAGCACAACGATTCACTGCCGCGCAAACTCGTCGGTCTGGAAGACGCGATCATGAACACCTTTTCTGAGATGTTGACCACGCCGGGAGGCGCGGCATGGTGGGCCGAGGCTCATGACCGCAAACGGTTCATGCAGGATACTTTCAGGGTAGTCGATGGTCTGTTGGAACGTCGTCGAAATGCCTGACCCAATCGCTGATAATGCCGACGATAACTTCGAAAAATCCTAGGGGTAAACGTCTGGTTTGTCCGCATTGCTGATCTTTGAACCTTCATCCCAGCAACTGAGCGCGCACCAGAGGCAGAGTGGGGACCTTTTGTCAGGTGGGGAACACTCATTGCCTTTGTGACACCGGGCGCCAACCCGTGAGAAGTGGGTTCACTACCGATCGTCTCTTGGCACCTTACCATTATTTGTATGCGTCAGATCACATCATCAGTCGATCCACTTTGCGGCGAGCTTCTTCATAGAGGCTTTCGGCCAGGCGCGCGCGCTCTGCTTTGGTGCGGGGATCGTGGGGTGTCGGTCTTTGGAAATAAGCGATTGCGGATTTACGGAATTTTTCGCGACTTCCAGCGTGGTCGCAAGGATGGTGCGCGGACGGCTGGCCACGTAGGAATGAACGGTTTGGGTTTCAGTCATGTCGGTCATGGGGTGGCTCCTTGTTATTCGTTTGTTTTCCTGACGACCAAACTACCGAAGCCCCACCGCGTCTGCGTCGGGAGGGTTCCCCATTTTTGGGCTTTGGCATTCCCTATTTTTCCGCCATTGTCGGCCCGGGCCATTATTGGGTGCGGCCCGCTATAGGGAGACGGCATCGTGGATATCCCTATCCTCGAACGCGACGCGGCGCTTGCGCAACTGGACAGCCTGGCACAGGCCGCGCGTGACGGGACCGGACACAGCGTTTTCGTCACCGGCGAGGCGGGCGCAGGCAAGACCACCCTGTTGCGCGCCTTCGAAGAGCGGACGACAGGGGCCCGGTCCCTGCGCGGCGCCTGCGAAGACCTGTCCATCCCGGAACCGCTCGGGCCCTTGCGGGACGTTGCCGTCGATGCCGGGGTCGATCTGGATGCGCTTTGGCGGAACGAAGGCGACAGGCTGTCGGTGTTCCTGAACCTGCTAACCGCCATCGAGGAAGACGGCGAAAC
This sequence comes from uncultured Alphaproteobacteria bacterium, assembly GCA_963715835.1. GTDB lineage: Bacteria > Pseudomonadota > Alphaproteobacteria > Rhodobacterales > Rhodobacteraceae > Seohaeicola. The sequence continues at coordinate 1,290,856 of CAVQSH010000002.1, read as the reverse complement.
GTCGCTGTTGCTGATCGAGGATTTGCATTGGGCGGACGAGGCCACGCTCGATTTCGTGCGTTTCGCCGCACGGCGCCTGCGGACACGCCGCATCCTGATGGTCGTAACCGCCCGCGATGACGAGACACAGGGCCGCCCACAATTGCGCCGCGCGATGGATGGCGTCGCCGCCTCGGATGCGACCCGGATTGCCTTGCAGCCCCTGTCCGCCGACGCGGTCAACCGCTTGGCGGCGGGCAGCGGTCAGGCACCGGACGAGGTTCATCGGATCACGGGGGGCAATCCCTTCTACGTGACCGAGCTTTTGCGCGGGGGCCAAGACGACGCCCTACGGAGCGTGCAGGACACGGTCCTGAACCGGCTGGGTCGCCTGCTGCCCGAGACTAGGCAGGTGCTGGAGGCCGTGTCGATCTTTCCGCGGCGTGCGGAACGTGACTGGGCCCTCGCCATCGCCGGGGTCGAGGATGAGGCGCTCGATCCTGCCATCGAAAGCGGGTTGATCCAGGAGGATGACATCTTCATAGCATACCGGCACCAAATCGCCCGGCTGGCGGTGGAAACCGCCCTCAAACCGACGCGGCGCCGCCGTCTCAACGCGGCGCTACTGGCCAGGATGCAGACGGACGCGCAGGTGCCGAATGCACGGCAGATGCACCATGCGCGCGCTGCCGGCGACAGCGGGCAGATCGCCCGCCTTGCTCCCTTGGCCGGGCGCGAGGCGATGGCTGCCGGCGCCAACAGGCAGGCCGCCGACTACCTGTCTATCGCGGTCGAGCTTGCGGATCCGCAGGATGAAGGAACGCTTGCCGCGCTGCTATTCGAGGCCGGCGAGGCCTGTCGCCTTGTCAGCCGGTTGAGGGATGCAATGGGGTATTTCGAGCGCGCGGTCGACGTCGCCGGGGCCGATACCATACTGCGCGGCCGCATCCTACAGCGCTTGTCGCGCGTGAAGTGGACCGCTGGTCAAAAGGCACAGGCCCGAACGCTGGGCGACCAGGCGATCGCCTTGCAGGAGGGGGCGGATACGGATGAACTGGCGATGGCGCTGGCCAGCCGCGCGCAGATAACCATGTCCGATTACGAGATGGAAGCCAGCCTGCCGCTCGCACAACGCGCGCTTGAAATGGCGCAGCGACTGGGCCGAAAAGACATCGTCAGTCACGCGCTCAGCACACTGTCGGTGGCCAGCGTGTTCGACAGCGCGGAGCAGAACGCGCTTTACACCGAAAGCATCGAGGCGGCGAAAGCTGCACGCAGCCCGATCAACCTGACACGGAACCTGTCGAATGGCGGCGTCGTCAACTGGTATGGCCTGCGGTTTGCGAAGGCCCTCGACCTCCTCGACACTGCAATCTCCACGGCTTATGAGACCGACACGATCGAACAAGCGGATTTTCACCAAGGATTTCGGGTGCACGTGCTTGATCGGCTCGGACGTTGGGACGACGCCCTCGCGACGGCGCGCGACATCCTGTCCAAGCCGCTAGAACAATCGTCACCGGCGATCATGCTGCGACTGGCCTCGTCGCGGATCACCATGCGGCGCGGGGACAGCGACGGCGGGGAATATCTGGACGATATCGAAGCCCTGATGGGCACCGAGGAAGACGCGCGCCACATCTGCGATGTTGCCTGTCTGATCGCTGAACGCGCCTGGCTGGGGCTGGAAGACAAGGCCCGCGCGCAAGACAAGATGAATGAGGCGCTTTCGCTGCCGCTCAATCCGAAGCTCAAAGAGGAGTTTCTGGACTGGCAGCGGCGGATCGACCCGGCCCGGCTTCCCTGTCGGCTGCGCGGGCTACACGAGCCATACCAGGCATCCATGGAAGGAAACTGGGCCGCAACGGCGGCACATTGGCAGCGGGTGGGCGACCCCTACCGCGAGGCGCTCGCCCTGGCAGAAGGCGACGCTAATGCTGTTGCCCGTGCGCTTCCGATCCTCGACCGGCTAGGCGCAGTACGCGTGCGTGAGGCCGTCTTGGGCCGGGCGCGTGACCGCGGACTAGACATCGACGCCCCGGCGAGGCCACGCGCAACGACCCTCGAAAACCCGGCGGGTCTGACGAAACGGCAGATGCAGGTACTGGGATTGCTGGGCGAAGGCCTGTCGAACGCCGCCATCGCGGACCGGTTGTTCGTCTCGGCCAAGACCGTCGACCACCACGTTTCGGCCATCCTCGGTAAGCTCGACGTCACCTCGCGCGGCGAAGCCGCGGCACTGGCCCGCAAGGAAGGCTGGGTCTGACGAAGCCTTTCCATCCCGGCTCCAAATCGGTTTCTGTTTTTGAACTTTTGTATGTCGAGCCGGATAGCCAGTGATCCAATCTCTAAAGTCAAAGTCAATCTTCGCTCCCCATACATACTTGTCCTCCGGCGAACGACCGCTGTTCACGTATCGTCAGTCCTCCAGTCTTTTCGAGCACAAGTGGCGCCGTCGAAGGCCGTTGGGCAGGGCGAAGGTTTCAACGTCAGTTTCGAGGACTCCGCAAAAGTCGATTATACGCCCATCGTACTGATCAACGGGTGCCGTCATGGGTGCACGGCTGAATGACTGCTCCTGATCTTGATCCGGGTAACTCTTCTGCCTGCGGCGAACGACCGCTTCCCGCCCGAGTCTCACAAGGGGAGCTTGGACTTTCTCGCACCAATCCCAAACTCTTCGGTGGTTCGGTCCAGGTCGATGCGCCCTCCCGCAACCAGAATATCACATTTGAAATAACCTCCTGTTCGCAGGAGGTTTTTTGCTTTCCAGACATCCCCTAGCGCCAGAAGGCCCGCAGGCACGCTATGAAGTTCCTGTTGCGGCTCCAATGGCTTCGGTGCGGGTGTCTTTGTCTGCATGTGGGTTCGCTCCTTTGCCCATCTTCCTGCGAAAGAGGTCTCCGTAACTGGTGTGGAAAGTAACGGCGCACGGTATTTTGCGGCGCGCGGGCTGTGTCTGTAGCTCGGCTTTGTGGGCTGCCAGAGAGGTGAGCCCCTTGCGGATGGAGGCAGGGGCGCTGTCTTCCGACATTTTGTCACCCACGCCCCCCGCATCTTGGACCACGCCGACCGGATCCTTGAAGACGGGCACCTGACCAGCGATACCACCGCGATATGAGCGCCCCTGCGGGCCAATCGTCGTCAATCCGGTGGGAACGAACACGCCTTTTCTAAAACGAACGGGCTGCCCGCCAGGCGTCGATCCGGGCAAGGTCGCGTTTGGTGATCCTGCGGCGCAGCACGAAGCCCATGAAAATCGCGCGCAAAGGTGACGGGCGCAGCCGGGTTTGAGCCGCGTGCAGGTCCGCCACCCAGTCGGGATCGCTGGCCTTGGAGGCAAAGCTGCGGATGGCGTGGAACAGGTTTTCATGCTGGGCCGGGTGGCTTGCGGGGGATACCCCCACCAAGGTGCGTTTCGGCTTTCCGCCTGTCAGTGGGGTCAGTTCCACGACCAGCGGCCCCCAGTTCACATTGCGCTGCGCGGTGATCGCGGGACGCAGCGCTGCGTTCAGATCCACGGTGCCGCCGTTGATCGGCTTGGCAATCAGGCGCCCGTTGCGCTTGGTATAAACGGCGCGCCTGCTCCGATCGACATAAAGTGGCGCAGGCCGCGGCCAAAGGAAGAAGGCGGCAAGCAACGCCATCGCGGGGGCCATCGCGCTGAAAGCCAGTTCGACCCGGCTTCCATGAAGCCCGCCTTTCAGGGCCTCTGCTATGTATTCCTCGCGGGTGGACTGAATAGTGAAGAAGCTGTCTTCGACGGCGTCGTCATATTGCCTGCTGTAGTATTCCGAGGGCGCAAAAAGCACGAGGAACTGCTGTAGCGGCGACGTGCCTGCCGCCCAGGTGCCGCCGATCGCCACGAAGGTCCAAAGCAACATGACAAGAAGCAACGCAAGCCTTACCCCACCCATGATATAGCGCTGTATTTCCAGCCGCCCGTCGGGCAGCACGCGGGCAGAGCGGGCGATGGCTGCGACGTCTACAGGGGTTCGGATGTCCAGCGGCGCGGGAACTTCGAACATCTTCTCATAATCGGTCAATGGGTTCGTCATAGGTTCTCTCCGCCCCTGCAACGCGGGCCAGCGTCGTGAAGGCGAGCAGCCGTCCTGCGACCCCACCTGCGTGTCGGGCCGTGTCGCAGGAGGGCATAGGGTCTGCACCGCGTCATTTCGCCGGTGAAATCCGTTCGATCACGATATCAATGCTTTCCAGATGCCAGACGCCGGGCCCCTGAACACGCACTTTATTGCCGCTGCGCACGGCTTGGGCGAGGCGGGTCAGCGCCGCATCACCGCGCACGCCCAGAACATAGATATCGTCGCAATTCTCGCGTTCGCCGCAATAGTCCACGCCGCGCACGCCGGTGATGACGAACCCCTGCGAATAGTCTGACAGCGGGCCGTCCAGGGCGCGCACGACGCCGATAATGTCATAGGGATCCGCGCCGCCGGTCACCAGATCGCCTTCCATGCGCAGATGACCCAGGCAGGCCGTCGCGTCGCTGTCTGGCGTGATCTTGCCAGCCATTCACCACATAGCACCCGCCGGGGGTTCCGCCCTTCACGTCAGCATAGCGCGCGATAGCGGGGTCGGCGGATGTATCCCAAAGGGTCAGTTTGCCACCATCCGGCACCGCCAGCAGGCTTTGGGCCTGCGCGGCTGACGCGGCGGCCATCAGGGCAAGCGCGGCTATTCCCGAAGTCCTGCATCCTGTCATCGTGACCTCTTTTTGCGTCGTGCCATCATATCCGCGCCACCTGTTCGCTGGCTTTGCTGCTCCGGGTAAAGATATGCGCGGTCACCCAGCCGCCGCCCAGTGCGTTGATCCTGATCAGCATATGACTGGTGGTATCCGTATTGAAGAGGAATGCAGACAGGCTCGCACTGGCTGCGCCTTGTGCGACAGAGTTGTGACCGATCACGCTGGCCACCTTGCACAGCGGATAGTTGTCCGTGATCTGATTGGCCCCTGCGTTGGCGACCGCCTCGGATGCGGCGGCCCCGGCCCGTGCAGGCCCGACGGTGCCTTGACCGTGTATCGCGGATAGGGAGCTGATCGTGGCATTGATGCATCTGGCCCCGCGCCATGACCTTCGCTAGAATCGCGATCATGGCATATCGCGGTATCATCGACGGTCAAAGCGGCGACGCGGCCATGGCCCGCGCCATGGAGGCCAAGCGGCTGCCGCTTGATCCGCGATACATCTGCGGAATGAACCCGCCAGCGCCGTTTCATCAGGCCTATGCGCTTGAGAGCCAAGACCCCATCGACGTCACACAATGGCTGATCGACAAGATCGGCAACGCGGCTGTCACGCTGGATGACAATGCACGGCGTCACCTGACCGGGCGCACCACCGGGCCGCTGCAAGATGGTGAGCGGCTGCGCGATCCCGGTGACACATGAGGCGGCTTGCCCTGTTCCTTTTGGCGCTGCTTGCGCTGGCGGCCTGCCGGATAGGCCAGCCCTCCAAGATGTCGTTGGCCTTTTCCGCCTATGCTGATCGGCCGGTCGTGCTGACGCGCATGGCCGTCAACGGAAAGGACTTTGCCCTGACCCCGCTGGTCGTGCGCGGGCGTGCGGATGTCAATCGTCCCTTCGAAGGTGCCGGACGGCGCCTGATGGCCTATCCGCCGGGACCGGAATCGGGCCGGATGGTGCTGGATCTGACATGGGTCGAACTGCCTGCGGGCACGGGCTATGCCGCGCGGGTCGAGGTGCCGTTGGACAGGCTTGAAGCCGCGGCCTCGGGCGGAGTCGAATTCATGCCGGTATTCGGTCCGGGCGGGCTGCTGATCATCGCGTCAGACCCGGTGCCCAAGACTGCGGATGCCACGGCCACCACGGACGCCGCGCGCATCTGCGCGGACCGTGCGCCGGGCGCCGATCAGGATTTTACCGCGGAACCGGGCGCCTTGCCGGCCCTGCCCGAAGCTCTTGCCTCTGCCAAAACCACGCCTGCCAAGTCCGAGTGTTGATCCATGGTCCCACCCGCGTCAGACATCGCCGCCGTGTCGGAATTGGCCGATGCCTATCCGTGACAAGACCTTGCTCAATTTCACGACTTCGGCTGTAGCGCCCCCAAAGACATCAACGACCAGCGCATGACAGACTGATTGCGACGTCCACAAGACCACCATTCAGGGTTGCGGCCCTTGCGGGGGCTGCGCGGTTCGGCAGCATGAACCCGCGCGCGACGGTGCGAAAGTTCCGTGCTATACAACCCCGTTGCATCCGTTCTACAAAAAGGGCGGACCCACGCATGTCGTGACAAGACTACGGAGGGTCAAACCTGCGGCACCGGGAGACGTGCAATGACAGTCGCTGAAACGATCTCGTCAGGGGACAGGCCCCGTGATCTGACCCTCGACTGGCCGCTTGAACTCTTTGACGTGCTCAAGGCGGCCGGCATCCGCCAGATGTCTTATGTGCCTGATGCCGGGCATTCCACGCTGATCCGGCTGTTCAACGCCGATCCCGATATCAAGACCAATGTGCTGACCACCGAAGAGGAAGGCGTGGCCATCGCCACCGGCGCATGGCTGGGCGGTCAGCGTTCCGTCGTCCTGATGCAGTCGTCGGGCGTGGGCAATTGCATCAACATGCTGTCGCTGCCGGTGCAAACCCGCACGCCGCTGCTGATGCTGGTGACGATGCGCGGCGAATGGGCCGAGTTCAACCCGTGGCAAGTGCCCATGGGACAGGCCACCGAGGCTTCGCTGAAAGCCATCGGCGTCACGGTCATGCGCGCCGAAACCGGCGAGGATCTGGTGGAGATCGTCGCGCAGGCGGCGGTCATGGCGTTCGAGGCCGATCAGCAAATCGCGGTTCTGATCGGTCAGCGGCTTCTGGGCAAAAAGAAATGGTGAGCGCGATGGATACGGCGATGGATCGTCGCGCCGCGGTGGTCAAGCTTCTGGCCGCGCGCGATGGGGCCTTGGTGGTGACGGGTCTCGGCTCGCCCAGCTATGACGTGCATGCGGCGGGCGATAGCGACGACAACTACTACCTTTGGGGCGCGATGGGCGGGGCCGCCCTGACCGGGCTGGGGCTGGCGCAGGCGCAACCGGACAAGCGCGTCATGGTCATCACCGGCGATGGCGAGATGCTGATGGCATTCGGGTCGCTGGCGACGATTGCGGTGGCCGCGCCGCGCAATCTGGACATCATCGTGTTGGACAACCAGCATTTCGGCGAAACGGGCATGCAGACCAGTCACACCGGGCATGGCATCGCATTGCACAGGATTGCCGAGGCGGCGGGCTTTGCCGAAACCGGCGAGTGCCGCACCCTTGCCGAGGTGGATGATCTGGTCGAACGCTTGGCCGAAGCCGCGACCGGACCACGCCTGTTCGTGCTGAAGATCAGGGCCGAGAACCTGCCGCGATCCCTGCCGCCACGCGATGCGGTGTTCATCAAGAACCGCTTTCGCGGCCATCTTGGACTTGGCACCTGCTGACATCGGGGGCATGGGATGGAACCGCGCCACACCATGGTTGAGGGCCCGCTGTCGGAGGGCAAGCCTCTGTCACATCTTCCGATCCCTGCACGGCCCTGGCTTGATCGCTGGCCGCGCCGGTTGTCGTCGTGAAGCGTTGAGGGGATGAGCGAAGCGGTCGTCATTGTCGGTGGGGCCATCATGGGCAGCTTTGCCGCGTGGTTCCTGCGTCGCCAGGGCTTTGCCGGCGATATCACCGTGGTCGAGAAGGACCCGACCTATCGGTTCTGCTCTACCGCCCTGTCGGCCGCTGCGATCCGCACCCAGTTCGGCACGCCGGTGAACATCCACATGAGCCTTTTCAGCGTGGATTTCTTCCGCCGGATCAAGCAGGTTTTCGGGCCTGCCGCCGACATCGGCTATGTCGAGAACGGCTATCTGATCCTTGGTGGCCCCGACACGGTTGCGGACCGCCGCGCAGGCGTTGCGATGCAGCGCGGGGAAGGGGCCGATGTGATTGCGCTGACCCCGGACGAGATCGCGCAGCGTTTCCCCTATATCTCGGTGGAGGGGGTGGGGATCGGCACCTTCGGTCCCACTGGCGAAGGCTGGTTTGACGCCTGGTCCCTGCTGTCGCTGGTGCGCGGGGCGGCGAGGGATCTGGGCGTGCGCTATCTTTCGGGCGAGGTCACGGGATTTGATGTGGCGGGCGACCGCGTCCGGTCCGTGCGACTGGCGGGCGGTGATGGTTTGCCCTGCGACTGGTGCGTCATGGCGGCGGGGGCCGCCTCGGGCGCGCTGATGGCCGGGCTTGGCCAGCCGCTGCCTGTCAGCCCGCGCAAGCGCAGCGTGTTCAGCTTCCGCGCGCCCCTGAGGGCTGCCAACTTTCCCATGCTGTTCGACAGTTCCGGCATCTGGATACGGGCCGAGGGTGAAGGCTTTATCGGTGGCATCCAGCCCCCCGCGGACTGCGACCCCGACGCCACCGGTGATTTCGAGCCGCATCACGCATTGATGCAGGATGTGTTCTGGCCTGCCTTGGCCGCCCGCATTCCGGCGATGGAGGAGCTGCGCCTGGATCGCGCCTGGGCCGGGCACTATGAGGTCAACGCCCTTGATCATAACGGCGTGGTGGGGCGGCATGACGAGATCACGAACCTTGTGTTGTCCACCGGGTTTTCGGGCCATGGTGTCATGCACGCGCCTGCCGCCGGGCGGGGCGTGGCAGAAACCATCCTGCACGGCGGCTTTGTCAGCCTTGATCTGACGCCGCTGGGCTATCACAGAATCCGTTCGGGCACGCCGTTGCCCGAAAGCATTGTCTACTGAAGGAGACGGACATGAGGTTTTCCGGCAAGGTCATCGTCATCACGGGCGGCGCGCAGGGTATCGGACGGGCAACCGCCGTGCGCTTTCTCTCCGAAGGGGCAAAGGTCGTCATTGCGGATGTGAACGCCGAGCGGCTGCACGCCACCGCAGCCGAGATCGGCACGCCGGAGACGGTGTCTGGCCGTGGTCACCGATGTGGCCGACAAGGATCAGGTCGATGCGCTGGTCGCGGCGGCGGTTGCGGCCTTTGGCCGGATCGACGTGATGGTGAACAACGCAGGCATCGCCCCTGTGATGGATTTTCTGGACGTGTCGCCGGATACCTTCGACCGTGTGATGGGGGTGAACCTGAAGGGAGCATTCCTTGGCACACAGGCCGCAGCGCGGGCGATGATCGCCCGGGGCGAGGGGGGCGTGATCATCAACATGTCCTCGATCAACTCGGGTCTGGCGAACCCCAATGTGGCAACCTATGCCATTTCCAAGGGCGGGATGAACCAGGTCACATCGACCGCCGCCGTGGCCTTCGCGCCCCACGGCATCCGCGTCTGCGGCGTCGGCCCCGGCACCATCGCGACCGAGATCATCAAAGGCGCCTTCACCGAGCGCGCAGGCATGAACGCCATCCTTGCCCGCACGCCGCTTGGCCGGTTGGGCGAGCCGGAAGAGGTCGCGGGTGTGGTGGCCTTCCTTGCCTCGGATGACGCGTCATATATCACTGGCGAGACGATCTATCCCGACGGCGGGCGCCGCATCCTGAACTACACCGTTCCTGTCAGGGAGTGATCGGCATGAACCCCATATTCTCCAAGCTGCATCACATCTGCATTGTCGTGCATGATATCGACGCGACCCAAAGATATTACGAATCCATCGGCATCGGTCCTTGGGTCGCCTATCCGCCGCTGACCGAATACGAGGAGTTGCAGGTGCCCAGCACCGAAGGCTTCATGTCCATGCAATACCGCGTCTGCAACCTGCCCGATATCCAGTTGCAACTCTGCCAGCCCGACCACAATCCCAGCCCGCAGCGCCTGCATCTGGATGCCAAGGGCGAGGGCGTGTTCCACCTTGGCTTTGAGGTGCCTGACGCCGATGCGGCAGAGGCCAGCGCGGGCATTCCCGTCAAGATGAAAGGCCGCCGGGCCAACCGCACCGGGTTCACCTATTACGATACCGCCGAGGGGGCCGGCGTGACCTTGCTGACGCGCGCGACCTTCCGGCCGGGAACCTGAGCGATGTGACGGCCCTGCGCCGATGCCCGTGGTTTGACCCTTGGCACGGCTTGCGCGATCGTGAATTTCACAACTGGATTTACCCGCCCCGCCGTGATTGAGTTTCGTCCGAACCTCTCTGTCACGGTCGGCGAAGGAAACAGCGATGACAACGAACGAAAATCCGATCTGGTCCCGTGTGGACGCCAAGCGGGAGGCGTTTATCGGCCTGTCCGACCGCGTCTTCGACATGCCCGAACTTGCCTATGCCGAGATGCGCTCCTGCGCCGAACACACTGCGATGCTGCGCGCCGACGGCTTCCGCGTCACCGAGCGACGTGGCCGGCATCCCCACCGCCGTGATGGGCGAGGCGGGGGAGGGCGGGCCGGTCATCGCGATCCTGGGTGAGTATGACGCGCTGCCCGGCCTGAGCCAGCAACCGGGGCTGGCCGCGCCGAAGATGATCGATCCGTCGGGGTAGGGGCATGGCTGCGGGCACAACCTGCTGGGTCGCGCCGCGATGCTGGCCGCCACCGCCATCAAGGACTGGCTGGCGGCGAAGGGCATCGCGGGGCGCGTGCGCTACTACGGCTGCCCGGCCGAGGAGGGCGGCGCGGCCAAGACCTATCATGGTGCGTGACGGCTCGTTCGACGATGTGGACATGGCGATCACCTGGCATCCGGCCAGTTTCAACGGCGTGGACGATGCGGTTCGCTGGCCAATACGCGGATCGATTTCACCTTCACCGGCAAGGCGGCCCATGCGGCCGCGGCGCCGGAACTGGGCCGTTCGGCGCTCGACGCGGTCGAGCTGATGAATATCGGCGTCAACTACATGCGCGAGCACATGCCCGATGATGCGCGCGTGCACTATGCCTATCTGGATGCGGGCGGCATCGCGCCGAATGTGGTGCAGGCCAAGGCGACGGTGCGCCAGCTGATCCGCGCGCGCGACCTGAAAGGGCTGGCCGATCTGGTGGCGCGGGTGCGCGGATCGCCGATGGCGCCGCGCTGATGTCAGGCACGAGGGTCGAGTCGCGCGTCTTCTCGGCGGTGTCCAACCTGCTGGGCAACCGCCCGCTGGAGGAGGCGATGCAGACCGAGTTCGAGGCGCTCGGGCCCGGTGCCCTTCGACGACGCCGACCGCGCTTTCGCGCAGCGAGATCCGCAAGACCCTGACGCCGGAGGACATCGCCGATGCCTTCCGCCGTCTCAGCATGAAGCCGGACATGGACAAGGCGCTTTGCGATTTCATCGTGCCGCTGGACCGGCCCTTTGGCGGCGGGATGGGCTCGACCGATGTGGGCGATGTCAGCTGGGCGGTGCCGACGGTGCAGGCGCGCGTGGCGACCGCTGCGCTGGGCACGCCGCTGCACACATGGCAACTGACCGCGCAGGGCAAGGCCCCCTTCGCGCACAAGGGCATGGTCCATGCCGCCAAGGTGATGGCGGCAACAGCGCGTGCCGCCTTTGTCAGCGAGGCGCTCAGGACCGCTGCCAGAAAGGCCCATCAAGAGCATCTGGCGGCCTTTCCCTATCACTGCCCGATCCCGGTCACGACCAAACCGCCGATCGCGGCCGAGTGATCCGACCCTCCGGGCACGCGGCTCGAGGGACAGCCTGACGGCCTTTGCAAGGACCGGTGCGCCTTTGTCCGACGGGCTGCCCCCGTCGGTTTCAGCATTGCTGCGGGCCTGTTTTTTTCGCGGCCGGTGCACATTTGCGTTCGCGGTAGGCCCTCCAATCCATATAACGGACCCCTGAGAGATATTCTGAGGAGGAGAGACGCCATGACATTCCTGAACACGATCACCGCGGCTTTGGCGGTCACCGGCCTTTGCGCCGGGATGGCATCCGCCGAAACGCGGATCACCTACAAATCGGCCAAGACCGGCTCGTCCTACTACCAGATGGGCGTGGAACTCGCCGAGGCGATGAAGGCCGGCACCGACGGCGAGATGATCGTCACGATCGAGGAAAGCCAGGGATCGGTGCAGAACGTGATGGAGGCGCGCGCGCGCGGCGGCGACTATGTCTTCACCACGCCGCCGGCGCTGGTCGGGCTGGCGCAGGCGGGCAAGGCGATGTTCGAGGGCAAGGGCGATCCCGAAGTTCGACGAGATCCGCGCGCTGTTCCCGATCCCGTCGCTGACGATGCATTTCGTGATGTCCGCCGACAGCGGCGTGACCGACTTCGCCGAGCTTGGAGGGCAAGACCATCCTGCTGGGCAAGGGCTCTTTCGGCGCGACGGAGGGCGAGAAGTACCTCAAGCTGTTCGGTCTGAAGGCAAGGTCGACCTCGCCGATGTCGGAACTGTCGAACGCGGTGGCCGCGCTGAAGAACGGCCAGATCGACGGCTTCGTCACCGCCGGATCCTGGCCCGCGCCCAACGTGATCGAAGCCGCGGCCTCGACCGGCGTGACGGTGCTGTCGCTGAGCGACTGAGCAGATCGCAGCAGACCAAGCGCACGACGCTTGACGATTCCGGCCGGCACCTATGCCGGCCAGACCGAGGATATCGTCACCACCTCGCTGCCGGTGGTGGCCTACACCACCACGCAGATGGACGACGATACCGCCTATGCGCTGACCAAGACCTTCTGGGAGAGCAAGGCCAAGATGGCCGACAGCGCGCCCTGGTGGGACGGCGTCGACGCCGGTCTGATGGCCAACATCGACGGGCAAGATCCATCCCGGCGCGGTCCGCTACTACAAGGAAGCGGGCATCGCCCTGACCGACGCGCAGATGTAAGCGCCGATCGACGCGCGACAGGGCGCAGCCGCGTGCATGGCATGGCGCTGCGCCCGAACCGCCACTTTTCCGAAAGCACGCGCGATGGAGCATACTTCCCAAGGGTCGTGTTGCGGCAGCCTTCTGGCTGAGCCTGCGTGGCGCTTGTCGCCTTTCATCTGGCGCTGATCTTTTCGGGGCTGGTGCCCAACCTGGTCAGCCGGCCGCTGCACATGGCGCTTGTCCTGCCCTTGGAGTCTTGGTGCTGGGCGGCACAGGCCGCGGGCGCATTGGCTGTCGGGTATCGTTCTGGCACGCCTTGGCGTCGCGGCTGCGCTCTGGATCGCGGTGAACAGTGACCGCGCTGGGCGACCAATACGGCTTTCTGGAAGGCAACTTCCAGATCGCGGTGGCCGTGGTGCTGCTGCTGGTCGCGCTGGAAGCCGCGCGGCGCGCCATCGGCTGGCCGCTGCCGCTGGTGGCGCTGGCTGGCGCTGCTCTACGGGCTGTTCGGCCAGCATATCCCGGGCGAGTTCGGCCATTCCGGCACGCCGCTGGACAGCTTTCTGGGCACGCTGACCATCGCCGAAGGCGGGCATCTGGGGCAGCCTGACCGGCGTCTCGGTCGGCGTCGTGGCGATCTTCGTGATCTTCGGCGCGGTGCTGAACGCGGGCGAGGCGGGGCAGGGCTTCATGAATGTCGCCGCCGCCGCCGCGGGCCGGCTCAAGGGCGGCGCGGCCAAGGTGTCGGTCATCTCATCGGCGCTGTTCGGCTCGATCTCGGGCTCGGCCTCGGCCAATGTCGCCTCGACCGGCGCGATCACCCTGCCGGCGATGACCCGGCTGGGCTATCCCAAGCGCGCTGGCCGCGCGCGGTCGAGGCGGTGGCCTCCTCCGGCGGGCAGATCATGCCGCCGCTGATGGGGGCGGGCGCCTTCGTCATGGTCGAACTGACCGGCGTGCCCTACACGCAGCATCATGGCCGCCGCGATGCCTGCCGGCGCTGCTGTATTTCTTGGCCGTCTGGGTGGGCATCAACGCCTATGCGCGACGCTATGACCTGCAGCGGCGTGGCGGCCGAGGATCGCCCGGCGCTGCGCGATGTGGTCGATCACCTCCGTGTTCTTCCTGGTGCCGTTCGCGGTCCTGCTGTGGGGCATGTTCGGGCCGCGCTTCACGCCGCAATACGCGGCCTGCCATGGCGATCCTGGCCGGCGTTCCTGCTGCTGTTCATCGACGGCGACATTTCGACAGCCGCCGCGACCAGATCATCGAACGGCTGATCAATGCGGTGATGACGCGCGGCGCGGCAGGTGGCGATGATCGCCGCGATCATCCTGTGCGCCTCGATCATCATCGGCGTGCTGTCGATCACCGGGCTTGGGGTCAAGATCACCTCGCTGATCCTGTCGGGGTCGGGCGGGCTGCTGTGGCCGTCGCTGCTGCTGACGGCGCTGGCCTGCCTGCTGCTGGGCATGGAGGTGCCGACAACGGCGGCCTATGTGATCTGCGTCTCGGTCGCCGGGCCGGCGCTGACGCAACTGGGGCTGGAGCCGCTGCAGGCGCATCTGTTCGTGTTCTGGTTCGCGCTGCTGTCGACCATCACGCCGCCGGTCTGCGGCGCGGTGTTCATCGCCGCCGGGCATGGTCGGCGAGAACTGGCTCAAGGTGGCGCTGACCGCCATGGCGCTTGGGCGTCGGCCTTTACATCATTCCGCTGGGCATGATCGCCAACCCCGATCTGCTGCGCCTGGCCGATGCGCCGCTGGCCGCGATCATTGCGGTGATCCGTGTCGGGCTGGGTCTGATCCTCATCTCGAATGCAATCATCGGCAAGGCACACCCGGCGCTGCGCCTGATCATGGGGGCGGCGGGTCTGGTGATCGTCTTTTTCGGCATCTGGATCTGAAGAGCCATCGGCCTGTCAGGCACGGGCATCCTTAGCTTTCGGGTGCAACAGGCATGGCGAACCCCGTCTTGACGCGGTCCATCACCGCGCTGGTGCGGAACCGCAGGACGTTGTCCTCGGCAAAGAAATAGCGGCGGGTGAAGTCTTCGTAATCGGCCATGTCGCGTGCCGACAGGATCAGGAAGAAATCAGCGTTTCCCGTGACATAGTAGCATTGCATCACCTCGGGTGCGGCCTGCATCCGCGCCTTGAACCGGTCCAGATCGGCCATGCGTTCGTTCTGCAACGTCACCTCGACGATCAGGATCAGCCCGCGACCGATGCGTTCGGGCCGCAGGATGGCGATCTCGGATTCGATCACGCCCGAGGCGCGCAGTCTTGCCAAGCGCTTTCGGCAGGCATCGGGCGACAGGCCGACGACGGGGGCCAGCGCCTCGGCCGTGAGGCGGGCGTTGCCTTGCAGGGCATCAAGAATGAGGCTGTCGAATCTGTCCATGCGCCCAGCATGGCGTAAAACCCGACCATGGCGAAGCCTTGGTTGCCTCTCGGGCCGGTTTTTCGGGGATTGGGGGCGCAACAGGCCGATTTCCGGCCTGCATCCGGGATTAGTTTCCGGGAACGGTCTGCCGCCCTGCGCTAGTCTGGCGGGGAACCACGGGACTGATGAGGGCCGCAATGATCGACAGATGCGACAACCCCTGGCGGGGGCAGGGCCTTGCGATCGAGGGGCCGTGGCCCTGTGATGATGCTGGCGCGGTCTCAAGGCTTCTGGCGCTATGCCCGGCCCATGCTCCGACGCCGCTGCGCGATTGCCCTGAGCTTGCCGCGCGCGCGGGCGTGGCGCGGCTGCATGTCAAGGATGAGCGCGGGCGCATGGGCCTTGGCAGTTTCAAGGCGCTTGGGGCCGCCCATGCCATCGCGCAGGAGGCTGCCGCAGCCGTGCAGGGCGGCCAGTGGGACAAGGCTTTGACAGGTCGCACCTATGTCACCGCCAGCGCGGGCAACCATGGCCTGTCCGTCGCGGCAGGTGCCCGGCTTTTCGGTGCGCGCGCCATCATCTACCTTGCCGATACCGTGCCCGAGGCCTTTGCCGCGCGGCTTGAGGCGAAGGGGGCGCAGGTCATGCGGGAGGGCGCGACCTACGAGGCCAGCATGGCCGCCGCCGAAAGCGCCGCGCGCAAGCAGGGCTGGACCCTTCTGTCGGACAGCTCATGGCCGGGCTATACCGCGTTGCCGCTGCTGGTGATGGAAGGCTATCTGCAACTGGCGGATGAGGCGGCGGATCAGATCGACGCCCCGCCAACCCATATCCTGTTGCAGGCCGGTGTAGGCGGTATGGCCGCTGCGGTGGCCGCACTGGCCCGCGCCAGATGGGGGGATGCGCCGCAGATCATCGTGGTGGAACCGGCCGCCGCCCCCGCGCTGATCGACAGCATCCGCGCCGGGCATCTGGTGGACAGCACGGGGCCGGTGTCCAACATGGGGCGGCTGGATTGCAAGACCGCTTCGATGATCGCGCTCAAGGGTCTGTCGCGCGATGCCGATCTTTTCGTGACCATCAGCGATGACCAAGCCGCCGCAGGTGCCGCGATCCTGGCCGACCACAGTCTTGCGACCACCCCGTCGGGCGGGGCGGGGCTGTCGGCCTTGCTGGCGGGGCTGGACCTTGGGCACCGCGCGCGTGTGCTTGCGATCCTCAGCGAGGGGCCAGAGGATGTCTGACAGGTCATTGATCTTCCCCGCGCAAGAATATCGCGACAGAACCGCGTCTTTGCAGCAGGAAATTGCGCAAGCTAGGCTTGGACGCGCTATTTTTGACGGCGCCTGCCGATATTTTCTATGTCACGGGCTTCCTGACCCGGTTCTGGGAAAGCCCGGCGCGGCCCTGGTTCGTCGTGATCCCGCGCACCGGCGATCCGGTTGCCGTGATCCCCGCCATCGGGGCAGAGCTCATGGCGCGCACATGGATGCCGCAGATCCGCACCTGGGACGCGCCCGATCCGCGTGACGACGGGGTGAGCCTGCTGGCGGAAGTGTTGGGGGATCTGGTTCCGGAGCAGGGCCGCATCGGCCTGCCGATGGGGCTGGAGACGCATCTGCGGATGCCGCTTGCCGACTACAGCGAGCTGTGCCGCAGGCTTGCCCCTCGCCGGTTCGTGGACGCCACGCGTGTCGTGCAACACGTGCGCGAGGTCAAATCCGCGGCCGAGATCGCCAAGATCCGAACCAGTTGCGCGATTGCGGGCCGCGCCTTCGACGCGGTGCCGCAGATCGCGGGGCAGGGGCGCCCGCTGGACAAGGTGTTTCGCGATTTTCAGGTGCTTTTGCTTGAGGCAGGGGCCGACTGGGTCAGCTATGTCGCGGGCGGGGCCGGGCCGGATGGCTATGGCGATGTCATCTCGCCTGCGGGACCGCAGCCCTTGCAGAAGGGGGATGTCCTGATGCTGGACACGGGCGCGGTGCGTGAAGGCTATTTCTGCGATTTTGACCGCAATTTTGCCATTGGCACCGCGTCGGACCTTGCGCGTCGCACCCATGCCGCCCTCTGGCAGGCGACCGAGGATGTGTTGCAGACCCTGCGCCCCGGCATGTTGGCCTGCGATGCCCACCGGATGCTGTGCGACGGGCTGATGCGCCACGGGGCGACACCGGGGGGCGGGCGGCTGGGGCATGGGCTGGGCGTCACGCTGACCGAATGGCCCTCGTTCACGCCACTGGACCGGACCGAGTTGCGCGAAGGCATGGTCCTGACGCTGGAACCCGGCGCGGTCACTGCCGATGGTCGTATCCTGGTGCATGAGGAAAACATCGTGCTGCGCGCCGATGGTCCCGAATTGCTGTCGCCGCGCGCGCCGCATGACCTGCCGGTGATCCCGTGATGGCTGCCTATCCCTACAGGCTGACGACAGAGCAGTCCCCCACGCTGGGGTTGATCGTGCTGCAGGTCGACGAAACGATCGAGCAGGATTTCCGCCGTCTTCTTGCGCCGGAGCAGGTGAAACTGCATGTGAGCCGCGTGCCCTCGGGCGCGGAACTGACGCCGGATACGATCGCCGGGATGGAGGCGGAACTGGCCCCCGCCGCCGCGCTGTTGCCACCCGCCGCCCAGTTTGATGCCATTGGCTATGCCTGCACCTCGGGGACCACGCTCATCGGGGCCGCGCGCGTGCATGCGCTGGTGGCAAAGGCGACCCGGACCCGTGCCGTGACCGACCCGCTGACCGCAGCACTGGCCGCAACCCGCGCGCTGGGGCTGCGGCGCATCGGCATCGTGTCACCCTATGTCGCGTCGGTCGCGGAGCCGATCCGCCGCGCCTTCGAGACCGGGGGGATCGACGTGCCCGCAACCCTGTCCTTCGGCGAAGAGGTCGAGGCGCGGGTGGCCCGGATTGATCCCGCTTCGATCGCCGATGCGGCCCGCGCGCTTGCGCGGCAGGATGTGCTGGACGGTATCTTCCTGTCCTGCACCAATCTGCGCACGCTGGACATCATCCCGCCGCTTGAAGCCGAACTGGGCTTGCCGGTCCTGTCGTCGAACCAGGTGCTGTGCTGGCACATGGCGGCACTGGCGGGACTCGATCCGTTGCGCCATGCGCCGGGGCGGATATTCGCGGCACAGTGCTGACTGACAAAGCCGGCTCAAGAAGGGGCGGAGCGTCCGGGGTGCGGCAGCGCTGGGCCGGTCCGACCTCGGGCAACGGGTGAGGCGCGATGTGGTGGCGGACAAGCCAAGGCATGATACGACTTAAATTACGCCTGCAACCCGTTCATATTGCGCGAACAACATCTGTGACCCAAAGGAAATGCCCATGATTTATGACCATCGCACCTATGTCTGCCGCCCTGGTACGATCAAGAAGCACCTCGCCCTCTATGCCGAGCATGGCTATGCCGCGCAGCTGCGCATTCTGGGGACGCCGATCATGTTTGCGCAGACTGAAACCGGCGACGTCAATTCATTTGTGCATATCTGGTCCTACCGCGACGCGGCGGACCGTGAGGCCCGTCGCGCGCAATTGGCGGCTGATCCCGATTGGCAGGCCTATCTGGCCAAAAGCGCCGAGGCCGGATACCTCGCGAGCCAGAGCAACAAGCTGATGGTGCCCGCGCCGTTCATGGTCGAATGACGCAGCCCCGTAGCGCCTGTCGGAGCGCAATGGCTTGAGCAAGGCAGGGTGGCCGATCCGGTCGGGCGAGGTCGGGCAGGTTTGTTTTGGCCGCATCGCGGATCAGCAATAGCCTTCGACGCCCAGCCTCTGATCGGTGGAATACCTGTCGCCATGCGCCCAGCCGATGGGAAGGATCCGTTCGATCGCGGCCATGATCTCGTCTGTCATGACGAAGCCGCTGCCTGCGGCGCAGTCTTGCAAATGCGCCGCCTTGCGGGTGCCGGGGATCGGCACCAGATGGTCCCCCTGCGCAAGGCACCAGGCAATGGCCAGCGCGGCGGGTGTGCAGCCCAGATCGTGGGCAAGCTTGCGGAAGGCATCGACATGCCTGAGGTTGAAGGTGAAGTTCGGCTCCTGAAACCGTGGGTTCGGGATCCTGAAATCGCCTGCCGAAAACAGGTCGGGCCGGGGCGCCTTTGCGGTGAACATGCCGCGTCCGACCGGCGAGAAGGGCACGAAGGCGACACCCAGTTCCTTGCAGGCCTGAATCATCCCGAGTTCGGGCTGTCGGGTCCAGAGGGAGTATTCGCTTTGCACCGCATCCACGGGGCCGACGGCCGCTGCGCGCCGCAACGTGCCGGGCGCGATTTCCGAAAACCCGATGCCGCCGATCTTGCCTTCCGCCTTGAAGGCCAGAAGCGTGTCCATCACCTCTTCCACCGGAATGCTCTGATCGCGCCGATGGATGTAGTAGAGATCAACGCTCTCCACCTGAAGTCTGCGCAGCGAAGCCTCGAGTTCCGCGCGCAGGTGGTCAGCGCTGTTGTTGAAACTGCGTTTGCCCGTGTCCGGGTCGCGGCAGATCCCGCCCTTGGTCGCGATGGTGAAGAGGTCGCTGCGGCCCTTGAGGAATGCACCGATGATGGTTTCGGACTGGCCCATGCCGTAGACATTCGCCGTGTCGAGGAAATCCACGCCCAGATCCAGCGCGGCTGACAGGGTGTCATGCGCCTCGGCCTGTGTTGTGGGGCCGTAAGCCCCGCCGAAACTCCAGCAGCCCAGCCCGATTTCCGAGACCATCTTGCCGTCCTGACGAATGCTGCGCCGTTTCACGAAAGCCTCTCCCTTGTTGCCCTTCGGTGTCACCGGCCAGTTTAGCCATCATGCCCTGAGAGATGACAGACCTAATGCCGCGATACGCGTGGTTTGGTCGCGTGATCCCGCTGCGCTGCCCGCACATCCGGGCCGCAGTCTGGCTGATGTCGCCGCACAGCGGATTGCCCGTCGGACCCGGCTTACACCCATGCGCAAGGTTGTGTAGCATCCGGGCAGGACGCAGCAATCTGGTCCCGGCTGGCTGTTGCCGGCACAGGGACCCCGCAGAACACAGGATGCCATCATGATCGTCGAAGCCGGACCGAAGACCTGCCACTGGGGCTTTTTCGATGCAACTCTGCCCCCGATCGTCACGGTGTCCAGCGGGGATGAGGTGACGATCAACACCGTGTCGGGAGGGCCGAATGTGCTTCCGGGGGAAGGCTTTCACATACCGCCCGAATTGCTGGAGATCCACGCAGGCGGTCTGCCTGCCATGCCGGGTCACATCCTCACCGGGCCCGTCGCAGTCGAGGGCGCGATGCCCGGTGATGTGTTGCAGATCGACATCCTTGACGTGAGGTTGCGGCAGGACTGGGGGTATAACTTCATCCGCCCGCTTGCAGGGACCTTGCCGCAGGACTTTGCGCAAACCCATCACACGACCATTCCGCTTGATGCCGCGCGCGGTGAGGCGACGCTGCCCTGGGGGGCCAAGCTGCCGCTTGCGCCGTTCTTTGGCGTCATGGTCGTGGCCCCGCCCGCCGCATGGGGGCGGATCTCGACCATCGAGCCGCGTGCGCATGGCGGCAATCTGGACAACAAGGAACTGGTCGCAGGCAGCACGCTCTATCTGCCGGTGATGGCCGAGGGCGGCTTGTTTTCCTGCGGGGACGGGCATGGTGCGCAGGGCGACGGCGAGGTCTGCGTCACCGCGATCGAAACAGCGCTTCAGGGACGTTTCCGTCTGACCATCCGCCGCGACATGGATGTGACCTATCCCGAAGCAGAAACCCCGACCCATCTGATCACGATGGGGATGCACCCGGATCTGGATGTCTGCGTCGAGATTGCGCTGCGCCGGATGATTACGCTGCTGTCCAACCGCCTCGGGATTTCCCGGGCCGAGGCTTACATGTTCTGTTCGCTGGCCGGTGACTTGCGGATCACGCAGACCGTCAACCGCGAAAAAGGGGTTCACATGATGATGCGCAAGGCTCTTTTGTCGCCTCAGGCCTGAGGCGCTCTGGATCGTCAATGCAGCTGGCTTGAAGGCGGTGTCACCGCGTGCCGGGATCGCGGGCCTGCGTTGCAGCCCGCCTCTGTCCCAAATGCTGGCGTGACCGGCCGCGCGCAAAGTCGCGGCGGTCCTTCCGCCTGATGCGAGGCTTGCGGACATCCGCCCCCGTGCCTGCCTCCTTGCGCTGATCGAGATCAGGGTTTCGGCAGGCCGATGGCGGCATCATCGCCGCACACGCCAGAATCACCGCATGATGGATCGCTGACATGAACATAAGCACGCCCGCGCCGGAACAGGCCCGATCCGGCTTGACGACCGCCGCGGCGAAGGCGCGGCTGGCCGCTGACGGGCCCAATGAATTGGCGACGACAGAACGGCGGTCTGCCGTTCCGTATCGTGCTGGACGTTCTGAAAGAGCCGATGCTGCTGCTGCTTCTGGTGGGGGGCGTGGTGTATCTGCTGCTTGGCAGCAAGGCCGAAGCGCTGATCCTTCTGGCCTTCGCCTGCATGTCCATCGGCATCACGGCGGTGCAGGAGGCCCGGACCAGCCGGGTGCTCGAGGCGCTGCGCGATCTGTCCAGCCCGCGCGCGCTGGTGATCCGCGATGGCACCCGCCTGCGCATCGCGGGGCGCGATGTGGTGCGCGGTGATCTGATCGTGCTGTCCGAAGGCGACCGCGTGCCCGCCGACGCCATGTTGATCGAGGCCACGGACCTGTCGGCGGACGAGTCCCTTCTGACCGGCGAGGCC
Organism: uncultured Alphaproteobacteria bacterium; assembly: GCA_963715835.1. Taxonomy (GTDB): domain Bacteria; phylum Pseudomonadota; class Alphaproteobacteria; order Rhodobacterales; family Rhodobacteraceae; genus Seohaeicola. Next base: position 1,269,053 of record CAVQSH010000002.1, on the reverse strand, counting down.
GAGGCGGTGCGCAAGAGGGTGGGAGCCGACCGTGCCGACGTGCGGCCGGGTGGTCACGACCTGCCGCAGGTGTTTTCCGGCACACTGATCGTGCGGGGATCGGCGCTGGCCGAGGTCACGGCCACGGGGGCCGCAAGCGAGATCGGCAAGATCGGCAAGAGCCTGAGCCAGATCGAACCCGAGACCCCGCATCTGCAAAGCCAGATGCGGCGGCTGGTGATCGCCACGGCGGCGATAGGCGTGGGTGTCAGTGCTGTTGTCGTGGCCCTCTACGGGGTGTTGCGCGGCGGCTGGCTGGATGCGGTGCTGGCCGGGATCGCGGTCGGCATGGCGATGCTGCCGGAGGAGTTTCCGATGGTTCTCGCGGTCTTCATGGCGATGGGGGCCTGGCGCATTTCCAAGGCGCGGGTGCTGACGCGCCGCGCCTCGGCCATCGAAACATTGGGGTCGGCAAGCGTGCTCTGCACCGACAAGACCGGAACACTCACCGAGAACCGGATGACCATTGCCGCCCTGCAACTGGCCGACGGCACGGCGCATCGGTCGGCGCGGACGTGGTCCTGCCACCCGCCTTTCGCGAACTGGCGGCGGCGGGCGTCATGGCCTCGGCACCCGAACCGTTCGATCCGATGGAGAAGGCGTTCCACGCGCTGGCGGCCGATGACCTGCGGGAAGGTGAGACCTTGCCGGGAGCAGGGCGGACCCTGATCCGCAGCTATCCGCTGTCTCCCGATCTGCTGGCAATGTCGCAGGTCTGGGAGGCCGGTGATGGCTTTGCCGTCGCCGCCAAGGGCGCGCCCGAGGCGATTGCCGATCTGTGCAAGCTGGCGCCCGATCAGCGCGCGGCCGATCACGGCGCAACTGGACGCGATGGCCGCCAAGGGGCTGCGCGTGCTGGCCGTGGCCGAGGCATCCTGGCCCGCGGGGCAGGACCTGCCCGCAGCGCAGACGGGCTTTGCCTTTCGGCTGCTGGGCCTTGTCGGTCTGGCCGATCCCTTGCGTGCCTGCGGTGCCCGCCGCGGTGGCGGAATGTCAGGCGGCAGGTATTCGGGTCATCATGATCACCGGCGACCATCCGGTGACGGCGCGCGCGATTGCCGCCGAAGCGGGACTGCCGGGCGATGTCGTGCTGACGGGCGATGATCTGGCCGAGATGGCGGAGGACGACCTTGCCGAGGCGGTCACGCGTGTGACGATCTTTGCGCGCATCCTGCCCGAACAAAAGCTGCGGATCGTCAACGCGCTGAAGGCCAAGGGCGCCGTCGTGGCGATGACCGGCGACGGCGTGAACGACGCGCCCAGCCTCAAGGCCGCCGATATCGGCGTGGCGATGGGCGAACGCGGCACGGATGTGGCGCGCGAGGCGGCGTCGATCGTGCTGCTGGACGATGATTTCGGCTCGATCGTCACCACGGTGCGGCTGGGCCGGCGCATCTATGACAATCTGCGCAAGGCGATGAGCTTCATCCTCGCCGTGCATGTGCCGATTGCGGGACTTGCGCTGATGCCGCTGCTGTTCGGGATGCCGCTTCTGTTCGGCCCGGTGCATATCGCCTTTCTGGAAATGGTGATCGACCCGGTCTGCGCGCTGGTCTTCGAGGCCGAGCGCGAGGAAGACGGCGTCATGCAACGCCCGCCGCGCCCGGCGGACGAGCCGTTGTTCTCCTGGCCCACAGTGGTCTGGAGCCTGCTTCAGGGGGCGACGGTGCTGGGTGTTGCGGGCTCTGCTGCGTGGTTTGCGCCGGGCTATGGACTTGACGCCGATCAGGTGCGCGGACTGACCTTTGCCACGCTGGTTCTGGGCGTGGTTGCGCTGATCCTGATCGACCGGTCCAACTCCAACTCGATCCTGTCGGCGCTGTTGCGGCCGAACAGGGCGCTGGCGGTTGTCTTGCCGGTCGTGGCATTGCTTCTTGCCGTGACGCTTTTCTGGGCACCGGCCCGTGACCTGTTTGGCTTTGGCGTTCTGGAAGGCGTCTGGCTGGCCGTGCCGCCATTGGCCGGGATCGGCGTTCTGCTGGCGCTGGAGGCGCTGAAACCGCTCTGGCGTTTGGTTCTGAACGCGTGAACCTGCGGAACCACCTGCGGTGAAAGCGGTGTCCGCCTGATGCAAGGATGGTGATCCGGTCTGCCCTCCGCCCCGGTTGCCGGGCGCGGCGGACTGATCCACGTCAGTCTGACGGTCTTTTCGATGTGCCAAGATCACGGATGTGGGTGGACCCTTGCCACTCCTGGATCGGAAAGGAATACCATGAACCGGATCATTTACATCGTCGGCCTTGTGGTCATCGTCTTGGCCATCCTTGGCTTTCTCGGGCTGCGCTGAGGCGGGCATTTCCGCAATCTGATACCTCCGACGACGGGCCAGATGCCGAGGGGTTCATTGGCCAGCCAGAGGTGGGCGAGTGCCTGACCGCAGGGCCGCAGATGATACCGGACTACCGGGCGGACTGACCGCAGCCCCTGTCGGGGGGCAGGCTGTGGCGCGATAGCGGCACGGTCGCGCGCCGGTTGAAACGGATTTGCCAATACCATCATGCATGTTTATGCCCGAGACTGAGCGCGGCCGCGCAAGACGCGTGCCCCGCAGTCTTGGAACACGCAGTCTTGGAACACGAGTGGACATGAAAGCGCTGACCTCACGCCTTCAAGGGTTCAGCGCCCTGTGGGGCCGCCAGACGCCCGCCTTGCGCGGCATCCTGCTGATGTGCCTGTCCACGTTGGCCTTTTCGATCATGCACGGGCTGGTGCGCTATGTCTCGGAAGTGCTGCCGCCCTTTCAGATCGCCTTTTTCCGCAATGTCTTCGGGCTGGCTTTTCTTCTGCCGCTTCTGATGCGCTCTCGCTTTGCGATATTGCGTACAAAGAGGATCGGTTTGCATGCGCTGCGGGGCGTCATCAATATCATCGCGATGCTGATGTTCTTTACCGCGCTGTCGATATCGCCGATTGCAAAGGTGACCGCGCTCAGCTTCACCGCTCCCATCTTCATGGCCGTTCTGGCCGTCCTCTTTCTGGGAGAGCGGTTTCGCATCTACAGATGGCTGGCGATCCTGTTCGGCTTTTTGGGCATGTTGATCATCCTGCGGCCCGGTCTGGTCGCGATAGATACCGGGGCGCTGCTGGTCACCTGTTCCGCCGCGCTATGGGCTGTGGCCATGGTCCTGATCAAGATCCTGTCGCGCACGGAATCAAGCCTGACCATCGTCGCCTATATGGGGATCTTTCTCGGGATTTTCTCGGTCTTTCCGGCGCTTTGGGTCTGGCAGCCCTTCGGTCTACAAACGCTGGGCTGGATGGTCTTGATCGGTCTTTTCGGCTCGATCGCGCAGATGTCGCTCAGCCAGTCCTTGAAGGAAACCGATCCGACCGCGCTGATGCCGTTCGATTTCCTCAAGCTGATCTGGACCGCATTGATCGGCGCGTGGTTTTTCGGCGAAATACCGGATGTTTTCACCTTGATCGGAGCGGCCGTCATCTTCTCGTCGGGTCTTTTCATCGCATGGCGCGAACGGCAGACGAAGCAAACCACCCCGTCCCATCCCGAACCTTTGGCCTGACAGAGAGGGCTGCAAAAGGCCGACACGGACGCGTCGGGGTCACCGGGGAACATCGGCCTTTGCGCGTAATGTCCCGCCGCGCGAAAGGTCCCGCGCGGCCACCTGCACCACCTGCCGCAGCGGCATGTGTCCCGCCATGGCGGGTCAAGCCTGTGGCCGGTTGCCGGGGCTGCAGGCAGGGACCAGCCTGTCCGACATGTCCAGAATACCGGCAAGCCCGCAGTTGCCCTTCACCAGATCGGCAAGGGTGACCCTGTCCAGTTCGCGGTAGAACATGTCCAGCGCGCGCGCGATGAAATCGCGCAGTCTGCAGGTTGCCGACAAGGGGCAGGTGTTGGTCTCGGCATCGAAGCATTCGGCGAACGGGACGCCCGCTTCGAAGACGCGAAAGACCTCTCCGATCGAGATCTTCTCCATGGCGCGTGCCAACCGCAGCCCGCCGCTGCGCCCGCGAATGGTCTCGATGAATCCGTGGCTGTGCAACAGGCTCACCACCTGCAGCAAGTGATGGGTGGAGGCATTGCACTTCTCGGCAATGTCCGAGGTGCGGACCGTGACACCGTCATTGACCGCACAGGCCATGAGGATGCGAGAGGCGAGGTTGGTGCGTGTCGTCAGTCGCATTGACGTCTTGTTCCTTGCGCGAGGTCCCGAACCGTGGCGTGTGACGATTGGGCTGTAATTGATCCAGATCAGATCACATCGGCACCAATGGCAATATCTCACATTCAAGACTCAAGTTTTGAGGGTGACGTGACCGATCGTCAGATGTCCAGAAACGCCGATGTCACGGCATCGTCCTCTGCCGATTGGCTTGCGCCGGGGCGGGCGGCCCAGTCGCGCGCCGCGGGTCTGGCCGTTCTGGCGAACCTGATCTGGCCCTTGCAGGCGGCTGTGGTGGCCTTTGCGCTGGGCGGTTTGCTGACCGGGGCCCAGATATCGGCGGCCTTGATGGGTGGCGCCTTTCTGGCTTTGGGGGCGCTGCGGGCGATCCTTGGGTTGCGGGCCGAAGCCCTGGCCGAATCCGCCGCGATCAGCGTGGTGCGCAAGGCGCGTGCGCAGATCGTCGCCGTCGAGGCCAAGCGCGCCGCCGACAGCCCCTTTGGCGGCGCAGGCAGCATTTCCGCGCTGGCGGGGGAAAAGCTGAACCTGCTTGCGCCCTTACGTCACCCGCTATGCGCCGGCCCGCGCCCGCGTGATGGTCGTGCCGGTCGTCATCTTCGTGCTGGCCCTGTGGCAGTCATGGGCGGTGGCGTTGATCCTGATGATCTCGGGTCCCTTGATTCCGGTTTTCATGGCGCTGGTCGGCATGGCCGCCAAGGATGCCAGCCGCCGCCAGATGGTCGAGATCGGCAATATCAACGACCTTCTGGTCGAACGGCTCTCGGCTTTGGTGGATATCCGTCTGTTGGGCGCAGGCGATGCGGTTGTCGCGGGATTTGCCCGGCAGGCGGGGGATTTGCGCCAGCGGACGATGGCCGTGCTGCGCGTGGCCTTCCTGTCGTCCACGGTGCTGGAGCTTTTTGCGGCGATCGGTGTGGCGATGGTGGCGGTCTATGTCGGCTTTTCGCTGCTGGGGGCGCTTGAATTCGGCACATGGGGCAATGGGATGACACCGCAGGCCGGGATATTCCTGCTGCTTCTGGCCCCCGAATTCTATCAGCCCCTGCGCGATCTGTCCGCGGCCTGGCATGACAAGGCCTCTGCCGATGCGGTCCTGACGGACCTGGCCGATTGGGAGGCGATGGAGACCCCCGAACTTCTGGGGCAGGGGAGCATGGCCAGACCGCTGGAAGGTCCGGCGCGTGTGTCGGTGCGCGGGCTGTGCGCTTGCCCGGTGGACTGAGGCTTCCGGATATGGAGATCAGGCCGGGCGAAAGCGTCGCGCTGGTCGGGCCCAGCGGGTCCGGCAAAACCTCGGCCCTGCGGGTCATGGCCGGATTGCTCAGCCCGGTCAGCGGCTCGGTCACGGTTGCAGGCCAGACCCTTGATCCGCAGATCGCGGACGCATGGCGCGCGCGGATCGGCTGGATACCGCAGAGCCCGCATTTCCTGAACGCCAGTCTGCGCCATAACCTGACACTGGGCCGGGACGGATCGCTGGACCGGGCGCTGGAGCAGGCCGCCGTTTCCGACGTCGTGGCGGCGCTGCCGCAGGGGCTTGCGACGCGGCTGGGCGAAACCGGCGGTGGCCTTTCGGGGGGCGAAGCGCGCCGCCTGACATTGGCCCGCGCGATCCATGGCGCGCCGGACCTGATCCTGGCCGATGAACCGACCGCCGATCTGGATGCCATCACGGCACAGGCCGTCACGGATGGCCTGCTGGCGCAAGCCGCCCGTGGGGTCACCTTGATCGTGGCCACCCATGACAGCGCGCTTGCGGCGCGGATGGACCGGATCATTCGCATCGGGGACGGGGCATGACCGCGCTCTGGCACATCTTCAGGCTGATCCTGCGCGAACAGCCCGTGGCGCTTTTGCGGGGGGCCGCCCTCAGCTTTGTCGTGCTGGTCATGGGCGCGGCCCTGCTGGGTCTGTCGGGGTGGTTCATCACTGCCGCAGCGGCGGCGGGATTGGCGGGCATGGGCGCTGTCTTCGACGTGTTCCGGCCCTCGGCCATGGTGCGGTTTCTGGCGCTTGGCCGTGCGGCGGCGCGCTATGGCGAGCGCGTCCTCACGCATGACGCGACGCTGCGCGCGCTGGAGGTGTTGCGCGTGCAACTCCTCGGCGGGCTGGTCGCGGCCCCCTATCAGCGCATGGTCAGGCTGCGCGGCGCGCAGGCGGTGAACCGTCTGACGGCGGATATCGACGCGCTGGACGGCGTTCCCCTGCGGTTGGTGCTGCCGGTGGTTGCGGGCCTGCTGACGCAGGTCGTATCCTTTGCGGTGATCTGGGCGCTGGTCGGGTTGCAGGTCGCGCTGTGGATCGCAGCGGGCTATCTGCTTGGTGCGGCAGTGATCTTTTGGCGCACCACGCGCAAGACGGCGCGTCTGTCCCGTCGGGCCGAGGCGGCGGCCCAGGCGTTTCGGTCCCGTCTGATCGACCTGATCCGCGCGCGGCGGGATCTGGCCGTGCAGGGGCAGTTGGTGACCCAGGCGGATGCGGTCATGGCGGCGGATGACCGGCGGCTGGCGTTGCAGCTTGAGCAGGACCGCGCCGCGCGTCTGGCCGGTGCGGCACTTCAGATGGTGGGCACACTGGTCGCCGGGGGCACGCTGTGGTTGGGCGTGGCTTTGGTGCAGGCGGGAAACATGGCACCCCCGTTTGCCGCGCTCGGGTTTTTCGCCGCTCTTGCCCTTGCGGAAACATTGGCCCCGTTGCGCCGCGCCGCCAGTGATCTGGGGCGCATGGCCGAAGCGGCCCGCCGGGTGTCGCGGGATCTTGTGCCCGCGCCGCAGGCGACCGGGACCACGACCACGGCGGGCGGGGCGTTGCGGATCGACGACGTGACCCTGAACCGCCCCCTGTCCAACGCGCCGATCCTCAGCGCGTTGAGCCTTGATGTGGCGGCCGGTGAAACCGTTGCCTTGACGGGGCCCAGCGGGTCCGGGAAATCGACGCTTCTTCTGGCGGTGGCGCAGTTGCAGCCCGTCGCGGCGGGGCGCATCACCGTGGGGGGCGTATCCATTGCGGACTGGGATGAGAACGCCCTGCGCAAGGCTGTGGCCCTGTTGCCGCAGCGCAGCGTTCTGATGGCCGGAACAGTAGCTGATGCGCTGCGACTTGCGGCCCCCGACAGCGACGATGCGACACTGTGGCAGATGCTGGATGCCGTTCAACTGACCGACACGCTCGACGCGCGGGATGGGCTGGACACCATGATCGGTGCGCGGGGCGAGGGCCTGTCGGGCGGCGAGGCGCGCCGCCTTGTCCTGGCCCGCGTTTTGCTGCGCCGCCCGCAGGTTTTGCTGCTGGATGAGCCGACGGAGGGTCTGGACGAGGCCACCGCACGGCAAGTGCTGGCAGGCCTGCGCCGGGTGCTGCCGGACGCCGCCATTCTGATCGCTGCGCATCGCAGCGTCGAGACGGCTTTCGCGGACCGGATCATCAGCCTGAGTTAACTGGTATCAAAGATACAGGTTATTGATCCAGATCAAGGCCCGGCACCTCCATTCCTAAGATATATCTTGAAAATTGGAATTTGAAATCGGAGGGACTCGCCCTCCGAGAGCTGGAGCTGAAGATATGGAATTCGGGATCGTAGAGCTGTCGCGCCTGCAATTTGCGATGACAGCGATGTATCACTTCCTCTTCGTGCCGCTGACGCTGGGTCTGTCGATCCTCGTCGCGATCATGGAGACCGTCTATGTCATGACAAACCGCCCGATCTGGCGGCAGATGACCAAGTTCTGGGGCACGCTGTTCGGGATCAACTTCGTCCTCGGCGTCGCCACGGGCATCACCATGGAATTCCAGTTCGGCATGAACTGGAGCTATTACAGCCACTACGTCGGCGACATCTTCGGGGCGCCGCTGGCGATCGAAGGGTCTGATGGCCTTCTTCCTTGAGGCCACCTTCGTCGGGCCTGTTCTTCTTCGGCTGGGACAAGCTGAGCAAGGTCGCAGCACCTGACGGTGGCCTGGCTGGTCGCCATCGGGTCGAACTTTTCGGCGCTCTGGATCCTGATCGCCAATGGCTGGATGCAGAACCCGGTCGGCGCTGAATTCAACCCCGATGACCATGCGCATGGAGATGACGGACTTTCTTCGACGTGCTGTTCAACGAAGTGGCGCAGGCGAAATTCGTGCATACCGTTTCGGCGGGCTATGTGACCGCATCGGTCTTCGTGATCGGCGTTTCGGCCTGGTATCTGCTGAAGGGCCGCCATATCGAGCTGGCCCGCCGGTCGATCACCGTGGCGCGCGGCCTTCGGCCTGGCCTCGGCGCTTCTCGGTCGTCGCTGCTGGGCGACGAATCCGGTTATTCCGCGACCCACAGCCAGAAGATGAAGCTCGCCGCGATCGAGGCGATGTGGGAAACCCACGAGGCGCCCGCACCCTTCAACCTGATCGGCTTTCCCGACCAGGAAGCGCGCGAGACCCATTACGCCATCGAAATTCCCTGGGCCATGGGCCTGATCGGCACCCGCTCGCTGACCACGGAAATCCCCGGCATCAACGATCTGGTGGCGCAGGCCGAGGAGCGGATCCGGTCGGGCATCATCGCCTATGACGCGCTGATGACGATTCGCGAACAGCGCGATGCCGCCGATCCGGCCGTGACGCGCCACGTTCGAGGCGCATTCCGCCGATCTGGGCTTTGCCTTCCTGCTCAAGCGCTACGTCGACGACCCGCGTGACGCGACCGAGGCGCAGATCATGGCCGGCGGCGGATGACACCGTGCCCACGGTCTGGCCGCTGTTCTGGGCGTTCCGGATCATGGTGGGGCTTGGCTTCGGCTTCATCGGCGATGATGGCTCTATTTCTTCTACCGCGCCTCGTTCAAGGGCATGAACTTCCCGCGCTGGCCGCTGCATGCTGGCGGTCTGCGATGATCCCGGCGCCGTGGATCGCGGCCGAACTGGGCTGGTTCGTCGCCGAATTCGGCCGCCAGCCCTGGACGGTGGACGGCGTGCTGCCCACCGCGATGTCGGTCAGCGCCCTGTCGATGACCGAGTCTGCTCATGACGCTGGCGGGCTTCATCATCTTCTACTCGGTCCTCTTCATCATCGAGATGGGCCTGATGCTGAAATACATCCGCAAGGGTCCGTTCCAGGATGTCGAGGAAACCGACGCCTGGAACGCCCGTCACAATGATCGCCTGGCCGGCCGGCGCAATGCCGATGCCATCGCCATGCCTGCGGAGTAAGACACATGATCCTGCATGAACTGATCAGCTACGAAGTCCTGCGCGTCATCTGGTGGGGCCTGCTGGGCGTGCTGCTGATCGGCTTTGCCCTGACCGACGGGTTCGACATGGGGGTCGGCGCGCTTGCTGCCCTTCGTCGGCAAGACCGATATCGAACGCCGCGTGGTGATCAACACGGTCGGCCCGGTCTGGGAAGGCAACCAGGTCTGGTTCATCCTTGGCGGCGGCGCGATCTTTGCCGCCTGGCCGCCGCTCTATGCGGTCAGCTTCTCGGGCTTCTACCTTGCGATGTTCGTCATCCTCGCGGCCTTCATCGTGCGGCCTGTGGCGTTCAAATACCGCTCCAAGCGGGACGACCCGCGCTGGCGCAACGGCTGGGACTGGGCGCTGTTTGCCGGCGGCGCGATCCCTGCGCTGCTGTTCGGCGTGGCCGTGGGCAACGTGATTCAGGGCGTGCCGTTCCACTTCACCGACGATCTTCACACGATCTACGAAGGCGCCTGGTACATGAAGTTCATCGGCCTGCTTGATCCGTTCTCGATCCTTGCCGGTGTCGTGTCGCTGTCGATGCTGGTGATGCACGGCGGCGGCCTGGCTGACGCTCAAGGCCGAAGGCGTGGTGCAGACACGCGCCCGCGCCATCGGGTCGATCGCGGCACTGGTGGCCGTGGGGGCCTATGTCGCTGGCGGGTCTGTGGATGGCGGTCGGGATCGAAGGCTTCCGCATCGTGGGCGACTACGTCACCAATGGCCCGTCCAACCCGCTGCATTTCGAGGTGGAGCGGACCGCAAGCTGGCTGACGGCCTATGCGGACCGTCCGTGGATCGTCGTCGCGCCGATCATGGGCATTCTTGGCGGCGCTGCTGACCTTCCTTGGCCTGCGGGCCGGGCGCGAGGTGTCGACGCTGCTGTTCTCCAAGATGGCGATCCTTGGCGTGATCTCGTCGGTGGGGCTGACGATGTTCCCCTTCATCATGCCCAGTCTCCAGCGATCCGCAATCGTCGCTGACGGTCTGGAACAGCTCGTCCTCGCATCTGACGTTGTTCATCATGCTGGTGGTCACGGCGATCTTCATGCCGCTGATCCTGATGTACACCGCCTGGGTCTACAAAGTGCTCTGGGGCAAGGTCACCGAGGCCGACGTCTCCGAAAACTCCCACTCCGTTTACTGAAGAAAGGACATCCCATGTGGTATTTCGCCTGGCTTCTTGGCCTTCCGCTGGCCGCCATCTTCGCCGTGATGAACGCGATGTGGCTCGAGCTCAAGGAAGACGAACAGACCATCGCCGAGGGCGCCTCCGCGCCCGAGCCTGCGCCGCGACGCTGATCGCAGGCCGGGGCATGGCCGGTCATGCCCCGCCGCCTCTGGCCGGCTTCACCCCGTTTCGACACCAGAAAGGTCTGACCATGTCAGTCACCGATACCGTTCCCGCGCAGCACTCGCGGCTTGCCCATTTCCCGATCACCTTCTTTGCCACCGGCATGGGGATGATGGGGCTGACGCTTGCCCTGCGCGCCGCCGAGACAAGCTTTCCAGACCGGCGCACGCCGTATCGCAGGCGGTGCTTGCGCTGTCGGTCGTGATGCTGGCTGCCGTGATCGCTGGGCTTATCTGGCCAAGGCGTTGCGCCACCCCGCCGAGATCGCGGCCGAGTGGCACCATCCGGTCAGGATCGCCTTCTTTCCGGCGATCTCGATCTCGCTGCTGTTGCTGGCGACGGCCCTGCTCGACATCGCGCCCGCCGTGGCCGAGGCGATCTGGATCTTTGCAACCGCGCTGCAAGGCGTGCTGGCCCTGTCCGTGATTTCGGCCTGGATCGGGCATCGTGCCGTTCCAGCCGGGCATGATGACGCCAGCCTGGTTCATCCCGGCCGTCGGCAACGTGATCGTGCCGCTGGCGGGCGCGCGGCTTGGGCTATGCCGAAATCTCGTGGCTGTTCTTTTCCGCAGGTCTGATCTTCTGGGTCGTGCTGCTGACACTGGTGATCAACCGCCTGATGTTCCATGACCCGCATGCCGGGCAAGATGGTGCCGACCCTGATGATCCTTGTGGCCCCGCCGGCCGTGGCCTTTACCAGCTGGCTGCGCCTGACCGGCGACGTCGGCGCCTTCGGCCATTTCCTGATCAGCACGGCTTATGTCTTTGCGCTGATCGTCGCCACGCAGGCATCGAAGTTCCGCAAGATCCCGTTTGCGCTGTCGTGGTGGGCCTTGTCCTTTCCGCTGGCCGCCCTTGCGATCGCCAGTTTCGGCTATGCGCACAGCACGCGGGTCCGGTCGCGCATCTGTGGATCGGAGCGGGCCTGCTGGCGCTGCTGATCGCGGTCGTGGCGGGCCTATCGTCCGCACCGGCCTCGCCATGCGCGCGGGCCTGATCTGCATACCTGAATAATCCATCCTCACCGCATAAAAGGAGTTTCCACATGCGTTTTTCCAAATTCCTCACAGCGTCCGTCCTTGCCCTTGGTGTCGCCACCACGGCGCAGGCCGAAGACCCCAACAAGCTGATCACCATCCTGACGGCCGCCGAGCCGCAAACCCAGTTGATGGCGATGGTGCTGACGATGAATGCCATCGCCGCAGGTGCCGAGGCCGAAATGCTGCTCTGTGGCCCGGCAGGCGACATCGCCCTGAAAGACGCGCCGGCCTCGGCCACCGCAGGGCAGGCCCCGAAAGGCGCAAGCCCGCAGGGCCTGATGAAGATGATGATGGAGAAACAGAACCTCAAGGTTCAGGTCTGCGCCATCTACCTGCCGGGGAAAGAGGCGGATGCGTCCGTTCTGGTCGAGGGCGTCACCGCCGCCGCACCGGATGCCATGGGCGCGGCCATCGTCGCCCCCGGCACATCCGTGATGAGCTTCTGAGACAAAACGAAGGTCTGCGCGTCGCAACGGCGCGCAGGTCCACACCCCAACAAGACAAACCGACCGAGGATACTGCCATGACCCGTTTGAAAACCCTGCTTGTCGTCGCCCTGACCTTTCTGTCGATCATGGGCTCGGTGGCCCATGCACAGCAGGCCGACACCAAGACCCGTGGCCTGTTCGTGAACCTCACGACCGATGACACATGGTCCGCCGCGAAAGCCATCAGCTTTGCCCACGAGAAGGTTCTCAAGAACGGACATGCGCCTGTCGCCATCTGGCTGAACGTGCGCGCCGTCTATCTTGCCGACAAGAAACGCCCCTCGCATGTGCATGGTCTCATGCGCGACAAGAACCAGTCGATCCAGGACATGCTGAGCGCCTTCATCGCGGATGGCGGTCAGGTGATCATGTGTTCCGCCTGTTCGGCAGCCGCAGGGCTGACCGAGGATGACTACATCGACGGTGTGGTGATGGGCACATGGCCTGTGGTCGAGGGGCTTCTGTTCGACCCGAATGTAACGACCCTCGCGTGGTGAAACCGGCAGCACTCCGCCCGCATGTGCGGTGCGGGTGCGTTCAACCGCCTCAAGGCCTGTCTGGCAAAGGCAAGTAGAAGGACATGGGAAATGAATGAACTGAAAGAGATCCAGGCCTCGCGCCGTGCCTTTCTCGGCCTTGTCGCCGGCGGCCTTGCCACGGCAGTGGCCGTGCGCCCCGCAGCGGCCTCCAAGGTGCAGACCAAGGCGCGCATCGTCATGATCGGGGCAGGGGCTGCGGGCACGGCCCTGGTCAACCGGCTGGTGGAGCGGCTCGACGGGGCGGATATCACGATCCTCGACCCAAGCGCCGAGCATCTGTACCAGCCGGGTCTGTCGCTGGTGGCCGCAGGGCTGAAGCCTGCCTCCTATACCCAGTCGAAGACAACGGACTGGCTGCCGCAGGGCATCACCCTGATCCCGGAAGCCGCTGCCGCCATTGATCCCGTCGCCAAGACCGTCGGCACCTCGGGCGGGCAGACCGTGCCCTATGATTTCCTGATCGTGGCGCCCGGCCTTGTGCTGGATCACGACGCGATCGAGGGCTTTTCGCTGGATCTGGTGGGCACAAACGGGATCGGCGCGCTTTATGCAGGCCCCGAATATGCCGCCAAGACATGGCAGGCCGCCTCGAAATTCACCGAAGAGGGCGGCGTGGGCATCTTCACCCGCCCGGCCACGGAAATGAAATGCGCGGGCGCGCCGCTCAAGCACACCTTCCTGATCGAGGATATCGCCACGCGCACCGCAGGGCAGGGCAAGCATGAGATGCATTACGCCGCGAACAACGATGCGCTGTTCGGCGTGCCCATCGTGTCCGAAAAAGTGCGGATGCTGTTCGAGGACCGCGGGATCACCCCGCATTACAGCCATGTCCTCAAGGCGGTCGATCCGGGTCGCAAGATCGCGACCTTCGACCACGCCCGAAGGGCGATACCGAGACTGGCCTATGACTACCTGCACGTCATCCCGCCGCAGCGCGCCCCTGACGTGATCCGCCAATCCGGGCTGAGCTGGGCCGACAAATGGACGGATCAGGGCTGGGTCGAGGTCGATCAGAAGACCCTGCGCCACCTGCGCTATCCCGACATCTTCGCGCTGGGCGATGTGGCGGGCGTGCCCAAGGGCAAGACGGCGGCCTCGGTCAAATGGCAGGTGCCGGTGGTCGAGGATCACCTGATCGCCGCCATCGAAGGCCGGGAGGGCACCGAGATCTATGACGGCTACACCTCCTGCCCGCTGATCACCCGCGTCGGCCGCGCGATGCTGATCGAGTTCGATTATCACAACAACCTGACCCCGTCCTTCCCGGGCGTGATCGCGCCGCTGGAAGAGCTGTGGATCAGCTGGCTGATGAAGGAAGTGGCGCTGAAAGCCACCTATAACGCCATGTTGCGCGGCAAAGCCTGAGGAGACCCGGAATGGAACAACTGACCTTTGAAACCATGATTGCCGTCTTTGAAGAGATTTTCGGCCGCACCCTTTTCTGGGCGCATGGTCGTGACGGCTGTCGTCGTGACGCTGGCCTATCTCTATGTCCTGATCCGCGACCGGGAGATGTCCATGCGCAAGTTTCTTCTGGCGCAACTCTCCATGCCTTTCGGCGCGGTGGCGGCGGTGCTTTTCGTGCAGGTCATGACCCATTCGCATCTGCGCGACATCGGTGGCCCGGTCGATGTGATCGTGCTTCTGGGGGTGGCCGCCATGGGGGCGGTCGGTATCGCGATCCTCGTCTATACCGCGCAGTCGCTGGTCCGCAAAACGCAATAGGCCCCTGACAAGGCACTGTTGGGGAGCGCAAAAAGGCCGGGTCAACGGACCCCGGCCTTTTTGTCGTTGCCCTGTCGCCGTTCACGGGATCGCGGACCGCCCCGCCGTACGTGCCAAGGCCTGCCGCCGGGGCCTGTCGGTGCCATGCGGATCGACGGCGAACCGCCCGGTCCGCAGGTGCAAGCCAGCGCGGGAAGAGCGACAAGACGCGCAGCCGGATGGACCACGGATCAAGGATGCAATAACGATTGTCCTATAAAGGTGCTTCGGGTGCCTCCAGGTGACCCCAAGAAGGACCGCAGCAAAATGGTATTGAGGACGTGGTAAGATGAAGATCGCGATGATTGGCACGGGCTATGTCGGGCTTGTGTCCGGTGTCTGTTTTTCGGATTTCGGGCATGATGTTGTTTGCGTCGACAAGGACCCGCGGAAGATCGACCGGCTGAACGCGGGCGAGGTTCCGATCTTCGAGCCGGGGCTCGAGGCGCTGATGGCGAGGAACGTGGCGGCGGGGCGGCTGACCTTCACGCTGGACCTTGCCGCGGCGGTGCGGGGCGCGGATGCGGTCTTCATCGCGGTCGGCACGCCCACGCGGCGCGGCGATGGCCATGCGGACCTGTCCTATGTCAATGCCGCAGCCGAGGAGGTGGCGCGCGCCGCGACCGATTACGTCGTGGTGGTCACCAAGTCGACGGTGCCCGTCGGCACCAACCGGCATCTCAAGCACCTGATCGCCAAGGCCAATCCCGCGCTGGAGTTCGACGTCGCCTCGAACCCCGAATTCCTGCGCGAAGGCGCGGCCATCGACGATTTCATGAAGCCCGACCGCGTCGTCGTGGGCGTGCAGTCCGACCGCGCCGCCGAGGTGATGGCCGATATCTACCGCCCGCTCTATCTGCGCGACTTTCCCATCGTGACCACCGATCTGGAAAGCGCCGAGATGATCAAATACGCCGCCAACGCCTTTCTGGCGACCAAGATCACCTTCATCAACGAGATCGCGGCCCTGTGCGAACGGGTGGGCGGCGACATCAAGGAAGTGGCCAAGGGGATCGGGCTGGACGGGCGCATCGGCAACAAGTTCCTGCATGCGGGCCCCGGCTTCGGCGGGTCCTGCTTTCCCAAGGATACCAAGGCCCTGGCCCGTATCGGTCAGGACCACGCCGTGCCCATGCAGATCACCGAAACGGTCATCAAGGTGAACGATGAGATCAAGCGCCGCATGATCGACAAGCTGCTCGACCTGTGCGACGGCCAGTTCAACGGCAAGACCGTGACCGTGCTGGGGGTGACCTTCAAGCCCAACACCGACGACATGCGCGACGCGCCCAGCCTGACGATCATCCCCGCGATGGTCGGCGCCGGGGCCAAGGTGCGCGTGGTCGACCCGCAGGGCCGCCACGAGGGCGAGGCGCTGCTGCCCGGCGTGCAATGGCACGACGATGCCTACAAGGCCGCGCAGAATGCCGATCTTCTGGTGATCCTGACCGAATGGAACGAGTTCCGCGCCCTCGACCTCAAACGCCTGGCCCGCAAGATGGCCACGCCGCACATGGCCGACCTGCGCAACATCTACGCCCCCCGCGACGCAAAACGCGCAGGCTTCAAAGCCTATGCCGGTATCGGGCGGACCGGCTTTTCTCTGGATGACAAGTGACGGGCCCGGACCCGGTCGCGATCGGGGCGGCCATCGCGGATATGCGGCTGATGTGGAACCAGGGATGAAGACAACGTCATGAGAAAAGTTCTTATCACGGGGACGGCGGGGTTCATCGGCTATCACCTGGCGCGCCGGTTGCTCGAGGAAGGCTTCCTCGTGCACGGCTATGACGGCATGACGGATTACTACGACGTCCGCCTCAAGCAGCGCCGCCACGCCATGCTGTTGCAGAACGGGAATTTCGCCGCCACCGAAGCCCTGCTCGAGGATCAGGGGACCCTGGATCGCGTGGCCGATGCCTTCAAGCCGGATGTGATCGTCCACCTCGCGGCGCAGGCGGGGGTGCGCTACAGCCTGGAACAGCCGCGCTCCTATCTCGATTCAAACGTGATCGGCACCTTCAACGTCATGGAAGCGGCGCGCCGTCTCAAGGTGCGGCATCTGCTGATGGCCTCGACCTCGTCCGTCTACGGCGCCAACGAGGAGATGCCCTTCATCGAGACCGAGAAGGCCGACGCCCAGTTGACGATCTATGCCGCCACGAAGAAGGCCACCGAGAGCATGGGCCATGCCTATGCGCATCTCTATGATCTGCCCACCACCATGTTCCGGTTCTTCACCGTCTACGGCCCCTGGGGGCGGCCCGATCTGGCGCTTTACAAATTCGTCGATGCGATCCTCGATGACCGTCCCATCGACATCTACAACCATGGCGAGATGTATCGGGATTTCACCTATGTGGACGATCTGGTCTACGGTATCCGTCTGCTGATGGATGCGGTGCCGGTCCGCCCGTCATCACGCGAAGACATCGCCCCCGGCGACAGCCTGTCACCGGTCGCGCCCTACCGCATCGTCAACATCGGCAATTCCGAAAAGGTCAGGCTTCTGGATTTCGTCGACGCCATCGAGGACTGTCTCGGTCGCAAGGCGATCCGCAATTACATGGGCATGCAGATGGGCGACGTGCCCGCGACCTGGGCCAATGCAGAGCTTCTGAAGAGCCTGACCGGCTATCAGCCGCAAACGGATTTCCGCGACGGGATTGCCCGCTTCGTGGCGTGGTTCCGGGACTATCACGGGAAATAGCGGCGGCGGCCGGTCCTGCCGGACAGGGCCTCTGCGCGCATGCCGGGGGCAGGCCCTCATGCCGATGATGCGCCGTGCCGCCATCGGCTGCGGAAGCCTTGGGCCTGTCGGATGCATCACGCATCGGTGTGAGGACACTCCCCAGAAAATCATTGAAGTGGCGCTTTGTGTTTGTTAACACGTGCGAGACTTGGAAGATGATTTGATGCCCAAGCCGCTAGCTCAAGGAGCACTTCTTTGAAAAGCCTAGTATTGACACCCATGTTGATCGTGGGTTTCGCCGGACAACTGCTGTTCACCTCACGGTTCCTGATCCAATGGTTTGCATCCGAACGGGCCAAGGCATCGGTCATGCCGATCATGTTCTGGTGGTTCTCGTTGGGTGGTGGCGTGATGCTGCTGGTCTATTCGATCTGGCGCCAGGATCCCGTCTTTATCCTTGGGCAGTCCTTTGGTCTTGTCGTGTACTCTCGCAATCTCATGCTGATTGCGAGGTCCCGGCGCAACGATGCGACTGCCTGACAGACGGCTCATTCTTCTGGGCTTCGCGCTGTTTGTCCTGTCGGGGGTGTGGCTGCGACCACTCCTTCCGATCGACGAGACGCGCTATCTTGCGGTCGCCTGGGAAATGCGCCTTGGCGATCACTGGATCGTGCCGTTCAAGAATGGCCTTCCCTACGATCACAAGCCACCGCTTCTGTTCTGGTTGATCAATCTGCTCTGGCTTCCGGGGGTCAGTGAATTCACAGGCCGTCTTGTGGCACCTGCGTTTTCGCTGGCGACGATCTGGGCCACAGGCCGCGTCAGCGACATGATGGGGCTCGGACAGCGGACCGGAACGGCGGCGATGCTGATCCTTGCCACCTTCGCCTGTTTTCAGTTTTTCGGCCTTGAAACCGGCTTCGATACGATGCTGGCCCTTGCCGTGGTGCTGGCCCTTGGTCAGATATGGAAGATCGGCACGCGGGACGATCACCGTGTCCTGGACTGGGTCCTGCTCGGCGCGGCCATGGCACTTGGCCTGATGAGCAAGGGGCCGGTGCTGTTTGTCCATGTGCTGCCCTCATTGCTGTTGCTGCGGCTCTGGGCCCCTCGGGTCGCCCATGCCTGGCGCGGCGTCGCAGTCGCGCTGGCCACTTGCGCCGGGCTGGTCTCTCTGTGGCTGGTGCCTGCGCTGATCCTGGGTGGTCCCGAATATCGCGAAGCGGTTCTGTGGACGCAATCGGCGGGCCGCGCGGTGTCGAGTTTCGTCCATGCGCAGCCCTTCTGGTATTACCTTGTCCTGATCCCCGTCTTTGTCTTTCCCTGGGGCTGGCTTCCCGTTTTCTGGAAAAGACTGCCTTTTGACCGGGCCGAGAAATTCCTGCTGATCGCCGTGCTGGGGCCGTTGGTGGTGTTCAGCATGATCAGTGCCAAGCAACTCAACTATCTGGTCCCCGAGATGCCCTGGCTCGCGATCCTGCTGGCGCGCCGCTTCCCCGAGGTGCTGGGCAGGGCCTGGGCTGCGGTTG
Source organism: uncultured Alphaproteobacteria bacterium (assembly GCA_963715835.1). Classification (GTDB taxonomy): domain Bacteria; phylum Pseudomonadota; class Alphaproteobacteria; order Rhodobacterales; family Rhodobacteraceae; genus Seohaeicola. The sequence goes on along the minus strand of CAVQSH010000002.1, from coordinate 1,250,246 downwards.
CCGTTCTGGTTGTCCTTGGTCTGGCCTTTCCGGCCATGGCAGCCGGATTGCTGGGCGACGAGGCGCAGCGCCTGATATCCATACCAGCCGCCGGCGTTGCAGCGGTCGTTCTTCTGGCCGGGGCCGTCCTGATCGCGAAACGGGGGCAACTGGTCTACCTGACCGCAACGGTGGCGCTGACGGCCCTGCATCTGACCTATGTTGTCGGGCCAGCCAGGCAGATCATGTCACCCCGCCAGATCGCGGACCGTGTCGCTCCGGCGGACGGAGAGATCGGGATCGTGTCGTCCATCTATCATTCCGAGTTCCATTTTTCCGGGCGTTTGACGCAGCCCTTTGCCGTTCTGACGACAGCAGACGAAATCGCCGCCTTCGCGGAACAACATCCCGACGGGCTTGTCCTCGGACGGCTCGGAGGCGCCGTCCTTCCCACATGGGAGCCGGACGAAACCATATACTACCGCAATAACGACTGGGCCATCTGGTCCAACAGGAATAGAGAATGACACATCCCCGCTTTTCCATCGTGATCCCGGCCCATGACGAAGCCGCCAACCTTCCAGCGCTTGTTGAGGATCTCCGGGCCCTCGCCGAGGATTTCGACGCCGAGGTGATCGTCGTGAACGATGGTTCGGACGACAACACCCCCGAGGTCCTGCGCCAGCTTGCCGAGGGCTGGACCCGCCTGCGGATCGTGACGCATGACACATCAAGAGGGCAGTCCGCCGCGCTGCGCAGCGGCATCCGCGCGGCACGCGCCGAGGTGATCGCAACGCTCGATGGCGATGGCCAGAACCCGCCCGAGAACCTGCGCGGCATGTTCGAGAGCTTCCTCGCATCCCCGCCGCAGGTCGGCATGGTGCAGGGCGAGCGGGTCAAGCGGAAGGACAGCCTCTCCAAGCGCCTTGCCTCGCGCTTTGCGAATGCCATCCGGGGGTTTCTCCTGCGCGACGGCTGTCGCGACTCCGGCTGTGCGCTGCGGGTGTTCTGGCGTCAGGCCTATCTGGATCTGCCCTGGTTCAAGCATCTGCATCGCTTCATGCCCGCCCTGATGCGGCGCGATGGCTGGGATATCGTCAGCTTTCCCGTCAGCCATGCCCATCGCGAATGGGGCGCGTCGCACTATTCCAACTGGCAGCGTGGTCTGGCCGGGATCCCGGATCTGATCGGTGTCAGCTGGCTGATCTGGCGGTCTTCGGGTGCGGGGACGGTTCAACCCTGGTGGCTGGAAAATGGTGACACATAGGCCCTTGCCGGCGTCGCTCCAGCCAATGGCGCGGGCCTTGCCCCCCTGCGCACGCAACCCTTTCCTCATCGGGACGACCAAAGCATGAATGATCAGATCGAGATGCCCAAGACATCGCGCCCACCACAGCGATACATCGTCTTGCTGGTCGTGGCCCTTGTTTTCGTGCTCGACGTGGTGATGCGGCCGATGATGCCCACGAACGAGACGCGCTATCTGGGGGTCGCCTGGGAAATGCTGACCGGCAATCACTGGTTGGTGCCCTTCAAGAACGGTGTGCCCTACAGTCACAAACCGCCGCTTCTGTTCTGGCTGGTCAATCTGGTCTGGCTGCCCGGTGTCAGCGAATATGCCGCGCGACTGGTGGCCCCGGCCCTGTGCGTGCTGGCGCTTTGGTTGACCGGACGGCTGGCGGACCGGATGCGTCCGGGCGGCGAATTCGGCAATGCCGCGATCGTCATCCTGGGCACCATGGTGCCGTTCTATTTCTTCGGCGGCGAGACCAATTTCGACGGCATCCTGATGCTGGCCATGGTGACCTGCGCCGCCGCCCTCTGGCGGATCGGCACGGTGCCCGCGCCCGGCCTGTCGCACTGGCTGGCCTTCGGGGCGGCGCTCGGGTTCGGCGTCTATGCCAAGGGACCCGTCATCTTCGTGCATGTCATGCCGCTGCTGCTGGCCATGCGCTGGTGGGCGGGGCCGGGCCGCTTCAGCGTGAAGGGCGTTCTGGCCGCCTTCGGGATGGCGATCTTTCTTGTCGCGCTCTGGCTTGTGCCCGCCTTCGTGACCGGGGATGCCACCTACCGCGAAGAGATCCTCTGGACCCAGAGCGCGGGGCGCGTCGTCAACAGTTTCGCCCATGCAGAGCCGTTCTGGTATTACGTCGCCGCCCTGCCGATGCTGCTCTTCCCCTGGATCGCGATCCCCGGTTTCTGGCAGTTCCGGCCCCTGGATGATGCCGAGAAATTCGCCTGGGTCTGGTTTCTGGGCCCGTTTGTCCTGTTCAGCCTGATCAGCGGCAAGCAGCCCGACTATCTTTTGCCCGCGATGCCTGCGGCGGCCCTGTTGCTGGCCAATCGCTGGCCCGCACGGCTGGGAAAGCCGTGGATCGTGGCAGTCGTCCTTGTCGCCGTGATGGCCGTCGTGCTTGCGTTGCCGACCGGGGCGCTGGGCGAGTCGATCTCGGATTTCCTTGATCTGAAACTTGGTCTTGTCGTTCTGGTGCCGCTGGTCCTTGCGGTCGCGGCCATGATGCGGCGACCGGGGCTGGTCTGGCTGGCCGTTCCGGCGATCGCCGTGGCGCTGAACACCGCCTATTTCATCGGCCCCGCAGGCAAGATCATGTCACCGAAGGAGATTGCGATGATCCTTGCGCCGCAGGATGGCAGGATCGGATATGCCGGTTCGGATTATCGCGGTGACTTCCATTTCGCAGGGCGTCTGCGCGAACCGCTGACCTTGCTGCCGGATCCGGCGGCGCTTGCGGATTTTGCCGCGAAGACGCCAGATGGTCTGATCGTCGGGCGCCTCGACGAGAGTGCCCGCCCGGACTGGGAGCCGCAAACCATCGTGCGGTATCGCAAACGGGACATGTGGGCTGTCTGGAGCGTCGCGGACAAGCCGCAGTGACAAAGCCCGCCCGCGCGGTCTGATCCCGCAGGCCCTCAGGTTCGAGGCGGCGGTGTCGCCCCCCGCGCGCCAAGACCAAGGGCAGCCGCGCGGCCGCCATGGCGCAGGACCAGCGCATCTTGCGCCGCAAAGGCCGCCGCATTCGCCAAAACCGGATCGACATGCCGTTTCAGGGCCTCAGCCAGTTCGGCAACGACGTCCGGGTGGTCTGCGGCAACGTTCGTCGTCTCTTCCGGGTCTGCCCGAAGGTCGAACAGTTCGGGGTCAAAGCCGATATAGGCGATGTATTTCCAGCGGCCCCTGCGCAACATGTAGGCCCCCGAAACCGCGCCTGCCGCGTGGTATTGCGAGATGATCTCTCGTGTCGCGTCGAACGGCTCCTGCGCGATATGCTGGAGCGGCCGCCCGGTCCTGTCGCCGCTCCAGTCCAGTCCGAAGGCCTGCGGGATGGTGCGCGACAGGTCGATCAGGGAGACCGGGGTGTCGCAGGTGCCCTCGGGCATCCCCGCGACGGCGGCGATCATCGGGATGCTGACGGATTCCCGGTACATGTTGGACTTGCCCCACAGCCCGCGCGCGCCTGCGTTGTCGCCGTGATCGGAGGCATAGATCACATCCGCATCAAGCCCGGACCGCTCAAGGGCGGCAAGGATGCGCCCGACATTGTGATCCAGCCATTCGCACAGCCCCCAATAGGCCGCGATGGCGTCCTTGCGTTCCTCCGCCGAGGTAAACTGCGCCTCGCTGTCCATGAAGGCATTCTGCTTGGCCACCCAGGGGTGCTGCACATAGCCGTCGCGGGGCAGCAGCTTGGGCTCGGGCAGGTCCATCTCGCGGTATCTGGAAAAGAACGGCTCGGGGCAGACCAGCGGGAAATGCGGGGCCACAAGACCGACATAGAGACACCAGTCACGGGCGTCGTCCGACGCGGCCTTGTGCGCGAACCAGTCGGACGCGCGGGCCACGACAGCTTCGTCATAGCGGGTGTAGTCACTTTCGCCCGCACCGATATAATCGCCCAGCATACGCCCTTCGGCTGTGACGCGCTCGTCCTCGCGGCGGATCGAGGCGAACACCATGCCGACCCCGTCCTTGACCATCATCGGGATGTGTTCCTTGTCGAACCCGACCGGATCGGACGGGTCGCGGTAGTGTAGCTTGCCGATGGATTCGACCTGAACGCCCCCGCGCTGCAGCACGTGGCCCCAGCTTTCGGGTGTCCCCGTATAGGGCATGGAATTGTCCCAATGTCCTGTCTTGTGCACATGCTGTCCGGTGGCGAAAGCGGCGCGCGCGGGCACGCAGATGGGGCTGGGGGTATAGGCGTCCGTGAAGCGGGTGCCACGTGCCGCGAGGGCGTCAAGATTGGGCGTGCGCAGGAAGGGATGCCCCGCACAGCCAAGCGCATCTGCGCGGTGCTCGTCCGAGAGGATGACGACAAGTCCTTTGGTCATGCAGGATCTTTCTGACAATGGGTCATGCGCGTCCCCTCACGTTCCAGACAACGACAAGGACGGCAAGGGATGTGAATGCGAAGGCGACGGGGCTCGAGAACAGCAGCCACGGATCGCCACCCGTGGCGGCAAAGGCCTGCCGCGTGGTCTCTTCCAGCTTGCCGCCCAGGATGAAGGCGATCACGAAGGGCAGGGGCGACATGCCGACACGCCGCATGACATAGCCCAGAAGACCAAAGGCCAGCGTGATCCAGACGGCCATCATTTTGGCCTCCTGCACATAGATCGCCGTCAGGGTCAGCAGCAGGACGATCGGCAGAAGGATGCCCTTGGGCACCCGCGCCATGACCCCGACCTGCCGCATGAAGACCCCGCCCAGTGTCCAGTTGATCGCATTGGCCACGAACATCGCCGTGAACAGGCCGAAGGCGATGACCATTTCGGGGTTGATGCCTGTCGGTGGCAAGGCAAAGACCGATGGGCCGGGGTTGAAACCGCCAATGCTTTCCATCGCAAGGATCAGGAAGACAGCCGCCGCGTTGCCCGGAATGCCCAGTGACAGCACGGGGATCAGGTTCGATCCGGACACCGAGGAATTTGCCGCCTCGGTCGCGGCCACCCCTTCGCCAGCCCCTTCGCCGAAGGCCGGGGTGCGCCCGGTCCTGGCATGGTTCCGCTTGGCCACCGAATAGCCCAAGGTGGCGGCCAGCGTGCTGCCGACGCCGGGCAGGGCGCCGATCACGGTCCCGATGACCGATGACCTGAGGACATGCGGCAAGAGCGTGGGAAGCTCTGGCCAAAGGCTGTGCGCCTTGCCGCCTCCCATGTTCAGGCTGACCCGCGCCCCTCGGTCGCTGCGCAGGTCTTCCAGCGATTTGAACACCTCGCCCACGATCAGGACACCAAGGATCGCGGCGGCAAGGGGGATACCCCCCGCAAGGCTGGGGATGCCCATGGTCAGGCGGGGATAGAAATCCTCGCCCGTGGCGATCATCGCCGCAAGCAACCCCAACCCCATCGAGATCAGGCCCTTTCCGACGGACCCACCGATGACCGATGCGATGAAGGCCAGCGACAAAAGCAAAAGCGCGGCCTTCTCCGGCAGGTCGAGATAGCGCTCGACCATGATGGCCAGAAAAGGCGCGCAGAGAACCAGCACCACATCCGAAAACGTATCCCCTGCGGCCGAGGACATATGCGCGATCTTCAGCGCGCGCTTGGCCTCGCCGCGCTGCGCCATGGGAAAGCCGTCGAAGGTGGTCATATAGGCGTCCGGCGTGCCCGGCGTGTTGAACAGGATGGCCGGCACGGCACCGCCCACGGTCGCCCCCTTCATGATCCCGATGAGAAAGCCCAGCACCGGCAAAAGCGCATCCGCCGCATAGCCGAAGACCGAGATCAGAATGGGCAGGGAGATCGCCATCGCCATCGGCCCCGCAAGGCCGGGCGTCGCCCCGACCACGATCCCCAGAACAAATCCACCGGCCACCATCACCAGCACGATCGAGACACCGATCCCGAAGATGGAAAACACCGGATCGGCCAGGAAAACCGCCTGAAAGCCAAGCTGGACGTGATCCCAGATACCCATCACAGATCTCCGTTCGGCGGCAGCAACAAAGTGTCGAACGGCAGGTCATAGGCCAGGGCGATCGCCATCGTGGCCACCGCCCCGATCAGAACCAGCCGCCATACGGGGCGAGGTTGGGACATACGGCTCAGACCTGCGATCATGACCGTGCCTCCCACCGCGTAGCCGATGTATTTCCACGGGACCGTGTTGCGCAGCGGGCGATAGCCTGTGTCCGTCAGGACGGCGGCGATCAGCGGCCCGAGATACCGCATCAGGCCAAGCGACAGCGTGAACATCACCACAAGCGCCAGCATCCAACGCAGGTTTGCGGCGGTCAGGCGCGATGTCCGCGCAGCGGGCTTGAGCCATGTCAGCACCGCGCCCAGGATCAGCACGCAGGCCGCGACGGACGGGGCCAGCGCATCACCGATCAACACGCGCCGCCGGACCTGTTCGATCAGGCCCGTGCCCGTATCAAGCGGTATCCAGACGAACAGCAGGACAAGCGCCAGCACCAGCACGACAAGGCCAAGCCATTGATCAGAGTGCAACCTTTTCATCGGCCCGGCCTCGCTTGCGACGCTTACTGCGATGCCTCCATCAGCTCACCCGCCGCGTCATACTCGGCTTGCAGCAGGGCTTCGAGCTCCGCCCCCATGATATTGACGTGGCCGCCAAAGGCCCGTGCGATCATGCCCGACGCCTTGCCATTGGCGGTCGCGTCCGCAATCGCGGTGCTGAGGGCCGCGCGCGCGTCATCGGGCAAGCCTGCCGGCGCGACAAAGAGGAAATAGCCGTCGGCGTCGAAAGCGACGTTATATTCGGAAATCAGGGGTGCCTCCGGTGTCTGCTTCAGCGGCTCGGACAGGGCAGAGGCCAGGTTCACCAATTGGCCCGACGCAACCGCCTTGCCTTGCGCCCCCGCCACGAAACTGATGTCCATGTCGCCCGCGATCACGCCGTCCAGAGTGGCGCTGCCGCCCTGAACCTCGACGATGTTGAATTCCACACCATTGGCCGCTCCGATGACATAGGCCAGATCCGCGAGTTTCGGGCTCATCACGCCAAAGCGGATGGCCTCACCGGCCTTGGCCGCGGCCAGCACGTCACCAAGATCTGTCCAGCCGCGATCGGCTTTGGCGACGATGCCCATCTGGAAACCGGCCGTCGTCGTCAATGGCGTGAAATCGGCAGGCTTGATCCCGGCGGACTGGGCCGCGCGGGCGTTGTAGCCAAGGGTTTCCGCCACAACCAGGGCAATGGCCGTGCCATCTGCGGGCATGTCGCGCAGCGCGACCAGAGCGTTCAACCCACCCTTGCCGGTGATCTGCTCGGGGATGACCTGCCAGCCCAGCGCCTCCTGCAGGTCTTCGGCCACCAGCCTTGCATGGGTGTCGGCTCCACCACCTGCATTGAAGGCGATCACCATCTTGATCGGACCGTCCGGCGTCCAGGCCTGGCTCTGCGCGGATGCGGTTTGCGCGCCAAGGCCAAAGGTCAGTGCAAGGGCCGTGATCGCCCCTTTCAGATAATCTTGCATGGTATCCTCCCTCAATTCAGGAAAGCGTCAGATATTTTAGTTGACCTGTCAACCAAAAGGTTGATCCCGCAACCAATCTGGCGTTTACTGTCCGCATGAAAGACCAAGCCGCGCCACCGACCTTCCATGATCTGTCGTCATTCGTGACATTTCGCATCGCGCGCGTGCAGAACTCGCTGAACGCCCATGCGATTGCCACGCTTGCCGCGCAATCCGACCTGACGCTGACCGAATGGCGGATGCTGGCGTCCATCGAATCCCGAAAACAGACAACCGCCGCTGAAATCGTCCGTCACACCCAGATCGACAAGGCGCAGGTCAGTCGCGCGATCAAGTCCTTGCGCGCTCGAAACCTCATCATCGCGTCGGAAAACCTCGAGGATCACCGGCAGCAGACCCTCTCGCTGTCCGATGCTGGACGCAGTGTCTTCGAAAAACTGGTGGTCGTCATGCGGCAGCGGCAGGCCATGCTGACGCAAGATATCGCGGAAGACGAAATCAAGGTCCTGTTTTCAATCCTCGACCGTCTTGCGGCCCGCGCCGAGCAGGCCGCGCTCAAGGATTAAACCGACCGTCGCGCACAGGCGCGGAGGGCAGATGGTCCCGCGACCGCGACCATGCCGGACGGTCAGGGCCCGCGCATCACGTCTGGGACGCGGCGAACCCCTTGCCGATGATCGGTCCGGTCGGGCGTCCGGTCGGTGAGCCGCCAAGGGGTTCCAGCGTGACTTCATAAAGCTGCTGTGCACTGGGGGCCGGCAGATCCTCGAAGCGCAGTTGCGTGGCCTCTGTCCTGTCCAGAACGCCCAGGGATGTCGGCCCCATCTGCTCGGACGGCAGGGTCCAGACCTGCAACGTCCGGTCGGCGGGAACCGCGATATCGGCCACGAAGCGCACCGTCGCCGTGTCATTGCCATAGTCGTCGATCACCGCCTGCGGCACCCCGTCCGCATCAAGCAGGACAGCCACGACGGTGGGTTGCGGAATCGGTTGAAGCCCGGCCGCGCCGAAACCGACCACCAGCCCGACCAGCGATGCCGCGACCAGACCAAGGCCCCATTTTTTGGGGGCGGATGGCAGGTTGGCAGGTGGCGGTGTCACCGGCGCAGCGCGCGGCAGATCCTGTGCCGCAAGCCGGTCGCGCACACGCGCTGCGAAGTCGGCTGGCAGGTCTTGCGGTTTGGCGGACTGATCCAGCGGCAGCAGATGATCGCGCAGCGCGCCGACCCGGCGGGCAAGCTCGGGGTCGCGCGCCATCACCTCTTCGATGAGCACCATCTCGCTCGGCGACAACAGGCCCAGAACATATTCGTCGGACAGCGCCATGATCTCTTCGGAAAGACGGGTCATGTCAGACACTCCCTCAATGTTTGCAGACCGCGACGGATCAGCGATTTTATCGTGCCAAGCGGCACGTCCTGGCGGGTTGCGATTTCGGCATGGCTGAACCCGGCCACATGGGCGAGCAGGATGATATGGCGGCTTTGGCCGTCCAGCCCCTTGAGGCAGTCGCGGATCCGGCTGGGCCCGGCCAGTATTTCCCACCCCTCGGTCGGGACCTCGGCCTGCCGGGCTTCCTGCAGCGTGGCAAGGTCGGTGGGCGACAGGATGCTCAGGCGCTGACCGTCGCGCAGGATGTTCAGGCAGCGATTGCGCAGGATCGCATAGATCCAGCCCCGCGCCGATCCGTTGGCGGCGTCATATTGTCCGGCCTTGCGCCAGACCTGCACCATGGCGTCCTGCAGGGCCTCTTCCGCCAGATCGTGCCGCTTGAGGATACGGTGCGCCACGCCCAGCAGCTTGGGGCCTTCACAGGCGAGGATCTCATCAATCCCGGCGTTCCGGCCTGCCGCGCAATCCGCAAGTGCCCTGCGCAATCGTGCCGCATCCTTGTCTTGTTCGGTCACGTGGCGATCCTTCCGCAATTGTCCTGTCAGCCCGGCTGCAAGGTGCGCCGTCCAGGGCGGCGTCCCTGCGGACATGACTGTGAGCCAGGTTGGGTTTTGCATGATTTTCCGGCCTTTCAAAAGAGAAGACACCGGCGGAACCGGGCCGGATGCAAATAATTTTCAAAAAGGCTGCATCCGTTTTCCGGGCTGGCGTGTCTTCGGTACATGGACGGCGATGACCGCCGTGCCTTTTGCAGTACCTGACAAAGGAAAATCATCATGTTTCGTATCGCCGCTTTCTCGACCACCGCCCTGACCCTGACCCTGTCCGTGGCCCATGCCGCGCCTGCCGTGGGTCTTGTGGGTGACAAGACACTCGTGATGTTCGACACCGAAACACGGGCCGTGTCGGGCACGATGGATGTCAGCGGTGTCGACAGCCTGCTGGGCATTGATCTGCGTCCGGCCAACAACACGTTGATTGGTGTCACGCCCGACATGGTCATCGTCAGCATCGACACCATGACCGGTGCCGCGACCACCCTGTCCACGATGGATGTGGCGCTGCCGGTGGGCGACATGCCGGTGATCGTCGACTTCAACCCGATGGCGGACCGGCTGCGCTTCATGTCCGGCACGACCAACCACCGCGTCAACGTCGATACGGGTGCGGTGACCGTGGATGGCAGCCTGGACTGGCAGGAGGGCGACATGCATGTGGGCGAGACGCCCGCGATTGCGGCGGCGGCCTATATCAACAGCTTCGGCAAGGCCGAGAGCACCGCGATGTTCGACATCGACAGCACCATCGTGGCGGTGATCCAGCAGGTCTCGCCCAATGACGGCACGCTGGCCGCGATCGGCAAGCTGGGCATCGAGGCCCCGGCGGCCAACTATGCCTTCGACATCCAGACCACCGCCGCGATGGAGAACACCGCCTGGCTGGTGAACGGGTCGACGCTCTATACCGTCGATCTGGAAAAGGGTGCTGCGACCGAGGTCGGCATGATCGAGGGGGTCGATGGCATGATCCGCGACATCACGATCCTGCCGTCCATGTGATCCGGACGGCCGGAAAAGAGGGGGCGCGACCTGGCAGGGTCGCGCCTTTTCAATATGTCCCATCGTGGGACAGAATTTGAGCCATTATATTTCAATGACTTGCGCGGCGGCGTTAAGGATTTTTTAACGATTTGGCCAAAAACCCGTGTCAAAGCCCTCGCACATGGAGCGCTGGACGGGGATGGCGACAGGGGCCGCGAAGGCCCGCGCACCCCTGAGCGCCCGACTGCCGCGCACACTGTCAAACCTGCGTCCCATTGATGCCATAAAAAGCCTGTATCAGCTTTCGGCCTTAGCAATGGAGCCGAGAAGCCGATGTCCGATATGCAGCCCGTCGCCCGCGCCCCTTTCGGGTGGTCGGGCTTTGCAACAGGTGCAGCCGCGCTGATCCTGACGATTGTCATCTTCTGGGCGGGCCCTTTCGCGCCGCAGCCATCGGCAGGCAGCAGCATTGGCGAACTGGCGGCCGAGATCGCCAAATCCGCCGCGCGGTCCGTCGCCGGTCAGCCGCAACCCGCACCTGTCGCGGTGTCGCGCAACATCGACGATTACCTGAACATCTTCGTGGGCGTGCTGGCGGGTCTTGCGGTGGTGCTGGGTGTCGCGTCGCTGATCCGCCATGAGCACAAGCGCGCCGCGCTTTCGGGTGTCGGGCTGGGGCTTGCGGCCATCGGCATTCAGCTTTTCGCCTTTACGGTCATGATGATCGTCGGCGCGCTGGTGATCGCATCGACCATCTATGCCCTGCGCGACACTCTCGGGGATATTCTGGGCGGCTGAACCTGCCTCGGCTGCAAAGACCCTACCTAACGTCACGCCACTCTGTCCGCAGCGCTCTTGTATCCGGGCGCAAAGGCTTACACATTACCGCCCGAGGATGAGATATGGGCCGCGCTGCGGCCCGCAAGGGAGGACCGACATGGGTTTTGCATCTGTTGCCGATACGCTTGCGATCGAGCGTGAAATGTCCTGGGCGGACCGGGATGTGCCCAAAACGCTCTATCAGATGCTGACCCAGACGCGGGACAAGGTGCCGCTGGGCAAGGCGATCACCTTTCAGCTTCTGAGCGGGCCGACCGACAAGGCGGAAACCCTGACCTGGAGCCAGCTTCACGAGAAGACCTGCCAGACCGCCAACCTGTTCCGCAGCCTTGGCGTGGGCGAGGGCGATGTGGTCGCCTGTATCCTGCCCAATTGCAACGAGACCGCGCTGACCATTCTGGGCGGGGCCATCGCGGGGATCATCAACCCGATCAACCCGCTGCTGGAGCCCGAGCAGATCGCCTCCATCCTGCGCGAGACCAATGCCAAGGTGGTCGTCACCCTCAAGGCCTTTCCCAAGACCGATGTGGCGCAGAAGACCGCCGAGGCGGTGCGCCATGCGCCAAGCGTGCACACGGTGCTGGAGGTCGATCTGAACCGTTACCTGACGCCGCCGAAATCCTGGATCGTGCCGCTGGTGCGGCCCAAGAACCCCGGCAATCACCATGCGGATGTCAAGGATTTCAACGCCGAAGTGGCGCGCCAGCCCAAGACGCTGGCCTTTGCCGACAGTGCGGGCGACCGGGTTGCGGCCTATTTCCACACGGGCGGCACGACGGGGATGCCCAAGGTGGCGCAGCACCGCTATTCGGGGATCATCTATAACGGCTGGCTGGGCGGCACCTTGCTGTTCACGCCGGAGGATAACGTGATCTGCCCCTTGCCGCTGTTTCACGTCTTTGCCTGCCATGTGATCCTGATGGCGGTGGTGAAATCGGGCGCGCATGTGGTGTTCCCGACGCCTGCCGGCTATCGCGGGGAAGGGGTGTTCGACAATTTCTGGAAGCTGATCGACCGCTGGAAGATCACCTTCATCATCACCGTGCCCACCGCGATTTCCGCGCTGATGCAGCGCCCGGTCAATGCGGATGTGTCGAGCGTGAAGACATCGTTTTCGGGGTCGGCCCCGCTGCCGCTGGAGCTGTTCAAGCGCTTCGAGGCGGCGACGGGCGTGAAGATCGTGGAAGGCTATGGCCTGACCGAGGCGACCTGTCTGGTATCCGTCAACCCGGTGGATGGCGAGAAGAAGGTGGGATCGGTCGGCATCCGCTTTCCTTACACGGATGTGAAGATCCTCAAGACCGTCGGCGGCGATGTGGTGGATTGCGCCGTGGATGAGGTGGGCGAGATCTGCATTGCCAGCCCCGGCGTCTGGGCGGGCAATACCTATACCGAAGAGGACAAGAACCGCGATCTCTATCACTATGGCAAGTATCTGCGCACCGGCGATCTGGGGCGGATTGATGCGGATGGCTATATGTGGATCACGGGGCGCGCCAAGGACCTGATCATCCGCGGCGGGCACAATATCGACCCCGCCGAGATCGAGGAGGCTTTGCTGGCGCATCAGGACGTGGCCTTTGCGGGGGCCATCGGGCAACCCGATGCCCATGCGGGCGAATTGCCCTGCGCCTATGTCGAGCTGGTGGCCGGGGCCACGGTGACCGGGGCGGAGCTGGTGGAGCATTGCCGCGTGCATGTGCATGAGCGCGCGGCCCAGCCGAAACATGTCGAGGTGCTGGACGAGTTGCCGAAAACCGCCGTGGGCAAGGTGTTCAAGCCCGACCTGCGCAAGCGCGCGATCACCCGCGTCTATAACGCCGCGCTGGACGAGGCGAAGCTGAACGCGCTGGTGGTCGAGGTGGTGGACGACAAGAAGCGCGGTCTGGTCGCGCGGGTGCGCCGCACCGGCGTGGTGCATGACGAGGAGGTCGGTCACGTGCTGGGCGCCTTCACCCGGCCCTGGGAATGGGCGGAGTGAGGATGCGCTGTCCTGAAGCGGCGGGCTGCCTGGCGCGGTGCGTGATCCTTCTGGTGATCAGCCTCGTGTCGCTGTTCCTGTTGGGGGCGACCGTTCTGATCCATTACGAGGTCTTGCGGATCACGGGCAAGCTGTTGCCCGGCCTGCCGATCCGCGCGCGGCAGCGCGTTCTGGTCGTGATCATCGCCTGCATGGTGGGGCATATCCTCGAGATCGGGCTTTATGCCGTGGCCTATGCGGTCTTGCTGCGCTTTGAGGGGTTCGGCGGTATCGGCGGCGTGTTCGAGGGCACGGCGCTGGATTATTTCTATTTCTCGCTGACCAGTTATACGACGCTGGGGATCGGCGAGATCCATCCCTATGGGCCGGTGCGGATGATCGTGGGGCTGGAGGCGCTGAACGGGTTTTTGCTGATCACGTGGTCGGCCTCGTTCACCTATCTGATGATGCAGCGCTACTGGCATCCCGAGCGCGAGCGCTGAGCGCGGCCCATCTGCACGATCACGAAAGACTGTTCGCGGGGGCCGACTTCGGGGGGTGCGGATCGCGGCGGCTTGGCTTAGGGTTGCGCCCGACCCCAACCAAGGAAGGCGCAGAGCATGACCGACACACCGGCCTATACCCCCCCGAAAGTCTGGACCTGGACACCGGGCAATGGCGGCCAGTTCGCCAATATCAACCGTCCCATTGCCGGGGCCACCCATGACAAGGAGCTGCCGGTCGGCAAGCATCCGTTCCAGCTTTATTCGCTGGCCACGCCCAATGGGGTGAAGGTCACCGTGATGCTCGAGGAATTGCTGGCGGCGGGGCACAAGGATGCCGAATATGACGCCTGGCTGATCCGCATCAACGAGGGCGATCAGTTCGGCAGCGGTTTCGTGGAGATCAACCCGAATTCCAAGATCCCCGCGCTGGTGGATCGCAGCGGCGACACGCCGCCAGCGGGTGTTCGAATCGGGCGCGATCCTGCTGTATCTGGCCGAGAAATTCGGGGCCTTCCTGCCGACGGACCATGCCGCGCGGACCGAATGCCTGTCGTGGCTGTTCTGGCAGATGGGCAGCGCGCCCTATCTGGGCGGCGGCTTCGGGCATTTCTATGCCTATGCGCCGATGAAGATCGAATATTGCATCGACCGTTTCGCGATGGAGACCAAGCGCCAGCTGGATGTGCTGGACCGGCATCTGGCCGATCACGCCTATATGGCGGGGGATGACTATACGATTGCGGATATGGCGATCTGGGCCTGGTATGGGCAGTTGGTGCTGGGGCGGCTTTACAGTGCGGCCGAGTTCCTGGACGTGGCGTCCTATACGCATGTGATGGCCTGGGCCGAGAAGATCGACGCGCGGCCTGCGGTCAAGCGGGGGCGGATGGTCAACCGCGCCTTTGGCGAGCCGGAGCTGCAATTGCACGAGCGCCATGACGCCAGCGATTTCGACACCAAGACGCAGGACAAGATCGCGCCTGCCAAGTAAGATCAGGCGGCGGGGCGGAAATAGGCGTCGCGGTCCAGCACGCCGGCCAGCCGCCCCGCCGTGCACAGGCTGGCGCAGAGCCGGGCCTCGCGCCCGGCTGAGCCGATCAGCGCGATGGCCGCACCGGGCAGGCGCAACGGGTCGAGCGCGGCGCGCAGGGCGCTGACGAGCACGGGCCATGGCGCATCGGGGGCGGGCATCGCGGCTGCGGCGGCGAAGGGCAGGGCGGAGACCTCGCGCAATTCTTCGAGGAAGGCGGCGGGGGCCTCGCCTTCGGGGGCGAGGGCCAGAAGATGACAGGCCCCCAGACGCGCCAGATGGGCGCGCACGGTGTCGGGGATTTCCAGCCGTCGCTTCAGGCGCAGATGCAGCGCGCCGGGGGTGAAGAGCAACCCCGCCGGATCGCGCCCTGCGGTGCGGTAGAGCGCGGCATAATCCGCATAGCCCATCCCCAGTTCGGCGGCCCGCGCCATGCGCATCCTGACCACGGCCAGCGGCAGACGCCGCTCGGGCTGCTGCGCGCGGGCGCGTTCCCACATGTGCTTGTGCCAGAGGCTGACCGGCTCGGGGGGCGCGTTATGGCCGATCCCTGTGGCTTTAATGGGCCAGTCCGTCATCGTCATTCGTCCGTGGTCAGGGTATTTCCCATAGACCTGCGACCATCCGGGCCATCGCGCAAGAGCAAACCGTTTTCACTGTCATCTGCGCCCTGCAAGACGTGCCGTTCTGCCTGAAAGCCGGGCGCTGCGGTGGGGGCGGTCAGGCATCGGGGATGAGGCCCGCAACCGTCAGAGCTGTAGAAACCGCGCGCGGGCGGCGTGATAGCCTGTGTCGGCGCCATCGGCCTTCTGCTTCAGGGCGACCCAGCGCCGCGACATAGCTTTCGGCGGTGCGTCGGACCAAGGGATCGCTGCTGTCGCGCAGGGCGGTGATGATCTCGGACGCGGCCTTGCCGCCCGCTTGCAGGATGCTGTCGGGAAAGGTGGGATAGACGGTCACGCCATAGGTTGTCGTGAGGCTGTGCAGCGCGGCGGCGTCGCTTGCGGCGCGGGCCGTGAGGCTGTCGCGGTGTGCTGCGGCGCAACTGCTGCGCAGCACGTCCCGGAGGTTTTGAGGCAGGGCAAGATAGCTGTCCTTGTCGATGACCAGCGCGGCGGCCATGGCGGGCTTGGTGAAGGACGTGGTGACGTAGTGCTTGCACGCCTGATGAAATCCCATGTCGAGGTCGCGGGCGGGACCGGCGAATTCGATCCCGTCCAAGGCACCCGCCAGCAAGGCGGCAAGGGTTTCATCGGCGGCCATGGCGACGGGGGAGAGACCCATCCTGCGCCAGACCTGCGCGGAAAGGCCCGATGACAGCAGGCGCAGGCCCTGCACATCCTCGATCCCCGCAAGGGCGGTGCGGAACCATCCGCCTGCCTGGGGTCCGGCGTCGCCGCAGAGAAAGGCCTGCACCCCGAATGTGTCATGCACCGCATCGCTGAGCGCCTGTCCGCCCAGTTGGTCAAGCCATGTCGTCATTTCCATCGCGGTCAGCCCGAAAGGGATGCTTGCAAAGAAGGGCAGCGCCTCTGACCGCGCCTGCCATGCCTGCACCGGGCCGTGCCCCATGTCGGCGCGCCCGGCGATCACGGCATCCAGCGCCACGGTTGGCGGCGCGGTGTCATCCGCATCGACCAGTTGCACGGTCAGGAGGCCGTCGCTGTCGGTGCCGATCCGCTGGGCCAGTTGCGCCGCATCCGTGGCACTTGCCATGCCCGAGACGGGGCTGGCCTGCATCCGCCATGCGATCCGGCCCTGCGACAGTGCCGGTGCCGCCAAGGCCGTGACGGTGGTTGCCGCCGCGCCAAGCGTCGCTGTTTTCAGGAATGACCGTCTGTCCATGGGCGCTGTCTTTTGCTGCGGGAGGGGCCGGGAGTGGGTTGATACCTTATAGGTTGCGCGCTGCGGTCAGGCAATTGCGCGCGCCTTTGGCGGCGTGCTGCGTCAGGTATCAAGCAGCGTGCGCAACAGGGGATGCGGAAAACTGCGCCGCGCGGTGACGGCATAGAACCCTTCGATGATGTCCAGCTCATAGGGGGCGGCTTGCAGCAGGCCTGCGCGGATTTCGTCGGTCAGCACCACGGCGGGGGCGATGGCCAGCCCCATGTTCTCGCGCGCCAGAAGGCGGACCATGGCCATGTCATCGACCTCGGCGGCGATGCGGGGCGTCACGTCCAGCCGGGCGACAAGGCTGTCGAAACCGCTGCGGATCGTGCTTTCGGTGGGCAGGATCACCGGCTCGTTGCGCAGAAGATCGGCCAGTGTCTTGTGCGGGGCCATGCGCGCGGCGGTGCCGTAAAGCCCGATGGGCTGTTCCGCGATCCGGTGCGTCACCAGATCGGCGCCGCCGTCGCGATGCGGCGGCTCGTTGGTCAGCACCACGTCGAGGGCGAGGGCGGTCAGCGCCTCGAGCAATACGGTGCTGCTGCCCGAGCGCAGGATGATCTCGGTCTCGCCGCCGGTCAGGACGGGGCGCAGGAAGGCGAGCTGGAAATTGCGCGAGAGCGTCGATTGCGCGCCCACGCGCAGGGGCTGCTGCACCTCGCCGGTCTGGCGCAGGGTGGCGATCAACTCCTCTCCCGCGCCGAAGATGCGGTCGGCATGATCCAGCGCGATGCGCCCGGCTTCGGTCAGGATCAGGCTGCGCCCGGTGCGGGTGAACAGCGGATGGCCCAGTCTTTCTTCCAGATTGCGGATCTGGATCGAGAGGGCCGATTGCGACAGGTTCAACCGCTCGGCCGCGCGGGTGAGGTTGCCCATATGGGCCACCTCGCGGAAATAGCGCAGATGATGATAGTTGAGATCAGCCATACATTTATAAAACAGAACGATAATGTAAAAACAATGAATTTTTTAACGTGAAGGGAGAATGTTACCCCGTGTCAGTTCCTAAAGGAGAGATGACATGACCTTCCTTCCCTATCTTGCCCCGCTTGCCCTTGCCCTGGTCGCGGCGGATCTGGCCCTGCGACCGGTTGCACGCGCCGGGGCGCGGCTGCGCCTGCCCGAGATCGCGGCCCTGGTGGCGATCGTGGCGGCTTTCGGCAGCGCGGTGCTGCTGGCCCTGCATGGTCCGTTGACCGCAGGTCTGCCCGGTGCGCTGGGGCAGGCCTTTTCGGTGCGGATCGACATCGTGTCGGTCGCGATGCTGGCGACGGTGTCCTTTGTCGGCTGGATCGTGCTGCGCTATGCGCGCACGGCGCTGGATGGCGAGGCGGGGCAGGGGCATTTCATGGCCACCATGTCCGCCACGCTGGCGGCGGTGCTGCTGCTGGTGAGCGCGGGCAACCTGGTGCAGCTGGTGCTGGCCTGGGCGCTGGTCGGGGTCGGGTTGCACCGTCTGCTGCTGTTCTATCCCGACCGGCCCCGCGCACAGCGTGCGGCGCGCAAGAAGACCGTGAGCGGGATCGCGGGCACGGCGGCGCTGCTGATCGCGGCGGGGCTGCTGATCCAGGCCTTCGGCACGGCGGATATCGGCAGCATCGCGGCGGCGGTGCAGGCGGGGCAGGTGCCCGGCACGCTCTGGCTGGCGGCGCTGCTGCTGGCGGTGGCGGCGGTGTTCAAATCGGCGCTGATCCCCACCCATGGCTGGCTGACCGAGGTGATGGAGGCGCCGACCCCGGTGTCCGCGCTGCTGCACGCCGGTGTGGTGAACGCGGGTGGTTTCCTGCTGATCCGCTTTGCCGATGTGCTGCTGGCGGTGCCCGGTGTGCTGGCGCTGCTGGCGCTGGTCGGCGGGTTCAGTGCGCTGGTGGGGGCTGCGGTCGCGCTGACCCAGCCGTCGGTCAAGACGGCGCTGGCCTGGTCCACCTGCGCGCAGATGGGTTTCATGGTGCTGCAGATCGGTCTGGCGCTGTTCCCGCTGGCGCTTGCTGCATATCGTGGCCCATTCGCTCTACAAGGCGCATGCCTTCCTGGCCTCGGGCGGGGCGGTCGAGCAGGTGGCGCGGATCCGGCGCCCCGGTCCCGTGGCGGTGCCTGATCTGCGGGCGGTGGCGCGTTCCTTCGGGCTGGCGCTGGTGATCTATGCGGTGGTCGGGCTGGCCTTCGGGATCCTGTCCAAGCCGCCGCAGACGGTGGCGCTGGGCGCGATCCTGATCTTCGGTGTGGCCTATCTGATCGCGCAGGGTCTGGCCGATCTGGCCCCCTGGAAGCTGACGATCCGCACCGTGGCGATGTCGGGCGCGGCGACGGTGGCCTATTTCACGCTGCAGACCGGGATCACCGCGCTGTCGGCGGGCACCCTGCCGCTGCCGCCCGCGCCGGACGGGCTGATCTGGGCGACGCTGGTGCTGGCGCTGGCCAGTTTCGGGCTGGCCTCGGTCGCGCAGGCGACATTCCCGCTCTGGGCCGGGCATCCGGCGGCCATGGGCCTGCGGGTGCACCTGATGAACGGACTTTACCTCAATGCGCTGACGGACCGGATGATCGGTCAGTGGCGCGCGTCGAAAGGATGATGCCATGACGACCCCTTCGCAGATCTTCACCGGGCCCGAGCTCGAGATTTTCGCCGCCGCCCAGAAGGCCGCAACGCTGGTGCCCCCCGCCTTTCCGCTGGCGGCGACGGTCGCGGTCAACCCCTTCCTCGGTCAGGCCGGGCAGGGGCGGGCCGAGACGGCCGCCCTGCTGGCGCGCACCGCAGGGATCCGCATCTTCCGGGAGCGGGCCGATTACGCCGCCTGTCTGGCCAAGGGCCGGATCGACGCGGCGACCTTGCAGGGCGCGGTCCAGGCACGGGGGCTGACTAAGGCCCAGGTCGAGGCCGCGCTGACCCGGCCTGCGGCAGCCCCCGAGGCCTTGCCGACGGTGGCCGAACTGGCCGCCGCGCAGAGCGGACAGCGGCTGGCGGAACTGGTCGAGGACCGGATCGGCACATGGGCGGCGGCCCATTTCGATCAGGGGCAGGCGCTCTGGCCTGCGCCCGA
This sequence comes from uncultured Alphaproteobacteria bacterium, assembly GCA_963715835.1. Classification (GTDB taxonomy): domain Bacteria; phylum Pseudomonadota; class Alphaproteobacteria; order Rhodobacterales; family Rhodobacteraceae; genus Seohaeicola. The sequence continues at coordinate 1,230,607 of CAVQSH010000002.1, read as the reverse complement.
TACCTCGGCCTATGCCTCGTGGAGGGCCTTTGCCGCGCGCGATCTGGTGCCGGGTATCGCCGGGCTGTCGGGTGTCTGCGCCCGCGTCGCCGCCCTGCCGCAAGACCCCCGCGCCGCCTTTGCCGAGGCCTGCCGCGTGCTGGGCGTCACCACATGGAGCGCGCAGACCTATTTCCAGCGGCTGTTGATGGGCTTGCAGGGCTGGGGCCAATATGCGCGCCACATCGACTGGCTGGCCGAGCGGGATGGCGGGCGGGACACGGTCCTGTTCGAGATGCTGACGATCCGGCTGGTGTGGGACATGCTGCTTCTTGAGGCGCAGGGGGACGCGGTCGCCGGTCTGTGGGAGGAGGCGCTGGTGCGCTTTGCCGCGCCGGTGGAGCCGACGCAGGACGATCTGATCGACGATACGCTTCAGGATGCGCTGGAGCGGTCGGAGGAGGCGCGGCTTCTGTCGCGGCTGGCGGCGCAGCCTGCGCCTGCGGTCGAGGTGGCCCCGGCCATTCAGGCGGCCTTCTGCATCGACGTGCGGTCCGAAGTGCTGCGCCGGGCGCTGGAAGGGGCTGACGCGGGTATCCGCACCATCGGGTTCGCGGGCTTCTTCGGGCTGGCCGCCGCGCATCGGGGCTTTGCCTCGGACGTGGTCGAGGCGCGGGCACCTGTGCTGCTGAACCCCGGTGTCACCACGCAGTCGCGGGGCTGGGCCGATGACGACCTGAGCCAGCGCATCCAGGCGCGGGCGGCGCGGGCCTGGGGACGGTTCCGGATGGCCTCGGTCTCGGCCTTCGCCTTTGTCGAGGCGGCGGGGCCGCTTTATGCGGGCAAGCTGCTGAAGGATACGCTGGCGCGGGCCAAGCCGGTCTCGCAGGAGCCGGCCCCGGTGGCCGATCTGCCGCAAGCGGCGCAGATCGACGCGGCGGCTGCGATCCTTGGCGCGATGTCGCTGACCAAGGGCTTTGCGCGGCTGGTGCTGGTTGCGGGCCATGGCGCGGGCGTCACCAACGCGCCCCATGCCAGCGCGCTGCAATGCGGGGCCTGCGGGGGCCATGCGGGCGATGTGAACGCGCGGCTTCTGGTCGGGTTGCTGAACGATGCGGGTGTGCGGGCCGCGCTTGTGTCCAAGGGGATCGAGATCCCGCAGGACACGCGTTTCATCGCGGGGCTGCATGACACGGTGTCGGACAAGGTGACCCTGTTCGAGGATCAGCCGCTGCCTGACCATGTCGAGGATCTGGCGCGGCTGCGCAAGGCGCTGGACGTGGCGGGGACGATCACCCGGACCGAGCGGGCGACGACGCTGCCACGGGCGGACAAGCCCGAGGCGCTGGCGCTGCGCGGCGGCGACTGGTCCGAACTGCGCCCGGAATGGGGGCTGGCGGGCTGTGCCGCCTTCATCGCGGCCCCGCGCAGCCATACGACCGGGGTCGATCTGGGCGGACGGGCCTTTCTGCATGACTATGACTGGCAGGCGGACAAGGGCTTTGGTGTGCTGGAGCTGATCCTGACCGCGCCGGTGGTGGTGGCAAGCTGGATCTCGCTGCAATACTACGGTTCTTCGGTGGCGCCTGAGGCTTATGGCGCGGGCAACAAGCTCTTGCACAACGTGACCGGCGGGATCGGTGTGATCGAGGGCAATGGCGGAATGCTGCGGGCGGGTCTGCCCTGGCAATCGGTGCATGACGGAGAGGCGCTGCGGCATGAGCCGCTGCGGCTGACCGTGATGATCGAGGCCCCGGTCGCGGCGATCTCGGGCATTCTGGATCGTCATGCGGGCGTGAAGGCGCTGTTCGACAATGGCTGGCTGGCGCTGATGGCGACCGATGCCGCCGAGGGCACGGTGCGGCGCTATGAGGGCGGCGCGTGGTCGCTGCTTCCGGGTGGCGCGGACGTGAGCCGCGCGGCCTGAGCCGGTGCATGACAGGGGCGGCCCGCGCGTGGTGGGCCGCCCCTATGGGTCGACGAGGGTTGTCCAGTCCTGCAGGAACGCATCGCGGGTCAGGTTGCCCGGAGAGCCAGCCGTGCGGTCGATGCCCTGCGTGAGGCGTGCGAAGACCAGTGTCCGGTCGCCCTGTGCGGCCCAGCCGACATACCAGCCCCAGCCGCGTGCATAGTCGAAGCTGCGGTCAGTTCGGCGGGGATAGGCGGTGCCGGTCTTGCCATGGATCTGCCAGCCTGCGACCTGATGCGTTTCGACGATGCTGCGGGCGCGGGCCATGGCCTGGGGTTTGGCGGCAAGCTGATCCCCCAGCAGGGCGCGCAGGAAGCGCGTCTGTTCGCGCGGCGATATCCGCAGGGAGGAGGCGATCCAGGCCCGCTCCAGCCCGTTGTCGAAGCCGGGATCGCCGGTGACATCGGCATTGCCATAGCCGAAATCGCGCAGATAGCGGGTCAGGGTTTCGGCCCCCATCGCGCGGGTCAGGCGCTGCGAATACCACAGCACCGAATAGCGCATCCAGTCGGCGGGCGTGGTGTCGCGCGTCCAGTTCGCCCCGCCCCAATCGGGATCGCCGGGGCGGTAGGCCATCACGGGCGTCGTGGCATCGCGCAGCAGGCCCTGATCGTAGCCGATGACGGCGAGGGCGATCTTGAAGGTCGAGGCCGGGGTGACGCGGGTGGTGCAGTCCCCCTGTTCCAGCAGGGTATCGCCCGTGCGCGCCTCGATCAGCAGGGTGCAGAGCGTTGCGGCCTGCGATGGCAGGGGCGAGAGGGCCCAGAGGATCAGGGCGAGAAGCGTTGTCTTGGCGGGCATGGCGCGTTTCCGGTTGGCGGACGGGTCGGGTAGCATGGCGGCCGGGATGCGGGCAAGCGGTGGGTTGTTCTGGCCAGCGGCACGGGTTTTCCCATGCCCGCCGCATCCGGCCATGCTATGGTTGTCGGGTGGGCGTCACCGGCAGCACCCTGTCGGTGACATGCAGGAGTGCGGGATGAGCCGATCCTTTGACAGGCTGGTGGAGCAGCAGATCCAGAAGGCGATCGCGGAGGGCAAGCTGCGTGGCCTTGCGGGTGAGGGCAAGCCCTTGCCTGACCGCTCGGGCGAGGCGTTTGCAGATATGGCCACAGCCGTGGCCGCGCGCATCATGGCCGAGGCGGGTGTGCTGCCGGAAGAGTTCAAGCTCAAGGCATTGCTGGAGGCGGCGCGGCAAAGCTACCGTCAAGCCGAGAGCGAGGATGCCAAGCGCGTTGCGATGGCGCTGATCGCGGATCTGGAGCTGCGCTACAACATCGCCGTGGAGGCGCGGCGGCGGTTCATGGGCTCGTGACGCGGGATGGCGGTCGCCCCTGTCCGGGGGACCGCCATCTTGCGCGCTGCGCGTGGGTCAATCGTAGCGCAGGTCGCGCGCCTTGCCGCGGAAGATGTAGTAGGCCAGCGCGGAATAGCCCGCGATCACGGGGATCACGATCAGCGCGCCGATCAGGATGATGAACAGGCTTTCGGGGGCCGAGGCCGCGTCATAGATCGTGAGCTTCTCCGGCACCACATAGGGGTAGAAGGAATAGGCCAGACCCGTGAAGGCCAGCACGAACAACATGCTGGCCCCGGCGAAGGGCAGCCAGGCGAAGCTGTCATTCGCGGTGGGCAGGCGGCGCAGCACGACCCAGATACCCGCGATCACCGCCGCCGACATCAGGGGCAGCGGGGCCGAGCAGGAAGAACTCGGGGATCGAGAACCAGCGGTCCCAGATCCGGTCGCTGACCAGCGGGGTGGCCAGCGAGATGGCACCGATGCCGAGCACCACGCCCCAGATGCCGCCGCGCGCCCATGCGACGGCTTTCTTCTGCAACTCTCCTTCGGCCTTGAGGATCAGCCAGCAGGCCCCGATGAAGCTGTAGCCGACGGTGAGGAACACGCCCGACAGCAGGGCAAAGCCATGGGCGGCAAGGCTGTGTTCCAGCCCCATGACATAGAAGCCCAGCATGTAGCCCTGCGCCATCGAGGTCATGATCGAGCCTGCGAAGAAGGCGATGTTCCAGGATGCTTTCTTGGGCAGTGCCACCTTGGCGCGGAACTCGAACGCCGTGCCGCGCAGGATCAGGCCGATCAGCATGATCGCCACCGGCAGGTAGAGCGCGGTGAGGATCGCGCCATGCGCCGCCGGGAAGGCCACCAGCAGGATGCCGACGGCCATCACGAGCCATGTCTCGTTCGCGTCCCAGAACGGGCCGATCGAGGCGACCATGCGGTCCTTTTCGGTTTCAGTCGCGAGCGGGGTCAGGATGCCCACGCCCAGATCGAAACCGTCGAGGACCACATAGATCAGGATCGACAGGCCCATCAGGGCGGCGAAGATCACCGGCAGGGTGACGGCCTGATCGCCAAGCATGTCCAACATGGTGCTTACTCCGCCGGAATGGACTGGATCGCGCCGCTGACCGGGCGGCCTGCGACCGGGGCGGTGCCGCCCTTGGCCTTGCGCCGCGCCAGATAGACCAGCACGCTGACATAGGCGACGAGCAGGGCGGCGTAGATCACCAGATAGGCGATCAGCGTCGAGGCCACGAGCGCGGGGGGCACGTCACCCACGGCCGCGTCGGTGGACAGCACACCCGTCACCAGCCAGGGCTGACGGCCGATCTCGGTCGTGTACCAGCCCGCGAGTGTCGCCAGCCAGCCCGAGAAGGCCATGGGCAGGAAGGCCCAGAGGACGGGGCGCGGCAGACCTTCGATCCCGCGGCCACGGCGCATGAAGAAGAGCGCCGCCCAGGACAGGGCCAGCATCGCCATGCCGGTGCCCACCATCACGCGGAAGGACCAGAAGACGGCGCGTAACGGGCGGGTGCAGCACGGTGCCATCCTCGGCCACGAAGTCGTTCAGGCCGGGCACCACGCCATCGGCACGGTGGGTCAGGATCAGGCTGGCACCCGAGGGGATGCCGATCTCGAACCGGTTCTCGCGCGCTTCCTCGTCCGGCAGGGCGAAGAGCAGGAGCGGCACGTTGCCCTGGGTTTCCCAGTTGCCTTCCATGGCGGCGACCTTGGCGGGCTGGTATTCCAGCGTGTTCAGGCCGTGCATGTCGCCGGCATAGATCTGCACCGGGATCAGGGCCGCGCCCATGATCGCGCCCAGTCGCAGGGTCTTGCGGACTTCGGAGCCACGGTCGCCCATGACCCAGCGCAGCGCCGAGATACCCGCGATCAGGAAGCCCACGGTCAGGCCGGAGGCCAGCAGCACATGCACGAGGCGGTAGGGCATGGAGGGGTTGAAGATGATCGCGAACCAGTCGGTGGCATGGGCCACGCCGTCGCGCATCTCGAAGCCCTGGGGCGTGTGCATCCAGCTGTTGAGCACGAGGATCCAGAAGGTGGACATGGTGGTGCCGACGGCGACCAGAACGGTGGCGCCGGTATGCGCCCAGCCGGGCACGCGGCTGAAACCGAAGAGCATGATGCCGAGGAACACGGCCTCCATGAAGAAGGCGGTCATGATCTCATAGGCGAGCAGCGGGCCTGCGATATTGCCCACGCTTTCCATGAAGCCCGGCCAGTTGGTGCCGAACTGGAAGGACATGGTGATGCCCGACACGACGCCCATGGCGAAGGAAAGGGCAAAGACCTTCACCCAGAAGAAATAGGCGTCCATCCAGACGGCGTCGCCGGTGCGGGCGAAGCGCCATTTGAAGAAGACCAGCACCCAGCCGAGCGCGATGGTGATCGTCGGAAAGAGGATGTGGAACGAGATATTGGCCGCGAACTGAATCCGCGACAGCAAGAGGGTGTCCATCATCTCCATTGTCTTTGCTCCTCCGGGCCTGCGGCCCGCCTTGAAAAAAGGCCCGGTCGGGGGCCTTCAAACCGTTGTATACCGGGTCCGGCGCAATCCTGCCGGGGTCGGTCCACTTGCAAAGCTACATATGCCGCATTCCTTTACAGAGGATGCGGCAGGAGGGCGCAGGATGGCCGATTTTCCGTCTTCCGCAGCGTCATGCGCGGCATCCGGGCAAGGGCGGAGGGGCGATAATTGCCGATTATAATTGTGATGAGAAAATGCAACTTAAACTAATGGCAAGGGTTTGTTAGAACGTTTCCAGTTTCCTGGGGGAGGGGGCGCGCGCGACCGGCTGTCATGCAGGTGTCGCAGCGATCCGCCGGATCCGGGGCAAAACCCTTGAACCATCAGAAATCGGAGAGAAACATGGACGGAAATGACATCGGCAAATGCCCGGTCATGCACGCGGCGGTCAATCCCAATGCAACGCAGCGGGGCCGGACGAATCGCGAGTGGTGGCCCAATTCGCTGAACCTCAGGATCCTGAGCCAGCACTCCTCCAAGGTCGATCCGATGGGCGAGGCCTTCAACTATGCCGAGGAATTCAAGAAGCTGGACCTCAAGGCCCTGAAAAAGGACCTGGCCGCGCTGATGACCGACAGCAAGGAGTGGTGGCCCGCCGACTGGGGTCATTACGGCGGTCTGTTCATCCGCATGGCCTGGCACAGCGCGGGCACCTATCGCACCGCTGACGGTCGCGGGGGCGGCGGCACCGGGTCGCAGCGTTTCGCACCGACCAGCAGCTGGCCGGACAACGCCAACCTGGACAAGGCGCGCCGCCTGCTGTGGCCGATCAAGCAGAAATACGGCAACCAGATTTCCTGGGCCGATCTCTACATCCTGGCGGGCAACGTCGCGATGGAGACCATGGGCTTCAAGACCTTCGGGTTCAGCGGCGGGCGTGCCGACATCTGGGAGCCCGAGGAAGACATCTACTGGGGCAAGGAAGACAGCTGGCTGGGCGACATGCGCTATACCGGCGAGCGTGAGCTGGAAAACCCGCTGGCCGCCGTGCAGATGGGTCTGATCTACGTCAACCCCGAAGGTCCGAACGGCAACCCCGATCCCGTGGCATCCGGCAAGGACGTGCGCGAGACCTTTGCCCGCATGGCCATGAACGACTACGAGACCGTGGCGCTGGTGGCCGGTGGCCATACCTTCGGCAAGTCGCATGGTGCGGGCGATGCGGGCCTTGTCGGCCCCGAGCCGGAAGCGGCCCCGATGCACGAGATGGGTCTGGGCTGGATCAGCACCTATGGGTCGGGCAAGGGCGGCGACACGATCACATCCGGGATCGAGGGTGCGTGGAAGCCGAACCCGACGACCTGGGACATGGGCTATTTCAAGGTGCTGTTCAAATATGACTGGCAGCTGATGAAAAGCCCCGCAGGCGCGCATCAGTGGCACCCGATCAACTGCGAGGAAGAGGACATGGTCGTGGATGCGCACGATCCGTCCAAGAAGCACCCGCCGATGATGACGACCGCCGACATGTCGCTGAAGATGGACCCGATCTACGAGCCGATCTCGCGTCATTTCCATGACAACCCGGAGGAGTTCGCCGATGCCTATGCGCGCGCATGGTTCAAGCTGACCCACCGCGACATGGGCCCCAAGGCGCGCTACATCGGTGAGGAAGTGCCCGCCGAGGACCTGATCTGGCAGGACCCGATCCCGGCCGTGGATCACCCGCTGGTCGATGCGGCGGATATCGCGGCGCTGAAGGCCAAGCTGCTGGCCTCGGGTCTGTCGGTGTCGGAACTGGTGATGACGGCCTGGGCTGCGGCCTCGACCTTCCGTGGTTCGGATATGCGCGGCGGTGCCAATGGCGCGCGCGTCCGTCTGGCGCCCCAGAAGGATTGGGAGGTCAACCAGCCTGCGGAGCTGGCCAAGGCGCTGGGCGTGCTGGAAGGTATCCAGTCGGGCTTCAACGCCTCGGCCGCCGGTGGCAAGAAGGTGTCGCTGGCCGATCTGATCGTGCTGGGCGGTGTCGCGGCCATCGAGAAGGCGGCCAAGGATGCCGGTCACAGCATCGAGGTGCCCTTCACCCCCGGCCGGATGGATGCCAGCCAGGAGCAGACCGATGTGGAGAGCTTCGAGGTGATGGAACCCATCGCCGACGGGTTCCGCAACTATGCCAAGGGCGTCTATTCGGTCTCGTCCGAGGCGATGCTGATCGACAAGGCACAGCTTCTGACCCTGACCGCGCCGGAAATGACCGTTCTGGTCGGCGGGATGCGGGCGCTGGGCGCGACCCATGGCGGCAGCACGCATGGTGTTTTGACCGACCGTCCGGGGCAGCTGACGAATGACTTCTTCGTCAACCTGGTGGACATGGGCACGGTCTGGGCGCCTGTCGACAAGGACGAGCAGATGTTCGAGGGGCGCGACCGCAAGACTGGTGCGGTCAAGTGGACCGGCACCCGTGTCGATCTGGTCTTCGGTGCCAACTCGCAACTGCGCGCGCTGTCCGAGCTTTATGCGCAGGACGACGCCAAGGACAAGTTCGTCCGCGATTTCGTCGCGGCCTGGACCAAGGTGATGAACGCCGATCGCTTCGATTTGGTTTAACGAGTGATCCTGTCGCGGGGTGATCCGGCGGCGGGATGGTAACGAGTGTGAGGGCACGCCACCGCAGGTTGGCGTGCCTTTTTCGTCTGGGCTGTCCGGGTCGCGGCGCGGTGCGCCATCGCCTTGGCGGCGGTTGTGCCTGACGGAGGCTTTACCCCGCCGCCGCTCCGGTAGTATGTGAGGGCAGGGCGGTCCGCACGGGAAAGTCCCTGTGACCCTGGGGGCAGGAGAGACGATGGCGAGCGACAATCAGGAACGGTTCCGGGACCTTGCGGCCCGGATGTCCGATCTTGTGCCATATGGTGTCTTTGTGGCCTTTGTCGGCGCGCTGAACCTGTTGCCTTACGGGTGGCGCGTGCGGCTGGGTGGTTTTGTCTTTGCCCGGGTCGTGGCGCCGCTGGCGGGCTATCGCAGGCGGATCGAGGATAACCTGCGGCTGATCTTTCCCGCCATGACCGAGGCGCAGCGCGCCGCCGTGACCGCCGCCACCGCGCGCAACATCGGGCGCATGGCGATGGAACTGCTGTCGCCCAAGGGGCTGCGGCAGCGCGCGCTGGCGGCCCCTGTATCCGGGCCGGGCTGGGACGCCATGCAGGAGGCCAAGGCGCAGAACCGGCCGATCATCCTGGTGTCGGGCCATTTCGGCAATTACGACGTGATCCGCGCGGGCACGATCGCGCGCGGGTTTCGCGTGGGCGGCATCTACCGTGCGCTGAACAATCCCTGGTTCAACCGCTATTATCTGCGCAATATCAGCACCATCGGCACGCCGCTCTTCGAGCGGGGCCGCCGGGGTATCGGCGAGATGGTGCGGTTCCTGCGCGGTGGCGGCACCGTGGCCATGCTGATCGACCAGCATATGCACAAGGGCGAGCCGCTGGATTTCATGGGCCAGACCGCGATGACGGCCCTGTCCGCCGCCGAGATGGCGCTGAAATACGACGCGCTGCTGGTGCCCTGCTATGGCATCCGGCGCGAGGACGGTCTGTCCTTCGATGCGGTCTTCGAGGCCCCCATCCCCCATACGACCGCCGTCGAGATGACGCAGGCCCTGAACAACAGTTTGCAGGCGCGGATCGAGCAGAACATCGACCAGTGGTTCTGGATACACCGCCGCTGGAAGGGCGGCGCGCCGGATGCCTGAGGACGGTCGCCCAAGCCGGTGGCGTGACCGGCTGCATAATTTCTGGATTGATCAGGGCTTTGTGCGCCTGTTCTGGGCCAACGCGGCCCAGATCGCTCCGGGGGTGCATCGGTCCAACCAGCCGGGCCGGCGGCGGCTGGCGCGGATGCAGGCCGAGGGGCTGGCATCGGTGCTCTATCTGCGTGGCAGCGACGGTTCCGCGCCGTTCCGGGCCGAGCAGGAGGCCTGCGCCGCGCTGGGGTTGCAGTTCCACAGCTTCAACATGAGCGCGCATCGCCTGCCGCCGCCGGAGCGGCTGCTGGCCTTGATCGCGCTGTTCCGCCGGATCGAAAAGCCGTTCCTTTTGCATTGTCGTGCAGGCGCGGATCGGACGGGTCTGGCCAGCGCGATCTATCTTCTTGCGATCGAGGGGCGCGGGATTGCCGAGGCGAGGGCGATGTTGTCGGCCCGCTTCGGGCATTGGAGCTGGTCATCCACCGGGGTACTGGACCATCTGCTGCACCGGTACGAGGCGGATCACCGCGCCAGCGGGATCGGTTTCGAGGAGTGGATCGCCACCCGCTATGATCCCGCCGCGATCACGGCGGATTTCGACAGTCAGACCCTGAGGGATCGGATCACGCGGTCCTTGCGGTGAAGCGCAGCCGCGTGTCGTCGAAGCGCAGGCCGATCCGCCCGGCCATCTTGTGAAAGCTGCGGGTCATCGCGATCCGGTTCAAGCGCTGCGAGGCCGAGCGCAGGGGCAGGGCGTGGATATCCCCGAATCCGTCGATGAGCACCAGTTGCCGGGCCGCGCCGCGTTGGCCCAGCACGATATTGGCCGCCGTCATGTCGCCCGCGATGATCCGCTGGCCGAACATGCGCGCGGCGAACTGGTCCAGCAGGGCGATCATCTCGGGGTCGAGCGGCCCCGTCGCGGCGATGGATTTGAGCGTGCGCCCCAGCGCCTCGCCCGGCAGGGTGATGCGTTCCACGGCCAGCACCGGGCCGATGTCGGAATTGCAAAAACCGTAGAGGTTCGGGATCGGAAGGTCATCCGTCGGCGTGCCGGCAAGCCGTGCCTTGAGGTAGCAATCGCTTTCGGTGAAGAACGGATGCCACAGGGTGCGCGGCGCGAGTTTCAGCGCCAGGCGGCGGAAATTGCCAAGATCGGACAGCGCAAGCCGGATCGCCGCGCCCTCGGCAAGGCCGAGTGCCGCGTGCAGGGTCTTCGGTGCCTTGAACAGCAGGTCGGGAAAATCGGGGTGATCGTAGACCAGCCGGTCCTGACCATTGGCCACGGGTGTCAGCGCCGCCAGTGCGAGGGGGGCTGCCGGGAAAGCCATGGTCGGGGGCAGGGGCGCTTGGGTCATGTCGGGGCCTGCCCGCCGTCGGGTGTCGCGCCGGCGCGGTAGCCTTCCAGCAGCGCGCCCCAATCGGGGTCGGTCCAGCGCAGGTCGGGCACCTTGTCCTTTTCCTTGAGCAAGGAGCGTTCCAGCCGGTTCAGGTTGTCCTGCGTCCAGCGGCCCTGCGGGCGGCGGTCGCATTTGTCGAAATCAATCAGCCAGATCTGGCCGTCATCATCCAGAAGGATGTTGCGGCAGTTCAGGTCCGAGTGGTTCACCCCGCAGCCATGCATCCGGGCGATCACGGCACCGATCCGCATCCAGTCGGTCACCGGCAGGGCGCTTTCGGCCAGCAGATCGGCCAGCGGGCGCGTGCCGGGGATGCGCTCCATCAGCAGGTCGGCGCGGTAGAAGGGCCAGGCCGGGCTGTAGCGCGCGGCGACGGGGCGCGGCACCGGCAGGCCCTGGCTGTGCATCCAGTCCAGCAGGGTGAATTCGCGCATCGCGCGGCTGGCCTCGACGGGTTCGCGCAGGAAACGGTCCTTGATGATCCGCCCCACCATGCCGCCGCGCCAATAGTGCCGCAGCACCATGTCGCGCCCCGCGTGCCGCAGGAACCATGCGGTATTGCGCCCGGTCGAGGTGCCGGTCAGCCGTCCGGTCTGCGCGAGCCATGCGGGGTCGAACAGGTTGGGGTCGATCTCGGGCAGGAGGGCCGTGTCGCACCAGATGACCTCGGCGCCGTTCTGGCGGGTGGTGATCTCAGCCATGCTGCGTCCTCGGCCTCAGCGCCACAGCTCGTCGACCCAGGCGACGGGCAGCACCCGGCGATACCATTTCCCGCTGCGCCCGATGATGGCGTCGGGCGGGTTGGGTTTGCCGTGGAAGACCACGACGCGTGCGCCGTCGGGGATACGGGCGGGTTTGAAGAACCCCATGATCCCGCGATGCATGCAGTGGCGCTTGAAGCTGACGCACCAGCCCTTGGGCCAGTAGGTCATCTTGCCCTGACGCGAGAAGTAGGAGGTGACGAATTCCTGCTCGTTGCGGTAATCGCCCTGCGCGCTGTCGAGGGACTGCGCCAGATGCGCGATCAGGTCGCCATGCGCCCCCGCCGTGTAGCGGAAGACCGAGGTGTTTCCGGTTTCGTCACGCTTGTCCCATTCCTTGATGACGATGAACTCGCCGGGCGGGTCGAAGAACCCGTCCAGCGGGCCGGTGATGACGATGTCCACGTCCAGAAACAGCGTGGGGCCGGTCAGGTCGTAAAGCGGGGCGGCGAAGACCGTGACCTTGAGCCAGCCATGCAGCCGCGTCCAGCCGGTGGCCGCGTCGAATTCCGGGATGCCGATGGCGGGCAGGGGGTGGGTTTCGATGGAGGGGTCGATGCCCGTCGCGTCATCGGTCAGGCAGACGAAGCGGTAGGGCCGCGACATGTTGCGCCGCACCATCGAGGCGAGTTTGTTCACATAGTCGGGACCGTATTTGGTGCCCCATTTCACGCAGAGAATATTGACGGGTTCCATCGCCTTGCCTTCAGGACTGCCGCAGGCAACGCGCCGGGCCGATTTCAGGCCTGCAACCTGTCAGGTCTTGTGCGCCGTTGCAAGACCGACCCATGGGCAGACCCGCCACCAGCCAACCCGCGCCCCATTGCCCCTGCGGGACGATTGGGGCAGTGTCCGGCCTGTCATGCCAAGCCGAAGAACGGGCCGATATTCATGCCGGACGACCGCAGCAGCCCTCGATTGAAGGCGTTGATCATTCATCTTGAGCGAGCCGAGAACCGTCGCGCGCAGGTCGCCGGTCTGCGCGACAGCCTGCCCTGTCCGTCGGAGGTGGTCTGGGCCGTCGATGCGCGCGCACCTGCCGATGCAGGCGGGACCGGAACGGGGCGGCCTGTGCCGCGCCATTTGTCGCCGCGCTATCCCTATGCGTTGCGTGACACGGAAGTCGCCTGTTTCCAGAGCCACCGCAAATGCTGGCAGCAGATCGTGGACGAGGAGCTGGAGGTAGCACTTGTCCTTGAGGATGACGTCGAGCTTGATCCTGTCGTGTTCCCGGCTGCGCTGACGCTGGCCCTGTCTGCCATCAGGCAGGGCGACTTTGTGCGATTTCCCTACAAACGGCGCGAGGATGCGGGGGAAGTCATCGCTGCGGAGGGGAACATGTCCTTGCGACGCCCCGAAGAAGTCGCGCTTGGCATGCAGGTGCAGATCGTGACCCGTGAGGCCGCCCGTCGACTGTTGCGGGCGACGGAAACCTTCGACCGGCCTGTGGATTGTCTGCTTCAGATGCCATGGGAGCATGGGGCGCGGGTGCTGAGTATCTGGCCTTCGGGTGTCAGCGAGCGGTCCGAGGATCTGGGCGGCAGCACGATCGGTCACAAGGCCTTTGGTCTGGACAAGATCCGGCGCGAATTGCTGCGACCGATCTATCGGCACCGGATTGCCAGACTGTCGCGGGCGCATTTCGACCGGAGCAGCCGGACCGGGTGATCGCGACCGGGCTCAGGCCTCGGCCCTGATTTCGGGCAATGTGCCCTTGGCCCGCGCCCTTGCCAAAGCCTCGTCCCGGATCGCGGCGGCGGTGCCGCCGGGCAGATCGTTCATGATCGCCAGGGCCAGCGCGACCGTATCGGCAGAGGCGGCGAGCACCGATTTCTTGAAAAACGGCAACTGCGCGTGGTGCAGGAGGTAATAGGGCATGGCGATCAGATAGCCGAAGCGGGCCGTTGCGGTCAGGCACAGGGTGATCCGCGCGGCGCGCCCTTCCCTGGTACCCGGATCGAGTGACAGGACATCGGTCTTGACGCTTTCGCAGGCCGGGTCGATGACCAGCAAATGGCGGGTCACGGCGTCCAGCGCATTGTCCGACAGATGTGCCAGCGCATCGTCCAGCCCGGCGATCTCATGCGTGGCGCCATGGGTATAGCCGTGGCGGATCACCCATTGCGAAAAGCCCACCTCGCCGCGCCGCACCGTCAGTTGCTTGCTGTCGCGGATTTGCAGCCGTTTCCAGAATTTGAGGAAGGCGGGGTCGGACAGGATGCGCGTCCCGATGCACCACGCGTTCGAGACATAGTGAAAGCGGCGGTTTGCCGTGTTGAACGCCCACCGGATGCGGGCGTGATCCTGCATGTCGACCTTGCGGATGCCGAAGTTCGACACGGAGCCCGCGAAATCCCGATCAAGGCCACGCGCGGTGGCGAACCAGCCGCCCGTGGCGTCGATCAGCCAGGCGGAATCGTTGAGCACCCAGAGCCGTTTGAGGCCGGGCAGCAGGTCGGCGATGGACAGGATGCCGTCGCGGTAGCCGCCGAAGTCATAGCCGATATTGGGCCGCTCGATCACGCGGAAGGCGGTGGCGGCCAGTGTCGCGCGATCCTCGGGCGAGAGGGGGCAGTTCGAGACCACGACCGGGCTGATTCCCTGCCGGACCATCGCGTGGATCATCGTCATGTGCGAGGGCAGCACGCCCTTGTCGGGGAAGATGAGATAGATGCCGATTTCGGGCCCTGGCGGCAGGGTGCCGTCGGTCACCTGCATCAGGCGCTTTTTGCGCAGGTCGTAGAGCGGCAGGAAGGTCAGGTGGCGAAAGGGTTCGGCCAGTGTTTCCAGCGTTTTGGGGAGGACGCGTTTCAGCTCGCGCTTGATCTTCCACAGGGGCAGGCTCATGCGGGGTGGCCTGCGGTGGGGGCGTGATCTTGCGCTGGCATGGCTGTGGTCCTGATCCCGGCGTGGTCTTGGGGCGTCTGTCGGCGTGGTGCAGGGCGCAACCTACCCAGAGGGGCTGTGTGCCGCAACTGCGATCACGCGGGTGCTTTCGCTTGGGCCGGAGGCGCGCTAGGGTCGCGCAACAATCAGGGCAGGGGACGGATATGACCATCACGACAGCGATCATCGGGCTTGGCATCATGGGGCGGCGGATGCTGGAGCATATGCAGCTGCACCCCTCCTATGATCCGGCCTTCCTGTGGGATCCGAACCCCGCCAACATGGCGCTGGCGCGGCAGATGGCGCCGGAGGCGCGGTTTTGCGAGAGTGCCGAGGCGGCGATCGCCGGGGCAGATCTGATCTATCTGGCCTGCCCGCCGGGGCCGCGCAAGGACTATGCGCTGGCAGCGGCGGCGCAGGGCAAGGCGCTGTTTCTGGAAAAGCCGCTGGGTGTCGATATCGCGGCCAGTGCCGATCTGGTGGCGCGGATCGAGGCTGCGGGCGTGCCGGCGGCGGTCAACTTCACGCAGGCGGCGGGGGCCGCGCTGACCGATGTGTCCGCCGAGGCCCGGTCCGGGGCGATGGGCGATCTGGCGGGTGTGGATATCGTCGTGACCTATGGCGCCTGGCCGCGTGCGTGGCAGCAGGCCGCCGACTGGCTGCGCCTGAAGGACGAGGGCGGCATGACCCGCGAGGTGATCTCGCATTTCCTGTTCTTCTCGGAGCGTATCCTTGGCCCCTTGTCGCTGGTCTGGGCGCGGCCGAGTTACCCCGCCGATCCGACGCTGTGCGAAACGCATATGCTGGCGCGGCTGGAAAACGCGGCCGGTCAGGCCGTGTCGGTTCTGGCGACTGTGGGCGGCGCGCAGCCGGACCGGCAGGAACTGACCGTCAAGGGCAGCCTGCGCAGCCACCGGGTTGCGGATTTCTATGCGGTCTCCACCTCGGACGGGGGCGCGTTCCAGCGTGTCACGCCCGAGGGGATCGACCCGCGCAGCACCAGCCTGCGCGCCCAGCTTGACGATCTGGAGGCGATGATCGCGGGCCGTCCGCATCGGCTGGCGACCTTGCCCGAGGCGTTGCGCGTGCAGCGGCTGATCGAGGCGATGCTGGCGGGCAAAGCCTGAGCGCATCCCCCTTGATCCTGCCGCGCGGGCGTGGAAGCCTGCGGGCAAAAGATCAGGGAGGATCACCATGACCGACGCGCGCCCCATCCTGTGGGAGCCTGACGCCGCAAGGGCGCAGGCCTCTACTCTGGCGCAGTTCATCCGCTGGCTTGAAGCCGAGCGGGGGCTGGTCTTTGCCGATTATCATGCGCTCTGGGCGTGGTCGGTGTCCGATCTTGAGGGATTCTGGACCGCGATCATCGCGTTTTTCGACCTGCCCATCGCGGGCTGGTCCGAGGTGCTGCCCGAACGCAAGATGCCGGGCGCGGACTGGTTTCCGGGGGCGGAGACGAATTTCGCGGCGCAGATCCTGCGCCATGCCGCCACCCGCGCCGGGGATGAGGCGGTGATCCTGCAATCCGAGACTTTCGGGCGGCAGGTGCTGACATGGGGCGATCTGCAATCGCGCGTGGGCGCGGCGCAGGCGGCCTTGCGCGACATGGGGGTGGGGCAGGGTGACCGCGTGGTGGCGGTTCTGCCCAATGCCGTGGAGGCGCTGGTGGCGTTTCTTGCCACCGCCTCGCTGGGGGCGGTCTGGTCGCTCTGCGCGCCGGATATGGGGCATGTGGCCATTCTGGACCGGTTCCGGCAGATCGAACCCAAGGTGCTGATCGCGCAGGATGGCTATGTCCATGCGGGCAAGCGGATCGACCGGCGCGCGCTGCTGGAGGGGATCGCGGCGGGTCTGCCGACGCTGGCGCATCGGGTGATGGTGCCTGCGCTGCATGATGTGCCCGCAGGCTGGACGGATTGGGCGGTGATGCAGGCCGACCCGCAGGTGCCGCAGATCGTGTCCGTGCCCTTCTCGCAGCCGCTGTGGATCGTCTATTCCTCGGGGACGACGGGAAACCCCAAGCCCATCGTGCATGGGCATGGCGGGGTGCTGCTGGAAGGGGCCAAGCAGTCGCTGCATCAGGATCTGAGCGCGAAGGACCGGTTCTGCTGGCTGACGTCATCGGGCTGGATCATGTGGAATTCGCAATGGACGGCGCTGGGGCAGGGGGCGGTGGTCGCCCTGTTCGATGCCGCCCCCAACCATCCCGACATGCTGGAGGCCTGGCGGATGGTCGCGCGCGAGCGGCTGACCTATTTCGGGGCGGGGGCCGCGTTCTTCATGGGCTGCCAGAAGGCGGGCGTGCGACCGGGGGAGGTGCTTGACCTGTCGGCGCTGCGGTCCATCGGGGCGACGGGATCGCCGCTGAGCCAGGAGGGGTATGACTGGATCTATTCGCAGGTGAAGCGCGATGTCTGGCTGGCGCCGATTTCGGGCGGGACGGACCTTGCCGGGGCCTTCGTCTGCGGCAATCCGATGATGCCGGTGCGGGCGGGCGAGATGCAGTGCCGCGCGCTGGGCAATGCGGTGCGCGCCTATGACGAGGCCGGGCGCGAGGTGATCGGGCAGGTGGGCGAGCTGGTCTGCACCGCGCCGCTGCCGTCGATGCCGCTGTGTTTCTGGGGCGATGCGGACGGATCGCGCCTGCATGACAGCTATTTCGACACCTATCCCGGCATCTGGCGGCATGGCGACTGGATCGAATTCACGCCGGAGGGCGGATCGGTGATCTATGGCCGGTCCGATGCCACGATCAACCGGCGCGGGCTGCGGCTGGGTAGTTCCGAGATCTACCGCGCGGTCGAGGGGCTGGATGCGGTGCTGGACAGTCTGGTGATTGATCTGGAGTTTCTGGGCCGCGACAGTTTCATGCCGCTTTTCGTGGTGCTGCGCGAGGGGCTGGTGCTGGATGACGCTCTGCGCGGGCAGATTAGCGATGCGATCCGGGCTTCGGTCTCGGCCCGCTTTGTGCCCGATGAGATCGTGCAGGTGGCCGAGGTGCCGCGCACATTGTCGGGCAAGAAGCTGGAAGTGCCGGTCAAAAAGCTGCTGCTGGGGGGCGATCCGGACAAGGTGGTCAACCGCGACTCGATGGCGAACCCGGACAGTTTCGATGCCTTCATCGCCTATGCGGCGGCGCGGGCCGGCTAGGCGCGGCATCGGCCTTTGAAAGCGGCCCCTGAAATGCAGAACCGCGCCGGATCGCTCCGGCGCGGTTCTTTCATGTCATGCCGGTCGCGGCCTTAGAAGCTGAGCGACAGGCTGCGATGGTTGGCGGTGCACCCGGCCAGGAACAAGGCCTGATCGCGTGTCAGCGTCGATGCGAAGCGCACGCCCAGCGTGGCCTGGGTGTCGGCAAGGAAGGCCTCCAGCCCCGGCAGGACGGCGGCTTCGGCCGCACTGCGCCAGGCGGCCTGCGCCTCGTATTCGGCCAGCGCGCTGTCGAACTCCTCCAGCGCGTCGGCGCGGTTGTCCGGCGTGCGTTCCAGAATACGGCGCGCCCCGCCCAGATCCGAGCGGATGTCGCCGGCCCCTTCGATGTCGCGGAACTGATCCGCCAACGCGTCGAGGGCTGCTGCGGTCGCTTCGGCATCGCCGCTCTCGACCTCGGCGCGCAGGGCGCGCAGAGGCTCGCCAAGCGCGTCGAAGGCGTCATTGCCACGCAGCACGGCCGCAACCTCGGCCACCGTTTCATAGGAGTTGTCCCCGATACGGCGCATGGCCAGACGGGCCTTTTCCTCGTCGTCGGTCAGTTCCTTGAACGTGTCATGCACCGGGTCCCATGTCTCGGGGATCTGGGCCTGCAGTTCTGCAACCGCAGCTTCCAGTTCGACACGGCGGTTCTCCAGCACCCGGACGCGGCTTTCGCTGGCCGCTTCGCGGACGCGGCTCAGCTCGGTCGCGATATCGGCCAGATCCTCTTCATGGTTGCGGATGCGCTTTTCAAGGCCGCGCACCAGTTCCTGGATCGGGCGATACTCGCCTGCTGCCGCGTTCACGGCGGCCACCTTTTCGGGGATCAGGGACACGGCCTGCGGGAAGGTCGCGGCATCCTCTGCCGCGCCGCGCAGATCGCGGGCCAGATCGTTCGGCAAGGCCGACAGGTCCAGTGCGGCGAGGGTCGCAAGGGCCCGTTCGGTCCGGCCACCATCCGATTGCAGACCCGCGATGACATAGTCATCCATGCAATATTGCAGGCGCGGGTTGCGCGGGGGCGGGGAGGTGTCCGACAGGTAGCTGGATCTGTTGGGCACATAGTTCACCAGCGGCGGGTAGAGGCCCACGATCAGCAGCGCGATCAACTGCAGGGTGATGAAGGCGATGACGCCCTTGTAGATCTGCATCGTCTTGACCGCCGCCGGGGCGACCCCGCGCAGATAGAAGAGCGCAAAGCCGAAAGGCGGTGTCAGGAAGGATGTCTGGATGTTCAGACCGATCATCACGCCCAGCCAGACGGCGGTGATGTTGGCGGTGGGATCGGCCAGCAGGATCGGGGCGACGATCGGCACCACGACCACGGCGATCTCGATGAAGTCGAGAAAGAAGCCGAGGAAGAAGATCACCAGCATCACGATCAGGAACTGCGTCCAGAACCCGCCGGGCAGGCCGGTCAGGAAGTCGCGGACCAGCTCCTCGCCGCCAAAGGCGCGGAAGGCGGCGGTCAGCATCGCGGCACCCAGAAGGATGACGAAGACAAGCGAGGTGGTCTTGGCGGTTTCCAGCATCACGCCGGTCAGCGTGTCCTCGATCCGCATCACGCGGATGCCGGACCAGATCAGCGAGATGATCATCAGGAAGGTGCCGAAGACGCCGATATAGATGCCTGTCATGTCCTCGGGCGTGCTGGCGGCCTTGAGGTTCATCGGGTAATTGGCCAGCGCGAAAGCGATCACGGCAAGCCCGATCAGCGCGATGATGGCCGGGACAAAGGTGCGTTTGCCGTCTTTGTTCAGCCGGTAACCTGCCATGATCATGGCACCTGCGGCCCCGATGGCCCCGGCCTGGTTCACGGTGGCGACACCCGCGATGATCGAGCCCAGAACCAGGAAGATCAGGGTCAGCGGCGGGATCAGCGTGAGGGCGACATTGCCCCAGAACGCGAGGCTGAAATCCTCATCCCGCGGGACCGAGGGGGCCTTCTTGGGATTGATGATCGCGTAGATCAGGATGTAGGCCATGTAGATCAGCACCAGCAGGATGCCGGGCACGAGCGCGCCGAGGAACATCTCGCCCGCGCTGGTCGAGGAGACGTCGAAGACCGATGGCATCGACAGCTCGCCCGTGGCTTCCTTGTGCAGCAGCTTGCGCATGGTCGAGGCCTGATCGGTGGCGGATGCCAGCTGGTCGGCCAGAATGATCAGCACGATGGAGGGCGGGATGATCTGCCCCAGCGTGCCCGAGGCGGCGATGGTGCCCGAGGCCAGCGAAGGCGAATAGTTGTTGCGCAGCATCGCGGGCAGCGAGATCAGGCCCATCGCAACCACGGTTGCGCCGACGATCCCGGTCGTG
The DNA here is from genome assembly GCA_963715835.1 of uncultured Alphaproteobacteria bacterium. Classification (GTDB taxonomy): domain Bacteria; phylum Pseudomonadota; class Alphaproteobacteria; order Rhodobacterales; family Rhodobacteraceae; genus Seohaeicola. The sequence continues at coordinate 1,210,577 of CAVQSH010000002.1, read as the reverse complement.
GCGGCCAGCAGCGCGCCCACGAAGACCACCGAAATGCCCAGGCCCCCCGGCACCGGGCCGAAAAGCTGCGCCATGGTCACCAGAAGATCCTCGGCGATCTTGGAGCGCTGGAGCATGATGCCCATGAAGATGAAGAGGGGAATGGCGATGAGCGTATCCCTGTCCACCTCCCAATAGACCCCTCGGAGGTTGGTCACCCCCGCCGACAGCCATTGCTGCGGTCCGCCGGAGTGGAAATAGGCGTCGGTGCCGCCGCCGAAGAAATAGCCGGCCCCTGCGGCAAGGCCGATGGTCAGGATCGCCGCCCCCGGAAGGGCAAAGGCCACCGGATAGCCCGAGCCGAGCGCCCAGGCCATGATCAGCAGCAGGATGGCGAGAAAGAGAAGTTCCATGTCAACAGACCTCAGTGCGCAACGGGTTTATGCTCGCGATGTCCGGGTTCGTCCCGGATATCTGCCACCGCTTCGAACAGGTAGCTTACGAACTGGATGATCATGGTGATCGCGAAGACGGCCAGGAACGCGGCCATCTGATACTTGATGAACATGCCGACCGCGCCGGTCTGGCTGATCTCGAAATTCGATACGGGCGCGTTGATGATCGCAGTCTTGCCGTTCAGGCCGATGGCGAGGATCACCGCGCAGGTGACGACGCCCAGCATGACCGACCCCCAGGCGTTGACGATACCGCGCTTGCGGGTGCTGAAACCGGCGTAGAACACGTCCACGCGCACATGGCCTTCGTCGAAGAGCGTATAGGCGGAGGCGAAGAGGAACAGCGCCGCATACCAGTAGCGCACCAGATCGCCCATCAGCGCCTGTTCATAGGAAAAGACGAAGCGCAGGAACACGATCAACAGCTCGGACATGACGATCATCAGCGTCAGCCATGTGAAGCCGAGCGTCCGGGTGAACAGCGCCAGCACGAAACCAACGGCGACCAGCGGCATGTGCACATAGGGGCCGACCCAGGCCGCGCGTCCGAGGGCGCGGGCCGTGTCTTCGGAGAAGAACAGCGTCAGCATGTTCTCGACCCGGAGCTGGGCGATCACCGCGTCGACGATGCCGACCAGCACAACGGTCCAGAAACAGGCCCGGATGAGGTAGAGGTTGAAGCGGTGCAGACGTTGTGCATCGGCCCGCAGCACTGTCGCGCCGGTGCCCAGCACATAGACCGTGCTCAGCCCGAGGCAGAGGGCATAGATCAGGATCGGGACGATCGCCCCGCCTGCCGCGCCGCCGAAGGCTTCGAACAGCGTCGGTGTGCCGTAGCCGATATTGGCCGCGTTGTTGATGAGAAAAGCCGACATGATGGCCAGAATGCTCCAGCCCAGCAGGCGTATTCCCGGTGCCGATCTTGCATGGCCCCCGACCTGCGCGGCCGCCATTGATTGTGCCATGGTGTCCCCCGTTCACGTTTGATGCGTCCCGCGTGGCCCGGTCGCTCCCATCGGGGTGCAAGGCCGCAGGTCCTATTCGCGCGACAAGCGGGGCACATTTCTGTGCCCCGCTTGCGTTCAGGTCAGTGTATCGCCTCAGCCAAGGCCGAGGATACGGTTACGCTGGTTCAGGAAGTTGCCTTCGAACTGGGCGATGGTGCCGCCGATTTCGCGCAGCTTCGCCTGGAAGTTGTCGTCGATGCGGGTCGCCAGTTCGGAGTGGTCGCGCACTTCTTCGAACACTTCCGCCGCGGCTTCGCCGAAGGCGTCCCAGACGTCGTCGTTGAAGGTCTTCACTTCGACGCCGTGCTCGTTGATCAGCTTGCCCAGGTATTCGCCGTTCTTGGCCATGGCCTCGGAGTGCGACAGCTCGTGCTCTTTGGCGCAGGCGGCCTCGATCACTTGCTTTTCCCAATCGGACAGCGTGCCATACCAGGATGCGTTCATGCCGAAGGACAGACCGCCGCCCGGCTCGTGCATGCCGCCGGTGTAGTAGATCTTGGCCGCTTCATAGAACTTCATGAAGTAGTCGTTGAACGGTCCGACCCATTCGGTCGCTTCGATGGCGCCCGAGACGAGGTTTTCATAGATCTGGCCGCCCGGAAGCGAGACGGTCGAGGCGCCCAGCTTGGACATCACGGTGCCGCCGAGGCCCGGAATACGCATCTTCAGACCCTTCAGGTCGTCTGCCGATTCGATTTCCTTGTTGAACCAGCCGCCCGCCTGGGTGCCGGTCGAGCCGCAGGCGATCGCCTTGAGGCCATAGGAGCCCGCCAGTTCGTCCCACAGTTCCTGACCGCCGCCGAAACGGATCCATGCGGTCCATTCCTGGGTGCTCATGCCGAAGGGCACGGAGGTGAAATAGGCATAGGCCGGGTGCTTGCCGGTCCAGTAGTAGTCGGCGCCGATATAGGCCTGCGAGTTGCCCGAGGCGACTTCGTCGAACGCGTCGAACGCGCCCACACGCTCGCCGGCTGCGAAATACTCGGTGGTCAGCGCGCCGTCCGACAGGGCCGTGATGTTTTCAGCAAGACGCTGGGCCGAGGTCCCGAGACCCGGGAAGTCCCGCGGCCAGGTCGAGACGATAGTGATGGTCTTGCCGCCTTGTGCGAGTGCAGGTGTAGCCAAGGCAGCGCCCGTGCCCACGAGGGCGGCGCCCTTCAGAAACTTACGACGTTCCAATTGTGATCTCCTCCAGTTGGATACCCCCGCCATTCAGTCAGCGAGGTTGCCGCATAGAAGACAGAGATGTATCGGCTCTGGCAATAGTTTTCTTGATGCGGCGGATCAAACTTCATGATGCGGGATCATAAAATCGGCAAAGCAAACGAACGTTCTTTCGCAGGTTTGCCGCGAAATGCGCGCGCGCAGGCCGCTCAAGCCCGTCTTGGGGCGCAAGCAGGGGGAACAGAGGGGGCCGTTGCCGTTACGGAAGGCGAACCGCAAGCCGCTTTCAAGCACACCGGCGCGCGATTCCTGAGCGCAAGACGCGTCATTGACTTGTCCGTTTCGGGAATGTGGCGCCAAGTTTGCTTGTGAAACAGGGGGTTTGATGGTGCTGTGAGAGAGGATTGAACTCTCGACCTCTCCCTTACCAAGGGAGTGCTCTGCCACTGAGCTACCACAGCATCCGGGTGGGTCTCGGCGCGGGGCCGGTGACCGTGGGCGGGTGATTAGCGGCAAATTCCACAGCGTGCAAGCGCAATCTGGACGCATTTTGTGCCGTGCTGTAGGAAGGCAGGATGGAGCAAAAACCACCCCGCAGACCGGCACCGGGCAAGGCAGAGACACGCGAAGAGCGGTTGAAAGCCGCGCTCAAGGCCAATATGGCACGGCGCAAGGCGCAGGCGCGCGCGCGGGCCTCGCAAGAGACGCCGGCCGATGGCGATGCGCCGGGGCAGGATACAGGCAACGAGTGAAAAGGGCAGGGCTATGGATTCGATCATCGTGACGGGCAATGGCCCCTTGAAGGGGCAGATCCCGATCGCAGGGGCCAAGAATGCCTGTCTGACCCTGATGCCGGCCACGCTTTTGACCGAAGAACCGCTGACGCTGACCAATGCGCCGCGCCTGTCGGATATCCGCACCATGACCGCAGCTGCTGCAATCGCTGGGGGCGGAAGTCACCTCGATGCAGGACGGCAAGGTGCTGTCGATGTCGAGCCACGACATCGACAATCACACCGCGGACTATGACATCGTGCGCAAGATGCGCGCCTCGATCCTCGTGCTGGGGCCGATGCTGGCGCGGGATGGCCATGCGGTCGTGTCGCTGCCCGGCGGCTGCGCCATCGGCGCGCGCCCGGTGGACCTGCATCTGAAGGCGCTGGAGGCGATGGGGGCGGAGCTGGACCTGCGCGAGGGCTATGTCCATGCCAAGGCGCCCGGCGGGTTGAAGGGCGGGGTGTTCGAATTTCCCTTCGTCTCGGTCGGGGCCACGGAAAACGCGCTGATGGCGGCGACGCTGGCCAAGGGCACCACGGTGCTGAAGAACGCCGCGCGCGAGCCCGAGATCGTGGACCTGGCCCAATGCCTGCGCAAGATGGGCGCGCAGATCGAGGGCGAGGGGACCGCGACCATCACCATTCAGGGTGTGGACCGTCTGCACGGGGCGACCCATCCGGTTGTCACCGACCGGATCGAACTGGGCACCTACATGCTGGCCCCCGCGATCTGCGGTGGCGAGGTCGAACTGCTGGGCGGGCGGATCGACCTTGTGGGAGCGTTTTGCGAGAAGCTGGATGCGGCGGGGATTTCCGTCGAGGAGACGGCGCTGGGGTTGAAGGTCACGCGCGGCAATGGCCGTGTGCGCGCGGTGGATGTGACGACCGAGCCTTTCCCCGGTTTCCCGACCGACCTGCAGGCGCAGATGATGGCGCTGCTGTGCACCGCCGACGGGGTGTCGGTGCTGGAGGAAAAGATCTTCGAGAACCGTTTCATGCATGCGCCCGAACTGATGCGCATGGGGGCGAAGATCGACGTGCATGGTGGCACCGCGACGGTGACCGGCGTGGACCGCCTGAAAGGTGCGCCCGTGATGGCGACCGACCTGCGGGCGACGCGTGTCGCTGATCCTTGCGGGGCTGGCGGCGGAAGGCGAGACGATCGTGAACCGCGTCTATCATCTGGATCGCGGCTATGAGCGGGTCGAGGAGAAGCTGGGCGCGGTCGGGGCCAGGATCGAAAGGGTTGCAGGCAGATGAGCGACGCAAGGTTCGAGGACGCGCGCGAGACCCCGCTCAATCTGGGGGCGCTGGAGGCCGAGGACCTCAAGGTGATTTCGGCGCTGGTGCAGGATGCGGTCTTTCCGGCCACGGCGATGACCTGGCGGCCGGGGCAGCACCGGTTCGGCCTGCTGCTGAACCGGTTCCGCTGGGAGGATGTGGAGGCCGCGACGAAGCGCAGCCGCCCGGTCGAGCGGGTGCAGTCGCTGCTGGTGATCGACAATGTGCTGGGGGTGTCCTCGAACGGGGTGGACCGGCGCGATCCCGATCTGGTGCTGTCGCTGCTGTCGCTGGACTGGCATCCCGGGGCCGAGGTCGAGGGCGAGTTGCATCTGGTGCTGGCCGGGGACGGGGTGATCCGCCTGCGAGGTCGAGGCGCTGGAAGTGACGCTGAAGGATGTCACGCGTCCTTATGTTGCGCCGTCGCGCAAGGTGCCGGGGCACGACATCTGAGGGCGGATCGCCCGGTGGATGGATGTGCCTCCGGCGGGAGTATTTCGGGCAAGATGAAGCAGGGCGCCGACTCGGTGCCATCAAGGGCTTGAGGCGCGGCCCGTGCAAAGCTATGTCCCCGCCCAGACCCGGAGGGACCATGCCCGTATTTCTGAATAGCGCCGACCCCGATTTCGAGACCGCCTTCGCCGCCCTGCTGGGGGCCAAGCGCGAGGACAGCGTCGATGTGGATGATGTCGTGGCCGGAATCATCGCGGATGTGCGCACGCGCGGCGATCGCGGCGCGTGATCGAGCTGACCGCGAAATTCGACCGGCTGGAGCTGACGCCCGAGACATTGCGCTTCTCGGAGGCCGAGATGGAGGCCTTGATCGCGCAGGTGCCCGCGCATGAGCGCGCGGCGCTGGAACTGGCGGCGGAGCGTATCCGCGCCTATCACGCGCGCCAGATGCCGCAGGACGAAAGCTGGACCGACGCGCAGGGCGCGATGCTGGGCTGGCGCTGGACGCCGGTCTCGGCGGCGGGGCTTTATGTGCCGGGCGGGCTGGCGTCCTATCCGTCCTCGGTCTTGATGAATGCGATCCCTGCCAAGGTGGCGGGGGTCGGGCGGCTGGCCATCGTGGTGCCGACGCCGGACGGCGTGGCCAATCCGCTGGTGCTGCTGGCCGCGCGGATCGCCGGGGTGGATGAGATCTACCGGATCGGCGGCGCGCAGGCGGTGGCGGCGCTGGCCTATGGCACTGAAAGCATCCCGCCGGTGGACAAGATCACCGGACCGGGCAATGCCTATGTCGCGGCGGCCAAGCGGCGGGTCTTCGGCAAGGTCGGCATCGACATGATCGCGGGCCCGTCCGAGATTCTGGTGATCGCGGATGCGGACAATGACCCGGACTGGATCGCGCTGGACCTGCTGTCGCCAGGCCGAGCATGACGAAAGCGCGCAGAGCATTCTGATCACCGACAGCCCTGCCATGGCCAAGGCTGTGGCGGCGGCGGTCGAGCGCAATCTGGCAGACGCTGGAGCGGCGCGCGATCGCGGGGCCGAGCTGGCGCGATTTTGGCGCGATCATCACCGTGCCCGATCTGGATGCGGCGGCAAGCCTGTCGAACCGGATCGCGCCCGAACATCTGGAGCTTTGCGTGGCGGACCCGGACGGGCTGTGCCGAAAAGATCACCCATGCAGGGGCGATCTTCCTTGGCGCCTGGACGCCCGAGGCGATCGGCGACTACGTCGGCGGGCCGAACCACGTGCTGCCCACGGCCCGGTCGGCGCGGTTCTCCAGCGGGCTTTCGGTGATGGATTTCCTCAAGCGGACGACGCTGACCAAGATGACGCCGGGGGCCTTGCGCGCCATCGGCCCGGCGGCGGAGACGCTGGCGATTTCGGAAAGCCTCGAGGCGCATGGGTTGAGCGTGCGGGCCCGGCTGAACCGTCTGAACGAGTGATCTGTGCGCCCGGCGCTACAGTCGGGCGGAGAATTGCTGCATTGCAGCATAATCGGTGCAAGGCGATTGTGCGGGGGCTTTGCCTGCGCTAGTCAGGTGTATCTGCAAGGACCCTGCCCATGACACGTATCTGCGATATCGAGCTTGATGATGCCAACCTGCCGCCGCCCACGCCCGAGATCGAGCAGGAGCGCAAGGTGGCGATGTTCGACCTGCTGGAGGAAAACTCGCTTCGAACTGCCTGCGCGCGACGACCGTGTCGTGCCCGCCGGTCCCTATCGCGTGGGCCTTGCGATCCGCGAGAAGCGGCTGGTCTTCGACATCCTGACCGAGAAAGGCGAGAAGGCGGCGGAATTCCATCTGTCGCTGAGCCCGTTCCGGCAGGTGGTCAAGGATTACTGGGCGATCTGCGAAAGCTATTTCGATGCGGTCAAGACCATGCCGCCCAGCCAGATCGAGACCATCGACATGGCCCGGCGCGGCATCCACAACGAGGGCGCGCGCATCCTGCAGGAGCGGCTGGAGGGCAAGGCGGTGATCGACACCGACACCGCGCGCCGCCTGTTCACGCTGGTCTGCGTCCTGCATTTCGGAGTCTGAGCCGCGTGGCCAGCCCCATTGCCCCAGTCGGTTCTGTTCTGCTGCGACCACAACGCCGTCAGATCGCCCATGGCCGAAGGGATCATGAAGAAATTCTACGGCGCCGAGACCTATGTGCAATCGGTCGGCGTCTACAATGACATGGAGATCGACGGTTTCGCCATCGCCGTCTGTCAGGAGATCGGGGTGGAGCTGTCGCGCCATCGCAGCCGGTCCTTCGACGAGATGGAGGAATGGGGCGAGCATCTGTCCTCCTTCGATCTGGTGGTGGCGCTGTCGCCCGGCCAGCCAGCGCCGGGCGCTGGACCTGACGCGGATCTTTCATCTGACGGTGGAATACTGGCCGATCATGGACCCGACCGGCCTGGGCGAAACGCCGCGAGGTCAAGCTGAACGCCTATCGGCAGGCGCGTGATCAGATCATCGAGCATCTGACCAGCCATTGGGGACCGCCCACCCGCCCGGAGTGAGGACGCGGACGTGACGCAAAACGCCGCCCCGGCTCTTGGAGCGGGCACGCACCCCTGCTAGGTCTTGGCCGAAACAGGAGAGATGCCCATGACCGACACAGCCCGTGCCACGATCCAGAGCTATTTCGATGCCTTCAATGCGGGCGATGCCGCCGGGATGCTGGCCTGCCTGTCCGATGACGTGGCCCATCATGTCAATGAGGGCAAGGTCAGGACCGGCAAGGACGCCTTTGCCGCCTTTTGCGCCCATATGAGCCGCTGCTACGCCGAGAACCTGACCGACATGGTGATCTTTGCCAGCCCGGATGGCACCCGCGGGGCGGCGGAATATATCGTCAACGGCACCTATCTGGCCACCGATGCGGGCCTGCCCGAGGCGAAGGGACAGACCTACCGCCTGCCTGCGGGGTCGTTCTTCAGCTTGCAGGACGGCAAGATCACCCGCGTCGTGACCTATTACAATCTGGCCGACTGGGTGGCGCAGGTTTCCGCATGATCCGGGTGGCGGCCCTGACCGGGGCGGCTCTGGAAGGCGCGCTGGATGATGTGGCGCGCCTGCGCATCGCGGTGTTTCGCGACTGGCCCTATCTCTATGACGGCGATCCTGGCTATGAGCGCGCGTATCTGGCCGCCTACCGCGACAATCCGCGCGCGGTGGTGGTGGGGGCCTATGACGGCGAGCGTCTGGTGGGCGCGGCCACCGGCATGCCCATGCAGGACCATGCCGATGATTTCGCCGCCGCCTTCGATGGCACGGGCGAGGATCTGTCGCGCATCTTCTATTGCGCGGAATCGGTGCTGCTGCCGGACTGGCGCGGGCAGGGCATCGGGCATCGCTTCTTCGATCTGCGCGAGGAGCACGCCCGCGCGCTGGGTCTGGGCAAGTCGGCCTTCTGCGGGGTGATCCGCCCCGAGGATCATCCGCTGCGCCCTGCGGACTATGCGCCGCTGGACCCGTTCTGGCGCAAGCGCGGGTATCGCCCGCTGGCGGGTGTCGTGGCGCGGTTCGGCTGGAAGGATCTGGACCAGAGCGCCGAGACCGACAAGCCGCTGCAATTCTGGATCAAGACGCTCTAGCCTGCGTCATTCAGGCCCGCGCAACCCCAGCGGGCAATCCGTTTGAACCCGCCGCGCGATTGCGTCATCATGGGGTGGACACAGAGACAGGACAGACCCCCATGAAGATTGCCACATCCGCTTATCCGCTCGACTGGTTCAAGGAGTGGTCGGATTACGAGGCCAAGCTGACCGCCTGGGTGGCCGAGGCCGCGCAGGAGGGCGCGGACCTTCTGGTCTTTCCCGAATATGGCGCGATGGAACTGGCGTCACTGGACGGGGCAAAGGTGTCCGGCGATCTGAAAGGGTCGATCCGCGCGGTCGCGGGCCGCGTGGGGGCCAGCTATAACCTGCATGCGGCGCTGGCGGCGCGGTTCGGCGTGCATATCCTGTCCGCCTCGGCCCCGGTGATCGAGGGGTCCGCCGTGGTGAACCGCGCGGCCCTGTTCGGCCCTGCGGGTCTGATCGGGGTGCAGGACAAGCAGATCATGACCCGGTTCGAGCGCGAGGAATGGGGCATCGCCGGTGCGACCGGCGGGGCAGGGCCGCTGCGTGTCTTCGACACCGATCTGGGCCGCATCGGTATCCTGATCTGCTATGACAGCGAATTCCCCCTTCTGGCGCGCGATCTGGCCGAACGCGGGGTCGAGATCCTGCTGGTGCCCAGCTGCACCGAGGCGCTCGAGGGCTATTGGCGGGTGCGCATCGGGGCCATGGCCCGCGCGCTGGAGGGGCAATGCGTCACCGTCATGGCCTCGCTGGTGGGCAAGCAGCCCCGCCTTTACGCGGTCGAGGAGAATACCGGGGCCGGTGGCGTCTTCGGTCCGCCCGACCGGGGCTTTCCGCCGACGGGCGTGATCGCGGAAGGAAAGCTGAACCGACCCGGCTGGACCTATGCCGACGGTGGACCTTGCCGCCGTGCGCGAGGTGCGGGCCGACGGGCATGTCCTGAACCTCACGCACTGGCCCGAACAGGAGGCCGCGGTGACCCGGCGGGCGCAAAAGCCCGCAGCCTAGAGATTCCCCTTGAAAATCGGCGCGGATCGGACCATTTAAGCGCCTGTCCCGCAGATTGGCGGGATGATTGACGAAGGAGAGACCATGGCCAAGGAAGATACGCTCGAATTTCCCGGTGTCGTGAAAGAACTCCTGCCGAATGCGACGTTCCGGGTCGAGCTTGAAAATGGCCATGAGATCATCGCACATACGGCAGGCAAGATGCGCAAGAACCGCATCCGTGTTCTGGCAGGCGACAAGGTTCAGGTGGAAATGACCCCCTATGATCTGACCAAGGGTCGGATCAATTACCGCTTCAAGTAACTGTTTTCAAAGTGAAACTTATCCTCGGATCCGGCAGTCCGCGCCGCAGGGAACTGCTGGCGCAGATTGGTGTTGTGCCTGATGCCATCCGCCCGCCGGATATCGACGAGACCCCGCTGCAAGACCGAATTGCCACGCCCCTATTGCGCGCGCATGGCGCGTGAAAAGGCCCGTGCGGTGCAGGCCGGTGACGATGATATCGTGATCTGCGCCGATACCACCGTGGCGCTGGGGCGCCGGATTCTGGGCAAGCCTGCAGACTGTGGGCCGAGGCGGCGCGAATTCCTGCTGGCCCTGTCCGGGCGGCGGCACCGCGTGATCACAGCCGTGGCCGTCCGGCGCGGCACCCGCATCTGGGAACGCGATGTCGTGACCACGGTGCAGATGAAGCGCCTGTCGGACGAAGAACTGAACGCCTATCTGGCCAGCAACGACTGGCAGGGCAAGGCGGGCGGCTATGCCATCCAGGGACCGGCCGGGGCGTTCATCCCCTGGATCAACGGCTCTTTCACCGGCGTGGTGGGCCTGCCGCTGGCCGAGACCGCAGGCCTGTTGCAGGCTGCGGGTTACCCGCTTTGGAAGGACCGCACATGAAGGGCCGTCAGATCATCCTCGACCACCTGAACGGGCGCGAAGCCGCCGCCCTGATCGTGGACGGGCGGCTTGAGGATCTGCTGATCGACGCGGATGGTCCGCGCCCCGGCGCGATCTACCGCGCCGTGGCCGATCGCCCGGTGAAGGGGCAGGGCGGGCTGTTCCTGCGCACGCCCGATGGCACCGCCTTCCTGCGGCAGGTCAAGGGGATCGCGCCGGGTGACACGATGCTGGTGCAGGTGACGGGCCATGCCGAGCCGGGCAAGGCCATTCCCGTGACCCAGAAGATCCTGTTCAAGAGCCGTCTATGCCATCGTCACCCCTGATGCGCCGGGGCTGAACATCAGTCGCGCGATCCGCGACGACGATCTGCGCGACCGGCTTGCTGGGGATCGCGCATGAGGTGATGGGCGACAGCCCGATGGGCCTGATCCTGCGCTCCGCTGCGAGGTGGCCGATCCCGACGAGATCGCCGAGGATATCGCCGCCATGGCCGATCTGGCCACCGCCGTGCTGGCCGATACCGACGGCGCGGCCGGAATGCCTGACCGAGGGCGATGGTCCCCATGCGCTGGCCTGGCGCGACTGGGTCGAACCGGCCGAGGTTGTGACGAGCCGAGCGCAGTTTCGAGACCCATGGCGTGCTCGACATGATCGACGGCGCTGCGCGATCCGCGCGTGTGCCCTGGCGGGCGGTGGCTTTGCCTATATCGAGCCGACCCGCGCCCTGGTGGCCGTCGATGTGAACACCGGCGCGGATACCAGCCCGGCGGCGGCGCTCAAGGCCAATATCGCGCTGGCGCCGCGACCTGCCACGCCAGTTGCGCCTGCGGGGGCTGGGCGGGCAGATCACGCTCGATCTGGCGCCGATGCCGAAGAAGGACCGCCGCGCCTTCGAGATGCGCGCTGCAGGCCGCCTTCCGCGCCGACAGGATCGAGACCGTGCTGGTCGGCTGGACCCCGCTTGGCCATTACGAACTGCAACGCAAACGCGCCCGCGTGCCGCTGGCGACGCTGCTGGAGGAGCAGGGGTGCAAGCCATGACCTGCCCGATCTGCAAGCGCAAGGCCGATCCGGACTACCGGCCCTTCTGCTCGAAACGCTGCGCGGATGTCGATCTGGCGCGCTGGTTCAGCGGCACCTATGCGGTGCCGTCGCAGGACCCCGACGATATCGAGGCGGCCATCGACGCCATCGAGGACGCCCTGCGCGACAACCCGTTGAAACCCCAGTGACACGGGTTCGACACGGTGCCGCACACCGATCTGATGCTGCACGAAAAATTTGTGCAAACCCTCTGGACAGCCCCCCACGCCTCGCCTAGAACGCTGCAACCCGAACGCCTCGCGTTCTCCCGTGCCCGGGTAGCTCAGGGGTAGAGCAGTGGATTGAAAATCCTCGTGTCGGTGGTTCGATTCCGCCCCCGGGCACCACTTCAAAAATCAGACATTTCAGACGTTTGCGCGCTGTTGCCGTGGCATGGCGCTTGCATCTGATTGGGGTCGGTTGTGTGCTTGTTTGGCCTGCGTCGCCGGGAGGCGGGAATGGAGACGCCCCGGACGGGGTGTCCGGGGCGTTTGTCGTGTCATTGACCGAGGCTCAGCCCCCGCGCGGGATCACGTTGGCTGGGGGCCGGGGAAGGGGAATTCCAGCGTGCGGGCGTTGAGGAAGGCCTGTTCGTTGAACCGCAGGTGGCGCATCGTGTCGGCGCGGCTGGCCAGGTAGCTGTCCCAGATCCGGCGGGTCAGGTCGTCGCCGCGGTCGTAGCTTTCCTGGATCACCTCGCCCGCCGCGCGGCCGAGGGCTTCGAGGATGTCGCGGTTCAGGCGGCGGAATTCGACGCCGTGCTCGATCCGCAGGGTTTCCATCGCGCGGCCCGACAGCAGGTCGTATTCCACCTTCATGTCCTCGTGGCCCGCGTGGCAGGCGGCGCGGATGATCTCTTGCAGGTCGGCGGGCAGCCCCTCGAAGGCGGCGCGGTTGACCATCAGCTGCACGGTGCCACCCGGCTCTTGCACGCCGGGGCCGTAGGAATATTTGGCCACCTGATGAAAGCCCATCGGCAGGTCATTGACCGGGCCGATGAATTCCGCCGCATCGACGGCCCCCGATTGCAGCGCCGAGAAGATCTCGCCGCCCGGCAGAAGCACCGAGGTCGCGCCCAGTTTCTGCACCATCTCGCCGCCCAGACCGGGCATGCGGATGCGCAGGCCCTGAAAATCGGCCACGGATTCGACCGGGTTGCGGAACCAGCCGAAGGACTGGTTGGCGGTCTGGCCGGCCGGGAAGGACAGGATGCCGAACTGGCTGTTCAGCTCGTCCCACAGGGCCTGCCCGCCGCCATGCAGCAGCCATGCGGCCTGCTCGTCGGCGGTCATGCCGAAGGGGACGGCGAAGAAGGCGGCCAGCATCGGGTGCTTGCCCACATGGTAGAACGAGGCGTCATGGCCCATCTCGGCGGTGCCGTCCATCACGGCGTCCATGCAGCCCAGGGCGGGCACCAGCTCGCCTGCCGCGAAGACCTGGATGCGCAGCCGGCCCCCGGTCATCGCCTCGATCCGCTGCGCCAGCCGCTCGGCCCCGACGCCGACACCGGGCAGACCCTTCGGCCAGGAATGGACCATGCGCCATTCGATCACATTCTGCGCAATGGCGGGCGCGGCCAGAGTGGCGGCGGCCGTCGCGGTGCCTGCGAAAACCGATTTCGTGATAAAGTCGCGTCTTTTCATCGTGATCCTCCCTTTTTTGATGTCCTCCCGCCCCGCGTGTCGCGGCTGACGACGTGCGGCGCGATATGGGAGCGGATTGTCGCAGGGCAACGGAGCGAGGGGCTTGGCGAGGCTGATTAAAAAATAATTATCGAAACCAGCAGGATTTTTTAAACCAGTTAAAAAAACTTATCGCCGCATGTTGAAATGCGCGGGATGCCCTCAATTTCAGGACACGGACCCCAGCCCTGACCGGCTGCGGGGGCCGCGACAGGGACACTCCGGTCCGACAGGGAGGTAACCCTGCGGGCACAAGAGGGGGATGCGAGGGATGACCGAGGGAGACGCCGGGCCGATGCCCGGCTGGGCGCGCGCTGCGGCCGGGGCCGTGCATGCGATCGACAGGATCTGCCGCTGGAGCGGCTATGCCGTGGCATGGCTGGCGCTGGGAACGGTGGTGTTGTGCTTTGCCACGGTCTACCTGCGCTATGCGCTGGGGTTCGGTCTGATCTGGTTGCAGGAATCCTATATCTGGACGCATGTCGCGGTGATCGTGCTGGGCGCGGGCTACACGATGATGTCGGGCGGTTTCGTGCGGGTCGATGTGCTCTATACGCGTTGGAGCGACCGGCGCAGGGCGGTGTCGGACATGGTGATGACGCTGGTCCTGCTGGTGCCGTTCCTGTGGGTCTTCGGCGCCGGTGTCTGGACATTCTGGACCGCCTCCTGGGCCGCGGATGAGGGATCGCTCAACCCCGGCGGCATGGCCAATTACTGGATATTGAAGGCGACGCTTCTGGGTTTCATCGCGCTGATCGCGTTGCAGGGCGCGGCCTTCGTGCTGCGCGGCCTGCTGGTGATCGCGGGGCATGAGGGCTTTGCGCTCGACCATGGCGGCCACAGCGCCGACCAGACGCTCTGATCCGGGAGGGGATGATGGACGCAGCACTTCTCGGGCAGGTGATGGCGGCGGGTCTTTTCCTGCTGATCATGCTGTTTCTGATGTCAGGCTATCTTGTGGCCTTCACGCTGGGCGGTCTGGCCGTTCTGGTGGGTTTCGCGGGGATCTGGGTGGGCGCTTTCGATCAGGCGCTGTTCGCGGCGCTGCCGAACCGGTTCTGGGGCGTGCTGACGAACCCGGTGCTGGTGGCGGTGCCGCTTTTCGTTTTCATGGGCGTGGTGCTGGAACGGTCCGGGATCGCCGAGCAGTTGCTGACCACGATGGGGCAGGTGTTCGGTCGCCTGCGCGGCGGGCTGGCGCTGTCGGTGGTTCTGGTCGGCGCGCTTCTGGCGGCGGCCACGGGTGTGGTGGGCGCGACCGTGGTGACCATGGGCCTGCTGAGCCTGCCTGCGATGATGCGCGCGGGCTATGACCCGAAACTCGCCTGCGGCACGATCTGTGCGGCGGGCACGCTTGGGCAGATCCTGCCCCCTTCGACGGTGCTGATCTTCATGGCCGATATCCTGCAGGGGGCCAATTCGGCGGCGCAACTGGAACTGGGCAATTTCGCCCCCGATACGGTGTCGGTCGGCGATCTTTTTGCGGGCGCGATGATCCCCAGCCTGATCCTGGCCACGCTCTATGCGCTTTACGTGATCTGGCGCGCGATCGTGACGCCAGAAAGCTGTCCGCCCGTCGCCATGACCGCCGCCGAGCGGGCGGGCCTTGCGTCGCGCGTGGTCAGCGCCCTGATCCCGCCGATCACGCTGATCGTGGCGGTGCTGGGCTCGATCATCTCGGGCGTGGCCACGCCGACCGAAAGCGCCAGCGTGGGCGCGGTGGGCGCGCTGTTTCTGGCCTCGGTCAAGCTGTTCGCCGATGCGCATATGGGGGGCGAAGGCGATATCCGGCGCGATCGCAGGCTCATGTGGTTCTGGATCGGCTTTCTGGCCGCCGTCGGTCTTGTGGCCTGGCTCTTCGGGGGCAAGGGGCTTTTGACCTTCATGCTGGTGGTGATGGTTCTGGCCTTTGTCGCGATGCTGAGTTCGCGCAAGCTGGGCAGCACCTATCTTGGCACGGTGTTCCAGTCGTCGCTGACGACCATGTCGATCACCTCGATGGTGTTCATCATCCTGCTGGGGGCCACGGCCTTTGCGCTGGTCTTCACCCAGATGGGCGGCGGCGCGATGGTGCGCAATTTCCTCGAGGGGATGCCGGGCGGCCAGACCGGCGCGCTGATCACCGTCTTCCTGATCATCTTCGTGCTTGGTTTTTTCCTCGACACCTTCGAGATCCTGTTCATTGTGGTGCCGATCACGGCCCCGGTTCTTCTGGTGATGGGGGTGGATCCGATCTGGCTGGGGGTGATGATGGGTGTGTTGCTGCAAACCTCGTTCCTGACACCGCCCTTCGGCTTTTCGCTGTTCTACCTGCGCGGGGTGGCGCCACGCACGATCACGACACCGCAGATCTACTGGGGCGCGCTGCCGTTCATCGGATTGCAGATCGTGGCGCTGGTGATCCTGTGGGCGCTGCCCGAAACGGCCACATGGTTGCCGAACGAGCTGTTCCGGTCGGACGCGCCGGGTGCCAATGGCGAAGCCCCGCCACCTGCCTTCGACGATGGCGACGGTGGCGAAGACGAATTCCTCTGAGGTTGGTCCGGTGATGCGCGACCTGCCCAGCCTCAAGCAGTTGCAATACTACGTGGCGCTGGTCGAGACCGGTAATTTCAAGGCGGCCGCCGACCATTGCGGCGTCAGCCAGCCATCGCTGTCGATCCAGCTTGCCAATCTGGAGAAACGGTTGGGCCACACCCTGGTGGAGCGCAGCCGGCCGGGTGTGATCCTGACCCCGGCCGGGCGGGAGGTGCATGAGCGTGCCCGCCTGATCCTCGAGGCATCGCAGAACCTTGTGAACCGCTTCGAGGCACCGCGTTCGGGCCTGTCGGGATCGGTGCGCTTCGGGGCCTCGGCGACGCTTGGGCCCTATGTGCTGCCGCATGTCATCGCGCGGCTTCATGCCCGTCACCCTGATCTGAGCCTTTATATCCGCGAAGGCACGCCGGAGGCGCTGGTGCAGGGGCTTGGGCAGGGCGATTTCGACATGATCCTCGTGCAGCTGCCGGTGCGCGGCGATGTGGATGCGCTGCGCCTGTTCCGCGAACCGCTGGAGCTGGTCGTGGCCCGCGATCATCCCTTTGCCGCCCATGACCGCCTGCCGCGCGAGGCGCTGGCCGGTGCCACGGTCCTGAGCCTTGGCCCCGCCTATTCCCTGCGCCAGCAGGTGGCGGAGCTGTGCGAGACACTCGGCGCAAGGCTGCGCGCGGATTACGAGGGCACCAGCCTCGACTCGATCCGGTTGATGGCGGGCATGGACATGGGCGTGGCGTTCCTGCCCGCGCTCTATATCCGGTCGGAGATCAGGGCCGACGATTCCGATGTCACGGTGGTCCCGCTCGACGGGCCGCGTATCCTGCGCTCTGTCGGGCTTGTCACGCGCAGGGGCAGCCGGGACGAGGCCGCGCCCCGGATCGCGCAACTGATCCGGACCGTCGGGCGCGAGGTCTTTGCCGGAACCCTGATCATGGAATGACGCGGGCAGGGTCCGGACAGGCAAAAGCCCCGCCTTGAGCTGTCAAGGCGGGGCTTTGCGTCGGGCAGAGAGAGCGGCTTAGCGGCGGGGGAAGGAGCCGCCTGCATCGGCGCTGCGGCCGTTGAAGGTGTAGACGGCAACCTTGCCGTCGGTCGCGATGGCCTGTTCGCGGGGCAGCAGCACCGTCTTGGCGTCAACCAGTGTTGCAACACCGCTGTTCACGCGGGTCGTGGCGGCACCGTAGACACCCTTGTCACGTTCGAAAACGACGACGTCCGAGGATGTGAGGCGGCTGGACAGCGTGTCCTTGTTCATGTCGGCATAGGCGGAGGTGCCAAGAACAGCGGCGGTCAGGGCGGTGAGGATGATGGCTTTCATGATGTGGTTCCTTTCGAGGATGCGTTGCGGATCGTTTTGATCTGAACCCACATTACCCCTCGATCAGCGCACAGACAAAACACCGTTGCTCAAGGCAATGTGCGCACGCGACATGAAACCGGAGTGTAACGGTTCGGCGTTCTCAGGTTAGTCTATATAAAACAGATAGTTAGATGGTAGTCTGTCAGGTTTGGTGTGAAATATTACCGTGCGCTGACAGGCGCGTGTGCGGAAAACAGGGGTATTTTCGATCATTTTTCTGCATTGCGATAACGCGTTGCAGGGGCGTTCCAGTTTTATCTGTGCGTATGCGCACGGAAATATCCAGATGCGGTTCGTTCCTGTTCACGGGCACCCGGTCGGGCCTGCGCGATCATCGCTGTGCGGATCAGGTCTTCTTCAGATCGACGTTCAGGTCGGGCAGGAGCCGCTTGTGCTTGCGCATTTCGGCAAGAACCGCGCCGAAGGTGGACAGGCCGCGCGCCTCGAGCATCGGGATCATCCGCAGGAACACGTCGCGCGTGGCGATGGCATCGCCAAGAGCCGTGTGGCGGACCTCCTCGGGCAGGTCGATTTCCAGCCGCTGGGCGATTTCATCCAGCGTGTGGCCCTCGGTGCCGCCGAAGAGGATCGCGGACAGCAGCACCGTGTCCAGCACCGGATTGTCGAAAGCCGCCCCGATCGAGGGCGCGTGGCGGTGGAAGAAGGCCATGTCGAAAGGCGCGTTATGCGCGACCAGAACCGCGTCGCGGGCAAAGCTGTGGAAGCGCCGTCCGGCCTGGGCCATGTCGGGCGCATCCTTGACCATCGCATCGGTCACGCCATGCACGGCGGTCGAGCGCGCGGGGATCGGACGGCCGGGGTTCACCAGCGTGTCCAGCACCTCGCCGCCCGCCTGCTGGCAGTTGACGACGCGCAGCGCGCCGATCTGCACCACCTCGTCCCGGTCGGGCAGAAGGCCCGTGGTTTCCGTGTCGAAGATCACATAGGTCAGCGCGCGCAGCGGCACATCGAGGATGTCGCCGGTGCTTTCGCGCGTGTTCAGCTCGAAGTCATAGACGACGGGGCGGGCGGGCGTCGTCTCGCGCGGGACCGGGAAGGACAGCATATAGCCCTGACCACGGCCCAGATCGTGCAGCGTCACGTCGAACAGCCGCGCCCCGTCTGCGGTGACAAGCTGCTGGTCCAGCGTGCTGCGCCCGGTGTCGGACAGGTTTGCCAGCGCCGTGCGCAGGTAGGTTTCGTCGAAATAGTCGAAGATGCGCTGACCCAGCCCCAGATGGTGCTGTTCGTCCAGCATCGCCGCCGCGTGCCCGTCATAAAGCGTGATGCGGTGATCGCTGCCCACCATCAGCACGGCGGCGGGAATGGCCGACAGGATGCGCGTCAGATGTTCGCGTTCGGTCATCAGACGCGCGGTGTGACGCGCGATATCGGCATCGGCGTCCGAGCGCGCCTCGCCCAGTTTCGAGGTCAGCGCCGAGGCTGCCGTGGCCAGATCGCCCAGATGCCGCGTCACGGTGGCGTCGATCCCGCCGCGCATGTCGGTGGCGGCGCGCGCATGCATGGCGGCGGCCAGCCGTTCGATGGGGCGGGCGACGGTCTCGTCGAAGATCAGCCACATCAGGGCGCAGAGCCCGAGGATCGCAAAGCCCGCCATCAGCCCCGCCGAGACGAAGGCCGTGCGCGCCTCAGGCAGGTCCAGCCGCGATTCGGCCAGCACGAGCGATCCTGCCACGGCCCCGATACAGGCCACGGCCAGCACGCTGAAGAAGGCCAGGGTCCTCTGACGTGGTCCAAGGCGGTCGAACATGGCTCATCCCTCCCGGCAGATCAGCGCGGTGGCGGGATCATCCATGCCGGTCTGATCCCAGCGTGACACGCGGATCGTGCCATCTTCGTTGAACATATTGTCGGGGTCCAGCAGGGCGCTGCGGCCCTGCGCGCAATCGAACACGGCGGGAAGGATGCGCACCGACTCCCAGCGGGTGAAGAAGATCACCCGGCTGAGCCGCAGGTCGGGTTGCGCCGCATTGCGTTGAAGCCCGGCCACATCCACCGCCACGAAGCGATCCACATAGGGCACCACGTAGGTCCATGGGCTGTAGAGCGCGCTGTGCTCGGCGGTGGAGACCACTTCGAACCCTTCGGGCAGAAGCTCCAGCGTGCGGGGATACCAGCGATATTCGTTGGTCAGGCTCATCAGGATCATGCCTGCGCCCGCGCCGGCGGGGATCACCCAGCGCGGCAGCCGCTTGCCGATCAGCCGGTTCAGGATCATCACGACCCCGGCTGCGGCAAAGCCTGCGGCGATGATCGTGATTATGTCGACATACATTCTTCGTTCTCCTCCTCCCCGGTGATGCGGCCCGGACCGGGCCACAGGCTGCGGGGTCAGCCGATGACGCCGCGCCCCTGTGTCGCGGCGGATTGCATGGTGCGCACCACGACGAAGGCGTCGCGCAGGTGACTGCGTTCGAATTCCGACAGCACATTGGGCGACATGAAGTTGTCGGGCTTGCCGCCCGCGCGGATCAGCGTCGCCTGATGGTCGAGCCGTGTCTGCGCGATCAGGTCATAGGCGTCCAGCAGATCGCGCCCGCCGCTCTGGCTGATGAGGCCCGCAGCCAGTGCCGCCTCGAGCCGCGCGCGGGTGTTCACCGCCTCAAGCTGGCCCCGCAGCGCATAGATGCGGCCAAGGTCCACGATGGGCACCACGCCGTTCAGCTTCATGTCGATGCGGTTCTTGTGCTCGCCGCTGCGCAGGGTGGCAAAGCCGCGCAAGAGGCCCAGCGGCGGGATATGCTTGAGCGAGTTCGACACCATATGCGCCACGAAGATCGAGTTGCGCGCCGCTGCCTCCAGCGTCTCGCGTTGCAGGTCTTCGAAAAGCGCGCGGGCGCCGCCGATGGGGCGCAGGTCGAACATGACCGAGGCCAGCATCTGCGCCTCGGGGTTGGGCGCCTCGATCCAGCGGCGGAAATAGCCGCGCCAGACATGGACCGGCTGGCACCAGCGCGGGTTCGTGGCCATCATGTCGCCGGGGCAGTAGAAATAGCCCGCCGCATCCAGCCCGTCGCTGACGAATTTCGCCAGCTCCGCGAAATAGGGCATGTCGGCCTCGGTCACGGCATCGTCCAGCATCAGGCAATTGTCCTGATCCGAGACGCCTGTCTGTTCCTGCCGCCCCTGCGAGCCGCAGGCCAGCCACAGATAGGGCACGGGCGGCGGGCCCAGATGCTCTTCGGCCAGCGCAAGCAAGCGGCGCGTGGCCGCGTCCGCGATATCGGTGATCAGCCGTGTCACGGTTTCATGGCGGTTGCCCGCGCCCACAAGCTGCACCAGCAGGCGCGGGATATGGGCGGTGACGGCGGCCATGTCGCCGGGCGTTCCGGTGCGGGCGATGTCGCGCACCAGCGAGGCCGAGTTCGTCGCCTGAAAGCGCGTGAGGTTGGTCTGGGTGACGATCCCCACGAATTTGCCGTTGTCCACCACGGGCACATGGCCGAAGCGGCGTTCCATCATCATGTGCAGCACGTCCGAGCCGATGGCGGACGGGGGCAGCGTCTCGGGGTCGGCGGTCATGATCTGGCGCACGGGGCAGGACGGGTCCAGCCCTGCGGCGACCACGCGGTTGTTGATGTCATGCAGGGTCACGATCCCCGCCAGCCGGTCGCCGTCGGTGATCCCCAGCGCCGAGATGCGATGCGACCGCATCAGCCGGGCGGCATCCACGATCGAGGTTTCGGTGGTGCAGGTGACCGGATCGCTGGCCATCAGCTGATCCACCCGTGTCTCGGTCAGCGAGGCGGGGCGGGCGGCATCGGCGGCCTCGCGGGCGCGGCTGCGGGTGAAAAAGCGCCGTGCGCCCTCATTCGTGGCGATCAAGGCGCGGAAATCGTCGGCGGGCAGCAGCAGCAGCGTTCCATCGCTGAGCGCGCGCGCATTGGTGCCGGTCAGACCGCCGCGCATCAGCCCGCGTTCGCCAAAGGAGTTGCGCGCGCTCAGATGCGACACGACCTCGCCGGTGTCCGAGGTGATCTCGACCTGTCCGTCAAGGATCACGTAAAGCCCCTCGCAGGGTTCGCCATGGCGATAGATCACATCGTCGGTCTTGAGGGGCAGCGCGCGAAACTGTGCCGCGACCCGTGTCAGATCATCGGCGGGCAGGCTGTCATAGGGGTGAATAGTGCCGAGAAACCGGCGCTGGTCGTCAGCAGAACGTGGCATCAAACCGATCCTCGGACATGTTCCTGTGGCCTCTTGTGGCCCATGTCTATCGCAGGGCAGGGCGCGGGAACATCTGAAAAAGCGAAACGGGCGGTTCTTTCGAACCGCCCGCCCGGGGTGTTTTAGTGGCCGGTGGCCGCACCCGCGCCTTTCGGCACACGGATGGATTCCACCAGGTCCTGGATCTCGCGCGGGGGCTCTTTGGTGAGGCTCGACACGATATAGGCGGTTCCGAAGTTCAGGATCGCGCCCACGGTCCCGAAGGAGGCCGGTGCGATGCCGAACAGCCAGTTGGCCGGAACGTTTTCCAGGGTTGCCGTACCGGGGATGAAGAACCAGCCCAGATACAGGAAGATGTAGATGGCAGTCGCGATCAGACCGACCAGCATGCCCGCGATGGCGCCTTCCTTGTTGATGCGCTTCGAGAAGATACCCATCATCAGCACAGGGAAGATCGTCGCCGCCGCCAGACCGAAGGCCAGCGCCACCACCTGGGCCGCGAAGCCCGGAGGGTTGAGGCCAAGCCAGGTCGCCAGCACGATGGCAAAGCCCATCGAGACACGCGCGGCCAGCAGTTCGCCTTTTTCGCTGATGTTGGGGTTGATCGACCCCTTGATCAGGTCATGCGACACAGCCGACGAGATCGCCAGCAGCAGACCCGCCGCCGTGGACAGCGCCGCCGCCAGACCGCCTGCCGCAACCAGTGCGATCACCCAGCCCGGAAGCTTTGCGATCTCGGGGTTGGCCAGAACCATCATGTCGTTGTCGATCTTGGTCAGTTCGTTGCCGGTCCAGCCACGCTCGGCTGCAATGGCTTCCATCGCGGGGCTCTTGTCGTTGTAATACTGGATGAAGCCGTCGCCGTTCTTGTCCTCGAAGGCCAGCAGCCCGGTGTTCTTCCAGGTGTTGATCCAGCTGAGTTCAGGATTGGTGTTGATCGCTTCCAGCGAGATCGGATCACCTGCCAGCGCTTCGCCGGTGGCGGCATTCGGCCAGAAGGTTGTGGTCAGGTTCATCCGCGCCATCGAGCCCACGGCAGGTGCCACGGTGTAGAGCAGTGCGATGAAGACCAGTGCCCAACCGGCGGACCAGCGTGCATCGGCCACTTTCGGCACGGTGAAGAAGCGGATGATGACGTGCGGCAGACCGGCGGTACCGATCATCAGCGACATGGTGAAGAACACCATGTTCAGCGTCGAGGTGGTGTAGGCGGTATACTGCGTGAAGCCCAGTTCCACCACGACCTGATCCAGCTTGGTCAGGAAGGCCACATCTCCGCCTGCGGGCGCATAGCCGCCGAACAGACCCAGTGGCGGCAGGAAGTTGCCGGTGATCTGGAGCGAGATGAAGATCGCCGGAATGGTGTAGGCGATGATCAGAACGCAATACTGTGCGACCTGCGTATAGGTGATGCCCTTCATGCCGCCGAACACGGCATAGACGAACACGATGGTCGCGCCGATATAGAGGCCGGTATCCGTGGACACTTCGAGGAAGCGCGCGAAGGTCACGCCCACGCCGCGCATCTGGCCGATCACGTAGGTCACCGAGATCACGATCAGACAGATCACGGCCACAAGACGTGCGCCCTTGGAGTAGAAGCGGTCACCGACGAATTCCGGCACGGTGAACTTGCCGAACTTGCGCAGGTAAGGCGCCAGAAGCAGTGCCAGAAGCACATAGCCCCCGGTCCAGCCCATCAGGAAGGCCGACTGCTGATAACCACCCGCAGGCGACAGCGCGATGATGCCCGCCATCGAGATGAAAGAGGCCGCCGACATCCAGTCGGCAGCGGTGGCCATGCCGTTCATCACGGGCGGAACGCCCTGACCTGCGGCATAGAACTCTGCGGTCGAGCCCGCACGGGCCCAGATCGCGATGCCGATGTAGAGCGCAAAGGACGCGCCCACCACCAGCAGGTTGAGAGTATACTGATCCATTGGTTTCCCTGTCCCTACGAGATTATTCTTCGACGCCGTGTTCAGCGTCGAGCTTGTTCATGCGCCAGGCGTAGAAGAAGATCAGCACCAGGAACACGAGGATCGAGCCTTGCTGCGCGAACCAGAAGCCCAGATCGGTGCCGCCCACTGCGATGCCCATCAGCATCGGCCGCAGGATGATCCCGAACCCGAACGAAACCAGCGCCCAGATCGCAAGGCTTATCAGGATGATCCGCACGTTTGCGGCCCAATAGGCGTTGTTGTCTTTTGAGTTGTCTGCCATGAAAGGCGTCCTCCCTTTTTGCACATTTCCGAAAGGCGCGGATGTCACCGCGCCTCCCCCTCCCGATTACGCGACCGCCTGTCCGACGATCGCGCTCAGCCCTTCGGCGATCTGCGCGATCTCGCCCATGGCGTCGATCCGCTGCAGATTGCCCTGTTCCTCGTAATACGCGATCAGCGGTGCGGTCTGGGCGTGATAGGCCGTCAGACGCTGGCCCACCGTGGCCGCGTTGTCATCGGCGCGCCGTGTCATGGCCGTGCCGCCGCATTTGTCGCAAGTGCCCGCCACCGCAGGCGTCTTGTAGCTGTCGTGATAGCCCTCGCCGCAGGTGCCGCAGGTGTAGCGGCCCGCCACGCGCGCCACCATTTCGGCGTCATCCACCTCGAGCGAGATGGCCGCGTTGATCCGCTGCCCGCTTTGCGCCAGCAGCGTGTCCAGCGCCTGTGCCTGCACGGTCGTGCGGGGAAAGCCGTCGAGGATCACGCCTTTTGCGGTGTCGGGTTCCGCCAGACGGTCCTTGAGGATCGCCAGCACGATCTCGTCACTGACCAGATCGCCCGCCTGCATCACCGCTTTCGCAGCTTTGCCCGCATCCGTGCCCGCAGCGACGGCCGCGCGCAGCAGATCGCCCGTGGACAGTTGCACCAGCCCGAAACGGTCCTGCAACATCCGCGCCTGCGTGCCCTTGCCCGCGCCCGGAGGGCCCAGCAGGATCAGAACGGCGGGACGGGTCATGGTGTCTGCGCCCATCCCGCTCACCCTTTGTTCATCCGGTGTTCGATCAGGTTGTCCACGACCGAAGGATCAGCCAGCGTCGAGGTATCCCCCAGCGCGCCATAGTCATTCTCGGCGATCTTGCGCAGGATGCGGCGCATGATCTTGCCCGAGCGGGTCTTGGGCAGGCCCGGTGCCCACTGGATCAGGTCGGGGCTGGCGATCGGGCCGATCTCGGAGCGGACCCATTTGACCAGTTCCTTGCGCAGATCCTCGGACGGCTCGATCCCGTTCATCAGGGTGACATAGGCATAGATGCCCTGGCCCTTGATCGGATGCGGATAGCCCACGACGGCGGCCTCGGCCACGTTGACATGGGCGACCAGCGCGCTTTCGACCTCGGCGGTGCCCATCCGGTGCCCGGACACGTTGATCACGTCATCGACGCGGCCGGTGATCCAGTAATAGCCATCCGCATCGCGGCGGCAGCCATCGCCCGAGAAGTAGTAGTTCTTGTAGTCGCTGAAATAGGTCTTCTCGAACCGCTCGTGATCGCCATAGACGGTGCGCATCTGGCCGGGCCAGCTGTCTTTCAGGCAAAGCACGCCCTCGGCGGCGGTCGTGGTGATCTCGGCCCCGGTCTGCGGGTCCAGGATCACGGGTTGCACGCCGAAGAAGGGCAGGGTGGCCGAACCGGGTTTGGTCGGGATCGCGCCCGGCAGCGGTGTCAGCAGGTGACCGCCGGTTTCGGTCTGCCACCATGTATCGACGATCGGCACGGCTCCCTTGCCGACCACGTCGTTGTACCAGTTCCACGCTTCGGGGTTGATGGGCTCGCCCACGGTGCCCAGCAGCTTGATCGAGGACAGGTCATACTTGGTCACCGGATCGGTGCCATGCGCCATCAGCGCGCGGATCGCGGTGGGGGCGGTGTAGAACTGGTTGACCTTGTGCTTTTCGCACACGGCCCAGAACCGGCCTGCATCGGGCCATGTCGGCACGCCCTCGAACATCAGCGTCGTCGCGCCATTGGCCAGCGGGCCATAGACGATATAGCTGTGCCCGGTGACCCAGCCCACATCGGCGGTGCACCAGAAGATGTCGCCGTCATGGTAGTCGAAGGTGTATTGATGCGTCATCGAGGCATAGACCAGATAGCCGCCCGATGTATGCACCACACCCTTGGGCTGCCCGGTGGAGCCGGAGGTATAGAGGATGAACAGCGGGTCTTCCGCCGCGACTTCGGCGGGCGGCGCAATAGTCATCCGCCTCCATCGCCATCTCGTTATAGTCGTGGTCGCGCCCGTCCACCCATGTGGTCTGCCCGCCGGTGCGGCGCACCATCAGGCATTTCACGCTGTCCTTGCAATGCAGCAGCGCCGCGTCGGTGTTGGACTTGAGCGGGGTGGCGCGTCCGCCGCGCGGGGCGTAGTCGGCGGTGATCACCACCTTGGCGTCACAACCGTTGATCCGCGCGCCCAGAGCGTCGGGCGAGAAGCCCGCGAAGACGATGGAATGCACAGCGCCGATACGCGCGCAGGCCAGCATGGCATAGGCCGCCTCGGGGATCATCGGCAGGTAGATCACGACCCGGTCGCCCTTGCGCACGCCCATCGACTCCAGGATGTTCGCCATCCGGCAAGTGCGGCGGTGCAGTTCGGCATAGGTGATGTGCAGCGCCTCGTCCTTGGGATCATCGGGTTCCCAGATGATCGCGGTCTGGTCGCCGCGCGTCTCGAGATGCCGGTCGATGCAATTGGCGCTGACGTTCAGCGTGCCATCCTCGAACCATTTGATATCGACCGCGCCGGGGGCGAAGCTGGTGTTCTTGACCTTTGTATAGGGCTTGATCCAGTCGATCCGCTTGCCATGTTCCGCCCAGAAGGCCTCGGGGTCCTTGATCGAGGCCGCGTACATCGCCTTGTACTGGTCTGCATTGATATGCGCTTTGGCCGCGAAGGCGGCCGAAGGGGCGTACAGGCTGTCTGTGCTGGTCGGGTTTGTCATGGATCCTCCGTTCGTAATCTCGGCCATTTCGGCCAGTGACGCGGACCTCCGAAGGGGTCGCTACGTCATCTCCTCGGGCGGGAATTTACCACAGAGATGCCATTTTTGTATAAGATACTGTTTTTTATTGTTTATTTAGTAAATAAATTATCAAGCCGCGCAGAAGTTTGTAAATTTTTGAAGTGTCACAGAAAATTTACCTGTGTTCTTGGGGGTTGGGCGCGGAAGAATTTGTCGTGCGGGATCGTTGGGTATACCGATGTATGCCGAAATGTGGGGCTTGGGGGCCGTTTCCCATGGTCCGCGCCAATCGCCTCTTCCCCCGGAATGACGCAGCGTCACGAATTTGTCAGCCTGACTGCCGTTTTTTCGGCCGCGCGTTTTCAGCGCTGTTTCTGCCGGTCCGCACCGCCACTTGCGCCTGCGGGGATGGGCCTTACACTCGGCCTCAAGGGTAGGGGCAGGAGGATGACATGAGCGCAGATGTGCAGACGGATGACGCGCAAAGGGCACGCGACTTCGTGCTGGCCCGCCCGCCCGCAGGTTTTGTCGCTGATCCGTTCCCCTCCTATGCCGCATTGCTGGCCCATGCGCCCGTGCTGCCGCAGCCTGACGGATCGGTGCTGATCAGCCGCCATGCCGATCTGGACCGCATCTACCGCGACACCACGCTGTTCCGGTCCGACAAGAAAGCGGCCTTCGCGCCCAAGTTCGGGCGCGGCACGCCGCTCTACGAGCATCACACCACCTCGCTTGTCTTCAACGACCCGCCGCTGCACACCCGCGTGCGCCGGATCATGAGCGCGGCCCTGACCCCGCGCGCCATCGCGCGGATGGAGCCGGGGCTGATCGCGACCGTGGATCATCTGCTGGACGGTTTGGCGCGCAGCGCCGCAGCGGGCGACACGCCCGACCTGATCGAGGATTTCGCCTCCTCCATCCCGATCCAGATCATCGGCAACCTGCTGGACATTCCCCAGTCCGAGCGCGCGCCGCTGCGCGACTGGTCGCTGGCGATCCTCGGTGCGCTGGAGCCGGTGCTGTCCGACGACCAACTGGCGCGCGGCCATGCGGCGGTGACGGAGTTCTGCGCCTATCTGACCGATCTGGTCGCGCGCCGCCGCGCCCATCCCGGCGATCCCGAAACCGATGTGCTCACGCGGCTGATCACGGGCGAGGGGGGCGACGGCGGCACCCTGTCCGAGGCGGAGCTTTTGCAGAACTGCATCTTCATCCTGAACGCGGGGCATGAGACGACGACGAACCTGATCGGCAGCGCTTTGGCGGCCTTGCACGATCACCCGGATCAGAAGGCGCTGTTGCTGGCCGACCCGTCGCTTGCGCCCGCGGCGATCGAGGAGGTGCTGCGGTTTCAGTCGCCCAACCAGTTGGGCAACCGCGAGACGACGGCCCCCGTCACCATCGGCGGGATCGAGATTCCCGCAGGCACCAACCTGCATCTGTGCATCGGGGCGGCCAATCGCGATCCGGCGCAGTTCCCGGACCCGGACCGTTTCGATATCACCCGCAAGCCGAACCGGCACCTTGCCTTCGCGGGTGGCCCGCATATCTGCGTGGGGTTGACGCTGGCGCGGCTGGAAGGGCGGATCGCGGTGTCGCGTTTCCTGGCGCGCTTTCCCGACTACGCGCTGACCGAAGGGCGCGAACATGGCGGACGCTTGCGCTTTCGCGGCTATGCCAAGCTGCCTGCGCGGCTTGTGCCCTGATCCTCAGAACGCGGTGGCCGAGCGCGCGGCCTGATCGTATTGCCCCGACATGGTGCGCAGCAGCGTGGCGAGCTTGCTGATCTGCTCGGGCTCCAGCCCCAGTTCCAGCACGGGTTTCAGCAGAAGATCCTCGCGGATTTCGCGGTAGCGGGCGCAGGCGGCCTGTCCGGCCTCGGTCGCCTCGACGGTCTTTTCCTTGCCGCGCCGGCCTTCCTTGACCAGACCCGCCTTGGTCAGCTTCTTGATCGCGTAATTGACCGTATGCGTATCCTCGACATTCAGGACAAGGCAGATATCGGCCAGTTTCTTGGCCCGCCCGCGATGGCGCACGGTGTGCAGCACCAGCACATCCAGCGGCGACAGGTCCGGAAAGCCCGTGGCCGACATGGCCCGCACCATCCAGCGGTTGAAGGCGTTTCCGGCGATGATCATGCCGAATTCAAGCTCGGATATCTCGGCAAAGGACCCCTCTGCCAGATGCGCGGATGAAACGATGGGGCCAAGTGATGATGTCATGGGCAAAGGATGTGCGATCCTGATAAAATGTCAACATTTTGTTGACGAAATTTATAAGTCAGGCAGTATGGACCGTGGAATCGGAGGCCCTTGCGGCGTTTCAGGCGACACCGGAGCGGCCGATCCGTCTCTGCACCCGATGGTGCAGCATCTGAACCGGGACGGGGCGCAAGACCCTGCCCAGCCGCCCGCAAAGCCGGGCCTCAACCGGGAGACAGAACCATGAAAACGATTACCAGCCTCTTGACGGCCACCGCCATCACGGCCGCTGCCGCAGCGCCCGCTTTCGCCGAAACCTGGGACATGCCGCTGGCCTATCCGGCGACCAACTTCCATTCCGCCGTGGCGGCCGAATTCGGCAAATGCGTGACCACCGGCACCGGCGGCGACATCACCATCGCCACGCATCCTTCGGGCTCGCTGATCGCGGGCAATGACATCAAGCGCGCGATCCAGACCGGGCAGGTGCCCATCGGCGAGCGTCTGATGTCCGCGCATCAGAACGAGAACGCCGTCTTCGGCTTCGACAGCATCCCCTTCCTTGCCACGTCCTTCGACGATTCCGCCAAGCTGTGGGAAGCGGCCAAGCCGACGCTGGAAAAGCTGCTGGCCGATCAGGACCTGACGCTGCTCTACACCGTGCCATGGCCGCCGCAGGGCATCTATTTCAAGACGCCGATCACCGCGGTGTCCGAAATGAACGGCATCAAGTTCCGCGCCTACAATGCCGCGACCGCGCGTCTGGCCGAACTGACCGGGATGCTGCCCGTGCAGATCGAGGCGGCCGAACTGAGCCAGGCGCTGGCGACCGGTGTGGCGGATTCGATGATCTCCTCGGCCGCGACGGGCTATGACAGCAAGCTGTGGGAAAGCCTCAACTACTTCTACGAGGTCGATGCCTGGCTGCCGCGCAACTACATCATGGTGAATTCGGGTGTCTGGGACGGCCTGTCCGAGGAAAACCGCAACATCATCACCGGCTGCGCCGAACTGGCCGAATACACGGGCAACTGGCGCGCGCGGGAATATACGGGCTTTACCCTGCAAGGTCTGCGCGACGGCGGCATGACGGTGGAGCCTGCCTCGGATACGCTGAAATCCGACCTGCAAGCGATCGGTGCGACCATGACCGAGGAATGGCTGGCCGCTGCGGGCGAGGATGGCCGCGCCATCGTCGAAGCCTACCGCGCCATGAAGTGATCTGCTGACCGGGGGCCGTCCTGCCGGGCGGCCCCCGGCGCAGATCATCACCCCGAAAGACCAGAACGGAGGGGCCCATGGCCATTCTGCGTGGACTGCGTATTTTCCTCGACACGCTCTACCGGGCAGGCAGCATCCTTGCGGCGCTGGCCCTGATCGCCATCCTGTTTCTGATCGTGGTGCAGATGATGGCCCGCTGGACCGGCGAGGTCTTTCCCGGCGCGCCCGAATACGCGGGCTATGCCATGGCGGCCGCCTCGTTCCTGGCCTTTGCCGATGCGCTGAACAAGGGCAGCCATATCCGCGTGTCGATCCTGCTGAACGCACTGCCGCCGCGCGGCAAGTGGCTGCTGGATGTGTGGTGCTTCGCCATCGGTGCGGCGATCGCCTGGTATGTGGTCTGGTATGCGCGCAAATTCGTCTACTGGTCGTGGAAGTTCGACGATGTCAGCCAGGGGCAGGACCGCACCGCGCTCTGGATGCCGCAATCCCTGTTGCTGATCGGAGCCGTGATCCTGGCCATCGCGCTGACCGACAACCTGATCTCGCTTCTGTTCCGCGGCCAATCCCGCGTCACCCGTGACCGCCAGCGCCGTGGAGTAGCCCAGATGGAAGATCTGTCGATCATCATCCTGTTTCTGTTCGTTCTGTTCGTCCTGCTGGGATCGGGCGTCTGGGTCGGTCTGGCGCTGATGGGCGTGGCCTGGGTGGGGATGGAGCTGTTCACCACCCGGCCCGTGGGCGATGTCATGATGACCGTGCTCTGGCGCGCGTCATCCTCATGGACGCTGACGGCGCTGCCGCTGTTCATCTGGATGGGCGAGATCCTGTTCCGCACCCGCCTGTCCGAGGACATGTTCCGCGGCCTTGCCCCCTGGATGGCGCGGCTGCCGGGCGGGCTGATGCACACCAATATCGTGGGCTGCACCGTCTTTGCTGCCGTGTCGGGCAGTTCCGCCGCCACGCTGACCACCGTGGGCAAGATGTCGATCCCCGAACTGCGCAAGCGCAATTACCCCGAACGCATGATCATCGGCACGCTGGCAGGGGCGGCGACGCTGGGCCTGATGATCCCGCCGTCGCTGACGCTGATCGTCTATGGCGTGACCATCAACGAAAGCATCTCGAAGCTGTTTTTCGCGGGCGTCCTGCCCGGTCTGGTGCTGGCGGTGATGTTCATGGCCTATGTGGCGATCATGTCGCGGGTGTCACGCGACTGGAACCCCGACGCCGGAACCGCGCCATGAGTTTCAGCCAGAAGGTGGCCAATTCGCGTTTCCTGATCCCGGTCTTCGCGCTGATCGGCGTCGTCATCGGCTCGATGTATCTGGGCTATGCCACCGCGACCGAGGCCGCCGCCCTGGGTGTCATCGGCGCGCTGGTGCTGGCGGCGATCCAGGGCTCCCTGTCCTGGGAGACGTTCAGCCAATCCCTGATGGGTGCCACCCGCACCTCGGCGATGATCGCGCTGATCCTTGCGGGGGCGGCCTTCCTGTCCCTGGCGATGGGGTTCACCGGCCTGCCGCGCGGGCTGGCCGACCTGATCGGCAGTTTCAACCTGTCGCGGTTCGAGCTGCTCATGGTGCTGCTGGTCTTCTACATCATCCTCGGCATGTTCCTTGACGGCATCTCCTCGGTCGTGCTGACCATGGCCGTGGTGGAACCGATGGTGCGCGAGGCGGGGATCGACCTGATCTGGTTCGGCATCTTCGTCGTCGTGGTGGTCGAGATGGCGCAGATCACGCCGCCCATCGGCTTCAACCTCTTCGTGCTGCAAGGCATGACGGATCACGAGATGGGCTATATCGCCCGGGCGGCCTTTCCGATGTTCCTGATCATGGTGGTCATGGTCTTCGTGCTGATCTTCTTTCCCGAACTGGCCACATGGCTGCCCGACAATGTGCGCCAGGGGCCGGGTGGCTGACGATGCTGGCTGAACTGCTTGCAACGATCGCGCGGCATGGGCGGCTGGCGCTGGTCGCCGGCCTTGTGGCGGGGCTGACCCTGCCGGATCTGGCCGCGCTGATCCGGCCATGGCTGCCGCATCTGGTGGCGGTGCTGCTGTTCCTGACGGCTTTCCGCATCGGGTTGCGCCAGGCGGCGGGATCACTGGCCGAGGCGCGGTCGGGCCTTGTGCTGATCGCGGTGTTCCAGCTGGCGATGCCGCTGACGGCGCTGGCGGTCTTCTGGGCGCTGGGCCTGATGGCGACCCCCTTCGCCCTTGCGGTGATGCTGATGCTGACAGCGCCCGGCGTATCGGGGGCGGCGGCTTTCACCGCGCTGCTGGGGCGCGATCCCGCACCCGCCCTGCGCCTGCTGATCGCGGGGATCGCGGTCTTTCCGGTCACGGTCATGCCGATCCTCTGGGCGGCCCCCGGTCTGGGCGACATGGGCGACGTTCTGGCGGCCTCCGCCCGGCTTCTGGTGGTGATCACCCTGGCGTCCGGTCTTGGCTTTGCGCTGCGCCGCGGGATCCCCGCACCCGACCTGCGGCAGGTGGACGGGTTGAACGCCATAGCCCTTTTTGTCATCGTGATCGGGCTGATGGCGGCGGTCGGCCCGGCCCTGCGCGCCGATCCCGTGCTGGTGCTGAAATGGCTGGCCGGTGTCTGCGCCGTGAACTTCGGTTTGCAGATCGCCTGCTTCATGGTGCTGCGCGGGCGCGGCGGGATGGACCCGACCGGCCCGTCGATCATCGCGGGCAACCGCAATGTGGCGCTGTTCCTGCTGGCCCTGCCTGCGGCCACGACCGACCCTTTGCTGATCTTCATCGGCGTGTATCAGGTGCCCATGTTTCTGACCCCCATCGCGATGCGCTGGCTTTACGCGCCGCGCCCTGATCCCAAGGCGGCTCACTGAACCCATGTCCCAGACCGACGCCCATACCACCGTTTTTCCCCGCATTGCCCCCGTGGGCATCGCGGGTCTGCTGGTCAGCTTTGCCGACAGGCTGAGCGAACCCGCCAACCGTGCCGCGCTTGCCTTTCGCGCCGCGATCGAGGCCGAGGCATTGGACGGGATCGAGGAGGTGTCGACCTCGCTCACCTCGACGTTTCTGCGCTTCGATCCGCTGCATCTGGACCACGCGCGCCTGACCGCGCATCTTGAAGACTTGCTGAAAGCACAGGACTGGAGCCGCGCGGCCCTGCCCGAGGGGCGGCGGCATTTCCGCATTCCTTGCGTCTTCGGCACCGATCTGGCCCCGCAGTTCGACGAGGCGGCACAGGCGGCGGGCCTGAGCGCGCAGGAGGCCGTTGCCAGCCTGACCGCCGCGCGGCCCCGCGTGCTGACCATCGGTTTCGCGCCGGGGCAGCCCTATACCGGCGAGCTTGGCCCGGAATGGGACATCCCGCGCCAGACCGCGCTGACCCCGCGCGTGCCCGAAGGCGCGCTGGTGGTGGCGATCCGGCAGTTGATCATCTTTTCCGCGCCCACCCAGACCGGCTGGCGCCATATCGGCCAGACCGCCTTTCGCTGCTTTCGCCCTGAATCGGACGATCCCTTCGCCCTGCGCCCCGGCGACGAAATCTCGCTGCGTGCCATCACACCGGCCGAGCTGGAGCGTATCCGCGCCGAGGATCGGACCGGACAGGGCGGCGCGGATGTCGAGGTGATCCGATGACCCGCGCCCTGATCATCCACCGCGCCGGACCGCAGGTGACCGTGCAGGACCGGGGACGGCCGGGGCTGTTGGGGCAGGGGCTGTCGCAGGGTGGTGCCGCCGATCCCGTGGCACTGGCCGAAGGGGCCGCGCTGCTGCGCCAGCCTGCCAGCCATGCCGCACTGGAAATGGCCGGGATGGGCGGCAGCTTCGAGGTGACGCAAGACACGCGCATCGCCCTGACCGGCGCGCCGATGCAGGCCAGCATCGACGGGCAGACGCCTTGCCTGGAACGCAAGCCATCTGTTGCGCGCGGGCCAGCGGCTCGAGATCGGCGCGGCCACGCGCGGCATCTACGGCTATCTGCATCTGGGCGGCGGTATCGCCACGGAAGAGGTGCTGGGCGCGCGCGCCGCACATCTGGCTGCAGGGATCGGCCGCGCTCTGCGCCCCGGCGACCGGCTGCCGCTGGGCGATGACACCCGCGCCGAGGTGGGCCTGACGCTCGACCCCGCGCCGCGCTTCGCCGGTGGCACGGTGCGCATCACGCGCTCCATGCAGACGCATCTTTTCGCCCCCGAGATGCTGGAGCGGTTCCAGTCCACCGCGTTCCGGCGCGATGCGCGCGGCAACCGCATGGGCGCGCGGCTGGAGTTCGAGGGTGATCCCTTCGCGGCCTCGGGCCAGCTCAGCATCCTGTCCGAGGTGATCGTGCCCGGCGACATCCAGATGACCGGCGATGGCACGCCCTTCGTCCTTCTGCCGGAATGCCAGACCACGGGCGGCTATCCCCGCATCGGCACGGTGATCCCCGCCGATCTGCCCCGCGTGGTGCAGGCCGGGCCGGGCGTGACCCTGCGCTTCGAGGTCGTATCGCTGGACGATGCGGTCGCGATCCACCGCCGTCACGTGGCGGAGCTTGCGAAACTGCCCTCGAGCATCCGCCCGCTCTTGCGCGATCCCGCGCAGATGCAGGATCTTCTGTCCTATCAACTCATCAGCGGCGCGATATCCGCCCATGACGACCACCAGTAAGGAGCCCGTGCCATGTCCCTGCCAACGAACCTGAGTGTCGATCTGAACGCCGACATGGGCGAAAGCTTCGGCCCCTGGCGGATGGGCGATGACGCGAGCCTGCTGGACATCGTGACCTCGGCCAATATCGCCTGCGGTTTTCACGCAGGCGATGCGGATGTGATGATGAAGACGATGCGGCTGGCCGTGCAGAAGGGCGTCGGCATCGGCGCGCATCCCGGCTATGCCGATCTGCAAGGCTTCGGCCGCCACCGGATGCAGGTGCCCCATGCCACGCTGCAGAACCAGGTCCGCTATCAGGTGGGCGCGGCGCAGGCCATGGCGCGCGCCGCAGGCGGGCAGGTGCGCCATCTGAAACTGCACGGCGCGCTGGCCAATACGGCGGCCGAGGATTTCGAACTGGCCACGGCCCTTTACGAGGCCGCGCTGTCCGTGGCCCCCGACATCGCGATCATGGTGCTGGCCGCCACCGAGCAGCAGGCGGCGGTGCAGGCGCTGGGCTGCAACTTCGTCTGCGAGATTTTCGCCGATCGCGCCTATAACGACGATGCCACGCTGGTCGATCGGTCCATCCCCGGTGCCGTGATCCACGACGCGGCGCTTGCGGGCAAGCGGATCACCGACATGGTCCAGCGCCGCGCCATCGTCACCGCCTCTGGCCGCGAAATCCCCACGCGGATCGACACGATCTGCCTGCATGGCGACACGCCCGAAGCGGTCGATATCGCCCGCGCCGTGCGCAGCGATCTGGAAGCCGCCGGGATCACCGTCACGCAATTCCCGGTCTGACCGGAAACGGGCAGGGGGCGGCCCCGGCTTCATCTTGCCTCAAATACTCGAAACGCGCGGCTTCAGCCCGCGAAAGGGTCGTCAGGATATCCGACACCCGCCAGGTAAAGCCCCTGCGGCGGGCAGACCGGCCCGCAGGCGGCGCGATCCCGTGCCGCGAGCGCGGTCTTCACGTCGTCGGGCGACCATGCGCCCGATCCCACCCGCTCCAGCGTGCCCACGATGCTGCGCACCTGATTGTGCAGAAAGGACCGCGCGGACAGGCGGAACTGCAACTCCGGCCCGGACAGCCCCTCGACCCGGTCGATGGTGATCGTCATCCAGCGTCTTCACCGGGCTGGCCGACTGGCACATCGTGCTGCGGAAGGTGGTGAAATCATGATGCCCGATCAGATGGGCCGCCCCTGCACGCATCGCCGCCAGATCCAGATCGCGCGGCACCTGCCAGACCAGCCCCGCGTCATGGGTCGCAGGCGCGCGCCGCATCAACAGGCGGAAGAGATAGCGCCGTTCCAGCGCCGAGAACCGCGCGTGCCAGTCATCGGCCACGGCCGCGGCGGCGACAATCGCCACAGGCTGCGGCTTGAGGTGGTAGTTCAGCGCCTCGGACAGGCGGAACGGGTCCCAGTCGCGCGCCATGTCGCAATGCGCAACCTGCGCCAGCGCATGCACGCCCGCATCGGTGCGCCCGGCGGCGGCGATGCGGTGCGGGCCGGGTTCCAGCCGGTCCAGCGCATCCTCGATCGCGCCCTGCACCGACGGCTGATCCGCCTGCGCCTGCCATCCGGCAAAGGGCGCGCCGTGATATTCGATCCTGAGGGCATAGCGTGGCATGGCAAGGCTCATAGAGGGTTTCGCGGCCCGGCTCAATCCATCCGGGCGGTGGCGCGCGCGGACAGGGCAGCGGCCTCCGGCGGGGATATTTCGGGCAAGAAGAAACGGGCCGCGCGCCGGGACTGGTGATCCGGGGGCGTCATGCCTATCTTGGGGGCGAACGGAAGGCAGGGCAAAGACTTGGGCATTACCGATCTGGCAGACGGGATCACGCGGCGCGTCGAGGCGCTGGGCGATACCTTGTCCGGCGCGTTCATGGAACCGGTGATCCGTCTGGGCGTCACGGGCCTCGCGCGCTCGGGCAAGACGGTGTTCATCACCTCGCTGGTGGCGAACCTGATCGACCGGGCGCGGATGGGCGCGCTGGCGGCGCAGGCCGAGGGGCGGATCGAGGCCGCCTATCTGCAACCGCAGCCCGACGACACGCTGCCGCGCTTTGACTACGAGACGCATCTGGCGGCGCTGACCGCCGCGCAGCCCCATTGGCCGGACAGCACACGGGCGGTGTCGGAACTGCGCCTGTCGCTGCGGGTGCGCCCGACGGGGCTCTTGTCCGGCCTGTCCGGGCCGCGCACCCTGCATCTGGATATCGTGGATTATCCCGGCGAATGGCTGCTGGATCTGGGGCTGCATGGACAAGACCTATGACCAGTGGGCGCGCGAGGTCATGGCGCGGATTGCCACCAGGGCCGAGGCGGCGGAATTCATGGCCCGCATCGCGGGCGTCGATCCGGCCAGCCCCCATGACGAGCCGCTGGCGCAGGATCTGGCGCGGCATTTCACCGGCTATCTGAACGCGGCGCGGGCGGCGGGCTATTACGACTGCACGCCGGGGCGTTTCATTCTGCCCGGCGATCTGGCCGGATCGCCCGTGCTGACCTTCGCGCCCTTGCCGGGCGAGGCGGAGCGGGCCGCGCAAATCCCTGCGCCGCGAGATGGCGCGGCGCTTCGAGGCCTACAAGGCGCAGGTCGTCAAACCCTTCTTTCGCGATCATTTCGCCCGGATCGACCGGCAGGTGGTGCTGGTCGATGCGCTGGGTGCCATCCACAAGGGTCCGGCGGCGGTCGAGGATATGCGCCAGGCCATGGCCGAAACGCTGGGCGCCTTTCGCCCCGGCGGCAATGCCTTTCTGTCGCGCCTCTTGCGGGGCAAGCGGGTGGAGCGGATCCTGTTCGCCGCCACCAAGGCCGATCATCTGCACCACAGCCAGCATCCGCGCCTGACCGCGATCATGCAGGCGCTGACCCGCGAGGCGCGCGGGCGGGCCGATTTCGCGGGGGCGCAGACGGCGGCCATGTCCATCGCCGCCCTGCGCGCCACGGTCGAGGAGACGATCACCCATGACGGCAAGCCGCTGGATTGCGTGCGCGGCACCCTGCTCGAGACCGGCAAACAGGCGGCCTTCTATCCCGGCGATCTGCCCGAGGACCCGAACCGCCTGCTGGGCCCGGCGCGCGCGGGGGCGCAAGGCTGGCTGGATGCCGACTACCAGGTGATGAATTTCGCGCCCGCGCCGCTGCGCGCTGAAACCGGGCGAAGGCCCGCCGCATATCCGGCTGGACCGGGCGGCGCAGTTCCTGATCGGGGACCGGCTGTGATCCGGATCGCACAGCCCACCGACGCAGGTGCCGTGGCGGCGATCCTGTCGGAGTTCATCGACACGACCGACTGGATGCCGCGCCTTTACAGCCGCGCCGAGGAGCTGTCCTTTGCCGGGACGATGGTGGATCGCGGCTGGGTGCTCGTGGCGGAACCTGCCGGGCAAGGCACTGGAATCGCTGGCTTCATGGCGCTGCATTCCGGGTTCATCCATGCGCTCTACGTGGCGCGCGCCCATCGCGGGCAGGGGGTCGGGCTTGAGTTGCTGGACCATGCCAAGGCTGGTGCGCGAATGCTGGAGCTGAACACCTTTCAGATCAATGCGGGCGCGCAGCGCTTTTACGCGCGCGCGGGCTTCCGCGAGGTCGGGCGCGGTGACGGGCGCGGGCAGGGGTCGGTCAATGACGAGGGCCTGCCGGATATCCGGCTGATCTGGGAAAGGGACGTGGCATGAACGAGCGCGCGCAGGATCAGGGCAAACGTGGCCCCGTTCTGATCGAGATGGAGGACCGGCCCGCCGCAGGCCCGGACCTTGCACCCCCGGTGCCCGATGCCGATGGCGCCGCCGACCTGCCGCAGGGGCGCGCGATGCAGCGCATGGCGCAGCTTGCGGCGCGTCCGCCATCGCGGCTGGCGCGCTGGTTCTGGGGGCTGGCGCTGACGCTGCTGGGGGCGGTGATCTCGGTCGCGGCCTGGGATTTCGTGACGGGCCTGATCGCCCGCGCGCCGCTGCTGGGCTATGCGGTGACGGGTGTCACGGTGGCCCTGCTGCTGGTGCTGCTGGCGATTGCGCTGCGCGAGGCCTCGGCCTTTGCGCGGCTGGGCCGGATCGACAAGCTGAACCATGCCGCCCGCATGGCGCTGGCCGAGGAAGACCTCAAGGCCGCGCGCGACGTGGTGGCGCGGCTGGACACGCTTTACAAGGGGCGCGCCGCGCAGGACTGGGGCCGCGCCCGGCTGGCCGAACGGCAGGCCGAGCAATTCGACGCCGCAAGCCTGCTGGGGCTGGCCGAGACGGAACTCATGGTCCCGCTGGACCTTGCCGCCCGCGCAGAGGTCGAGGCGGCGGCGCGGCAGGTGGCGACGGTCACCGCGCTGGTGCCCATCGCACTGGCCGATGTGGTGGCGGCGCTGACATCGAACCTGCGCATGATCCGCCGCATCGCCGAGATCTACGGCGGCCGTTCCGGCACTCTGGGCAGCTGGCGTCTGACGCGCGCGGTGCTGACGCATCTGGTGGCGACGGGGGCCGTGGCCATCGGCGATGACATGATCGGATCGCTGGCCGGGGGCGGGCTTTTGTCGAAACTGTCGCGCCGGTTCGGCGAAGGTGTGGTCAACGGGGCCCTGACCGCCCGCGTGGGCATCGCCGCGATCGAGGTCTGCCGCCCGCTGCCCTATATCACTGCCTCCCGCCCATCGGTGACGGGCGTGGTCCGGCAGGCCCTGACGGGCCTGTTTGGCCAGGGCGGGGACATATCCACAAAGGGTTGAGAAATCACAAGCTCCCGCTGTGGATATGTGGATAACTTCGGATTCCGGACCAGCGGGCACAAGTGCCGCCCTGCGTCACACCAGCTTGGGGATGCCCCCCGGCAGGGTGTCGCGGTCGATCACGCCCATGCGCAGCCCGCGTCCGATGCGATGGGCCAGCGCCGACCAGGCCGCCGCCGTGTCGGGCGGCAACTGGCGGCGCAGGACGCCGTCGAACAGCGCCAGCCAGACCTCGAACTGGCCCGCGCGCACATCGCCCGCCGCGGCATGGACCCGCTGCGGATTGCCGTCATATTCACGCTCGAACAGGATCGCATTGGCCCAGAAGCGCACGATCTTTTCCTCATGCGCGGGCCAGTCGGTCACATGGGCCGCGAAGACAGGTCCCAGACCGGGGTGATGGCGGATCAGGTCATAGAACTCCGCCACCACGCTTTCGATCTGCGGGCGGGAGATGGTGAAACGCGGGGGCAGGGCCTGTGTCATGGGCGCGTGATGCCCCCTGATCACGGAATTCGCAAGCGGGCAGATCGCCTCATGCCCCCTGACACCGCCTCTGGACGCTTGGAGCGCATCGGCCTATAACGCGCCTCATGCACAAGGAATTTGCGACAATTCGGCGAATTACCGGCCCGGCGACCTGATCCAGAGCATGGATCATCAGGCCGCCGGGACAAGGCGCATGGAGTGCCGCGCCGCCCCCATCCTTACCGCCATTCGCTGACCGAAGGACGCCTGACATGAGCGCCGATACGACCGAAGTTCAAGATTACAAAGACACGCTGAACCTGCCCCGGACCGAGTTTCCGATGCGCGCGGGCCTGCCGCAGCGCGAGCCCGACTGGCTGGCCCGCTGGGAAAAGATCGGCGTCTATGACCGCCTGCGCGACAAGGCGAAAGTCACGGCGCGCCGACCCTTTACCCTGCATGATGGCCCGCCCTATGCGAACGGGCACCTGCATATCGGGCATGCGCTGAACAAGATCCTCAAGGATATGGTGGTGCGCTCGCAGCAGATGATGGGCCGCGACGCGCGCTACATCCCCGGCTGGGATTGCCACGGCCTGCCGATCGAGTGGAAGATCGAGGAACAGTACCGCGCCAAGGGGCTGGACAAGGATGACGTGCCTGTCGTCGATTTCCGGCAGGAGTGCCGCAAGTTCGCCGAAGGCTGGGTCGAGATCCAGCGCGAGGAGTTCAAGCGTCTGGGCATCACCGGCACCTGGGACAAGCCCTACCTGACGATGGATTTCCACGCCGAAGCGCGTGATCGCGGCCGAGTTCCAGAAGTTCCTGATGACCGGCACGCTCTATCAGGGGTCCAAGCCCGTGATGTGGTCGCCGGTGGAAAAGACCGCGCTGGCCGAGGCCGAGATCGAGTATCACGAGCATAAATCCCACACGATCTGGGTGCCCTTCCGCGTGCGCAGCGTCGCCGGAGAGGGCGGGTCCGCTGCCAGCGATCTGCGCAATGCGCGGGTGGTGATCTGGACCACGACACCCTGGACGATTCCGTCCAACAAGGCTGTGGCCTATAACCCGGAGCTGGCCTACGGCCTTTACCATGTTGACCGGCACGCAAGAGGAAAGCTGGACAAGTGTCGGTGATCTCTATCTTTTCGCCGATGCTCTGGCCGAGGAATGCCTGACCAAGGCGCGCGTCACCGCCTTTACCCGCATCCGCGATGTGACTGCGCGATGAGCTGGGCGAACTGACGCTGGATCACCCCTTCCGCGGGATGGACGGCGCGAACGGTTTCTGGGACTACGACGTGCCGATGATCGACGGCGATCATGTGACCGATGAGGCGGGCACGGGTTTCGTGCATACCGCGCCCAGCCACGGCGCCGATGACTTCGACTGCTTCGTCAAGCGCAACTGGCTGGACCGGATGACCCATAACGTGGGCGAGGAATCCGAATTCCTGCCGCATGTGCCGTTCTTTGCGGGCCTCAAGGTGCTGGATCACAAGGGCAAGGAAGGCAAGGCCAACACGGCCGTGATCGACAAGCTGGTCGAGGCCAAGGCGATCATCGCGCGCGGGCAGCTCAAGCACAGCTATCCGCATTCGTGGCGCTCCAAGGCGCCGGTGATCTTCCGCAACACGCCGCAGTGGTTCGCCGCCATCGACAAGGCCGTGGGCGACGGGCAGGACGAGTATGGCACCACGATCCGCGAACGCGCGCTGACCTCGATCGACCAGCTGGTGACATGGACGCCGCCGACCGGGCGCAACCGCCTCTATTCGATGATCGAGGCGCGGCCCGACTGGGTGCTGTCGCGCCAGCGCGCCTGGGGCGTGCCGCTGACCTGCTTTACCAAAGTGGGCGCCTTGCCGACCGATCCTGACTTCCTGCTGCGCAACACCGATGTGAACGAGCGCATCCTGGCCGCCTTCGAGGCCGAGGGCGCGGACGCCTGGTACAAGGACGGCGCGAAAGAGCGGTTCCTGTCGGGCATCGTGAACCCGGCGGAGTGGAACAAGGTCGATCGACATCCTTGATGTGTGGTTCGAACTCGGGCTCTACCCATGCCTTCGTGCTGCGCGACCGCGCCGACGGGTCCGAGGACGGTCTGGCCGATCTCTATCTTGAAGGCACCGACCAGCATCGCGGCTGGTTCCATTCCTCGATGCTGCAGGCCTGCGGCACGCGGGGACGCGCGCCCTATCGCGGCGTGCTGACCCATGGCTTCACGCTGGACGAGAAGGGCAACAAGATGTCCAAATCGCTCGGCAACACCGTGGCCCCCGAACAGGTGGTCAAGCAATATGGCGCGGATATCCTGCGGCTCTGGGTGGCGCAGTCCGACTACACCGCCGACCTGCGGATCGGGCCGGAGATCCTGAAAGGCACCGCCGACGGCTATCGCCGCCTGCGCAACACGATGCGCTTCCTGCTGGGATCGCTGGCGGATTTCACGGAAAGCGACCGTGTCGAGCCCGCCGAGATGCCGGAGCTGGAACGCTGGGTCCTGCACCGGCTGGCCGAACTGGATACCCGCGTGCGCGACGGCTATGCCGCCTATGATTTCCAGGGCGTGTTCCAGGCCGTGTTCAACTTCGCGACCGTCGAGCTGTCGGCCTTCTATTTCGACATCCGCAAGGACGCGCTCTACTGCGATGGCGACACGGCCCGCCGCCGCGCCGCGCGCACGGTGCTGGATATCCTGTTCCACCGGCTGACCACATGGCTGGCCCCGGTGCTGGTCTTCACCATGGAGGAGGTCTGGCTGGAACGCTTCCCCGGCGAGGACAGCTCGGTCCATCTGCAGGACATCCCCGAGACCCCGGCCGCGTGGCTGGACGAGGAACTGGCCGCGAAATGGGCCCGCGTCCGCGCCGCGCGCCGCGTCGTGACCGCCGCGCTGGAGGTGCAGCGCACCGACAAGGTCATCGGTGCCAGCCTCGAGGCGGCCCCGATGGTCCATGTGCGCGATACCGCGCTGCTGGAAATCCTGGGATCGGTGGCTTTCGAGGATGTCTGCATCACCTCCGCCATCGGGCTGAGCAGCGATCGAGGCCCCGGCCGATGCGTTCCGCCTGGCCGATGTCGCCCGGTGTGTCGGTGGTCTTCCGCGAGGCGGATGGCGACAAATGCGGACGCTGCTGGAAGATCCTGCCCGACGTGGGCAGCCATGCGCATCACGGGGTCTGCGCGCGCTGCGACGCGGCGCTGTCCTGACCGGCGGCGCGCCTGCGGGACGGGCGCGCATGGATATTTGAAGCAAGAAGAAACAGGGGCGGAGCGCAGGCTGCGCCCCTTTTCGCGTCGCGCAGGCCCGGGTCAGCCGGGATTGCGCTCCGGGATGATCTGCTGCGCGATGCCCGCGAACAGCAGATAGACCGAGGTCAGCGACCAGCCCCCAATGCGCCCAGCTTTCGGGGTGGAAATCCACCCAGGCCGCCCAGCCCGCGAAAAAGGTCCAGGCCAGCGCCATCGGCAGCGACAGATTGCGCCACCGTTCGGTGCGCACCGGATGGATGAACTTGAGCGGGAAGAACATCGCGACCGCCAGCAGCGAGACAAGGATCAGGATGATCCAGAAATCCGGCGAGAGCGCGAAAAGCACCAGCACCAGCATGTTCCAGCAGCCCGGAAAGCCGGAGAAGGAATTATCCTTCGTTTTCATGCGCGTATCCGCGAAATAGAGCGCACTTGCAAAGGTGATCACGATGATCGCGAACCAGCCGGTCCAGCCCGGCAGCAGATCGGATTTGAACAGCGCGAAGGCGGGGATGAACACATAGGTCAGGTAGTCGATGATCAGGTCCAGCAGCACCCCGTCGAACTCGCGGCGCGTATGTTCTTGACCTCGTATTTGCGCGCCAGGGGGCCATCGATCCCGTCCACGGCAAAGGCCACGACCAGCCAGAGGAACATCAGGCTCCATTTGCCATCGACCGCCGCCAGCATCGCCAGCATGGCAAAGACCGCACCTGTGGCGGTGAAAAGATGAACGGCCAGCGCCTTGATCTGCGGTGTCATGCGGCATCCTCGGCTTTGCGCGTGGCGCGGGGGTGG
Source organism: uncultured Alphaproteobacteria bacterium (assembly GCA_963715835.1). Taxonomy (GTDB): domain Bacteria; phylum Pseudomonadota; class Alphaproteobacteria; order Rhodobacterales; family Rhodobacteraceae; genus Seohaeicola. Next base: position 1,166,861 of record CAVQSH010000002.1, on the reverse strand, counting down.
CTGGCGTCATAGACCTCCATCAGCCGCGCGGTGTCCACCGCCGTATAGGCCTGCGTGGTCGACAGCGAGGCATGGCCCAGCAATTCCTGGATCGCGCGCAGATCGCCGCCCGCGTTCAGCAGATGGGTGGCGAAGCTGTGCCGCATCGCATGGGGCGTGGCGGTTGCGGGCAGGCCCAGTTGCAGCCGCGCCTGTTCCATCACCTTCTGGATCGCGCGCGGGTTCAGCGCCGCCGCCGCGCACACCGCGAAAGAGCGGCTGATCCGGCGTCAACGGATGCGGGCAGAGCTTGGCGTAATGGTTCACCGCATCGCGCGCGGCGCCGATCACCGGGACCACACGTTCCTTGCCGCCCTTGCCGATGATCCGCAGCACCGCGGGCAGGGGCAGATCGGCCCCGGTCAGGGACAGCGCCTCGGAAATCCGCAGCCCGCAGCCGTAAAGCAGCGTCACCACGGCCATGTCGCGGGCGGCGACCCAGTCCTGACGGGCCTGCAATTCGACGCGGTCGATCATGGCGCGCGCCGCATCCTCGGCCAGCGGGCGGGGCAGCTTGCGCTGGAACTTGGGCGCGCGGGTGGACAGGACGGCGGTGGGTTCGAACCCCTCGCGCTCGGCCAGCCAGCGATAGAAGGATTTCACCGCCGAAAGCTTGCGCGCCAGCGACCGTGCGCCCACGTCGTCGCTGCGGGTGCGCGCCATCCAGGCGCGCATGTCCGACACGGTGATCCGCGCCAGCGCCGCCAATCCCTGCGGCGCGCCGGAATGGGCGGCCATGAAGGCCACGAAATCCAGCACATCGCGGCGATAGGCTTCGATGGTATTGTCGGAGGCGCCCTTGAGGGTCTTCTGCCCCTCCAGCCATGCACGGACGGCTGCGGCGGCGGCGTCGGAAATCAGGCTCATGAGAGCCAGCGGCGCATCGATCGTTCGAAGACACCTGCGAAGAAAGCCAGCAGATCCGTGCCCTGGCTCGGGTTGAACTGATGCGGGTCCTCGGCCCCCATGACCAGCATCCCGGGCAGGCGGCCCGCGCCGAAATCCAGCCTCAGGCACGCCTCGGAGCGGATCCAGCCCGCTTTCTCGCCATAGATGGCGGCCGACCCCTCCTGCATCTGGCGCAGGGTGACCTGCCGCTGCGGCGCATCGCGCCCGGCGCTCAGGTAATCGCCGACGAAGCCCGGCTGCGCCACGCGCAGCACGTCGCCCAGGCGCTGCACCACCGCGTCCTGATCGTTCTGCACCGATTCCAGCACCAGCCGGATGCAATCGACGCGCAGGATTTCCGCCACCGGACCGCCCAGATCGCGCAGGAACACCTCGAACTCCATCGGGTCGAGCATCCGCAGGATCGCGCGATGCACCTGGTTGGTGCCGGCCAGATTGTCATAGGCGGCGGCGATCACGCTGCGATGCGTATCCTCCAGCCGGTCCAGCCGCGCCTCCAGCCGTTCCATGGCGATGCCGCGCAGGTCGACGATATTCGCGCCCATCATCCGCTCGTTCGCGGCGATCAGGGCGCGCATCAGATCCCGATCCTCGAGGATGACATCGGGCTGCGCCATGATCTTGTCGCGCAGCGCGCTGTCCATTCCGGGTTTCGTGCTCATATTGCCTCGGGCCTGTTTCTTGATTTTGGGGGTTATAGCATGGGGTCAGAGGATTTTCTGCCCCGTTTTTTCCCAATCCTTCAAAAAGGTCGCCAGCCCCGTATCGGTCAGCGGATGGCTTGCCATTTTCTTGATCACCTCGGGCGGGGCCGTCATCACATCCGCGCCGATCCGCGCGCAGTCCAGCACGTGGTTCACGCTGCGGATCGAGGCGGCAAGGATCTGCGTCTCGAACCCGTAATTGTCATAGATCGTGCGGATATCCTCGATCAGGTCCATCCCGTCGAGGTTGATGTCATCAAGACGCCCGATGAAGGGGCTGATGAAGGTGGCCCCCGCCTTGGCCGCCAGCAGCGCCTGATTGGCGCTGAAGCACAGCGTCACGTTGACCATGAGACCTTCGCCCGACAGGACCTTGCAGGCCTTGAGCCCGTCCCAGGTCAGCGGCAGCTTCACGGCGATATTGGGGGCGATGGCGGCCAGCTTGCGCCCTTCGGCGATCATGGCCTCTGCGTCCAGCGCGACCACCTCGGCACTGACGGGGCCCTCGACCAGTTCGGCGATTTCGCGTGTGACTTCAATGATATCGCGCCCGGACTTGAGGATCAGCGAGGGGTTGGTGGTCACGCCATCCACCATCCCCAGATCGTTCAACTCGGCAATCGCGGCGATATCGGCTGTATCAACAAAGAACTTCATGACGCTCCCTCGGGGCTTGGCCTTTCGTTGCCTTGGCTTTACCCCATAGAGCGGAACCCTGAAACCCCTTTCACCGAAAGCCGCATCCCGTTGAGCGATTTCTACCACCATGGCGACCTGATCGCGGTGCTGACCACGCAGCCGCTGGACCGGGTGCTGGACTACCGCGCGCCGGAAGGCGGCTGTCTTCCGGGGGCGTTTCGTCGAGGTGCCGCTGGGTCCGCGCCGGGTGCTGGGCGTGGTCTGGGGGCCGGGGCGGGGCGATTTCGACCTGGCCAAGGTGCGCCATGCCAGCCGGGTGCTGGACGTGGCCCCCATGCGCGAGGAGATGCAGGATTTCCTGACGCGCGCGGCCGATTACACGATGACGCCGCTGCTCGGCGATGCTGCGGCTGGCGACCCGCGCGCCGGGCCTTGGCGATCCGCCCGCGATGCGGCGCATCTACCGGCTGGGGCAGGGCGTGCCCGACCGGATGACGCCTGCGCGGGAAAAGGTGCTTGAGGTGCTGCGCGACTATGGCGGGCTGGCGTTCACCCTGCGCGAACTGGCCGAAATGGCGGGCGTGTCCACCGGCGTCGTCAAGGGGCTGGCGGCGCAGGGCGCGGTGCTGGAGGAAGACAGCCCCCGCGATCTGCCCTTTCCGACGCTTGATCCGGCACAGTCCGGCAAGACGTTGAACGAGGATCAGGCGGCGGCGGCCGACGCGCTGCGCGCAGCCGTGGCGCGCGGCACCTACGGCACCACCTTGCTGCGCGGGGTCACGGGGTCGGGCAAGACCGAAGTCTATCTCGAAGCCGTGGCCGAAGCGCTGCGGCAGGGGCGGCAGGCCTTGGTTCTGCTGCCCGAGATCGCGCTGACGGCCGAATTCCTGACACGGGTCGAGGCGCGGTTCGGCGCGCGCCCGGCCGAATGGCATTCCGGCGTGACCGTGACCGAACGCCGCCGCATCTGGCGCATGGTGGCCGAAGGCGGCGCGCAGCTTGTGGTCGGCGCGCGGTCGGCGCTGTTCCTGCCCTACCGCGATCTGGGTCTGATCGTGGTGGATGAGGAACACGACACCTCCTACAAGCAGGAGGACGGCGTGCTTTACAACGCCCGCGACATGGCGGTGCTGCGCGCGGCGATCTGTGGCGCGCGGGTGGTGCTGGCCTCGGCGACGCCAAGCCTTGAAAGCTGGGCCAATGCGGAGGCGGGCAAATATGACAAGCTGGTGCTGACCGACCGTTTCGGCGCGGCGGTGCTGCCCGAGATGCGCGCGATCGACATGCGCGCCGAGACGCTTGCCGACGAACCGCTGGATCTCGCCGACCTTGCAGGCGGCGGTGACGCAGCGGATCAAGGACGGCGAGCAGGCGCTGCTGTTCATCAACCGGCGCGGCTATGCGCCGACCACGGTCTGCCGTGCCTGCGGGCATCAGATCGGCTGCGATCACTGCGACGCGCGGATGGTGGAGCATCGTTTCCTCAAGCGTCTGGTCTGCCATCAATGCGGCGAGACGAAACCCATGCCCGAGGTCTGCCCCGTCCTGCGGTGTGTCGGGCAAGCTGGCCCCGGTCGGCCCCGGTGTGGAGCGCCTGACGGAGGAGGCGCAGGCCCTGTTCCCGGATGCGCGCGTGGCGACGCTGTCGTCGGACATGTATGCCTCCGCGCGCGCGTTGAAGGCCGAGATCGAGAATATCGCGGGTGGCGGGGCCGATATCATCATCGGCACGCAGCTTGTGGCCAAGGGGCACAACTTTCCGCTGCTGACGCTGGTGGGGGTGATCGACGCCGACCTTGGCCTGCAAGGGTCGGACCTGCGCGCCGCCGAGCGGACGTTCCAGCTGATGCGGCAGGTGGCGGGGCGCGCGGGGCGGGCCGAGAAGCGGGGGCAGGCGCTTCTGCAGACCCACCAGCCCGAACATCCGGTGATCCGCGCCATTCTGGCGGGCGACGAGGAAGGGTTCTGGCGCGCCGAGGCCGAGGAGCGGCGGCAGGCGGGGGTGCCGCCTTACGGGCGCATGGCGGGGATCATCATCTCGGCCAATGAGGCGCAGCAGGCCTTTGATCTGGGCACGCATCTGGCCCGCAATGACGCCCCGCTCAGCGCGATATCGGCGCGCAGGTCTACGGGCCTGCCCCGGCCCCGATTGCCCGGATCAGGGGGCGGCACCGGGTGCGGCTGCTGGTCAGGGCCGACAAGGGTGCGCCCCTGCAGGCGGCGCTGACCCGCTGGCTGGGGCAGGTCCGGCTGACGGGCAGCCTGCGGCTGGCCGTCGATATTGATCCGCAGAGTTTCTACTGAAGGGGTTTTCCAGGGTGTCCCATGATGGGACATTTTTCGGATTGAGCGATTTCAATGGGTTACGGGCGCGTGTTAGGGAAATTTTAACGGTTCACCCGCATCTCGCCTTGCTCCGCCATGCCGACAAGGGGCGTTTCGCAGGTCGCACCAGCCGCTGCTTTCGCAAGGACCGTCGCCGACGGTTGTGATGTCAGCCCGAGACCTGTTCTTGTTTCAGCGCCGCCTCGGCGTTGTCCTGCATCCTTGAAAGCAGCGCGAAGGCGAGGGTCTGCTCTTCCTGCGAAAAGCCCGCGAAAAGCAGGGCGTTGATCCGCTCCTGAAAATTGGACAGGTGCCGGAGTTCATTGCCCTTGTCCGTGAGCGTGACGACGATGACGCGGCGGTCCGTTTCATGTTTCTGGCGCGTCACCAGCCCGCGTTCGGCCATGCGGTCCACAATGCGCGAGGTCGCAGGCAGCCCGTTGCCGACAAGCTCGGCCAGGGCGCCTACGGTGAGTTGCTCTGCTCTCCAGAGGCAAGACAGGATGACCCATTGGGGGAGCGAAAGGTCATAAGGATCAAGAAGTTGCTGGCAAAGCGCATTCATGCGCCCCGCTGCGAAATTCAGGGACCGCCCGATGGATCGGGGTGGGGTCAGTTTTTTACTTGCCATGTAAATTAATTCGCCCATATTGTTTACGCGTAAACTATTAACCCGGCCTGCCCGTTTTGCAACTCAAATGCCCCTTTGGACAAAGCCAAAGCGTCGCGGCCTACAGGAGAGGACTCTTCGATGACCAAGAAAGTATTCATGGTGGGCTGGCATCCGTCAGTCGTTGATTATGCAAAATACCCCGGTCTGGACGCAGCCAAGCTGGAAGCCGCGCTGAGGGCGGATGAAAAGAAGCTGAACGATCTGGGTTATGATGCGACGCTTGGCTTTATCTACAGCGGAGAGACCGCCACTGACCAGCTGGCCCAGACGCTCAAGGCAACCGCTTATGACGTGGTCATGATCGGGGCCGGCGTGCGCAAGGACGACGATCATTTCCTGATCTTCGAAAAGCTGGTGAACGTGGTGCACGAACACGCCCCCAAGGCGCGCATCGCCTTCAACACCGGACCCATGGATTCCGAGGCTGCAATCCAGCGTTGGGTATAAAGCGCAAGCGCGGCTTTGATCATCGTCTTGCCCGGTCTGACGGTGGCGCTTTGACGGGAAGCCTGATAGTGGGTTGCGTATAAAAGCTTTAAAATCCCGGCTTCGACTGGCCGGATCCGTTATTCAGGACTGCGATTTTTTCAGCGGTGAAGAGTGGTCAGACACATGACAGCATCATCCAGACCGGACGATACTTATTTTCTGAATTATCGCTGGTCCGACTATTTCTTTATCGGTGGATTGCTGGTTGCTGTGTCGATCGTGACAGCCGCTGGCGCGTTTTTCCAAGAAGATCGGCTCATACGGGGGATCCTTGTTTCGGTCGCAGGGATGTCAGGTGTTGTTGCATTCTATTGCTTGCGCATCGGCATCCGTTTCAGATCGCAAGGCGCATGGTATCTGCGTTTCCAACCCTCGCGGATCAGCCTGAATTTTTTTGACTACAGGAAAAATGATCTGCGGATACCGCAAGGCTCCGCGATGTTCAGTATCCCGCGTGATGAGCTGATTTGGATCCGAAAGGCGGCAAAGCGCAGCTCCGCTGACGATGCTGACAAATTCTATGTCGATTTGCGCGTGCCATCCCGAACCTGGACGGCAGCGCAAGAGTTCAGATCAGATTTTCAGGCCGCATATGATCCGCTGGAGCGTGATCGCGGCGCGGGTGGTGTCCAGTTCTTCGATGTCGACATCATTCGGATATCACTCGACGGGTCGCAGTGGCCACAGGATCTGGCCGCACATTGGCGGCTTTGCGGGTATCCTGTGATCGAGGATTACGAGATCGGGTACACGACGAAGATCAACCCGGACGCAGACGGGTCCAGGGACGCCTTCTGAGGCGCGCCCCGGGGCCGAGGAGCGGCGGCAGGCGGGGGGTGCCCCCTTGCTGGGGCAGGCCCGGCTGACCGGCAGCCTGCGGCTGGGCGTGGATATTGATCCGCAGAGTTTCTACTGAAGGGGTTTTCCGGGGCATGTCCCACGATGGGACATTTTGCGGATTGAGGGAATTCAATGGGTTACGCGGGCGTGTTAGGGATATTTTAACGATCTGCCGGTAAGTCGCGTTGGTCGGCTTTGCGGGACGGAGCAGGCTTTCACCGCGGCTATTCCAATGACTGCTTCCTTTTGAAATAACATCGTGTCCAACCGTGGTGCTATCAGTATCGTCGAATCTGTCGGAGGAAACCTACCACATGATTGCTTATGTAACCGTAGGTGCGGATGACATGGCAAAGGCCGAACGCTTTTACTCGGCGTTCCTCCCGTCCCTCGGTTACGAGGTAGAGGAATATCACGGAGACCTGAGTTACATACTGCCTGTAGAGCCGGGCCAGTCCCCAGTTCAGCCAGATTTTTACGTCAAATCGCCTTTCAATGGGCAATCCGCCACGGCTGGGAACGGCGTCATGGTCGCTTTTCAGGCCCAGTCGCAGAAACAAGTGCGTGACCTTCACGCATCCGCGCTGGCCGCTGGAGGTTCTGACGAGGGGCAGCCAGGTTTCCGGGATTCCTATGGACCAGACTTCTATGTCGGCTACCTTCGCGACCCGCAGGGAAACAAAATCGCGCTGTTTTCTAGCGACCCTAAAGAGCCTCACCGCGATGAATGAAGGCGGAAGCAGACATTCGTACCAGACACAGCATCAATCAATCTCGGCTCAAACCGGTCCTTTGCCTCAAGCCGTGCGGTCGCCGACATGCGGGGTGGCGGAGCGGAGAGCGACAAAAGCTTCAAGACCCCGCGCGGACTCAAGGTGCGCAGCACCGCCGCGCGATCGCCGACACGCCCCCCGGGGCGGCGATTTTGCTACCGTGGTGGCATGAACTGAGGTTCGATGACTGGGCGGGGATAAACTGCCCCGGAATTATGGTCGCCTCGCCACCCCGCGTGTCGGCGACCGCGCGGGGTCTTGGGGCGAGCGCGCTTGTCCTTACCCCATCCGTTCCGAGGCGTAGCTGCCGGGGCTGGCGGGGAAGACGACGGTTTTATTTCCGTTCTGGAACACCCGGTGGTGGATATGGGCGTGGATCGCGCGGCTGAGGACCTGTGCTTCGACGTCGCGGCCAAGGCTGACGTAATCCTCGGCGCTTTGGGCATGGGTGATGCGGACGGTGTCCTGTTCGATGATCGGGCCTTCGTCCAGATCGGCGGTGACGTAATGCGCCGTGGCCCCGATCAGTTTCACGCCGCGTTCATAGGCTTGTTTATAGGGGTTGGCCCCCTTGAAGCTGGGCAGGAAGGAGTGGTGGATGTTGATGATCCGGCCCGACATTTTCTGGCAGATCGCATCCGAGAGCACCTGCATGTAGCGCGCGAGCACGATCAGTTCGGCCCCCGATTCCTCGACCAGGGCCATCAGGCGGGCCTCGGCCTCGGGCTTGTTGTCTTTCGTGACCTTGATCTGGTGGAAGGGCAGGTCGTGGTTCACCACCACCTTCTGATAGGTCATGTGGTTGGAGACCACGCCCACGATGTCGATGGGCAGCGCGCCGATGCGCCAGCGGTAGAGCAGGTCGTTCAGGCAATGGCCGAAGTTCGACACCATCAGCAGGACCTTCATCCGTTCGGACGCGTCATGGATCGCCCAGTCCATCGCGAAAGTGTCGGCGATGGGGGCGAAGCCTTCGCGCAGCGTGTCGCGCGCCGCGCCGGTTTCGGCCAGAAAGGTCATGCGCGCAAAGAACATGCCGGTCAGCGGGTCGTCGAACTGGTGGCTGTCTGTGATGTTGCAGCCATTGGCCGCCAGAAAACCGGAAATCGCCGCGACGATCCCGCGGGTCGAGGGGCATTGGACGGTCAGCACGTGGTGGGTCATCGGTCTCTCCGGGTAACTGTGTTGCCCGGTTCGGTAGCAGCAGGCCATCACGCGTGACTGCCCGGAAACGACAGGCGCTTGCGCCCGCGCGACGCAGGCTCAGGCAGTGACGGTGCGGCCCTGCTGATCGACGATCAGATCGGTCAGGATCGCGCCCACCCACATGGCGAAGAGCGCAAGCCACGCGGTGCCCACGAAGATCGACCCGCCGGTGACGCCCGCGCCGATGGCGCAGCCGCCCGCCAGCATCCCGCCGAAGCCCATCAGCGCCGCCCCGGTCATGGACCGGCGCATGTTGCTTTCATTGTCGAAGCCCTGGAACTTGAATTCGCCGGTCAGAAGCGCGGCGAGGAAGGACCCCAGGAAGACGCCCGGCACCAGCCCGATGTCGAATTCCAGCACCGAGGTGCGTTCGAGCGTGAACATCAGCGTGCGCGCGGAGGGGCCGGTGAAGCTGGCGCTTTCGATCTGCACGGGCTCGAACGCGATCTGGCTGAGGCCGAAGGTCAGCACCCATCCCAGCGCCACGGCAAATCCGACGCCCGAGGCGAAGACCAGCCGCATCGCGCCGATCCGGTTGCGCCGCGACAGTTCCAGCGCGAGCACGGCCATCGCGGCCCCGAAGGCCAGCCCGGCCCAGCCGGGCAGGTGCAGCGTTTGCAGGAGGTTCATGTTGCGCCCGCCCGATGTGACCCAGAGGCCGGCGAGGCTGTCGCGCAGGGGGCCGAGCCAGCCGGTGATGCTCATCTGGGCGACGACGGCGAAGATCAGACCCGACACGATGGAGCGCAGGTTGCCCGTGGCCCCCAGCACCAGAAGGCGGCCCGAACAGCCGCGCGCCAGGACCATGCCCACACCGAAGAGAAGCCCGCCGATGATGGCGCCCGACCAGCTGCCCGGCACGGCCATCATCCGCGCGTCGGCGCTGCGCATCAGGCCCAGCATCTGCGCGCCCTGCACCCAGACGATGGCGGTCGAGATGGTCAGGAGCCAGACCGCGACCTTGTCGCCGAGCTGGCCGCGCGCGAATTCCACCGCGGCCGCCCGCAGGCAGAAGCGCGAGCGTTGCGCCGCGACGCCGAAAACGACGCCGGTCAACAACCCCAGCAGGGCTGCGGTCGGTCCCTCGCCGATGCGATCCACCACGCTCAGAAGGTCCATGGCATCATTCCCGTGTCTGTTTTGCGGCCTCAGCAATGGCGCAGGCTGCGGGCGGTGTCCTTGATCCAGATCAGACCCCGGGGGCTGATCCGGCCGTTTGGTCGAAACTGGCGTTTCCCATGTCGCAATCGGGTGCGATTTCCGGTCAGGGCGGTCTTATCCGCAGAAGTCAGGACAGAGGCGCGCGGCAGAGGGATTGCGGGCATGGATCAGATCGTGAACCCCATTGACGGGATGCCGTCGGACGCACAGGCCGGGATGCTGGCTGCGGCGATGCTGGCCATGGCCGCCATGCCGATCCGGCTTGAGGCCGCCGACCTGCCGCTGGAAGGCGGCGTCGATCCGGTGTTCGGCACGGTCCGCTGGCGCACGCTCTTTTGTGGTGACCGCACCCAGACCGGCGGCGTGGTCATGGGGATCGCCGAATTCGCCCCCGGCGGCACGCTGCTGCCGCATCGCCACAGCCCGGCCGAGGTCTATTTCGGGCTGGAAGGGGCGGCGATCGTCACGGTGGACGGTGTGCCGCATCCGATGGGGCCGGGCACGGCGCTCTATATTCCCGATGACGCGGAACATGGCACGGTGGCGGGGCCTGACGGGTTCCGGATGCTCTATGTCTTTCCGCGCGACCGTTTTTCCGAGGTCGAATACCGCTTCTCGCCGCTCTGAAAGGCTGCTGTGCAGGGTGATGCTGCGCGCACAGATGGTTGTGCGCGGATGCGGTATCTTGGCTCTCGCCATGGTCCGAAAATCGGCGTAAGCCGTTAACATGCAAATCATTCCGCTTGCCCATGCCAAGGATTTGCCGGTCTGGCGCAGACCGGTCACGCTGCTGTTCCTGATGGCGGCGGCGATGCCGATTGCCTTTGCCACATGGTCGGCGCTGCTGAACAACTTCGTCATCGAGGTGGCGCAGTTCGACGGGTCCGACATCGGCTGGCTGCATACGGTGCGGGAAATCCCCGGTTTTCTGGCGATTGGCGTGATCGCCATCCTGATGTTCATGCGCGAGCAGGTCTTGGGCATGGTGGCCCTGATCCTGCTGGGGGTGGCCACGGCGATCACCGCGTGGTTCCCGACGCTGGGCGGCATCCTGACGATCACCATGCTGTCGTCGATCGGCTTTCACTATTACGAGACGGTGAATCAGTCGCTGCAATTGCAATGGCTGCCCAAGGACCGCGCGCCGCAGATGCTGGGCTGGCTGCTGGCGGCGGGGTCGGGGGCGACGCTGGTGGCATATCTGTGCATCATCGTCACATGGGAGGCGCTTGGGCCTGACCTACAACACGGTCTACATGCTGTCGGGCGGGTTCACGGCGGCGGTGGCGCTGTTCGCGCTGCTGGCCTATCCGCAGTTCGAGGCGCCCGATCCGCAGATCAAGAAGATGGTGCTGCGCCGCCGCTACTGGCTTTACTACGCGCTGCAATTCATGTCCGGCGCGCGGCGGCAGATCTTTGTCGTCTTCGCGGGCTTCATGATGGTCGAGAAATTCGGCTTTCGCGTGCATGAGGTGACGGCGCTGTTCACGATCAATCTGGTGGTCAACATGATCGCGGCCCCGCTGCTGGGCCGTGCCGTGGCCCGCTGGGGCGAGCGCAAGGCGCTTTGCGTGGAATATTTCGGGCTGATCTGCGTCTTTCTGGGCTATGGCGGGATCTACTGGTTCGGCTGGGGCGTGATGATGGCGGCGTTTCTCTACGTCATGGATCACGTGTTCTTTGCCATGGCGCTGGCGCTCAAGACCTATTTCCAGAAGATCGCCGATCCGCGCGATATCGCGCCCACGGCGGCGGTGGCCTTTACCATCAATCATATCGCGGCGGTTTTCCTTCCGGCGTCACTGGGCTATCTGTGGCTGGTCTCGCCGAGTTCGGTCTTTGTGCTGGCGGCGGTCATGGCGGGCATCTCGTTCTGTCTGGCCATGCTGATCCCGCGCCATCCCGAACCGGGAAACGAGACGATTTTTGCCCGGTTCCTTCCGGCCCCGGCGGAGTGAGCCCGACATGCCAAGCCCTGATCTGACCGAAGTCGCCGACCGTCCCGTCGAGAGGGGCACGTCGCAGGCGAAGTTCCTGACCGGATCGACGATGCGCCATGTCATCGTGATGACGCTGACCGGCTCGCTTGGCCTGAGTTTCCTGTTTCTGGTGGATTTTCTGGCGCTGTGGTGGATCAGCCGGCTGGACAACGAGGTGCTGATCACCGCCATCGGTTTTGCGGGCACGATCCAGTTCTTCGTGATGTCCGTGGCCGTGGGCATGATGATCGGCGCGGTGGCGCTGGTCAGTCGGGCGCTGGGCATGGGCGACCCCGAGGAGGCGCGGCGCATCGCGACATCCTCGATGATCTATGGCGCCAGCTTCCAGACGGCGCTGGCGGTGGTGGTGTTCATCTTCCGCCGCGACATCCTGATCTGGACGGGCGCCGAGGGCGAGGCGCTGGAGGTGGCGGTCGATTTCCTTGGTCTGTCATTGCCGTCCCTGCCGCTTGTCGCCATCGGCATGTGCGCCAGCGCCGTGCTGCGCGCGGCAGGTGAGGCGTGGCGGTCGATGATGGTGACGGTCTCGGCCGGGATCGTGGCGCTGATCGTCGATCCGATCCTGATCGTCTGGATGGGCTATGGCGTCAGCGGGGCGGCCATGGCCATCGTGCTGTCGCGCCTTGCCATGGCGGTGATGGGCTTTTACTGGGTCAGCCGTTCGCGCAACCTGCTGGCACGGCCCAGCCTGATCGACCTGCGGAACTTCCTTATCCCCTTCGCGGCGATTGCCGTCCCGGCGGTGGCCACGCAGGTCTCGACCCCGTTCGGCAACTGGATCCTTGTGCGCGCCATGGCGCAGCATGGCGACAGCGCGGTGGCGGGTCTGGGCGTGGTGATGCGCCTGACCATCGTCTGTTTCGGCGGCATCTTCGCCCTGTCCGGGGCCATCGGCGGGATCATAGGGCAGAATTACGGGGCCAAGCAATATGACCGCGTCGCCTCGGCCTATACGGATGCGCTGAAATTCTGCCTTGTCTATACGGCGGTGATCTGGGTCCTGCTGATCCTGAGCGCGGATACCATCGCCTCGTCCTTCGGGCTGGGACCGGAGGGGGCGCAGATCGTGCGGGTCTTTGCCTTCTATGCGGCGGGCACCTTCGTGTTCACCGGCGCGCTCTTCGTGTCGAACGCGGCTTTCAACAACCTGGGGCGGCCCTTGTGGGCGACGGCTGCCAACTGGGCGCGCGATGCGATCCTGATGGCGCCCTTTGCTTTCGGGCTGGGGGCGATCTATGCCGGGGGCGGGGTGATCATGGGGCAGGCGCTGGCCAATACGCTGGCGGGCATCTTCGCGGCCTGGATCGGCTGGCGTTTCGTGCGTCGCCTGAGCGGGCAACCTGCACCCGCGCTTGACGGCAGGCCCGCATCGACATAGGCGCTTGGCAACCTTCAGACCGGAGAGATGCCATGCCCACTTTCACCGCCATCACCACCCTGACCGGCAAGACCCCCGCCGAGGCGCTGGGCGAGGCCGTCGAGACCCTGACCCCCGAACCCGAAGGCGTGGGCGTCTTCGAGATCGAGGACGGCTCGGGTCTGTGGGAAGTGGCCTGCTACTTCACCGAAAAGCCCGATCATGCGGGGCTGGCCCTGCTGGCCACGATCCACGGTGCGCGCCCCTTCGCCATTTCCGAACTGCCCGAGACCGATTGGGTCGCCAAGGTGAAACGCGAGCTGTCGCCTGTCGTGGCGGGGCGGTTCTTCGTCTATGGCAGCCATGACGCCGACAAGGTGCCTGCGGGCGTCGAGGCGCTGCTGATCGAGGCGGCGATGGCCTTCGGCACCGGGCATCACGGCACCACGCAGGGCTGTCTGCGCGCGCTGGACCGTCTGGATACGGGCGGCTTCACCGGGCAGAACGTGGCCGATATCGGCTGCGGCACAGCGGTGCTGGCGATGGCTGCGGCGCGGATCTGGCCCAATCCTGTGCTGGCGGGCGATATCGACGAGGTCGCGGTGGACGTGGCGCGTGCCAATGTGGCGGCCAATGATCTGGAAGGGCGGGTGCATTGTGTCGAGGCGACGGGTTTCACCCATCCCGACATTCTGGCGGCCAGCCCTTTCGATCTGATCTTCGCCAATATCCTCAAAGGGCCGCTGATCGACCTTGCGCCCGAGATGGCGGAGCATCTGATTCCCGGCGGATACGCCATTCTGTCGGGAATCCTCAATGAACAGGCCGATGAGGTCATCGCAGTTTATGCACGATCCGGGATCAATCTTGTTCATCGTGAGGAAATTGGTGAATGGACGACGCTAACGCTGCGCAAATGAAGCGGGATTGCGGCGTAAATGCAGCCACTTGAGGGAGGCTGCCCAATTTATGCCATAATTCGACGGTACCTTGACTGAATTGCAGATCGGTGGGGGCCGATACCGTTGGAGCTCTGACATGTCAGACGCATTTTATGATTTTGACAACCGCTTGCGGCGCATCCACAAGTCGCGTGTCAAACTGGCCAAAGGCTATGTCTCTGTCGTCGGTGACGATGGGTTGATCATGGTCAAGCCGCAGCGCAGACGCAGCGGTTTTCCCCTTCGCGCACTGGCCTTCGTGGTCGTCGGTTTCCTGGCGTTCAAGATCATGATCCTGGCCGCCCTGGGTCTGCCGGTCTATGAGGACCGCGTCGATACGCTGCGTGTGGGATCGACCGTTGAACGGGCAGGTGCCTGGGTCATGCAGCCCGATCCCGTGAGCGTGATGCTGGCCCAGAAAATCCGCAGCTATCTTCCCTGATCATCCGGCATGGGCATGACCCCGGCGGGGTCTTGTGCCCTTGCGCCGGGTTCATGACCTGATGTCTTCCGCCGCACATGCAGCGCCATTGAAAAAGCCGCGCCTCCCTGCCAGGACGCGCGGCTTTTTGCGGCCGTGAGTGGCGCTTGGTCGGATCAGCGGTTCTTCACCACGAAGTCGATGTCGCCGCGGCACAGGCCGATGTCTTCCAGCTCGCGGTCCGTCAGTTTGGACAGCGCGTTGCGGGTGATGCGGGCGTCATTCCAGGCCGACACGATGCCGACGAGGTTCGAGAAGAAGCCGGCCTGGCCTGCGGCCTGGGCGGTGGTGCGGGGGGCGTCATAAACAGCCATGGTGTGTATCCTTGCTTGCGCGTTTGCGCGATGAATGGGTCTAAGGGTGTCAAGAGCCGTTACGGCCCTCTTTCTGCAGCCGCACATAGTTTGCCTTTTATTCCGGCACAAGAGAGCAAGAACGCATAGGTCTTATGCGACTTGTGCATGGGTGCTGCGGCGCCGGATATCCAATAAAACAAGGCGTAATTAGGGCATGTTTTCTGTCGTTTTTGATGCCGAAAGCGACGAAATCGCACGTAATGCTGCATTGCGGCATCCCGCGGCCCCGCCGGCGGATCGGCGCTTTCCCATTGGCCTTTGTTCGCCTTTCGTGCTAGTGCATCAAAAAAGCAACAGAGCAGGGGCAGCGGATGCGGGTTTTGGGGATTGATCCCGGCTTGAGAAACCTCGGCTGGGGCATCATTGATGTCGAGGGCAGCCGCATGACCCATGTCGCCAATGGCATCTGCCACTCGGCCGGGGATGACCTGTCGCTGCGGTTGCTGGCGCTGCATCAGCAACTGACGGCCGTTCTGGCGCAATACCGCCCCGACACGGCAGCGGTCGAACATACATTCGTGAACAAGGACGGCGTGGCCACGCTGAAGCTGGGGCAGGCGCGGGGGATCGCCCTGCTGGTCCCGGCGCAGGCGGGGCTGACGGTGGGCGAATACGCCCCCAACGCGGTCAAGAAGACGGTGGTGGGCGTCGGCCATGCCGCCAAGGAACAGGTGCAGCATATGGTCAGGATGCAATTGCCCGGCGTGGTGCTGGCCGGTCCCGATGCCGCCGATGCGCTGGCCGTGGCGATCTGCCATGCCCATCACGGCGCCGCAGGCAGCCCGCTGGCCGCCGCAATCCGAAAGGCCACCGCATGATCGGCAAGCTGACGGGCCGTATTGACTACCGCGCCGAGGATCATCTGCTGATCGACGTGGGCGGGGTCGGCTATCTGGTTTATTGCTCGGACCGCACGCTGGCCGCGCTGCCGGGACCGGGCAATGTGGTGGCGCTTTATACCGATCTGGTGGTGCGCGAGGATCTGATGCAGCTTTTCGGCTTTCCGACGCTGCTGGAGAAGGAATGGCACCGCCTGCTGATGGGCGTGCAGGGGGTCGGGGCCAAGGCCGCGCTGGCCATTCTGGGCGCGCTGGGGGCCGAGGGCGTCAGCCGCGCGATCATGCTGGGCGACATGAACGCGATCAAGGCCGCCAAGGGGATCGGCCCCAAGACCGCGCAGCGCGTGGTGATCGAGTTGAAGGACAAGGCCCCCGCCGTGATGGCGATGGGGGGCACGCTGTCCGCCGCCATGGGCACCGCCCCCGCCGTGGCCGAGGGCGAGGTGATCGACACCGCCCCCGCCGCGCCGCGCAAGGCCGCTGCACCCGCCCGCCCCTCGGGCAGTGCCGCCGCGCAATCGGATGCCTTGTCGGCCCTGACCAATCTTGGCTATTCCCCCGGTGATGCCGCCGGTGCCGTGGCCCGCGCCGCCGCCGACGCGCCCGAGGCCGAGGCCGCCGCCCTGATCCGCGCCGCCCTCAAGGCGCTGGCCCCGAAAGGGTAAGAGATGACGCAATCCGACCCGATCCTTGATCCCACCCAGCAGCCCGAGGATTTCGACCGCGCCCTGCGTCCGCAGGGCCTGGACGAGTTCATCGGTCAGGCCGAGGCCCGCGCCAACCTGCGCGTCTTCATCCAGTCCGCGCGCCAGCGGGGCGAGGCGATGGATCATACGCTGTTTCATGGCCCGCCCGGTCTGGGCAAGACCACGCTGGCGCAGATCATGGCGCGCGAGTTGGGGGTGGGGTTCCGCATGACATCCGGCCCCGTGCTGGCCAAGGCGGGCGATCTGGCGGCGATCCTGACCAATCTGGAAGCGCGCGATGTTCTGTTCATCGACGAGATTCACCGGCTCAATCCGGCGGTGGAGGAGGTGCTTTATCCCGCGCTGGAGGATTTCCAGCTTGATCTGGTGATCGGGGAAGGCCCCGCCGCGCGCACGGTGCGGATCGAGTTGCAGCCCTTCACGCTGGTGGGGGCGACCACGCGGATGGGCCTTCTGACGACGCCGCTGCGCGACCGGTTCGGGATTCCGACGCGGCTGGTGTTCTACACCGACGCGGAATTGTACGAGATCGTGATCCGCAATGCGCGGCTGCTGGGGGCGCCTGCCGAGGAGGGGGGCGCGATGGAAATCGCGCGCCGGTCGCGCGGCACGCCGCGTATCGCGGGGCGGCTTCTGCGCCGGGTCGTGGATTTCGCGCTGATCGAGGGCAATGGCCGCGTGACGCGCGAGATTGCGGATTACGCGCTGACGCGGCTGGGTGTGGATCATCTGGGGCTGGACGGGGCGGATCGGCGGTATCTGCGCCTGATCGCCGAGAATTATCAGGGCGGTCCGGTCGGGATCGAGACGCTGTCGGCGGCCCTGAGCGAGAGCCGCGACGCGCTGGAGGAGGTGATCGAGCCGTTCCTGCTGCAACAGGGGCTGATCCAGCGCACGCCGCGCGGGCGGATGCTGGCGCAGAAGGCCTGGACGCATCTGGGGCTGGACGTGCCCAAGGGGCAGACGGATCTGTTCGGCTGAGCGCGGGATTTTGAGTATTTCTGGCAAGATGAAGGAAGGAGCGCGCGCATGAGCGATGCGGGGCTGACACCGAAGGATGTGGAGGCGCTGTTCACGCGCGCGGATGGGACATATGCCTTTGCCCGCTGGGGCAGGCCGATCGCGCCCGTGGTTTTCGGTGTCGAGGAAGACACGCTGAAGGTCGTCAAGGGCGCGCTGGAGGCGGTGGTGACGCTGGCCGGGCATCAGATGGCCGAGACCGACCCGGAACTGGGTGCGAACCTGATGGTGTTTTTCTTCCGCGACTGGGACGAATTGCCCGACGTGCCCAATCTGGACCGTCTGGTGCCGGATCTGGTGCCGCTGGTGGCGCGGCTGAAGGCGGCGGATGCGAACCAGTACCGGATTTTCCGCTTCGATGCGGCGGGCGGGATCAAGGCCAGTTTCGTGTTCCTGCGGATGGACGATCACTTGCAGGCGGTCAGCGCCGATGTGCTGGCGCTGAGCCAGGTGGTGCAGACGATCCTGCTGTGGTCGGACATGGCGTTTCGGGATCGCTCGCCGCTGGCGGTGGTGGGCGGGCGCACGATCCTGCGGCCCGACATTGCGGGGCTGATCCGGGCGGCCTATGACCCGGTGATGCCGGTGGTGGCGCAGGATGCGTCCCATGCGCTGCGGTTGCATGCGCGGCTGCGGGCGCTGCAATAGCCATCAGGCGGGCGGCGTGCCCCCCAGCGCGCGGGTGATCTCGGACGCGGCGGCGGCGACCTGCCGGCCATAGTCGGGGACGTTGCGCGTATCGAACCGGGCCGAGGGGCCGGAGATGGAGACGCCGCCCAGAGCCTCGCCCTGCGCGTCGAAGATGGCGGCCCCGATGCAGGACATGCCCAGATGCCGCTCCTCGCGGTCGAAGGACCAGCCGCGTGCGCGGGTCAGGTCCAGATCGGCGAAAAGCGCGGCCGGGGTGGAGAGGGTGCGTTCGGTGAAGGCGGGCAGGCCTGCGGACTGGATCAGCGCGCGCAGGCGGGTGTCGCTGAGCGTGGCGAGGATCGCCTTGCCGGTGCCGGAGGCGTGCATCGGCGTGCGCGTGCCGGGATTGAAGAAGGCGCGGATCGGGTTCGGCGTCTCGACCTGGCCGATGAAGACCACCTCGGCGCGGTCGCGCAGGGCGAGGTTGGCGGTTTCGCCGGTCGCCTCCATCAGGCTGCGCATGACGGGGCGGCTGATATCGGCAAGGTTCATCCGCTTGAGGAAGGAGGCACCCGTCCGATAGGCCTCGATCCCGACCATCCAGTCCTGCGTCGCCTCATCGAGTTCGGCGAAACGGTGCTTTTGCAGCGTGGTCAGGATGCGGTGGGTCGTGGCGGTCGGGATGCCGAGGCTGAGCGAGAGATCGGTGAGCGAGGCGCGTTCCTGCCGCGCCAGCGCCCCCAGCACGCCCAGGGCGCGGTCCAGCGCCTGCATCGTCTGCGCGCCGGTATCGGTGAAGGGCGATTTCGGGCGGCCCCGTGATTTGCGGTCGGTCTGGGTCATGATGCGGTCCTGCCGTGGCGATGCTGCAGTGAAGCATTTTTGGAAAATATTTTCAAATCCTATTGATGTGCGGATGATGGAAACTCAAAAACACATTAGAAACAGGGATTAACGGTGGATTTTGAGATTTTGAAAAAGGTTTTTGAGAAAATTGCAGGATGGGAAAACTCTGGTAACCTTGGGGCAACTCAGGAGGAGAGCGACCATGTCCGACCAGAACCCGGTGTTCATCCCCGGCCCGACCAATATCCCCGACCGGCTGCGCCATGCCATGCAGGTGCAGACCCGCGATCACCGCGCGCCCGACTTTGTCGAGACCTTTGCCCCGGTGCTGGAGGATAGCAAGCGCGTCTTCGGCACCACCACGGGCCGGGTCATCACCTTTCCGGCCAGCGGGACCGGCGGGTGGGAGGCGGCGATCAGCAATACGCTGTCACCCGGCGATACGGTTCTGGTCGCGCGTTACGGCATGTTCTCGCACCGCTGGATCGACATGTGCGAGCGGCACGGGCTGGACGTGCAGATCATCGAGTGCGACTGGGGCGCAGGGGCGCCTGCGGACCGGTTCGAGGCGGCGCTGAGCGCGGATTCCGCCCGCAAGATCAAGGCGGTGCTGGTCACGCATAACGAGACGGCGACGGGCGTGAAATCGGACGTGGCCGCCGTGCGGGCCGCGATGGATGCGGCCAGCCACCCGGCGCTGTTGATGGTGGATTGCGTGAGTTCGCTCGCCTCGATGCCCTTCGAGATGGACGCCTGGGGCGTGGATATCGCGGTCGCGGGGTCGCAAAAGGGGTTCATGCTGGCGACCGGCATGGCGATCCTTGGGGTCAGCCCGAAGGCGCTGGATCATATGGAGAGCGCCAAGCTGCCGCGCACGTTCTTCGATTTTCGCGACATGCTGGCGGCCAATGCCAAGGGGGGCTTTCCCTATACGCCGCCCTTGCAGCTGATCTACGGGATGCGCGAAAGCCTGAAGATGCTGTTCGAGGAAGGTCTGGACAATGTCTATGCTCGCCACATCCGTCTGGCCGAGGGGGTGCGTGCTGCGACCCGGGCCTGGGGGCTGGAGCTGGTGGCGCAGTCGCCGGATCTTTATTCGGACACGGTCAGCGCGATCTATGTGCCCACGGGGTTTGACAGCAACGCCCTGACGGAGCGGGCCTTTTCCGCCTATGGCCTGTCCTTCGGGATCGGTCTTGGCCAGATGAACGGTCGTGCGTTCCGCATCGGGCATCTGGGGATGCTGACCGATGTGATGGTCCTGTCGGGCCTTGCGGGCATCGAGATGGCGATGGCCGATCTGGACTACCCGATCCGTCTGGGGTCGGGTGTCGCCGCCGCGCAGGAGCATTTTCGCGCGGCGCACACTGCTTCCCTGAAATCCGCTGCCTGAGGGTGCCATGAAAGACATGACCTATCCCACATTCGACGATGTGATCGCGGCGCATGAGCGTATCCGCCCCTATATCCATCGCACGCCGATCCTGACCTCGACCTACCTCAACGAATTGAGCGGCGCGGATCTGCATTTCAAATGCGAGAATTTTCAGAAGGCGGGTGCCTTCAAGGTGCGCGGGGCGTGTAACGCGGTCTTCGGCCTGCCGGAGGACAAGCTGGAGCGCGGGGTCGCGACCCATTCCAGCGGCAACCATGCGCTGTCGCTGTCCTATGCGGCGGGGCGGCGGGGGATTCCCTGCACGGTCGTGATGCCGCGCACCGCGCCTGAGGCGAAGAAGGCCGCCGTGCGTGGCTATGGCGGGCGGATCGTGGAATGTGAGCCGTCGACCAGCAGCCGCGAGGCGGTGTTTGCCGAGGTCGTGGCCGAGACCGGCGCGGAATTCGTGCATCCCTACAATGACTTGCGCGTCATCACCGGGCAGGCCACCTGTTCGCGCGAGATGATGGAGCAGGTCGAGGGGCTGGAGGGGATCGTGGCCCCCATCGGCGGCGGCGGCATGATCTCGGGCACCTGTCTGACGGTGTCGAGCATTGCGCCCGATGTGAAGGTCTATGCCGCCGAGCCGCTGAATGCCGATGATGCGGCACGCAGTTTCCGCGCGGGCCATATCATTGCCGATGACGCGCCGGTCACGGTGGCCGATGGGTTGAAGGTGCCGCTCAAGGAAAACACCTGGCACTATGTCTCCAACCACGTGACCGATATCCTGACCGCGACCGAAGAGGAGATCATCGCGGCCATGAAGCTGACGTGGGAGCGGATGAAGATCGTGATCGAGCCAAGCTGCGCCGTGCCGCTGGCGGTGATCCTGAAGAACCCCGACGTCTTTGCCGGCAAGCGCATCGGCGTCGTCATCACCGGCGGCAACGTCGATCTGGACAAACTGCCCTGGTTCAAGGGCTGAGGAGAGTAGATATGAACACGCATGTGAACCTGTCCGACTATGAAGTCGGTTTCGACATTCCCGCATCCATCGGCATGGACGAGGCCGATATCCAGACCCCTTGCCTGATCGTCGATCTGGACGCGCTGGAGCGGAACATCATCAAGATGGGCCAGTTTGCCAAGGATATGGGCGTGCGCCACCGCGTGCATGGCAAGATGCACAAATCCGTCGATGTGGCACTGTTGCAGGAAAAGCTGGGCGGGTCTTGCGGCGTGTGCTGTCAGAAAGTGTCCGAGGCCGAGGTGTTCGCCCGTGGCGGCATCAAGGATGTGCTGGTGAGCAATCAGGTGCGCGATCCGGCCAAGATCGACCGTCTGGCGCGTCTGCCCAAGCTGGGCGCGCGCGCGATCTGCTGCGTGGATGATATCGAGAACGTGGCGGACCTGTCGGCGGCAGCCGTGCGCCATGGCACCCAGATCGAATGTCTGGTCGAGATTGATTGCGGGGCAGGGCGCTGCGGTGTCACCACCACCCCTGCGGTGATCGAGATCGCCAAGGCGATCGATGCGGCACCGGGGCTGAAATTCGCCGGGCTTCAAGCCTATCAGGGCGCGATGCAGCACATGGACAGCTATGACGACCGCAAGGCCAAGATCGACATCGCCGTAGCGCAGGTGCGTGACGCGGTCGATGGTCTGAAGGCCGAGGGGCTGGAATGCGACATCGTCGGCGGTGGCGGCACCGGCAGCTATTACTTTGAAGGAAACTCGGGCGTTTATAACGAGTTGCAGTGCGGTTCTTATGCGTTCATGGATGCGGATTATGGCCGTATCCTGGACAAGGACGGCAAGCGCATCGACCAGGGCGAGTGGGAGAATGCGCTGTTCATCCTGACTTCTGTGATGTCCCACGCCAAGGCGGACAAGGCGATCGTGGATGCGGGGCTCAAGGCGCAGTCGGTGGACAGTGGCCTGCCGGTGATCTTTGGCCGCACGGATGTGAAATATGTGAAATGTTCCGATGAACATGGCGTCGTGGCCGACCCTGACGGCGTGTTGAAGGTCAATGACAAGCTGCGTCTGGTGCCCGGTCACTGCGATCCGACCTGCAATGTGCATGACTGGTATGTCGGTGTGCGTGGCGGCAAGGTCGAAACCCTCTGGCCGGTGTCGGCGCGCGGCAAGGCGTTCTGAGATGCCCCAGATCAGCATCATCCCCGAGGATGTCTGCGCCAAGGTGGTGACGCCCGAGGCTGCCTTTGCGGCGGTCGAGGGCGTCTTTGCCGCCATGGCGCGGGGTGAGGCGCGCAACTTTCCGGTGGTGCGCGAGGCGTTGGGTCATGCGGATGCGCTTTACGGGTTCAAATCGGGTTTTGACAAGGCGGGCATGGCGCTTGGTGTGAAATCAGGAGGTTTCTGGCCGGGCAATATGGCGCGCGGATTGACAAATCATCAGTCCACGATCTTCCTGTTCGACCCCGATACGGGCCAGTTGCAGGCTTTGGTGGGCGGCAACTACCTGACCGCGATCCGCACGGCGGCGGCGTCCTCGGTGTCCATCGCGCATCTGGCGCGGAAGGATGCACGCGTGCTGGGCATGGTGGGGGCGGGGCATCAATCCACCTTCCAGCTGCGCGCCGCAGCCCGCCAGCGCAGCTTCGAGAAGGTGGTGGCCTGGAACCCGCATCCCGAGATGTTGCCGAAACTGGCCGCAGTCGCCGTCGAACTGGGCCTGCCCTTCGAGGCGGTGGACCGCGAGACCCTGGGCGCTGAGGCGGATGTGATCATCACCATCACCTCGGCCTTCGAGCCCCTGATGATGCGCGACTGGATCAAGCCGGGCACGCATGTCGCCTGCATGGGGACGGATACGAAGGGCAAGCAGGAGGTGGACGCCAACCTGTTGGCGGCTGCGACCGTCTTTACCGACGAGGTGGCGCAATCCGTCAGCATCGGCGAGGCGCAGCATGCCATCGGGGCGGGCCTGATCCATGAGAGCGACATCACGCCGCTGGGGGCGGTGATCAACGGCGCGCACAAGGGGCGCACCGGCGCGGATGAGATCACGCTGTTCGACGGCACCGGCGTCGGTTTGCAGGATCTGGCGGTGGCCCATGTCGCCATGCGCGCGGCGCAGGAGCAGGGGCTGGGGGCTTCCGTTTCTCTCTGAGCCTTGCGGTCGGGGTGGTTTCTGGTCAAGTCTGGCCGGAACACCCCCGATCCGAAGGAGTTTGTCATGCCCCATACCCTGCCGATCCGCGTCTATTACGAGGATACCGACATGGCGGGGATCGTCTATTACGCCAATTACCTGCGCTATATCGAGCGCGCCCGCAGCGACTGGGTCCGGGGGCTGGGGATCGACCAGAACGCGATGAAGGCGCAGGGCCTTGTCTTTGCGGTGCGCCGGGTCGAGGCGGATTACCTGATGCCCGCGAGGCTGGATGACGAACTGGTGGTCGAGACCGAAGTTTTGCAGGTCACCGGGGCGCGGCTGGTCATGGATCAGGTGGTCCGGCGGGGCACGGACCGGCTCTTTCATGCGATTGTCACCATCGTGGTGATCACCGACAGCGGCCATCCGGCGCGAATGCCGGCAAATATTCGCCAGATGTTGCATTGATGTGATCGGATGACGCAGATGTGTTGGCGTTCCGCTTTGATCTAGGATAGTTTGCCTGCCAAATGGACCGCCAACGCGGCCGATAGTCAGAGCAGGCATATGGAAACCGAGATCATCGCTGGCGCCGCCGGGGCGGACTACACCATGTGGGCATTGTTCGCCCGCGCGACAATCGTCGTTAAACTCGTCATGATTATTCTGGTGCTGTGTTCCTTCTGGACATGGGCCATCGTGATCCAGAAAACGATCATGTATCGCAAGGCGCGGTCCGAATCCTCGGTCTTCGATCAGGCGTTCTGGTCGGGCGAGCCTCTGGACGAACTGTTCCAGCAGATCGGGCCGGAACCCTCGGGCGCGTCGGAGCGTGTCTTTGCCGCCGGGATGATGGAATGGCGGCGCAGCCACCGCAACGATGGCGGCCTGATCGCAGGGGCTTCGTCCCGGATCGACCGCAGCATGGATGTGGCCATCGCCAAGGAAGCGGATGAATTGCAGTCGGGTCTGACGATCCTGGCCACCATCGGTTCGTCCGCGCCGTTCATCGGTCTGTTCGGCACGGTCTGGGGCATCATGCATTCGTTCATCGAGATCGCCAAGGCGCAGAACACCAGCCTTGCCGTCGTGGCCCCCGGTATCGCCGAGGCGCTGCTGGCCACCGGCATCGGCCTTGTCGCGGCCATTCCCGCCGTCATCTACTACAACAAGCTGAGCGCGGATGCCGACCGGATCATCGGCGGCTATGGCGCCTTTGCCGATGAATTCTCGACCATCCTCAGCCGCCAGTTGGATAGCTGACCGATGGGGGCGGGTGTCATCAACAAGAGCGGCGGCGGATCGCGCCGTGGGCGGCGGCGGGGTGCCGGTCGCGCCGGTGTCGTGTCCGAGATCAACATCACGCCCTTCGTGGACGTGATGCTGGTGCTTTTGATCATCTTCATGGTCGCGGCCCCGCTGATGACCGTGGGCGTGCCGGTGGAGCTGCCGAAGACGGCGGCGACGTCGCTGCCCTCCGAGCAGGAAGAACCGCTCAGCATCACCATGACCGCCGACGGGATCGTGATGATCCAGATGACCGAAGTGCCGCTGAACGATCTGGTGCCGCGCCTGCAGGCCATCGCCAGCGAGCGCGAGGGCGATCGCATCTTCCTGCGCGCCGATGGGGCTGTGCCCTATGCGGATGTGGTCACGGTGATGGGGGCGCTCAATCGCGGCGGGTTTTCCAATATCGGTCTGGTGACCGATCTTGGCGGGCCTGCGCTGGATGGAACCCAGCCCGCCGGGCAGGGCAACTGAGGGCGCCGTGCGGATCGGCTATTACATCTCTGGCGCCGGGCATGTGCTCCTGATCCTGTGGGTTTTCTTCGGGGGCATGTTCAACACGCCGCCGCAATCCTTTGAGGTGACCGAGGTTTCGGTGATTTCGGGGGCCGAGTTCGAGGCGATGATGGCCGGGGTGCAGACGCCCGAGGTCACCACGGATGTGGCGATGCCCGCGCCGGAACTGCCCGCCGAGGTGGCGCCGCCTGTCGAGAGCCAGCCCGATCCCACGCCGCCGCCCGCCGAGCCGCAGGTCACCGAGGCGCCGCCTGCCGATCCGGTGCCGCAGCAGCCCGATCCCCTGCCGCAGCAGGCCGAGGCCGAGGTGAGCGACGAGGCCCCGTTGATCGCGCCGCCGCCACAGGAAGAGGTGGTTCTGGCCCCGAATACGTCCGACCGTCCCGTGCCGCGCCCGGCCGAGCGTGTCGCACCCGAGCCTGTCGCCGCCCCCGAGCCGGATACGCAGGTGTCCGATGCCGTGACCGAGGAGGTCGTGATCGACGATACCGCCGAGGTTGTGCGCGAGGAAACCGAAGGCGGCGCGCCCGAGGAGGCGACGACGCGCATCGTGACCGAAGCGATGGAGGAGCCATCTCGGCCGCGCCCACCACATCGGTGCGGCCCCGGACGCGGCCCGCACGGCCCGAGCCCGCACCCGTGGCGGAAACCCCGCGTGAGCCCGCGCCGCAGCAGCAGGCGCAACAGCCTGCGCCGCAGCCGGATCAGACCGCCGATGCCGTGAACGACGCGCTGCGGCAGGCGCTCGAGGGTGGGGCCGCCAGCCCCGCCGCCGGTGGCCAGAGCGGCCCGCCCATGACCTCGGGCGAGCGCGACGCGCTGCGCGTGGCCGTGCAGCAATGCTGGAACGTGGGCTCTTTGTCCTCGGAGGCGCTGCGCACGACGGTTGTGGTCGGCGTGTCGATGACCGAGGATGGTCGACCGATGAATGACAGCCTGCGGATGCTTGGCTATGATGGCGGTTCGGAGGCCGCTGCGCGCCAGGCCTTCGAATCTGCGCGCCGCGCCATCATCCGCTGCGGTGCCAATGGCTTCAACCTGCCGCGGGACAAATATGCCCAGTGGCGTGAGATCGAAATGACGTTCAATCCCGAGAACATGAGGAT
Organism: uncultured Alphaproteobacteria bacterium; assembly: GCA_963715835.1. Taxonomy (GTDB): domain Bacteria; phylum Pseudomonadota; class Alphaproteobacteria; order Rhodobacterales; family Rhodobacteraceae; genus Seohaeicola. The sequence goes on along the minus strand of CAVQSH010000002.1, from coordinate 1,140,518 downwards.
CAGATGATGACACGTGTGTTGACCCTGCTGGCGGCCCTGCTCGTCTTTGCGCTGCCCGCCGCGGCTCAAACCGGCCCTCTGCGCATCGAGATCACCGAGGGTGTGATCGAACCCTTGCCCTTCGCCAACCCGGATTTCGTGGCCGAGAACGCCGCCGCCGCCGATCTGGCACGCCAGATCGCGCGGGTCGTGTCCGAGGATCTGACGGGGACGGGGCTTTTCCGGGAAATCCCCGCCAGCGCCTTCATCAGCCAGATCACCAGCTTCAACAGCCCGGTGCAGTTCAGCGACTGGCGCGCGATCAACGCGCAGGCGCTGATTTCGGGCGCGGTGAGCGTGGGCGGCGACGGGTCGGTTGCGGTCAAGTTCCGCCTCTATGACGTCTTCGCCGGGCAGGAGCTGGGCGACGGGTCTGCAATTCAACGGCACGCAGGCGGGCTGGCGGCGCATCGCGCACAAGGTGGCGGATGCCGTCTATAGCCGGATCACGGGCGAGGGCGGCTATTTCGACAGCCGCGTCGTCTATGTCGCCGAGACCGGCCCCAAGGATGACCGGCGCAAGCGTCTGGCCATCATGGATTATGACGGGGCCAATGTGCAGTATCTGACCGACAGCAACGCCATCGTTCTGGCGCCGCGCTTTTCGCCCACGGGCGACCGCATCCTGTTCACCAGCTACGAATCCGGTTTCCCGCGCATCTATGTGATGGATGTGGCCTCGGTCGGGCGGCGCGCGCTGCCCACGCTGGAGGGCGACATGAGCTTTGCGCCGCGCTTCGCGCCGGATGGCAATACGGTTGTCTATTCGCTGACCACGGGCGGCAATACCGACATCTACCGCATGGATATCAATTCGGGCGCGGCGACGCGGCTGACCTCGACGCCCTCGATCGAGACCGCGCCGAGCTTCAGCCCGGACGGCAGCCGGATCGTGTTCGAGAGCGACCGCAGCGGCACCCAGCAGCTTTACATCATGGGCGCGCAGGGCGGCGAGCCGCAGCGCATCAGCTTTGGTCAGGGCCGCTATGGCACGCCGGTCTGGTCGCCGCGCGGCGATCTGATCGCCTTCACCAAGCAGTCCAAGGGCCGGTTCCACATCGGCGTGATGCGCACCGACGGCTCGGAGGAGCGTCTGCTGACCGCGTCCTTCCTGGATGAGGGTCCGACCTGGTCGCCCAATGGCCGCGTGATCATGTTCACCCGCGAGACGCAGGGCGAAACCGGCGCGGCCTCGCTCTATTCGGTGGATATCTCGGGGCGCAACCTGCGGCAGATCCGCACCGAGGGTGGCGCATCCGATCCGGCCTGGTCGCCCTTGCAAAGATAGGCCATCGCGGCGCGCACCGATTCCCATGCGCGCGCAGATGTGCTAAAGACACGGACAGAACAGGCAAACTCTCATGACACACAACAAAAACGGGGCACCCACCATGGCACTTTTCACTCGCGGCATCCTTCTGGTATCGGCTCTGGCACTGGCGGCCTGTACCAACCCTGACCGTTTCGACAGCGCGGGCGCCGGTGGCGCCGGGGGCGCGGGCGGTGCGGGTGGCATCGGTGCGCCGGGCAGCGCCTCGGACCCGCGCTCGCCGCTCTATTTCCAGCAGACCATCGGGGATCGCGTGCTGTTCCAGGTGGACCAGTCCAGCATCACGCCGCAATACCAGACCGTCCTGGACGGGCAGGCCACATGGCTGATGACCAACACCGACTATGTCGCCATCATCGAAGGCCATGCCGACGAGCAGGGCACGCGCGAATACAACCTTGCCCTCGGCGCGCGCCGGGCCAATGCCGTGCAGGAATACCTGATCTCGCGCGGTGTCGCCCCCAACCGTCTGCGCGTGATCAGCTATGGCAAGGAACGCCCGATCGAGCTGTGCAGCGACGAGGCCTGCTATTCGCAGAACCGCCGCGCCGTGACCGTCATCTCGGCCGGCCTGTCCGGCTGATCGGGGGATCCGCATGACCTTGCTTTCAGCTTGTCACGGGGGCCGGTTCGCACCGGCCCTGCGGTCCGTCCCCGGCGGGTGGCGCCTGTCCGTCATGGGGCTGGCGCTGGCCGCTGGCCTGCTGGTGCCGCAGGTCGCCCCCGCGCAGGATACCCAGACCCTGGCGGATATCCGGCAGGAGATGTCGATGCTTTTCGTCGAGGTGCAGCGCCTGCGCCGCGAGCTGTCCACGACCGGTGGCTCGGGTCTGGCGATCCCCGGCGGCTCTGTGCTGGACCGCGTGACCGTCATGGAAAGCGAGTTGCAGCGCCTGACCCGCAAGACCGAAGAATTGGAGTTCCGCATCAATTCCATCGTCTCGGACGGCACCACCCGTCTGGGCGATCTGGAGTTCCGGCTGTGCGAGCTTGAGCCGGGCTGCGACATCGGCAAGCTGGGCGAAACCTCGACCCTTGGCGGGGGTGCTGCCCCGGCCACGACGGGCATGATCGCCTCGCCGATCCAGCCTGCACCGCAGAGCGGTGGCGCGGCCACTGCCCCTTCGGCCGAACTGGCCGTTGGTGAAAGAGCAGACTTCGAGCGGGCGTCGGAGGCGCTCGCATCCGGTGACTTTCGCGGCGCCGCGGACCTCTTTGCGGCCTTTAATGAGACCTACCCGGGCGGACCGCTGAGCGCCGAGGCCGATCTGAAACGCGGTCAGGCGCTGACGCAGCTGAACGATGTCCGCAGCGCGGCGCGGGCTTATCTGTCGGCCTTCACCACCGACCAGACCGGACCCAACGCACCCGAGGCGCTGTTCCGTCTGGGCGAGGCGCTGGGGCAGTTGGGCCAGACGCAGGAAGCCTGCACCACCTTGCAGGAAGTGGGCCTGCGCTTTCCGCAATCGCCCAGTGTTGCCTCCGCGCAGGAGGCTCGCACCCGTCTGGGCTGCCTTTGAGCGCAACCGGCGACGATCAGGCCGCGCTGGTCGCGCCCGTCGCCCGCGCGCTTGATCGCAAGGCCCCGACCGGTCTGGCCGTGTCGGGGGGCGGCGACTCGCTGGCGCTGCTGCATCTGGCGCAGCGGGCGGCGGTGGCTGAGGGCCTGTCGCTCTGCGCTGTCACCGTGGATCACGGCCTGCGCGCCGCAAGCGCGGCCGAGGCCGAGGCGGTCGCGGGGGTCTGCGCGGCACTTGGCATTTCACATCATATCCTGCGCTGGCAGGGCTGGGACGGGCAGGGCAACCTGCAGGCCGCCGCGCGCGATGCGCGGTATCGGCTGATGGCGGATTGGGCGCGCGGGCAGGGGATCGGCACGATCCTGCTGGGCCATACGCAGGACGATCAGGCCGAGACCTTCCTGATGCGGCTGGCGCGGCAGGCCGGGCTGGACGGCCTGTCGGGGATGCCGGAGAGGTTCACGCGCGACGGTCTTGCCTGGGCGCGCCCTCTGCTGGACATCCCGCGCGCGGCGCTGCGCGCCTTTCTGACGCAGGAGGGGGTCGCCTGGATCGAGGACCCCTCGAACGCGGACAGGCGTTTCGAGCGCGTCAAGGCACGCGATGCGCTGGCCGAACTGGCCCCGCTGGGGATCGACGCCGCGGGGCTGTCGCGCGTCATGGCGCAACTGGCCGATGCGCGCGACGCGCTGCGGGCGCAACTTCATGATATCGCACTGGAAACCGTGCAGCAGGACCGGGGCGACCTGATCCTTGACTGGGACGTCTGGTCGCAGCACCACCCCGAATTGCGCCGCCGCATTCTGGTGGCGGCCCTGGTCTGGGTCGCCTCGGGTGCCTATGCGCCGCGCCGCGAGGATATCGCCGCGCTGCTGGCGGCGCTGGAGCATCAGGGACAGCGCACGCTGGCGGGCTGCCTGATCCTGCGCGAGGGTGGCGCGCTGCGGATCATGCGCGAATACAACGCCCTGCGCGATCTGAGCGGGCCGACAGATCAGCCATGGGACGGGCGCTGGCGTCTGGATGGGCCGCATGATCCGGCCTTGCAGGTCAGGGCCCTGGGCGAGGCCGGGCTGCGCCAGTGCCCGGATTGGCGTGCGGCGGGGCTGCCGCGGGCAAGCCTGCTGGCCTCTCCTGCGGTCTGGAAGGATGACGCTTGCGTGGCCGCGCCGCTGGCCCGACACGGGGTCCGGTGGTCGGCGCGGATTGTCGCGGATTTTCACGACACGCTCCTTTCGCATTGAAGTAAACCATTTGTTGCCTATTTTAGCCTCAAGGTTCGTGGCATATTGCGGCGGACCAAAAGATTTGTGGGAGACATGCCTTGGGCAACGCGCGAAACATCGCTTTCTGGGTCGTTCTGTTCCTTCTGATACTGGCCCTATTCAACCTGTTCAGCGGATCCGGAAACACCCTGCAAAGCCAGAATATCAGCTATTCCGAATTCGTCCGGGCTGTGGAGAGCGAGCAGGTCAGCCGGGCCACGCTGGATGGCGAGCAGATCCGCTATCGCAGCACCGATGGCCGCGACTATGTGACGATCAAGCCCGAAGATGCGCAGGTCACCGATCTGCTGATCGCCAACAACGTGCCGGTGACGGCGGAAAGCCAGCAACAATCCGGGCTTCCAGACCTTCATTCTGTCGCTTCTGCCGTTCCTGCTGCTGATCGGCGTCTGGGTCTATTTCATGAACCGGATGCAGGGCGGCGGCAAAGGCGGCGCGATGGGCTTTGGCAAGTCCAAGGCGAAGCTGCTGACCGAAAAGCATGGCCGCGTGACCTTTGACGACGTGGCCGGCATCGACGAGGCCAAGGAAGAGCTGGAAGAGATCGTCGAATTCCTGCGCAATCCGCAGAAGTTCAGCCGTCTGGGCGGCAAGATCCCCAAAGGTGCGCTGCTGGTGGGCCCTCCGGGCACCGGTAAGACGCTGCTGGCGCGCGCGATCGCGGGCGAGGCGGGCGTGCCGTTCTTCACCATCTCGGGTTCCGACTTCGTGGAAATGTTCGTGGGTGTCGGTGCAAGCCGTGTGCGCGACATGTTCGAGCAGGCCAAGAAGAACGCGCCCTGCATCGTCTTCATCGACGAGATCGACGCCGTGGGCCGTGCGCGTGGCGCAGGCTATGGCGGCGGCAATGACGAGCGTGAACAGACGCTCAACCAGCTTCTGGTCGAGATGGACGGGTTCGAGGCCAATGAGGGTGTGATCATCCTGGCCGCCACCAACCGCCGCGACGTTCTGGACCCCGCGCTGCTGCGTCCGGGCCGTTTCGACCGTCAGGTGACCGTGCCCAACCCCGACATCAAGGGCCGCGAGAAGATCCTCGGCGTCCATGCCGCGCAAGATGCCGCTGGGCCCCGATGTCGACCTGCGCATCATCGCGCGCGGCACGCCCGGTTTCTCGGGTGCTGATCTGGCGAACCTGGTGAACGAGGCGGCGCTGATGGCCGCGCGTGTGGGCCGCCGTTTCGTGACCATGGCCGATTTCGAGAACGCCAAGGACAAGGTCATGATGGGGGCCGAGCGTCGCTCGATGGTGCTGACGCCCGACCAGAAGGAAAAGACCGCCTATCACGAAGCGGGCCATGCCGTTGTCGGTCTGGCGCTGCCGAAATGCGATCCGGTCTACAAGGCGACGATCATCCCGCGCGGTGGTGCGCTGGGGATGGTGGTGTCGCTGCCCGAGATCGACCGTCTGAACTGGCACAAGGCCGAGTGCGAGGAAAAGCTGGCCATGACCATGGCGGGCAAGGCGGCCGAGATCCTCAAATACGGCGAGGAGAACGTGTCCAACGGTCCGGCGGGCGACATCCAGCAGGCCAGCGCCCTGTCGCGGGCGATGATCATGCGCTGGGGCATGTCCGACAAGGTCGGCAATATCGACTATGCCGAAGCGCATGAGGGCTATTCGCGGCAATACGGCAGGTTTCTCGGTCTCGGCCCATACCAAGGAGATGATCGAGGAAGAGGTGAAGCGCTTCATCCAGGAAGCCTATGACACCGCCTATCGCATCCTGACCGAGCGCAAGGATGAGTGGGAACGTCTGGCGCAGGGCCTGCTGGAATACGAGACCCTGACCGGCGAGGAGATCAAGCGCGTGATGCGTGGTGATCCGCCTCAGGCCAATGACGACGAGGATGACAAGACCGACAAGGGCACCGCCGCTTCGGTCACCGCCATCCCCAAGACCAAGGCCAAGGTGAAGCCCGCGGGCGGACTGGAACCCGAGCCGACCTGATGGGTGCTGCACGCAACAACGACTGGAACCCCGGAACCTATAGCAGGTTCCGGGGTCTTCGTTTGCGCCCCGCCCTCGATCTGCTGCGCGCCCTGCCACCGCTTCCGGAGGGGCCGGTTGTCGATCTGGGCTGCGGCAATGGCGCGGCAGGCGCGGCGCTTGCGACGCTGGGCCGCCCGATGACCGGCATCGACGCCTCGCCCGCCATGCTGGCCGAGGCGCGCGAGACGGGCCTTTATGCCGGACTGCACCAGACGGATATCGCGCGACTGGACCTGTGAGGGGGCCGCGCCCGCGCTGATCTTCTGCAACGCGGCGCTGCACTGGGTGCCGGGTCACGAGGCGCTGATCCCGCGTCTGGCCGCGATGCTGGCCCCCGGCGGCACGCTGGCGGTGCAGGTGCCGCATCAGAACAACGCGCCCTCGCACCGGGTCTGGCTGTCGCTGGCCGAGGAGATGTTCCCCGGCCGGGTCGACCCGGATCACGGCCCCGGCGTGCTGCGCCCGGCCGAATACCACCGCCTGCTGTCGCCACTGGGCGCGCTGAGCCTGTGGGAGACCGAGTATTATCAGCAGCTTGACGCCTGCGCCGACGGCCACCCGGTGCGCCGCTTCACCGAGACGACCTTTGCCCGCCCGGTTCTGGCCGCGCTGGATGCGGCCGAACAGGCGCGCCTGATCGCCGCCTATGAGGCGGTGATGGACAAGGTCTATCCCGCCGCGGCCGATGGCACCGTGCTGTTTCCGTTCCGGCGGATGTTCTTTACCCTGACGGTCTGACGTGCCGCACCCCTTGCACGGCGCGGCGCTTTGGCATTCAGTTGCCGACAAACCCCGGATGACAAAGGTGCAGCATGCGTCAAGACTTCCTGCATGACCCCGGCGCGCAAAGGCTGATCCAGGCCCCGGGTCCCGACCCGCGCGCGGTCTGGACCGATCTGCTGGCCCCCACACCCGAGGAGGAGGCGGCGGTCGAGGCGGAACTGGGCATCGACCTGCCCACCCGCGACGACATGCGCGAGATCGAACCCTCGGCCCGGATCTATTCCGAGGATGTGGCGGTTTTCATGACCGCCACCGTTCTGGCAGGGGCGGGGACGCCGGAGCCGGTGATCGAACCCGTCACCTTCGTGCTGACGCCGGACCGCGTGGTGTCGATCCGCTATCATGACCCGCGCGCCTTGCAGAACGTGCCGCAGCGCGCCGCCGGGTTGCAGGCCGATTGCGCCACACCGCTGCGGATGCTGATGACGCTGATGGAGGTGCTGGTGGAACGCTGCGCCGATATCCTCGAGGCGGAAAGTCAGGCGGTCGATGCGCTGAGCCGCCAGATATTTCAGCCAGCGGGCAAACCCGCGCAGCGGGGCGTCGATCTGTCCGGGGTGATCACGCGGATCGGCCGCCATGGCGAGTTGAACGCGCGCCTGCAGGACAGCCTTGTCACGATCGAACGGATCGTCAACCACATGACCCAGATGCGTCTGGCCGCGCGCAAGGATCAGGCGGGCGGCGAAGGGGCAGGGCCCGCGATGGGGCTGAACGGGCGCGACAAGCGCCTGTTGCGCGATATCCGCTCGCTCATCGCCTATGCCGAGGCGCAGTCGCAGCGCGTGACCTTCATGCTGGACGCGACGCTGGGCCTTCTGAACATCCAGCAGAGCGGGATCATCAAGATCTTCTCGGTCGCCGCCGTGGTCTTTCTGCCGCCCACGCTGATCGCGTCGATCTACGGGATGAATTTCGCGCATATGCCGGAACTTGCCGCCCCCTATGGCTATCCGCTGGCGCTGGGGGGCATGGTGCTGTCGGCGATCCTGCCCTATCTGTTTTTCAAGCGGAAAGGCTGGCTCTAGGGCCGACCCCGCGCCGTCCTGTCCCGTCAAGAGGAGCCTTTGTCCGTGCCCGCCCTGAAACCTACCGCTTTTTCCGCCCGTATCACCTGGCTGGGTCTGGTGCCCGACCGTGCCGCAAGCCTGCGCGCCGAAGCCCGCACGGCGGTGATGGCCCGTTTCGCCGGGGTCGAGGGCGAGGCGCATGGCGGTCTGACCCGCCCCTCCTGCAGCCGTGTCCTGTCACAGCATCCGCGCGGCACGGATATCCGCAACGCCCGCCAGTTCAGCATCGTCGCGGCCGAGGAACTGGCCGAGATCGCGGCGCGCATGGGGGTGACAGCGCTTCGATCCGGGCTGGATCGGTGCCTCGATGGTGGTCGAGGGCATCCCCGATTTCAGCCATCTGCCGCCCTCGTCCCGCTTGCAGGGGCCGTCGGGGGCCACGCTGGTCATCGACATGCAGAACCGGCCCTGCCATCTGCCCGCCAAGGTGATCGACACGGATGCCCCGGGTCTGGGCGGCGCGTTCAAGACCGCCGCCAACGGGCGGCGCGGTGTCACCGCATGGGTCGAGCGCGAGGGGATGCTGGCGCTTGGCGACGACCTGACCCTGCATGTGCCGGATCAGCGCGTCTGGTCCCATCTGGCCGAGGCGCGGCGCGGATAGGGGCTGAAAAGCCCGGCCCGGCACCCGCTGCGATGCCCCCGAGGGCGTTTGTTTGGCGATAAATGTCGGAAACGCGATCTTTACGCCCGCCCCGGCTCTGTATAGCCAAGGAACTGTCGGGACAAACCGACCAGACAGGGAAGAGGGACATGACGTTCAGATCCGATATCGAGATTGCCCGCGACGCGCGCAAGCAGCCGATCCAGGAGATCGGGGCCAAGCTGGGCATACCGGCGGCGCATCTGCTGCCCTATGGCCATGACAAGGCCAAGATCAGTCAGGATTTCATCGCCTCGGTGCAGGATCGCCCGAACGGCAAGCTGATCCTTGTCACCGCGATCAACCCGACCCCGGCGGGCGAGGGCAAGACGACCACCACCGTGGGTCTGGGCGACGGGCTGAACCGGATCGGCAAGAAGGCCGCCGTCTGCATCCGCGAGGCGTCGCTGGGCCCGAACTTCGGCATGAAGGGCGGGGCCGCGGGCGGCGGCTATGCCCAGGTCGTGCCGATGGAGGAGATGAACCTGCATTTCACCGGCGATTTCCACGCGATCACCAGCGCCCACAACCTGCTGTCGGCGATGATCGACAACCATATCTACTGGGGCAACGAGCTGGAGATCGACGAGCGCCGCATCGCCTGGCGCCGCGTGATGGACATGAACGACCGCGCGCTGCGCGACATCGTGGTCAGCCTTGGCGGCGTGTCCAACGGCTTTCCGCGCCAGACCGGGTTCGACATCACCGTGGCCTCCGAGGTCATGGCGATCCTGTGCCTGGCCACGCGACCTGAAGGATCTGGAGCAGCGTCTGGGCGATATCGTCGTGGCCTACACGCGCGAGCGCAAGCCGATCTTTGCCCGCGATATCAAGGCCGATGGCGCGATGACGGTGCTGCTCAAGGATGCGATGCAGCCGAACCTGGTGCAGACGCTGGAGAACAACCCCGCCTTCGTGCATGGCGGACCGTTCGCCAATATCGCGCATGGCTGCAACTCGGTCATCGCCACCACGACGGCGCTGAAACTGGCCGATTACGTGGTGACCGAAGCCGGCTTCGGGGCCGATCTGGGGGCCGAGAAGTTCATGAACATCAAGTGCCGCAAGGCCGGGATTGCCCCGGATGCGGTGGTGCTGGTGGCGACCGTGCGGGCGATGAAGATGAACGGCGGTGTCGCCAAGGCCGATCTGGGCGCCGAGAACGTGGCCGCGGTGCAGGCGGGCTGCCCGAACCTTGGCCGCCACATCGACAACCTCAAAGTCCTTCGGCGTGCCGGTCGTGGTGGCGATCAACCATTTCGTCGGCCGATACCGAGGCCGAGATCGCAGGCGGTCAAGGCCTATGTGGCCGAGCAGGGGGCCGAGGCGGTGCTGTGCAAGCATTGGGCGCAGGGCGGCGCGGGCACCGAGGAACTGGCCCACAAGGTCGTGGCGCTGGCCGAAAGCGGCACGGCCAGTTTCGCGCCGCTCTATCCCGACGAGATGCCGCTGCTGGACAAGATCGAGACCATCGCCAAGCGCATCTATCGCGCCGATGAGGTGCTGGCCGATGACAAGATCCGCGAGCAGCTGAAGGAGTGGGAAGCGGCGGGCTATGGCCATCTGCCGGTCTGCATGGCCAAGACGCAGTATTCCTTCACCACCGATCCCAACCGGCGCGGTGCGCCCACCGGGCATTCGGTGCCGGTGCGCGAAGTGCGGCTGAGTGCGGGGGCGGGGTTCGTCGTGGCGATCTGCGGCGAGATCATGACCATGCCGGGCCTGCCGCGCGTGCCCAGCGCCGAGGCGATCCGGCTGAACGACGCAGGCCAGATCGAAGGGCTGTTCTGAAGGCCCGCCGGGGACAGCCTCCGGCGGGGATATTTGCAGGCAAGAAGATACGGGGAGGCCTGTCCCATGACAGCCAGCATCATCGACGGCAAGGCCTTCGCGGCGGGGGTGCGGGACAAGGTGGCGGGGCATGTCGCCGGATTGAAGGCGGATCACGGCATCATCCCCGGTCTGGCCGTGGTGCTGGTGGGCGCAGGACCCGGCGTCCCAGGTCTATGTGCGCTCGAAAGGCAAGATGACGGTCGAGGTCGGCATGCGCTCGTTCGAGCACGAGCTGGAGGCGGATACGCGAGAGGCGACCTTGCTGGCCCTGATTCGAGAAGCTGAACAATGACCGATCAAGTGCATGGTATCCTTGTGCAATTGCCGCTGCCCGCGCATCTGGATTCGGATCTGGTGATCAATGCGATCGACCCGGCCAAGGATGTGGACGGGTTTCATATCTCGAATGTCGGGTCTGCTGGCGACGGGGCAGAAGGCGATGGTGCCCTGCACGCCGCTGGGCTGCCTGATGATGCTGCGCGACCATCACGGCAGCCTGTCGGGGATGGAGGCGGTGGTGATCGGGCGCTCCAACATCGTGGGCAAGCCGATGGCGCAGCTTCTGCTGGGCGACAGCTGCACCGTGACCATCGCCCATTCGCGCACCCGCGATCTGGCCGGCCGTGGTGCGGCGGGCCGATATCGTGGTGGCCGCCGTGGGGCGGCCGCGAGATGGTGCCGGGCGACTGGATCAAGCCGGGCGCCACGGTGATCGACGTGGGCATCAACCGGATCGACGCGGGCGAGGGCAAGACGCGGCTGGTGGGCGATGTGGATTTCGACAGTGCCGCCGCCGTGGCCGGCGCGATCACCCCGGTGCCGGGCGGCGTGGGGCCGATGACCATCGCCTGCCTGCTGGCCAATACGGTCACCGCCTGCTGCCGCGCCAATGGCCTGCCCGAGCCTGAGGGCCTGACGGTCTGAGGCCGGTCAAGGGCAGGCGCGCGCCCGCGCCGCGCGGCGCATCAGGCATCGGTCAGCAGCTCCGATCCTGACGACCACGAGCAGAGGGGCGGCGCGCCGGATTTTTTTTAAAGTGCTCTTTAATTGTGCTGTCAAAGACCTAGCATTATAAGATTGTTAATAGGTGTCTTTTGGAGGACAAGTTATGCTGGTGTTGCAGCGTGCTCTTGTCGCGGCCTTCAAGTCGTTGCTTTTACCGGGGAATATTTCATTCGGGCTGCTTGCGGTTGTCGCGGCCGTGATCGCCGGTCCCTTCGATACGCTGGACCGCCTGACCCTTGGTGATCGGATCTTGTACTGGTCGGGTGTGATCGTCCTTTCGGTCTTTACCGCCACGCTGGCCCAGAAACTGATGTCCGGCTCCCTGAAGGATGCGTCGGACGGGCTGGTCATTCTGGTGGATTCCACGGTGATGACGATCCTCTTCTCACCGATTGCCTATTTCTGGACAGTCCTGTTCTTCGAGATCGACGCAAACGGCGGTGATTTCGTGCATGTCGTCATGAACGTGATGCTGGTCGCGCTTGTCATCTTTGCCACCCGCAAACTGGTGTTCGACTGGGCCAAGCTGACGGCCTTTGAACGGTCGCAGTCGGGTGCGATTCCGGGAGTGCGTCCGCCGCAGGACAGTGTCGGACATGGACAGCCGCGTCTTGCCCGCAGGATCGCGGAGGACGACCCCGGACCGATCAGGCGGATCGAGGCGATGGATCATTTCGTCACGGTCTTTACCGAAAAGGACAGCTACCAACTGCGGCTGAGGTTTGCCGATGCCGTGGATGAGATGGACGGTGTTCCGGGGCTGGTCACGCATCGGTCGCATTGGGTGGCCCGCGAGGTCGTGGACGAAGTGGAACGCCAGAACGGCCGGCTGTTCCTGCGCCTGTCTTGCGGGCAGCGCGTCCCGGTCAGCCGCAAGTATCGCCCTGCGCTGGAAGGCCTGGGCCTTGTCTGAGGGCGCGGCCCGGCGCACCGTTCAGCGCGGCATGGGTATCGCGATCGGCTGTCGCCCGGTCAGCACCGCAATCGCCTCGGGTCCCATGAGGCTGTCCAGCACCTTGTCGGTGCTGCGCAATCCCCCGGTATAGGTGCCGATAGGCCGGCAGGATCACGCGGGCGCTGTCGATCAGGAAGGCCGGCCGGCTGAGGGTGCCCGCGCGGGTGCGCAACTGCGCCTTGGGGTGATAATGGCCCGAGATTTCACCCGTCGCGCCGGGGGCCGCGATATGGCGGAAGGTCAGCGGGGGCAGATGCAGTTCGGCCAGATGGGTGCCGCCCAGATCGACGGGGCCGGGGTCGTGATTGCCCTCGGCCCAGATCCAGCGCCGCCCGGCCTGCAGCCGCGCGATCCAGAGCCGCGCCTCATCCGGCAGCCCGTCCTGTGCCGCCAGATCGTCGAAACTGTCGCCAAGGCAGATGACGGTGGCGGCCTTTGTGGCCTCAAGATCGGCTTGCAGACGGGTCAGCGTCTCCTGCGCCTCATAGGGGGGCAGGGCCATGCCGCCGCGCCGCACGCGCCGTTCGGATTTGCCGAAATGCAGGTCCGACACGGCGAGCAGCCCCTGCGCGGGCCAGTAGAGCGCGCCGGAGGGCAGGGCATGCAGGGTTTCCCCGGCAAGGGTGAAGGCGTGATGGACCATGATCTGCCTCTTGGCAGGCGATCAGACCCAAGGCAAGGGGATCAGCTCAACCCGGCCTCGCGCATCAATTCCTCTGCCGCCTCGGCCATCAGGCGTTCACGGGCCATGCCCTCGACGGGCACGCGGCCCATTTCGAGGAACAGGGGCGCGGAAAACGGCGTCAGGCGGTTCAGGCGGATCAGGTCGATCCGGTCGCCCACGCGTTCCAGCATCTCGCGCACCCGGCCGAAATCGACAAGGCCGCGCATCGCCTCGGTCCGGGTGATCTTCAACAGCAGATGGTCGGGGTCGTATTTCACCAGCGTGTCATAGAGGATGTCGGATGAAAACGTCGCCTGCCGCCCGGATTTGCGCTGCCCCGCGCTGATGCGGTCGATCAGCCCCGCGATGGTGGCCGAGGCGCGGAAGGTGCGTTTCATCACGGCATTGCCCTTGAACCAGTCCTCCAGCCCATCCTCCAGCCGTTGCGGGTCCAGCAGGGCGCGGGCATCGGTCAGGGGTTTGAGGCCCCAGATCAGCGTGGCGTAATCGGTGGCGACGAAGCCCAGCGGGTCAAGGCCCATCTCCTCCATCCGCTTGGTGAGCAGAAGGCCCAGCGTCTGCTGCGCGTTGCGCCCGGCAAAGCCATAGACGCAGGCATGTTCGCGCCCGTCATGGGGGAAACTTTCGATCAGCAGGCGTCCGGCCTCGGGCAGGCGGCTGACACGGCGTTGCAGCGCCAGCCAGTCGCGCGTGTGGCCGGGCAGGGCGGGCCAGTCCTCCTGTTGCAGCATCCGCAGGATGCGGGTGCTGAGCTGGGTGGAGGTGGCGAATTTCGTGCCCATGAAGGTCGCGATCTTGGGCTTGCGGCCCGGATCGGGGCTGACCTCGACCGTCATCTCGCGCAGGCCCTCGTAGCGGACGATCTGCCCGCCGATCAGGAAGGTGTCGCCGGGGGTGAGGGTGGCGGCAAAGGCCTCCTCGATCTCGCCCAGGGGTTTGCCGCCGCGATTGCGCCGGAAGCGGACCTTGAGCGTGTCGGTGTCCTGGATCGTGCCGATGTTCATGCGGATCTGCTTGGCCGCGCGCGGGTCGCGCAGCTGCCACAGCCCGTCGGGGCGCTGCATCAGGCGTTGCCAGCGGTCATAGGCGCGCAGGGCATAGCCGCCGGTGGCGATGAAATCGAGGCAGGCATCGAAATCGGCGCGCGACAGCGTGGCATAGGCGCCCGCTGTCGTGACCTCGGCGTAGAGCGCATCGGCCTCGAACGGACCGGCACAGGCGGCGATCAGGATCTGCTGGCAGAGCACGTCGAGGGGGCCGTCCCCGCGCGCCTCGCCGTCCAGATCATGGGCGCGCGCGGCCTCGAGCGCGGCGAGACATTCGATCACCTCGAACCGGTTGGCGGGCACCAGCAGCGCCTTGGAGGGCGCGTTGTAGCGGTGGTTGGCGCGTCCGATCCGCTGCACCAGCCGCTTGACGTTCTTGGGCGCGCCGATCTGGATCACAAGGTCCACGTCGCCCCAGTCGATGCCCAGATCAAGGCTGCCGGTGCAGACGATGGCGCGGAGTTGCCCTGCGACCATCGCCGCCTCGACCCTTGCGCGCTGCTCGCGGTCAAGGCTGCCGTGGTGGATGCCGATGGGCAGGGCGTCCTCGTTGGCAAGCCAGAGGTTGTGAAAGAAGATCTCGGCCTGCGCGCGGGTGTTGTGGAAGATGAGCGTGGTCTTGTGCGCCTTGACCTGTTCCAGCACGGCCGGGATCGCATAGGCGGCGCCGCCGCCGGACCATGGGGGCGGCTCTGCGACGGCGAGCATCGCGATATCGGGATCGGGGCCGGGATCGGCGGTGAGGATCGGGCAGGGGTCCGGGTGCCGGGCGAGGAAGCGGGCGATGGCGGCGGGGTCATCCACCGTGGCCGAGAGGCCGACGCGGCGCAGGTCGGGGCGCAGTTGCTGAAGGCGGGCGAGGGCCAGCATCAGCTGATCGCCGCGCTTGGAATTCGGCCAGCGCGTGGATTTCATCGACCACGACGCGTTTCAGCCCCGCGAAGATGCGGGGGGCATCCTCGTAGCTGGTCAGGAGGGCCAGGCTTTCCGGCGTGGTCAGCAGGATATGCGGCGGGTCGGCGCGCTGGCGGCGTTTGACATGGGCCGAGGTGTCGCCGGTGCGATCCTCGATCCGGACGGGCAGACCCATCTCGGCCACGGGGGTTTGCAGGTTGCGCTTGATATCGGCGGCCAGCGCCTTGAGCGGCGAGACATAGAGGGTGTGCAGGCCGGTATGGTCGGTTCTGGCCAGATCGGCCAGCGTGGGCAGGAACCCGGCCAGCGTCTTGCCGCCGCCGGTGGGCGCGATCAGCAGGAGGGCGGGATCATCGGCCCGCGCCAGCATGTCCATCTGATGCGGATGGGGTGCCCAGCCCTTGGTCTGGAACCAGTCGGTGATGATGGGGGGCAGGGCGGTGCTCATGCCCGCAGAGGTAGGGCAAGCCGGGGGGCGAGGCTAGGGGGAGATGGGGCCGCAAGAGCCTCGCCGGGGGTGTCCCACGATGGGACATTTCGCGGAGTGAGGGATTTCAAGGGGTTACGGGGGCGTGTTAGGGAAATTTTAAGGGGTTGGGGGCCGCTACTGATTTTGAGAGCTTAGACGCGCGGTCGCCGACACGCGGGGGGGCGATGTGGCCTTTGGTCGGGGCGGTTTATGGTTGCCCGGTCATTGAAACGGCAGTTCATGCCGCGACGGTTGCAAAATCGCCGCCCCGGGGGGCGGGTCGGCGATCGCGCGGCGGTGCTGCGCACCTTGAGTCCGCGCGGGGCGTGGGGCGGGCGGTGTGTGGGCTTGGGGCCGGGTGGGACTTGGAGCGCATCCTGTCGCCGCGCTGACAGCCGGGGGGCCGTGCCGCGTGGTTCGTCTTGCGCGTTTCACATTGCGGCGCTAGGGCCAATGCATGACTGACGCGAGCCCCGAGACCCTGACCCCGCAGCCCATGACCGCCTCGCAGCATATGCGCGCGATTGCCGTGCTGGGGCTGCCGCTGATCCTGAGCCATGTGGCGCAGTTCTCGATCTCGCTGACCGATGCGCTGATGCTGGGCTGGTATGATGTGACGGCGCTGGCGGCGCAGGTTCTGGCGGGGATGGTGTTTTTCGTGCTGTTCCTGTTCGGATCGGGCTTTGCCTGGGCCGTGATGCCGATGGTGGCCGAGGCGGAATCCGCAGGCCAGAGCCAGCAGGTGCGGCGGGTGACCCGCATGGCCATGTGGCTGTCGATCCTGTTCGGGGCGGTGTCGATGCCGCTGATGATCTGGTCCGAGCCGCTGCTGCTGGCGCTGGGCCAGACCGAGGAGATCGCGCGCGAGGCGAGCCGCTATCTGCTCGTGGCGGGCTGGGGCATCTTTCCGGCCCTGCTGGTGATGGTGCTGAAATCCTATCTGGCGGCGCTTGGAGCGGACACAGGTCGTGCTCTGGGTCACGATCGGCGCGGTGGTGGTCAATGTGATCGTCAATTACGCGCTGATCTTCGGCAATTGGGGCGCGCCGGAGATGGGGATCGTGGGGGCGGCCTGGGCCTCGGTCTCGGTGCATTTCGTGTCGCTGCTGCTGCTGGCGATCTATGCGGGCGTGGTCACGCGCGAACATGCGCTGTTCATCCGCTTCTGGCGCCCCGATTGGGAGGCGTTCGGGCAGGTGTTCCGGCTGGGCTGGCCCATCGGGATCACCACGCTGGCCGAGGTCGGGCTGTTTGCCGCGGCCT
The DNA here is from genome assembly GCA_963715835.1 of uncultured Alphaproteobacteria bacterium. Taxonomy (GTDB): domain Bacteria; phylum Pseudomonadota; class Alphaproteobacteria; order Rhodobacterales; family Rhodobacteraceae; genus Seohaeicola. Next base: position 1,123,682 of record CAVQSH010000002.1, on the reverse strand, counting down.
CGATCATGATGGGCTGGCTGGGCACGCTGCCGCTGGCCGCGCATGGGATCGCGCTGCAGATCGCGTCACTGGTGTTCATGATCCATCTGGGGCTGGGCAATGTCGCCACGGTGCGCGCGGGCCGGGCGCTGGGGGTGCAGGACTGGGGCGGGCTGCGGCTGGGGGCGAAGGTCGTGGTCACGCTGTCGCTGGGCCTTGCGGCGCTGACGGCGGTTCTGTTCGTGGTGATGCCCGATGTTCTGATGGGCCTGTTCCTGTCGCCGGACGAGCCGGACCGCCCGGCTGTCATCGCCATCGGTGTGGTCCTGCTGGCGGCGGCGGCGCTGTTCCAGCTGGCCGATGCGGCGCAGGTCATGGCGCTGAGCCTGCTGCGCGGCGTGCAGGATACGCGCGTGCCGATGATCATCGCCACCCTGTCCTATTGGGCGGTGGGGATGCCCGTGGCCTATGTGATGGGCTTTGTCTTCGACTGGGGCGGGGTCGGCGTCTGGCTGGGGCTGGCCGTCGGGCTGGCGCTGGCGGGGGTGTTCATGATGCTGCGCTTCTGGGGTGTGATCCTGCCACGGCTGAGGGCGCGGGTGTAGCGGCGCTATTCGCCCTTCATCAGGCGGTCGGCCTTTTTCCGCACCAGCACCGTGCGCAGATCATGCATCGCCAGCAGGAGCGTATCGGTCACCGCGTCGAGCTGTTCATCGGTGGCGCGGGTCTGCACCCATTGCGTCGTCAGGTTCAGGTGATCGACCGCGCGCAGGATGTCATCCACGTCGCGCGCCGCCAGCAGGGCGTTGCGCCGGGTCATCCAGTCGGTGATCGCGGCCATGTCGCCTTCGCTCAGGCGGCGCTCGCCATGGGGTTTCACCTCGCCGTTGCGGATGTTGATGGTGGCGATCTGGTCCATCTCGATCCGGCGCTGGCGGTTTTCCGTGTCCACGCGGAACACGAGTGCGCCGTTTTCGCGCACGCGGAAGTAATAGTCGGGAAGATCGCCTGCCATGTCGTCCTGTCCTTGTCCTGTTCAGCTCAGCGCGGCGCAGAAACGCTGGATCCGGGCGCAGGCCTCGGTCAAGGCTGCATCCGAGGTAGCGTAGCTGATGCGGAAGTTGGGCGAAAGACCGAAGGCCGCGCCGAAGACCACGGCGACGCCGGTCTCTTCGAGCAGGGCGCGGGCGAAGACCTCGTCATCGGTGATGACCGTGCCTGCGGGGGAGGTCTTGCCGATCAGCCCCTTGATCGAGGGGTAGACGTAGAAAGCGCCTTCGGGCACCGGGCAGGTGACGCCCGCGAATCGCGTTCAGCGCCTTGACCACCAGATCGCGGCGGCGGGCGAACATCGCGTTGTTGGGGGCGACGAAGTCATGGGTGCCGTTCAGCGCCTCGACCGCGGCCCATTGGCTGATGGTGCAGGGGTTCGAGGTGCTTTGCGACTGGATCTTGCGCATGGCGTCGATCAGCGGCTTGGGGCCTGCGGCATAGCCGATGCGCCAGCCGGTCATGGCATAGGCCTTGGAGACGCCGTTGACGGTCAGCGTGCGGTCATAGAGCGCGGGTTCGACCTGCGCGGGCGTGCAGAATTCGAAATCGTCATAGGCGAGATGTTCATACATGTCGTCGGTCAGCACCCAGACATGCGGGTGGCGCATCAGCACATCGGTGAGGGCCTTCAGCTCGTCCCAGCTATAGCCCGCGCCGGTGGGGTTGGAGGGCGAGTTGAAGAGGAACCATTTGGTCGCGGGGGTGATCGCCGCCTCGAGCTGATCGGGCGTGATCTTGAAGCGCGTTTTCCAGCGTGGCTTCGATGAACACCGGGCGTGCCGCCCGCCAGCAGCACCATGTCGGGGTAGCTGACCCAATAGGGGGCGGGGATCACCACCTCGTCGCCGGGGTTCAGCGTGGCCATCAGCGCGTTGTAGAGCACCTGCTTGCCGCCGGTGCCGACGCTGACCTGATTGGGCACGTAATCCAGCGCGTTGTCGCGCTTGAACTTGGCGCAGATCGCCTGCTTGAGCTCGGGGATGCCGTCGACGGCGGTGTAGCGGGTCTTGCCTGCCTCGATCGCGGCGATGCCGGCCGCGCGGATATTGGCGGGCGTGTCGAAGTCGGGCTCGCCCGCGCCGAGGCTGATGATGTCGCGGCCCTGCGCCTTCAGCTCCATCGCCAGATTGCTGACCGCGATGGTCGGTGACGGTTTCACGCGGTCAAGCGTCTTGGACAGGAAGGACATGGGCTTGGGCCTCTGGTTTGAATTCGGCAGATCAATGTCTTAGAATGCACAGGTAGGCCGATCAAGCAGGATCGGCGGATGGGAGAAAAATGGCAACGCAGCGCACGGACACCGACGGGATCGACAACGAGACCGAGATGGCGGACAACTGGTACGGGCCCGATACGGCGACCTTCGGCGACCGTGTCGCCGCCGCGCGCGAGGCGGCGGGCATGACCCAGAAGCAGATGGCGCGCCGTCTGGGCGTCAAGCACAGCACGCGTGCGCGACTGGGAGGATGACCTGTCCGAGCCGCGGGCCAACAAGCTGTCGATGATGGCGGGGCTGTTGAACGTGTCGATCGTCTGGCTGCTGACCGGCGAAGGCGACGGTGTCGCGGCCCCTGTTGACGAAACCCCGATTGCGCCCGATATCAATGCATTGCTGGTCGAGATCCGCGACCTGAAGACCCAGATCGGCGCGGCGGCGGACCGTCTGGGACGGCTTGAGAAGAGCCTGCGCACGAAACTGAAAGGCGAATGAGATGCTGATCGAACAGGCCCCCCAGGGCGAGTCCCGCGACACGCGGCTGCGGCGTCTGGCGATGCGCTCGATGCGGCGCGGGATCAAGGAGATGGACGTGATCCTGTCGCGCTTTGCCGAGTTGCGGCTGGCCGGTCTGGATGCCGAGATGCTGGACAGCTATGACGCGCTGCTGCGCGAGAACGATCACGACCTCTATTACTGGGTGAGCGGCGTGCAGGAACCGCCTGCCCATTTCGCGCCGCTTGTGGGCGAAATCCGCGCGATGCTGGCGGCACAGGGCGCATCCGCCCCGCAGTGATCCTGCCGGTGACTGCAAATGCGGTGGCGGCAAATGCGGTGAATTTTACATAAGGCCCGCCCGTGTTTACGGGTTGTTGGGTTTTTTGCGTCAGGGTCCGTGTCGGTATCAGGAAACCGACGGAGACGCCTCATGACCATGCACAAGACGATGTCCACGGGCGCGCGATCCGGCTTCATGGGCGGGTATCTGGATGCGCTGTCGCTGGTGGAACGGCTGCACCGCCTGTTGCTGGACGTGATCAAGGATGAATTCGAACGCGTCGGCATGCTGGAGGTGAACGCGGTGCAGGCGCTGCTGCTGTTCAACATCGGCGACAACGAGGTGACGGCGGGCGAGTTGAAGACGCGCGGCTATTACCAGGGCAGCAATGTCAGCTACAACCTCAAGAAACTGGTCGAACTGGGCTTCATGCATCATCAGCGCTGCGAGATCGACCGCCGCTCGGTCCGTGTCCGGCTGACCCCGCGCGGGCGCGAGATCCGCGATGTCGTGGCCGGGCTTTTCGCCCGCCATGCCGAGGGGCTGGAGAGCCGGGGCGTGCTGGGGCCTGACGGGATCGAGGAGATCGCATCCGCGTTGCGCCGGGTCGAGCGTTACTGGGCGGACCAGATCCGCTATATCTATTGACCTGGCCCGTGGTGGCCGGGGTTGCCTCCGGCGGGGATATTTGCGGCAAGAAGAAACGGGCGCTGCGCCGGGGCGGGGCAGGGCGCGGGTCAGGGCGCATGTCAGGGCTGGCGCTGCCCGATCCTGACCTCAAGTTCGCGCAGCAGCTTGCGGCGCATCGCGCGCTCGACATCTTCGAACCCGTCGGCCACTTCCACGAAAGCGGCGGGCCCGCGGATCACGACCTCGCGGAAATAGGCGGCAAGGCCCGTTTCCGCGCCCTCGGCCAGCCCGTGGTCGGTGCCCACATCCTCGACCTCGATGGCCAGCGCGTTCACCGTGATGGCGCTGTAGTCGAAGCTGTCATAGGCGACGGTGGGACCGAAATCGTCGTTGTTGACCCCGTCGCCCGACAGATCCAGCACGCGCGCGTCGCAGGCCGGGCCCTGACGGAAGAGGTCATGGGCAAAGGCCAGCGCCTGACCGATGGCGGTCGAGAATTCGGCATAGCTGCGCCGGCTGGTGGCGATCCGGTCGGCTGTGGCAAGGATCGTCGCCTCGTCCCGCAGCATGATCCAGGGCAGGACCATCTCCTGCTGGACGCGCCCGCTCCATTCGAACATGGCCAGCGCCACGGGGCGGTCCGGCTGGCTGAGGATGGCGTCGACCACGTCAGGGGCGCGCAGCGCCCGGGCAAGGCCGCCACGCTGCAGCGCGTCCTCCAGCGGATCGACCGAGGAGGAGATGTCCATCGCCAGCACGAGGGCCAGGCGGCACGGCTCCTGCGCCGCAGCGGTGCCGGGCAGGCCCGACACCGCAAGCGCCGCGAGGATCGCCCGCAGGGCGAAAGCGCCGCCCACCCGCGCGCGCCCTTACCAGTGACCGGTATTGGGCATGCTGATCCAGGGTTCGACCGGGGTCAGGGCCTCGCCCTTCTGCAGGAACTCGATCGAGATATTGTCGGGGCTGCGCACGAAGGCCATGCGCCCGTCGCGCGGCGGGCGGTTGATCGTCACGCCATTGTCCATCAGATGCTGGCACATGGCGTGGATGTCATCCACCTCATAGGCGAGATGGCCGAAATGCCGGCTGTCCGAGGGCAGCCCGTCATCGCCGTCCCAGTTGTAGGTCAGCTCGACCGGGCATTCCTCCTGACCCGGCGGGGCCATGAACACCAGGCTGAACCGGCCTGCCTCGCTGTCATAGTGGCGGGTCTTGACCAGCCCCAGAAGTTCGAAGAAAGCCTGTGTCTTTTCAAGGTCTTTCACGCGCACCATCGTGTGCAGGTAGCGGATGGTCATGGGTTTTCCTTTCTGTTTTCCGTCTTCGGGCCCACATCAGAACCGCGATCTGACGCCGAAGGATACGGCGATTTCGCTCGCGTCGAAGCGGCTGACGTTCGACCGGGTTTTCTGTGCCCTAACCGTCATAGATGGGACAAATCCCGCATAGTCAAATGCCTCGAAAAGCATTTCGACGCTGCCGAAGATCGTCTCGTCCTGGCGTCCCCCCGGAACGAGGATGAAGCCGACCGCGTAGTCTGGAAAGTCCGACCGCGCTGCACCCAGCGCGAAGGACAGCCGGGCGGGTCCGACAGGGTCGGACATGGCATATTGCAGATAGGCCGCCGTGCGCGTGGAGACCGCGTTGCGCGTGTCGCTTTCGCTGTCTCGCCAGGACAGCGAGAGGCTGATGCGATCGCCGGTGCTCAGGACATGTCCGAGGGTTCCGCGCAGCGACAGGCTGTCGATCGGCCGGTTGGTGCCGGTTTCGAAGCTGCGCCGCTCCACCTCGGCCCCGAGCGAAAGGCTTGTTTTTTGCCCGATGTTCAGTCCCCGCGACAGGCCGAACCTGCCGAAGCGTTGGTAGGGACTGCCACCATACCAGCTTTGCCCCGCAACCAGATCGGCCGAGACGAGCCCGTTGCCGTCGGTGCCACCAGGGCGGAATGCTTGTCTGAGACCCGCTTCGACCGAGGAAAAGGAGAAGTCATCATTCCCGACATCTGCTCCGGGAAAGCTGTTGGCCAGCGCGAGGGAACTGTCGTCCAGCCATACGCGGGAGGTGTAGAACCGGGCCAATACCCGCGTCTCGCTGGTGCGGGACCCGCGAAGACGATAGCTGAGGGCAAGGTCAGCCGATCCGGTCACGCCGGACAAGGCCTGCGACAGGCCGTCGAATATGCCGATCACCGGCACCCCTTCGATCAGCGCATAGGGGCTGTCGCTGCCGTTGTTCACATTCGACGAGGGGGCGAGGGAAAAACTGAACCTGAACTGCAGCGGATCAAGGGCGCGGACCCGGCGATAGTCCGCTTCGATCTGCGGCAGAAATGCGGGATCGGGCGCGTGGATCAGGGATCGGCGCAGCCAGATCTGGGCGCGGGTGAAGCTCTTGTCCTCGACCGAGATGCGGGCGGCCAGCTGGGCGGCCTGGAACTTCAGGGGGCCGCTCTCTGCATGGCGATAGGCCAGCGCCGCTGCCCGCCGCGCCTCGGTCGGTCGCGATTGCTGACGAAAGGCGGAGGCGATGAGGAAATGGGCGAAAGCGTCCTCGGGGTCGGCCTGCAGGAGGCCATAGCCGATCTGAAGGGCAAGCGCCGGATTGCCCTGTTCCAGCGCCGCAACACCGAGGCCGCGCGCCTGATCAAGGGTCATGCTGACTTCGGCCTGTGGCGTGGCGGGCGTTTGTGCGATGCCGGGAACGGCGCAGAGGAGCGCCGCAATCGTGAGGCAGGTCCGGATCAGCCGTGGCAGATCAGTTGGCATCTGCGCAGAGGGTTGCGTCCGAACCCGAAATGCCGCACCGGCTGAGTACGAAGACGCCGACTTCACGCTCTGCTTCCAGGCCCAGCGGATTGCCCTCGCCGTCAAACTCGGTCAGCGCGACGACACCGCCGACGGCTGTCGCTTCGGTCCCGCCGAAGATGCCGCCATAGTCGCCGATATCGCCGTCAACGATGCCGTCGTACTGCACGAGGTCACCATAGAACGTGCCATCGGGGGCGATATCCGCGACGCGCAGGACAACATCGGGCAGGGCGAGGCCGTACTGGATCAACGATCTGTCGAAAATCGCGCCGTTGACGGCGTTGTTGCTGAAGTCGACGTTCAGGAAGATGGTGCCGGTGGTCTGTGCGCTTTGCGCCGGCAGAAGAGCGGGGTTGGTGCCGGGTGCCACTGGCAGGAGTTCTGTTCCCGGCGCGTTCACGTTGGTCACGCCGGCGTAGGTGCCCGCGTAGGAGACAAGTCCGCCATCCGGGCCGGGGGCCGGGGGGGTGAAGTCCGCATTGCGCTGGAAGAAGCCGCCGCTGAAATAGGTGTTGAACTGCCCGCCGTCCGAGGCTACCCCGGCCTGTACAGAGGCCTGGGGATCGCTGCTGCGCGCGACCATCGCTGTCACGTGGCGATCAAGCGGGTCGTCCTGCACCGTGAAGGCCAGATAGCCGGGCCGGTCCAGCGCGGGTGTTCTTTGATAGGTTGTGTCCAGAACCCCTGCGTCCAGCGAGCTCAGACGCAGCACCAGCGTGCCTGCATCCGGGTTGTAGGTTGCTGTTTGCAGGTTGAGCGCGAGAGAGGCGGGGATCGGGTTGGCCGCGGTGGGCGCTTCGGGCGTGGCGGGTGTGTCCTCGGGCGTGACCGTTTCCTCTTCGGTGACGGTAAAAGGGTTGCCGCTGCAAGCCGCCAGCAGACAGGCTGCCAGAAGGAAGGTCGGGAACTTGATCATCGGGCTGCCCTTTGCGCTGTCGGAAGACTTTGGCACAAACTTTCGTCTGGGGGCGCGAAAGTCAATCGGCCACAATTGGAAGCAGAGCAAATTTCGCCATGTGTGACCCTTGGAACCATCCTACTATTGTGGTTTCCGAGGGGGCTATCCTCAAGATATAGTAACAACCAACTCATATCCGCAGACAAAGGAGCCCCCCAGATGCCGCTTACACCAGACCAGCAGGCCGAGGTTGACGCACAGCGCGGGCAGACCATGCCGACACGCCGCGCGGTATCGCCGGGGATGGAGGCGCATCTTTATACCGCGATCCCGGTGCTGGATCACGGCTTCGTCCGGGTGATCGACTATATGGGCGACGATGCGGCCATCTGTCAGGCCGCAAGGGTCAGCTATGGCCGCGGCACCAAATCGGTGCAGAATGACGAGGGGCTGATCCGCTATCTGATGCGGCACTGGCATTCGACCCCGTTCGAGATGTGCGAGGTCAAGCTGCATGTGAAGCTGCCGGTCTTCGTGGCGCGCCAGTGGATCCGGCACCGGACCGCGAATGTGAACGAATATTCCGCCCGCTATTCGATCCTCGACCGGGAGTTCTATATCCCCGCGCCCGAGCATCTGGCGGCGCAATCGGTGGTCAACAACCAGGGCCGCGGTGCCGCGCTGGAGGGGGAGGAGGCCGCGCGCGTGCTGGAGATCCTCAAGACCGACGCCAACCGCGCCTATGATCATTACGAGCAGATGATCAGCCAGGAGGGGCAGTTGGGTCTGGCGCGCGAATTGGCGCGGATGAACCTGCCCGCGAACATCTATACCCAGTGGTACTGGAAGGTGGACCTGCACAACCTGCTGCATTTCCTGCGCCTGCGGGCGGATGCCCATGCGCAATACGAGATCCGCGTCTATGCCGATGCGATCTGCAAGGTCGTCGCCGACTGGGTGCCCTTCGCCTACAAGGCCTTCGAGGATTATCGCATGGGTGGTGCGACGATGAGCGCGACAGCGCTGGACTGTGTGCGGCGGATGCTGAAGGGCGAAGCGGTCACGCAGGAGACATCCGGCATGAGCAAGGGCGAGTGGCGGGAGTTCATCGATACGTTGGGGTGAGAGTTCCGCCCCGCGCGGAATCAAGGCGCGCAGCGCCGCCGCGCGATCGCCGACACGCTCCGCCGGGGCGGCGATATTGCTGCTGTTGCGGCATGAACTTCTGTTCGAGGACTGGGCGGGGATAAAGTGCTTCGAACGCAGGGTGCATCGCCGCCCCGCGTGTCGGCGACCGCGCGGCATCGGGAGAACCGGGCGGGTGTGCTCTTGCAGGTCAACCTTCGGCTGCCTACCTCGGAGGGGTAACACAGAAGGAGAGCCATCATGCAGTTCCAGCTCAACACCGACACCCATATCAAGGGCGATGATCGTCTGGCCGAGGTGGCCGAGGCGGTCGTGACCGGGGCGCTGGGGCATCTGACGGGGCGGCTCAGCCGGATCGAGGTGCATCTGGCCGATGCCAATGGGGCCAAGGGCGGGGGCGACGACATCCGTTGCACCATCGAGGCGCGTCCCGAGGGGATGCAGCCGCAGACCGTGACCCATGATGATGCCGATGTGGAAGCGGCCCTGCGGGGCGGCGGCAAGAAGATCCGCGCCCTTCTGGACAGCGAGTTCGGCAAGCTGGACCAGCGCCGCTGAGCCGGGCCCCGGCGGGGCGGGGCGGGGCGCTGCTCCGGTCCCTGCCGGGTCTGTCTTTCATCCAATCCGCGCCGGTCGCCGTATCCCTTTCAAACACATGAAAGGCCGTGATCCCGTGCAACTCGTCATCCTCTATGTCTCGACCGCCGCCGTTTTCCTGATCCTCGATGCGATCATGCTGACGCGCGTGATGAAACCCCTGTTCGAGACGCATCTGGGCGACCTGCTGGCCGAGCCTATCCGCATCGGTCCGGCGGCGGTCTTCTATCTGTTCTATGTGGGCGGGCTTTTGTATTTCGTGTCGCTGCCCGCCTTGCGCGAGGGTGTCGCGGTGCAGGCGCTGCTGGGCGGCGCGCTGCTGGGGGCGATGGCCTATGGCACCTATGAGTTCACCAATTACGCGACGCTGCGCGACTGGCACTGGCATATGGTCGCCGTGGATCTGACATGGGGTGCGGTTCTGACGGGCGTGTCGGCCTGGGCGGGGGTGACGATCACCCGCGCCCTCACCTGATTTGCGCGCGGTCGGACACCCGCCCGGTTACAGAAGCCTGAGATCGGCCGCCATCTGGCGTCCGTCCCGCCCTTCCTGCAACTCGTAGGACAGTTTCTGGTTGTCGGCGAGGCCGGTCAGCCCGGACCGTTCGACCGCAGAAATATGCACAAAAACGTCCTTGCCGCCATCCTCGGGGGCGATGAACCCGTAGCCTTTGGTCGTATTGAACCACTTCACGGTGCCGTTGGGCATGTCCCGTGTCTCCTTCACTTGTCATCGTTACCACGCCCGGTCGGGGCGTGCTGCGCGACGCGCACCATGAAAAGATTGCATGGCTTTTGTAAAAATCAAGAAAAAGACCCGTGAAGTTACGGTGTTTCGGCGGTAATGAGGGCGCATTGACCGATTGCGAGGCGAAGATGACCCTTTACGGATTGAAAACCTGTGACACCTGCCGCAAGGCGATGAAGGCCCTGCCGGGCGTGGCCTTCGTGGATGTGCGGGCGGATGGTGTGCCTGCGGCGGTGCTGGCGCAGGCCTACGGGGTCTTCGGGGACAGGCTGGTCAACACCGCCTCGACCACGTGGCGCGGGCTGTCCGAGGCCGAGCGCGCGCGCGATCCGCTGGCGCTGCTGGCCGATCATCCGGCGCTGATGAAGCGGCCCTTGATCGTGGGCGGTGATGGCACGCTTTATCTGGGCTGGGGCAAGGATGTGCAGGCGGCCCTGCTGGGCTGAGCTGCGGAAGAGGAAGGACGGATCATGCGGAATGCGGCCCTTGTGTTGGGAATCATCGGCGGGCTGATGGCCATGCTGGTCGGCTTTTTCAGCTATGGCTATACCGAGGCGGTCGAGCGCTATGGCGAGATCGAGGGGCTGTTCGAGCAGGTCGCCAATATGGAGGTGATCCGCGCCGCCAGTTTCCTGTCGCCCTTGCTGGCGATTGCCGGAGGGGCGATGGCGAAGGTCCGCGCGCTCTGGGGCGGGGTTCTGCTGCTGCTGTCGGCGGCGGGGATGTATTACGCCTTCGGTTTCAACGTCTTCACCATGTTCCCCATCGGGTTCTGCCTGGTGGCCGGGGTGCTGGCCCTGGCTGCGGGCAAGCCCGACGAGCCCAAGGCGCATTTCTGATCAGCGCCGCAGCAGGCGGTCGAGCGACAGCGCGCCGCCGCCCTTGACCACCAGAACCACGAGCAGCAGAAGCCAGAGCGCGCGCTGGTCCATGATCAGGCTGCCGGAGGCGCGGTCGAACCATGCGCCCAGCGTTTCGGGATGCGCCAGCGCGCCATGGCCGATCAGGTCGGTCAGGGTCTGGACGATGATGAAGCCGATCATGCCAAGGGCGGCCAGCCGGGTCATCAGCCCCACCACGATCATCAGGGGCAGGATGAATTCCGCCCATGTGCCCGCCAGCACGACCAGCGTGTGCCACAGGCCGAGCTGGCTGATGTCATAGCCCGCCGCCTCGACCGCGCGGGGGAAGATCTGGGCATAGGCCCCGAGCGAGGGCTGGAAGATCCCAAGGAGGCCCGATCCGACCTTGGTCAGGCCCGAGGCCCAGAAATACCCCAGCAGCACGCCCGCAAAGACAAGCCGGGCAAGGGTCGGCACAAGCTGGTCGGCACGCTCCAGCGGGGCGAAAATGCGGTCATGCAGGGTGATCAGGGCAGTCTTCATCGGTCTCGCCTTTCGGGCTGAGCAGCGCCCCTGGGGCGCGGAGGTTGCGGTGAATGTGTCGCGGGCTGCGGTCAGCCCGGTTGCGCGCCGGTGATGGCCCCGCCCGCGATGAGCAGGCCAAGGATCGCGGCGGGGTCGAAATCGGCAGCCTCGGCCAGTCCCGCGTCATGGGCGGCGCCAAGGGGGGCACCTTCCATCAGCGCGGCGACAAAGGCGGCCCCGCCCTTGGGCAGGGGGTGGGCGACGGGGTCGAATTCGGGCCGTGTGATCAGCACGTCCTGCGCGCCGGCCTGCGGCGCGGGGCTGCCGGGGATCATGTTGAAGGCCCAGATCGCGTGGATCGGCCAGCGCGAGCGGATCAGCATCACCGCCGGGGCGAGGGTGAATGCGGTTCCGGGCAAGTCCTCTTCCGCGATGGCCCCCAGCAGGGCGGGGTCGAGGGGCGCGGCATCGGCCGCGTGATAGGACCGGCGCAGCGCCAGTTCCAGCCGCGCCACATCGCCCAGATAGCCCAGATGCGCCAGCGGGGCGGCGTTTTCCAGAAACGCGGGCAAGCCTTCGCCGTAATGCATCATCAGCCGCGAGCGGGGCGGGTTGTCCTGCACGAAGATGCGCGCGATGGCCTTGAAATAGTCAGCGCCCAGCAGCTTGACCACGGCGGGAAAGCCCTGGGTCAGCGCCTCGATCAGCGAGACGGTGACATTGTTGCGATAGACGTTGAAGCGGCGACCGGCCGCGCGGCCCTTGCCGTCCTGCAAGCCCTGCGGCACCGGACGGTCCGGGTCCATCAGCGCGGGCAGGAAGTCGTCCACAAGCCCGGTCATGAGACCGCCCGCAGCGCGGGGCGCAGTCTGGCGAGAGCCGCCGCGGCGCGGCGCGCCTCATCGGCCAGAACGGGCCAGTCGGGCACGTCATTGTCCCATTCCACCAGCACCGGGCGCGGGCCGGAGCGGGAAAGCACATGGTCGAGCAGGGTCCAGACGGGATCGGCGATTGCGGCCCCGTGGCTGTCGATCAGAAGGGGCGCGCCGTGGTCATCGGCGTCCTCGTCATGGCCGCCCAGATGGATCTCGCCCACCGCATCGAGCGGGAAGGCATCCACATAGCCGCGCGGATCGAAGCCGAGGTTGGTGGCGGAGACGAAGACGTTGTTCACATCGAGCAGCAGCCCGCAGCCGGTGCGGCGGGTCAGTTCGCGCAGGAAATCGGGCTCCTGCCATGTGCTTTCCGCGAAGGCCAGGTAGCTGGAGGGGTTTTCCAGCAGCATCCGGCGGCCCAGCACATCCTGCACCTGGTCGATATGGTCGGCCACGCGGGCGAGCGTCGCATCGGTATAGGGCAGGGGCAGCAGGTCGTTCAGAAAGGCGCTGTCATGGCTGGACCATGCCAGATGTTCGGAAAAGCTGGCGGGGTTGAGCCAGTCGCAGAGGTGTTTCAGCCGCGACAGGTGGTCGGGATCGAGCGGGCCTTCGCCGCCGATGGACAGGCCCACGCCATGCACCGAGATGGCGAAGCGCTCGGACAGGTGGCGCAGCTGCGCGATGGGGCGGCCACCGTCGCCCATGTAATTCTCGGCGTGGATTTCCAGCCATTGCACCGGGCGCGCATCATTGATGATCGCGCTGTAGTGCTGCGCCTTGTAGCCCACGCCGGGGGCGTCGGGCAGGGAGGCGTGTCGGGGAAGGGTGGGTGTCATGGCAGATGCTCCGTTGCGGGGGCGGGGCTGGCGCATGGAAAGGCATGAAGGACGTGAAGGACTGGGGGCAGGTGCGATGCACCCGCCCCGTCCGGGAGCTTATGCGGGCAGGTCGCGGTCGAGCGCTTCGAGCGAGCCCATGCGGCCGCCTTCTTTTTCCATGGTGACGCAGGTGCCTGCGGGGACCATTTTCCAGGCGTTGCCCTGATAGTCGACGGTCGAGGTGCCGGCGCAGGTGGTGCCGGGACCGGCGGCGCAGTCATTCTCGCCTGCCAGTGCCACGCCGAAGCATTTTTCGGTTGCCTGTGCCTGAGCGGTGGTTGCCTGAGCGGCCAGAGCGGTGGCCATGGCGCCAGCGATGGCGAGCGATTTGATCATTGTGGACATGGGCTGTTCTCCCTTTGGGTTGATAACGACATCGCGGTTTGGCGATATCTCAGTGGTAGCGGTCGCGGCCGATCACCTGCCAGTCACGAGAAAGTGTGTCACGGCGGCGTGAGAAAAGCCCGCAAAATATGGCGTATCCGGGGATCAATCGGCGGAAAACGGCACGTTTGCACGGGGGCAAAGGCGCCGTTTTCGTGCCAATTGTTACACCAGATCGGGCGGCGTCGCTTCGGCGGCGAGGCTCTCCACAATCGCGTCAAGCGATGTAACGGATGTGGAATTCTCACCAAGACGGCGGATGGACACCGTGCCGTCCTCGACCTCTTTCATGCCGCAGGCGAGGATCACGGGGACCTTGCCCACCGAGTGTTCCCTGATTTTGTAGTTAATCTTCTCGTTCCTGAGGTCAACCTCGGCCCGGATGCCGCGCGCTTTCAGCGCATCCACCACCTTGAGGCAATAGTCATCCGCATCCGACACGATGGCCGCGACCACGACCTGACGCGGGGCCAGCCAGAAGGGCAGTTTGCCCGCATGGGATTCGATCAGGATGCCGATGAAGCGTTCAAAGCTGCCCAGAACCGCGCGGTGCAGCATCACGGGGCGGTGCTTTTCGCCGTCGCGTCCGATGTAGGTGGCGTCCAGCCGTTCGGGCAGGTTGGGGTCCACCTGCAAGGTGCCGCATTGCCAGTCGCGTCCGATTGCATCGGTCAGCACGAATTCCAGCTTGGGCCCGTAGAAGGCGCCTTCGCCTTCCTGGATCTCGTAGTCATAGCCCGCCGCGCGGCAGGCATCGCCCAGCGCCTTTTCGACGCGGTCCCAGCTTTCGTCGCTGCCCACGCGTTTTTCGGGGCGGGTCGAGAGCTTGATGGTCCAGTTGTCAAAGCCCAGATCGGCATAGATGCCGGCAAGGAAGTCGATGAATTTCTTGGTTTCGGCCTCGATCTGGTCATCGGTGCAGAAGATATGCGCGTCATCCTGCGTGAAGCCGCGCACGCGCATGATGCCGTGGAGCGCGCCCGAGGGCTCGTAGCGGTTGCAGGAGCCGAATTCGGCCATGCGCAGCGGCAGGTCGCGATAGGATTTCAGGCCCACGTTGAACACCTGCACATGGCAGGGGCAGTTCATCGGTTTGAGCGCGTTGACGGTCTTTTCGCGTGCGTGATCCTCGTCCACTTCGACGATGAACATGTTTTCCTGATAGTTTTCCCAGTGACCCGAGGCCTCCCACAGCTTGCGGTTCACGACCTGCGGGGTGTTCACCTCGACATAGCCGCCGCGGCGCTGCTGGCGGCGCATGTAATCCTGCAGCGTGGTGTAGATGGTCCAGCCGTTCGGGTGCCAGAAGATCTGGCCGGGGGCCTCTTCCTGCATGTGGAAAAGCTCCATCTCGCGGCCCAGCTTGCGGTGGTCGCGTTTCGCGGCCTCCTCCAGCATGGTGAGGTGCGCTTTCAGCTCGTCCCGGTTCAAGAAGGCCGCGCCGTAGATGCGTTGCAGCATCGGGCGGCTGCTGTCGCCGCGCCAGTAGGCCCCGGCCACATGCATCAGCTTGAAGCCGTCGGCGGGCACCTGGCCGGTGTTTTGCAGATGCGGACCCCGGCAGAGGTCCTGCCAGTGGCCGTGCCAATACATGCGCAGCGGCTCGTCGCCGGGGATCGAATTGATCAGCTCGACCTTGTAGGGCTCGTTGTTCGCCTCGTAGAAGGCGATGGCGCGGTCGCGGTCCCAGACTTCGGTGGTGACGGGATCACGCTTGGCGATGATCTCGCGCATCTTCTTTTCGATCACGGAGAGGTCTTCGGGGGTGAAGGGTTCCGTGCGGTCGAAATCGTAATACCAGCCGTTGTCGATCACCGGGCCGATGGTGACCTTGACCGTCGGGCCAGATCTCCTGCACGGCGCGGGCCATGATATGGGCAAGGTCATGGCGCACCAGTTCCAGCGCGGGCGCGCGGTCGGCCATGGTGTTGATGGACAGCGTGGCGTCGGCGGTGATCGGCCATTGCAGATCCCAATGCTTGCCATCCAGCGTGGCGCTGATCGCCTTTTTCGCCAGCGATTTCGAGATGTCTGCGGCGACATCGGCGGCGGTCACGCCAGCGTCATAGCTGCGCGCATTGCCATCGGGAAAGGTGAGAGAGATCTGTGCCATATCGGCCTCCTCGTCGGTTTGGCGCCCACGGAACGCCCGGTTGCGGGTTATATTGTGCGATGCCTATGTGACGGGCAGCGGGGGGCAAGTCAAGACGGGCGGGGCTGTCTTTCGATGCGGGGTTTCACCCGGTCGCGGGCTGGGGCAAGATCGGGGCCGAGGCGTGAACAGCAAGGGGCAGGGCGGATGGCCGAGTATCTTGAAACCGAAACGGGGCGGCGGATCGCCTATGCGCGACTGGAAGGCGCGGGGCCGGGGTCCGGGCCGGGCGTGGTGTTTCTGGGCGGCTTCCGGTCGGACATGACCGGCACCAAGGCGCAGTTCCTGGAGGACTGGGCGCGGGCGCATGGCCGTGCCTTCCTGCGGTTCGACTATTCCGGGCATGGGCAGTCGTCGGGCGATTTCGAGGATGGCGCGATCGGGGACTGGGCGGCGGATGCGATGGCCGTCGTGGCGCGGCTGACGGCGGGGCCGCAGATCCTTGTGGGTTCGTCCATGGGGGGCTGGATCGCGCTGCTGCTGGCGCGGGAGATGCCGGGCAAGGTGGCGGGGCTGGTGACCATCGCCGCCGCGCCCGATTTCACGGAAGACAGCATGTGGGCCGGGTTCGACGCCGATCAGCGCGTGGTGCTGGAAGAGGTGGGCAAGATCGCGCTGCCATCGGAATATGGCGAGCCGCTGGTGATCACAAAGCGGCTGATCGAGGATGGTCGCGACAATCTGGTGCTGCGCGCGCCGCTGCCGCTGCCCTTTCCGGTGCGGATGTTGCAGGGCACGGCGGATGCGGATGTGGACCAGAGCGTGGCGCTGCGCCTGTTGGCGCATGTGACGGGCGACAATATCCGCCTGACGCTGGTGAAGGGCGCGGATCACCGCTTTTCCGACCCCGCCTGTCTGGACCTGATCGCCGCCGCGATTGCCGAGGTCACCGCAGACGCGGCGCAGGGTTGAGGAGGGGGGCGATGGATCAACGTATCAGTCTTGTCACCCTTGCGGTCCGCGATCCTGATCGTGCGGCCGCGTTTTACGAAGCGCTGGGCTGGACCCGCGCGGAGAGCGAGCCGGGCATTCGCGTCTTTGACCTGCTGGGGCAGGCGCTGGCCCTGTATCCGCGCGCCGATCTGGCCCGCGACATGGGGCTGCCCGAGGCCGATCTGGGCACCGGCGGCATGACGCTGGGCTGCAACACCCGCACCAGGGATGAGGTGGCGCAGATCATGGCCCGCGCCGAGGCGGCGGGCGCGCGCATCCTGCGCCCGGCGCATGACGTGTTCTGGGGCGGGCATATCGGCTATTTCGCGGACCCCGATGGCCATGTCTGGGAGGTGGCGTTCAACCCGTTCTCGCCCCTGTCGCCCGAGGGCGCCTTTCGCTGGGCGGGCTATGCCGATCCGGTCTAATCCGGTTGACGCCGTGATCCGATCTGTCACCTTGGCCGCCGTGAAACCCCTGATTGCAAGCCGATGACCCTGATGCCCGATCCTCTTGTCCTGTTGCCCGGCATGATGTGCGACGCGCGGCTGTTCGCGCCCCAGATCACCGATCTGTCGCGCGATCATGCGGTGATGGTGGCCCCGATCACGCAAGGCGAGCGGATCGAGGAGATCGCCTCCGCCCTGCTGGACGTGCTGCCCGCGAAATTCGCGCTGGCGGGGCTGTCGATGGGCGGGATCGTGGCGATGGAGCTGCTGCGCCGTGCGCCGGACCGGATCACGCGGCTGGCGCTGATGGACACCAACCCGCTGGCCGAGACACCGCAGACCGCCGCCGCCTATGAGCCGATGATCATCGGCGCGCGGTCCGGGCGGCTGGACGAGGTGTTGCGCGGCTTCATGAAGCCCGAGTTTCTGGCCCCCGGTCCGCAGCGTCTGTCCGTGCTGAACCAGGTGTTCGAGATGGGCCGCGATCTTGGCCCCGATGTGATGGTGCGGCAGGTGCGCGCCCTGCAACGCCGCCGCGACCAGCAACCGACGTTGCGCCGCTGCAAGGTGCCGACGCTGATCCTGTGCGGAGCCCATGACACGCTGACCCCGCTGAAACGTCACGCCTTCATGGCCGAGCTGATCCCCTATGCCAAGCTCGAAGTGATCGAGGATGCGGGCCACCTGCCCACGCTTGAGGCGCCCGAGGCGGTGACGGCGGCGCTGCGCGGCTGGCTGAAACAGCCCTTCGTGCTGCAATGACCCGCGCGCTGCCCGATCAGGTGCAAGGCTATGGCCCGGTGGACCCATTTGCCGAAGATGCGCCCTGTCCCGACCTGCCGCTTGATCCCGGAGCGTGCCGGAGGCCGGGGCAGGGGACAAGTGCCTGCCCGATCTGGCGGCGGCCTTGGCGGCGGCGGGGCTGCGCGACGGGATGACGGTGTCCTTCCATCACCATCTGCGCAATGGCGACGGGGTGCTGAATGCGGTGCTGGAGGCCGTGGCGCAGGCCGGGATCGGTGATCTGACGCTGGCCCCCAGTTCGATCTTTGCGGTGCATGCGCCGCTGATCGATCATATCGCGCGGGGCACTGTCACGGGGCTGCGCACTGCCTACATGGCGGGGCCTGTGGCGCAGGCGATCAGCCGGGGGGCGCTGGCGCGGCCTGTGGTGATGCAGACCCATGGCGGGCGCGCGCGGGATATCGAGACGGGGCGGATGCCCGTCGATGTGGCTTTTGTCGCGGCGGCGATGGCGGACCGGGCGGGCAACCTGACCGGGGCGCATGGCGTGTCGGCCTTCGGGCCGCTGGGCTATGGGCAGGTGGATGCGGCGCGGGCGCGGGTGACTGTGGCGGTGACGGATTGTCTGGTGGACCGGTTGCCCTGCGCGCCGGATATTCCGGGGGCGCAGGTGGATCATGTGGTCGTGCTGGACCGGATCGGAGAGGCCGCGCGGATCGTGTCGGGCACCACCCAGATCACCACCGACCCCAAGGGGCTGCATATCGCCGAGCTTGCCGCCGGTCTGATCGCGGCCTCGGGCCTGATGCGCGAGGGGATGAGCTTTCAGACCGGGGCGGGGGGCACCTCGCTGGCGGTGGCGGCGCGGTTGGGGCATCTGATGGGGCAGGCGGGCGTCACGGCGGGTTTCGCCAGCGGCGGGATCACCGCGCCCATCGTGGCCCTGCACCGGGCCGGGCTGGTCGCGCGGCTGTGGAACGTCCAGAGCTTCGATCTGGAGGCGGTGGCGAGCTATGCCCGCGATCCGATGCATCAGGGCATGAGCGCCAGCCGCTATGCCAATCCCGCCCGCGCGGACAGCATCGTCAACGCGCTGGATGTGATGATCCTTGGCGCGACCGAGGTGGGCGCGGATTTCGACGTGAACGTGACCACGGGCAGCGATGGCACGATCATGGGCGGATCGGGCGGTCATGCGGATGCGGCGGCGGGGGCGAAGCTGACGATTGTCGTCACCCCGCTGGCCACAAGCGGCTGGCCGCGTCTGGTCGAGCGGGTGACCTGCCGCACCACGCCCGGCGCGCATATCGACGCCGTGGTGACCGAGGCGGGGATCGCCATCAACCCGCGCCGCGCCGAACTGGCAGAGCGCGCGCGCCGTGCGGGCCTGCCGGTGCTGACGCTGGCCGCGATGCGCGCGCTGTGCCCGCCGCCGCGCGAGGTGCTGCGGCCTGCGCCGGATGCGCCCGTGGTGGCGGTCTGCGAATATCGCGACGGGCGGGTGATTGATCTGGTCCGGCAGCGGCCGGGATAGAGCCATGGCTGCGCGCAAACCCAGCAAGACCGAGCAGATCAAGCGCATGAACAAGCGCTTTCTGGTGCGGGTCCGCCGCAAGGTGCCGCCGGGGCTGCGGCTGGTGGTGGGGCTGCTTCTGATCGTCGGCGGCGTGCTGGGCTTCCTGCCGGTGCTGGGCTTCTGGATGATTCCGCTGGGTCTGGGCGTGGCCGCGCTGGATGTGAAGCCGCTGCTGGCGTGGCTGCGCGGCCGCAAGGACGGGCCGGCAAGTAGGGGTGCACAGCCGCGCGGGTCTGTGAGCGAGGGCGAGAAATGCAAAAGGCCGGGCGCATGGCCCGGCCTTTTCCAGATATGCCGCGATCTTACTTCGCGGCCACGTTCTTGTTCGCCGCCTTGATCTTGGGCTTGGCGGGGCCGCTGTTGGCGTCGATGAAGCTCAGCACCAGCGGGCGGATGTTGTTGCGCCAGCTCTTGCCGGCGAAGATGCCGTAATGGCCGGCGTCCGGCTCGACGTGGCTGGCTTTCTTGCTGTCCGGCAGGCCGGTGCAGAGCGCCAGCGCCGCGATGCACTGACCGGGGGCCGAAATGTCATCCTTGGCGCCTTCGACCGTCTTGACGGCGACGATCGGTGATCTTGCCGATATCCACGTGCCGGCCCTTGACGGTGAATTCGTTCTTGGCGATCTCGCGGTTCTTGAAGATCCGCTCGACCGTCGAGAGGTAGAATTCGGCCGTCATGTCCATGACGGCGAGATATTCGTCGTAGAATCGGTTGTGCGGCATCGTGATCGCGAGGCCTCGCCGCGTGCGACGCGGGCGATCTGGTCCATGAAGGCCTTGGCGTGGCGGTCGCCGTTCATCGACATGAAGGACGACAGCTGCAACAGGCCCGGATAGACCATGCGGCCCACGCCGGCGTATTTGAAGCCGACGCGCTGGATCATGGTTTCCTCAAGCTGGCCCATGGTCACGCGCGCGCCGAAATCGGTGACATCGGTGGGCGTGGCATCGGGGTCGATCGGCCCGCCGATCAGGGTCAGGCTGCGCGGCTGCGCCTTGGGGTCTTCCTCGGCCAGATAGGCGGTCGCGGCCAGCGTCAGCGGCGCGGGCTGGCAGACGGCGATCACATGGGTGTCGGGTCCCATGTGGCGCATGAAATCCACCAGATAGAGGGTGTAATCCTCGACATCGAACTTGCCGGCGCTGACGGGAATGTCGCGCGCATTGTGCCAGTCGGTGATGTAGACTTCGCAATCGACCAGCAGGCTTTTCACGGTCGAGCGCAGCAGGGTCGCGTAATGGCCCGACATCGGCGCGACCAGCAGCACCTTGCGCGGGCTGTTCCTCGCGGCCGGGGATGCGGAAATGGATCAGGTTGCCGAAGGGCTTTTCGACCACGGTCTCGATATGGACCAGGTGGTCCTTGCCATCGACGCAGGTGAAGGTGCGGATGCCCCAGTCGGGTTTGGCGACCATGCGCTCGAATGTGCGCTCGGTCACTTCGCCCCAGGCGGCCATCCATTGCAAAGCAGGGTTTGGCACCATGCTGAAAACCGGATAGGATGCCAATGACAGGGCGGAGGCACCCAACCATTGGTTCGTATTACGCATCGTTTCCATAAGGTCGTAAGCGGCCATGTAACGCATCGGCGTCTCCTCGTGTCCATACGCAGGGGTGGTCACTGTACCGCTGGCCTCCCCGACAGGACGGCAACAATGCTGCGTAGCAGCGACGATACGAGGAATTTTGGAATATGACAACTGAAGAGGCTGGTCAGGGCGAAAATTTAGAGCGTCTGAACACCAATCTGGCCAAAGTCGAGGAATTATCCCAGCGACTTGTCTCTGCATTGTCACACCGCAAGGCAGCGAATCCGACGCTGAACGCCCCCGATCAGGAGATGTTCGCCAAGGCGGCGAGCACCTACTGGACGCGGATGATGCAGAACCCCGCCCATCTTTTCGAGACTCAGGTCGAATACTGGGGCAGCGCGGTCAAGCATTTCCTCGAGGCGCAGCAAGCCTTTGCCAGCGGCAAGCTGGAGGCGCCGGAGGATCACACGCCCGATGATCGCCGCTTTGCCAACCCGCTGTGGAAGACCCATCCCTATTTCAACTTCATCAAGCAGCAATACATGATGAACGCGCAGGCCATCCAGAAGGCCGTGGACGAGATCGACGACATGTCGCCCAAGGAAAAACGGCGGCTGGAATATTTCTCGCGCCAGATCATCGACATGCTGGCCCCGACGAATTTCCTGTCCACCAACCCCGACGCGCTGGAGCGCGCGGTCGCGACCGAGGGTGAGTCGCTGATCAAGGGGCTGGAGAATCTGGTGGCCGACATCGAGGCCAACAGCGGCGAGATGCTGGTGCGTCTGGCGGATGAAAGCGCCTTCCGTCTGGGCGAGAACATCGCCACCACGCCGGGGCAGGTGGTTTACCGCAACCGGATGATGGAGCTGATCCAGTTCGCGCCCACCACCGACAAGGTCCATGCGATCCCGCTGATCATCTTTCCGCCATGGATCAACAAATACTACATCATGGACCTCAAGCCGGAGAACAGCCTGATCAAATGGATCACCGATCAGGGCTTTACCCTGTTCGTGGTGTCCTGGGTCAACCCGGACGAGAGCTATCGCGATGTGGGTCTGGATGATTACATCACGGATGGCTATCTGACCGCGATCCGCGAGGTGAAGGCGATCACCGGGCAGAAACAGGTCAACGCGGTGGGCTATTGCATCGCGGGCACGACGCTGTCGATGGTCTTGGCGCTGCTCAAGCACCGGGGCGATACCTCGATCAAATCGGCGACCTTCTTTACCGCGCTGACGGATTTTTCCGAACAGGGCGAGTTCACGCCGTTCCTGCAGGATGACTTCATCGACGGGATCGAGGCCGAAGTGGCCGAGAACGGCGTGCTGCGGTCCTTCATCATGGCGCGCACGTTTTCCTTCCTGCGCTCGAACGACCTGATCTACGGACCCGCGATCAAGAGCTACATGCTGGGCGAGGCGCCGCCCGCCTTCGATCTGCTTTACTGGAATGGCGACGGCACCAACCTGCCTGCGCGCATGGTGGTGGAATACCTGCGCTGGCTGTGCCAGCAGAACCGCTTTGCCGGGGACGGGATCGAATTGCTGGGCCAGCGGCTGCATCTGTCCGAGGTCGACGTGCCGGTCTGCCTTGTGGCCTGCGAGACCGACCACATCGCCGCTTGGAAAGACAGCTACCGGGGTGCGCAGGGCATGGGGTCGGATGACCGCACCTTCATCCTGTCGCAGTCGGGCCATATCGCGGGGATCATCAACCCGCCCACGAAGAAGAAATACGGTCACTTCACGAACGAGGACATGAGCCTTGCCGCCGAGGACTGGAAAGGCACGGCCGACGTTCCACGAGGGAAGCTGGTGGCCGCGCTGGGGCAAGTGGCTGTCCAAGCGCTCGGGCAAGATGGTTGACGCTAGGGAGCCGGGTGATTCTGCCCATCCGCCCCTCTGCGCCGCGCCGGGGACCTATGTTCTTCCACCTGCAAAGGGTTGATTGGAAAGCATAAAAAAATAATGCTGCGCTGCGGCATAAAATCCTTGAAATGCCGCGATGCAGCATGCATATTGGGTGCAGCTTCAGAACACCGGGGTGGGCCCGGAAAGCATGAAAAGGATCAAGACAATGGCCAAGACACAAGATTTCACCGCCATGATGAAAGACATGATGGGCGCATTCCCCGTTGACACCAAGTCGATGGAAGACGCGTTCAAGACTCAGGCGACCCTGAACGAGAAACTGGCAGGTCTGACCCTGTCCGCGGCCGAGAAATCGACCGAGATCTCGACCAAGTGGACCAAGGACACGCTGGCCAAGATGGTCGAAATGTCCAAAGCCAAGACCGAGCCGGCCGATTACGCCAAGGCAATGACCGATTTCGCATCGGCACAGGCCGAAGCTGCTGCCGAGCACATGGCCGCTTTCGCCGAAGTCGCCAAGAAAATGCAGATGGACACTGTCGAGCTGCTGATGGCTGCCGGCAAGGACATGACCGAGGAAGCCTCTGCCGCTGTGCAGAAAGCTGCCAAGGAAGCGACCACCGTTGCCAAGAAAGCCGCTGCGAAGTAATCGCGCGACAGGAAATGCACTGACGCATCCTCTTCCTCCTCCCTGGGATGCGACACGCGTGGGCGGGCCTTTGTGCCCGCCCTTTCTTTTTGTTCTGCAAGAGCCTAAGCTCATGCTGCAGTGCTGCATCAAGGGGAGGGTCGCCCGTGGCCGAAGACAAGAAACCGCTTCTGATCAAGCGTTATGCCAGTCGCCGTTTGTACAATACCGAAACCAGCGATTACGTCACGCTCGAGGATATCGCCGGTTTCATCCGCGAGGGCCGCGAGGTGCAGATCGTCGATCTGAAATCCGGTGACGACCTGACGCGGCAATATCTGCTGCAGATCATCGCGGAACATGAAAGCCGGGGCGAGACGATGCTGCCGGTCAATGTGCTGACCGATCTGGTGCGCAGCTATACCACGCAGGCCGGGTCGGTGGTGCCGCAGTTCCTTGCGATGTCCTTCGACATGCTGCGCGACAGCCAGTCCAAGATGATGGAGAACATGGCCAAGGTCACCCCGATGGCCAAGCTGCCGGGGTTCGAGGCGATGCAGGCGCAGCAGGAGGCGTTCCTCAAGGCCATGACCGGCGGTCTGAAAGGCGGCTGGCCGGGCTCATCCTCGCCCGCGCGCGAGGATCATTCCGACCAGGAAGACGAGGCCGGGCTGGACGAGATCAAGCGCCAGTTGCAGGACTTGCAGATGAAACTGTCGAAGATGAGCAAGTGATTCCGTCATGGTCGACAGCCCCGGTCGAATAACCCTCTGGGGGATCGAGGTTTTCGTGGCCACGGCGGAGGAAGGCAGCATTTCCGCCGCCGCGCGCCGTCTTGGCGCCAGCGCCTCGGCGGTCAGCCAGCAGCTGACAAATCTGGAAGGGGCGATCGGGGCCACGTTGCTGAACCGCAACGCGCGCCCCGTCACCCTGACCGCGGCGGGCGAGCTGTTCCGCAGGCGGGCCGGGATCATCCTGAACGAGGCCTCGCTGGCGCGGGCCGAACTGGCCATGGCCGATCTGTCGGCCCTGACCCGATTCCGCCTTGGCATGATCGAGGATTTCGAGGCCGATGTGACCCCGCGCCTGCTGACCGATCTGGCGGCCAGCATGAAGGGCTGTCAGTTCCTGCTGGAAACCGGCGCGAGCCATCATCTGCATGACCAGCTGGACGTGCGCGCGCTGGACGTGATCGTCGCCGCCGACATGGGGGCCGAGGCCGACTGGATGGATCTGCATCCGCTGCTGAGCGAAGGCTTCGTGGTGGCCACCGCCAAGGGCGCGCTCAGCCCTGATCGCGATGTGCTGGCGCAGCTCAAGTCCCTGCCTTTGGTGCAATATACCACGCGGCATTACATGGGCCGCCTGATCGCCTCGCATCTGGCGCGGCAGAACCTGACGCTGGCGCATCGGTTCGAACTGGACAGCTATCACGCGATTCTGGCGCTGGTGGCGCAGGGGGCGGGGTGGACGATCCTGACCCCGCTGGCGCTGATGCGCGCGCGCCGTTTCGCGGATCGTCTGGATGTGTTCGACCTGCCGTTCGCGCCGCTGTCGCGCACGATTTCGCTGACCGCGCGCAAGGGCGTGTTGCAGGACATGCCCGCGCAGGTGGCCGAGCGGCTCAAGCCGCTCCTGCGCGACATCATCGTGACCCCGGCCATTCAGGCGCATCCCTTCATGGCCGGGACGCTCAGGCTTCTTTAACAGCCTCAGTGGTCGCAATTCCGAACCGGAAAAGTCTGTCAACTTTTCCTGGAATGGCTCAGGTCCCGTAGGCGCGCAGGTTGCCCATCACCTCTTGTGCCGCCGCGATCAGCGCATCGGCGATCACGTCCAGTTCGGGCAGTTGCAGCCGCGCGGGCAGGCGCGTGTCGCAGGCCTTCATCAGCATGGCGCGGGTCTGGGGCAGGGCGGGGATGTCGCCCAGAAACTGCCAGTTCCAGAAGGCGCGCGCGTTATCCGCGCTCATCCCGAAGACCTGCACCTTGACGCCGCGCCGGGCGGCGGCTTCGGCAAAGGCGCGGATGTCGTCGTCGGACATGCCGACCATGTTGAACTGGATGGAATCCGGTGCGCGCTCTTCCGGGGCCAGCTTTTCCGGCACCTCGATCCAGGGCGAGCCGTTCAGCTTGGCGGCGACGTAATCGTGGTTGCGCCGCCCGTCGCGCCACGCGCCGGGCCATTTCGCCCAGTTGCGGGCGGATCAGCGCAGCACTCAGGTTGTTGAGCCGCAGGTTGTAAAGCGGCAGCTTGTTCTGCCAGCGGGCAAAGGCGGCCTCAAGATCCGCCTGCGCCGCCGGATCGGTGCCGCCGTGCTTTTTCCAGTTATGCTCATAGGCGCCCGACATGATGACCGCGCGGGCCACCAGATCGGCATCGTCGGTGATCAGGATACCGCCTTCGCCCGCATTCAGCAGCTTGTAGCTCTGGAACGAGAAACAGCCCATCTTGCCGATGCTGCCGATGATCTTGCCATGCCATGTGGTGCCCAGCGAATGGGCCGCATCCTCGATCACCGGAATGCCTGCACGGTCGCAGAGCGCCATGATCGCGTCCATGTCGGAGGTATGGCCGCGCATGTGGCTGATCATCACGGCCTGCACATCGCCCAGTTTGGCGGCGAAATCGGCCATGTCGATGCGGTAATTCTCGGACACTTCGCACAGGACCGGCACGCAATCGGCATGCACGATCGACGAGGGCACGGCGGCGAAGGTGAAGGCGGGGATCAGGACGCGCGCCCCGCGCGGCAGGTCCAGCGCCTTGAGCGACAGGAAGAGCGCCGCCGAACAGGACGACACCGCCAGCGCATAGCGCACGCCCATGAGGGCCGCGAATTCCCGTTCCAGCAGGGCGACGGGCGAAGCCTCGGTCGAGGTGTAGCGGAACAGATCGCCGCTTTGCAGCAGGCGTTCGATCTCGGCGCGGGCCGCGGGCGGGATCGGTTCGGCGTCATAGGTGTTGGGGGGCAGGATGGCAGGGGAATCGAGCGACATGCGTTTCGGCTTTCCTGAATACTCTTTTCAGGATTTCTAAACGATTATCGCTGTCACTCAAGCCCCAAATGCGTGCCGTGCGAAATCGGCGCACTCCCGCCGCGATCCGGCCCTAAACGCCCAGACGGTCGCGCAGGCTGTACCATGTCATCGCCAGCACCAGCAGCGGGTTGCGCAGCGCAGCGCCACCGGGGAAAGGCGTGGTGGGGATGCGCGCCATGGTGTCGAAACCTTCGGCCTGTCCCGCAATCGCCCGCGCCATGAGGTAGCCGGCATGGGTCGCGGTGCCGACCCCGTGCCCGGAATAGCCCGAGGCGGACAGGATATTGGGTGCCACCCGCGCCAGATAGGGCAGGCGTTTCATGGTGATGGCCAGCGTGCCGCCCCAGGCGTGGTCGATGCGCACATCCGCCAGATGGGGGAAAATCTCGGTCATGGGTTTGCGCACCAGCGCCGCGATGTCGCGCGGAAAGCGGTAGCCATAGGATTCCCCGCCCCCGAAGAGAAGCCGCTTGTCGGCGCTCAGGCGGAAGTAGTTGACCACGAATTTGCTGTCCGCCACCGCCACGTCGCGGGTCAGCACGCGGGCGGCATCCGCGCCCAAGGGTTCGGTCGCCACGATGAAATTGTTGATCGGCATGACCCGCGCCGCCACCTTGCGGTTCAGCCCGCCCAGGTATCCGTTGCAGGCGAGGATCACGTGATCGGCCTCGACCCGTCCCTGTCCGGTCTGCACGGTGACGCGCGTGCCTTCGGCGATGTGATGCACATGCGCGCCCTCATAGATGCGCACCCCGGCGGCCGCGGCGGCGCGGCCCAGACCCAGCGCGAAATTCAGCGGATGCAGATGCGCCGCGCCCATGTCCAGCAAGCCGCCCTTGTAGGCGGGCGAGGGGCAGAGCGCGTGGCAGGCCTCGGCGTCCAGCGCCTCGATCTGGTCATAGCCGTAGTCGCCCTGCAAAAGGGACGCGTAATCATGCAGTTCCGCCGTTTCGCGCGCGGAAAATCCGGTCCAGGCGACGCCGGGTTTCAGGTCGCAGTCGATGTCGTGCCGCGCGATCAGGGATTTGACCAGATCCTTGGCCTCCTCGCCCAGATCCCACAGCCGCCGCGCCTCGGCCTTGCCCAGCATCTTCTCGAGGGTGGCCTGATCCTGCCGCTGGCCCGATCCCAATTGCCCGCCATTGCGCCCGGATGCGCCGAAGCCCACGCGATGCGCCTCGAGCAGGACCACGTCGAAGCCCGCTTCCGCCAGATGCAGCGCCGCCGAAAGGCCGGTGTAGCCTGCGCCCACCACGCAGACATCCGCGCGCACCGTGCCCTTCAGGGCCGGATGACGCGGCGCGTCATGGGCGGTGGCGGCATACCAGCTTGGCGGATACTCGCCCGCGCGGTCGTTGGAAAAGAGCAGGTTCATGGCGTCACTCCTGTTTCGTGACGTGTCTTCTTCTTGCGAGAAATATCCCGGGGGAGGCCGCAGGCCGGGGGCAGCGCCCCCTTGCGTCCCCCGTTTTTACACGTTCAGCAGCAGATGCTCGCGCTCCCACGGGCTGATGACTTGCAGGAATTCCTCGTATTCGGTGCGTTTCACGATGGAGTAGACCCGCGCGAATTCCGGGCCCAGCACCTCGTGCAGATCCTTGGATTCCTCGAACAGGTCCAGCGCATCGCCCATCACGCGGGGGATATCGCCCTCGCCCTCATAGGCGTCGCCCTTGAACTGCTTGTCGGGCCAGATTTCCTGCATCATGCCCAGATAGCCGCAGGCCAGGCTGGCGGCGATGCCCAGATAGGGGTTGCAGTCCATGCCCGCCAGACGGTTCTCGACCCGCCGGGACGAGGGGCTGGAGAGCGGCACGCGGATGCCCGTGGTGCGGTTGTCGCGGCCCCATTCCAGATTGATGGGGGCGGCATGGCCCACCACATAGCGGCGGTAGCTGTTCACATAGGGCGCCAGCACCGCGATGGCCGAGGGCAGGTGCTTCTGCATACCGCCGATGAAGTGGAAGAACGCATCCGTCTCGCCACCCTGCGGGCCGGAGAACAGGTTGTGGCCCGTCTCCATGTCCAGCACCGAATGGTGGATATGCATGGCGCTGCCGGGTTCATCCGCGATGGGCTTGGCCATGAAGGTGGCAAAGCAGTCATGCCGCAACGCGGCCTCGCGGATCAGGCGTTTGAAATAGAACACCTCGTCGGCCAGCTTGATCGGATCGCCGTGCAGCAGGTTGATCTCCAGCTGCCCCGCGCCGCCTTCCTGCGTGATGCCGTCGATCTCGAAGCCCTGCGCCTCGGCGAAATCGTAGATGTCGTCGATCACGGGGCCGAATTCATCCACCGCCGTCATCGAATAGGCCTGCCGCGCGGCGGCCGGACGGCCCGAGCGGCCCATCATCGGTTCGATCTTCTTGGCCGGGTCAAGGTTGCGCGCGACCAGGTAGAATTCCATCTCGGGGGCCACCACCGGCTCCCAGCCCTGCTTGTGATAGAGGTCCACCACCCGTTTGAGCACGTTGCGCGGCGCATAGGGGATCGCGTTGCCCTTGCGGTCATAGGCGTCGTGGATCACCTGAAGCGTCCAGTCCCCGGTCCATGGCGCGGCGGTGGCGGTGCTCATGTCGGGGCGCAGGATCATGTCGCGCTCGATGAAGCCCTCGGCGCCCGCCGCTTCGCCCCAGTCGCCGGTGATCGTCTGGTAGAAGATCGAATCCGGCAGGTGGAAGTAATCCTGACGCGCGAATTTCGAGGCGGGCACCGCCTTGCCGCGTGCGATGCCGGGCAGGTCCGAGATGATGCATTCCACCTCGTCCAGGCGGCGGTTTTCAAGGAACAGGCGCGCGGCCTCGGGCAGGTTGTCGGTCCAGTCTTTCATCTCATGCGGTCCTTTTGAAGAAGGCCGCCATGCGGTCAGCAAAGCGGGAGGAATCCAGCGGCGTGTCCAGTTTCTCACGCACGGTGGCGATCTGGTTGGCGGGCACGACGCCCGGCGCGCGGTGGGTCAGCAGCCCGTCGATCAGGGGCTTGCCGAATTCCGGATGGGGTTGGATGGTCAGGATCGTGTCGCCGATGGCCAGCGCGGCATTGGCGCAAAAATCGTTCGAGGCCAATACCTTGGCCCCTTCGGGCAGGACCGTGACCTGATCCTGATGCCATGCGTTCAGGGTCATGATCTCGTCGCCGAAATCGTAATTGGTGGGGCCCACGGCCCAGCCGCCCGCGAATTTCTCGACCCGGCCCCCCAGCGCCTGCGCGATGATCTGATGGCCGAAACAGACGCCGATCAGGGGCTTGCCCGCATCGCGGATGGCACGGATCAGCGCTTCCAGCGGGGGAATCCACGGATGATCCTCATAGGCGCCATGTTTCGAGCCGGTGATCAGCCAGCCGTCGGCATCGTCGGGGCCTGCGGGGAATTCGCCGTCCACCACGTTGAAGGTGACGAAGTCGAAGCCGTGCCCGCCCAGAAGGCGCGCGAACATGTCGGAGTAATCACCAAGGTTGCCCCTGACCTCGTCAGGGGAATGGCCGGTTTGCAGGATGCCGATTTTCATGGAACACCAGTTTTGGAATGGACGGATGGTAGCCAAGCCCGGATGTCACGGCAAGGGGGGCGCGGCAAGGGGGCAGGGGTGGCTGCCCCCCCATTGTCTGGTCCGGTCAGACCGTGTCGAGATAGATCTCGACCCGTTCCTCGGGGGTCAGTTCGCCCATGTAGTGCAGTTCCTGCCGTTTGGTCAGCACGAAGTTGCGGATCAGTTCGGGCGCGAAGATCGCGGCGATCTCGGGGCTGGTCTCGAAGGCATGGATCGCATCCGCCCAAGTGGTGGGCACCTGCGGCAGGTCCAGCGCATAGGCGTTGCCGGTGATCGGGGCCGGTGGTTCGGTCTGGGTCTCGATCCCGTTGAGGGCGGCGCCCAGAATGGCGGCCAGCATCAGATAGGGGTTCACGTCGCCGCCCGCCACGCGATGTTCGATCCGCCGCGCCGCATGGCTGCCGGAGGGGATGCGCACCGCCGCCGTGCGGTTCTCATAGCCCCAGCAGATGCCGGTGGGCGCATGGGCGCCCGGCACCATCCGGTCATAGCTGTTCCAGTGCGGTGCGAAAACCAGCGTCGATCCGACCATGGCGTTCAGACAGCCCGCCACGGCATGGCGCAACTTTTCTGTGCCCAAAGGCCCGCCATCGTCAAAAATGTTGCGTCCATCGGCGTCCAGCACCGAGAAATGTGTGTGCAGGCCGGAACCTGCGTAATCCTCATAGGGCTTGGCCATGAAGGAGGCGGCAAAGCCGTGCCGCCGCGCCAGACCCTTGACCAGCATCTTGAAGAGCCAGGCATCGTCGGCGGCGCGCAGCGCGTCGTCGCAATGCATCAGGTTCACTTCGAACTGGCCCAGACCCGCCTCGGAGATCGCGGTGTCGGCGGGGATGTCCATCTCTTCGCAGGCCTCGTAGAGGTCGGTGAAGAAGGTATCGAAAGCATCCAGCGCCCGGATCGACAGGGTTTCGGCGGCCTTGCGCCGCTTGCCGGAGCGGGGGCTGACCGGGCACCTGCAACTTGCGGCCCGAGTCGTCGATCAGGAAGAACTCAAGCTCGACCGCCACAACGGGGGTCAGGCCAAGGGCCTTGTAGCGGTCCACCACGGCGCGCAGGGCATGGCGGGGATCGCCCTCATAGGGGCGGCCATCCTCGCGGAACATCCAGATCGGCAGCAGCGCGGTCGGCGCTTCCAGCCAGGGCATCGGCATGAAGCCGCGCTCGGTGGGTTTCAGCACGCCATCGGCGTCGCCGGTTTCGAACACCAGCGGGCTGTCGTCGATATCCTCGCCCCAGATATCGAGGTTGAGCACCGAAAGCGGAAAGCGCGTGCCGTCGTCCACCACCTTGTCGGCATAGCGCGTGGGTACGCGCTTGCCGCGCGCCTGCGCATTCAGATCGGCGGCGGCCACACGGATCGTGCGCACCTCGGGGTGCTTTCTCAGCCAGTTCTTCATCGTCTCACCTGACGGGTTGAGGGCTGGCGCACATCGGAAGGGCGCGGCGTGCCGCGTCCCCAAGATGTCAGGTCCATGCCCTTGGTCCTTTGTTATGATCAAATTTCAAGCGATAGGTTGTAGCTGTCCGGTCCATCAGAAAAAGCGGATCGGATCACACCCGAAAAATTTGATCAAAATATTGATACTACCGGATCAGATTCGGACGCAAGCGAATTTTGCGGCGCTGTTCGGGGGGCAGGTGGCGGTTCAGGTGCCGGTTGACCAGCCCGAAAACACCGATGATCGCCAGTGTCAGCAGGATGAAATAGCCCGCAAGGATCGGGTATGGCACGAAAGGGTTGAAGGTCTTGTCCGCGAAATAGCTCGCGTAATAGAGCGCGTCGCCCTTTTGACCCTGCGCGGGAAAGCCCGAGAAGAACACCAGTGTCGTGGCGTGGAAAAGAAAGATCGCCTCGTTCGTATAGCCCGGCCATGCCAGCCGCAGCATGGTGGGCCAGATGATCCGCCGGAAGCGCGGCCAGCCGGACATGCCATAGGCATCCGCCGCCTCGACATCGCCGCGCGGGATGGATTTCAGCGCGCCGTAGAAAATCTCGGCCGAATAGGCGGCGGTGTTGAAGAACAGCACCATCAGCGCGCCCAGCCAGGCAGAGCTGAAGGGATCGAAGACCGGATGCGCGCTTTTCAGGCTGAGAAACAGGAAATAGGCGAAGAAGAACTGGATGAAGAGGGGCGAGCCGCGAAAGATGAAGATGAACCATTCCGCAGGCTTGCGGATCAGCGCCGGGCGCGCGCCCTTGCCCAGGGCCAGCGCCGTGGCCAGAAAGAACCCGGCCGCCAGCGCCAGCACGCCGAAATAGATGTTCCAGATCAGACCCGAGCCGATCAGCGTGAACTGCTGGCAGAGCGTGAAATCCGACCGCGGCAGCAGGCGTTCGCCATAGCCGAGGCTGCGCAACCCGTAGTCCATGATGGTCTGGGGCAGCTCATGTCACGGCCTTTCGCTGCGCGTCGCCGCCCGTGGTGGCCTGCCCCAGCGTGAGGCGCGCCATGATCCGGTCCAGCACCACTTCCGAGACGCGGGTGAAGGCGAGGTAAAACACCAGCAGCACAAGGAAATACCACATGCGCCAGTCGCCATGCGGATAATCGGTGAAGCGCGGGGTCTTGGAGCCGCCCAGTTCGCGCGCCCAGTAGACGATATCCTCGACCCCCAGCAGGAACAGCAGCGGCGTCGCCTTGATCAGCACCATCCACAGGTTCGACAGGCCGGGCAGGGCATAGACCCACATCTGCGGCACGAGGATGCGCCAGAAGGTCTGGCGGTGGGTCATGCCGTAGGCCTCGGCGGTCTCGAGCTGGGTGCGCGGCACGGCGCGCATGGCCCCGTAGAGCACATTGGCCGCGAAGGCGCCGAAGACGATGGCGAAGGTGAAGACCGCGACGAAGAAACTGTAGGTCTTGTGCACCCATTGCGGCGAGTTGCCCAGCGGCACCTTGGCGGCCTGACAGACGACGAAGTCATTGCCCTGCCGGATCGGCTGATCCCAGTCGGGGCAGACCCATTGATGTTGTGACGGATCCATCCAGCCCCTGATCGAGGGCGATCACGAAGAACAGGAAGAAGGCGATATCCGGCACGCCGCGCACGATGGCGATATAGGCCTTGCCGAACCAGGCTGAGCGGCAGCAAAGCGCGAGCGCGCCGCCGAGGCGCCCGCAAAGCCGAAGGCCAGCGCCGCGGGCGCGGTGATCGCCAGCAGCAGCAGCACGGTGCCGAAGGCCCAGTAGAAATTCAGGTGTTTGCCGGTCGTCAGGTAGCAGGCCATCCATGGCAGATCGGACAGCGTGGCTGGATCTGTGCAGAAGCTGAACATGACGGGCCCTGACGCAGAGGTGCGGATTGAGTATTTGCAGCAAGATGAAGCAGGGGACGCCGCGCATCCGTGGCGGCGTCCCCTGTCAGGCGTGGATCAGAACGTGTCGGCCTGTTCGCCGAACCACTTGGTGATCAGCGTGTTCAGCGTGCCATCATCCTTCATCGACTGGATGGCCGCGTCGAACTTGTCGCGCAGCTCGGTGTCGCTTTCGCGCAGGCCCATGCCGACGCCGCCGCCCAGCTGGCACATCCTCGCCCACGAACATCAGCTCGCCGCCGGATTCCTCGACGATCGGGGTCAGGTAATCCTTGTCGGCCAGAACGGCATCGGCCTCGCCGTTGCGGACGGCGGCGACGGTTTCCTCGGGCGTGGCGAACTCCAGCAGCGTCGCGCCGCTTTCGGCCACATGGCCCGCCTGGATGGTCGCGGCCTGGGCCGCGATCACGCCGTCTTCACGTCGATGTCAGCCGACAGGCCGACATAGGCCGACGGGTCGGGCGGGATGTAGTTCTGCGTGAAATCAATGACTTCGTCACGCTCGGCGGTGATGCTCATGCCCGCGATGATGGTGTCGTAGTTGCCCGACACGAGGTTGGGGATGATGCTGTCCCAATCGTTGGTGACCCATTCGCAGGTCAGCTCGGCGCGCTTGCACAGCTCGTCGCCCAGCTCGCGCTCGAACCCGTCGACCTCGCCCTTGTCGTTGAGGAAGTTGTACGGAGGGTAGGCGCCCTCGGTGCCCATGCGGCATGGTCTGGCTTTGCGCCAGCGCCAAGCCGGCGCTCAGCGCCAGCGCAGCCGTGGTCAGGATCAGTGTCTTCATCTGGGTACTCCCTTGTTTGGATGACATCGTGCGGGTTGTCTCCCGCGGAAGGGGTGGTCCGCCCGTCCTCAGGCCGGGACGGAGGCGGACAGGAATTGCTGCAGCCGTTCCGTCTTGGGCGCGCCGAACAGGGTCGCGGGCGGCCCTTGTTCCTCGATCAGGCCCAGATGCAGGAAGACCACGTGATCCGAGACATCGCCGGCCATGCGCATGTCATGGGTCACGATCATCATGGTGCGCCCCTCGGCGGCCAGATCCTTGATGACCTTGACGACTTCCTGTTCCAGTTCGGGGTCGAGCGCCGATGTCGGCTCGTCGAACAAGAGCGCCTCGGGCTCCATGCACAAGGCGCGCGCGATGGCGGCGCGCTGTTGCTGTCCGCCCGAAAGCTGCGCCGGGTAGACGTCGCATTTGTCGCCGATGCCGACCTTGTCGAGATAGCGGCGGGCGGCCGTCCTCGACCTCGGCCCGGTCGCGTTTCAGCACGGTCACGGGCGCTTCCATCACGTTTTGCAGGATCGTCATGTGGGACCACAGGTTGAACTGCTGGAACACCATGGACAGGTTCGTGCGGATGCGCAGCACCTGCTCGGGGTCGGCGGGATGACGGTTCAGCCCGGTGCCGCGCCAGCGCACCGGTTCGCCCTTGAAGAGGATCTCGCCCTGCTGGCTGTCCTCGAGCAGGTTGGCGCAGCGCAGCAGCGTGGACTTGCCCGACCCGGATGAGCCGATCAGCGAGACCACATCGCCGCGCCGGGCGGTGATATCGACGCCCTTCAGCACTTCGAGTGCGCCATAGGCCTTGTGCAGGTTGCGGATCTCGATGACAGGCGGGGCGTCGGTCAAGGGGGCGTCCATTGTTGGGTACGGGTCCGTCGTGATGTTAGCGTCACAATAGGGCGGAAAAAATGGACCATTGCAACTTCCAAAACGGAAGAAACCGCGCTGTGACGGGCGAAATGACCTTTGGTCAAGCCCGGATCGGAGGCTGGTGCGTGCCCCGGTTCAAGCCGTGGGTTCGGGCGGCGTGGGCACGGCCAGATAGGCGTCCTGCGGGATCTGGACAAGCCCGCGCAGCATCAGGGCCGCGCGTGTCTCGGCCTCGAGCCCCGCGATGGCGGCGGCGATGGCGGCGGCCAGCGGCTGCGGGGTCCCGGCCCGCGGCGGTGATATAGGGCAGGCCGGGCGTGGGGGCGGTGCGGTCCAGCACCCGCAGGCGGGCGGTCGCGGGATCGTGGCGCCGCGCCAGTTCCCACGTCGGCGGCATCAATGGCGGCCATGGCGGCGCGCCCCTCGGCCACCGCGCGGAACGAGGCGCGATGCGATCCCGTGGGCAGCAGGCGCGTGAACCGCAGGCCCAGACCGGCGGCATGGGTCGCAGGCGCGGCCCAGCCCGATTGCGAGCCCGCCTTCGTTATAGGCGAAGATATCGTCAACGAAATCAGACAGTTGCGCGCGGTCGTCCTGCGCGTTCGCCACCAGAACGCTGCAATAATGGCCCGGCGGACAGCCGGTCAGGCCGAAATCCGGCGTGCCGACCAGCGTCACCTTGTCATGCAGCCGCGTCCGGTAGGGCATCGCCGCAGGTCTGCGAGAGCAGCAGGTCGGGCCGCTGCCAATGGGCCATGTAATCATCGAAACCGCGTGTCAGATCGGCGGGGCCATGCCCCAGCGCCGCGCGGATCGCCTGCCAATAGCTGTCCTGATGCGACCGCACCTCGGGCCAGTCATACATCGGCAGGCTGGCGATCATGCGCCGCCCTGCATCCTCTGGCGGGCCATGGCGCTGTCCTGATCGCTGACACCGAGCATCGAGGACACCATCCGCACCAGCGCATCCTCGGCCCCGTCGCGCGCGCCATCGGCCAGTGCGACCTGCCACAGCGCCTCGATCACCGCGACGCGGTCCTCATAGGGCACGGCGTCCTTGATCGCGCGGGTGAAGCGCACCGTATCGGGTGCCTCGCTTTCAAGCGCCTCTGCCTCTTTTCTGAGCGCAATGACAGCATGGGGCGACAGCCCGTAGCGGGTCATCAGGATGCGGTCGATTCTGTGCACCTCCTCGGCGGCATAGTCGCCATCGGCGCGGGCGATGCGCACCAGCAGCGCGCTCAGCGCCAGACGCGCATCCGTATCGGGCAGGGGGCGGTCGGGGCTGGGCTGGGTCAGGCGTTTGAGCAGATCGGCAAACATCGGGCGGAATATTCCTTGAATCGTGGGGCGTCAGGGCGCGCGTTGGCCCCTAAGGATGTGGCGTATTTCGGATTGGTCAACCGCTCTCGCTGCGGGCGCGGGCCAGGGCTTCGTGAAGATCGGCCTCATCCAGACCCAGAAGGACACGGGTGGCGTGGATTTCCTCGATCTCCTCGGCATGGGGCATCCCGTCGGCCAGCATCACCTCGCACAGCGCCTCGAGCGCAGAGAGGCGATGCGCGTGATCCAGCTCGGCGCGGATCAGCGCGGCGAAGGTGTCGGTATGGGGCGCGCGCGCATCCAGTTTTTCGCAGGTGGCGCGCATCTTGGCGGCACCGACCGGGTTCAGATCGAAGAGCCGTGCCAGCAGCCGGTCGATCCGCTGGATCTCGGTCAGCTTGTAGCTGTGATCGGATTTCGCGACCCGCACCATCAGGGCGCCAAGCGCCAGTTGCGCATCCGGTTGCGGCAACGGCACCTCATGGCTGGAACGGAAGGTTCTGAGCAATTTGCCAAGCATATGGCGACACTAGCGCGCCTGTTTCGGACTGCCAAGACGCCTGCCGCAGGTCGGGCTGCGAGTGTTGCATTCCGCCCAGCCGCGCGGCGCGCGCGAACAGGATGTCGTCCACCGCGATACCGCCCGGATCGGTGTTCAACACCACCAGCCCCGCGATCCCGGGCAGGCCGCTTTCGGTCTGGTATCCCAGCGCCGTGATGCCGGGGGACAGCCCCTCGACGGGCCGGGCCAGCACGCGGCCATCGCGGGCCATCAGGATCACCTCGACCGTGCCCGGCGGGGTCGGGCGGTTGCCCAGAGGGTCGGGATAGTCGGAATGGACCAGCAGGCCGATGGCGCGCTGATCGTCGTCGAAAAGGATCGCCAGCGCGCCTTCGCCACGGCCAGAGAGGGCGGCGAACCCGTCCGGCCCGATGGGAAAGACCGCGTTCGATCCGAAACCGCGATGCTGCGCGATGGCGATGCCCTGATCGGGTGGCCCGGTTTCCAGCCGCAGCGGCGACAGGGCGCGGGCCTCGGTCAGCGTGTCGAAGCGGCCACCCGCGCGCCGGGACAGGATCGCGGTGCCTTGCCCCGCGAAATGGCTGGCCACCGCGATGCCGTCGCCGCGATGGGCCGCTTGCAGCAGATGGCCGGGTTCGGGGCGGGCGGGCCATGCCTCGAAACCCTCGCGCCGGTCCAGCTCGCGCGCGAGGTCATGATAGGGGCGCGGCAGGATGGATTCGGCCCGCACCGGCCCGCTTGCCACGGTGATGACACAGGCCAGCGGCACGGCAAGGGCCGCACGTCGCAGGATTGCGCCGTAATAGCGCAGGTTGCACAGGCTTGTCACATTCGCTCCTCAAAATGACCCAACTGCCGGGGCATTGTGAGCCAAGTGTATAGTGCAAGTAGAGTGCAAGGGGACAGTCTTCCATGACCGGCGACACGGTGACCAGAGAACAGGACATTTCCAGCCCCGCGGATGCGGTGCCCCCGGCCGCTGCGTTGCACGAGCCGCTGCTGTTCGACTGGGACGGCGACGATCTTGACCGGCTGCGCCGGATGATGTCGCGCAAGGGTGTCGATCTCGAAACGGCGGCGCAGGTCTTCTTCAACGGCGCGCCGGATCGCTACAACATGATCGCCAAGACCGATCTGCTGCCGCAGGCGCAGGCGCGCTGCAATCTGCTGGACAGCATTCATCGCCGGATCGTCTGCGGATTCTACCTGCCCGACCCGGAGCGGGGACTGGGCCGTGCCCATGGGCAGATGCAGACCTGGATTGATCGCCAGGTCAGCGAAGGGGCCGCCGGACGCGCGGGGCGCTGGGTCTTTGACAGCGAACTGCTGGAGCTGCAACTGACGGGACCGGCCCGTCCGGTCGTCGTGCAGCGGCCGGTGGAACCGGCCGCGCTGGACAGCCTGTGGAAACGCCTGTCGCGGATGATCCGGCGCGACCGTCAGGTCAAACCCACCTGCGAACTGGAGAACTGAGGCCGCCGCGCCTCAGACCAGACGCGAGGTTTCCACGGCGGCGCGCACGAAATCGGCGAACAGCGGATGCGGCGCGAAGGGCTTGGATTTCAGCTCGGGGTGGAACTGCACGCCGATGAACCACGGATGGTCCTTCCATTCCACGATTTCGGGCAGGCGGCCATCGGGCGACATGCCCGAGAACATCAGCCCGCAGCTTTCCAGCTTTTCGCGGTACGTGATATCCACCTCGTAGCGGTGGCGGTGGCGTTCCTCGATCGAGGTGGCGCCATAGACGCGCGCGACCAGCGATCCCTGCGCCAGCGTGGCGTCATAGGCGCCCAGCCGCATCGTGCCGCCCTTGTCGTCGCCGACCTTGCGCTCGACCTTGTGATTGCCCTGCACCCATTCCTTGAGGTGATAGACCACGGGTGTCGAACCGTTTCTTGCCGGCCTCGTGGTCGAATTCCTCCGATCCCGCCGTCGGTCAGGCCCGCGACATTGCGCGCCGCCTCGATCACCGCCATCTGCATGCCCAGACAGATGCCCAGATAGGGGATCTTGCGGGTGCGGGCGAATTCGGCGGCCTTGATCTTGCCTTCGGTGCCGCGCTCGCCGAAGCCGCCGGGCACCAGAATGGCGTGGAAACCCTCAAGATAGGGGGCGGGGTCCTCGGTGTCGAAAATCTCGGCATCGACCCATTCCACGTTGACCTTGACCCGGTTGGCCATGCCGCCGTGGGTCAGCGCCTCCTTGATCGACTTGTAGGCGTCTTCAAGCTGCGTGTATTTGCCCACGATGGCGACATTCACGGCCCCGTCGGTGTTGTGGATGCGGTCGACCACGTCTTCCCAGACGGTCAGGTCGGGGCGCGGCGCGGGGCTGATCTGGAAGGCATCGAGCACGGCCTGATCCAGACCTTCGCGGTGATAGGCCAGCGGGGCCTCGTAGATCGAATTCAGGTCATAGGCGGCGACAACCGCCTCTTTGCGGACGTTGCAGAACAGCGCGATCTTCTCGCGTTCCTTTTCCGGGATCGGATGTTCGGACCGGCAGACAAGGATATCGGGCGCGATGCCGATGGATTGCAATTCCTTGACCGAGTGCTGCGTCGGTTTGGTCTTCAACTCGCCGCTGGCGGCCAGATAGGGCAGCAGGGTCAGGTGCATGAAGATGCACTGGCCGCGCGGGTGGTCGTGGGAGAACTGGCGGATCGCCTCGAAGAAGGGCAGGCCCTCGATATCGCCGACGGTGCCGCCGATCTCGCACAGCATGAAATCGACCTCGTCCTCGCCGATGGCGAGGAAATCCTTGATCTCGTTGGTGACGTGGGGGATCACCTGGATCGTCTTGCCCAGGTAATCGCCGCGGCGTTCCTTTTCCAGCACGTTGGAATAGATGCGCCCCGAACTGACCGAGTCGGTCTTGCGCGCGGCCACGCCGGTGAAACGCTCGTAATGGCCAAGGTCCAGATCGGTTTCCGCGCCATCGTCGGTCACGAACACCTCGCCATGCTCGAAGGGCGACATCGTGCCGGGATCGACGTTGAGATAGGGGTCGAGCTTGCGCAGGCGGACGGAAAAGCCGCGCGCCTGCAACAGCGCGCCGAGTGCCGCCGAGGCCAGGCCCTTGCCCAGTGACGAAACCACACCACCGGTGATGAAAATATAGCGTGCCATCGGTTGGCGTCCCCCGTCGTTCAGGCTGCGTCTCTCAGCGAATTAGCGCCTTTTGCGGACTTCTCCGACCGCAGCACCACGGGATTTGAGCCTTAGAGGATTCGCGGACAAAAGGCAAGCTGGCCGCAACATGATGTTGCGGGCAGCGGTGGTGTCTCAATCCGCTTGTGGATCAGTCGGCGCGCGGCAACCAGCGGTGCGCTGTCGCCTGCGGGCGGGCGGCAGCAGATCGCCGGCCGGGGCCACGGCGATCGGCCGCCGGTGCGCTGC
Organism: uncultured Alphaproteobacteria bacterium; assembly: GCA_963715835.1. Classification (GTDB taxonomy): domain Bacteria; phylum Pseudomonadota; class Alphaproteobacteria; order Rhodobacterales; family Rhodobacteraceae; genus Seohaeicola. The sequence goes on along the minus strand of CAVQSH010000002.1, from coordinate 1,083,613 downwards.
GGCTGGCCGCCGACGCGGTCAAGCACCGAGGTGCCGGCCGATTTCTGCGCCGCGATGATCGTCAGCGTGATCGAGGTGCAGATGAAGGCAATCGCCAGGACCCAGGTCACCTTGCCCAGCGCCGTCGCCGCCGCGCGGCCCGTCATCGCGCCGCCGCCACCGCCGCCCATGCCAAGACCGCCGCCCTCGGACCGCTGCAGCAGCACGACGCCGATCAGGCAGAGCGCCAGAAGAAGGTGGATGATGAGGATGACGTTTTCCATGGACGATCGCCTGACTGGTCTGGGTGGGCCACGTGGTTGAGCCGTGTTCTGCCGTGCTATCTAGGCAATTTGATCACGCGGGGCAACCCGCGAAACGGGACGCCGTCATGTCCCGTTGCACAAGGCCCGCAGAAAGCGGCGCGATTGCACGGGCCCGCCTCCAGTTTCCGGTTTCATGCGGCCGCGCAGGTCGATATGACGGGCGCGGGTTTGATCCAGAGCGGAGAAGGACAGGCAATGGCAAATGTGGTGGTCGTCGGGCGCCCAGTGGGGCGACGAGGGCAAGGGCAAGATCGTCGACTGGCTGTCCGAGCGCGCCGATGTGATCGCGCGCTTTCAGGGCGGGCACAATGCGGGCCACACGCTGGTGATCGACGGCAAGGTCTACAAGCTGTACGCGCTGCCCTCGGGCGTGGTGCGCGGCGGCAAGCTGTCGGTGATCGGCAACGGCGTCGTGCTGGACCCGTGGCATCTGGTCAAGGAGATCGAGCGATCCGCGCGGGCAGGGCGTCGAGATCACGCCCGAGACGCTGATGATCGCCGAGAACACGCCGCTGATCCTGCCGATCCATGGCGAACTGGACCGCGCGCGCGAAGAGGCGGCGAGCGTGCGCCAAGATCGGCACCACCGGGCGCGGCATCGGCCCGGCCTACGAGGACAAGGTCGGGCGCCGCGTCGGTCCGCGTGGCCGATCTGGCCGATCGCCGCCACGCTGGAGGCGCGGGTGGACCGCGCGCTGGTGCACCACGACGCGCTGCGCCGGGGTCTGGGGATGGAGCCGGTCGACCGCGACGCGCTGATCGCGCAGCTGACGCGAGATCGCGCCCGCAGATTCTGGAATATGCCGCCCCCGTCTGGAAGGTGCTGAACGAAAAGCGCAAGGCGGGCAAACGCATCCTGTTCGAAGGGGCGCAGGGCGCGCTGCTGGACATCGACTTCGGCACCTATCCCTTTGTGACCTCGTCCAACGTGATCGCCGGGCAGGCGGCGACGGGCGTGGGCATCGGGCCGGGCGCGATCGATTACGTGCTGGGCATCGTCAAGGCCTATACGACCCGCGTGGGCGAGGGCCCGTTCCCGACCGAACTGCACGATGCGGACGGCGAGCGTCTGGGCGAGCGCGGGCATGAGTTCGGCACCGTGACCGGGCCGCAAGCGGCGCTGCGGCTGGTTCGACGCGGTGCTGGTGCGCCAGACCTGCGCGACCTCGGGCGTCAACGGCATCGCGCTGACCAAGCTGGACGTGCTGGACGGGTTCGAGACGCTGAAGATCTGCGTGGGCTACGAGCTGGACGGCGAGCGGCTCGACTATCTGCCGACCGCCGCCGACCAGCAGGCCCGCTGCACGCCGATCTACGAGGAAATGCCGGGCTGGAGCGAATCCACCGAAGGCGCGCGCAGCTGGGCCGACCTGCCGGCGGCGGCGATCAAATACGTGCGCCGGGTCGAGGAGTTGATCGACTGCCCGGTCGCCCTACTTTCCACCTCACCCGAGCGGGAAGACACGATCCTCGTGACCGACCCGTTCGCAGGACTGAGACACAAGGACGGGAGAGCCCATGGCGCTGAGTTACAAGGCCCGCAGACGCTGGTCGCTGGTGATCCTGCTGGTCGGGTTGCCGCTCTACATCATCGTCGCGGTGAATGTGGTCGAGACTGTTCGACCGCCCGCCGATCTGGCTCGAGCTGCTGATCTATCGTGGCGCTGGGCTTCCTGTGGATGATGCCGTTCAAATTCGTCTTTCGCGGGATCGGTCAGGCCGACCCGGACGCGCCGCAGGACAGCGACAAGGGCTGAGCCGGACACCGCTGCACATGACGCAGCGCAAATGAAAAAGGGCGACCGCAGCGGTCGCCCTTTTTGCATTGTCGGATGGCCCTTGCGGATCAGCCCGCGCGGCGTGCCGCCGGCTTGAAGCCGATATCCTCGGAGGCGGTGAAACGCCCGCCGCGGACCTTCTGGATCTTGCCCTGCCGCAGCAACTGGCCAAAGGAGCGCAGACCGTCCTCGCGGCTCAGCGCCTCGGATGTGCCCTGACGCGCCTTGTTCATCAGCTGCGGGCGCGAGAATTCCTCGCGGCCTTCCACATGCACGAGATAGGCGGCTGCCGCTTCCAGCAGGTCGGGCAGGGCGGTGGCGCCCATCTTGCTGGCGAAATCGGCGAACTCGCCCTCGGCCGTGGCCGGTGCGGTGGCGCTGGGGGCCTGCTCCTCGGTCTCTTCCGGCAGCGGGGCCAGCGACACGCGGCGCGGACGCACGGGCGAGGTGGCGCGGTCGCCTTGCAGATCGACACGCTGTTCGGCCACCAGCTTGAGCGGCGCGGGACGTGCTTCGGCCGGACGCGGGGTCGCGGCAGAGCCGTCACCCATCGGGCGGCGCGGACGCACGACGCTGTCCAGATCGTCGCGGAAGGCATTGGCGGCAGGTTCGCGGGTGGGCAGCGTGCCCGCCGAATGCTCGGCCTTGGTGGCGGCCACGGCGGCGCGCAGATGCGCGATCGCGTTGCGGCGGCTGGCGTTCTCCGGCTCGGTCATCGCGCTTTCGGCCTTGGCCATCAGGCGGGACACGTCATCCTCGGCCCGCACATTGACCAGTTGCTCGCGCGGATCGCGCAGCACCAGCGGCGCGGTGTCCTCTGCCGCGTCCTCGTCCTCATCATCCTCGTCGAAAAGCGAGGTCAGCTCGTCGTCGTCATCCTCGTCCGAGAGGTCATCCGTGGCGCGGGGATCGGCGTGATCCTCGGTGTCGCGATAGATGTCCACCAGTTCGGCCTCGACAGCCGCCAGATCACGGCGCAGATCCTCCTGCTCGGCAGGGCTCAGGTCGGCGTCGGGCAGGATGCGCAGCGATTCCGTGACGGTGGTTTGCGTGACCTTGACGGCGGGCTGGTCTGCGGCGATGGCGTCGTCTTCATCTTCCGCGTCATCGGGGACCAGTTCGCCCTTGGCCAGGGCTGCCTCGAATTCGGCGCGCTTCATCTTGATCACGCGGGCGGGCAGGTCGGTGCTGTCGGCGACATCATCCTCATCCGCCGCGATCTCGACCTCGATCAGGTCATCTTCGTCTTCCTGATCCTGAGCGGTGTCGTCCTCGGCCAGATCGTCCTCGGCCAGATCGTCCCCGGCCAGTTCTTCTTCGGCCAGATCGTCTTCGGCCAGATCATCCTGCGCCAGATCGTCCTGCGCCAGATCATCCTGGCGATCGCGTCTTCCCGGACCAGATCATCCGCAGCCAGATCTTCCGCGATCAGGGCCGCTTCAATATCCTGGGCTGCGCCATCCTCATCCGCTTCCGTCTCATCATCCGCCAGTTCATCCGTAGCGACGGCAGCAACCTCTTCGGGCTGCGCGGGCTTGGATTCGCCGGTCAGGCGGCTGAGCAGGGCTGCGATCTCGTCGCCATCATCCTCATCGGCCTCCCGATCGGCGGCGGCATCCTCGGCCAGCGCGGTCTCGATGCTTTCGGTCGCGGCGGCAAGGAAGTTTTCGGCGTGCTCATCCTCGGAATAGGTGTCGGCGGCAGGCGCTGCGGCGGTTTTCGTCACCACGTCACGGATGCGCTGCAACTTGGCGGCGACGCTTTCGGGATCGGGATGCGGCACCGGCGTGGCGCGCAGCGGCGTGCTGGCGAGCGGGGTCGCGGTCGGGGCTGCGATGTGGTTGGTCGAGAAATCCTCGAGCGAGACATCTTCCCATTCGTCTGCGGCAGGCTCTTCCGGGGCGGCGGGTTCTGCCTGCACGGCGGCGGGTGCTGCGACAGGCGCGGGCGCTTCGGCCACGGGCTGGGCCACAGCTTCGGGTGCTGGCGCGGCTGCGGGTGCCGTCGCAGCGGGCTGCGGGGCAGGGGCGGCCTGGGGTGCTGGCCTGGGGCGCTGCCTGGGGTGCGGCAAAAGCGGCGTCGGATTGCGGGGCAAGCGGCGCGGCCACGGCACCATAGGGTGCGGCGCGCAGGACGATGTTGCCCCGTTCCTCGCGGGCATCGACACGGCGGGCGATCTCGCGCTCGGCGATCCGGGCCAGCATCTCGGCATCCGGCACCGGCGGTTCCGCGCCGAAATACCGATCCTCTGCTGCGAGATCCCGGAAATACTCCGCAATGGCCTTCATGGTGTCGAAGGAATCATCGAAACCTTCGAGCGTGCATGAAAATGTTCCATAGGAGACCGTGAGAATCTTGCTGGTGCTCACCATTGGTCACTCGCTTTCTTTTGCCTGTAATCCATGTGTTTACCATGAGCTAGGCGTCGAAACGTGAACGAATCTTCGATATTTACCGTATCATTTTGTGTTTAGATTGTGATCTGTTTCCTGAAAGGACGTTAATCCCCCCATGCAAGATATCATTGTCCACGCGGATGCACCTGTCACCCTGATCGGTGGCGGTGCGGCCGATCCCGAGGTGCTGGCGCAGGTCCTTGGTCTGGGGCCACGGCTGGTGGCCGCCGATGGTGGCGCGGCCACGGCGCTGGCCGCGGGGCATGTTCCCGAGGCGGTGATCGGCGATATGGATTCGCTGGCGCCCGCAGACCGCGCCCGCCTGCCGGATGGCACGATCCACACGATCGCGGAACAGGACAGCACGGATTTCGACAAATGCCTGATGGCGATCCGCGCGCCGCTGGTGCTGGGGCTGGGCTTCACCGGCCCGCGTCTGGATCACCAGATGGCGGCGTTCAACAGTCTGGTGCGCCATCACCGGCAGCGCTGCATCCTTGTGGGCGCGCGCGAGGTGGTGATGCTGGCGCCGCCCTCGCTGCGGCTGGACCTTGAGCCGGGGGCGACCGTTTCCCTGTTTCCGATGGGCGCGGTCGAGGCGAAATCCGAAGGGCTGCACTGGCCGGTGGGCGGCCTCAGCTTTGCGCCGGACGGGCGGGTGGGCACGTCCAACCGCGCGACGGGGCCGATCTGGCTGGCGGTGACCGCGCCCAAGATGCTGCTCTTCCTGCCGCGTGCGGCACTGGGGCATCTGGTGGCGACGCTGATGGAGCGTCCCTACGGCTGGGATTGAGCCAGCCGCGCGGCGGCGCGGCTGAGGTTGCGCTCGCGCATGACGATATAAAGCCCCGAGGCGACCGTGATCGCGATGCCGATGGCGGCCAGCCCGTCGGGCAGGTCGCGCCAGATCAGCCAGCCGATCAGGGTGGCGAAGGGGATTTCCAGATATTGCATCGGCGCCAGTGTCGATGCGGGCGCAAAGCGCAGCGACCATGTCATCAGCAGATGGCCCAGCGTGCCCAGAATGCCCACGCCGATCAGCAGCGCCCAGTCGCGCCCGTCCGGCATCATCAGGCGCATCGCCTCGGGGCCGCTGTCGCCAAGGATCAGCAGCACCGGCAAGAGCACGGCGCTGGCCATGACGCCGCTGACGGCCTGCAAGCCGATGGGATCGGTCTCGCGCGCGACCAGCCGGGTGACAAGGATGAAGGCGGCAAAGACCACCGCCACGCCCACGGGCAGCAGGGCGGGCCAGCCCACCTCGGCGAAACTGGGCTGGATCACCAGCAACGTGCCGAGAAAGCCCACGATACAGGCGATCAGGCGGCGGGGGCCGACCTCCTCGCCCAGGATGGTATGGCCCAGCAGCAGCAGCACGAAGGGCATCACGAAGGCGATGGCGATGGCATCGGCCAGCGGCAGATATTTGAGCGCGCTGAACATCAGCGTGATCCCCGCGATATGCAGCGCGGTGCGCAGCACGACCAGACGCAGGATGCGCCCGCGCAGCCGCCAGACCCGCCCCGTCGCCACGCACCAGCGGCACCAGCAGCAGCGCCTGCACCGCGAAGCGCGCAAAGACCGCCATCATCAGGGGCACCGTCTCGCCCAGGATCTTGGCGACCGCATCGGCCAGGGGGGCCACGGCGCAAAAGCCCAGCATCAGCAGGATGCCCAGCAGCGGGCGGTCGGGGGGATGGATCGTGCTCATGCGCGGCACGCTAGGCGCGGTGCGGGGGAATGGCAATCGCGGTCAGCCGCCCTTACAGGGATTTCCGCGCCGCCCGTTCCTGCACCCTTTCGCGGTGAAAGACATAGAGCCCCGACGCGGTGATCACCGCCATGCCCGCGAAGGTCATCGCATTGGGCAGGTCCGCGAAAAACAGCCAGCCAAAGGCCACCGCGCTCAGGATCTCGAGGTAATGCAGCGGTGCCACCGTGGCGGATGGCGCAAAGCGCAGCGCATAGCTGATCATCAGATGCGACAGGGCCGAGGCCGCGCCCACGGCGGCCAGCCATGTCCATTCGAGGCCCTGCGGCCAGACCGGGCTGATGGTGGGGATCTCGATCCCCAGGCCCAGCACCATGAAGGGCAGGCAGATCAGCGCCGCGAAGACCGAGGTGTGATATTGCATCGGCACCGGATGCATCTGGCGCGAGAGGCTGCGCGTCACCAGCATGTAGAAGGCGAAGAACAGCGCCGTGCCCAGCGGGAACAGCGCCACCAGACCAAAGGCCGCAAGGCTGGGCTGGATCACCAGCAGCGCGCCCGCAAAGCCCACCACGCTCGCCCACGAGGCGGCGCGGGCCCACTTCCTCGCCGAACATGTATTTGCCCAGCAGCAGCAGGATGAACGGCTCGACAAAGACGATCACCAGCGCATCGGCGATGGGCATGACCTTGACGGCGGCCACGAAGAAATAGGTGGACAGGATCAGAAACAGCGCCCGCAGAAGCAATCGCCCCAGCACGCCCGGCGGCAGCCGCAGCCCATGCCCCAGCAGCAGGCACAGGGGCAGCATCAGCGCGCCCTGCACGATGAACCGCGCCGTGGTGATCTGCCCCACCGGGATGGTCTGCGCCGCCAGTTTCGACGCCACGTCGATCAGCGGCGCTGTCAGGCAAAAGCCCAGCATCAGCACCACGCCAAGCACGATGCGGTCATTCAGATAGGGCAGGGCGGGGGCGCGGATATCGCTCATGCATCGCCTTAACCCGGCCCGCGCGCGCCTGCCATTCCAAATGCGACGCGCCTTTCATCTTGCCGAAAATACTCAAGGAACCCGGCCCGCCCCGCCGATCAGCAGTTGGGCACATTCACCGCCAGCCCGCCCAGCGATGTTTCCTTGTACTTCTCGGACATGTCCACGCCGGTCTGGCGCATCGTCTCGATACAGACATCCAGCGACACCAGATGCTGCCCGTCGCCGCGCATGGCCAGGGACGCGGCGGACACCGCCTTGATCGCGCCCAGCCCGTTGCGCTCGATGCAGGGCACCTGCACCAGACCCTTGACCGGATCGCAGGTCATGCCAAGGTGATGCTCCAGCGCGATTTCGGCGGCATTCTCGATCTGTTCGGGCGTGCCGCCCAGCACGGCGCAAAGGCCGGCGGCGGCCATGGCGGCGGCGCTGCCGACCTCGGCCTGACAGCCCGCCTCGGCCCCCGAGATCGAGGCGTTGTATTTCACCAGCCCGCCGATGGCGGCGGCGGTCAGCAGGAATTCGTCGACCCGGGCCGGGTTCGCGCCCGGCACATGATCCAGCCAGTAGCGGATCACGGCGGGCATCACCCCCGCCGCGCCGTTGGTGGGGGCGGTGACGACCTGACCGCCGGCGGCGTTTTCCTCGTTCACGGCCATGGCATAGGTGCTCATCCAGTCGTTGATGATATGGGGCGCGGTCAGGTTCAGGCCGCGCTCGGCCAGCAGCGCCTGGTGGATGCCGCGCGCGCGGCGGCGCACGTTCAGCCCGCCGGGCAGGATGCCGTCATGCTCCAGCCCCCGGTCGATGCAATCGTTCATCACCTGCCAGATGCGCTTGATGCCCTTGTCCAGCGTCTCGCGCGGGCGCGCGGCTCAGCTCATTGGCGCGTTTCATCTCGGCGATGCTCTTGCCGGACCGTTTCGCCATGTCCAGCATCTCATCGGCGGATTTGAACGGATAGGGCACGGGCGCGCCGTCGTCGGTGTCCTTGCCGGCGGCCAGTTCGGCCTCGGTCATCACAAAGCCGCCGCCGATGGAATAATAGGTCTCGCGCAGGATCACGTCGCCCTGCGCGTCGGTGGCCATCAGGATCATCCCGTTGGCATGGCCGGGCAGGGCGGGGCCGAAGTCGAAGACCAGATCGGCCTGCGGGTCGAAATGCAGCGGCGGCAGGCCTGCGACCTCGATCGTCTTGGTGTCGCGGATGCTGATCATCAGCTTTTCCGCCTGTTCGTGGTCATAGGTATCGGGCCGAAACCCCGCCAGACCCAGGATCGTGGCCCGGTCCGTGGCGTGGCCCACGCCGGTGAAGGCCAGCGATGCCATGCAGCGAGGCCCTGCAGCCCATGGGCGGTGAAGGGCTGGCGCGCAGCAGGTCCAGAAACCGCGCGGCGGCCACCATCGGCCCCATGGTGTGCGAGGAGGAGGGGCCGATCCCGACCTTGAACATTTCGAAGACAGAGAGAAACATTACGTGGCACTTCCTTCGGGTGGGGTCGGATAATCCGGTGCGGTGAAGGGATGCGGGCCAAGCCCTTCGGCCAGCGCGCAGGTCCGGGCGGCGGGCCGCGCCTCGATCCGGGCCGCACAGCGCCGCCAGATGCGGGGCCGCGTCGCGGTCCCACCAACCAGCCGTATCACGCGGGATAGAGCGCGATCCAGCGCAGGCAGGCGACAAGGTAGAGATCGAGCACGCTGGGCGCCGCACCGTTCAGCCAGGAGTGACCTTGCCCCGCCAGCGGCGTCGAGCCGGGCCAGATGCACGGGCAATGACGCCCGCAGCCCTGCGCGCAGCGCGGCGTGATGGGCGGGGTCCGCGCCCACGTAAAGCTCGGGGTAGAACAGCATCCTGCAGTTCGGCATGCAGCGTGTTGGACAGGAAAAACAGCCATTTCAGCGCGTCCCCCCGGTCGGGATGATCGCGGGCCGGGCATCAGGCCGTCATGCCGGTCGGCCAGCCAGAGCAGGATCGCGCCCGTCTCGAAGATCGCGCCGTCAGGTGTTTCCAGAACCGGGATGCGCCCATGCGGATTGAGCGCGAGATAGGCCGCGCCCTTGTGCGCCTGCACGCGGCGATCCACCAGCACCGCCTCGGTAGGGCAGGCGCAATTCCTCCAGCGCCAGCCGGATGATCAGCGAGGCGTTGTCGGGCGCGTAATGCAGGCGGTAGGTCTGGGTCATCTGCGCAATCTGCCGTCAAAAACCGCGCCGCGCCTCACCGGAAAACGACCACTGTGACGGCTTTCGCGCAATTCGGCGCGATTGCCCCCTCGCAGGCGGGCCACATCTTTCCTATAACCACCCGGCAACCAGACGGAGTCGCTGCCATGCCCGGAGAATTGTCCCCCATCGACAAGGCCAAGTTCGTGGCCGCCAAACGTGCCGTGGATTTCGTCGAGGACGGGATGCGCGTGGGCCTTGGCACCGGATCGACCGCCGCATGGATGGTGCGCTGTCTGGGCGAGCTGGTGCGCGCAGGACGGGCTCAAGATCAAGGGCGTGCCCACATCGACCCGCACGGCGGCAGCTGGCCCGCGAGGTCGGGATCGAGGTGATCAGCCTGGACGAGGCGAAATGGCTGGACCTGACCATCGACGGGGCGGATGAATTCGACGGCGATCTGAACCTGATCAAGGGCGGCGGCGGCGCGCTCTTGCAGGAAAAGATCGTGGCGACGGCCAGCGACCAGATGATCGTGATCGCCGATGTCGGCAAGGAGGTCGAGACTCTGGGCGCCTTCCCCCTGCCGATCGAGGTGATCCCCTTCGGCTGGCAGACCACCCGCGCGCTGGTCGAGGAGATGCTGATCTCGATGGATGTGCTGGGCCGCGACGTGACCCTGCGCATGAACGGCGACCGCCCCTTCATCACGGATGAGGGCAATCACATCCTCGATCTGCACCTGAACCGCATCGGCAACCCGCGCCAGTTGGCGATGGTGCTGAACCAGGTGCCGGGCGTGGTGGAAAACGGACTTTTCATCGACATCTGCGATATCGTGATCGTGGGCTACGGCGATGGCCGGGTCGAAACCCGCGACATCAACGAGGGCACGATCGAACAGGACCGGCTGGATTTCGTCGAGAACGAGAACCTCTTCACCGATCTGGCGGATTGAGCCGGAACGGGGCGCGCCCCCGTCACCGCGGGGCCGCGCGCGCCTTGACCACCCAGACGACCGTGCCCGCAATCACCCCCCAGAACGCGCCGCTGATCCCCATGAGGGTCATCCCGCTGGCCGCGATCAGAAAGGTGAGGGCCGGTCCCTCAAGCTGACCCGGCACGCTGAAGGCGGCGGACAGCGATCCGACCAGCGCCGGAACAAGCGCCAGCCCCGCCACCGCCGTGATCAGCGCCGCAGGTGCGACGCTGGCCAGCGCCGCGACAAGCCCCGCCATACAGGCCAGCGCGATATAGGCCAGCCCGCAGATCATCGCCGCCCAGTAGCGGCGGGCGGGATCGGGGCCTGCATCCTCACCCGCCATGATCGCGGCGGTGATCGCGGACATATTCACCGGGATTGCCCCGAAAGGCGCGATGGCAAGGCTGACCAGCCCGGTCTTGCGCAGCATCGGTTGACGCTCCACCGCATAGCCGTTCAGGTCCAGCACGGCGAAACCGGGGATATTCTGCCCCGCCATCGTGACCAGATACAAAGGCAGCGCGACCGAGATCAGCGCCTGCCAGGTGAACACCGGCGTCACCAGCGCCAGATCGGGCAACAGCGCGCCCGAGGTTTGCGCAGTGGCGCTTCCCATCTCCACCCCAAGGACCAGCACCAGCGCGAAGGCCACCACCGCAAAGGGCATCGCGGCCAGCCGGTTCCACCACAGCCCCGCCAGCCACGCCAGCAGCACGGGCAGGACCAGAACCGGAATCTCGCCCAGTGCCAGCGCAGGCGCAAAGCACAGTTTCAACAGCACACCGGCCAGCAACCCATTGGCGACAGGTTTGGGAATCGCCGCCACCGCGCGGCCCAGAACAGGCAGAAACCCGGTGATCACGATCAGCGCGGCGCAGGCCAGCATCGCGCCCACCGCCTCGCCGAACCCGCCGGGCAGGGCGCCACTGCCCGCCAGAAAGGCCGCCCCCGGCGTGGACCATGCCACCGCCGCCGGGGTGCGTGTGGTGACCGACAGCCACAGCCCGCAGACCCCCATGCCGAGCGTCGCAAAGAAAAGCCCCGTCGCCGCCTGCGCGGGGCTGGCCCCCATCGCATCCAGCCCCGCCAGCACGATGGCAAAGGACGCGGCATAGCCGACAAAGGCCGCGAGCAGCCCCATGGCCACGGCGCGCAGAGTGATATCCTTGATCATATGTGCCGCCGCTGTCCTGTCTGCCCCGACCTGTGCCCCGCTGTCCCGACCATGGCAAAGCGCGCGGGCGGATGCCAGAGGGCGCGTCGCTGATCCGGCCTTCCGCTTTCTCTGGCCCTTCCCGGCGCGATGTGAAATACCTTCGCCCGACCAAGGCAGGGGGGACCTGATGAGCGATTTTGACTATGATCTGTTCGTGATCGGTGGCGGCTCGGGCGGGGTGCGCGCGGCACGTGTTGCGGCGCAGCGCGGTGTGCGCGTCGCACTGGCCGAGGAAGACCGCTACGGCGGCACCTGCGTGATCCGGGGCTGCGTGCCCAAGAAGCTGATGGTCTTTGCCAGCGAATACGCCGGTATCGCCGACGAGGCCCGCGCCTATGGCTGGGACATGCACGCTGGGCGATTTCGACTGGTCCGCCTTCCGCACCCGGCTGCACGCCGAACTGGACCGGCTGGAAGGCATCTATCGCAACATCCTGCAAGTCCAACGGGGTCGAGACTTTCGACGCCCGCGCCACGCTGGTCGATCCGCATACGGTGGAACTGTCCGACGGCACCCGCAAGAGCGCCAAGCACATCCTGCTGGCGATGGGCGGGCGTCCGGTGAAACCCGACATGCCGGGGGCGGACCTTGGCATCACCTCGAACGACATCTTCCATCTGGACAAGCTGCCCAAGTCCATCCTGATCATCGGCGGCGGCTATATCGCCTGCGAATTCGCCTGCATCCTCAACGGTCTGGGCGTCAAGGTGACGCAATACTATCGCGGCGCGCAGGTCCTGCGCGGCTTCGACGACGAGGCGCGCGGGCTGGTCGCGGAAGAGATGCAGCAGAACGGCATCGACCTGCATCTGGGCACCAATATCCTGTCGCTGGAACGCGAGGGCGACGCGATCCGCACCAAGGCCACCAATGGCGACGAAAAGCTTTTCGATCAGGTGATGTTCGCCACCGGCCGCGCCCCCAATACCGAAGGCATGGGGCTGGAGGCGCTGGGCGTGCATCTGGGCCGCAACGGGCAGGTGGTGGTGGACCAGTATTCGCAATCGGCCATCCCCTCGATCTATGCCGTGGGCGATGTGACCGACCGCGTGAACCTGACCCCCGTGGCGATCCGCGAGGGCATGGCCTTTGTCGAGACCGTCTTCGGCGGCAACCCGACGCCGGTGGATCACGACCTGATCCCGACCGCGATCTTCACCCAGCCCGAGATGGGCACCGTGGGCCTGTCCGAAGAGGCCGCGCGCGACATCGAACCGGTGGAAATCTACTGCACCTCGTTCCAGCCGATGCAGAGCGCCTTTGCCGGAAGCCCGCGACCGCGTGCTGATGAAACTGGTTGTCAGCAAGGCGACGCGCCGGGTTCTGGGCTGTCATATCGTCGCGCCCGGCGCGGGCGAGATGATCCAGCTTGCGGGCATCGCGATCAAGATGGGCGCGACAAAAGAGGATTTCGACCGCACCGTGGCGGTGCATCCGACCATGTCGGAAGAGATCGTGACAATGAAATCGCCGGTCCGGACCGCTTGAAATTTCGCGCCGGCCTCACAGGTTAGGGGCAGGTAATGAGAACCATTCAAAAGAAGACAACAAGGGGAACCAAGGTCAATGGCTGGAAATTCGGGCGGCCCATGGGGCGGCGGCGGCGGCAACAAGGGCGGCGATGACGACCGCGGCAACAACGGTGGCGGACGACGCCCCGGCGACGAAAGCGGGCCGCAGATCCCGGAAATCGACGAGCTGATGCGCAAGGGCCAGGAGCAGCTGCGCGTCCTGATGGGCGGTCGCGGTGGCCGTGGCGGCGCAGGCGGTGGCGGCGGCGAGGGCGGACCACGCGGTCCGATCTTCACCCGCACGACCGTGGGTCTGGGCATTCTGGCGGCTGTCGGCCTCTGGGCGTTCAGCAGCTTCTACACCGTGCGCCCGGAAGAACAGTCGGTCGAACTGTTCCTTGGCGAATTCTACAAGATCGGCAATCCCGGTCTGAACTTCGCGCCCTGGCCGCTGGTCACCGCCGAAGTGGTGAACGTGACCTCGCGAACGGACCGAGGATATCGGCGTGGCGCGCGGCAACGAGGCCACGGGCCTGATGCTGACCACCGACGCCAACATCGTCGACATCGACTTCCAGGTGGTCTGGAACATCAACGACCCGGCCAAGCTGCTGTTCAACCTGCGCGACCCGCAGCAGACCGTGCAGTGCGGTGTCGGAATCCGTGATGCGCGAGATCATCGCCGCCTCGACGCTGGCGCCGATCCTCAACCGGGACCGTGGTCTGATCGCCGATACCGCGATGCAGAACATCCAGGCCACGATGGACGCCTATGACAGCGGGATCACCATCGTCCGGGTCAACCTCGACAAGGCCGACCCGCCCGCCGAGGTGATCGACGCTTCCGCGAAGTGCAGGCCGCCGAGCAGGAACGCGACCGTCTGCAGCGTCAGGCCGATGCCTATGCCAACCGCGTGCTGGCCGAAGCGCGCGGTGAAGCGGCGCAGATCCTCGAACAGGCCGAAGGCTACCGCGCCCAGGTCGTCAACGAGGCCGTGGGTGAGGCCAGCCGCTTCACCTGCGGTTCTGGCCGAGTATGAAAAGGCCGAGGAAGTGACCCGCAGCCGTCTCTATCTCGAGACGATGGAACGGGTCCTGGGCCAGATCGACAAGATCGATCCTGGACAACTCCATCGTCGGCGGTGACGGGGGACAGGGTGTCGTGCCCTATCTGCCGTTGAACGAATTGCGGCGCAACGCGCCCGCAGCACAGGGGAACTGAGATCATGCGCAAGACAACATATCTTCTTCCCATCCTCGTCGTCGTGATCGCCGACGGCGCTGTCATCCGTCTTCGTCGTGGACGAGCGTGAAAAGGCGCTGGTCCTGCAATTCGGCCAGATCAAGGCCGTCAAGGAAGAGCCGGGCCTCGCCTTCAAGATCCCGCTCATCCAGGAAGTGGTGCGCTATGACGACCGCATCCTGTCGCTGGACACCGACACGATCGAGGTGACGCCCTCGGATGACCGCCGTCTGGTCGTCGATGCCTTCGCGCGCTACCGCATCGCCGATGTGGTCCAGTTCCGTCAGGCCGTCGGCGTCGGTGGCCTGCGCGCCGCCGAGGATCGTCTGTCCTCGATCCTGAACGCGCAGATCCGTGAGGTTCTGGGTGCGGATCAGGTGACATCCGACACGATCCTGTCGCAGGATCGCCGGATCCTGATGAACCGTATCCGTGACCAGGCGCAGACCTCTGCGCGGGGTCTGGGTCTGGACGTGGTCGACGTGCGGCTGAAGCAGACCAACCTGCCCGCACAGAACCTTGACGCCACCTTCGCCCGGATGCGGGCCGAGCGGGAACGTGAAGCCGCCGACGAGATCGCACGCGGTAACGAAGCAGCGCAGCGTGTGCGCGCGCTGGCTGACCGGACCGTGGTCGAAACCCTGTCGGAATCCGAGCGTGAAGCCCAGATCACCCGCGGTGAGGCGGATGCGGAACGCAACGCCATCCTGGCCGAAGCCTTCGGCGCGAATGCCGAATTCTTCACCTTCTACCGCTCGATGCAGGCCTATGAGACGGCCCTTCAGGGGTCGAACTCCTCGATGGTGATGACGCCGGACAGCGAGTTCTTCGATTACCTGCGCTCGGACCGTCCCAACCGGGACGCGCAGGAATGATCGAAACGGCACTTCTGGCCCTCGGGCTGGTGCTGATTGTGGAGGGGCTGGCCTATGCGCTGGCCCCTTCGCTTGTCGAGACCCTGCTGGCCGCCCTGCGCCAGATCCCGGAACCCGCCCGCCGCACCCTTGGCCTGCTGGCCGTGGTGGCCGGGGTCGCCTTCGTCTGGCTGGCCAAGCTGCTGGGCGCGTGATCCGCGCCTATCACACCCTCTTGAGCGGGCGGATCGGTCCTTGGTCTTGCACCGGGCAGGGACTACATTGTCGATACTGATAGCGCGCTGGATGACGGACTTGCCGCCACCGCGCATTGAAAAGAGGAGTTACGGGAGTGAACAGCACAGTGGTTTCCATCCCCGATCAACGACAAGGTCTGATCCGCACCCTCTGGGTGGGTCTGGTCACCGGCATCATGATGCTGATGATGGTCGTCCAGGCGCAGGCACGGCCCGAAAGCTTTGCCGATCTGGCCGACCAAGATCAGCCCTTCGGTGGTCAACATCACCACCTCGACCACGGTCGCGGCAGGCACCGGGCCCAACCCGATCGTGCCCGAAGGCAGCCCTTTCGAGGATTTCTTCCGCGAATTCCAGGACCGCAACCGGGGTCAGGGCGACCGCCCGCGCCGCTCCTCGGCGCTGGGATCGGGCTTCGTGATCTCCGAGGATGGCTTCATCGTCACCAACAATCACGTGATCGAAAGCGCCGACGAGATCACCATCGAATTCTTCTCGGGCGAGACGCTGGTGGCCAAGGTCATCGGCACCGACCCCAACACCGACATCGCCCTGCTGAAGGTCGAGGCCGACACGCCGCTGCCCTTTGTCAGCTTCGGCGACAGCGACACCGCCCGCGTGGGCGACTGGGTCGATGGCCATGGGCAACCCGCTGGGGCAGGGCTTCTCGGTCAGCGCGGGCATCGTCTCGGCGCGCAACCGCGCCCTCTCGGGCAGCTATGACGATTACATCCAGACCGACGCGGCGATCAACCGGGGCAACTCGGGCGGTCCGCTGTTCAACATGGATGGCGAAGTGATCGGCGTGAACACCGCGATCCTGTCGCCCAATGGCGGCTCGATCGGGATCGGTTTCTCGATGGCCTCCAACGTGGTGACGCGGGTGGTCGACCAGCTGAAGGAATTCGGCGAGACCCGCCGGGGCTGGCTGGGCGTCCGCATCCAGGACGTGACCGATGACGTGGCCGAAGCGATGGGCCTCGAAAAGACCGCAGGCGCGCTGGTGACCGATGTGCCCGAAGGCCCCGGCAAGGAAGCCGGCATCCTGCAGGGCGACGTGATCCTGACCTTCGACGGCAAGGACGTGGAAGATACGCGCGGTCTGGTGCGTCAGGTCGGCAACACCGAAGTGGGCAAGGCCGTGCGCGTCATGGTCTGCCGCGAGGGCAAGACCCAGACCCTGCTGGTGACGCTGGGCCGCCGCGAAGAGGCCGAAGGCGCGGTGCCCGCGGTGCAACCCGCCGACGTGCCGGAAGAGCCGACCGAGATGATGGGCCTGACCCTCAGCCCGGTCACCGAAGAGCTGCGCGGCGAGCTGGACCTGCCGGCCGGTTCCACCGGTCTGGTCGTGGTCGATGTCGATGAAACCTCCGAGGCCTATGAAAAGGGTCTGCGCGCCGGTGATCTGATCACCGAGGCGGGACAGCAGAAGGTGGAAGCGGTCAGCGACCTGACCGACCGCGTCGAAGAGGCGCGCGAAGCGGGCCGCAAGTCGCTGCTGCTGCTGGTGCGGCGCGCTGGTGATCCGCGTTTCGTGGCCCTGTCGCTGGACTGATCCCGCACCTTTTCGGTCAATACCCAAAGGGGCGCCCCGCAGGCGCCCCTTTTTTCATGGGGCAGGGGTTGCTTTGGTCAATGTGTGTTATGTAATAACATAACATACAACACGGAGAGCCCCATGCCCGCCAATCTCTGCTCCGCGCTCAGCCGCCGCCGCAAGGCGCGCAGCGCCCGCGATCCGATGGCGGAATTCGACCGCCTGCCCGCCGACCTGCGCCGCTGGCTGGCAGGTGCGGCCCTGCCCTGGAGCCCGCGCTCCGCCCACCGCGCCTGGCTGCGCGCCCTGTCCGAAGCAGAATCCCCGCAAGAGGCGCTGGCCCGACTGGACGCCCTGCAGACCGCCCGGCTGCGACGGGACCCTTTGACTGTGGGCGGATCGCGTCAGGCCTGACGCGCGGCCTCACCCATCGCTCAACTGGTCCAGAGGGGTGGCGACGAGGCCGAGGGTGCGGGCGGCGGCGAGGGACAGGATCGGGCTGTCCAGCCCGGTCGCGGACTGGTAGCGCCGGACCCCTGCGCTGGTGGCGGGGTCGATCTGGCCGGTGATCGGGCCTGCATAGAGGTCGCGCGCGGCCAGCGCGCGTTGCAGGGTGGCGACCAGTTCGGGCGTCACATCGGCGGGGCAGGGGGTTTCGAACCATGTCACCTCGCGCTCGGTCACGATGCGCTGGCGCGTCTCGGTGCGGAAGATCGCGGGTGTGGCGACCGTTCCGTCGGCGGCCAGCCGGGCCGGTTCCACCAGCACCTGTTCCGTCACTGTCTCGATCAGGGCGGGGCTCACGATCTTGCCCCAGCAGGTGCCGGGCGGCGCACCGGGCGGCACATCCAGCATGCTGCCCAGCAGCGCATCGGCGGGATTGTTCGTGGACACCGGCGTGCAGGCCGAAAGGCTGGCCAGCACCAGAAGCGAAAGCGGCAACCACAGGCCGGGGCGGGTTCGGGTCATCTGTGCGTTATCTGCCGTTTAGCCTCGTTGCGCGCAACCTAGCGGCTTTTGCGCGGGGCGCATAGCCCATTGCGGGGCGGATCAGCGGTGCGCGGCCGGACGCAGCGCCGCCTCGCCCTGCAGCAGCAGGTCCAGCATCTCGGAGATATCCTCGATCCGTTCGGCGATCAGATGGGTGACGCCGCCCTCGTGCTGCACGCGGCCCGTCACGCGCAGCAGGCGGCCCGCGATGATGGCGCGGCGGAACACCTCATAGAGCTTGCGCCAGACGATGACGTTGATCACGCCGGTCTCATCCTCCAGCGTCAGGAAGATCACGCCCTTGGCGGTGCCGGGCCGCTGGCGCAGGATCACCAGCCCCGCCACGGTGACGCGGTGGCCCGTGCTGACGCGCCCCAGATCCGCCGCCGGGGTGCAGGCGGGGGCAGGGGAGCGGGACAGGGATGCTGGTGGTGGTGGCGTCATGAGAACATTATAGGAACATCCGGCGCGGGCCGCAAGCTGCGATCCCCTGCCGCGCCACGCCTGCGGAAAACTGCACAAAAGGGGCTGGCACGCCCTGCGATGCTTGTCTAGGTAAGGGGGGAAACAGGATACCAACCGGAGTTTGCACGGACATGGCGAAAATCACGTATATCGAGCATAATGGCACAGAACATGTCGTCGAGGTGCCCAACGGTCTGACCGTCATGGAAGGCGCGCGCGACAACAACATCCCCGGCATCGAGGCCGATTGCGGTGGCGCCTGCGCGTGCTCGACCTGCCATGTCTATATCCATCCCGACTGGGTCGAAAAGCTGCCCGCCAAGGATGACATGGAAGAGGACATGCTGGATTTCGCCTATCAGCCCGACACCGCCCGCTCGCGCCTGACCTGCCAGATCAAGGTGACCGATGCGCTGGACGGTCTGGTCGTGCAGATGCCGGAAAAGCAGATCTGACCGGACGAAGGCTTGCCTTCGGGCACCTCGCGCGAACTCCCGGCCACAGGCTCGCGCCGTTGACATGACGGTCTAGGCCTGCTCCAGCTCCGCGATCAGCTCTGCCGGGGTGCGGGTTGCGATCCGGCGACCCGCCGCATAGGTCCGCATCAGCGCCAGACCCAGAAGGCCGATCAGCGTGACGGGGATCGCCCCGTTCACGAAGGCCATCAGCGGCTGCCCCGTCACCAGCGCCACAACAGGCGCGGCCAAAGACCCCGCCAGCAGCACCATGCCCAGAATCCGCAACACCGCCGAGGTGACGGCGGACGGCCCGCTTTGCACATCCAGCCCCGGCTGCGCGGCCATCAGCGCGCGCAGCACATCGCTGACGCAGGCGCGGAAGGCCATGTCGTCAGGCCCGCCCACCAGCGCGCGGCGATAAAGATGCTGCCGGATCGCACCGCGCTGTGTCCCGTCATCCAGCCGCAGGACGCGCGTCAGGCTTTGCCCGGCGCGCGATGCTGTCCAGTGGGCATGGCGTACGGCGGCAAGCTCGATCCGCCACAGAGTGCCGCCCGATGCGTCCTCGCACAGCAGGACCCCCTCGGCCAGAACATAGGTCAACGGCGACTTGATCAGCGCGGGTTTGACCTTGTGGCGGCGCGGCTTCTTCACAGCGCGCGCCATCCGATGTCGCGGCGGCAGAACCCGCCGGGCCAGTCGATCCGGTCCACCATGGCATAGGCGCGCGATTGCGCCTCGGCCAGCGTCGCCCCGCGCGCGGTCACGTTCAGCACGCGGCCGCCGTTGGCCACGATCTTGCCGTCCTTGAGCGCGGTGCCCGCGTGGAAGCACATGTTGAAACTGTCCTCGGGCAAGCCCTCCAGCCCGCCGATCACGCTGCCCTTGGCATAGTCGCCCGGATAGCCGTTCGCCGCCATCACCACGGTCAGCGCATGGTCATCGGCCCAATGCACCTGCGCGCCCGCCAGCCGCCCCTCGGCGCAGGCCAGCATCAGGTCCAGCGCCTGCGCGCCCAGCCGCATCATCAGCACCTGACATTCCGGATCGCCGAAGCGCACGTTGTATTCCACCAGACGCGGCTGGCCGTCCTTGATCATCAGCCCGGCATAGAGCACGCCCTGATAGGGCATGCCGCGTCGCGCCATCTCGGCCATCGCAGGGTTTGACGATCTGCTCCATCGCGAGCTGCGCCACCGCATCCGACAGCACCGGCGCGGGGGAATAGGCCCCCATGCCGCCGGTGTTCGGGCCGGTGTCGCCATCGCCCACGCGCTTGTGATCCTGCGCGGTGCCGATCGCCAGCACGTCCTTGCCATCGCAGAGCACGAAGAACGAGGCTTCCTCGCCCTCCATGAACTCCTCGATCACCACCTCGGCCCCGGCGCTGCCGAATTCGCCGCCGAACATGTCGTCGACGGCGGCCAGCGCCTCGGCCTCGGTCATCGCCACGATCACGCCCTTGCCGGCGGCCAGACCATCGGCCTTGACCACGATGGGCGCGCCATGGGCGCTGGATATGGGCGCGCGCGGCCTCCGCATCGGTGAAATGGCCGTAACCGGCGGTGGGCGCGTTCACGGCGGCGCAGATCTCCTTGGTGAAGGCTTTGGATGCCTCAAGCTGTGCGGCGGCCTGTGAGGGGCCGAAGACATTGAAGCCCGCCTCGCGCAGGCGGTCGCTGATGCCTGCGGCCAGCGGGGCCTCGGGTCCCACGATGACGAAATCAATCGCGTTCTCGTCGCAGAAATTCACCACCGCCGCGCCGTTGAGCACATCGAGGCTGGCGCATTCCGCGATCTGCGCGATGCCCGCATTGCCCGGTGCCACGATCAGCTTGTCGCATTTGGGGTTCTGCATCACCGCCCAGGCCAGCGCATGTTCACGCCCGCCGCCGCCGAGGATCAGGATATTCATGGCGCTCTCCCGCTTGGCCTTCGTCGGTGACCGCTTTAAGGTGCCTCAACACCATAGACAAGCCAGACGGAAGGCCCGCCCCGCATGTCCGATCTTCTCGACGACGACGCCCCCGCGCCGCAGGGCGGGCAGAACAACCCCGAATACACCGTCTCCGAGATTTCGGGCGCGGTGAAACGGGTGCTGGAGGGCGAGTTTTCCCATGTCCGCATCCGGGGCGAGCTGGGCCGCGTGACCATGCCGCGTTCGGGGCATATCTATCTAGATCTCAAGGATGATCGCTCGGTCCTGGCTGCCGTGATCTGGAAAGGCGTGGCCGCGCGCCTGTCCGTGCAACCCGAGGAGGGGATGGAGGTCATCGCCACCGGCCGCATCACCACCTTCGGCGGTCAGTCGAAATACCAGCTGATCATCGAGGATATCGAACCCGCCGGGGCAGGGGCCCTGATGGCGATGCTGGACAAGCGCCGCCGGATGCTGGCGGCCGAGGGGCTGTTCGACGAGGGGCGCAAGCAGCCGATCCCCTACCTGCCCGAGATCATCGGCGTGGTCACATCTCCCACCGGGGCGGTGATCCGCGATATCCTGCACCGGTTGCGCGACCGTTTCCCGCGCAAGGTCATGATCTGGCCCGTCGCCGTGCAGGGGGCAAATTGCGCGCCCGAAGTGGCCCGCGCGATCCACGGTTTCAACGCCATGACACCGGGCGGCGCCATGCCGCGCCCGGACCTGATCATCGTGGCGCGGGGTGGCGGTTCGCTTGAAGACCTCTGGGGCTTCAACGAGGAGATCGTGGTCCGCGCCGCCGCCGCCAGCCAGATCCCGCTGATCTCCGCCGTGGGGCATGAGACCGATACCACCCTGATCGACTATGCCGCCGACCGGCGCGCCCCCACGCCCACGGCGGCGGCGGAAATGGCGGTGCCGGTGCGGCTCGATCTGCTGGCATGGCTCGACGGGCAGTCGGGCCGCCTGACCCGTGCCCTGACCGGCGGCGTCAGCTTGCGCGCGCAGCGCCTGCGCGATCTGTCGCGCGCCTTGCCACGGGCCGAAACGCTGCTCGACGGGCCGCGCCAGCGCCTTGACGTGCTGTCCGACCGTCTGCCCGCCGCCCTCATCCGCTCGGTCCAGTTGCGCCGGGTCGCCTTGTCCGATCACGCGGGCGCGCTGCGCCCCGCTCTGCTGCGCCGCGCCATCCAGACGGAACGGCGCAATCTGGCCGTGGCCTCGGACCGCCTCAGCCTTGACCGGTTCCGCGCCGATCTGGAGCGCAAGAACCGCGACCTTGCCACACTCTCGCGCCGCCTGTCGGATGCGGGCCAGCGGCAGGTCAGGACATGGCGCCAGCAGACCCTTGAACTGGACCGCCTGCGTCTGACGCTGGGCTATGAGGCGACGCTGTCACGCGGCTACGCCGTGGTGCGGGGCGAGGATGGCGCGGTGCTGACGACCAAGGCGCAAGCCGCCAAGGCCCGCGCGCTGGAAATCCAGTTTGCCGACGGGCGTCTGGCCGTGGGCGGCAAGCCCGCGCCGAAACCGGGCGGCAAGACCCCGCCACCGGAACAGGGCAGCCTGCTCTAGGTCTCCATCCAGCGCCGCGCACGCCGGTCCATCATCCGCCGCCAGAGCGGGGGGATCAGCGCCGCCACGGCCATGACCGGCACGGCGCGCGGCAGCATCGGCATCTCCTGCTCCAGTCGCAGCGCCGGATAGGGGCGCGACGGATGCGCGTGATGGTCCGAATGGCGCGGCGCGTTCAGCATCATCGCGCTGGACCAGGCCTGCGGTGCGTTCCACGAATGGCGCGGTCCGACGGGTTCCAGCCGCCCGTCGGGCAGCCGCACGCGGGTCAGGCCGTAGTGCTGGATATAGTCCGACAGCAGGATCTGTAGCTGCGCATAGGCCGCGATCCCCAGAAGGGCCGCGATCCCGCCCATACCTGCAAGGGCCACAGCCGCCGCAAGCGCCAGAGCCGCGCCGATAGCATGGCCGAGATAGGGATGGCTCCACCGTGAGGGACGCACCGCCGCCCGCGCGCGCAGCGCGGTTTCGGCCCGCAGCCCCGCAAGATACGATCCGCCCCAGGCCCGCGCCGCATAGCGCCAGAACCCCATGCCAAGCGGGGCCGAGGCGGGATCATCCTGCGTGCCCACATGCACGTGATGCACCCGCAGATGGCTGGAGGCGTGATGCCCCATCAGCACGGCGCAATAGACCGCGCGCCCCAGCCCGCGCATCCAGATCGGGCGGCGGTGGATCAGCTCATGCGCGACCGGATGCCCGATCTGTCCGAAGGCCAGTCCCCAGCCGATCAGCAGCCCCGCGCGTTCCGCCAGCCCCAAACCGCTCTCGCCACCCACGGCCCGCACCCCAAGCGCCAGCCCCGCCAGCAGCATCAGCGCCAGCGCAACGGCCAGCCCGTCGCCCGTGGGAAATTCATCATCCCGCCCGGTGACCGCCGCCGCGTGGCGCATCAGATGGTCGGCGGCCCATGTGAAGACGGTGATCATCAGCACCGCCCCCGCGATCCACCAGCCGCCCCACAGGCTGCCGAGGATCAGCAGGATCAGCGGGGCAAGCGTGGCGCACTGGAACAGGAACATGGCAATGGGGTCCGCGATGGATCAGCTCAGGACAGATAGGGCAGCACGCCGATCCGTCACGTGCCGACCTCGGGGCCAAGGCACATCAGCGGTTCGGGGCTGCGGGTGATTTCGTAGAGCGTGGTCTGGCTCGGGTTGTCCTCGAAGCGCGCCACGATGCCGCGCGGGGTCTGGTAGAAGCTCCAGCATTGCGGATCGGGATTGTCGTCATAGACAAAGCAGATCATGCCGTTCTCCTCGTACCATTCCCCCTCCTGGCAGCGCCCGTCCAGAAAGGACCAGCGCACCCGGCGGTTGTCGAGGTATTCCTCGGCCCCGTAAGGCTCTGCCCCGGTGCCATAGGTGAAGGTCTGCCCGCGCGTATAGGCGTCGAACGCCGCGCCATCCATCCTGCTGCCGCTTTGCGCATGCAGGGGCAGGGCCAGCAGCATCAGGATCAGCACAACCAGCAGGAACGGGGTCGGAACAGGGGAACGGGGCAAGGATACATGTCTCATGCGCGCATCCTGCCCCAGCGCACCCCGATTTGGCCAGTGATCAATCCGTCGCGGCACGCCGATTGAGCGGATATCCCCGACCCCCATCCGGGCCGCCCCGGGCGCGTCCGGCCCGGTTGATTGGCACGACTGATTGACCCCGGGGGGCTTTCAAAACGGCCCAAGAGGGTCTAGGTGAAGGCAAACACTCCCCCGCGAGGCCGCCATGTCCTTTTTCGGCAAACTCAAACAACGCCTTTTCACCTCCTCGTCCCGTCTGGACCAGGGGCTGGATGCGATTGTGGCGCAGGGTGGCGAGGCGGAGGCCGAGGACGACAAGCGTCTGGCCGCGCAGGACCCTGATCCCACGCCCGCACCTGACCCCGTCCCGGAGCCCGCCCCGCAGGAACCTGACGAACCGACGCCCGAAACAGAACCCGAACCCGAACCGGCACCCGAACCCGCCCCCCGGCCTGAACCGCAGGAGCCGGACGAACCGGAGGAGCCGGAAGAGCCGGAAAACCTGCCCGACGCACCCGAGGAGACCCCCGAGGAAATCCCCGGATACGACCAGCCCGAGGAGATGCCCCGCGACTGGCCCAGCGAAGTGCCCGCACCCGCAGGCGACCGGATACCCGGCCCGGCCCCGATGGAAATTCCCGTGGGCACCCCGTCCGAAATCCCGCTGGATTCGACCACTGCCACATCCGGGGTTGCGAAAGTGGGCTTTCTGGGCCGCCTTCTGGGCCGGTCCGCCGCGCCCGAAGCGGCACCCGCCGCCCCATCCCCCGCTGCAAAGACCGCCGCCGCCAAGGCCCCGGCCGTCCCCGCCGGTCCGGTGGTGCGCCGCGTGCTGGACGATGCGATGCTGGAGCAGCTCGAGGAGCTGCTCATCGCCTCGGACATGGGGGTGGATACCGCGCTGCGTGTCACCGCGAACCTTGCCGAAGGGCGCTATGGCCGCAAACTCTCGGTCAGCGACATCAAGCACGCCTTGGCGGATGAGATCGCGCGCATCATGGAACCCGTGGCCCGCCCCATGCCGATCTTTCCCAAGACCCCGCAGGTGGTGCTGGTCGTGGGCGTGAACGGCTCAGGGAAAACCACCACCATCGGCAAGCTGGCCAGCCAGTTCCGCGCGGCGGGCAAGACGGTCATCATCGCGGCGGGCGACACCTTCCGCGCGGCGGCTGTCGAACAGTTGCAGGTCTGGGGCGACCGCGCGGGCGTGCCCGTGCTGACCGCGCCCGAAGGGTCCGACCCCGCAAGCCTTGCCTTCGACGCCATGACAAAGGCCGAGGCCGAGGGGGCGGACCTCCTGCTGATCGACACCGCAGGGCGTTTGCAGAACCGCGCCGACCTGATGGAGGAGCTCTCCAAGATCGTCCGCGTCATCCGCAAGAAGGACCCGACCGCGCCGCATAACACCTTGCTGGTGCTGGATGCCACGACCGGCCAGAACGCGCTGAGCCAGGTCGAGATCTTCCGCAAGCTGGCCGATGTGTCCGGCCTTGTGATGACCAAGCTCGATGGCACCGCCAAGGGCGGCGTGCTCGTGGCGCTGGCCGACAAGTTCGGCCTGCCGATCCATGCCATCGGCGTGGGCGAGCAGATCGACGATCTGGCCCCTTTCGATCCGCAGGATTTCGCCCGCGCGCTGACAGGTCTGGATGCCTGAGAATTGACCTTGATGCTTGAGATACGACGGACAACCGATTTCCAGCCCGACATCACCGCCCTCGAGGCGGTGATCGACAGCGCACGCCTGCGCACGGCGGACGAGTTCGAGGACTGGCCCGACGACCGGCTGGTGATGAGCGAATGCGTCGTGCTGAACGACGGGCAGGTGGTGGGCTTCGGCCGCATGATCTGGGACGCGCATCTGGACGTGCCGCCGCGCATCTTCGATCTGTGCCTGCTGCCGGAACACCGCAACACCTTCGTGCTGGACACGCTGGAACAGGAATTGATCGACGAATACGCCTTTGCCGCCGAAGGGGGCGATATCGTGATCGGCCGCGAGGGCGACGAGATCGACATCTCGCGCCGCGCCCGCGAACTGCATGACGAAAGCCTTGGGCGAAGCCCCGGACGACTGCGCGCATGAGCGCCTGGCTTGTCTCGCTGGAGGGAACACCGGCGGGAAGTCATGCGGCGATGATGCTGGCGCTGCTGGCGGCGGTGCTGCACGCGATTTTCGGCGCGCTGCAGAAAGGCCGCCACGACCCCTGGCTGATGCGCGGGGCCATCGACATCAACTATGCGGTGATCGCAGCCCCCTTCGCGCTGTTCGTGGTGCCTTTTCCCGAACCGCATATGTGGCCCATCTTCGCGGGGGCCTTCGTGATCCACACGGCCTATAAATTCCTGCAGGCGATGGCCTATACGCGCGGCGCCTATACGGTGGTCTATCCGGTGGTGCGCGGGACGGGGCCGCTGTTCGCGGTGATCGGCGCCTGGCTGATCTTCGGCGAGGTCTTTTCCGCGACCCAGTGGCTGGGCGTGGGCGTTCTTCTGACGGGCATCTTCGGGCTGGCGGTCTACAACCTGATCCATGTCACGCTGAACCGCGACACGCTGAACATGGCGCTGGGTCTGGCGGTGGTGACGGGCTTGTTTGTGGCGCTTTATACGACATATGACGCCTACGGCATCCGGGCGACGGCGGACCCCTTCACCTTTCTGATGTGGTTCTTCATGATCGACGGGCTGGTCATGCCGGTCGTGGCGACACTGCGCTGGCGCGCGATGGCGGACCATTTGCGCCCGCCCGTCGCCCCCCTGATGCAGCGCGGCGTCATCGGGGCGGTGATCGCCTTTTTCAGCTTCGGCTCTATCATGTTGGCGACGCGGCTGGACAAGGTGGGCGAGGCGGCGGTACTGCGCGAGACATCGACGGTCTTCGCCGCGCTGATCGGCTGGCTGGTGCTCAAGGAAACCGTGGGCCCGCGGCGCATCGCGCTGATGTGCCTGATCGCGCTGGGCGCGGTGATCGTTCAATTCGGAGGATAGGAGAGCCGCATGGCCGAGAAGGATATCAACCCGCTTGTGAAGACCGCACTGGAACTGGGGCCGGTCCTCGCCTTCTTCGTGGCCTATATCGCGCTCAAGGACCGGGTCTTCACCATAGGGGGCACCGAATACGGCGGCTTCATCGTGGCCACGGCGGCGCTGATCCCGCTGTTGCTGCTCAGCACCGGCATCCTGTGGAAACTGACGGGCCGCCTGTCGCGGATGCAGATCATGACCATGGTTTTGGTCGTGCTCTTCGGCGGGCTGACCGTCTGGCTGAACGACGAACGCTTCCTCAAGATCAAGCCCACGATCGTCTACCTGATCTTCGCGGGGCTGCTGGGGCTGGGCCTGCTGCGGGGCCGGTCCTATCTGCAATATGTCATGGAGGAGATGATCCCCATGACCGAGGAAGGCTGGATGATCCTGACCCGCCGCCTGACGGCGCTGTTCCTCGCGCTGGCGGTGTCGAACGAACTGGTCTGGCGCTTCATGAGCACCGAGGCCTGGGTCTATTTCGAAACCTTCGTGCTGACGGCCGCGGTCTTTGTCTTCTTCATCACGCAGGGCAAGCTGTTCGAGACCCATGCCATCAAGACCGAAGACGCCGCGTCGCAAGACAAGTGACGCGGCACCCGTGGCGGCGGCGGATGCCTCCGGCGGGAGTATTTGCGGCAAGATGAAGCCGGGTGCCGCGCGGGCCAGCCTGACAGTTGACGGCGCCTGGCGACAGGCGTATCAGACCCGCGTGGCGATTTGTTACCGGATTGCGGGCCACGTTAAACAACCCGCTAAAGAGGTCAGGATGAAGGAGCCCCCTTTCGCTTGACCGCGACGGGGGTTTTTTTATTGGGGCCGAGGGCCCGACGGAGGACGAGCATGAGCCAGGATTGGAACAAGCGCACCAGGCTGGTGCATGGCGGCACCCGCCGCAGCCAGTATGACGAGGTCAGCGAGGCGATCTTCCTCACCCAGGGCTTCGTCTATGACAGCGCCGAAGCAGGCCGAGGCGCGGTTCCTCGAGGCCGGGCCGGACGAGTTCATCTATGCCCGCTACGGCAACCCCACGGTGGCGATGTTCGAGGACCGGATCGCCGCGCTGGAAGGGGCCGAGGATGCCTTTGCCACCGCCAGCGGCATGGCGGCGGTGTCGGGCGCGCTGACCGCGATGCTGCGCGCGGGCGATCACGTGGTGGCGGCGCGCGCGCTCTTCGGCTCCTGCCTCTATATCCTCGAAGAAGTGCTGACCCGCTACGGGGTCGAGGTGACGCTTCGTCGATGGCACCGATCTGGACCAGTGGCGCGCCGCGATCCGCCCCGACACGCAGGCTGGTGTTCTTCGAGTCGATCTCGAACCCGACGCTGGAGGTGATCGACATCGCCGCCGTCGCCGAGCTCGCCCATGCGGTGGGCGCCACCGTCGTGGTCGACAATGTCTTCGCCACGCCGGTCTTTTCGCGTGCGATCGCAGCAGGGCGCCGATGTGGTCATCTATTCGGCCACCAAGCATATCGACGGGCAGGGCCGCGCGCTGGGCGGCGTGATCCTGGGCAGCCGCGACTATCATCCGCAAGACGGTGGAGCCCTACATGAAGCACACCGGCGGCGCGATGTCGCCCTTCACCGCCTGGATCATGCTCAAGGGGCTGGAAACCATGGACCTGCGCGTGCGCGCGCAGGCCGCGACCGCGCTGGCCATCGCGGAGGCGCTGGAAGGTCACGCGAAACTGGCGCGCGTGATCTATCCCGGCCATGCCCAGCCATCCCCAGCACGCGCTGGCGCTGGCGCAGATGGGCAAGGGCGGCACGGTGCTGGCGCTCGAGCTCGACGGGCGGGCAGGCGGCGGCCTTCCGCTTCCTCAACGCGCTGGAGATCGTGATGATTTCGAACAATCTGGGCGATGCCAAGTCGATCGTCACCCACCCCGCCACCACGACGCATCAGCGCCTGCCGGAGGATCAGAAGGTCGCGCTGGGCATCACGCCCGGTCTGGTGCGGCTGAGTCGTGGGGCTCGAGGACACCGACGATCTGGTCGCCGATATCCTGCAGGCGCTGGAGCAGGCCTGAGCCGGGTCAGAGGTCCAGCCAGAGCGACCCGCCCCTGAAGCCCCCACGGATCAGGGTGCCGGGCTTGCCGACAAAGGGAAAACTGTCGGCCCAGTCCCGGAACCGGTCATTCGTCACGATCCGCGCACCTTGATCGCGCGCGGTCGCCAGGATGAGCGGGTCCGCCGGTTCGCCCTTGTTCACGATCGTCACCCGGTTGCGCGGCAACCCCAGAATGGCGCTGAGCGTATCGTCATGCAGATAGCTGCCGATCAGCTTGTAACCTGCATTGGCATCGAACACGACGCCGGGGGCCAGCCCTGCACGTTCCAGCGCGACGATCACCTCGCGCAGGGTCTCGACCTTCGGGGTGCCGTCGCGCCAGTGCATGACATTCGATCCATCCACGATGACCGCAGGCAGGTCAGGCAGGTCGGGCCGGGCAGGCACCTGCGTTCCGAGAATGGCCCGCAGCAAAAGGATCGTGCTTGCGATGGTCGAAGGCACCGCCAGCAGCAGCCAGTCCGACGCATCCGGCAGCACCAGCGCGCAGAGAATCCCCGCCAGGGACAGCAGCAACAGAACAACCGGAGCGATCATGACCGCACGCTATACGATCAGCGCGGCTTTTCAATCGCGCTTTGCCTGTGACGGTGCCGCTGCGGGCGGATATTGTACCCTGTGCGACACCCACGGCACCCGCAGCCTGCGCCGTTTTTTGTTATCCTTCTTCTGATCCGATCTGTCGCGTCCGACGTAATTCTATTCGTTGTTGGTAATCTGCCACCGGCCATCCTATTTTAGGGTGGCACCATGATGCGAAGGGGCCTCCTCATGAACATTCACACGCCGGATCTGGACCGCCAATTCACCCGCGAGGATGCGGCCGACGCGCTCGAGCGTCTGCGCCATTGGGCCGCGCGCGCCTCGGAGGCCGAGATTGCCGATCTGGACCCCGCGCTGGCCCGCCTGCTGCCGGGGACCGATGCCTCAAGCTATCCGGTGCTGTCGCGCGCCTATCCCTACGGGTTCGAGGTGGACGCCGCCTACAAGGACAGCCTGCCCGATCTGCAGAACGGCCCCTCCAGCCTGATCCGTGGCGCGCAGCCAGCAGATCCAGCATGTGGGCATTTCCAATTTCCGCCTGCCGATCCGCTTTCACACCCGCGACAACGGCGATCTGACGCTGGAAACCAGCGTGACCGGCACTGTCAGCCTCGAGGCGGACAAGAAGGGCATCAACATGTCCCGGATCATGCGGTCTTTCTACAAGCACTCGGAAAAGACCTTCAGCTTCGAGGTGATCGAGGCCGCGCTGGAGGATTACATGACCGATCTGGACAGCTTCGATGCCCGCATCCAGATGCGCTTCTCCTATCCGGTCAAGATCACGTCGCTGCGCTCGGGCCTTGACGGGCTATCAGTATTACGATATCGCGCTGGAACTGATCGAGAAGGCCGGCGTGCGCAAGAAGATCATCCATCTGGATTATGTCTATTCCTCGACCTGCCCCTGTTCGCTGGAACTCAGCGAACATGCCCGCCAGACGCGCGGGCAGCTGGCCACGCCGCATTCGCAGCGCTCGGTCGCGCGGATGTCGGTCGAGGTGATCGACGGCGCCTGCCTGTGGTTCGAGGATGTGATCGAGATGGCCCGCGCGCGCCGTGCCCACCGAAACGCAGGTCATGGTCAAGCGCGAGGACGAGCAGGCCTTTGCCGAACTCAACGCCGCCAACCCGATCTTCGTCGAGGATGCGGCGCGTCTGTTCTGCGCGCAGTTGCAGCAGGACGAGCGGGTCGGCGATTTCCGCGTGGTGGCCAGCCATCAGGAAAGCCTGCACAGCCATGACGCGGTCAGCATCCTGACCGAAGGGGCGACCTTCGCCAGCGACAGCGTCGATCCCAAGCTGTTCAACACCCTGTTTCACGTCGGTTGAGGCGGCAGGCCGGTACGCCTGCCGGCCTGCATACCCGCCCTCGTCGCCGCCGCCCGGTTCAGACCCGGCGGCGGCTTTTTTAATTGCGCGATGCCGCGCTGCGGCAAAACAATGCTGCGTTGCAGAAAATGCAGGGCGGGGTTGCAGATTTGGCGGTGGTTGCGCCCCCCCTGCATGCCTATGTCACACCCGAGCCCGGAACCGGGTGACGCACAAGGACAAGACAGATGAGCAGCAACACAACCAATATCTCCCTCTCGCATGGCTTCGGCTGGGCCGGCCTTCTCGGCATGGTTCGCCCGCGCCTTCAACGCCTATGTCGCCCGCCGGGCGCGCACCGACCAGATCGAAGCCCTGGAAGCCATGAGCGACACGGAACTCGCCGCACTGGGCATCCGGCGCGACCAGATCGTGCAATACGTCTTCCGCGATCTCTACTGATCCCGCGCCGCAGGGTGCGCTTCGCGGCCGCGCCTCGCCGCACAGGCACGCATGGGCTGTCCAATCGGGCAGCCTTTTGCCGTTTCAGGGGGCAGTTCGTGAAAACAGGCCGCCGTGACTTGCGCTGACCGCAATGCCGCAATGCAGCATCGGCAGTGGTAAAGTCATCAATGCTGACCTATCTTGAGTGCAGGGAGACAGCTGAAACAATACAGACGAGGTTCCCAATGACGACCCAGACCACCAACCTGACCCATCCCCGCAACGACATCCGCGCCCGCCTGATGGCCCGCTTCGACGCGTTCTTCGCGTCCTTGGGGCAGGGCATCAATGCCTATATGCACATCAAGTCCCGCACGGACGAGATCGAGGCGCTCCATGCCATGTCCGACGCCGAACTGGCCGAGATCGGCATCACGCGCGACGACATCCCGCGCTACGTGTTCCGCGACACCTTCTATATCTGACGGCACCCTGCCGTTCGGCCAGCCGTAGCTGTGTGGCGCCTGATGGCGCCGCGCGCTGCGGCAGAGCCATGTCCGGCTTGCGGATGGTGACGGACCGCGCGCCGCGCGATCCATAGGCCGGGATCAATCCCAGCAGCCAACCAGAACGGTCATCATGCTGGCGCGGCGCGTCAGGCCCACAGGGTCGATGGTGCCCGCGCCTTCCATCGTCGCCGATGTCACGCCAAGCCTGTCCAGCAGCGCCCGGATCGCGCTGGCATCCACGCTGAAGCTGACATCCTGCGGCAATTGCCGCCCGTCCATCACCGGCGCGCTCAGCATCCCCAGAACGGCACCGCCCGCGTCGAAGACCGGGCCGCCCACATCGCCGGGCAGGGCATCAAGCTCCAGCCGCTTGAGGTTTTCCTCGCCGTTCAGGCCGCGCAGATCGGCCAGCCGGCCATAGGTCAGGGTCGGCGCGCTCAGAATGCCGCCATAGGAAAAGCCCGCCACCGACACTTCGGACTGCAACCGGGGCGTCACGGTCTGGAACGCCGCCGTCTCGACGGGCACCAGCGGCCGGTCCGGGCGCAGGACCGCGATCCCCAGCGTGTCATCGGTCCCGATCACCTGCGCATCGACCTCCGTGTCCAGCGTGATCCGCCCGCATCCCGCGACCGCATCGGTCGTCGTCACCACCGTGCCGGTGGCATCCACGTAAAAGCCCGACCGCGTCAGACGCGGCTTGCGCACCTCCAGCCCGGACACAAGGTCGATCCGCTGCTCGCTCTGCGCGCCTGCGGCAAAGCTCAGCACCCCGTCGATCCGGGCAAAGCTCTTCTGCATCTCGCCCAGCAGGCGCAGACGGCGATCCTCGTCCCCGGCGGGCCAGACAAGGGTAAAGCCCTTGATCCGCCCGTTCGCCAGACTGACCTCGGTATGCGAGACGAAATCGCCCCCCTGACCGATCAGCGTGAACCCGTCCTCGCGCCGCTCGCGCGGCCCCTCCAGCGGCACGATCGCCAGCGTCTGCATGATGTCGTAAAGGCCGAACATCGTGCTGCGATCGCCTTCCTGGCTGATCAGCAGGATGCGCGCGTCGATGTCGCCGGTGGCCTCGTAATGCACGAAGGGCGGCTCGATCCGCGCGAAACCCACCGCGCCCAGCGGCAGCAGCATCTCGATCCCGGCGGTCTCGTCGCGCACCAGTTGCAGGTCCAGCCCTTCCAGCACGGCGTTATACTGCTTGAGCAGGGTCTCGCGCTGCAACGTCGTCAGGATGCCGGTCGGCTCGAAATTATTGGCCCTTTGCCAGTCCGCCATCGAGGCGCGCGTGCCGCGCCCGAAGGCCCCGTCGATCAGCCCGTCATAGAAGCCGCCCCATTTCAGCGCGACCTGCAAAGCCTCGCGCCCCTCGCGGGTCAGCAGCGCCTCGCTGGCGCGCGCCTCGTTCGGGCTCTCGTCCGGCAGCGGGGCTTGCGGGATGCCCGCCTCGTCGGTCACCAGCGGGACCACGTCCGTCGCCTCGGCCTGCGGCGCTGCATCCGGCACGGCAGGGGGCAGGGGCGGCTGCGACGGGGTCAGCAGATTGGCCCCCACGGGCCAGAACTGCTGGCGGAAACTGCTGGTGAAGGCGATGAAACTGTCGTCGGGAATCGTGCGCTCGGCGCGATAGACCCGCAGCACCTGTTCGGCATCGGGCCGGGTATAGGGCCCCAGCGCGATGGCATACCATCCGCTGGACAGCACGAACCCGTTTACGTCCGGAAGATCCGCCGCATAGGCGCGCGCACGCTCCTGCGCCTGCGCCAGTGTCGGCCGCGCCTCGATCTGGACCCAGACGACATCCTGCTGCGCGACAGCCGCGCGGCTCAGGATCAGCGTGAAGGTCAGTACCGCAACAAGATATTTCAACATCAAACGAAGTGTCCCTGCCATATGCATTTTCGCCCGTCACGGGCGGTTCAGGGGGTGTTTTAGCAAATCCAGCCCTACATGCACCCGAATAATGCGCGTCGGCGCGATTGACCCCATGCGCGCCGAACCGTAGGTAGGGCGCGCGATTTGAGCGTGGCCACAGGCCCCGTTCCGGCGCGACAGATCATCTTTTGGAAAGGTCGGACAGGACCATGGCACAGACAGGCGCACAGACCGGCAGCACACCGCGCAGCTTTCAGGAGATCATCCTGCGGCTTCAGGCCTATTGGGCCGCGCAAGGGCTGCGCCATGATGCAGCCCTATGACATGGAAGTGGGCGCGGGCACCTTCCACCCCGCCACCACCCTGCGCAGCCTTGGGCACCAAGCCCTGGGCCGCGGCCTATGTGCAGCCCTCGCGCCGCCCCACCGATGGGCGCTATGGCGAGAACCCGAACCGGTTGCAGCACTACTACCAGTATCAGGTGCTCATCAAACCCAGCCCGCCCGATCTGCAGGCGCTCTATCTGGGCAGCCTCGAGGCCATCGGCATCGACATGGCGCTGCACGACATCCGCTTTGTCGAGGATGACTGGGAAAGCCCCACGCTGGGCGCATGGGGTCTGGGCTGGGAAGTCTGGTGCGACGGCATGGAAGTCAGCCAGTTCACCTATTTCCAGCAGGTCGGCGGGCATGACTGCCACCCGGTCTCGGGCGAGCTGACCTATGGGCTGGAACGTCTGGCGATGTATGTGCTGGGCGTGGATCACGTGATGGACATGCCCTTCAACGATCCCGACGCGCCGATCCCGCTGACCTATGGCGATGTCTTCCGCCAGACCGAAGCAGGAATACAGCCGCCACAACTTCGACGTCGCCACGACCGAGATGCTGCTGCGCCATTTCGAGGATGCCGAGGCCGAATGTGCCCGCCTTCTGGCCGTCCCCGCCGAGGACCCCAAGACCGGCAAGCGCATCATCATGGCGCATCCGGCCTATGACCAGTGCATCAAGGCCAGCCATCTGTTCAACCTGCTGGACGCGCGCGGCGTGATTTCGGTGACCGAACGGCAGGCCTATATCGGGCGGGTGCGCGCGCTGGCCAAGCAATGCGCCGATGCCTTCGTGCAGACCGAAGCAGGCGGGTGGGCCGCGTGATGGGCAAGTTTCTGGCGATCCTGATCTTGTGCCTGTGCGCTGGTCGGCGGCGTGGCGATGTATTACCTGCAGGTCTATGCTTATTATGACGAAATCGCGGCCTCTGGCCCCGATGACGTGCAGGCTGGTGCTGCTGTCCACCGGCCAGTCCGCGCCGTTGCCCCATGCCGATTTTCAGGCCATTGATGCCGACAGCAGCCCGATCCGCTACCGCGCCTGTTTCACCACCGCCGCTCAGCCTGCCGATGCTGGCCGAGACCTATCAGCCCTATCGACGGGGCCGTGCCGCTGCTCGCGCCCGACTGGTTCGACTGTTTCGACGCGCGCGCAGATCGGGGCCGCGCTGGAGCAGGGCCGCGCGCTGGCCTTCCTGGGCACCGAAAACATCCGCTACGGCATCGACCGTATCGTCGCCGTCATGCCCGACGGGCGCGGTTTCGTCTGGCACCAGATCAACCGCTGCGGCGACGTGGTCTTTGACGGACAGCCCGCCCCCGCCGATTGCCCTGCGCCCCCGCAGGAAAACTGATCTCCTCCGCAAGGAAACCGACCCATGCCCGATCTTCTGATCGAACTCTTCTCCGAGGAAATCCCCGCCCGGATGCAGACCCGCGCCGCCGAGGATCTGAAAAAGCTCGTGACCAATGGTCTGGTCGAGGCCGGGCTGACCTATGCCGGGGCTGCCGCCTTTTCCACGCCGCGCCGCCTGACGCTGACCATCGAAGGGCCTGCTGGCCGATTCGCCCACCCTGCGCGAAGAACGCAAGGGCCCGCGCGTGGATGCGCCCGAACAGGCCATCGAGGGCTTTCTGCGCGGCGCGGGTCTGACCCGCGATCAGCTTGAGGAGCGCGACGACAGAAGGGCCGCGTCTTCTTCGCCGTGATCGAAAAGCCGGGCCGCCCGGCCGCCGAGATCGTGGCCGAGGTGCTGGAAGGCGCGATCCGCAATTTCCCCTGGCCCAAGTCGATGCGCTGGGGCGCAGGCAGCTTGCGCTGGGTGCGCCCGCTGCAATCCATCCTGTGCATCCTGACGACCGAAGCCGGGGCCGAGGTCGTCCCGCTGACGTGGACGGGATCACCGCCGGCAACACGACCGAAGGCCACCGCTTCATGGCGCCGGGCCGCTTTTCGGTCGCCTCGTTCGATGATTACGCCGCAAAGCTCAAGCGCACCGCGTGATCCTCGACCCCGCCGAGCGCGCCGATGCGATCTGGGCCGAGGCCACCAATCAGGCCTTCGCCAACGGGCTGGAAGTGGTCGAGGACGCGGGCCTTCTGGCCGAGGTCGCGGGCCTGGTCGAATGGCCCGTGGTGCTGATGGGCGCGATCGACGCGGCCTTTCTGGGCCTGCCGCCCGAGGTGCTGCAAACCTCGCATGAGCGAACACCAGAAGTTCTTCTCCGTGCGCAACCCCAAGACGGGCCGGATCGAGCGGTTCATCACCGTCGCCAACATCGAGACCGCGCGACCATGGCGCGACGATCCTTGCGGGCAACCAGAAGGTGCTGTCCGCCCGCCTGTCGGATGCGCGCTTCTTCTGGGAAAACGACCTGCGCACCGTCAAGAACGTGGGGCTTGAGGGCATGGCCGCGGGCCTGTCATCCGTCACCTTCCACAACAAGCTGGGCAGCCAGGCCGACCGCATCGACCGCATCGCGGCGCTGGCGCGCGAAATCGCCCCGCTGGTGGGCGCCGATCCCGATCTGGCGGCCGAGGCCGCGCGCGTGGCCAAGGCCGACCTGCAGTCCGAAATGGTCGATGAATTCCCCGAACTTCAGGGCTTATGGGCCGCTATTACGCCGCCGCCGCAGGCCATGACGACGGCGTGCCCGAAGCCTGCGAGATGCATTACGCGCCGCTGGGCCCAGTCGACGACGTGCCCACGCGCCCCGTCTCGGTCGCCGTGGCGCTGGCCGACAAGATCGACACGCTGACGGGTTTCTGGGCGATTGACGAGAAGCCGACGGGCAGCAAAGACCCCTTTGCGCTGCGCCGGGCGGCGCTGGGGGTGATCCGGTTGGTGCTGGAGAATGGGGTGCGGTTGATCTTGAGCACACTTGGTTTCTCAGCCAGATTGTTCCAAAAGTCAACATGGACAGAAGGCTCACTGAAGAAGCGCAGAAATTCGCAGAACTGATCTCCAATCGCTGGGGATTTCGGACAGATGCTCTCGACCAGATCGACGAGATGGACGGTAAGCTTCGAGCTGAAGTCCTCGAGACGCTATGCTGGTCTGCCAGACGATCCAGTGAAGCGCGATAGTCGCCGACCTCCTCTCCTTCTTCCACGACCGCCTCAAGGTCTACCTCAAGGACCAAGGCATCCGCCACGACGTCATCGACGCCTGCCTCGCCATGCCCGGCAATGACGACCTGACCCTGCTGGTCAAACGCGCCGAAGCCCTCGCCGCCTTCCTCAAGACCGATGACGGCGAAAACCTGCTGCAGGGCTTCAAGCGCGCCACCAACATCCTGACCCAGGCCGAGGAAAAGGACGGCGTCGAATATTCCTACGGCGCGGATGTCAAATTCGCCGAAACCGATGCCGAACGCGCGCTCTTCGCCGCCCTCGACACCGCCGAGGCCGCGATCACCCCCGCGATGAAGGCCGAGGATTTCGCCGCCGCCATGTCCGCCATGGCCGCCCTGCGCGCGC
Source organism: uncultured Alphaproteobacteria bacterium (assembly GCA_963715835.1). GTDB lineage: Bacteria > Pseudomonadota > Alphaproteobacteria > Rhodobacterales > Rhodobacteraceae > Seohaeicola. Next base: position 1,046,147 of record CAVQSH010000002.1, on the reverse strand, counting down.
CCATCGATGCCTTCTTCGAGGCGGTGCAGGTCAATACCGACAACGAGGTGATGCGGCGCAACCGGCTGAACCTGCTGCAGCCGCATCCGCACGATCTGCCTGAGCGTGGCCGATCTGACCCGATCTGGACGGCTGAGCCGAAACCGCTGTCAAATGAATCTGACACTCCCCCAACGCTGCGCTTGCGTTGGGGCGCATCGGGCGTATTCTGCATGCTGAATACGAAAGGCGCCGCAGTGCAGCATAACGACCCCGACCTGACCCTCATCACCCCGTCGGCGCCGATCAAGGCCACCACCCATGGCGGGCGGGCGAAATGCCTGCAACGTCTGGTGCGGCTCGACCTGCCGGTGCCGCTGACCGTCGCGCTGTCTTCGACGCGGTGCAGCGGCATCGCGGCGGGCGAGATGCCGGATATGGCGGCCCTGCTGGACGCCTTCGGCGATACGCCGCTGCTCTGCGTGCGCCCCTCGTCCGAGGACCCCGACTGGGGCGGGCCGGGGGCGATCCTGAACATCGGCATGAACGACGCAGGTCTATGCCGACCTCAGCGCGCGAGCTGGGCGAGGATGCGGCGGCGGCGCTCTATCTGCGCTTCGTGCAGAGCCTATGCGATGCATGTGGCGCGGCTTGACCCGGACATGTTCGACGATGTGACGCTGGACGGCCCCGAGGGTCTGGCCGAGGTGCTGCGCGCCTATGAGGACGAGACCGAAGAGGCCTTTCCCCAAGACCCCGCCGTGCAACTGGCCGAGGTGCTGCGCTCCATGGCGCGCGCCTGGGAGGGGACGACCGCGCGCCTGCTGCGGCAGGCCAAGGGCGCGCCTGCCGATGCGGGGCTTGGTCTGGTGGTGCAGGAAATGGCGCTGGGTCTGGGGCAGGGCGAATGCGGCTCGGGCGTGATCCAGCTGGTCGAACTCGCCAGACCGGGCAGCCGCAGATCACCGGGCGCTACCTGTCGCAAAGCCAGGGGCGCGATGCGCTGCAACGGGGCACCGACGCGCTCTATCTGGAACGCGACAGCGCGCGGCCCGTCGCTGGAAGAGCTGGCGCCCGACGCTTTCGACGAACTCAAGGCCCATACCGCGCTGATGCGTCAGCGCCTGCGCGAAGAGATGCAGATCGAATTCACCATCGAGAACGGGCAGGTGCATATCCTTGACGGGGTGCGCGTGGCCGCGCAATGCGCGCGCGGCCGTGCGCATCGCCGTGGCGCTGGCCGAAGACGGCATCATCTCCCGCGAAGAGGCGCTGATGCGGATCGAGCCGCGCGCGCTCAACGAACTGCTGCACCGCCAGATCGACCCCGCCGCGCCGCGCGACGTGCTGGCCCGTGGCATCGCCGCCAGCCCCGGTGCGGCCACCGGCACGGATCGTGTTCACCGCCGCCGAGGCGCAGGCCAGTGCCGCGCGGGGCGAGCCCTGCATCCTGGTGCGCCGCGAAACCACGCCCGAGGATATTCGCGGCATGCATGCCGCCGTCGCCGTGCTGACCGAACGCGGCGGCATGACCAGCCACGCCGCCGTGATCGGGCGCGGCCTGGGCCTGCCCTGCGTGGTGGGGGCCACCGACATGCGCTTCAACCTGCGCAAGAACGCCCTGACCGCGCCCGATGGCCGCGAGTTCCGCGAGGGCGACATGATCACCATCGACGGCACCAATGGCGAGGTGCTGGCCGGCGAGCCCGCCATGCTGGAAGCCGACGCTGGACGACGCCTTCCAGACCCTGATGGACTGGGCCGATGAGGTGCGCGACATCGGCGTGCGCGCCAATGCCGACACGCCCGCCGATGCGCAGACCGCGCGCAATTTCAAGGCGCAGGGGATCGGCCTGTGCCGGACCGAGCACATGTTCTTCGAGGCCGACCGCCTGACCGTGATGCGCGAGATGATCTTTGCCGATGACAGCAAGGACCGCCGCGCCGCGCTGGACCGGCTTCTGCCGATGCAGCGCGCCGATTTCGCCGAACTGTTCCGCATCATGCAGGGCCAGCCCGTCTGCATCCGCCTGTTCGATCCGCCCCTGCACGAATTCCTGCCGCATGACCGCGCGGGCCATCGCGAACTGGCCGAGGCGCTGGACCTGCCGCTGTCGGATGTGACGCGGCGCGTCGAGGCGCTGGCCGAATACAACCCGATGCTGGGGATGCGCGGTGTGCGTCTGGGCATCACCGTGCCCGAAATCTACGACATGCAGGCCCGCGCGATTTTCGAGGCGACGATCGTGGCCAGCCGCGACGGCGAACCCGTGGTGCCCGAGATCATGATCCCGCTGGTCTCGGCCAAGCGCGAGGTGGAACTGGTCAAGACCCGCGTCGATGCGGTCGCCGCCGCCGTGCGCAACGAAACCGGGCGTGAATTTCACCTATCGTCTGGGCGTCATGGTCGAAACGCCGCGCGCCGCCCTGCGCGCGGGCGAGATCGCGCCCTATGCGGCCTTCCTCAGCTTCGGGACCAACGACCTGACGCAGATGACCTATGGCCTGTCGCGCGACGATGCGGGGCGGTTCATGTCGGCCTATGTCCAGCAGGGCGTCTTCCCCGAGGACCCGTTCCACACGCTGGATCACGACGGCGTGGGCGAACTGCTGCAGATTGCGGCGACAAGAGGGCGCGAGGCGCAGCCCGAATCTGATCCTGTCGATCTGCGGCGAACATGGCGGCAACCCCGAATCAATCGCCTTCTGCCGGGACGCGGGATTCGACTATGTGTCCTGTTCGCCCTTCCGCGTGCCGGTTGCGCGGCTGGCCGCAGCGCAATTGGCGGTCAGGGACAAGATAGGGTAGCCCGCTTTCGGCCGCTCACCATATTTTCCGGAAATGCATAGGTTTCGATGCAAAAATCGCTCTTGCGCATTTGAGCGAGTATCCGCCTGTTTGCCGCGCGAATCGCCCTCGGGTGGACGGCTTGGCCCTTTTTGGCTATAGCCGCCTCTGAATTTGCGGAATGGCCAAGGATCTGCTCCTTGAAAATTCTGACAAGGAGATGACGAAAATGCGCCTTTTTGCTGCCATTCTGCTGGCCACTTCCGTGGCCGTTCCCGCGATGGGAGAGACCGCGATCCAGGACGTCCTCAAGGAAGAGCGGCGCGGTCTGAACAGCCTGACGACCGCCCACCTGGACAGCTTCCTGCAAAAGAAGAAGCCCGCCGCCGGTCAGGTCAGCTATACCCGTGACTGGCTGGACAGCCTGCCGCGCCCGCAGCTCTCGGATGCCGAGACGCGCTGCCTGTCCGAGGCGCTCTATTTCGAAGCGCGCGGCGAAACGGTCTGCGGCCAGTTCGCCGTGGCCGAGGTGATCCTGAACCGCGTCGACAGCGCACTCTATCCCGACACGGTCTGCGGCGTGATCCATCAGGGCACCGGGCGCAAATACCAGTGCCAGTTCACCTATACCTGCGACGGCATTCCCGACGTGATCAGCGAAAAGGCCGCCTTCGAAGTGTCGGCCAAGGTCGCCAGCGTCATGGTCTCGGGCGCGCCCCGCGCGCTGACCGATGGCGCCACGCATTACCACACCAAGGCCGTGCACCCGAACTGGTCGCGCAAATTCCCCCGCACCGCCACCATCGGCGTGCACCATTTCTACCGCCACCCGACGGTTCTGGCCCAGAACTGAGGCCGGGCCAGCGCCCGGCACCTTTCCGCAGGGCAAGGGCGCTTTCGCACCCTCTTGTGCCGCAGCCGGTCTTGCGGCGGCGCGTCGCGGCGCTAGTCTGCGGCCAGAGCGCGAAAAGGGACCTTTCATGAGCAGCGAGATCAAATGGGCCTTCGGACATCCGTCCGAGCGGGCCGAAGCCACGGCCGGTCCCGACATGCTGGACCGCATCTCCCTGCGCGATCATATCGTCACCGTGGAAATCGGCGCCTTTCAGGCCGAACGCGGCACCACCCAGCGCATCTGCTTCAACGTGGTGGTCGAGGTCGCGCCGCAAGGCGTGCTCGACGATGATGTCGACCGCATCCTCTCCTATGACAAGGTGACCGAGGCGATCGCCCATGAACTGGCCGCCGAACGGCTGAACCTGCTGGAAACGCTGGCCCAACGCGTCGCCGACCGCATCCTGATGGAACCGCAGGCCCGCCGCGTCTTCGTGCGGATCGAAAAGCTGGACCGAGGCCCCGGCGCGCTGGGGGTCGAGATCATGCGCGCCCGCCCCACGAACAGCCCCGCCGCCTCGAACCCCGACGACCGCCCGCACCCCGAGGTGATCTACCTGTCGAACGCGGCCATCGCCTCGCCGCATCTCAAGGGCTGGATCGACCAGCTCGAGGCAGGCCACCGCCCCACGATCCTCTGCGTCGGCGCGCCCGATCTGCCCGCGCCGCAGGCCGCGCACCCGCTTGGCGCAACGCCGCATCGACCTGCTTGCCATCGAACAGAACGCCTGGGGGCTGGCCGCGCGCGATCCGCGCTGCGTCGTGGTGAATTCGCGCACCGAGCTGGACTGGTCCATGCGGCAGGGCCAGATCAGCGTCTGGGCCCCCTCCAAGATCGTGCTGGATGCGGTCGACGGTCCCTCGGCCCAGCCGCGCGATGCGCTGGCGCTGGTCCTGTGGTTCGCCCGGCACATGCAGGCCGCCGATGTGGTGGTGATTGGCGAAACGCCGCCAACCGCCACCGATCTGCCGATCCGTGCTGTCCCCGCGGACCGCCCGACCCTCTGACGGTGCTTGCCAAGCGCGCGGCAATCGCCCATTCACCATCCCATGACGCCCTATTTCCGCCCCCTTGCCCTGACCGGACCGGACCGCCCTGACGGCGCGCTGCGACTGGCCGGTGGTCCGCTCTGGTTCGACCGGCTCGAACGGCTCAGCCGCACCGCACCGCCTTGCGTGATCCCGGCCACCGATGCGCCCGCCGATGTGCTGGCGCGTCTGACCGCCCCGCGCGCGCCTGTGGCGGGGCTGGACATGACCCGCACCACTATCATGGGCATCCTGAACGTCACCCCCGACAGCTTCACCGACGGCGGGCAGCACAACGCCCCCGCCGCTGCGCTGGCCCATGCCCGCGCGATGCAGGCGACAGGGGGCCGACATCATCGACGTGGGCGGCGAATCCACCCGCCCCGGCGCGCTCACCGTCGACCCGGAGGATGAGATCGCCCGCACCGCCCCGGTGATCGCCGCCCTGCGCGGCGCGGGGCTGGACCTGCCTGTCTCGATCGACACGCGCAAGACCGCCGTGGCGCAGGCGGCCATCGCCGCCGGGGCCAATCTGGTCAACGATGTCTCGGGCTTCACCTTTGACGACACCCTTGCCGGCTATTGCGCCGCCCATGATCTGCCCGTCTGCGTGATGCATGCGCAGGGCGATCCGCAGACCATGCAGGCCGATCCGCGCTATGACGATGTGCTGCTGGATGTCTATGACTTCCTCGCGGCGCGCATCGCCGCGCTCGAGGCCGCAGGCATCCCGCGCACCCGCATCATCGCCGATCCCGGTATCGGTTTCGGCAAGACGCAAGCCCATAACCTTGCGCTGCTGGCCCGGATCAGCCTCTTTCACACGCTGGGCTGCCCCATTCTTCTGGGGGCCTCGCGCAAGAAATTCATTGCCACGCTGGGCCATGCCCCCGACATTGAGGCGCGGGTGCATGGCTCTGTCGCGGTCGCGCTGGCGGCGGCGGCGCAGGGCGTGCAGGTTCTGCGGGTGCATGATGTCTTTGCCACGCGCTCTGCCCTGACCCTGTGGCAGGCGGCGACAAAAGGAAGCTCTGATGACGCGTAAGCTGTTTGGAACCGACGGGGTGCGCGGCACCGCCAATATCCATCCGATGACCGCCGAGATGGCCCTGCGGATCGGGGCTGCCGTGGGCCGCTATTTCCGCCGCGACGGCGGCAGCACCGTGCACCGCGTGGTGATCGGCAAGGACACGCGCCTGTCGGGCTACATGTTCGAGAACGCGCTGACGGCGGGCCTGACCTCGACCGGCATGAACGTGCTGCTGCTTGGGCCGGTGCCGACGCCTGCCGTGGGTCTGCTCACCACCTCCATGCGCGCCGATCTGGGGGTGATGATCTCGGCCAGCCACAACCCGGCGTCCGACAACGGGATCAAGTTCTTCGGTCCCGATGGCTTCAAGCTCTCGGACGAGGCCGAGGCCGAGATCGAGCGTCTGATCGAACAGGGGGTGGAACCCGCCAAGGCCAACAACATCGGCCGCGCCAAGCGGATCGACGATGGCCGTTTCCGCTATGTCGAACGGGTGAAATCCACCTTTCCGGCGGGCAAGCGGCTGGACGGGATCAAGGTGGTGGTCGATTGCGCCAATGGCGCGGCCTATCGCGCCGCCCCCGAAGTGCTGTGGGAACTGGGGGCCGATGTGATCCCGGTGGGCGTCAGCCCCGACGGGCGCAACATCAACCTCGATTGCGGCTCGACCCATCCGCGCCTTGCGGCGGAAACCGTGGTGGCGCATGGGGCCGATCTGGGCATCTGTCTGGATGGTGACGCCGACCGCGTCATCCTGATCGACGAACACGGGGCTGTGGCCGATGGCGACCAGATCATGGCGCTGCTGGCCGCCCGCTGGGCCGAGGAAGGCCGCCTCAAGGGCGGTGCGCTGGTGGCCACCGTCATGTCCAATCTGGGGCTGGAGCGGTTTCTGGCCGCGCGCGGCGTCGGGCTGGAGCGCACCAATGTGGGCGACCGCTACGTGGTCGAACGCGATGCGGGCAGGCGGCTTCAATCTGGGCGGCGAACAGTCCGGCCATATCGTGATGACCGATTACGCCACCACCGGCGACGGTTTGATGGCGGGCCTGCAGTTTCTGGCCGAGATGGTGCGCACCGGGCAACCGGCCTCCGCCCTGACGGGCAGTTTCGAACGGGTGCCGCAGCTTTTGCAGAATGTCCGCTATACTGACGGGCAGACCCCGCTTGAGGCGGCATCCGTGCAAAGCGCGATTGCCGGGGCCGAGGCGGCCCTGATCGGCAAGGGACGCCTGCTGATCCGCAAGTCCGGCACCGAACCCCTGATCCGCGTCATGGCGGAATGCGAGGACGAGGGGCTTTTGACGCAGGTCGTGGGCGATATCGTCGATGCGGTCAAAGCAGCGGTCTGAGCGGGCACTTCGTTGAAATTTGGTTAACGGCGGCCTGCAAGGCATTGAAAAGACTGGGTCTGGCAAATGTCCCATCATGGGACATGCCCCTCAGCCCCGCCCGAACATCCGCATCAGAGCGCCCCACTGGCTCAGCGCCAGCCCGGTCAGGATCAGGGCGAGGGCCACGAAGAAGCGGAAGGGCAGCGCCTCGGACAGGACCAGCGCGCCGAAGGCCATGGACCACAGCGGCACCTGATAATTGACCAGCGTCATGAAGACCGGCCCCGCCGACCGGATCACCTGCACCCGCAGCAGCGCCGCCAGCGCCGTGGGCATCAGGCCCAGAAACAGGATCGCGAGCCCGCTCGTCTGCCCCGCCCAGCCCGGCACGCCCTCCACCGCCAGCATGGCCGGGATCAGCGTGACGGCCCCCACGATCAGCGTGATCGTGGACAGGGCCACCGGGTCGATGGGCGGACAGCGCCGCGTCAGGATCGCGGCCACCGCATAGGACAGGGCCGCCCCCACGCAGGCCAGTTGCCCCCAGGCCGCCATGTCGCCGGTCGCATTGAAAACGCCGGGCCCGATCAGCACCGCCGCCCCGATGAACCCCACGATCACCCCCGCACTGCGCCGCAGGGTCAGGGGCTCATCCGCGAAGACATGCGCCAGCGGCAGCACGAACAGGGGCAGCGCCGCCATCGAGATCCCCGCAAAGGCCGAGGGCACATATTGCTGCCCCCAGCTCAGCAGGAAGAACGGCAGCGCCGTGGACAGCAGGCCGATCGCCGCAAGATAGGACCAGAGCCGCAGGTCGCCCGTGGGAAACCGCCGCCCCATCACCCGCATCAGCAGCATCAGCGCCGCCGCCCCCAGCGTGGTGCGCGCGCAGGCGACCGTCAGCGGGCCATAGTCGCGCAAGGCCACCGAGACGACCATGAAGGTGCCGCCCCAGACAAGGCCGAGAAGCCCGATCGAGGCCCAGTTCGCGGGGGTAGGATGTTGTGCCATGCGCGGCAGAAACCACGGTGCGCCGGCAATGTCCACCGCCCCAAATCAAAAGGGGCGCTCCCTTGCGGAAACGCCCCTGAGTTCAGCGGTTTGACCCGCGATACTGACTCTCTGCGCGAGGATCAGTTCTTGGACTTGTCGACCATCTTGCCAGCCGAGATCCAGGGCATCATGCCGCGCAGCTGCTCGCCCACGCGCTCGATCTGGTGCTCGTCGTTCAGGCGGCGCGTGCCCTTGAAGAAGGGCTGGCCCACGGCGTTTTCCTGCATGAAGTCACGCACGAACTTGCCGGTCTGGATGTCGCGCAGCACGGCTTTCATGCGGGCCTTGGTCTCGTCATAGGGCAGGATGCGCGGACCGCTGACATATTCGCCGTATTCGGCGGTGTTCGAGATCGAGTAGTTCATGTTGGCGATGCCGCCTTCATAGATCAGGTCGACGATCAGCTTGACCTCGTGCAGACACTCGAAATAGGCCATTTCGGGCGCGTAGCCGGCTTCCACCAGGGTCTCGAAGCCCATGCGGATCAGTTCGACCAGACCACCGCACAGCACGGCCTGTTCGCCGAAGAGGTCGGTTTCGCATTCCTCGCGGAAGTTGGTCTCGATGATGCCGGAGCGGCCGCCACCGATGGCCGAGCAATAGGACAGGCCGATTTCCAGCGCGCGGCCGGAGGCGTCGTTATGCACCGCCACGAGGCAGGGCACGCCGCCGCCTTTGGTGTATTCGCCGCGCACGGTGTGGCCGGGGCCTTTGGGGGCCATCATGATGACGTCCACGCCCTGCTTTCGGCTCGATCAGGCCGAAATGGATGTTCAGGCCGTGGGCGAAGGCAATCGCGGCACCTTCGCGGATGTTGTCATGGACGTATTTGCGGTAGGTGGCGGCCTGCAGTTCGTCGGGCATGGTGAACATGATCAGGTCGGCCCAGGCCGCAGCTTCGGCGATGCCCATGACCTTGAGGCCTTCGCCTTCGGCTTTCTTGGCCGAGGGCGAGCCTTCGCGCAGCGCCACGACGAGGTTCTTGGCACCCGAATCGCGCAGGTTCAGCGCATGGGCGTGGCCCTGGGAGCCATAGCCCAGGATGGCCACTTTCTTGTCCTTGATCAGGTTGATGTCGCAGTCACGGTCATAATACACGCGCATGGGATGATCCTTTCATGTTGATCGCTTGAGTCTTGCTCTGGCCGTGACCATAGCGATCCGCGGCTCATTGTGTTTTCGTTTTTTATGCGTATGAACAGATTTGGTGAAAGATCATTCGCCTACGCAAAAATGGTGCATAAATCATGCTTGACGATACCGACCGCCGCATCCTGCGCCATTTTCAGGCGGACCCGGCGCTTGGCACGGCGGAACTGGCCGAACGGGCCGGGGTGACGCAGGCGACCTGCTGGCGGCGGCTGGAGCGTATGCAGGCGCGTGGCATCCTGACGGGGCAACAGGCGGTGATCGACTGGCAGGCGCTTGGCTATGCGGTCGAGGTGTCCCTGCGCATCACGCTGGACAAGACGGTGACCCGGGCTTTCGATGATTTTCTGGAGGCCGCGCGCGAGATCCCCGAGGTGCTGGAGATCCAGACCTTTCTGGGCCGCGTCGATCTGCGCCTGTCGGTGATCGCCCGCGACATGGCGCATTATCAGCAGCTCTACCGCACCCGCATCCTGACCCTGCCGCATATCGCGGATATCGAGGCGCTTGATGCATGTGGCGCGGATCAAGTCGGATGAGGTGCTGCCGGTATGAGCACGCTGTCCCTGACCGATCTGGACGAGACCGACCGCGCGATCCTGCGCGCCCTTGCGGCGGATGCGACCCTGAGCGCGGGGGCGTTGGGGCGGCGGCTGGGCCTGTCGCAGCCGGCGGCCTGGCGGCGCATCAAGCGGTTGCAGGAGGCAGGCGCGATCAAGGGGCGGCGGCTGGTGCTGGATCACGCCAAGCTGGGTTTCGGCGTCACGGTCTTTCTGGGCGTGAAGCTGGCCACGAAAGGGCGCGTCAGCCTTGAGGATTTCGAACGCGCTGTCACGGCCATTCCCGAGGTGCAGACGGTGGAACATATCCTTGGCCTTTATGACTACCGCCTGCGGGTGGTGGCGCGGGATATTTCGGATTTCGAGCGGGTGCTGCGGCGGCGGATCATGACCTTGCCGGGGGTAGGGGATGTGGAGGCCAATGTGCTGTTGTCCGAGGAGCGGCGGCCCGGACCGCTCTAGATACCTTGGCGGTCCGCGACGAAAGGGGCTTTGCCTTTGAACGCGTGTCGCGCTACGCCTTGGGAAATCTGTCGGAGGAGAGACCCATGACTGCCCTGCTGGACACTGTGGACCCGGACGGGTTGCTGGAATTTTCGGTCGTGTTCACCGACCGCTCGCTGAACCATATGAGCGCCAGCTTTCAACAGGTGATGCGCGACATCTCGGGGATGCTGAAAGAGGTCTATAACGCCGATGGCGTGGCGCTTGTGCCCGGTGGCGGCACCTACGCGATGGAGGCGGTGGCGCGGCAGTTCGGCCATGACGCCCATGCGCTGGTGGTGCGCAACGGCTGGTTCTCGTATCGCTGGAGCCAGATTTTCGAGGCGGGCGGGTTCACGGCGCAGACGACCGTGTTCAAGGCGCGCCAGACCGGCAACGGGGTGACGGCCCCTTTCGCGCCTGCGCCCATCGAGGAGGTCGACGGCGGCCATTCGCGAGGCCAAGCCCGATGTGGTCTTTGCCCCGCATGTGGAGACATCGGCGGGGGTGATCCTGCCCGATGACTATATCACCGCGCTGGCTGCGGCGGCGCATGAGGTGGGCGCGCTGATGGTGCTGGATTGCATCGCCAGCGGGCTGTGCCTGGGTGGACATGAAGGCCACGGGCGTCGATGTGCTGATCTCGGCCCCGCAAAAGGGCTGGTCGGCCTCGCCCTCGGCCGGGCTGGTGATGATGTCGCAGCGCGCCATTGACCGGCTGGAGCATACAAGCAGCGACAGTTTCGCGATGGATCTGAAGAAATGGTACACGATCATGCAGACCTATGAGGGCGGCGGTCATGCCTATCATGCCACCATGCCCACCGATGCCCTGCGCGCCTTCCGCGACACGATGCTGGAGACGCGGGAGTTACGGCTTCGAGGCGCTGCGGCAGGCGCAATGGGCGCTTGGCAATGGCGTGCGCAAGATGCTGGCGGACAAGGGCGTCGGTCTCGGTTGCCGCCGAGGGGTTTGGCGCGCCGGGCGTCGTGGTCAGCTATACCGACGATCCCGACATCCAGAACGGCAAGAAATTCGCGGCCCTGGGCATGCAGATCGCGGCGGGCGTGCCGCTGCAATGCGACGAGCCTGCGGGGTTTCCGCACCTTCCGGCTGGGGCTGTTCGGTCTGGACAAGCTCTATGACGTGCGACGCCACGCTGGCGCGGCTGAAGGCGGTCATCGACAAGGTTCTCTAAACGCTCAGCCTTTCGCGCCCAGACCCATCTGCATCATGGTGCGGCGCACCGGGGCCAGCGAATAGATCGCGTTCAGCCCCGTGGCGCGCAGATCCCGCAGGGGCTGGGCTTCCATCATCGAGGCGCGGTTCAGCAGGTCGATCCCGGCCACGCGGGCGCGCACTTCGGTATGGCGGCGCTTGTGGATAGCGTCTCGAGCATCGCGGCATCGCCCAGACGGTCGGGCGCGGCCTCGGCCAGTTCCAGCAGGACGCGCATATCGCCAAGGCTCATGTTCAGGCCCTGCGCGCCGATGGGCGGCACCACATGGGCGGCCTCGGCCACCAGCGCGATGCGCTCGGCATACATCCGTTCCGCGATCTGGCTGATGATCGGCCAGACCGTGCGGCGTGACGCCAGCGTCAGCGGGCCCAAGAGGCAGCAGGAGCGGGCGTTCATCGCCGCCTCGAACTCCGCCTGCGGCAGCGCGGCCAGCCGCTGCACCTCGGGGCCCTCTTCCATCCAGACCACGGCAGAGGAGGGCATCCCGTTGAGATCGGGCAGGGGCACCAGCGTGAAGGGCCCGCCGGAGCGGTGGATCTCGGTCGAGACATTGTCGTGCGGGATCGGGTGGGTCACGGCGAAGGCCAGTGCCTTCTGGCCGTAGCGGGTGGTCTTGCACGGGCATGCCCGCCGCCTGCCGCACGGGGGAATGGCGGCCATCGGCGGCGATCACCAGTCGCGCGCGGACGGTGGTGCCGTCGGTCAGGCCGACCCGCGCCTCGGTCTGCGCGGGTGAAGAGCGGTGCTGACGCCGGTGCCGGGGCGGAATGTCACGGTCGGCAATTCGCCCAGACGGGCCACCATTTCGCGGCGCAGCAGCCAGTTGGGCAGGTTCCACCCGAAGGGCTTGTCCGAAATGTCGGTGGCGTTGAAATCCTTGGTCAGGCGCGGCTCGGGCTCGGGCCCGCCGGCATCGACGATCCGCATGACCTGCAATCCGGCCGCATGGGGGGCAAGCCTGTCCCAGAGACCCGCGCGATCGAGCAGGGCCTGTGCGGGTTGCAGAAAGGCGGTGGTGCGCAGGTCTGCGCCTTCCGCCTCGCGGTCGGTGACGGGCGGGGCCGGATCGACGCAGAGCACGGTGAAGCCCGCGCTGCCGAAGACCGCAGCCGCTGTCAATCCGGCGACACCGCCGCCGGAGACCAGAATGTCGTAATCGAATTGCCGCATGTCCGGACCTCCTGCTTGCCCCTTACTTAGTGCGCGGGGCGGCAAAGGTCCAAGCGGCATTCCGTCATCCGCGCGTGATCAGGAGCAGCAGGGTCCAGATCACCGGCACGGCGGCCAGGGCGGGGATATAGAGGCCGGGGATGCCGAAAGCGGCGACGGACAGGCCCCACAGGATGATCCCGAACAGGGTGATCATCAGGATCAGCGTATCCGGGCTCTTGCTGGCCTTGGCGGGTGCCGCTTCGGTGGCCGGGGTCAGGGAAATCTCGGTGTCGGCGAGAAGTGTCGGGTCGATCTTGCTCATGCTTGGGGTCCTTGGCACGGGGTCTGCGTTGATCCGGCCCGCTCTCGGACCTGAGCGCCAGATAAGCATCCTGTCGCGCGATGAAAGGCGCGGATTGCCGCAGCGCGGCGAGGTGCCGCAGGGGCTGTGCCTTGGCCTAGAGCAGCCGGGCCAGAAACCCGGTCAGATCGTCGGTGTGGTGATGGATGTGATCCGCCTCATGCGGGTCGGGTGCCACATGGACGGTCCGCATGCCCATGGCATGGGGCGCTGCCAGATTGCGCGGATCGTCCTCGAACATCGCGGCGCGCGCGGTGTCCAGACCGTCGGTGGCAAAGACGGTCTCGAACGCCTGGGTTTCGGGCTTGGGCAGGAAGCCCGCATGTTCGACGCCGTAGACCGCATCGAAGAGACCCGAGAGCCCGCGCGCGGCGATCACCCGCTCGGCATAGGGCGCACAGCCGTTGGTATAGACGATCTTGCGCCCGGGCAGGGCGCGGATATGCGCGGCAAGGTCGTGGTCCACCTCGAGGTGATCCAGCGAGATGTCATGCACATCGGTCAGGTAGGGGGCGGGATCCACATCATGTTCGCGCATCAGCCCGGCCAGCGTGGTGCCGTAGGTGTGCCAGTAGTGGTGGCGCAGGTGGTTGGCGCGGGCGTGATCCACCCCCAGCGCGTCCATCACGAACTGGGTCATCCGCACCTCGATCTGGTCGAAAAGACGCGCCTGCGGCGGGTAGAGCGTGTTGTCCAGATCGAAGACCCAGCCGGTCACATGGGAGAAATGCTGCTTTGCCATGGCGCGACGCTACCCCTCTCGCGGGGCGGCTGCAACAGTTGCGCCTTGCCTGACAGGGCGGGGCGGCGATAGTCTGGCGCGATGAACAGGGAGACGCCACCGATGAAGGACCTCAAACCGGTGCTGAAAGACGCTTACAGCCTTATCCTCGAAGCGATCGACACCGGCATCTATCGCCCCGGAGACCGTCTGGTGGAAAGCGAACTGGCGGAACGCTTCGGCGTGTCGCGCACCCCGATCCGCGAGGCCTTGCAGCGGCTTGAGACGCAATCCCTGCTGACGCGGGACGGGCGCAGCCTGATCGTGGCCTCGCTGGACCACAACCAGCTGAGCGAGCTTTACGTGGTGCGCGCCGAGCTGGAGGGGCTGGCCGCGCGTCTGGCGGCGCGCCATGCCACCGCCGAGGAGGTGCGGGTTCTGCGCGACATGGTCGAGGCGGATCACGCGCTTCTGGGCAATCCCAAGGGGCTGGCGCGGGCGAACCGGCGGTTTCACAAGCAGATCCATCTGGCCTCGCACAACCGCTATCTGGTGCAGCAACTGGATCTGGTGCACCGGTCGATGGCGCTGATGGCGACCACCTCGCTTGCGGCCCAGGGTCGGGGCGAGGATGCGCTGGCCGAACATGCGGCGATTGTCACGGCGATCGAGAACCGGGACGAGATGGGGGCCTATCAGGCGCTGCGGGATCACATCTCGAAGGCCTTCGTGACGCGGCTCAAGCTGGACAGCGGCACGCTCAAGAGCGTGGAGTGATCAGCCGCCGGACAAGGCCGGGCGGACGTGGGCGCAGGGAATGGCCGTGGCTGGTCTTGTCCCAGTAGAAGGGCGCGACCACCAGTTCGTAGACCGCCTTGTAGGCGGCCAGCACGCCCAGCGGGAAATAGAAATGCAGTGTCGGCACCCAGAAGAGCAGATGCCGGTGCGCGGGGGCCGATACGGCCATCAGGCCGGTGGCGACGGTCAGCACCTCGACCATCAGGAACAGCCGGGCGATGGCGGTGAGGACCTGAGCCGAGAGCACCCCGTCCAGCGGGTGCGGCAGGCCCAGCAGCACCAGCCAGAATGACCAGAGCACCGGGGCCAGCAGGAATTGCGAGAGTGCCGTGACGAAATGGGTCTGATAGCCGACGAAGCGCCACAGCCCCAATTGCCTGAGCAGCAGCCGGGGGCTGCGCATATGCACCAGATAGGTCACCATATAGCCCTTGAGCCAGCGTGAGCGTTGCCTGATCCATGGCAGCGGATGGCAGTTCGCCTCTTCGCCCGTGGTGGTGGCGATCATCTCGGTCCGGTAGCCGTGACGGGCGAGGCGGAAGCCCAGATCGGCATCCTCGGTCACGTTATGGGCGTCCCAGCCGCCAAGGTGTTCCAGCGCCGCACGGCGGAAGAAGAGCGTGGTGCCGCCCAGCGGAATGGCGAGACCCAGCCGCGCCATGCCCGGCATCATGACGCGGAACCAGCTGGCATATTCGATGGTGAAGCAGCGGGCGAGCCAGTTCTGGCGGGGGTTGTAGTAGTCCAGCACCCCTTGCAGGCAGACCAGATCGGGCGGGGCGGTGGCAAAGCGCGCGGCGATCCGGTCGATCTGATCGGGGTCGGGCGCGTCTTCGGCGTCATAGATCCCCACGATCTCGCCCCGGCAGAAATCCAGCGCGTAGTTCATCGCGCGCGGCTTGGTGCGGGGCTGGCCATCCGGGACGGGGATCACCCTGATCCAGGGCGGCAGGGTGATCCCGGACAGGGCGTCGCGGGTGACGGTGTCGTTTTCTTCGAGGATCAGAAGAACGTCCAGCAGGGCCTTGGGATAGGTCAGCTTTTCCAGACGGCGGATCAGGGCGTTCGCAACCTCGGGTTCGCGGTAGAGCGGCACGAGGATCGACACGACGGGACGCTGCGGTGGCAGACTGAGGGGCGGCGTCCTGTCCGGCAGCGGCTCTTGCGGTGTCTGGGGCCGGGTGAAGAAGGCCATGACCGCCGCCGCCTTGTGCAGCGCCGCCACCAGCAATGTGGCACCGGCCCACAGGACAAGCAGGCCAAAGATCGCCAGCGGATAAAGCAGCACCACGCCCAGCAGCGCCAGCAGGACCGTGGCCAGGATCGCGATGCGGTGACGCGTGGGACCGGCCCAGGTGCGGCAGCTTTCGGTCAGGGGAACGCGGGTCAGCGCCGCATCGGCCATCTCTTCGCGCCACTGGCGTGCCACGCTGGCGTCCAGATCGGCCGGATCTGCCAGAATGGGACGGGACAGATGCAGGGGGGCGGCCAGTTCGGCGACCGTTTCAGCAAAGACCTCGGGGCGGCTTGTGGCCATCAGGATCGTGCCGTCCCCCAACTGCCGCCATGGCAGAAGGCCCAGTCTGAGGCAGGTGACGGGGTCCATCATGCCGGCGAGGGCAGGGTCGGGCGGTTCGGCGAAAAGGTCGACGCGGCGCAACCTGAAGCAGTCGGCGCGGGCTTGCAGGAGGGCCGCCGCGCTGAGCCAGCCTTCGTTCAGCGCGATATCCGCGATGCTGGCCCGGTCATGGCGCATCTGGCTGCGTGCAGAGAGCATTTGCCCGATGCTGAGCAGATTCCGGTCCACCAGATAACGCGCAAGATCCGGTCTGACCCGGTTGCGCGCAAGCAGATGCATGATCGCGCTGGGTTGACCGGGGTCGCGCAGGTCAGTGCGGATCACCAAGGTGGAGGGCGGGGCCGCACCGCCGCTGGTCCAGAACAACATCTGCCTTCCCCGAATGCCAGGGACGCGAGGGGAAGTCCCCGCGTCCCGAAGCTCGAGAATGGCAAGTATTGGTTAATGCAGGTTTAACAGCAGGTTAAACGGCAGCTTTTTCCGCGCGGTCCGCCATATGAGCCGCGAAGCGCTCGAACAGGTAGAAACTGTCCTGCGGGCCGGGGCTGGCTTCGGGGTGGTATTGCACCGAAAACACCGGGCGATCCGCCAGACGGATGCCGCAGTTCGACCCGTCGAACAGCGAGACATGGGTTTCCAGCACGCCCTTGGGCAGGGTCTGGCTGTCCACCGCGAAGCCGTGGTTCATCGACGTGATCTCGACCTTGCCGGTCTCGAGGTCCTTGACCGGGTGGTTCGCGCCGTGATGGCCGTGGTTCATCTTGATCGTCTCGGCCCCGAGAGCGAGGGCCAGCATCTGGTGGCCAAGGCAGATGCCGAAGACGGGGATGTCGCGCTGGAGCACGCCGCGGATCATCGGCACGGCATAGGCCCCCGTGGCCGCCGGATCGCCGGGGCCGTTGGACAGGAAGACACCATCGGGATTATGGGCCAGCACCTCTTCCGCGGTGGCGGTGGCGGGCAGCACGGTGACGTCGCAGCCGACCGAGGCCAGGCAGCGCAGGATGTTGCGCTTGGCGCCGTAGTCCACGGCCACGACCTTGAAAGTCGCATCGGTCTGGCGGGTATAGCCCTCGGGCCAGGCCCAGCGCATTTCATCCCAGCGGTAGGATTGCGCGCAGGTCACGTCCTTGGCCAGATCCAGCCCCTTGAGGCCGGGGAAGGCGCGGGCGCGGGCCACCAGCGCCTCGATGTCGAAGACGCCGTCGGGGTTATGGGCCAGCGCCACATGCGGTGCGCCCTGCTGGCGGATCGCGCGGGTCAGGCGACGTGTATCCACACCGCCGATGGCGATGCGGCCGCGCTTTTCCAGCCATGTGGTCAGATGTTCGGCGGCGCGCCAGTTGCTGGGTTCGGTCGGGTCCCATTTCACGACCATGCCGGCGGCGACGGGGTCGGCCGTTTCGTCGTCATCCGGGTTCACGCCGACATTGCCGACATGGGGGAAGGTGAAGGTCACGACCTGCCCGGCATAGGAGGGGTCCGTCATGATCTCCTGATAGCCGGTCATGGCGGTGTTGAAGCAGAGTTCCGCCTGAGTCTCGCCGGTGGCGCCGAAGCCGCGACCGTAGAACAGCGTTCCGTCCGCAAGCGCGAGGCAGGCTGTGGGGCGGGGGGCGGTGGACTGGGTCATCGGCGTCTCCGGTTCGGAAGGGGCAGCGGCGGGCCATGACAGGCGGGATGCGGACAGCGCGGCGGGTCGAAAGAGACCCTTGCGTGACCACCCGCGCAGCGCAGGCGCAAACTGGCGGAGGTTTACGGGCCAGACCCGTCAGGGTCAAGGGTTGCCGTGCCGCAAAGTCATCCACTGCATGTCCATGAGACAAGGCCGCGTCGGGGGGCAGGGCGGTTGCCCCCGGGCATGGGACATACTATGTGTCTCGTTTGTGACAACCCCGAGGAATGGGCAGAATGGATATGCGAGAGCGGGTCAATGCGGCCCTCAAACAAGCCATGCGGGACAAGGCGGTGGACCGTCTGTCCACCTTGCGCCTGATCAACGCGGCGATCAAGGATCGCGATATCGCCGCGCGCGGGGATGGTGATGCGACAGGTGTCGGTGACGCCGAGGTGCTGGCGATCCTTGGCAAGATGTCCAAGCAGCGCATGGAAAGCGTGCGCGCCTATGAAGAAGGCGGTCGCGTCGATCTGGCCGAGCGCGAGCGGGCCGAGATCGCGGTGATCGAGGAATTTCTGCCGCGCCAGCTGAGCGCGTCCGAGATTGACGCCGCCGTGAGCGAGGCGATCTCGTCCACAGGGGCGACGACGATCCGTGACATGGGCAAGGTCATGGGCGAGCTGAAAGCCAAATACACCGGGCAGATGGACTTCGGCACCGTCGGTCCGATGATCAAGACCCGCCTGAGCTGAGGCGATGCGCGCTCCGGCCTGATGTCAGGCCGGGGCGTCGGTCTTGCTGAGGCGCAGCGCCTCGGACAATTCGTTGAACAGGTCCTTGCGTTCGTCTTCCGACAGGAAGGCGCCGATTTCGACTGTGCGGCCATTGCCGGTCAGGGTCACGTAGAAGGGCACGGGACCGCCCAGCGGATGCAGTTCTGCCCGCGCCCAATAGCTGTTGCAATCCCATTCCTGCCGGTCGCCCTTGGGGTTTGTCCGGGTCAGGTGGATATGGCCGGGATCGAGGGTCAGCTCTTCCAGGATGTTGCCGTCACGGTAGCTGCGTTCCAGTCCCCACCACAGGGCCGCCACGGCGGCCATGAGGAAGGGCAGCAATCCCCACAGCACAGCCGTGCCCAGCACGGCGAAGAGCGGGATCGAGATCATCGTGAAGGTTGCCAGGATGAACGCCGCCATGCCGCGCCGGGGGAGGGATCGGTGGGGCCAGAGCCTGAGGCTGCGGGCGTGGTCGGGGCTCTGGGTCCAGGTATAGGGCATGTCTTTGAATGTCTTGTCTTGGGTGAGACAAAGGTAACCCACGGGACGGATCAGTAAACCCCGGAATGGCTGCGCATATGTGTCGCAGGATCACAATGTCCGGCCTTGGCCGCCTTGCAGGCGAGCGGTGCGCAGAGACGCGGGGTCCGTCCCATGAAAAAGGGCCCCCGGAGGGGCCCTTCTTTATAATGTTGCCGTGCCTTAGTGGGCGTGGCTCTTGTCCCAGTCTTCCCGCTTGGGAAGCTGCTCGAACGTATGCTCGGGCGGCGGGCAGGGCAGGGTCCATTCCAGCGTATCGGCATATTCGTTCCAGTAGTTGTTCTGGGTGACGCGCGCGCCACGGAACAGCGAGTAGAACATGATGCCGAAGAAGAAGATGAACGAGGCGAAGGAGATGAAGGCACCGACCGACGACCAGTAGTTCCAGAGGGCGAAGGCCTCGGGGTAGTCGATGTAGCGGCGCGGCATGCCCTGACGGCCCAGGAAGTGCTGCGGGAAGAAGGTCAGGTTCGAACCGATGAACATCATCCAGAAGTGCAGCTTGCCGGCCCATTCGGGATAGTGGCGGCCTGTCATCTTGCCGAAGTAGAAGTAGATCCCGGCAAAGATGGCGAACACCGCCCCCAGCGACATCACGTAGTGGAAGTGTGCCACGACATAGTAGGTGTCGTGATAGGCGCGGTCGATCGCCGCCTGGCTGAGCACGATGCCGGTCACGCCACCGACGGTGAACAGGAACAGGAAGCCGAAGGCCCAGAGCATCGGGGTCTCGAAGCTCGACCGAGCCGCCCCACATCGTGGCGATCCAGCTGAACACCTTCACGCCCGTCGGCACCGCGATGACCATCGTGGCCAGCATGAAGTAGGACTGCTGCGTCAGCGACATGCCCACGGTGTACATGTGGTGCGCCCAGACGACGAAGCCCAGCGCGCCGATCGCGATGATCGCCCAGACCATCGGCAGGTAGCCGAAGACCGGTTTGCGCGAGAAGGTCGCGATCACGTGGCTGATGATGCCGAAGCCGGGAAGGATGATGATGTAGACCTCGGGGTGGCCGAAGAACCACAGGATGTGCTGGTAGAGGACCGGGTCACCGCCGCCTGCAGGATCGAAGAAGGTGGTGCCGAAGTTGCGGTCGGTCAGCAGCATGGTGATGGCGCCCGCCAGAACCGGCAGCGACAGCAGGATCAGCCAGGAGGTGACGAAGATCGACCAGGCGAACAGCGGCACCTTGAACAGGGTCATGCCGGGGGCACGCATGTTCAGGAAGGTGGTGATCATGTTGATCGCGCCGAGGATCGACGAGGCACCCGACACGTGGACGGCGAAGATCGCCAGGTCCATCGAGATGCCGCCCTCGTTGGTGGACAGCGGCGGGTAGAGCACCCAGCCCACGCCCGAACCAAGCTGGTCATTGCCGCCGGGTGCCAGCAGCGAGGCCACGCCCAGCGAGGTGCCGGCCACATACATCCAGTAGGACAGGTTGTTCATCCGCGGGAACGCCATGTCCGGCGCGCCGATCTGCAGCGGCATGAAATAGTTGCCGAAGCCGCCGAACAGGGCGGGAATCACCACGAAGAACATCATCAGGACGCCGTGATAGGTGATCATCACGTTCCAGAGGTGACCGTTCGGCGTGCATTCCGCCGAGGAGGCGATGAACCGTGCGCCTTCGAGGCACATGTACTGGACACCCGGTTCCATCAGCTCCATCCGCATGTAGACGGTGAAGGTGACCGAGATCAGACCGACAATCGCCGAGGTGATCAGGTAAAGAATACCGATATCCTTGTGGTTCGTGGACATGAACCAACGGGTGAAGAACCCGCGCTGGTCCTCGTGTCCGTGGCCGTGAATGGCTGCGTCGGCCATGCGGTTGCCTCCTGTAGGTGGGTATTGACGCGGAAAGAGACTCTCCGCGCGACGTTCGCAACCTGTTTAGAATGGCCTGAGCCTGACGGCAATCCGCGAATTTGATCTGAATCAATGTATATTGTCGCACCTTTGAATGTGTCAGCAAAATCGGACAGGTGGGGCAACACTTTGATTGAAAATGAAAAAACCCGGCACGAGGCCGGGTTTTCGTGCTGTGACAGGCGTTGCCGCCCGGTCGTTGCAGATCAGTTGGTCGCAGGTGCGACCGATGCGAGATAGGCGGCCACATCCTCGGCGCCCTTGGCGAGCTTGAAGCTCATGTTCGAGCGTGCCTTGGCATCGCCGGTGATTTCCACCAGGAAGGCCTTGGGGTCCTGCACGTAGCTTGCCAGGTTCTCTTCGTCCCAGACCAGACCGGCTTCACCGGCGGCGGCGAGGCTGGGGCCGTAACGGAAGCCATCCTGCGCGCCAGCGGCGCGGCCGATGATGCCATAGAGGTTCGGGCCGGTCTTGCCGCCCTTGACGATATCGGTGCCATCATCCGCCTGGATCATGTGGCAGGCCTTGCACTTGTTGAACTCGCGCTCGCCCTTGGCGGCATCGCCTGCGGCATAGGCGGGAACGGACAGAGCCAGCATGGCGGCGGATGCGGTAATCAGAAATTTCATAGTCAGACCTCTTGGGTTTGTTGGGTAGTCAAGGCATTTCCTGCCCCTAGTGATACTCCTACAGCTAACGCACGCAACAGTCATTTCAACTTTGCGCGCGCCCTGCGACTATTCGCCGAAGGTGCTGGCGAAGCTGATCCTGAGGGCTGCGTCCAGATCCGCGAGGGATGTTTCAAGGCCCAGATCCCGCAGGCTGGTGACGCCATGTTCGCTGATGCCGCAGGGAACGATCCCCGAGAAATGGTCAAGATCCGGGTCCACATTGATCGAGATGCCGTGGAAGCTGATCCATTTGCGCAGCCGTATGCCGATGGCGGCAATCTTGTCCTCGGCCAGAGCGCCGGTGACGCTGCGGGGTTTGTCGGGCCGTTCGACCCAGACCCCGACGCGGCCCTCGCGGATGTGACCCTGCACGCCGAAAGCGGCCAGCGTGCCGATCACCCATGTCTCGAGCTGCTGCACGAAGCGGCGCACGTCATGGCCGCGCTGGCCCACGTCCAGCATGACATAGATCACCCGCTGGCCGGGGCCGTGGTAGGTATATTGCCCGCCCCGCTTGCTGGTATGGACGGGGAACCGGTCGGGGTCGGTCAGGTCCTCCACCCGCGCGCTGGTCCCTGCGGTATAGAGCGGCGGATGTTCCAGCAGCCAGATCGCCTCGGGGGCCGTGCCGGATGCGATTCTGGCGGCGCGCTCTTCCATCCAGAGTTCTGCCGCGTGGTAATCGGTCAGGCCTGAGGTCGTGATCCATTCCACCATATGGCGAATTTCCTGCTTCTGAGGGCTCTAAAACCCGTTCTGGTATGCGTCGGCGGCATAACTTCTTTGGGAAACACAAATCCTGAGATAATCTTTTCAGCATTATTTAAGCATCTTGGGGAGATATTGGAATGACCAGTCAACGCCTCAAAGCGGGCCTTGTTGCCGCGCTTTGTCTTTCGGTTTCAACAACGCAGGCCAGCGCCGACAATCTGGGGGCCGCCATCATGGGCGGTATCATCGGCGGGGTCATCATCAACGAGGCGAACAAGAACCGCCAGCGCACGACCACCACCACCCGCACTTCGAAGCCGCGCAGCACCGTCAGTTCGGCTACGCGCGAACAGAACCGGCAGGTGCAGACCTCGCTCAATTACTTCGGCTTTCCGGCGGGCACGCCCGACGGAGTGTTTGGTCAGCGGTCCCGCGCGGCTGCCGCGCAATATCAGGCGCATCTGGGCTTTCCGGCGACAGGGCAGTTGACGCCCTATGAGCGGGATTTCCTTGTCTCCTCCTACAGCCGTGCGCAGATCGGCGGGCCGCAGGTGATCCGCGAGATGAACACGAACCCGCAAGGGGTGAAGGGCCTGCTGGTGATCTGGCGGGACGAGGCGATGGGCGGGGCGGCAGGTCCGCGCTCGGCCGGATATGGCGGGATGCCCATGGAAGTGTCCGCCGCTGTCGATGAGATCGCGGCCAGTTCCGAACCCACGGCAGAGCAGTTGATGCAACGCTCCGGCTTTATCCAGCTGGCCGATATGAACGGGGACGGGCGCACCGATTACCTGCTCGACACCTCGGTCACCGGCAGTTCGTTCTGGTGCGGGGCCAACAGTTGCTCGGTCATGGTGTTCGCCTCGACCCCGCAGGGCTATGCGCGCAACGATTTCCTGGCCTTCAACGCGACGCCCGCGATGTTCACCTGCCGGCAGGGCGCATGCCAGATCACCGGCGATACGGGCAGCGCAGGTGGCACGATGGCCGCCACACCGGCACCCCAGCCAGCGCCCCTGATCACCGCACCTGTCACGGTGATGGCCGCCGCGCCGTCCCCGGCGCCCGCGCAGGGGCTGGGCGGTATCCAGGCGCTGCCGATGATCGCCGCGCAGGCGCCCGAGGCGCCGTCGCTGGCCAGCCATTGCAGCAAGGTCAGCCTGCTGACCAATTCCAACGGCGGTTTCGTGACGCTGGCCAGCATGGCCGATCCTGAACTCGCGCTGAGCGAGCAGTTCTGCCTGACCCGGACCTATGCCATCGGCAAGGGCGAGGACATGGTGTCCAAGGTGCAGGGTCTGACACAGGCGCAGGTCGATCAGCAGTGCGACGCCTTTGGCCCGGCGCTGGCGCCTTTCGTGGCGATGCTGGACGGGTCGAACAGCGCGCAGGTGCGCGCCGAGGTGCAGAAATTCGTTCTGGGCGCCTCGATGACGGTCGAGCAACTGCAGAGCACCGCCGAGATCTGCCTCTATACCGGGTATCGTCGTGACCGGATGGAAGTGGCGCTGGGGTCGGCCCTGCTTCTGGTGGGAATCGGTCAGACACCCTATGCGGAGCTTGTCGGGCACCATCTGGCGCAGGGCTTCGGCGTGACCCGTTCGGCGGAAAGAGCGCAGGACTGGTACACGGTCGCGGTGGATGCGATTGCGGGCGGCAGTGCAGCGGTCTTCGCCCCCGGCCAGCCCGAGCGGATGGAGCTTCTGCGTGCCGCTGCAAACGGTCTGACAGGCGCGGCGGAGCCGGAGCCGCAGAAGGCGGCGCTGCCGGCTTTCAAGCTGGACTGAGGCGGGCTGCACCCGTGATGGACAAGGGCAGGGGCCAGTCTGGCCCCTGCTGCATTTATCCCCTTCACAAGGGGGCGGGCTTTGTCTATACGGCCCCTCGTCACCACATGACGTGCGGTCGTGGCGGAATGGTAGACGCGCAGCGTTGAGGTCGCTGTGGGGTAACTCCCGTGGAAGTTCGAGTCTTCTCGACCGCTCGACCGCACCAATTCTCCGGCAAGATGTCGATGAATGCACGCCCTGCGCGCGCTTGGGCGCGTCGTCTAGGGCCGCTTGCGCAACTTGCGCCGCAGCTTTCCCCATCCCTTGAAGAGACCACGTTTGTTGAGCGGTTCGAGCAAATCGAGGCCGTTCGGGTCGAAGATTTCGTTGTCGGCCAGCCAGCATTCGATGTCCGACATGTCCGGCAGCACATAGGGCACGAGGCTGCGGCCTGGCCCGCGCAGCGCCTCGATTGTCTGGATCAGTGATCCGGTCCGGCGCAGATGCGCCGCGACCACATCGGGCGGGACCCCCAGATGTTCGGCCACAAGATCGTTGCGCAGGGCGGTGATCCGGTCACGCTCCGCCGCGTTGCCATCTGCAAGGACCACATCGCATTCGGTGTCCACCCGCATGGAGCGGTTGTTGAAGTTGGACGATCCCACCCGCAGACAGGTATCATCCACGATCATGATCTTGGAATGGACGTAGATCTCGGCCTCCGCCGCGGTCACCGGGTGATAGAGGCGAAAGCGCCCGTGGGTGTCGATCCGGCGCAGGGCCTCGACAAGGCGGGCGCGGGCGGTGTCCATCACGATGGGCTCCAGCCAGCCTTCTGCCGCCCGCGGGTTGACGATCACCACTTCGGGGCCGTTTTCCTCGGTCAGCCGTTGCGCGATGGCCGCCCCGATCCGGCGGGAGGCGAAATACTGGCTTTCCGCATAGATGACGTGGCGGGCCGAGGCGATCATGTCCAGATAGGCGGCCTCGATCTCGTGGCAGCCGGGATCGTCGTCATGGGTGGGCAGGGTCCGCATCACCGCAATCCGGGTGTCGCGGAAATCCGGCGTGAGACCTTCGGGCCAGCAATCGTGCCCCGTGGGGCAGGGGGACAGTTCCTCGCCGGTCGCGCATTTCCAGCGGTGGCGTGCCAGATCGCCGATGACGCGGGCGGCCGCCCCGTCGAAGGCGCTGGTCGAATCGTGCCACGGGCCATGATCCTGGCCCGACGGGCTTGTGCGCGTAGGTTCGTGGTCGCGGTGCGCGCGGGTGTCCCAGCGATTCTGGGTCATGTCGATGCCGCCGCAAAACGCGAGGCTGTCGTCGATCGCCACGATCTTCTGGTGATGGGATGTGGCCACCGGATGGGAGCTGTCCAGTCGCAGGGTAATTCTTGGATGACGCTTCCAGCGCAGGATCCACAGCAGGGTCCGGCCCCGGAACAGGGTCTTGAGCGCGCCGATATCCCAGCGCAGCAGGCGAATCTCGAGCGAGGGGGTGCGATCCGCCAGCCAGAGGATGAAGTCGCCCAGCTTTTCCGGCCCCTCATCGCTGCCGCCGCGCAGGTCGATGCGGGCGTCGAAATCCCACCCGATCAGCGTGATCGAGTGTTGTGCCTTGAGCATGGCGGCACGGGCCGCGACAAAGTAGTTCGCCGCATCCACGATCAGGGCGAACCGTCCGGTCTCCGCGATTTGCCAGCAGTTCCGGCCGGGCTCCATCAGGGGTCTTGCGGTCATGTCCTCTTGTCTCCCGGCTGCGGTGCCCACCTTGTCGCGGTATAACACGGCGTATCGTCTTTCCGTTCCCCCGCGACGCGGCGTCCTTCGGTGTTTTGCACGCTTCCCATCCTGTCGCTGACGTGGTGTTATCCGCGTGGAATTGTTTTTCGCAGGGAGGAAATAGGCATGGATATGAATTTCGGGATGCGCCCGGAGAACCGCAAGCTGCTGGATCGCGTGGCCGCGATGATCCGCGATGACGTCATGCCGCTGGAGGATGAGTATCACGCCGAGATCGCCAAGGAAGACCGCTGGCAATACACCGCCCGCCAGACCGAGATCCTGGAAGGGTTGAAGGCCAAGGCCAAGGCGCAGGGATTGTGGAATTTCTGGCTGACCGACAGCGAAAAGGGCTTTGGCCTGACCACCGTGGAATATGCGTATTTCGCCGAGGAGATGGGCAAGACGCCCCTTGGTGCCGAAGTGTTCAACTGCTCGGCCCCCGATACCGGCAATATGGAAGTGTTCGAGCGCTACGGCACGGCGGCCATGAAAGAGCAGTGGCTGGCGCCCCTGCTGGAGGGCAAGATCCGCTCGGCCTATCTGATGACGGAACCGGACGTGGCCAGTTCGGATGCCACCAACGTGTCCATGTCCTGTGTGCGCGATGGTGACAGCTATGTGCTGAACGGACAGAAATGGTGGGCCTCGGGCGCCGGTGATCCGCGCTGCAAGGTCTATATCGTCATGGTGAAGACCGGGGGCGAGGACACGCCCAAACATGCGCGCCATTCGATGATCGTCGTGCCGGCCGGCACACCGGGGATCGAGATCCTGCGCCCGATGGAAGTCTATGGCAATGACGATGCGCCGCATGGGCATATGCATATCCGCTTCACCGATGTGCGGGTGCCCGCCGAGAACCTGCTGCTGGGCGAGGGGCGCGGCTTCGAGATCAGCCAGGGCCGTCTTGGGCCGGGCCGCATCCACCATTGCATGCGTGCCATCGGTCAGGCGGAATCGGCGCTGGAGTTGATGTGCAAGCGGTCGCTCGCGCGCGAGGCTTTCGGCAAGAAGCTGGCGCAGCTTGGGGCCAACTTCGACATCATCGCCGAGTGCCGGATGGAGATCGAGATGGCGCGCCTGCTGTGCCTCAAGGCGGCATGGTACATGGATCAGGGCGACAAGCGCGCCGCGGCCCCGTGGATCAGCCAGATCAAGGTGATCGCCCCGCGTGTCGCGCTGAAGGTCATCGACGAGGCGGTGCAGATGTTCGGTGGCCAGGGCGTCAGCCAGGACACGCCGCTGGCGCATAAATGGACCCATGTGCGGACCCTGCGGCTGGCCGATGGGCCGGACGCGGTGCATCGCCGCCAGGTGGCGCGGGCCGAGTTGAAGAAATACACGCAGGAAAAGGTCTGATCCGCCTGATCAGCTGACCGGGGAGAGGGGGGCCGCGCGCCCCCTTTTTTCATATCCGGCCCTTGGACGGTTGGCCGCCGTGGAATTCGAGTATTTTTGGCAAGATGAAGGGGCAGGGGTCTGCACTTCATCTTGCCGCAAATACTCGAATACAGTCGACAAAGGACGTGCGCGGCGTTGTCTTCATTCGGCGGGCTGGAAGCCTTCGATCAACTGGCGCAGCCCGAAGGCGGCACCGGCGAGGATCGCCATGAAGGTGACCGGGGCCGAGAAGGCCAGCACCGAGAAGGCCGAAACGCCCTGACCGATGGTGCAGCCCAGGGCCAGCACCGCGCCCACGCCCATCAGCGCGGCGCCGGTGATCTGGCGGCGCAGCTCGCGCGGGTCCTCGCAGGCTTCCCAGCGGAAATGGCCCTTGAAGAGCGAGCCGATGAAGGCGCCCAGAATGACGCCTGCGACCGAGCCCACGGCGAAGGAGGGCGCGCGCGCCGATCCGGTCATGGCGTAGAGCAGGCTTTCGCCCACGGGGGCCGAGAAACTGTGCGAGACGACAGGCATGTCGGTATAGCCGGTCGTGGCGACCCAGTAGCTGCCCGCCCAGCCCGAGACGATGCCCACCGCCACGACGGCGGCCCAGAAGATGGCGCGGCCATTGGACAGGAAGCGGCGCGAGGACAGCGTGCCCGCGACGATGAGCGCACCGATGACCATGCCGATCAGCGGCACCGATCCGCCGGTGATGTCGGCCAGAAGATGCGCGAGGCCGGGCGGTATCTCGCCGGGGACGACATCCTGCTGATTGACCAGCATCGCGCGCAGGGGCGCGAGGGGGCCGGACATCACGAAATAGGCCGAGAGGCCCATCACCAGCACGATCACGAAGGCCCGCATGTCGCCACCGCCCAGCCGCGCGATCGAGCCGAAGCCGCAATTGCCCGCCAGCGCCATGCCATAGCCGAACATCAGCCCGCCGATGATCGACACGACCGGCATCCAGCGGATCGAGAGGTAGAAGGAGCGTTCGGGTTCCAGCAAACCTGTCGCCATCAGCCCGAAGGTGCCCATCACCGACAGCCCGATCGCCAGCACCCACATCCGCATCCGGGTGTCGTTCTGGCCGTAGAGCATGTCCTCGATCGCGCCCATGGTGCAGAAGCGACCAAGCCGGGCGGCAAGGCCCAGCAGAAGACCGCTGGCCATGCCGATGATGGCCACGAGGGCGCTGTCGCTGATGGCGTCGAACATGCCTGATCCTCCCCGATCCGGTATAGCTCTTATGTCTGCCTAGCGTCTGTCCTGCGCCTCTTCGGCGCAGAAAAGTTCATAGACGATTTCAAGTATACGCTTGGGGCGGTCGTCGGCCAATCGGTAATAGATCGCCTTGCCATCACGCCGCGGGATGACCAGACCTTCCAGTCGCAGGCGCGACAGTTGCTGGCTTACGGCGGCCTGCCGCGCGGAGAGCAGGTCTTCCAGTTCGGTCACGGATTTCTCGCCCGACGACCAGATGGCACAGGATCAGGAGCCGGCCCTCGTGGCTGATCGCCTTGAGGAAATTGCTGGCTGTCGTCGCGTTGTCGACGAACTGGTCCATCTCGGCATCCGAGATGTTGTCTGTGAAGACGGGAAGGGGCACCTGCCTGGTTCCTTGCCTTGTTGCTGTTGCGCATGCCAGTTCTGCGCGGGCATGGACCGGCGTATCGGGCACAGCAGGCTCCGGTTCGGCCCTGCGACCGAACCCTGTCAGGGCGCCGGCAAGGCTGCGGATATCAACTGGACCCGACGAAATCGGTTGTCTCCTTTAACATTTTTTCCAGCAGGCCCCAGAAGAAATCTTCGCCCGGATAGCCTTCGATTCGCGCCAGTTCCATCCCGTCCTCGATCAGGATGAAGGTCGGGGTGAAAACCACAGGGCGCGCGAAGCTGACGCCGTCAGGGGCGCCTTCGCGGATGTTCACCACGCGCAGCGGGGCGAACTGGCCGAGGTCCGTGTTGGGATAGGCGGGGCCGATCTCTTTCTTCCAGGCGATGCAATAGCCGCAGCCATCGCGGTCCACCATCACCAGTTCGGCCGCCATGGCGGGCAGGGACAGACCCAGCATCAGGGCCGCAAAGGCAAGAGGGCGCAGGGCTGTCTTGATGGAGCGCATGGGCAAACCTGGGAACGGGCGCGCGTTGGATGTGGAAGGCGATTGACGCGCGCAGAGATTGACGACAACAGTATACAAAACGTAATCTGAATATGTGAATAGATCAAGGAGTCCTGCGCATGCTGGACATTTCCTATGCCGGGGCGGCGTTGGCGGGGCTGCTGTCCTTCTTCACGCCCTGTATCCTGCCGATGGTTCCGTTTTATCTGTGCTATATGGCGGGCATTTCAATGTCCGAGCTGCGCGAGGACGGGGCGATCGCCCCCGGCGCGCAGAAGCGGCTGGTGATCTCGGCCGTGTTCTTCGCGCTGGGCGTCAGCACGATCTTCGTGCTGCTGGGCATGGGGGCCACGGCGCTGGGGCAGACCTTTGCGCAATGGCGCCAGCCCCTGTCCTATGTCGCGGCGGCGGTGCTGCTGGTGTTCGGTCTGCATTTCCTGGGCGTGATCCGCATCGGGCTGCTCTATCGCGAGGCGCGGATCGAGAGCAAGGCAGAGCCCACGACGGTGATCGGGGCCTATGTGATGGGGCTGGCCTTCGGTTTCGGCTGGACGCCCTGCGTGGGCCCGGCGCTGGCGGCGATCCTGATGGTGGCCAGCGGGATGGGCGATATCTGGCAGGGCGGTGCCCTGCTGCTGGTGTACGGGTTGGCGATGACCGCGCCCTTCGTGGTGGCGGCGCTGTTTGCGCAAGCCGTTCCTGGGCTGGATGCAGCGCAACCGCCGCTATCTGGGCCATGTGGAAAAGGTCATGGGTGTCATGCTGATCATCTTCGCGATCCTGATCGCCACCAATGCGGTCAACCTGATCGCCGAGGCGATGATCCGCTGGTTCCCGGGGTTCATGTCGCTCGGCTAGGGCGCAATTTGAGGGAGGATGGAATGAAACGAGTGATGTCCACGATCGCGGCGGCGGCCACCGCGCTTGCCTTTGCGGTCCTGCCTGTCGCGGCGGCCGAGATGGGTGACGACGGGCTGCACAAGGCCACCTGGATGCGCGACACCTTCAAGGACCTGCGCGAGGACCTTGCCGAGGCCAATGCCGAGGGCAAGCGCCTTGCGATCATCTTCGAACAGCGCGGCTGCATCTACTGCAGGCAGATGCACGAGGAGGTGTTCCCCGATTCGGAGATCGATTCGTATATCCGCGAGCACTACTTCATCATCCAGATGAACATGTTCGGCGATGTCGAGGTGACGGATTTCGACGGCGAATCGCTGCCCGAGAAGGAGATGGCCCGCAAATGGGGGCTGCTGTTCACGCCCACGCTGATGTTCTTTCCCGAAGAGGTCCCCGAGGGCGTGACCGCGCCGCAGGCGGCGGTGTCCCAAATGCCGGGCGCCTTTGGGAAAATGACGACTCTGTCGATGTTCCGCTGGGTGGTCGAAAAGGGCTATGAGGGGGATGAGCCCTTTCAGAAATACCTTGCCCGGCAGATCGGGAACTAGGCGTGCAGGGTGACAAGCCCTGTCGTTCATGGCGGGCGCGGCGATCCGGTCAGA
The DNA here is from genome assembly GCA_963715835.1 of uncultured Alphaproteobacteria bacterium. GTDB lineage: Bacteria > Pseudomonadota > Alphaproteobacteria > Rhodobacterales > Rhodobacteraceae > Seohaeicola. The sequence continues at coordinate 1,015,240 of CAVQSH010000002.1, read as the reverse complement.
TAAGCAAATTCGTTTTTGTGAATTTGTTGTTGCGCGAGACCCCGTGCGTGGACTACGGTATACAAAGCTAACTCAGCCAGAAGACCTGGTAGCTAAGGGAGGGAACATGAAGCTTTCAACACTGACATTGGCGGCGTCGCTTGTGGCAACCGGTGCATTCGCGGCCGAGCCTGTCGCGCCGGCCGATGTGGTCTACACCGATGGTGCCATCGAGGCATCGCTGACGGGAACTCCGGGCAACCCCGAGGAGGGGGAGAAGGTCTTTACCAGCCGCGCCATCGGAAACTGCGTGGCCTGCCACGAGGTGACGTCCCTCAGCGCGGCGTTCCCCGGCAACGTCGGCCCGATGCTTGACGGCGTCGGCAGCCGTTGGAACGAGGCCGAGACTGCGCGGCATCGTGGCCAATGCCAAGATCATGTTGATGGCACGGTGATGCCGTCCTTCTACAGGTGGACGGGTTCATCCGTCCCGGTGACGGATATACCGGCAAGGCAGCCGAGGCGATCGAGCCGATCCTGCTCTGCACAGCAGGTTGAAGATGTTGTGGCTTTCCTGATGACTCTGAAAGACGAGTGATCGGGCGCGACTGGATATAAGGAGACAAGAGACATGGAATTCACAAGACGTGATACTCTGGCGCTAGGCATGGGGGCGGTGGCTTTGACCGTGCTGCCCTTCCGGGCCAATGCGGCAGCAGACGACGCCATCGCCGACTTCACCGGCGGGGCGGCAATGGCCGATACGGGCGTCACCCTGACCGCGCCGGAAATCGCCGAGAACGGCAACACCGTTCCGATCGCAGTCGACGCCGAAGGCGCCGTCGCGATCATGGTTCTGGCCGCAGGCAACCCGACCCCGGGTGTGGCGACCTTCAACTTCGGCGAGCTGGCCGGTGCGCATTCCGCATCGACCCGTATCCGCCTGGCCGGCACGCAGGACGTGATCGCGATCGCGAAGATGGCGGACGGCAGCTTTGCCCGCGCCAGCTCGAACGTGAAGGTCACCATCGGCGGCTGCGGCGGCTGATCCGCGTCATGGCAACAGGCCCTGACGGGCCCGTATCCGCAAACGCACACAGAGATTTAGGAGAGACAAAATGGCAGAAGGTGTAAAACCCCGCGTCAAGGTCCCCAGCTCGGCAGCAGCCGGCGAGGCGGTCGTTCTGAAGACCCTGATCAGCCACCAGATGGAATCCGGCCAGCGCAAGAACGCGACGGCACCGCCATCCCGCGGTCGATCATCAACCGCTTCACCTGCGAGTTCAACGGCAAGTCCGTGATCGACATCAAGATGGAGCCGGCGATCTCGACCAACCCGTATTTCGAGTTCGAGGCCGTCATTCCCGAAGCAGGCGATTTGAAGTTCACCTGGTATGACGACGACGGTTCGGTCTACGAGGACGTCAAATCCGTCGCCATCGCCTGAACCGGGCGCTTCAGCGAGATCCCGGGATGCGGCCAAAAAAGGACCGCGCCCCGGGCAGCCAAAAGGGAGGGCAACACATGAAATTCAAGGCAATGACGGCTGTGGCCGCACTGCTTCTTTCGGTTCCGGCAATGACGCTGGCAGATCCTGACGAGGATGCAGCTGGTCGTCAACGGCGAGACCGAGATACGTCACCGAGACTTCGGCGCCGGCGCATCTGTCGGATGTGCTGGACACCATCTATTCCGGCTGGCGCTTCCGCGAGGACGAGACCCAGGCCTTGCAGATGGATGACTTCGACAACCCCGGCATGATCTTCGTCGGATCACGGGCTTGACCAGTGGAACAAGGTCGAGGGCGAGGCGGAGAAGTCCTGCGCGTCCTGCCACGGCACACCCGAGGAAAGCATGAAGGGCGTCCGCGCCGTCTATCCCAAGTGGAACGAGGCGGCTCAGGAAGTCCGGACCCTTGCGATGCAGATCAACGACTGCCGCGAGACCAACATGAGGGCCGAGCCCTACAAATACACCAGCACCGAGATGACCAACATGGAAGCGCTGATTTCCATCCAGTCGCGCGGCATGCCGGTGGACGTGGCGATCGACGGCCCCGTGCAGGCGACCTGGGAAGCAGGGCAAGGAAATCTACTATACCCGCTTACGGTCAGCTGGAACTGTCCTGCGCCAACTGCCACGAGCAGAACTATGGCAACATGATCCGCGCGGACCACCTGAGCCAGGGCCAGATCAACGGTTTCCCGACCTATCGTCTGAAGAACGCCAAGCTGAACCAGACGCATGACCGTTTCCGTGGCTGTATCCGCGACACCCGCGGCGAGACCTTCGAAGCCGGCAGCCCCGAATTCGTGGCGCTGGAGCTGTATGTCGCAAGCCGCGGCAACGGCCTGTCGGTCGAAGGACCGTCGGTCCGTAACTGACGACTTGCCGGGGGCGGTTCGTCCGCCCCCGGCCCTTCTGCTTGCACCCCGACACAACACCCGGCCGTTGCGGCCAGATCACTGGCTGTTCAGGCCAGTGGTATAAAAACACTCAAACTATCGGAGCCAGGTCAATGATCTCTCGCCGCGATTTTCTTCAGGTCGGCATGGCCGCATCCGCGCTGGTGGGCGCGTCGGGTTTCGGCAACTGGTCCCGTCTGGCGGCGCAGCAGGCGCTGACCCAGGATCAGCTGTTGCAGTTCGACACCTTCGGCAATGTCTCGTTGATCCACATCACCGACATTCACGCCCAGTTGAAGCCGATCTATTTCCGCGAGCCCGAGATCAACCTTGGCGTCGGCGACAACAAGGGGCAGGTGCCGCACGTCACCGGCGCCGATTTCCGCAAGCTCTATGGCATCGAGGATGGCATCGTCCTCTGCCTATGCGCTGACCTATGATGATTTCACCGCGCTGGCGCAGACCTATGGCCGGATGGGCGGTATGGACCGCGTCGCCACGGTCGTGAACGCGATCCGCGCCGAGCGTCCCGATGCGCTGCTGCTGGATGGCGGCGACACCTGGCACGGCTCCTACACCTGCTATCACACGCAGGGTCAGGACGTGGTCAACGTGATGAACGCGCTCAAGCCCGATGCGATGACCTTCCACTGGGAATTCACGCTGGGCTCGGAGCGGGTGCGCGAGATGGTCGAGGGGCTGCCCTTCGCGGCTCTGGGCGCAGAATATCTTCGACGCCGAATGGGATGAGCCCTCCGAGGATTTCAAGCCCTACCAGTTCTTCGAGCGCGGCGGCGTCAAGATCGCCGTGATCGGTCAGGCCTTCCCCTATATGCCGATCGCCAACCCCGGCTGGATGTTCCCCGAATACAGCTTCGGCATCCGCGACGAGCGGATGCAGGAAATGGTGGACGAGGTGCGCGCCGAGGGCGCCGAGCTGGTTGTCTGCCTGTGCCACAACGGCTTTGACGTGGACAAGAAGATGGCGGCCCGCGTGACGGGGATCGACGTGATCCTGACCGGCCACACCCATGACGCGCTGCCCGAACCGGTGCTGGTGGGCGAGACGATCATGATCGCCTCCGGCTCCAACGGCAAGTTCGTCGTCCCGCGTCGATCTGGACGTGCGCGATGGCCGGATGATGGGCTTCCGCCACAAGCTGATCCCGATCTTCTCCGATGTGATCACGCCGGATGCCGAGGTGGCCGCCGTGATCGACGCCGAGCGCGCGCCGTTCATGGACAAGCTGACCGAGGTGATCGGGCAGGCGGACAGCCTGCTGTATCGTCGTGGCAACTTCAACGGCACATGGGACGACCTGATCTGCGACGCGCTGATCACCGAGCGCGAGGCCGATATCGCCATGTCGCCCGGTGTGCGCTGGGGCCCGTCGATCCTGCCGGGGCAGGACATCACGCGCGAGGATATCTACAACGTGACCTCGATGACCTATGGTCAGGCCTATCGCACGGAAATGACAGGTGAATTCCTGCATGTCATTCTGGAGGACGTGGCCGACAACCTGTTCAACCCCGATCCCTATTACCAGCAGGGCGGCGACATGGTCCGCGTCGGCGGGCTGGGCTACCGGATCGACGTGTCCAAGCCGATGGGCCAGCGGATCAGCGACATGACGCTGCTCAAGACCGGCGAGGCGATCGATCCCGCCAAGACCTATGTCGTGGCCGGTTGGGCCTCGGTCAACGAGGGCACCGAAGGACCGCAGATCTGGGATGTGGTCGAGGATTACATCCGCAAGCAGGGCACCGTGACCGTTGCCCCGAACACAAGTGTGCAGGTGGTGGGGGCCTGAGGCCCCCATTGCCAAGGACCCATTTTGACTCTATCAAATTCACAAAAATGAATTTGATGATCTGAAAAGGAGGCAAGGACAAATGACAGCCAGCTCCAATGACATGAAATCCTCGCGCCGCGCATTCCTCCGGGGTGCGCTGGCTGCAGGTGGGACAGTAGCCGGGGCCTCGATGGCCAAGGCTGCGGGCCCTGATCCCTTGATCACCGAAGTGCAGCCCTGGGCCAGCGGTCTGGGCGAGGGTGTGGATGCCACGCCCTACGGCCTGCCGATCAAGTTCGAATCCGATGTGGTGCGCCGCAACGTCGAATGGCTGACGGCCGATGTGATCAGCTCGATCAACTTCACGCCGATCCATGCGCTGGATGGCACGATCACCCCGCAGGGCTGCGCTTTCGAGCGCCACCACTCGGGCGCGATCGAGCTGAGCAAGCAGGATTACCGGCTGATGATCAATGGCCTGGTGGATCGTCCGCTGGTCTTCACCTATGCCGATCTGGAGCGTTTCCCGCGCGAGCAGCACGTCTATTTCTGCGAATGCGCGGCGAATACCGGCATGGAATGGGCGGGCGCGCAGCTGAACGGCGCGCAGTTCACCCATGGCATGATCCACAACATGGAATATACCGGCGTGTCGCTGCGCACCCTGCTGGCCGAGGCCGGTCTGGATGCGGCGGGCGATCTGTCGGACAAATGGGTCTATGTGGAAGGGGCCGATGCTTCGTCCAACGGCCGCTCGATCCCGATGGAAAAGGCGCTGGACGACGTGCTGGTGGCCTTCAAGGCCAATGGCGAGGCGCTGCGGATGGAACATGGCTATCCCGTCCGTCTGGTCGTGCCCGGCTGGGAAGGCAACATGTGGGTCAAGTGGCTGCGCCGCATCGAAGTGACCGACGCCCCCGTGGAAAGCCGCGAGGAAACCTCGAAATACACCGACACGCTGGCCGATGGCACCTCGCGCAAGTGGACCTGGGTGATGGATGCGAAATCCGTGATCACCAGCCCCAGCCCGCAGGCGCCGATCCATCACGGCAAGGGCCCGCTGGTCATCACCGGCCTGGCGTGGTCGGGTCGCGGGGCGATCACCCGTGTCGATGTGACCACCGATGGCGGCAAGACATGGCAGCAGGCGCGTCTGGCCGCACCCGGACAGAAGATGGCGCTGACGCGGTTCTATTTCGATCACGACTGGGACGGCGAGGAGATGTTCCTGCAAGCCCGCGCCCATGACGAGACAGGCTATGTGCAGCCGACCAAGACGCAGCTGCGCGATATCCGTGGCCTGAACTCCGTCTATCACAACAACTGTATCCAGACCTGGTGGGTAAAACCGAACGGGGAGGCTGAAAATGTCGAAATCTCTTAATCTTTACGGCGGCCTGGCCGTTGGTAGCGTCGCCATGCTGACGGCGGCCTACAACTTCGCCGACCGCAACGTGACACCCATGCCCGAAGCGGCGCGGGTGCTGGGCGAGGCGCCTGCGAACCCTGATATCGGCTTCATGGTGAAGCCCGCCATCGCCAGCACCAGCCCGAGCGACGGCCCCTTGGGCATCGGCCGTGTGGCCCTGCCCGAGGAAGTGGCGGCGTGGAACGTGGATGTGCGCCCCGATGGCCAGGGCCTGCCCGAAGGGTCGGGCAATGTCTCGGACGGGGATGATCTGTTTCAGGACTATTGCGCGGTCTGCCACGGCGTCTTTGCCGAGGGCGTGGACAACTGGCCCAAGCTTGCGGGCGGTTCCGGCACGCTGGACCGGGAAGACCCTCTGAAGACCGTGGGCTCCTACTGGCCCTATGTCTCGACGGTCTGGGATTACGTCCACCGCTCGATGCCCTTCGGCAACGCGCAAAGCCTGTCGCCGGATGAGGTCTATGCCATTACGGCGTATATCCTTTATTCCAACGACTTGGTGGATGATGATTTCGTTCTGTCGAACGAGAATTTCACCGAAGTGACGCTGCCGAACGCGGACGGGTTCTTGGTCGATGACCGCGAGACCACCGAACTGCCGGTCTTTTCGCAGGAACCCTGCATGGAGAACTGCAAGGACACAGTCGAGATCACGATGCGCGCCACGGTGCTGGACGTGACACCGGACCAGACCGCTGCGCGTGAGGCCTTCGAGGCCGAGCAGGCTGCGGCGCAGGCCACGGAAGCGACCCCGGCTGTTGCCGAGCCCGCCGCCGCGGCCCCGGAAACCGCCGTGGCAGAGGCCCCTGCAGAGGAAGCTCCGGCAGCCGAAGCTCCGGCAGCGGCAGGCGGACTGGACATGGAACTGGTCGCCGCAGGCGAGAAGGTCTTCAAGAAATGTGCGGCCTGTCATCAGGTCGGCGAGGGTGCAGAGAACAAGACCGGCCCGCATCTGAACGGTGTGATGGGGCGGCCCCTCGGGGGAATGGAAGGCTTCAACTACTCCAAGACCATGGCCGAGATGGGAGCCTCGGGCACGGTCTGGTCGGAAGAGAACATGGCCGAGTTCCTCGCCAAGCCGCGCGACTATGTGAAGGGCACCAAGATGTCTTTCGCCGGTCTGCGCAAAGACGATGAAATCGCCGCGATCAACGAATACCTCAAGTCGTTCTCGCAGTGATCCAAGACCTGGAACGGGCCGGAGATCCGGCCCGTTTCGCACCATGTTGAGGGGCATGGTACATGACGTGGGCCTGGTTTCGGAGGAGACGGACCTGCGTGAACGAGAGGCCTGCGCCGGAACACGCGTTTCGTCGCGCAAGTGGCTGAACCCTCACGCGTTCCATCCTTGACACCAGATCCGGATTGTCCGGTCTTTCTTGTGTTGGGCAGACATCCTGACCTGAATTACCGGTTGTTTTTCAAGTGTTTTCAGGCTTCTCTGACAACACGGTCTGAACAGGGTGAGACGATGATCAGAAAGATGGCAACTGCCATTTTCGTGGCCGGAATTCTGCGGCCTGTCCGGGGGCGCGAAGGCCGAGCTTCTGGGCGATGCCGCACGGGGTGAAACGCTGTTTCGCGACTGTGCCTCGTGCCATCAGGTCGGGCCGGGGGCGAAGAACCGGGTCGGTCCGCATCTCAACGACATCTTCGGGCGCAAGGCCGGCAGCGTGGATGATGGATTCCGCTATTCCAAGGGTCTGGCGCGGATGGGGTCGGACGGGCTGGTCTGGGACTTCGAGACGCTGGACGCCTATATCGAAAACCCCAAGGCGCTGGTCAGTGATACCCGCATGGCCTATCGCGGGATGAAGGATGAAAAGGACCGGGCCGATCTTCTGGCCTATCTGCGCGGATTTTCCGCAAGCCCGGCCAACATCCCCGAAGCCAGCCCACAGCGCGCGCCAGCGAGGTCGAACTGTCGCCCGAGACATCTGGCGATCGTGGGCGACACGGATTACGGCGAATACCTGTCGAGCGAATGCCTGACCTGCCATCAGCGCAGCGGTGCGAATGAGGGCATTCCCGGCGATCGTCGGCTGGCCGGCCGAGGATTTCGTGATCGCCATGCATGCCTACAAACGCCAGATCCGCCCGCATCCCGTGATGCAGATGATGGCCGGGCGGCTGTCGGACGAAGAGATTGCGGCGCTGGCCGCATATTTTGAGGATCTGGAGTAATCCGGTCCTTTTGAGGCTGGAGTCATCCGGTCCGGTTCTAGGGAGGAACTCAACATGAAACTGAACAGAAGAGCCTTCATCGGCACGGGCGTTGCCGCTGCGGCTGCGTTGCAGGCCCCGATGGTCTGGTCGCAGGGCCGGCCGCGTGTTGTCGTCGTGGGCGGCGGGGCAGGCGGCGCCACGGTCGCGCGCTATCTCGCCAAGGACAGTCAGGGCGCAGATCGACGTGACGCTGGTCGAGCCGACGCGGCATCTACTACACCTGCTTTTTCTCGAACCTCTATATCGGCGGGTTCCGCGATATCGCGAGCCTCGGCCATTCCTATGGCACGCTGGCCGCTGAATACGGCATCAACGTGGTGCATGACTGGGCCGTCGGCGTGGACCGTGATGCCAAGACGGTCACGCTGGCCGGTGGGGCGGTGCTGCCCTATGACCGGCTGATCCTGAGCCCCGGTATTGATTTCGTCGATGGCTCGGTTCCCGGCTGGGACGTGTCGGCGCAGAACAAGATGCCCCATGCCTACAAGGCGGGGTCGCAGTCCGAACTGCTCAAGGCGCAGATCGAGGCGATGCCGCAGGGCGGCCGTTTCGCCATGGTCGCGCCGCCGAACCCCTATCGCTGCCCGCCGGGACCCTATGAGCGGATCTGGATGGTGGCGCATCTGCTGACGCAGGTGAACCCGACGGCCAAGATCCTGCTGGTCGATCCCGAAGGACAAGTACTCCAAGCAGGCCCTGTTCGAGGAAGGCTGGGCAAAGCACTACCCCGGCATGATCGAGCGGATCGGTCCGGATTTCGGCGGCGACAAGGTCGAGGTGCGCGCCGATGCGATGGAAGTCGTGATCGACGGCACGGTCGAGAAGGTCGATGTCTGCAACGTGATCCCGGCCAGAAGGCCGGTCGCATCTGCGAGATGGCAGGCATCACCGAGGGCAACTGGGCCCCTGTCACCGGCCACACGATGCAAAGCCGCGTGGACGACAACATCTACGTGCTGGGCGATGCGACCAATCAGGGCGACATGCCGAAATCCGGCTATTCGGCCAACAGCCAGGCCAAGGTTGCGGCCATGGCGATCCGGGGCGAGCTGACTGGGGTCGTCGGTGTTCCCGGCCAAGTTCTCGAACACCTGCTGGTCGCTGATCGCGCCGGATGACGGCGTGAAGGTCGGGGCCGCCTATGAGGCCAACGACGAGAAGATCGCCAGCGTCTCGAGCTTCGTCAGCCAGACCGGCGAGGATGCGGCGCTGCGCAAGCAGACCTATGAGGAAAGCATTGGCTGGTATGCGGGCATCACCAGCGACATGTTCGGCTGATCCGTCTTGAACGAAGACAGACCGCCCCTCGCAGCAGCGGGGGGCGGTTTGCGTTGGGGGACGTTGCCCTGATACTTGGGGCTTATGCGGGTTTATGGCGGCGCGCGGGCGTCACACCGCACCGATCCCCTTCAACCCGCCGACCAGCGTGGGGATCTTTTCCTTGAACTTGAAAAAGCCCGCGCGTGGCATAGGGCCATGCGGCGCTGTCGAAGTCGCGTTGCAGGCGCACGAGGCGGATACCGTCAGGCGCCAATGCGGCGTCCAGCGCGCGCAGGGCTGTGGCATTCGGGCCGACGGGCGCATAGGGCGTCACGATCTGGCGCACGCCGGTGTCCCGCGCCCAGTTGGCCAGCGCCTCGACGCCGGAGAGTGCCGCCGTGACGGGGCCGAGGCGGTCGGCCCAGCGGTGTGTCACATCGGCCATGGCCCCTGTCACGAAGGCCTCAAGGTGCGGGGCGACATGCAAAGGGCTGCGGCCGCTTGTTGTCGCAAGGCAGGCCGTGGCCACGGGGGCAATCCCCTGATCGAAGAGGTAAGCCGGGGCTGAGGTCGTCGTCATGCAGCAAGAGCGCGCAGGGCTGGTTGCGGTCCAGACCCTGCGGCGCGGGCAGGGGCGACGCGCGGCGCCTCGGGTCCGTGAAGCGGGACTGCCACGCCGGCCAGCCCCTTGGGACGGAACCGTCCGCCCGTGTAGGTTTCGATATTGTCCGCCCGCGCCAGATAGGTCTTGCCCTGGGTCTGCAAGCCCGCCACCCAGCGCCAGCCCAGCGTGTTCGAGGCCGGATCGCCATCCAGAAGGTGGCGCAGGAAGAAATCGGCCCCCAGCTCCCACGGCAGGCGCAGGGTGAAGATCCAGATCGAGGCGAACCACATGCGCGCGTGGTTGTGCAGATAGCCGGTCTGCACCAGTTCCTGCGCCCAGTGATCGAAGGCGTCGATGCCGGTCTGTCCGGTGCAGGCGTCGGCCCAATTCGCTGCGCAGGCCCGATTGGGTCTGGACCTGATCCAGGGCCGCGCGCAGGCCCTGCTGATACATCTCCCAGACGGCGGGGCGCTGTTCCAGCCAGCCTTTCCAGTAGGTGCGCCAATAGACTTCCTGCACGAATTTTTCGGCGGCTGTCAGGGAATGGCGGCGACAGCACCGCCTCCAGCACCTCGGCCTCGGTCAGCAGGCGGTGCCGGATCCATGGCGACAGGGTCGAGACATGGGCGTGCTGCCCCGCGCCGAAGTCATGGTTGCGCTCCGCGCGTAGTCGCGGCACCGGCACTGCGGGATGAAATCGCGCCAGCCGTTCCAGCGCGGCGGTGCGCGTGGGGGGGAAATCCTGTGCAGTCCTGGGGCGCATGTCCATGGTGCTTTCCTTGATAGATCGTGCTCTTGGCCTCGCACCTAGCGTGGTCGCGCGGCGCTTCAATTGCCGGTGCAGGCCGGGCCGCTTTGCCTGCCGCGACGGGATAAATCCCTCGCAGCCCTTGCAGCCCGGTGGGCGCAAGACTAAGACTCCGGTAACACCTGAAGACTATGGATGAACAACAGCAGCAGCAGGCAGGCCGATATGAAAGACCCTATCGACACTTACATGAACACCCTTGTCCCCATGGTGGTCGAACAGACCAGCCGGGGCGAACGCGCCTATGACATCTTCTCGCGCCTGCTGAAGGAGCGGATCATCTTCCTGTCCGGTCCCGGTGCATGACGGCATGTCGAGCCTGATCGTGGCGCAGCTGCTGCACCTTGAGGCGGAGAACCCGTCCAAGGAGATCAGCATGTATATCAACAGCCCCGGCGGCGTGGTGACCAGCGGGCTGTCGATCTATGACACGATGCAATACATCAAGCCGAAGGTCTCGACCCTGGTGATCGGGCCAGGCGGCGTCGATGGGGTCGCTTCTGCTGACGGCGGGCGAAAAGGGGATGCGTTTCTCGCTGCCCAACAGCCGCGTCATGGTGCACCAGCCTTCGGGCGGGTATCAGGGGCAGGCGACGGATATCATGATCCACGCGCCGAGACCCAGAAGCTGAAGAACCGGCTGAACGAGATCTATGTCAAGCACACCGGCCAGACCCTGAAGAAGGTCGAGGCGGCGCTGGAGCGCGACAACTTCATGTCCGCCGAAGATGCCAAGGAATGGGGCCTGATCGACGAGATCGTCGAAAGCCGCGGCAAGGCGGACGAGGCAAAAGCGTAACAGTTTGTTGTCCCGCCCCTCCGCAGGGTGGGACAATTTTGACATTGTGGCCGTCGGTGGGGCTAGCCTAAGCTTGGTTCTCGACAATGGACGGCGTCGGCTGGCGCGGTCGAACACACCGAAGAGACTTGGCCTGAAAGGGACGATATGGCGACGAATTCCGGCGGCGACAGCAAGAACACCCTCTACTGCAGCTTTTGCGGAAAAAGCCAGCATGAGGTGCGCAAGCTGATCGCGGGGCCCACGGTCTTCATCTGCGACGAATGCGTCGAGTTGTGCATGGACATCATCCGCGAGGAGACCAAGAGCGCAGGCCTGAAGGCCACCGATGGCGTGCCCACGCCCAAGGATATCTGCGAGGTTCTGGATGATTACGTGATCGGCCAGACAGAAGGCCAAGCGGGTCCTGTCGGTTGCGGTGCACAACCACTACAAGCGGCTGAACCACTCGTCCAAGACCAGCGATATCGAACTGTCGAAATCCAACATCCTGCTGATCGGCCCGACCGGTTGCGGCAAGACCCTGCTGGCGCAGACGCTGGCGCGGATCCTGGATGTGCCCTTCACCATGGCCGATGCGACCACGCTGACCGAAGCGGGCTATGTGGGCGAGGATGTGGAGAACATCATCCTCAAGCTGCTGCAGTCGTCCGAATACAACGTCGAACGCGCGCAGCGCGGCATCGTCTATATCGACGAGGTCGACAAGATCACCCGCAAGTCCGAGAACCCCTCGATCACCCGCGACGTGTCGGGCGAGGGCGTGCAGCAGGCGCTGCTCAAGCTGATGGAAGGCACGGTCGCTTCCGTGCCGCCGCAGGGTGGGCGCAAGCATCCGCAGCAGGAATTCCTGCAGGTGGACACGACGAACATCCTGTTCATCTGCGGCGGTGCCTTTGCCGGGCTTGACCGGATCATCGCGCAGCGCGGCAAGGGCAGCGCGATGGGCTTTGGTGCCGATGTGCAAGGATCCCGATACCCGCCGCGTGGGTGAGACTTTCAAGGATCTGGAACCCGAAGATCTGCTGAAATTCGGTCTGATCCCGGAATTCGTCGGCCGTCTGCCGGTGATCGCCACGCTGGAAGATCTGGACGAAGATGCGCTGGTCACGATCCTGACCCAGCCCAAGAACGCGCTGGTCAAGCAGTACCAGCGCCTGTTCGAACTGGAGAGACGTGAAGCTGACCTTCACCGATGACGCGCTGAGCGCCATCGCCAAGCGCGCCATCGAGCGCAAGACCGGCGCGCGGGGCCTGCGTTCGATCCTAGAGGACATTCTGCTGAACACCATGTTCGATCTGCCGGGCATGGCCAATGTCGACGAGGTGTGGTGAACGAGGAGGCGGCGATCTCGGACGGCCCAGCCGCTGATGATCTATGCCGAGGCCAAGAAGGAAGGCGCTTCGGCCTGATCCGCTGTGCCTGAGGGCGCGGACGGAATGGATATTTGAGGCAAGAAGAAACAGGGGCCGTGCCGGAAAAGGGCGCGGCCCTTTGCTTTTGCGCCGGACGGCGGGCGCGGCGCTTTGCCAATCCGCGCGCTTGTGACTGGACCTTGGCGCGCGCTTGGGGCATAGCAGGGGCAACGATTAGCGGAGGCTTCGATGGGCATTCTGAACACGCTCTTGCGCGCGGTGACTTGGTGGAACGGGCAGACCCTGAACACGCAGCTTTATACCTGGCGGCGCGGCGTCAAGGTCGGCGAGGATGCGCAAGGCAATGCGTTCTATACCACCAAGGACGGCAAGCGGCGCTGGGTGATCTTCAACGGCGAGGTCGAGGCCAGCCGGATCAGCCCGGACTGGCATGGCTGGTTGCACCACACCTTCAAGGATACACCCAAGGACAAGCCTCTGGCGCACAAGTCCTGGGAGAAGCCGCATCAGGAAAACCTGACCGGCACGCCGCTGGCCTATGCGCCCGCAGGCTCGATCCGGCGCGCGGAACCTGCACCGCGCAAGGATTACGAAGCCTGGACCCCGGAATGACGCGCGGCTGAGGAGCAACCGATGTCCGAGACCAAGACCGAAGTGGCCGTTGGGGCTGCCGTGCTGGCCGTTGCGGCAGGCTTTCTGATCTATGCGGGTCAGGTGACCGGCCTGTCCGCACCCACGGCTGGCTATCCGCTGACGGCGTCTTTCCGGTCGATGGAAGGCGTCAGCGTCGGCACGGATGTGCGGCTGGCCGGTGTCAAGGTGGGCACCGTGACGGATGTGATGCTGAACCCCGAGACATTCCGCGCCGATACCACGATCACGATTCTGGATGGGATTGTCCTGCCGGATGACAGCGCCATCGTGATCGCCTCGGAAGGGCTGCTGGGTGGCAACTTCGTGGAAGTGGTGCCGGGCGGATCGCCCTTCAACCTGAATCCGGGTGACGAGATACTGGACACGCAGGGCGCGGTCAGTCTTGTGTCGCTGCTGATGAAATTCGTGTCCGGCGAGAGCGGGTCAGAATGATCGCGCGCCGGATCGGGCTGGCCCTTGGGCTGGCGCTGGGGGCGGCGGTTCCCGCTCTGGCACAGGATGTGCAGACCGCAACGGGCACCGGCGCCGAGTTGCGCGTGCTGGACAAGATCAATGGCGAAGTCGGCGATCTGCGCATCGCCAATGGCGGTTCGGCCACGATGTGGCGTATGCAGGTGGAACTGGGCGAGTGCCGCTATCCCGCTGGCAACCCGGCCAGCGATGCCTTTGCCTTTGTCACCCTGCGCCAGGAGGGGCAGGCAGAGCCGCTCTTTCGCGGCTGGATGATCGCATCGGCCCCGGCACTGAACCCGCTGGATCATCCGCGCTATGACGTCTGGGTGATCCGCTGCACCACATCCTGAGGGGTGACGGGCAGGGCGGGACTGTTGAAATCGCCCAGCCCCTCGAGGGCGACTTCCAATTGACGATGGTATTCGGCGCGTGTGACCTCGATGGCACCGAGAGAGGCCAGATGCGGGGTCAGGAACTGCGTGTCGAACAGGCGAAACCCGCCGCGGCGCAGGCGGTCCACCAGATAGGCCAGCGCGATCTTTGACGCGTCGGTGCGACGCGAGAACATGCTTTCCCCGAAAAAGGCAGCCCCCAAAGTCACGCCGTAGACGCCGCCCACGAGCATGTCACCTTCCCAGACCTCGAGGGAATGGGCATTGCCCATGCGGTGAAGCTCCAGATAGAGGTCGCGGATTTCGGCGTTGATCCATGTCTCGTCCCGGTCGGCGCAGGCGTCCACCACATCCGCGAAGGCATGGTTGACGGTGACACGATGCGGCCAGCGGCGCATCCGCCGGGCGAGGCTGCGCGAGATGTGGAAGCGGTCGAGGGGAAAGATGCCACGGCGGCGCGGATCGACCCAGAAGACATCAGGGTCATCGCGCGACTCGGCCATCGGGAAGATGCCCGCCGCGTAAGCATTCAGCAGAAGTTCGGGCGTAATGACCGGGTCCGTCATGGACGGGCCCGGTTCTTGAACAGAGGTATCACCCTCAGGCAGGAAGGTGCGTCTTCAGCCAATGTTCCAGCCAGTGGATGTTGTAATTGCCGGTCTGGACGTCCTCTTCCTCCAGCAACGCATGAAAGAGCGGGATGGTCGTGTCCACGCCGTCGACGATCAACTCTCCCAGCGCGCGGGCCAGACGGGCCAGCGCCTCGGGTCGGTCGCGGCCATGCACGATCAGCTTGCCGATCAGGCTGTCGTAATAGGGCGGGATGCGGTAGCCGTCATAGAGCGCGGAGTCGATCCGCACGCCAAGGCCGCCGGGCGCGTGATACTGCGTGATCCGGCCCGGGCAGGGCGCGAAATTCGGCAGTTTCTCGGCGTTGATGCGCACTTCGATGGCGTGGCCATTGATCACCAGATCCTCTTGCGTGAAGGACATGGGCAGGCCCTCGGCCACGCGGATCTGTTCGCGCACGAGGTCGACGCCGAAGATCGCCTCGGTCACCGGGTGCTCCACCTGCAAACGGGTGTTCATCTCGATGAAATAGAATTCGCCGTTCTCGTAAAGGAACTCGATCGTGCCCGCGCCGATATAGTTGATCTTGGCCACAGCATCGGCGCAGACCTTGCCGATGCGGGCGCGTTCTTCCGCAGTGATGACGGGGCCGGGGGCTTCTTCGAACACCTTCTGGTGACGCCGCTGGAGCGAGCAGTCGCGCTCGCCCAGATGCACGGCGCGGCCCTTGCCGTCACCGAAGATCTGGATCTCGATATGGCGCGGCGTGGTCAGGTATTTCTCGATATAGACTTCGTCATTGCCGAAGGCGGCCTTGGATTCCGAGCGGGCGGTCATGAAGGCGCTTTCCATGTCGGCGGCGGTCTCGGCCACTTTCATGCCGCGCCCGCCACCACCGGCGGTGGCCTTGACGATCACCGGATAGCCGATTTCGGCCCCGATGCGCTTTGCATCCTCCAGCGTGGGCACACCACCGTCCGAGCCGGGCACGCAAGGAACGCCAAGTGCCTTCATCGTGTCCTTGGCGGTGATCTTGTCACCCATCATGCGGATATGTTCGGCGGTGGGGCCGATGAAGGTGATGCCGTGATCCTCGACGATCTGCACGAAATTCGCGTTCTCGGACAGAAAGCCATAGCCGGGATGGATCGCCTGCGCGCCCGTGATCTCGCAGGCCGAGATGATCGCGGGGATCGACAGATAGCTGTCGGTCGAGGCGGGCGGCCCGATGCAGACGGCCTCGTCCGCCATGCGGACATGCATCGCATCGGCATCGGCGGTCGAGTGCACGGCGACGGACTTGATGCCCATTTCGCGGGCGGCACGGATCACGCGCAGAGCAATCTCGCCACGGTTGGCAATCAGGATTTTATCGAACATTGCCCCGTGCCTTATTCGATGATCATCAGGGGGGCGCCATATTCCACGGCGGCGCCATCCTCGACAAGGATGCGCTTCACGGTGCCCGATTTCGGCGCCGGAATGTGGTTCATGGTCTTCATCGCCTCGATGATCAGCAGGGTGTCGCCCTCGTTCACTTGCGCGCCGACGGTGACGAATGCAGGCGAACCGGGTTCGGCCTGCATATAGACCGTGCCCACCATGGGCGAGGTCACGGCACCGGGCAGCGAGGCCGGATCCTGCGCGGCCGGGGCGGCGGCGGGCGCTGCGGCGGGTGCCGGGGCTGCCGCATACTGGACCGGCGCGGCGGGTGCGGCATAGGTCACGCTGGGGGCGGCGCGGCTGACGCGCACGTTGAGGCTGTCATCCTCGCCATATTCGCGCATGACCTCAAGCTCGGTCAGGTCATTCTCGCGCAGCAGTTCGGCAAGGGCCTGAATGAAGGCAACGTCGCTGTCATGGTTCTTCTTTGTCATTGTATCCTCGACCGGTTCCGACAGGGCTGTCCGGGGTGGCCATGAGCCGACCCTGCGCCATTCTGCCCCGCTTATAGGTCATCGTGCGGTCAGGGAAAAGCGGCCAATTCGCGGGGCCTTGGCCCTGACAGCCCCGCCTGCGGGATTGTGCCGCTGCGATCTGCAAGATTGCGTGGCGCGCGCCTTGGTGCTTTTCTGCGGCAGTCAGGGGAGGGCGGTCATGAACATTTCCAATTGGTTGCAGCGGCAGGCGCAGGTCAATGGGGCGCGACCTGCGTTGTTCCTTGGGCATGATGCGGTGGCCGATTATGCACGCTTCCACGGTCAGGCGGCAGCGGTGGCGGGCTGGTTGGCGGCGCAAGGCACGCGGCCAGGCGACCGGGTGGCGGTGTTCATGAAGAATGCGCCTGAGTTTCTGGTGCTGCTTTACGGGATATGGATGGCGGGGGCCGTCGCGGTGCCGGTGAATGCCAAGCTGCACGGGCGCGAAGCGGCATGGATCATCGGCGATGCCGGGGCGTCGCTGGCCTTTGCTTCGACCGGGTTGGCGGAGGATCTGGAGCAGGCCATGGCGCAGGAGGGCGCGGTGGCGCGCGTGATCCGGGCGGATGCGGCGGGGCTGGCACCCGTTCTGTCGCATCGCGCACAGGCCGGGATATGCCCGCGCGAGGCCGGTGATCTGGCGTGGCTGTTCTATACCTCGGGCACGACGGGGCGACCCAAGGGGGTGATGATCACCCACGGCATGTTGTCGGCCATGTGTCTGTCCTATCTGGCCGATGTCGATGTGGTCACGCCAGAGGATGCAGCGCTTTACGCCGCGCCGCTGAGCCATGGGGCGGGGCTCTACGCGCTGGTGCATGTGCTGATGGGCGCGCGGCATGTCTGCCCGGTTTCAGCCGGGTTCGACGAGGCGGAGATCTTCGATCTGGCCGCGCATCATGGTCGGGTGCACATGTTCGCGGCCCCGACGATGATCAAGCGGATGACGGCCCATGCCCAGGCGCACGGGCTGCGGGGGCAGGGGTTGCGGACCATCGTCTATGGTGGCGGACCGATGTATGTGGCCGATATCGTCGAGGCGGTGGAGGTTTTCGGCCCGGTTTTCGTGCAGATCTACGGGCAGGGGGAATGTCCGATGAGCATCACGGCCCTGTCGCGTGCCGATGTGACGGATCGTCATCATCCCGAATGGCGCGCGCGGCTGGGTTCGGTAGGGCGCGCGCAGGCCGTGGTCGAGGTCCGGATCGGGGATGCCGAGGGGGCGCCGCTGCCGCCGGGCACAGTGGGCGAGATCATGGTCAAGGGGGCGACCGTGATGCCCGGCTATTGGCAGAACCCCGAGGCCACGGCGAAGACCATTCAGGACGGCTGGCTGCGCACCGGCGACATGGGCGCGCTTGATGCGGCGGGCTATCTGACGCTGCATGACCGCAGCAAGGACATGATCATCTCGGGCGGGACCAACATCTATCCGCGCGAGGTGGAGGAGGCGCTGCTGACCCATCCCGATGTGCATGAGGTGTCGGTCGTGGGGCAGGCCGATCCTGAATGGGGCGAGGTGGTGGTGGCCTTTGTGGTGCCGCGCGCCGGGGGCGGTGCTGGCTGGGGCGGAGCTGGACAGGCATTGCCTTGACCGGATCGCGCGGTTCAAGCGGCCCAAGCTTTATGTCCTGCTGCCGGAACTGCCAAAGAACAATTACGGCAAGGTGCTGAAGACCGCGCTGCGCGCGATGCTGGCCGAGGATGCGGGGCTGGTGTATTTGTAAATCCGGCTTCTCCATCATTGAAAATCGTGTAAATGTGGCGTGATTGCCGCCGCTTGCCGTGCAAAGCTGACAAGTTGGCGGTGGCACGGACAGGAGTGTGCAGGGATGCCGCAGCGCCAGTTGACCGGGGGACGTATTCGCGAGCGGCGCATCGCGCTTGGTCTGCGGCAGGCGGATCTGGCGAAGCAGGCGGGCATCTCGGCCTCCTATCTGAACCTGATCGAACACAATCGGCGGCGGATCGGGGGCAAGCTGCTGCTGGATCTGTCCGCGACCCTTGGGGTGGAACCCTCGGCGCTGACCGAAGGGGCCGAGGCCGCGCTGATCGCCGTCCTGCGCGAGGCGGCCAGTGCCGCGCCACACGATCGGCCCGAGACCGAGGGGATCGAGGATTTCGCGGCCCGCTTTCCCGGCTGGGCGGGCGTTCTGGCCGAACGTCACCGCCGGGTTCTGGCGCTGGAACGCACGGTCGAGCAATTGGCCGACCGCTTGACCCACGACCCCTATCTTGCGGATTCGATGCATGAGGTGCTGTCCAGTGTGACGGCGATCCGTTCGACCGCCGCGATCCTTGTGGACCCGCGCGAGATCGAGCCGGAATGGCGCGACCGTTTCCATCGCAACATCAACGAGGACGCGGGCCGTCTGGCGCGGTCCGCGCAGGCGCTGGTCGCCTATCTGGATGGGGCGGGCAAGGCGGATGCGGCGCTGAGTTCCCCGCAGGACGAGATGGAACGGTTCCTGTCGCTGCGCGATCATCATTTCGCGGCGCTGGAAGGTGAGAATGCGCGGTCGGACAGGGCGCTGGACGAGATCATCGACGGGGCCGAGGCGCTGCAATCCGCTTCGGCGCGTGCGCAGGCACGGATTTATCTGGAACGCTACCGTGCCGATGCGGAACGCTTGCCGCTGGAGCGGTTGCAACAGGCGCGTTTGGAGGCGAGCAGGCCGGAGGAGGGGTTTGATCCGCTGCATCTGTCGGCCCGGCTGGGCGTCGATCCGGCCACGGTGATGCGGCGGTTGGCCAGTCTGCCATCGGGGGGCGCGGGCGATGACGCGACGCCAGTGCCTGTCGGGCTGGTCAGTTGCGATGCCTCGGGCACCTTGTTGCTGCGCCGCCCGCTGGACGGCTTTGCGCTGCCGCGCTTCGGGGCGGCCTGTCCGCGCTGGCCGCTGTTCGCCGCGCTCAGCCGCCCGATGACGCCGATTCGCCAGACTCTGCGCCAGAGCGGCCGCCACGGGCGTCTCTTTCGCGCCTTCGCCATCGCGCAGCCGGTGGGGCAACCGGATTACAACGCCGATCCCCTGTTCGAGGCGCATATGATGATCCTGCCCCTGTCACCCGATGCGGTTGGCCCGGATACGTCAGCCGGCCCGGATGCCCCGCGCGAGGTCGGCGTCAGTTGCCGGATCTGCCCCGCCCGCGACTGTGCCGGGCGGCGCGAGCCGTCCATCCTGACAGATGGGTTTTGACACATCGCCTCGCACCGACGATAGTCGCCCTAGGCTTTCATGGCGGGGCTGCGCGAGACCCCGGCCTGCAGGGCCGATCCGCTACATTCCAGGGGAGGGGAAAGTGGCATGGCGAAACATGTTCTGATCATCGAGGACGAGCCGAACATCATCGAGGCGATCAGCTTCATCCTGTCGCGTGACGGCTGGCAGGTGGATACCCATTCCAATGGGCACGACGCCGTGGCTGTGGTGCGCGCCCGTGCGCCCGATCTGGTGATCCTTGACGTGATGCTGCCGGGGCGCAGCGGCTATGACATCCTGACCGATCTGCGCGCCCAGCCCGAAACTCGCGACCTGCCTGTGCTGATGCTGACAGCGCGCGGGCAGGCGCGGGACAGGGAACTGGCCGAGAAGGCGGGTGCCAGCCGATTCATGACCAAGCCCTTTTCCAACGCCGATGTGATCGAGGCCCTCAACGCGCTGGTGGCGGAATGAAGGACCGCTCGATCCCCCTGTTTCTGGAGCGGCGCAGCTATCGCCAGCGCCGCCTGATGGATGCCGCGCGCCTGTTGCCGCTGCTGGGGGTGTTGCTCTGGCTGGTGCCGTTGCTCTGGCCGCAGGGCGGCAGTCAGTCCGCGCCCGCGCAGGTCGACGCCGTGTCCACGTCCAGTGCGATCCTCTATATCTTCGGGGTCTGGATCGTTCTGGCCCTCGCCGCTTTGTTCCTGTCGCTGATGCTGGATGGCAAGGCCGAGACCCAGGACGGCGGGAGCGTCTAGGGGTCGGGCATGGCAACGCTCAATATCCTGATCGCGGTCTGCCTTGCCTATGTGGCCCTGCTGTTCGGCGTGGCCTTCATGGCCGAACGGGCGGCGCTGAAGGGGCGGGGCAACTGGCTGCGCTCGCCGTGGATCTATACGCTGTCCCTGTCGATCTATTGCACCGCCTGGACCTTTTACGGCGCGGTCGGCTATGCCGCCCGGTCGGGGCTGGAGTTCGTGACGATCTACCTTGGCCCGACGCTGGTGATGGTCGGCTGGTGGTGGGCGCTGCGCAAGATGGTGCGGATCGGACGCACGCAGCGCATCACCTCGGTCGCGGACCTGATCTCGTCGCGCTATGGCAAGTCGGGGCTGCTGGCGGTTTGCGTCACCCTGCTGGCCGTGATCGGGATCACGCCCTATATTTCCTTGCAGTTGCAGTCGGTTACGCTGTCTTTTTCAAGTTTTGCCGTCAGTGATCCGGAAGGGGCCTCGTTGATCGCGGGCTATGATACCGCGCTTTGGGTCGCGGTGGGTCTGGCGATGTTCACCATCCTCTTCGGCACCCGCAACCTTGATGCGAACGAGCGTCATCACGGTGTGGTCATGGCCATCGCCGTCGAGGCGGTCGTCAAGCTTTTTGCGCTGATCGCGGTGGGGATCTTCGTGGTCTGGGGACTGGCGGGGGGGATCGGTCCGATGCTGGAGCGGATCGACGCCTCGGACATCGGGCAATGGCAGATGGACGGCGGGCGCTGGGTCGGTCTGACCTTCCTGTCGGCGGCGGCCTTCCTGACCCTGCCGCGCATGTTCCAGGTGCTGGTGGTCGAGAACGAGGACGAGCGCCACCTGCGCACCGCCGCATGGGCCTTTCCGACCTATCTGATGCTGATGAGCCTTTTCGTGGTGCCCATCGCGGTGATCGGGCTGGAACTCATGCCCGCCGGATCGAACCCGGATCAGTTCGTGCTGACCGTGCCGCTGTCCCAGGGGCAGGAAGGGTTGGCGATGCTGTCCTTTCTGGGGGGCTTTTCCTCGGCCACCTCGATGGTGATCGTGGCGGCCATCGCCCTGTCCACGATGGTGTCGAACCATATCGTGATGCCGATCTTCCTGCGTCTGACGCAAGGTGGTGCCAGCGGACCGTCGGACGTGCGCCATGTGGTGATCCTGGCACGACGGCTGTCCATCGGCGTCGTGCTGGGGCTGGGGTATCTTTACTACAAGATTTCGGGCGGCGGGTCTGCGCTTGCGGCAATCGGGCTGGTGTCCTTTGCCGGTCTGGCGCAGCTTCTGCCGGCGATGATGGGCGGGATCTTCTGGCGTGGCGCCACCCGCAACGGGGCGTTCGCGGGGCTGGTCATCGGTTTCGCCATCTGGGCCTGGTGTCTGCTGCTGCCGGGATTCGGCGGCGGGATGCTGTCGGCCTCGGTCATGGCGGAGGGGCCGTGGGGGCTGGGCTGGCTCAGGCCTCACGCCCTGTTCGGGATCGAAGGGGTCGATCCGCTGCTCCATGCGGTGATGTGGTCCTTGCTGCTGAACGTGACGGTCTTCATCATCGTCTCGCTGGTCAGTTTTCCGTCCCCGCTGGAACGCTTGCAGGGCGCGCAATTCGTCAACATCTTCGATCACTCCGACAATCCGCAAAGCTGGTCTGGCGGGATTGCCCAGTCCGAGGACCTGATGATCATGGCGCAGCGGATTCTGGGCCCGGAGGAGGTGCAGGCCTTCTTTCAGACCGAGGCAGCCCGGCAGGGGTTGGCGGGCTATCTGCCTGAACCGACGCCGGATTTTCTGGCGCGGCTGGAGCGCGAGCTGTCGGGGGCCGTCGGCGGGGCCACGGCCCATGCGATGGTGGCGCAGATCATGGGCGCGGCGACCGTGTCGGTCGAGGATCTGCTGGCCGTGGCCGACGAGACCGCGCAGATGATGGAGTATTCCAGCCAGCTCGAGGCGAAGTCGAACGAACTGACCCGCACCGCGCGGCAATTGCGCGCCGCCAATGACAAGCTGACGCAGTTGTCGGTGCAGAAGGATGCCTTTCTCAGCCAGATCAGTCACGAGTTGCGCACGCCCATGACCTCGATCCGCGCCTTTTCCGAGATCCTGCGCGATGCCGAGGGGCTGGAGCCGAAGGACCTGACCCGCTACGCCTCGATCATCCATGCCGAGGCGATCCGCCTGACGCGTCTGCTGGACGATCTGCTGGATCTGAGCGTGCTGGAGAACGGGCAGGTCAATCTGAACATCCGCGACGGGCTGTTGTCGGAAGTGATCAGCCATGCCATCGCGGCCACGGGCACGGATATGCACGTACTGCGGGTGCGCCGGTCCGGACCGGCATCCGAGATCATGTTGACCACGGATCACGACCGGCTGGCGCAGGTCTTCATCAACCTGATCGCCAATGCGCAGAAATATTGCGATGCGGACCGGCCCGAATTGACGATCGACGTCAGCCGCCGTGGCGGGCGGGTGATCGTCGATTTCATCGACAACGGATCGGGCATTCCGCCGCAGGCGCAGAGCATGGTTTTCGAGAAATTCTACCGCGTCGCGGACCGTCAGGCCGGGGGTGCCGGTCTGGGGCTGGCGATCTGCCGCGAGATCATGGCCCGGCTGGGCGGCACGCTGGGCTATCTGCCCGGTCAGGGCGGCGCGGCCTTTCGTGTCAGCCTGCCCGCTGCACAGCGCATGGCTGCGCGATAAGGCGCATCGCCTGCGCCCGCGTTCAGAAGATCGTAACCTTCACGGGGCTAGAGTCGCAGGATCAACCCGCAGAAGCGGTGGCGGAGGCTATGGTCGGAACAGCATCAAACGCAGGCTTGCGCCGCAAGGCGATGATCGCGCGCCACGAGCAGGACGCGCGGATGATGTCGCCCCTGCGGGCCCTGCGCCTTGCTGCCGAGAAGGCTGCGGATGAAAGCTTTTCGCTGGTCCTGTCGGTGCAGCCGATCGCGCGGTCCGAGACCGATCACGCGGGCCTGCTGGAGCAGATCCCGGACGGGGTCCTGCTGTTGCTGCTGGATGGGCCGGATGGCAGGGTGGGGGTCATGACGCTGGATGCGGCTTTGCTGGCCGCGCTGATCGAGATGCAGACCGTGGGGCAGGTTCTGGCCAGACCGCTGCGGGACAGGCCCCTGACGCGCACGGATGCCGCCATGGCGGCACCGCTGGTGGACGGCGTCCTGCTGCGCATGTCGCAGCATCTTGCAGACCATCCCGACCGTCACTGGGCCTGCGGCTATCGCTTCGGCGCGATGATCGAGGATCGGCGCAGTCTGGGTCTGGCGCTTGGCGCGCCGGATTATCATGTGTTCCGCTTGCCGCTGGACATTGCTGATGGTGTCCGCGCGGGTGAGCTGATGCTGGCCCTGCCGCAGCATGTGGAGCCCGAGGACCCGGTCAGCGACGCGGGGCAGGGGGAGGTTTCGCCGCATCTGCAACTGCGCGTGCTGGAAGCGCCTGTGCGTCTGGATGCGGTGCTGTGTCGGCTGTCCCTGCCGCTTGCGGATATCGGGCGGCTTGCGGTGGGTGATGTGCTGGCGCTGCCTGCGGATGCCCTGCGCGAGATCGCCATCGAAGGTGTCGGGCGGCGGCGCGTGGCCACGGCCCGGCTGGGCAAGCTGGACGGGATGCGCGCCCTGTGTCTGACACTGCCGGGGCAGGCCGCAGGGGCGCGCAGTGATGCAGGTGGCGACACCGCGCCCGACACGCAGACGGCGGGCCGTAACCCTGTTGCGGCGGCACAAAGGGCGGTGGAGCGGTCGGCTGCCCTGCCACAGGCGGGCCTATCCCGGACAGGCAACAGCGTCGCGGCCGCCGCTGTGTCTGCGGATGACGACATGAACGCCATGCCCGATGGGCTTGACCCGGAGGCGCGCGCGGCCCTTGCCGCATGGCGCGAGGAGGGCGGGGGTGAGGATCAGGGGGCACTCGCCCTGCAGGGCGGGCCGGAGGCCGCATGAGCCGCTCGTTAGACGGCGATCTGCCGGATAGGGCGCGGCACGTTGCTACTGGTCACGTGGTGCCGGGAGGGGTCAGACCCCGCCCTGCGCCTCCAGCGCGGCCAGTTGCGGGCGCAGGCCCGCCAGATCGTAGCCGGCAGCGGCGGTGGCCTGCATGATCTGGTCCACCGGCAGATGCCCGGCCTGACCCAGCGACCAAACGACCGAACAGCGTGTGCCCGATGCGCAATAGGCCAGGACCGGCCCCTGCGAGTCCTCGATCAGCTTGCGCTGAAGCGCCACGTTTTCGGGCGTCATCGTCTGATGGGTCAGGGGCAGGACGTGAAAGGCCAGTCCCGCCGCCTTGGCGGCCTCGGCCACCATGTCGGCGCGGTGCGAGGGGGCAACCTCCTCGTCCGGGCGGTTGCAGATGACGGTTGTGAAGCCGGCAGCCGCGATCACGCCGAGATCCTCGGGGTCGATCTGCGGCGAGACGGCATAGCGGGGCGTGATCTGGCGAATATCCATGGCTCTGCTTATTCCGCCGGAACCAGCCTGTCCAGCCTGACGCGCAAAAGCGGTGTCAGCGCCATGCCCGCCAGCATTGCCGCGACAAAGACCCAGTGCCAGAGGCCGCCATAGGACAGCGAGGCGATGGCCGGACCCGGGCAGAGACCTGCCAGCCCCCAGCCCGCGCCGAACATGGCCGAGCCGAGCACGAGGTTGCGGCTGACGCGCGGTTCCTGCGGCTCGGGGAAGTCCCCGCCCGCCAAGGGTTTGCGCCCCGGCACCAGCCGCCATGCGATGGCCATGGGGATGATCGCGCCGCCCATCACGAAGGCCAGCGTCGGGTCCCAGTCACCGAAGACATCGAGCCAGCCCTGCACCTTGGACGTATCGGTCATGCCGGACACGAACAGACCCGCACCGAACAGGCCGCCGGCAATGAAAGCATAGAGAAGCCGCATCAGATCACCCCCAGCAGATGGCGGAAGAGCACGACGGTGATCCCGCCCGCCAAGATATAGAACACGGTCGCCACGATCCCGCGCAGGCTGAAGCGCGAGATGCCGCAGACCCCGTGGCCCGAGGTGCAGCCATTGGCCAGCCGCGTGCCCGCGCCCACCAGAAGCCCGGCGGCGATGATCACGAGCGGATTGGTCGAGGCATGGGTGTCGACGGACCCGTAGAGCGGATAGAGCAGGATCGGCAGCAGGAACACGCCTGCCAGAAAGATCAGCCGCTCGGCCGCGGTGCTGCGGCCCGATCCGTCCACCAGTCCGCCGATGATGCCGCTGGCCCCCATGATCCGGCCATTGGCCAGCAGATAGACGGCGCCCCCGGTCCCGATGAGCAGGCCGCCCACCAGGCCCCAAATCCAGTCTTGTTCCATGATGTCTTGTCCTGTTGGTTTGCGTTGCGACGCGCCTGCCGCGATCTTGCGCCGCGGCAGGACGAAAAGGGTCAGAGCTTGTTGACCGGCACTTTCAGAAACACATCGCCCTGTTCGTCGGCGGGCGGCATCTGCCCTGCGCGCATGTTCACCTGCAGGGACGGAATGATGAGTTTCGGCATGGCCAGCTGCGCGTCGCGTGCGTCGCGCATCTTGACGAAATCCTCGCGGTTCTTGCCTTCGCCGACGTGGATATTGCCCTTTTTCTGCGCCCCGACAGTGGTTTCCCAGGCGTAGTCGTCACGTCCAGGTGCCTTGTAGTCATGGCAGACGAAGATCCGCGTCGCGTCCGGCAGGGCAAGGATCTTCTGGATCGAGTTGAACAGCACCTCGGACGAGCCGCCGGGGAAATCGCAGCGCGCGGTACCGAAATCGGGCATGAACAGCGTGTCACCCACAAAGGCCGCGTCCCCGATCACATAGGTCAGGCAGGCGGGCGTATGGCCCGGCGTATGCAGCACGTCGCCGCGCAACTGGCCGATCATGAAGCTGTCGCCTTCTTCGAACAGGCGGTCGAACTGGCTGCCGTCGCGCTGGAATTCGGTGCCCTCGTTGAAGACCTTGCCGAAGGTGTCCTGCACGATCTTGATGCGGTCGCCGATGCCGATCTTGCCGCCCACGCGTTCCTGGATGTAGGGCGCGGCGGACAGGTGGTCGGCATGGACATGGGTTTCAAGAAGCCATTGCACGTCCAGTCCCTCGGCGCGGACATGGGCGATGATCTCATCGGCCGATTTTGTATCGGTACGGCCAGAGGCGTAGTCGAAATCCAGCACGGAATCGATGATCGCACAGGCGCTGCCTGCGGGGTCCTTCACCACATAGGAGACCGTGTTCGTGGCTTCGTCGAAAAAGGCTTTTACGTCTGGTGTCATGGTCGGGTCCTCCGTTTAGGTGAACATATATTGCTATCCGCATGTGTATCAAGGGTGATCCCGTGCATTGCCGGCGAATGTCCGCCTCCTGTTCCGTTTGACCTGCATCAAGGTCCGGAATCTGTTATGCTGACAGGGTAGAGTCGACCAAGGGAGACTACTACATGAAAACGATCGACACCCGCCGTGCGACGCTGATGACGCGTTTGCTGGAACTCGACAGCCGCCTTCACAAGATCGAGACGGAACTGGAGCAGCCGCACACCAAGGATTGGGACGACATGGCCATCGAGACCGAGGGCGATCAGGTGCTGGAGCGCCTGGGTCAGTCCGGGCTGGACGAGATCCGCCGCATCATGGCCGCGCTGAACCGGATCAAGGCGGGGGATTACGGGACCTGTGTCACCTGCGGGGCCCGCATTTCGGAAGAGCGTCTTGACGTGCTGCCCGCAACGCCCTTCTGCAAGACCTGCGCTGCCGCGCATTGACCATCGCAGCACGCCCGATCAACGCGCCCGGCGTTCCGCCGGGCAGGAGGATATGATGACAGACCAACTGCCTGCAGAGCTGATCCATTCGATCAAAGCCCTTGAGGCCGAGATCCGCCAGACCCCGCCCGAGGCGCGGCTGGATCTTCAGCGTGACCTGCATCGCCTGTGCGAACGGCTTGAGCACGCGGGCTATATCGTGCCCGAGCGGCTGCGTGCGCTGGACCAGATCCTGACTGACGCTGTCACCGAAGCACAGTTCGACAATCTGCCCGTGTAACGGGGCTTGCCAGATACCCCTTTGATTTTGCACAGTCGGTCAGGGGACTGCCCAGCTATGAGCAGGTCCGAGCAAGACTGACTGGCAAGGGGACGGTGGCGTGGCCAGGACAATCCGGCAGGACAGACGGGACGGGGTCGCGATCATCGCCTTGTCGCAACCGCCGCTGAATACGCTCACACGACAGATGCGCGGCGATCTGGATCACGCGCTGGCGCAGGCCATCGGCGATCCCGAGGTCACCGCAATCGTCCTGCACGGCTTGGGTGAAGCTGCGGCGCGCGGCCTCTCGGCGGGGCTTGACCTGCGTGAGGCAGAGGCGGGGTTCGCTGCGCCGCAGGTTTCGGACATCTGCCGCCGCATCGAGGACAGCGCGACGCCCGTTGTGGCCATCCTGCATGGTGTGACGCTTGGTGCCGGGGCCGAACTGGCCCTGGCCGCCCATGCAAGGCTTGCAACCGGAGAGGCCAGCATCGGCTTTCCCGATGTGATCATGGGCCTGTGCCCCGGTGCGGGCGGCAGCCAGCGCTTGCCGCGCTTTCTGGGGGCGCAGGGCGCGCTGGATCTGTTGCTGTCGCAGCATCCGCGCCCGCTCAGGTCGCGCTTGTTGCGCCCGCTGGTGGATCGGCTTGTCCCCGAGGATGACGATGCCGAGGCCGCAGCCATTGCGCTGGCGAAGTCTGTCGCGGCCGATGTGGCTGCGGGCGGCACCTTGCCCCGCGCGTCGGAGATGCGCGAGGGGTTGGCCGATTTCGCGGCCAATGCGGCGGCCATCGCCGCGCGTCGGGCGCAGGTCGCGGCCAGCCCCAATATCGCAGGCGCGCGTATCGTGGATTGCGTCGAGGCGGCCTGCCTCCTGCCGTTCGAAGCCGGGCTGGCCTTTGAGGCGGTCGCCTTCGAGGATTTGCTGGCCTCCGATGTGTCCAACGCCTTGCGCCACGCCACCTATGCCGAACTCCGCGCGGTCAACATGCCCGAAATGTCGGGGGCCACGCCTTCCCCGGTGGGGCATGTGGCGTTGGTCGGTGGCGGTGTTGCGGCGGCCAATCTGGCGGTGGTCTTTCTGGAAGCGGGTCTTCCCGTGGTGCAGTTCGAGCGCAGTGACGACGCTCTGTCTTTGCTCAAGGAGCGTATCGCGGCAGGGCAGGCGGCCCTTGTCCGGGCCGGGCGAATGAAGCCCGAAGCGGCCGAGGCGCAGATCGCGCGCTGGCAAGGCACGACCCGTCTGACGGATCTGGCGGTGGCCGATCTGCTGATCGAGGCCGTTGCAGATACCCTGTCCACCAAGCAGCAGGTCATGGCGGCGCTGGACCGGTTGGCGCCGCAGGGGGCCGTTCTGGTCACCACGTCGGCGCTGCACGACATCGGACAGATCGCGGCGACCACGGCGCGCCCTGACGCGGTGCTGGGTCTGCGGTTGGCGGCCCCGGCCCATATGACGCGTCTGGCCGAGGTGATCCCCGGTCCGGCCACGTCCGACGCGGCTATCGCCCGCATGGTGACAGTGCTGACGAACAGGCTGGGACGCATTCCGGTGCGCTGCGGCACCGGCGGCGGTGGCATGGGCGAACTGATCCTGTGCGCGCTGCGCGAGGCCGGGGCAGGGATGTTGCGCCTTGGGGCCAGCCCCGCGTCCATCGACAGCGCCTTGCAGGGGTATGGCTTTGCCAACGGCCTGTTCCGGCAGATGGACCTGATGGGGCTTGAGACCTGTCTTGCGCAGGGGCGCAGCGCAACGCACGCGGCTGGATACAGGGCAACAGCATCTGGGCGATCTGGACCGTCTGGTCATGGCCGGACGCACCGGGAAAGCCGCCGGGCGGGGCTATCACCTGTGGCAGGACGCCAAGCCGCAGGAGGATCGCGCGGTCATGGCGATTCTCGACCTGCCCGGAGCCGAGGATGCGGGCGGACGTCCACCCCTGTCCCCCGAGGCGATCGTGCTGAGGGCCGTGGCGGCCATGGCCAATGCGGGCGCGCGTGCCCTGCGGGCGGGGATCGCCCTCAGGCCGTCGGATATCGACGCGGTGATGATCCAGGGTTACGGATTTCCACGCTGGCATGGCGGGCCGATGAAGGCCGCCGATCTGGTCGGCCTGTTCGAGATCCTGCAAGCCCTGAAGCGGTTCAGTGCCGAGAACCCCGCGCTCTATACCCCTGACCCGGGCTTTGCCGCGCTGGTCAAGGAGGGGCAGACATTCGATGCGCTCAACCGGCTGGGTCGCAACAGGCGTGTCATTCCGGGGTAAGGCAGCGTCTGGCCGCAGGTGCGCCGGGCAGGTTCAGCCCAGAAAGACGCCCATGATGACCATCATCAGCCCGATCACCGACAGGAACAGCGCGCCCAGATTGATCGGCACAACGCGCTTGATCGTGGCGCGCAGTTCCTCGTCCGGCAGGTTGGCGCGCTTGGCTGCGGCCACCTTGAAGATGCACCAGACCAGCCCGGCCAGACCTGCGACCGATACGGCTGCACCACTCCAGATCAATCCCTGCATCTCTTTTGCTCCCGTTGCGCGCCCCTGACTTATCGCATTGCCGCGCGCCCTGCAACGCGGCGGCTTTTCGCATCATCGGCCTTGCAGGGCGCGGGAGCCGGCGCTAGGGAAGGGGCACCCCAACGGAGGCTTGAACGACGATGAGCGACACCATTTCAGACGCCACCTACAGCGTAGCCGCAGAAGAACTGCGCGCCTTCATCGAGCGTTACGAGCGGCTGGAGGCTGAGAAGAAGGACATCGTCGATGCGCAGAAGGAAGTGATGGCCGAAGCCAAGGGGCGCGGCTATGACACCAAGGTTCTGCGCAAGGTGATCTCGCTGCGCAAGCGCGACAAGGACGACATCGCCGAGGAAGAAGCGGTTCTCGAGATGTACAAGGCCGCGCTGGGCATGATCTGACGGCGGCTTGGCCGCTTGCGAACCGCTGGCCGGATTGCAGGCGACGCAGCAGGGCGGGCAGGGCTGGATGCGCCTCAGGGCGAGATGAATTCCACGCCCGGCATCCGCTGGATCGCAAAGAGATCCTCTTCATAAAGTTCGGTCATCTGGCGGATCAGGTCCTGGGTCCAGCCGGGCAGGTCGACTTCTTCCTCGATCGCCTCGTCCAGCGCGAACTTGTCGAGAAAGCCTGCGATGACCCGCCGTTTCTGGATCTCGGGCAGGGACGGATTGCTCTTGAGATAGGCGCGGAACCGCTGCATCCCGGTCTTGGACATGATCTCGGACAGAAGGTCGAAACCGCCGATGATCTTGGTATTGGGCACCAGCCCGGCCATTTCGCGGATCAGATGCGCCCAGATCAGCGGCGTATCCTCGTTGCACCAGACGGTGACCTCGATGTCGGGCACGGCGGCCCTGATCCGCGCCAGCAATTCGGACCAGCGCAGCTCACGCGGATCGGCCCCGTCCAGAAAGCCCCCGAGGTCCATGTCGGGCGACAGGGCGAAGACGGCCGGCAGGAACGTGGCCGGATTGCGCAACCCAAGGCAGAGTTCGATTCCGTCTTGCGGGAAAAGTTGCTGCAACCGTGCCAGTTTGACTTCGGCACCCGGATAGAACACGCCCTTGCCGACAGCCATTTTCGGCGTGCTGAAGAAATTGTCATTGGACAGGATCATCCTGTCGGGCGTGTCGCCGTCAAGGATCGCATCCAGCAACACCTCGCGGGCGTTCGGGGCCGGGTCTCCGTCGGCCATGGCGTGCAAGGCGTCCCGCAGCAGGCGGCGATAGCGCGAGGGGCCTGGGACAGCCACATCCAGCGCAGCGAAACTTTCGGTGTTCTTGAGAAGGCATTTGATCAGCCGGTCCTCGTCGGTGGCGTGGACGCCGGCATGAAGGACGATATGCATCTTTGGACTTGCTCTTGTTCTTCTGGTCTTTTGCCCTTTCGACTATAAGCTCTTTTCTGGACAGTTGAACCGTATTCGGGCAATGAACCTGCGGCAACGGCACAACCTGGGGACGCCTGATCGGCATGAGCGACATCACAGCGGCAGGAACGTCACGCCAGTCATGGCGCAGAAGCCTCGCACCGCTCCTCAGCCCATGGTCGCTGGGGGCGTTGCTGATCGCGGCGATCGTGGTCATGCCGATCCTGTCGGTGGTCTGGATCGCGCTGACGCCCGGCGAGAATATCTGGCCGCATCTGATTTCGACCACGCTGCCGCGCTATCTGCGCAACACCGCGATCCTGATGGTCTGTGTGGGGCTGTTGTCGGGGCTGGTCGGCACCGGCGCGGCCTGGATGGTCACCCGCTACCGTTTTCCGATGTCGCGCTGGCTGGAATGGCTGCTGCTGCTGCCGCTGGCGATCCCGGCCTATGTCGGGGCCTATGCGCTGGTGGACATGTTCGAATATGCCGGCCCGGTGCAGACAGGTCTGCGCCAGATGATGGGCTGGACCTCGTCGCGCGACTACTGGTTCCCGCAGATCAGGTCGATCGGATCGGCGGTGGTCGTGCTGACGGCGGCGCTCTATCCCTATGTCTATCTGCTGGCACGTGCGGCCTTCCGCGAGCAGTCAGGCGCCTCGGAAGAGGTGGCGCGCTCGCTCGGGGCGGGGCCCTGGGGCCGGTTCGCCCGTGTCGGCCTGCCGCTGGCGCGCCCGGCCATCGCGGCCGGCATGGCCATCGTGATGATGGAGACGGTCAACGATTTCGGCGCGGTCGATTATTTCGCGGTGCAGACGCTGACCACGGGGATCTTCAGCGTCTGGCTGGAAAGCGGAAATGCCGCAGGGGCCGCGCAGATCGCAACAGTCGTGCTGGTGCTGGTGATCCTGCTGGTCGGGCTTGAGAAATCCAGCCGTCGCCGGATCCGGTTTTTCAACCTGTCCACGCGGCACCGCCCGGTAGAGCCGGTCGCCCTGCACGGCATGGCCGCATGGACGGCGACGGCTCTGTGCCTGATCCCCTTTGCCGTGGGCTTTCTGCTGCCCGGCGGCGTGATCCTGTCCCATGCGCTGGACAATGCCGACCGCTGGGCTGATCCGGCGCTGCTGCGGGCCTTGTTCAACACGCTGACGGTGGGCGGCGCGGCAGCGGTGCTGACGGTGCTGGCGGGCATTTTCATGGTCTACGGCGTGCGCCTGTCGGGCCGTCGTCTGCCGCGATTGCTGTTGCCATTGACGACCATCGGCTATGCGGCGCCCGGTGCCGTTTTGGGCGTGGGTCTGCTGATCCCGCTGGCCGCGCTTGATCACCGTATCGCCGATACGGTCGAGGCGATGACCGGCGTCGATATCGGTCTGGTGCTGACAGGATCGGCCACGGCGCTTGTGCTGGCCTATTCGGTGCGGTTCTTCGCCATTGCCCAAGGCGCTGCGGATGCCGCGATGGGCCGCGTCTCGCCCAGCCTGCCGATGGCGGCCCGCTCTTTGGGGCGCAGTCAGGGACAGGTGCTGGGGCAGATCTACTATCCGCTGATCCGCGGCTCGGTCGCCTCGGCCTTGCTGCTGGTTTTCGTGGATTGCGTGAAAGAACTGCCCGCCACCCTGCTGCTGCGCCCGTTCAACTACAACACGCTGGCGACACGGGTGCATGATCAGGCCAGCCTCGAGAACCTTGGCAATGCGGCCCCTGCCGCGATCCTTGTGATCCTGGTGGGGCTTGCCGCGGTGGGCCTTCTGGCGCGCGCGAACCGCTAGGTGCCAAACCCCCTTGCCAGCCGCGCCACGATTGCGTAAACGCCTGCGCAGTGCCCCTATAGCTCAGCTGGTAGAGCAACTGATTTGTAATCAGTGGGTCCGCGGTTCGAGTCCGTGTGGGGGCACCACTACAACGCTGCGATGCGGTGTAGGATCAGGCAGATCACCAGTTTACCTGAAAAATAGGTCTTCCTGATCAGCGGCTCGCTGCGAACTTATCATGACACTTCGAAGACGTGATACGTCGTCGGGAATCGTGGCCTTGCTCGCCATGCATCCGGGCAAGGCTGACTGGACGGTTTTGCCAAAGGACTGGCTTTACCGCGTCCTGAGAGCCTCTTGGCCTGTGTCCAACGCAGCAGCGGGCTGATGTCAGTTGCGCGCTGTTTGCAGGACAGCAGCCTCGCGCCGCTGTCCTGTCCGGTTCGCCTCAGTCGTAGTTGTAGCTGAAGGTGATCACACTGCCATCAGCGCGGGTCAGGCTGCGCGCATAGATTTCGCGCGGGCCGGGATCGTCGTCGACGAAGCCGTTGACGGTCACTTTCTCGCCGACATCCGCGGGCACCCAGTTCGGCCCGACATAGATGCGGATCTGGCCGCTGGCATCGGCGAGGCGGAATTCATCCTCGTCGGTGATCCGCTCGACCGTGCCCTGCACCGTGACCGTGGTGCCGCGCTTTGCGTCGGCGATGGGGGTGATCGGGTTGGCCCATGCGGCAGACGTGGCGAGTGCTGCAAAGAGGCCTGCTGTGACAAGACGTTTCATTCGGTTGCTCCTGTTGATTGGTGGAAATGGATCAGTCGAGGGCCATGATCAGCAGCGCGAGCAGCACAAGGCCCCCGCCCATCAGCCACGCCCTTGGGACCCGGATGTCGATCTCTCCGGACAGCCAGGTCCGCGCCTGCCTGAGATTGAATTTCCGCACATCGTTCATCTTCGCCTCCTGTGTATCGCTGGATCGTCTTCTGATCCGATGACAGGCGTTGTGCCGGATGATTTTGACGGCTGTCTGACGGGGCGTCAGGGATTTGGGGCCTTGTAGCCAAGTAAGAAGATCGTGCCGCCACCCTTGGCCGACTGCACCTCGATCGTGCCGCCCTGACCGCGCTGGGTCCGCTCGACGATGGCAAGGCCAAGCCCGGCGCCTCCGGGCACGGCATGTGCACCGCGCCAGAAAGGCTTGAACATCTCGGATGCGGCACCCTGCGGCAGGCCCGGACCATGGTCGCGTACGCGGATCGCGGGGCCGGGACCGACCGTGATCTCCACCAGTCCGGGGCCGCCATGCAGGATCGCATTCTCGACCAGGTTCGACAGGGCCACCTCGACACCTTCGGCAGTGGCGCGGGCCGGGACCGGATGGTCGGGCGCGTCAAGGGACAGCTCCACCCCCTTGTCAAAGGCGAAGGGTGCAAGCGCCGCCGTCACCGTTTGCGCCACGGCGCGCAGGTCTGTGGCGGCATCCTCGGATAGCTCGAGCCGGTCGGCGCGGGACGAGGCGAGCACCTGTGCGACCGTGCGCGACAGGGCCGACAGGTCAGCGCGCAACCTGTCTGTCGTATCACCGGGCGGCAGGGAATCCAGCCGCGCGACCAGCACCGCGACCGGCGTCCGCAGGGCATGTGCGGCCTCGGCGGCGTGACGCGTCTCGGCAGCAAGCGCAGAGGACAGGCGGTCGAGCGCGCGTTGCGTGGCATCGACAAGATCGGCTACCTCGGCAGGCAGTGTCGCCTCGGGCGGTGGGGGCAGGGGGGCACCGGGGCGCAGGCTGCGCGCCCATGCGGCGGCGGCGGCCAGTGGCGCAAGACCCCGGCGGATCAGCAGGGCATTGACCCCGATCAGCAGCACGACCACCGGCAGCATCGGCAGCCCGACATGGCGGTAGAACTCGGTCAGGAAGGCGCGCCACAGCAGGCCCGCAGGATCGCCCTTCATGACGAAGACCATCCGCAGCCCGTCGGCACGCTCGGTGAACTCATGCCCCGCCACGATCAGCGGTGCGCCGGGCCGGTCCAGCCGTGTCACCCAGTCATCGGCAAAGATGGACGCGGCCACGGGCGGGATCAGTGCGGGGTTCATCACCTCCAGCACATCGCCGCCCCGGTCCACCAGGGCGAAAGCATAGGCCTCGGGGTGGTCGGTGAAGATCGCGCGGACGGGCGCATCGACGGGCAGCGCTGCGCCCGCAAGTGCGGCGCTCATCCGCTCGGCCATCTGTTCGATGGCCTCGGTCTCAAGCTCGCGCCTGTCCGTGCCGTAATAAAGCCCGACCGAGGCGACGTTCAGCAGCACGACGATACCCGCCATGAGCGCCAGCCGCCGGGTCAGCACCTGCGCCAGAGGCCGCGCCGTCACGCGGCAACCTCGCGCGGCAGCATCCAGCCGATCCCGCGCACGGTCACGATGGGCAGCGGGCAGTCCACCCCCTCCAGCGCACGGCGCAGGCGCGATACTGCGGCATCGAGCGCGTTCGGCGTGACCTCGTCGTCCAGCGTATAGATCGCATCTTCCAGCACGGCGCGGGGTGCGACGCGCCCGGCGCTGCGCATCAACTGCTCCAGCACGCCCAGTTCGCGGCGGCCGAGCGGGATCGGCGTGTCGCCGAGGCTGGCATGCCGCGCGACTGTGTCGAAGGTCAGGGGGCCCACTTGCAGCAGCATCGCCGACCGATCGCCCGGCCTGCGCAGCACGGCCCGACAGCGCGCGATCAGTTCCGGCATCTCGACCGGTTTGACAATGTAGTCATCCGCGCCCCCGTCCAGCCCTGCCAGCCGGTCGGACAGCTGGTCGCGCGCCGTCAGCACGATGACCGGCACCCGCCCGCCGTTGCGCAGTTGCGGCAACAGGGTCAACCCGTCGCCATCCGGAAGGCCCAGATCGAGGATCACGAGGGCAAAGGCACCCATCGCCGCAATCTCGCGCGCCTCGGCGGCAGTGGTCACATGATCCACGCTGAACCCCGCCCGTCGCAGCGCGTCGAGCACGGCTTCGGCCAAGGGGGGATGATCTTCTACAAACAGGACGCGCATCACGTTGTCTTTTCGTTGGATCGGCACCGATGGGACAGAACCCGCCTTGGCTTCAGTCATCTCAGAGGCCACCCAGCCCGGACCCCATGGATGACGGAAGGCTTCCGGCCGCACCCGGACGCATCTTCGCCAACAAACCTGACGGCAGCCTGACAAAACTGTCTCAATGCGCCTTGGCCGCCGATCAGGGCTGACGCGGGTGAGGAAGAAAGCCACTCTGGCAGGTTTGTGCCAAGGACTTCAGATCAACGCAAGCACCTGCCTTGCGCGGCTGCGCCGCAGTTAAGGCCCGTTTGCGCGTCATGAAAGCCTGTCGGAGCCCTTCAAGCCCGGACCGGCCCACGGCATTGCGGGGATGTGCGAATCTCCTGCACATGCCGCCGCATCGATCCGGGCGTGGGGTCGATCCATGGAACCGCATATGCGCATGAACTTGCCGGTTCGGTGTGGCTTGCGGCTGAATTGTGGCAGGTTTCGGCTCAAATTCCGTCGTCCATCTGTCGTCGCACCGAAAAGACCAAACTCTGGCCTGACCTTTGACAAGTTCCCGGTCAAGAGTGTCTGGACCTTTGGTGCAGAAGCGCGCCGTTCCGAGCAGTCGAGGAATTCATGATGAACGAACGGTCAGTCCGACGTCACGCAATGTCCTGCCATGCGCGCGACATGCATGCATCGCCGAGTCCGTCGACAACATCCAGACGTGATGTCACAGCCGCGATAGCGGGCCGCATGCAAAGCCTGGCTCTGGTTGCGCTGTCCGCATCGGCAGTTCTGTTGGGAACCCAAGGCGCAGTGGCAAAGGATGCCTTTCTGGGGGCACGGATGACCGTCTCCGCCCCTGCAGGGGCGCAAAATCTGTGCGGGCGCTACCCCTGGGCGTGTCGGGTCTCGACCGGGGCGAAACGGATTTCCGGGCAACAGCTCGACGTTGCGCTCAAGCTGAACCGGCAGATCAATCGCCAAGTCCGCTCGATCGCGGATCAGGCGCAGTACGGGCGGCCCGAGCATTGGGCGCTGCCGACGGCGCGCGGTGGCGATTGCGAGGATTTCGCTCTGATCAAGAAAAAGCGTCTCATCGAGGCCGGGCTTGATCCGCAGATGCTGCTTGTATCGACCGTGCTGGACCGCGACCGGAACGCGCATGCGGTTCTGGTCATGCGGACAGGGCAGGGTGATTTCATCCTCGACAACCTGCGCGACGAGGTGCTGCATTGGCGCCAGACCGGCTATACCTTCCTGCGGATGCAGGACCCGGCCAATCCGTCGCGGTGGACCGCTGTGATCGACGGCGGCATTCTGCGCAATGACAATGCGGTCTCGACGCCAAGGCTGGTGCAGTCCAGTGCAGCATCTGTCGCGGACGTGGTTCCTGCAAAGGCCGCGCACTCGCGCTGATCGGCCGAGGGCACCGTCAGCTTGCTATGCCGTGGCGCATCCGTCGCCTATTCTGACTTGGTGTCCCGGGGGCAATCGACCTTGAGCGACGGCTCGCCTGACGTGCCTTTCGTCTGCGTGGAAAACCTGTCGCTGCCCGGATCATTCGGGTCGTCCAGCCATGCGGGAATATCGAGCAGCAGCGCGTCATAGCAGGCGAGCCGGGCCGCGTCACCGGGTGCTTCGGCGCAGTCGAGGTAGCGGTCAAGGAAGGCCCGCTTGATCCCGGTCGGGTCTTGCGCCTGAGCGAGCAGGGGACCTGCCGTCAGCAACAGAGCGGCCGCTGCGAAGGCAAGGGCAGGGAAGGGCGAAGGCCGCGTCCCGTGCCGTCTGTCTGAAGGGCTGGTTCGTATCATCACAGGCATGCCGATCGCTTTTCGGTCAAACATCGCTCCGGGCCATCGTCACTGGCTTGCTTCGGGTGTCTGACAACATCGGGTCAGGCCGGTTGCAACGATGCTGCGGGTCACGTTGTCGGGGCAATTGATCTATCGTGTTCTTGTGAAATGGCCCGGGTGGTGTCTCCTCCCGGGCCGCTTGTTTCATGTTGCGACGATCTGCTCAGGAGAACGACGTGCCGGTGTCGCCGGGTGCATCGCAAGCGCAGCCTTCTTCGCCGCCTTTACCACCGCCGCCGCCAGCTTCGCCACCTTTGCCGCCGCCGCCTTCACCGCCTTTGCCGCCGCCGCCGCCATTGCCGCCGCCGCCGTTGCCGCCGCCACCGTTGCCGCCGCCACCGTTGCCGCCGCCGCCGTTACCGCCGCCACCGTTGCCGCCGCCGCCGTTACCGCCGCCGCCGTTACCGCCGCCGCCGTTACCGCCGCCGCCGTTGCCGCCGCCGCCGTTGCCGCCGCCGCCGTTGCCGCCGCCGCCGTTACCGCCGCCGCCGCCGTTACCGCCGCCGCCGTTACCGCCGCCGCCATTGCCGCCGCCGCCATTGCCGCCGCCGCCGTTACCGCCGCCACCGTTGCCGCCGCCGCCGTTGCCGCCGCCACCGTTGCCGCCGCCGCCATTGCCGCCGCCACCGTTGCCGCCGCCGCCATTGCCGCCGCCGCCGTTACCGCCGCCGCCGTTACCGCCGCCGCCGTTACCGCCGCCGCCATTGCCGCCGCCGCCATTGCCGCCGCCGCCGTTACCGCCGCCACCGTTGCCGCCGCCACCGTTGCCGCCGCCGCCGTTACCGCCGCCGCCGTTACCGCCGCCGCCATTGCCGCCGCCGCCATTGCCGCCGCCGCCGTTACCGCCGCCACCATTGCCGCCGCCACCATTGCCGCCGCCGCCAGTATCGCCGCCGCCGTTATCGCCGCCGCCAGTATCGCCGCCGGTGCCTCCGCCAGTATCGCCACCGCCGCCAGCGCCGCCGCCGCCGATGATGCCGCCAAACCCGCCGCTCTCAGCCTCGCCGCCGAACGGGCTTGCCGACGCTGTGCCGGCGATCGACGCCGTACCGAAGTCGGCGAAGGCCAGGGCGAGTTCCGGGCATTCCTGCAGCCAGACGGACAGATTGCGTTCGTAGTTCGGGTTGCCACGGATCTGTGCGACCAATTCGGGAGTGAAATCCTCGACCGTAAGTTCGCAGAAGTTGACACCGTTGCTTGCAGACTGTGCTGCCGAGAACTTGTCGAAATACATGTCCGCCACGATCGGCACGGGCTGCGGCGCTGCGCAGGCAGCTGCCAGCGTCAAAATGCTGCTGGTGCAGCTGAATTTCAAAAAGGTTTTCTGCTTGGTGAACATTGAAGTCACTCCCGTCAATAATTTCGGGGCCTGAGCCCGCGAGATGAGCCCCCATCTCTGGTAGCCAGAACCTATCAATAAGAAAGGGCTAAGAGAATCGAATTGTGACGGCAAAAAGGCAGTGCTCGCCTCATAAAAAGCAAAAATGTCTTAAAGTAGAGTATTAAATTACGCTCTGGTGTCGCATTTTCTGTCGCGACACAAGATATGGGGTCATCACACGGCCACGCGTATAATTCATCGAAAACATGGTCTTAGCTTGCGCATTGAAGGTTATACCTGTCAGCGGGTCGATCACCTTGACACGAAAGCCACGTCTTTTCAGGGGGGATGTGATATTTTGGAGACACAGTCCTACAATCGCAAAGGCCAAATTTTCGCCGTGATTTTACACATCCATAACGTGTGATTATTGTCTCTTTCTCGTGCTCAATGGCGGGAATACAGGAAAACTCTGCATATCACGAACTGTGCAACATTCACGGCGCGGCTTGGGATCGTGGGGCTGAGGAGGGGTTTCAGGGCCTACATTTACCTTGTTGCCGCCGCACCGATGATTGCTGATCGCCTATCGGATGGACGGTTTTTGATAAATACACGCATAGATAATCTAATGCGGGGCCGAGCTTTTCTTGTCGGATGCGGACCAGGGATGCATGACAAGCAACGTGACCGCTACTGTCGCGCGGCACGCGGCAGGACAGGCCGTCAGGAAAGGCGGAAGGGTAGTGCGGTGCGAGAGGGGCTGGTGACCCTCTGTGGACCTCAGGGTAGCTTCAGAGAAGGTCTTCCAGAGCGTCCAGCAGATCCTCGATCTCGGTCGAGAGGCTGTCCCAGTTGCGCAGCGGGTCACCGGCGGCGATGTCGGCTTTCAGCTTCTGTTCGACCGC
The DNA here is from genome assembly GCA_963715835.1 of uncultured Alphaproteobacteria bacterium. Taxonomy (GTDB): domain Bacteria; phylum Pseudomonadota; class Alphaproteobacteria; order Rhodobacterales; family Rhodobacteraceae; genus Seohaeicola. The sequence continues at coordinate 974,847 of CAVQSH010000002.1, read as the reverse complement.
ACGGGCGCTGTCGCCGATCTGGGGGTAGCCCAGCGTGCCAGCGACACCAGCGATCTTGTGCGCGATCTGCGCGATTTCGGTCAGGGCCGAAACGGCGTCCTCACCCTTGTGCACTGCCTGAGTCAGAACTTCGATCCGCAGGATGCGATCCGTCGTCAGATTGATGAAGACCTGATGGGCTGCCTGAAGAACATCAGGCACCCCGGCAGGCAGCTTTCTGGCAGCGCTGGTGTCCATTTAAGTCAATTCCATTGCTTTTGGGCGCTGAAGCCTTCCTCGAGACCGATTTGGGCAGACATGCGCGCCCGGTCGAGAAGCGAGGAGATTTCAGCACGCTGGCTGAAGATACTGGCCGAGACAGGACGCCCCACCTGGATCATCGGGGTCGGCAGGCCGAGGCTGCTGTAGAGTTTTTGATAGCTGGCAATGCCCGCGCGCACTTCGTCCTGCAGGCCTTTGGGGTCGCTGACTGCGGTGCGGTTGGTCAAGACCACGAAATCACCCTGGCCGGCATGGGCCATGCTGAAGGGCGATGTCTTGAGGCTTTCGGCCACCACGGTCGCGATATTCGCAAGGTAGTCGATATAGCCCACATGATCGGTCAGGCGGAACGCCTCGGCCGCATTGGTGACCGTGAAGCCGATTGCGGCATGGCCGAAGAGCTGCAGACGGTTCAGGGTCAGCAGGTGGTTCTGCATCGCAAGATATTCGACCATCCAGTTCGCGCTGATCACCGACAGGGGCGCGTCGAACTTGATCTTGGACTTGGGCAGGTCGGACCAGGACTTCAACTCGTCCAGCAGGTCGAGGGCGCGCTGGCGTTCATCCACCAGCTGGCGCATGACCTGAAGGCGGGCGCGCAGCTCGATCTCGTCCAGCGGCTTGGTGAAATAATCGGTGGCCCCGGCCGCAAAGGCGCTGTCCACATACTGCTTGTCCGCCAGCGATGTCACCATGATGATGGGTGTCTTGCGATAGACGGACATCGCGCGGATGCGGCGGCACAGTTCGACACCGTCCACGTCCGGCATCTCGATATCCAGAAGGAAGCCGTCGAAAAGCTGCGGATTGTTGCGAATGACCTTCAGCGCAGCCGCGGCGGAGGGCACACTTGTGACATCATGATAACCAAGTTGCGCCAGTGTGCCTTGAAGCACCATCTGGAAAGCCCGGTCGTCATCGACTGCGAGTATCCGAAGGTCTTTCATTCTGCCTATCCTCGATCCGTTCATTTTTCTTAAATTGACGGTTGATTGTGTCGGGAGTAGGGCAAATTCCGTGCATTTTTCAACCTAAACGGCACTGCTTTCGGCCGTTGCGAGTCGTCTCTGGATCAGTTCCTGGATCACGGCGATGAACTCGGCGCCGCGGATCGGCTTGGGGATCACGATATCCCCTGCGGTTCCCGGTGCGGGTTGGCGGATCACCTCGGCTTCGGCGGTAAAGCGGATCACCTTGGCGTCGCGGTTGACGGAATTCCCGGCCCTGAGGTGACGGATCACCCGATCGCCGTTGATATGCGGCATGTTCTGGTCGAAGATCATCAGGTCAAAGGACTGTGTCAATGCCGCCTCGAGCGCCTCGCGCCCGTCGCAGGCCACTGTCAACACGACGTCGCTGAAGCCGCTCAGCATGGATCGCACGATCTGCTGTGTGACTTCATCGTCTTCTGCCAGGAGAATCTTGAATGTCATGTCGCTCGTTTCGCCGCCAATTGAGAATTCTTCCGGGCACCGATGATACGCTACCGGACCGGGTTACCTAAGGATAATACTTTAACCCTGCCTTTTCGGCAAAAAAATGAAATTCGTCAGACTATTTTCTCGCTTTTCGCCTCAAACGGGCGGTGCGGTCGCTGCTTGCGTTTATCGGTTGTGCGACAGGGCGTCAGGATACCCGGGTCAGTGTCACGATGGCATGCAGCAGTTCGGCCTGTTTGAAGGGTTTGGCCAGATGGGTGTCAAAGCCCGCAATCAGATAGTCTGCCACCTGGTGCGGCATGGCGTTGGCTGTGACGGCGATGACCGGCACAGGGGCATGGCCCAGCTCGTCTTCCTTTTCGCGGATGACGCTCAGGGCGGATACCCCGTCCATCACAGGCATCGAGATGTCCATCAGGATGATATCGAACGCAGCACCTTGCCGGATGCTCTGGTGCCAGGCGTCGACGGCTTCGCTGCCGTTCTCGACCATGGTGATGTTCAACCCGCTGTGGGTCAGCATCTCGGCGATCACAAGCCTGTTGGTCGGGCTGTCATCCGCTACAAGGGCGCGCAGGTGATCCAGCCGGACCATTTGCCGATCCACCGGAGCCGTATCCTCGGGACGGGCTGTCTGAACGGCCTCGGCCTGTGGCAGGGGCAGGGTGACGCGGATGCAGGTGCCTTTGCCCTGATCGCTTTCGACGTGGATCTCGCCTTTCATCAGGGTCACCAGCTGGCGCACGATCGACATGCCCAGCCCGGTGCCCCCGAAGCGGCGCGTGATGCTGCCGTCGGCCTGTTCGAAACTGTCCTGGATGCGGGCCAGTTGCGTCTTCGACATGCCGATCCCGGTATCCGTCACCACCATTTCCAGAGGATCGCCCGGCTGGGAATGCAGTGTCAGCGTGACCGAGCCGGATTCGGTGAACTTGATGGCATTGTGCAGAAGGTTGTTCAGGATCTGGCTGATGCGGTGCGGATCGCCCAGCAGGGGCAGGGCACAGCCGCTGCTGGTATGGACCTGGAATTCCAGCCCTTTCTCCTCGGCGCGGATCGCGTTCAGCGCCTGCACCGATTGCGCCAGATCCGTGACCACGAAGGGGACCTGTTCGATCTCCATCTTGCCGGCCTCGATCTTGGACATGTCGAGAATGTCATTGAGGATGCTCAGCAATGTTTCGCCCGATGTGCGGATCGTGCTGATCATGCGGCGCTGGCGGTCCTCGACCAGCGTGCCTTCCAGCACTTCGGCCATGCCCAGAACGCCGTTCAGCGGCGTGCGGATTTCGTGGCTCATGTTGGCCAGGAACATCGATTTGGACTTGCTGGCCCCTTCGGCCTGGGCGCGGGCCTGCTCCAGCCGGGAGGTCGCGGCCAGTTCCTCGGTGATGTCGTTGAACGAGGTGACGACGCGCAATTCGGCGCCTTCACCTTCAAACGCGACGGCGTTGACCGACAGGCAGCGCCGTGTGCCGTCATCCCACTGGATCGCGAAGCGCACGTCGCGCACCGGTTTGCCATCGGCGATGGCCCGCGCGAAGGGCAGTTCTTCATCCGGGATGGCCGAGCCGTCCAGCCGGGTCGAATGCCACAGGGGCGCATTATAGGTGAGGCCCGTCATCTCGTCGCGGGTCAGTTTGAGAATCCGTTCAGCCTCGCTGTTGGCGTAGATGATCTCGCCATTCCCGTTCATGACGATGATGGCCGCGATGCTGGCGTCCATGACCTGCTCGAGGAACTTCTTGCCCGACTCCAGATCCTGTTCCAGCCGCTTGCGATCCGAAATGTTCAGGTGCACGCCGCCGATGATCGCGGGGCTGCCGTCTTCGTTGAAACGGGTGATCTGGCTGCGTGACAGAACCCAGATCCAGTGCCCGTCATTGTGCCGCATGCGGAATTCGCTTTCCGACAACGCCGTTGCATTGTCGTCGCGCACCGTGGCGATGGTGTCGAACACCTTGAGATCGTCCGGATGCACCAGTTTGCGGAAGCTGGTCAGATCCATCGGAGGCATCTGGCTGGCCCCGTAGCCCAGGATTTCACGCCACTGTCCGCCGACCGTCAGGGTATGGGTCGTGGCGTTCCATTCCCATGTGCCGATGGCGGCCCCTTCCATGACCTTGGTCAGTTGCTGCTGGACAAGGTCCCTTTCGGCAAGGGCGCTGGTCAGCTCTGCATTGGCCGCGTCCAGCGCCTCGATCTGGCGGCGGCGGGCCGTGATGTCGATGGCCACGGTGATGCAGCCGCCGTCCGATGTGCGGACATTGATCCGTCGCAGCCATCGACCGTCGGGCAGTGCAACCTCTTCCACGTGTTTCGGCAGGCTGTAGATCCGCATGCGCTCGGCAAGCAATGCCTCGACATCGGCACCTGCACCGCTGCCGGGCAGGAGGTTCTGCTCGAGTCCGTACCGCAGGATGCTGTTCAGGCTGGCCCCTTCGACAAGGGCGGGCCCGATTTCCGGGACCAGATTGCGGTAGGCCGTATTGGCGATGACCAGACGGTCCTCGGAATCGAAGATCACGACACTGTCGGGCAGCGCGTTCAGAGCGTTTTCCAGCCGCTCGCGCGTCGCCATCGCCTCGGCGGCAAGGCGGCTGACTTCGGCACGCTGGATCTTGTGCTCGGTGATGTCGGTCTCGACCGTGACGAAACCTTGCAAGCTGCCGTCGATCCCGAAGAGGGGCTGCACGTTGAAGTCGATCCAGTAGCGGTTGCCGTGACGGTCCTGATTGACCATCTCGCCGCTGAAAGGTTCCTGCCTTGCCAGCGCGGCGCGCAGTTCTGCCACTGTTTCGGGATTGCTTTCGGGACAGCGCACCAGGGTTTCCAAAGATTTTCCGCGCGTTTCCTCCAGCGTCCAGCCGCTTTTCTCGGCGAAGGCACGGTTGAACCAGACGACCCGCTGTTCCTGGTCCACCACAACCACGAAATTCGTCATCGCTTCGACGATCTTGCCCAGCTTGAGCAGTTCATCGCGCTGCTGGGTGTCGGCGGTCACATCCCGGACAAGGAAAATCGCGGTCGGCATGCCTTCGCCGGACCCGGTCTCCTTGCGTGCGCCCGAAATCTCGAAGACACGGTCCTGACCCGCGATCTCGATCGGATAGCGCATCCCGTCGATCCGGCCTTCGTCCATGACGCGCTGAAGGGCCAGACGGGCGGTCGCCGCAACATCGGGTGTCAGCACATCCTCGACGGAACGGCCCGCAAGCGGACCGTCCACGGGCACGCGCAGATGGTCGGGCCCGGCGATCAAGCCGGTATAGCGACCCTCGGCGTCGACTTCGAACAGCAGGTCTGGCAGGGCTGCCATGATCGTCTCGATACGTCCCGCTGTCTCCAGCGCCTCGTCCTGACGCAGGCGCAGTTCGGTCACGTCCGATCCGATGCCGCGATATCCGGAAAAGGTGCCAATCTCGTCGTAGACGGGGGATGCGCTGATGCGGAAGAACGCGGGGCGCCCGTCGTGATGCCGCGCCTTGCAGATAATGGCGCGGAAGGGTTCGCGCGCCTTCATCTTCTGCGTGATCAGTGAAAAGCCGGGGTCGGCAAGATCGATACCGATATCTTCCGCCACCTCTTCGCGTGTGCGGCCAAGGAAGAAATCCTGCTCCAGGCCAAAGCGGGTGATGTTGTGGGATATATAGATGTAGCGTCCGTCTGCATCCTGCTCCCAGACCCAGTCATCGCTGATCTCGGACAGGTCGTTCAGTCGCGATGCCGCGGCGTCGCGTTCCGCCGAAGCGCTGAGCAAGAGGGCCTGCGCATCGGCCAGTTCCGCTTCGCGCATCTTGCGTTCGCTGATGTCACGGATCAGGAACAGATAGCCACCCGGATCGTCGGGGCCCAGACCCTCGCGCAGGGCGACCGAGACTTCGACCCAACTGCCCGGCTCATCCGGGCGCAGGTGCTGCTCGACGCCTACGACCGCCTGGCCGCAGCGGGCCTTGGCCATCATCAGCCGGCGCTCGGCCGCGATCTCGGGCCGCAACACCTCTTCGATGGTCAGGCCGATGACGGAATGCGGCTCGGGCGCCCAGCCGAGGGCGCGGGTGTGATGAAAGCCGCGATAGACGCCATCGTGATCGACTTCCAGCAAGAGGTCGGGCAGCGCGGCCAGCGTCAGTTCCAGCTTGTCTCTGGTGCGTTCAAGGTCCTGCAACGCATCCTTGCGCATCAGGGCGGACTGGATCACGTCCGCCACCGCGCGGAGCAAGGTCGATCGTGTCTTCGGAGAACGGCGCCTGCTGGCTGGTACGGTCAAGCCCGGCAAGCCCGACCAGCTTGCCATCCACAAGGATCGGCACCACGACCACCGACAGGATCTCCTGCATTTGCAGGGTGGCTTTCTCGGGGGCGGTGTCGGGCAGGCTTTCGACATCGGCGATATGCACCGCCTGATCCGCCTCGAGCGTGCTTCGCCAGCTTGAGATGACGTCGATCGGCTGGTTCTGCATGATGTCGCGCATGGGCGCCACACCATCGGCCACCCACTCATGGGTGTTGTCCATCAGCTTGTCATTGCGGAACACGAAGACATAGGCGCGGTCCGCCCGGCAGATTTCCCCCATGCGACCCAGAACGCGCGTGATGGCGCTGTCCAGATCCGGTGCCGCCGTGCGCACCAGCTCGTTCAGGAACGAGATCACAAGGGTTTCCTGCTTCACCTCAGCCCCCCCATCCACAGGAGTTGACCGTGAAGAATTTGCATCCTTTCATTCGTGACTATCGCATTCCCTTGTCTTGGTGGACGCGCGGGCGCAGCCCGGCCTCATGACACCAATGGTTGACGTTCGTTTTGCCCGACGATGCGGGCGGAACCAGAACGGAAACAAAAAGCCCAACATTCACGGCCGGATACCTGCAAGGCGATCCGGAATAACTTCCAACTTTCAATATGACGACTGCTCACCGCATGCACGGCATCGTTGAATTGCGTCTGCCTCCTGTGAAAGTCAATCATATTCCGGGCAGGGGGTAAAGGGCAGGAACTTGTCCATTTCAGGGTTTCTTCCGGACGCGCTGCCGGACACCTCCGCGCATCGCGCGGGCCCTTGGGTCGCCGGGTCTTGGCATCAGGACCGCAACCTGCAACCTTGCCTGCGGGATGGACGGAGGAGGTGCAGATGACTGGCCCGCTAAAAGGACTGAAACTTGTGGAAATGGCGGGGCTTGGGCCTTGTCCGCTGGCGGGACAATTGATGGCCGACCTGGGGGCCGAGGTCGTGGTCATCGACCGTAAGTCCGCCCCGGCCGACCGCACGGATGTGAACCGGCGGGGCAAACAATCGGTCGCGCTGAACCTGAAGTCCGCCGATGGCCTTGCCGCGGCCCGGCGGATTATCGCGCAGGCCGACATCCTGATCGAAGGGTTCCGTCCCGGCGTGATGGAGAAACTGGGGCTTGGCCCCGCCGACTGCCATGCGATCAATCCGGCGCTCGTCTTCGGGCGCATGACCGGCTGGGGACAGCAGGGGCCGCTTGCGATGACGGCGGGGCACGACATCAATTACCTGTCGCTGTCCGGGGCGCTGGGGGCGATCGGGACGGAGGATGGCCCGCCCGTGCCACCGCTCAATCTGGTGGCCGACTATGGCGGGGGCACGATGTTCCTGATCTTCGGCGTGCTGGCTGCCCTTTATGAGCGTGGACAGTCCGGCAAGGGGCAGGTGGTCGATGCCGCCATGGTGGACGGCGTTCCGGCCATGATGGGGTTGATCCATCAATGGCTGGCGCGCGGACACTGGGGGCAGGGGCGCGAGTCGAATCTGCTCGACGGGGGCGCACCGTTCTATCGGTGCTATGCCACCAGCGATGGCCGCGCGCTGTCTGTCGGCCCGCTCGAGCCGCAGTTCTTTGCCGAACTGGTCGCGCTGGCGGGGCTGCCGCCGGAGCACCGCGCCGACCAGAATGATCCGGGCACATGGCCGGATCGCCGCGCGCTCTATGCGCAGGTCTTTGCGCGCAAGACCCGCGACGAATGGATGGCGATCTTCGCGGGCTCTGATGCCTGTGTCGCGCCTGTCCTGGATTGGGACGAGGTCGAGGCGCATCCGCACAACGCCGCGCGAGGCACCTTTGTGCGCGTGGGCGGCGTGATGCAGGCCGCGCCGGCCCCCCGTTTCGACCGCACACCCGCTGCAACCCCTGCCGCACCCGGCGCACCGGGGCAGGATACGGATCAGGTTCTCTCCCGACTGGGTTATGATGCAGAGACGCTGGCAGCCTTGCGCAAGGCAGGCGCGCTGACCTGAACGCCGCTCAGAAGGCGCTGTCCTTGACGGCCTGCATCGACACATGGGTCGAGGTCGAGCCGACATAGGGCAGCGCGGAGATCACTTCGCCCAGAATCTGACGATAGGCCTGAATGTCGCGGCTGCGGATCTTGAGCAGGTAGTCGAACGAGCCTGCGATCATGTGGCATTGCTCGATCTCGGGCACCTCCATGACCGCGCGGTTGAAGGCCGAGAGCGCCTTTTCCGTGGTGTCGGTCAGCCGCACCTCGGCGAAGGCCACATGATCCAGCCCCAGCTTGGACGGGTTCAGCACGGCGCGGAAGCCCTGGATATAGCCTTGGTCCTGCAGGCGCTTCATGCGCACCTGACAGGGGCTTTTGGACAGGCCGACCTTTCTGGCCAGATCCGTGATCGCGATGCGCCCGTCGGTGCTGAGTTCGCGCAGAATCTTGGTGTCGATGCGGTCCAGTGGGTCAGATTTCAGCTCGTCCGGCATGGATATTCCTTCAAAATGGCCGCAAACAAATACAAACGGCTGGTCCAAGGTTGATCAACAGGAAAAACGGCTGTCAAGCATCTGGTATCCTGTTGTGGACAGTTATCCCCCGAAATCCCTGGCCGGAGTCCGCTATGTCCCGTCTTTCCCACCTTCGCGACGAAATCCGTGCAGCGCATCACCGCCCGGAAGATGCGGTATTGGCTGCGCTGCGCAGCGATCTGCAACCCGATGCTGCCACACGCGCTGCCGCCTCGGCCCGCGCCGTGGGGCTGGTCCGGTCGATCCGCGGGGCCGGGCGTCCCGGTTTGATGGAGGTGTTCCTGTCCGAATACGGCCTGTCCACCAACGAAGGCATCGCCCTGATGTGTCTGGCGGAAGCGCTGCTGCGCGTGCCGGACCGCGAGACGATCGACGATCTGATCGAAGACAAGATCGCGCCTTCCGAATGGGGCGCGCATCTGGGGCGGTCGTCGTCTTCCCTGGTGAACGCCTCGACCTGGGCGCTGATGCTGACCGGCAAGGTGCTGAAAGAGGATCAGGGGCCGGGCGTGGCCAACATCCTGCATGGTGCGGTCAAGCGTCTGGGCGAGCCGGTGATCCGTTCCGCCGTCAGCCGCGCGATGAAGGAACTGGGGCATCAGTTCGTGCTGGGCCGCGACATCGGCGAGGCGATCAAGCGCGGTGGCACGCGGGCAGGGCAAGGGTTCACCTTTTCCTATGACATGCTGGGCGAGGCGGCGCTGACCGAACGGGACGCGAGGAAATATCACGCCGCCTATGCGCAGGCGATTGCCCGGCTGGCGGGGGAGTGCACCAACACTGATATCCGCTCCAATCCCGGCATCTCGATCAAGCTGAGCGCGCTGCATCCGCGCTATGAGGTGGGCCAGCATGACCGTGTCATGGCCGAACTGGTCCCCGCCACGCTGGAACTGGCGCTGGCCGCGCGCAATGCCGGGATGGGGCTGAACATCGACGCCGAGGAGGCGGACCGGCTGGACCTGTCGCTGGACGTGATCGAAGCGGTGCTGCGTGACCCGCGTCTGGCGGGCTGGGACGGGTTCGGCGTGGTGGTGCAGGCCTATGGCAAGCGCGCCGCGCCGACCATCGACTGGCTTTACGCCCTGTCCGAGGAACTGGATCGCCGCATCATGGTCCGTCTGGTCAAGGGGGCCTATTGGGACACCGAGATCAAGCGGGCGCAGGTCGAGGGGTTGGAAGGCTTTCCCGTCTTTACCCGCAAGGTGGCGACGGATGTTTCCTATCTGTGCTGCGCAGGCAAGCTTCTGGGGATGACCGACCGCATCTATCCGCAATTCGCAACGCATAATGCCCATACCGTCGCCGCCATCCTCGAGATGTCTGGCGACCGATCATCCTTTGAATTCCAGCGTTTGCACGGCATGGGTGAAGTCCTGCATGACGTCGTGATGAAGGAGGCGGGCACGCGCTGCCGGATCTATGCCCCTGTGGGCGCACATCGCGACCTGCTGGCCTATCTGGTGCGGCGTCTGCTCGAGAACGGGGCGAACTCCAGCTTCGTGAACCAGATCGTGGACGAGGACGTGCCGCCCGAGGTAGTGGCTGCCGACCCGTTCGACGGGCTGGACGGGGCGGCAGGTCGCCGCTCTGGCGCGGTCAAGGACCCGGCCGCGCTTTATGCGCCCGAACGGCCCAACTCGCGCGGCTTCGATCTGCACGAGGCGCGTGATCTGGCCGTGATCGAAACCGCGCGCGCGCCCTTTGCTGCGCCGCATCGGTGGCAGGCCGGACCCTTGGCCGCTGTCGATCTGGCGGCAGGGGAACATGTCGAGGCGGTCAACCCGGCCGATCCCGCCGATATCGTGGGACATACCGTGGTCTGTTCCGCCGCGGATGCCGAAGCGGCCATAGCCGCCGCCGCGCCATGGGGGGCGGATGCCCACACCCGCGCCGTGGTCCTGAACCGGGCCGCCGATCTCTATGAGGAGAATTTCGGCGAGATCTTCGCCGTGCTGGCGCGCGAGGCGGGCAAGACCCCCAAGGACGCGATTGCCGAACTGCGCGAGGCGGTGGATTTCCTGCGCTATTACGCGGCGCGCGGCATCGAGGCGCAGGGAGAGGCGCGGGGGATCTTCACCTGCATCTCGCCCTGGAACTTTCCGCTGGCGATTTTCACCGGGCAGATCGCGGCCGCCTTGGCGGCGGGCAATGCCGTTCTGGCGAAACCGGCCGAGACCACGGCGCTTTGCGCGCATGTCGCCGTGCGCCTGATGCATGAGGCGGGTGTGCCGCGTGCCGCGCTGCAACTGCTGCCCGGCGCCGGGTCCGTGCTGGGCCCGGTTCTGACCGGCGACGCCCGCGTGGGCGGGGTCTGCTTTACCGGATCGACCGTGACCGCGCAGCGCATCAACCGGACCATGGCCGACGGCATGGCCCCGGATGCGGCCCTGATCGCGGAAACCGGTGGTCTGAACGCGATGATCGTGGACAGCACCGCGCTGCCCGAACAGGCCGTGCGCGATATCATCGCCTCGGCTTTCCAGTCGGCCGGGCAACGCTGTTCGGCGCTGCGGGTCCTGTATCTGCAGAAGGATATCGAAAAGCCGTTTCTGGAAATGCTGTTCGGCGCGATGGACGAGTTGCGCCTTGGCAATCCCTGGCATCACGATATCGACGTGGGGCCGGTGATCGACGCCCGCGCGCAGGCCGACTTCGCGGGCTATATCGAGGCCGCGCGCAAGGCGGGCACACTGCTGAAAGCAATGGATGCGCCCGGCGCAGGGGCATTTCATCGGCCCCGCCGTGATCCGCGTGTCGGGGATCGAGGCGCTGGAGCGTGAAGTGTTCGGCCCGATCCTGCATGTGGCGACCTTCCGCGCCGATCAGATCGACGCCGTGGTGGATGCGGTGAACGCCAGCGGGTTCGGTCTGACGTTCGGGATGCATACGCGGATCGACGGGCGGGTCGAGCAGGTGACATCGCGCCTCAAGGTCGGCAATGCCTATGTCGAACCGCAACCAGATCGGCGCCATCGTGGGCAGCCAGCCCTTCGGCGGCGAGGGGCTGTCAGGCACCGGACCCAAGGCGGGAGGGCCGTCCTATGTGCCGCGCTTCCTCAAGGCGGCGGTGACAGAGCATGCGGGGCAGGCGGGCAAGCCTGCCGATGTGGGGGCTGTGCAGGCGCGGCTGGATCAGCTCAAGGGTCTGGAGCTGACGCGGCTCTCGGTGACCGATCTGCCGGGGCCGACGGGGGAATCGAACCGCCTGTCCACCTTTGGCCGGGGCACGGTCCTGTGTCTTGGCCCGACAGCGGCCGATGCGACCGAACAGGTGCGGATCGCGCGCGACAACGGCTGTCACGCGCTGGCCGTGGCGCCCGGCATCTCGCCCGCGCTGGGCGTGGACGGGGTGTTGCCACGCGGTGCGCTGGAGCATCTGCGCGGCGTCGATCTTGTGGCGCTGTGGTCCGATGCGCGTGATCTGCGCGCGGCGCGCCGCGCATTGGCGGCCCGCGACGGCGCATTGATCGGCTTGGCCTGCGGGGCGGATCTTGCAGCGCGTTGCCGGATCGAACGGCATATCTGCGTCGATACGACCGCAGCAGGCGGCAACGCGGCCCTGCTGGCCGCCGAGGCCGAGGAGGGCGTCAAGATCGCATCCATGTGATCGCAGCGCGCGGTCCTGATCCCGCGCGGCCCTTGAATTCCGGTCCCTTAAGGCGTTTACCATAGGGGAGGAAAGACGAGGGCCCCGCGATGGAAAAGACGCTCCGACTGGATGTGACGGGCTTGAGTTGCGCAGGTTGCGTTCGACGCGCCGAGGCGGCGCTGTCCGGCCTTGACGGTGTGCGCGAGGCGAGAGTGAACCTTGCCACGCGCCGTGCAGATATCACGCATGATGGTGCCGTGACGCCTGCGCGCGCCTCGGCCGCGCTGGCCAAGGCGGGCTATCCGGCCGCCGAGGAGGATATCAGGCTGGCCGTGGACGGGGCGACCTGCGGGTCTTGCGTCGCAAGGATCGAAGCGGCCCTGCAAGCGGTGCCGGGGGTTGTGTCTGCCACGTTCAATCTGGCGGATGGGCAGGCGCGTCTTCATGTGCTGTCAGGCGCTGTTGAAGAGGCGGCGCTGATCGCTGCGGTCCGGCGCGCCGGCTATGCGGCAAGCCCGGTCACCGGGGATCGTCCCGACGCAAGTGCGGCACGCGAGGCGCGCGAGATCGCGCAGTTGCGCCGCGACACGATCATCGCGGCGGCCTTGACCCTGCCAGTGATGGTGCTTGCCATGGGGGGCCATGTCTGGCCGCCGTTTCACCATTGGCTGCACGGCACGATCGGGATGGGCACAAGCTGGATCATCCAGTTCCTGCTGACGACACTGGTGCTGTTTGGCCCGGGTCTGCGCTTTTTCAGGCTGGGCGTGCCCGCGCTTCTTCACCGTGCGCCTGACATGAACGCGCTGGTGGCGCTGGGCACATCGGCGGCATGGGGCTTTTCCACGGTGGCGACCTTCGCGCCGGGCAGCCTGCCCCCCGGCACGGCCGAAGTCTATTTCGAGGCGGCCGCCGTCATCGTGACCCTGATCCTGCTGGGCCGCTGGCTGGAGGCCCGCGCGCGCGGACAGGCGGGCGCGGCGATCCGCAAACTTGCGGGCCTGCAGGTGCGCGAGGCGCGGGTGCGCCGGGACGGCGTGATGCAGGTTGTGCCGATTGCCGACCTGGTGAACGACGACGAGATCGAGGTGCGCCCCGGTGCCCGCGTGCCCACGGATGGCGAGATCATCGAGGGGCGCTCCGATATCGACGAGGCCATGGTCACGGGCGAGCCGTTGCCCGTCACGCGCGGGCAGGGCGAGCGGGTGATCGGCGGCACGGTCAATGGCGCAGGCGCTTTGATGATCCGCGCCACGGCAACCGGCAAGGATACCGTGCTGTCGCAGATCATGGCCGCCGTGGCCGATGCGCAGGGCGCGAAACTGCCGATCCAGTCGCTGGTGGACCGGGTGACGGCGGTCTTCGTGCCGGTGGTGATCGCCGTGGCGCTGGTCACCTTGGGCCTGTGGCTGGCTTTTGGTCCGGCACCTGCGCTGGGCCTGGCCATCGTGGCGGCGGTCTCGGTGCTGGTGGTGGCCTGCCCCTGTGCCATGGGGCTGGCGGTGCCGGTGTCGATCATGGTGGGAACCGGGCGGGCGTCGGAACTGGGTGTTCTGTTCCGCCGTGGCGATGCCTTGCAGGCCTTGCAGAGCGTGCAGATCATGGCCTTCGACAAGACGGGCACATTGACGATTGGCAAGCCGGTTGTGACCGGGATCACGGTGCTGGAAGGGGATGAGGACGCAGTTCTGGCGGCGATTGCGGCACTTGAGGCGACGTCCGACCACCCCATCGCTCGCGCCGTCGTGGCCGAGGCCGAAGCGCGGGGCCTGTCTCTGCCCGATGTGAGCGGGTCAAAGGCCCACCCCGGCCTTGGGGTTGCGGGGCAGGTTGCGCAGCAATCGCTGAAGGTCGGCGCGGCGCGGTTCTTCGATGCGGTGCCTGCCGCATTGGCACAGACTGTTACAAGCTGGGAAGGCGAGGGGCGCAGCGTGCTTTTTGCCGCCGTGGACGACCGGATCATCGCGGCGCTGGCGGTATCGGACCAGATCAAGCCCGAAGCCCGCGCCGTGATCGACGCTTTAAAGGCCGCGGGGGTGCGCCCTGCCATGATCACCGGCGACAGCGCGGCCGCCGCGCAGGCGGTGGCGGCGGAACTGGGAATCGAGACGGTGATCGCGGGCGTCATGCCCACGGCCAAGTCCGATGCACTGGCGGAGCTGGCCAAAGAGGGGCGCGTCGGCTTTGTCGGGGACGGGATCAATGACGCGCCTGCGCTGGCGGCGGCGGACGTGGGCATCGCCATGGGCAGCGGCACCGATGTAGCGATCGAGGCGGCGGATGTCGTGCTGATGTCGGGCGATCTGCGCGGGGTGGCGACAGCGCATCGGATCAGCCTGCGCACCATGTCGAACATCCGCCAGAACCTTGTCTGGGCCTTTGGCTATAACGTGGCGCTGATCCCTGTCGCGGCGGGGCTTCTGGCGATTTTCGGCGGGCCGATGCTCTCGCCCATGCTGGCGAGCGGGGCCATGGCGGCCTCGTCGGTGCTGGTGATCACCAATGCGCTGCGTCTGCGCCGGGTGCGGGCGGTGGTCTGATACCACAGGCCTGCCGGGTGGGGCTGCGGTCGATTTGAGTATTTCGGGCAAGATGAAACAGGGGACAGTGGCCTTTTGCAGGCAATGTCGTTAGGCCACGGGGCCGAACCTCTTGGGATATGATGGCACGATGGCCCTGAAACTGACCTCATTGGCCGCCTTGGCGGCGCTGCCCTTCGATACGGTGATCGACGTGCGCGCGCCCAGCGAATATGCCGAGGACCACATCCCCGGAGCCATCAACCTGCCCGTGCTGTCGGATGCGGAACGCGCCACGGTGGGCACGATCTATGTGCAGCAGGACAGGTTTCTGGCGCGCAAGACCGGGGCGGCGCTGGTGGCGCGCAATGCGGCGGCGCATCTTGAAGGGCCGCTGGCGGACAAGGACGGCGGCTGGCGACCGCTGGTCTATTGCTGGCGTGGCGGGCAGCGGTCGGGGTCTTTCGCGTCGATCCTCGCGCAGGTGGGCTGGCGGGTCGAATTGATCGAGGGCGGCTATAAAAGCTATCGTCGGCTGGTGGTGAGCGCGCTTTACGACGACCCGCTCCCGCATCGCCTGATCCTGCTGGATGGAGGCACGGGCACCGCCAAGACGCGGGTGCTGGCGCGGCTGGCCGGGGCGGGGGCACAAGTGATCGACCTCGAGGAGATGGCGGCGCATCGCGGCTCGCTTCTCGGGGGACGGCCCGGCGGCCAACCGGCGCAGAAGGCCTTCGAGAGCCGTCTGGCCATGGCGCTGGCGCGGCTTGATCCGGCGCGGCCTGTCTTCGTCGAGGCGGAAAGCAACAAGATCGGGCGGCTGATCCTGCCGCCGAGCCTCTGGCAGGCGATGATGGCGGCGGATCATGTGACCCTGGATGCACCCTTGGCGGCGCGGGCGCGGTATCTGTGCCGCGCCTATGCCGATCTGCTGGCCGATGTGGATCTGCTTTGCGCCAAGCTGGCGCATCTCAAGACCTATCACGGGGCGGAACGGATCGATCTGTGGCAGGGCATGGCGCGCGCGGGGGATTTCGAGGCGCTGGCGGCCGATCTGGTCGCGCGGCATTACGACCCGCGTTACATCAAGGCCCAGTCCCGTCAGGGGCGCGCGCCCTTGGCGCAGATCGCGCTGGATGGGCTGGAGGACAGCGATCTGGACGGGATTCTGGACGACCTCATCGCGGTTGCGGGCTGACGCTCAGATACAGTCGATCCCGGGCGCGCCTATGTCCAGCCTGCCGATGATGGCAGCCTCATGCCCCGACGCGCGGAGCCTTGTCAGCAGCGCCTCGGCCTGATCGGGGGCGACGGCGGCCAGGAAGCCGCCTGCGGTCTGCGGATCATGCAGCAACACCCCACGTGCGCCGCTGGCCCCGGTGACCGGGGCAGCCGCCAGATTGGCGGGATAAGCGGTGGAGCGGATCCCGGCCTCGGCCAGGTCCTCGGCCCCGTCATGAAGCGGGATATCCGCCAGATTCAATCGGGCGCGCAAGGACGAGGCGCGACAGATCGCCATGAGATGCCCGGCAAGGCCAAAGCCCGTCACATCGGTCATGGCATGGGCCACATGCAGGATTTGCGCCGCATCGCCCTGCGGGCGGGACATGCGCTCCAGCAGCGCCGCGACATGGCGGCCATTGGCGCGGGTCTGCATCTCGGCTGCAAGGATCGTGCCCGATCCGATGGGCCGCGTCAGGATCAGCGCATCGCCGGGTTGCGCGCCAGCATGGGTGATCGGCGCGCCATCGCAGAGCCCGGTCACGGTGAAGCCCAGCGTCAGTTCGGCCCCGGTGGTGGAATGGCCGCCCACGATCTCGGCTCCGGCGGCACGAAAAACATCGGACGCGGTCTGCATCACCTCGTCCATCGTGCGGGCCTGCAAGGCGGGCGACATCGGCGGCAGGATCACCGTGGCCGTGGCGGCTTGCGGTGCAGCCCCCATGGCCCAGATATCCCCCAGCGCATGAAGCGCCGTGATCCGCGCCATCAGGCCGGATCAGACGTGAAGGCGCGCAGATGGTCGGTGGTCATGACCTGCCGCGCGCCGCCCGTGGCCAGCACTGCGGCATCATCGCCCGGCAGGCTGAGGATATCGCTGCGCTGTGGCGCGGGCAGGCGCGACAGCACCTTGTGCAGCGCATCCGCCCCCAGTTTCGAGCCACATCCGCCGCAAAGCGGCTGCGCATGGCCCGCGACATCCTCGGCCCCCAGCGCGCGCGGGACGGGCTGCACGGGGGCGGGCATGGCGGGCAGGGTGCGGAACTTGTCCATGAAGCTCTGGTCGATCCGGTCTTTCCAGCGCCAGAGCCAGGGACCCGAAAACGCCAGACCGAATTTTTCGGCTACGGCGGATTTCTCGCCCAGCGAGATCAGCTTGAGATAGTCGCGTTGCGGGTTGAACGCGCGTGTGGGGCGACCGGACAACACCGCACGCAGGTTGTCATGTAGCACGGGGGCGGCGCGCACGGCGAAGACCCCTGCCTTGGGGCGCGGGGCATGGGCGATATGCGCGCAATCGCCAGCGGCGAAGAGGGTCGCGCAGCCTTTGACACGAAGATCGGGATCGACGGTCACGAAACCATCGGACGTCAGCGGCAGGCCGGTCCGCGCCAGCCAGCCTTGTGCAAAGGCCCCGGCGGCACCGACGACCAGATCGGCCGCGATCACGCGGCCATCCTCAAGATGGGCGGCGTTCGTCGTGATCCGCGCGATCCTGGCGCCGGTGTGCAGGGTCACGCCTGCGGTCTTCAGCGCGCGCAGCAGACGGGCGCGGGTCGCGGGGCCGGTGCCGGTCAGGCTGGCGGCGGCTTCGATCAGATGCACCTGGGGGCTTGCGCCTGTCCGGGCCAATGCATGGGCCATCGCCATCGCCAATTCCACCCCGGCCACGCCTGCGCCGATCACGGCCACATGGGGCTCCTGTCGCCCGACGGCGACATCCGACAGAAACCCGCGCCACCGCGCGGCATAGACATCCAGCGGTTTGGCCCCCACGGCGTGATCCGTAAAGCCCGGAATATCAGGCATTTGGGCGGTGATGCCGATATCGAGCGAGGCGACGTCATAGTCCAGCACCCGGCCCGAGCCCAGATGAACCTGTCCGGTCTGCGCATCCAGCCCGACCGCACGGTCAAGGATCAGCCGCGCGCCTGCGGCACGGCCCAACCGCACAAGGTCGATATCCAGGTCGTCGCGCGCATAATGCCCGGCGATATGCCCCGGCAACATGCCGGTGTAGGGCGCGGTCGGGGCAGGGTTGATGACGGTGACACGCACACCGGCCAGCGGGTCCATGGCCCATTTGCGCAGCACCAGCGCGTGGGTATGCCCGCCGCCAATCAGGACAAGGTCACGGGTCAGGGGGGAGGGCAGGAACATGGGACGCCTTCGGTATTGCTGTGTTAGTGGCTTTAGACTTTTTCGGCGCGAAGGGCCATGCACTTGGCTGTGAAACGCCCGTGCCGCGGCGATTGGCCTCTTGCAGGGGACGTGCCCTGACAGGGCCGGTTTCTTCTGCGCGGGGCATGTCCCTTGTTGCTTGACAGGGAGGGCTCATGTGCGTCGCTTCGGGAAGACAGCAACGGCGCAAAGGCTCAGGCCTGCAAGGGCGGACACCGCAGCAAGCAAGGGCCAAAGACCCGGCAGGATCGAGAACAGGAAGAGATAGTCCTGCATGCCTGCCCAAATCGGCCAAAGGATCAGGGTGCCGCCAACCACGGCTGCACCGATCCTCAGGGTGCGCTGCCATGGTCGTCCCGCGATGGCCCGCCAGAGCGCCAGCACCGTCAACAGCAGCAACAGCACCATGGCGATACGGGCGCCTGTCTCGGCCCAGAGCACACGTGCCATGCCCACGGGGGCCACGCCAAGGCTGCCCGACCAATCCCGCAGGATCATCGCGAAAAGCGGCCAGGCGCGCTGGGTGTTGGAAAGGATCACGATACCGTCGCCGCTTTCCGGCACGAGATGCATATGGCTCATCCAGCCATAGCCCTGCCCGCCGTGCCAGAGTGCCGCGCGTCCGTCGTGTAAGGTTTCGGTGAAATGCCCCAGGCCGTAGCCGTCGGCGACGATCCCGAACAATCCAGTGACGGCAACGTACGGGCGGTGCAGGGCGGCGATGCCGTGAGGTGACAGCACGTCCTGCTGCGCCCCGGCCATTCCCGCAGCGGCAAAGCGCGCCACATCTTCTGTTGTGGCGAACAATCCGCCTGATCCCCGGCCCGGATAGACATAGGGCGCAACGGGCCTGCCGCGCAGGTCATGGCCCACCGGCATCTCGGTACCTGTCCAGTCGAAACTTGCCCTGCGCATCCCGAGAGGCTGGAGGATGTCGCGCTGCATGTAGCCCGCGAAATCTTCGCCGCTGCAATCCTCGATCAGCAATTCCAGCAGGTTATATCCGGTGTCCGAATAGGCGAAACCCGTGCCTGGCACCGCGATCATGCGAAAGTCCTGCGCCAAATGATCAGCAAGCCGCGGGCGCGGCGCATCAGGCGCAAAGCGGGCGGCAAAGTCGCCCAGACCGATACCGGCGGTATGGGTCAGCACTTGGTGCGCCGTCAGCCTTGGCGTGCCCTCAGGTGGCTGCCAGCTATGCAGGCAGTCGGTTATCGGCCGGTCGAGGTCAAGCCTGCCCGCCTCGACCAGATACATCGCACCCCATGCGGTCACGGGTTTGCTGATCAATTCAACCCGGAACAGCGCGTCTTCGGTCATGGCCCGGCCCGTACCGGGATCGGCAAGGCCGAAAGCCTTGGTCCAGACCGGCGCGCCATCTGCGATCAGGGCCACGACCACCCCCTGAACGCCATCGGCCATCATCCGCGCGGGAATTGCCTTCTCCAAACGATCCGCCAGCGCCGGGGTGTCAGTTTTGGCAATGGCTTGGAGTGAGAGGAGCGCGACAAGGGCGATCGCCAGCAAGCCGCGCATCTGGCCGGTCCATGGTCTCACGGTTCCGAGACCCTGAGGACCAGTTTACCCTGCACCGTCCCGGCCTCGATCCGTTCATGGGCCTGCCGCACCTGCGACAGTGGCAACACCTCGGCGACAACGGGCTTGATCTTGCCGGCGGCCAGCAAGCCGAACAGTGTGGACAGGTCTTCACGGAACCAGTCCGGGTGTTTGCGCCGCATCGCGCCGATCGAATAGAAGGCCGTCGCATGTCCGTTCGGCAACCAGTCCCAGAGTTTCAGTTTCACGAAATCGAGCGGGATCGAACCGCCATGCCCCAGCACCTCGTTCTGAAAGCCGAAGGCCACGAGAAGCCCCCCGCGCTTGAGGGCGTGAAGCGACCGTGACAGGCTGTCACCGCCCAGCGGATCGAAAATGGCATCAACGCCGCCGCCTGTGGCGTCCAGAACGGCGGTCTCGGAGGCCTCCACGCCAATGGGTTTCGCACCAAGGCTGCGGATCAGGTCGTGCTTGTCTTCCACATCCGTTCCAAAGGCCTTTACCCCGGCCTCGCGGGCCAGTTGCAACATGGCCGTGCCCACCGCACCGCCCGCGCCATGGATCAGCAGGCTCTGACCTGCCTCCATCCGCGCGACCCGGTGCAGCATCTGATAGGGGGTAACGGCGGACAGGATCATGCAGAGCGCGTCCACATCCGACACGGTCGTCGGCACAGGCGTCAGCCGGTCCTCGGACAGGCAGATGTAGTCCGCATAGGCCCCGATGGTGGTCAGATCCGCCACCCGATCCCCCGGACTGAACCGAGCAGCGCCGGGGCCGACCGCATCCACAATGCCCACCATGTCATAGCCGGGGGTGAAGGGCGGTTTGTCCTTCACATCGGGATACATCCCCTTGCGGATCATCACATCGGTGAAGGCCGCGCTGGTCACCAGCACACGGACGCGGACCTCGCCTGCGCCGGGTTCCGGCAGTTGGGCCACTGTCTCGAGCGTCAACTCCTCGGGGCCGCCAAAGGCGTTCAGTCTGACGCGGGTATAGGGCATCTGTCTTCTCCTTGAATAATCAGGGGCGCGTGGCCCCATGATGAAATCCCTGATGCTGCCCCTCAGATCGGCGTCGGCAGGGTGATGAGCGCAAACGCGGGAGAGGCGGGCGTTCCGGCAGGTGGGCCACAGCCCGCTGCGCCAGCAGCCTGCGTCGCGGGGTCATCGGACAAAACCTGTCGCCAGATCGGCAAGCCGCGCTTCAAGCATGGGGACAAGATCGCTCTCGCCATCCATGAGGCCTGCGTCCGTATTGATCTGGAAGGCGACGGTGACGCCATGATCGGCATAGTGGCGCAGGCTGGAGACATAGCCCGGAATCCAACCGCCATGGCCATAGGCGGGGCCATGGGGCGTGTCCGCGTGGATCGCGACGCCAGCGCCATAGCGTATGCCCGGATCATCCGGCGCAACAGGCACGCTGTCCAGCAAGCGGTCGAGGTAGGGCTGCGTCAGGGCCGCGCCGCCAAAAAGCAAATGCCCCCAGCGCGCCAGATCGGACGAGGTCGAGGCCAGCCCGCCCCCGGTCCATTCCACAGCGGGGTTCCAGAGCAGACGACCCTGTGGGTCGGCCGTGCGTTCCGGCAGACCGAAGCGATTGTCGGGCGCGACATATCCCACGGCAAGACCGGGAAGATCCTTGCTGTCAGAGGCAAATGTGCCGGTCAGTGCAAGCGGATCAAGAAAACGCCTGCGCAGAAGGTCAGTGTAGCGCTGGCCCGTGACCTCCTCGATCACAAGGCCCAGCAAGATATATCCGGTATCGCTATAGGCCCATGCAGTGCCCGCGTCGAAAAGCGGCTCCATCCCCAGAACGAAGCCCACAAGATCGTCTGGCTGAATGATCCTGCCGTCCTGCATCATCTGTGCCCATGCGGTCTGGAATGCAGGCAGATGGACATGGTCGGGCAGCCCTGCGCTGTGGTGCAGCAGGTGGTCGATGGTCATGCTGTCGCCATTGGGCAGCCGGTCGAACCACGCGCGATCCCCAAGGTGCGCGGCCAGCGGATCACTGCGCGAAAGACGTCCCTCGGACTCCAGCATCAGGATTGTCGCGGCGACGAAGGTCTTGCCGATGCTGGCCGCCAGCATGGGTGTCGCGGCTGTCATGGCGCGTCCGGTCTCGACATCCGCGAGGCCGGTGGCCGTGGTCACGATCGTTCCATCCGGCAGCGCAATCGCCGCTGTCGCCCCCGGAAAGCCGTAGCGGTCGTGGACCTCCTGCATCGCCATGTCCAGTTGTGCCGCAAATCTCGGTCACGTCCCGCGCGGCGGCGGGCGGCAAAGACCCCAGGGCGACGATGATCCCGGCTGCAAGAGTGAGCCTGCGCATCGGCCTATACCTCAGCTCTGGCAGGCAGGGCGGGGGTTTGCGGGATGACCTCGGTCACAGCCCCGTTGCGTGTGAACAGTGTTGCGCGGTTCCACCAGACGACAGCAGCGGTCACAAAGACAAGAATGACCGTGTCCCAGGGCTGGGCGTCCGGCCAGAACGGGTTGATGAGTTGCCAGTGGAACAGCATGGGCCACAGCAGACTGCCCCGGCTCTGGTTCAGGATCGGGGTGACCAGCACCGCCAGCGTCACATTGCCCAGAAAGAAGGGCAGGAAACTCCAATCGGCATAGACCGTGCTCGACAGGAAAAACGCGGGCATGTGCCACAGGCCCCAGGTAGCGCCGATCAGCAGCCCGGCCCAGATCGGGGCCATGTGCCGTTGCAGAATGGGTTGCGCCACCCCGCGCCAGCCGAACTCCTCGATCGGGCCCAGAAAAAGCATCATGAACAGAACCGCCACCAGCGATCCGGCACCTTCAGGCGGCAGCGGTGCCAGTATCGGACCGCCCTTGATCAGTGACCCGGCCATGAACACAAGCGGCAGACCGATGAAGATGAAGGCGACCCAGGGTCCGGGGCAACGCCACAGCAAAAGACGGGACAAGAAAGCCCGCAGGCCTGCTCTGCCGCCATGGAAGACCACGACCGCGAAAGCGGCCAGGGCCGGTGACCACGTTGCCAGAAAGAAAAGGGGGTGCGATCCGCTGATTGCGCCGAATGTTGCGGCGGCAGCGTCCGGAGCGAAGATATAGAGGCCGATTACGCCCCAGGTGATCAGAAATGTTGCGCCGAGAAAGACCGCCAGTGCCGACGAGGGGAGATGATGCGATCCTGCGGGGCGCGTTGCCTGTGCCATTGATATTCTCCTCGGATACGGAGCATTCCAAGGGCGGACAGTGCGATAGATGCGGGACGCTGTCGCTGACGTGGATCAAGGCGTCGTCGGATTCACAGCATGGGAATGATCATGGATCGGCCAGATCCGTCCTTTGCCGCGTCACATCTTGCAAAAGGATGGATATGGCCCTTTCCGGCTCTTCGAAAAGCGGGCTGTGGGCGGCGTTTTCAAATGTGTAGAACCCTTTCACGGGTGCCCTGAGCTGCTGGAAATAGTCGCGGGCCAGGGCGGGACCTACGGTGTGATCATGGCGTCCGATGAAAAAATACGTCGGGATCTCAAGCTGGTTCACCACGTCAGACAGGTCCGTGCGCAGAACCTCCTCCCACAGGATGCGCCGCGCGTTGGCCTTGCCGCGCCAGATATTGATTTTCTCCGACAGGGTATAGGCCCGCGATTGCATGACCGGCAGGAAGATCCCCGTGATCACGGACCGCATGTCATGCGTGGTGCCCACGCCCGCCCCATGCATCGCCGCGTCGCGCAGGCGCATCCAGGCCTCGGATGTGCCGTCCGTCATGCTGACCGGGGCCGCGCGCAGCTTGGCGACCATCCCCGCATCGCCGCGCGCCTCATAGGCGTCCAGCAGGTAGTCATGCGCTGCAACCTCGGCGCGCAACTGATGGGACAGTTGTCCCATGCCGATATAGGCATGGAAACGATCGGGCGCTGCGGCTGCTGCCTGAATCCCCAGAAAGCTGCCCCATGAATGGCCAAGCAGATAGATCCTGTCCTGTCCGAACCGGTCACGCAGGTAGTCGGTGACTGCAACAGTGTCGGCGATCATTTGCTGCACCGTCATGGAGGCAGGCGGAAGATCGCGGTCGAAGGACATGCCCGCCCCGCGTTGTTCCCACCAGACCACGGTGAAATGCCGCTCCAGCCCCGTCGGATGCGTCGTGTTGAGGAAGAACGTCGGCATTCCGGGGCCGCCATGCAGAAACAGGATCACCGGATTGGAGGGGGCGACGCCTTGAATGATCATCCCCTGTCGTGTGCCGTTGATCTGGACGAAGACGCGCTCGGACAGGCTGCCCGCGATGGCGCGTCCGGTTGCATCGCGCAAGGGGACGGGACGCCCCGGACTGATGAATATCATGACCCCGGCCATGATGATGCAGAGGGCAACCAGGATCGTCAGGCCTGTCATCACGGTCTTCACCTGATCCCTTCTTTCCCGGTCATCGGAAGGCCTGCCATGTATCTTCGCCTTTCATCGGTATCGCGGGACCGCGCCATGTCACGCGAATTGAGGTAGAAAAGCCGTTCTCGAGTATGGATGGCAGCATGCCTCATGCTGCCTCGGTCTGTGACGTCCGGTCAGGACGGATCGGTCTTGGGTGGCTGTGGGACAAGAAGGTTCTCTCCTGCATCGGGAAGCTCTGCGCCGGCCGCTTGCCGTTTCAATTCAGGCTCTTCCGACACAAGATCGCCTTCTCCCGAGGTGGCGACCACCGTGTCGCCGGTGCCAGGCTGCGTGGCCGGAACGCGCCGCGGGCCTGTCTGAGGTGCTTGCGTGGTATCGCCGTGAACCTCCAGCCCTTTCGGAAAGATGACCTCGCGCGCGGCGTCCGGCATCGGAATACCGGCATCCTGAAGCGCGCGTTTCACCTGACGCATCAGGGCCGAGCGGACCTTGAAGATCGAATAGGTCCTGCCATCGAACCAGAATTGCACCCTCAGGTTCACGGTCGATGGCCCAAGCTCATCGACCAGCGCTGCGGGTTCAGGTTCTTCAAGCACCGCCGGATGCGCGCGCAGCGCCTTGATGATGACGTCCTGCGCCTTCATGACCGAGGCGTCATATCCGATCCCCACGGTGAATTCGGCGCGCCGTCCCGGATTGCTGGAAAAGTTGGTGATGATGCTCGAAAACACCAGCGCGTTGGGGATCTGCACGTGATTGCCATCAAGCGTCAACAGGACCGTGGTGCGCATGTTCAGGTTCTGCACGATCCCCTGAAAGCCGGAAACCTGAATCCAGTCACCCGTCCGAAACGGGTTGCGGACGCTCAGTAAAAGGCTGGCGAGTGCGTTTTCGGCGATTTCGCGAAAGGCCAGACCGATCACGATACCGATCAGGCCGGTGCCCCCGATCACCGTGATGGCAAGCCGCGTCAGGCCAGCGACCTGAAGCACAAGATAAAGACCGATCAGAAAGACCGGGATCGCAAGGGTCCGCGCCACGATCTGTAACAGAAGAGGCGAAGGGATGCGGTGCCTGAGCACGCGCCGGGAGAACGCGGCCACGCCACGCGACAGGAACCAGAAGATCAGCAGGATGATCAGGGACACGACCGCGATGGGCGCAAGGCGTTGGGCCTGATCGGACAGGTGGACAACCTCGCGCCATGCCGGTGTCAGGTCCCAGCTGACCTGCGGTTTCACCTCGACACGGTTGACCACGGCCACGACATCCTGCGTCCGCAAGGCAAGCTGACGCGCCCATTCCTTGCGCTCATCGGTCTCGGTCTGACCGTCAAGGAAGACCAGCCCCTCCCGCACGGAGACGGCGATGGGGTTGAACCACCCGCTGGCGTCGAGAATTCTCTGAAGGCGCAGCGCGATCTCGGTATCCCGCGCATCCGGTTCGACCGAGATCTCTTTCAAGGAATCGGCAGAGGGGGTCGCCATCGTGCCCGGCGCTGACTGCGCATTGGCATCCATGCTTGCCACTGTCAGAGACAGCGCTGCGACGATGATCACGCGCAAAAGGCACATCGGGAACTTGGCGGTGCAAGCCATGGGTCTTTCCTTCCGCTGGGCGCGTTTTCGGACATACCGCACACGGGACTCGACCATGCGCGACATCGCGACGGTCCGGCATTTTCAGTCATACTACCCTTGGTAAAAGCCTAATCATTCTTCTCCCGGATACAACTGCGCACAAGTGGGTTACGCAGTCATGGACTTACAGTGCGACCATTGCCATTGACCGCTGACAGCGGTCGCACTTCTCAAGGTATGGTTCTGTGGCATCCACCCGCGCTGGGCAAAAGCCGAAACCCGACCGGGATTGCGTCCCACGCCTGCGCACCGATTTTGTCAATGCGTCCGTTGCCATAGACAGGCAGTGTCATCGCCGCGCGTTGCAACAGCCTGCCAAAACGTCAGGCGTTAGTTTGCGTGTGCTGCCAAGGACATGCGATAAGGTGGCTGATGGCAGGTCACGCAATGCAATACGCAAACTCCAATTCGTTGAAAATCGAAATGCGGGAAAACGGCGAAAGCCGTTCCCTCATCCTGCACGGGGCATTGAGCGTGCGCACACTGGGCGCATTCCAAGCGGCGCTGGCTGACTACCCGGCCCAGGACACCGTCATTGATCTGGAATCGGTGTCCAGACTGGACACGGCAGGGGCCTGGGCCATCGTGACCCTGCAAGCCCGTCTTGCCGATGCCGGATGTCGTGCCGAGATCGAGGGTGCTGACAGGCAGAAGGCCGATCTGCTGAAGACCGTCAAGGATGCGCTGCCCCAGATCCCGGATGTCGAGATCAGCAAACCCACGCTGCGTGACAGGCTGGAAACCGTGGGCCGTGGCGTCGCATCAGGCATGACATTCCTGATGGAGTTGACGGGCTACCTTGGGCTTTTCCTGTCACGCCTTGGCCGCGCTGTCCTGCATCCGCGCGAATTTCGCCTGACGGCGCTGGTGCATCACTGTCAGGAGGTGGGTCTGCGCGCCGTTCCCATCGTGTCGCTGATGGCTTTCCTGATCGGGGTGGTGCTGGCCTTTCAGGGTTCGGCGCAACTGCGGCAGTTCGGGGCCGAGGTCTTTGTCGTGGACCTGATCGCCATTTCGATCCTGCGCGAACTGGGCATTCTTCTGACCTCGATCATCGTGGCCGGTCGTACGGCCTCGGCCTTCACCGCTGCCATCGGCTCGATGAAGATGCGCGAGGAGATCGACGCGATGCGCACACTTGGGCATCGACCCGGCGATGGCCCTGTTCGTGCCGCGCATTCTGGCGCTGCTGCTCATGCTGCCGATCCTTGGCCTGATCGCCAATGTGATGGGGCTGTTGGGCGGCGCCATCATGTCCTGGATCGAACTCGGCATTTCCCCGGCGATGTTCCGCACCCGCCTGATCGAGGGGACGGGGATCAGCCATGTGATCGTGGGCATGGTCAAGGCTCCGGTCTTTGCGGTGATCATCGGGGTGGTCGGGTGCCATGCCGGTATGAAAGTCGGCAACAACGCGGAATCGCTGGGACGGATGACGTCCAACGCGGTTGTGACAGCGATCTTTGCCGTGATCGTGGCCGATGCGCTCTTTTCCATTTTCTTCGCCCAGATGGAGATCTGATGGATAGCGAACCGATCATCTCTCTGCGGGGCATTCGCAACCAGTTCGGCGCGCAGGTGGTGCATGACAACCTTGATCTGGATGTCTTTCCGGGCGAAGTGCTGGGGGTGGTCGGGGGATCGGGCACGGGTAAATCCGTGCTGCTGCGCACCATCGTGGGTCTGCTGCGGCCCCGTGCGGGCAGCGTGTTTCTGTTCGGGCAGGATGCCCTTGCCGCCGACGAGGACGAGCGCGCCATGATCGACCGGCGCACCGGCGTGATGTTCCAGGATGGCGCGCTGTTTTCATCCCTGACAGTGCGCGAAAACATCGAAGTGCCGATGCGTGCCATCGAGGGGCTGACGCCTGATCTGCGAAGCGCCCTGGCCGATCTCAAGATCTCGATGTCGGGTCTGTCCTGTCTGCGGGTGACAAGTACCCGTCCGAATTGTCGGGCGGGATGCGCAAGCGCGCCGGATTGGCGCGCGCGCTGGCGCTGGACCCCGAGATCGTCTTTCTGGACGAGCCGACAGCCGGGCTCGATCCGATCGGCGCGTCGGCCTTTGACGCGCTGATCAAGGGCTTGTCGCGGCAATTGGGTCTTACGGTGTTTCTTGTGACCCATGATCTTGATACGCTGCATGCAACCTGTGACCGGATCGCCGTTCTGGCCGAAAAGCGCGTGCTGGTCACCGGCACGATGCAGGAGATGCTGAAGGTGGATCACCCTTGGGTGCATGAATATTTTCACGGGCCGCGGGCCCGTGCCGCCATGGCGGCCAAGGACAGGAACGACTGAGGTCATGGAAACACGCGCCAATTACGTGCTGATCGGGGCTTTCGCCTTGGCGGGCTTTTGCGGGTTGCTGGCGTTCCTGCTGTGGTTCGCGCGGTTCGAACTGGATCGTCAGTTCGCCTATTACGATGTGCGTTTCACCTCGGTGTCGGGCTTGTCGCGCGCGTCAGAGGTGCGGTTTGCCGGACTGCCCGTCGGGCAGGTGGTGGATGTGCGCCTGTCGCCCGACGGCGATGGCACGGTTCTGGCCCGGTTGGAAGTTGCGGGGGAAACGCCGGTGCGCGCCGACAGCATCGCCACCATCGAATCGATGGGCGTGACCGGTGTCTCCTATGTCGGGATCAGCGCGGGCGACCCGCAGGCCCCGTTGCTGCGCGACGACGAAACCATCCCCGAGATCCCCGCCGGGCGTTCGGTGCTGCAAAGCATCACCGAAGACGCGCCCGAGATCGTGGCCGAGGCCCTGGCGGTCATGCAGAAGCTGGGTGACATCCTGAATCAGGAGAACCAGCAGAAGGTTCAGGACATTCTGGACAACCTTGCCCAATCCTCGGGCGAATTGAGCCAGGCTCTGGCCGATTTCGCGGTGGTCAGCCAGACCATCGCCAGTGCCTCGGTGGATATTGCCAGCTTCACCGGACAACTCGAGCCGGTGATCGGTGCGGTCGAGGTCACGTTGGGCAACGTGGATACCACGCTGGATGCCTTCACGACGTTGTCCGAGCGTCTGATTTCCTCGCTGGATGTGGGCGATGCGGCCCTGTCCAGCGGGCGCGTGGCGCTGGATGCGGCAGAGGTGTTCATGACCGGGGACTTGCCCGTGATCGTGCAGGATCTGACCGCCACGACGAAACTGCTGCGCGAACAGACCGAAGTGCTGGTCGCCGACACACGCGAGATGATCGCCACTTTCACGGCGACGGGCACCGAGGCCACCGCCCGCCTGACCAAGTCGCGCGCAACCCTGCAGGGGACCGAAACCACGATTGCCCGCCTGCTTGAGACGCTGGACAAGATCGACGCCGCCGCGACGTCTTTCGATGATCTGATCACGAATGACGGCACGGCGCTGATGGCCGAGACGCGCACAATGATCGCCAATGCGGACAGCGCCGTGGGGATGATCACCAAGGTCGCGCAATCGGACCTTCCCACGATCGTCGAGGATATTCGCAGCGCGACGGGCACCGCCAATCGCGTGATCGAAGATCTGGGCCAGAAGATCGGCGAGGCGGCCGGACGGGTTGAGGGTCTGACCGATGGCGCTGCACAGGCGCTGACCCAGGTCACGGATACATTCGCGAATGCCAACCAGACGCTGGACGCGATCAACGCGGCACTCGTCACCGGAGAGCGCACATTGGATGCCGCCGAGCGCGCCTTTGCCGGAGCGGACCGGGTCATCAACGAAGATATCGGTGCGATGACAGCCGATCTGCGCCAGGTGATGGAGCGGCTTGATGCGGCGATCGCAACGGTGTCTGCCGATCTGCCCGAAATTACCGCCGACCTGCGCCGCGCCGCCGAAACCGCCAACACCACCTTTGCGGATCTGGGGCAGATCGTGGCGGATGCCGGCACGCCGATCGGCAATTTCGCGACCAATGGCTTGCCGCAATATGCGCAACTGGCGCGGGAAACGCGCAATCTGATCGTCAACCTCGAAAACCTTGTGAGCCAGATCCAGCGTGATCCGGCCCGCTTTTTCCTCAACCGTCAGTCACCGGAGTTCAGAAGATGACCCTGATCCGCACGGCCCTTTTCGCAATTATCGCGCTGACGCTTGCAGGCTGTTCCGCCTTGTCGTCGCTGAATGACGCGACAACACCTCTCGACGCCTTCGAACTGCGCGCGCCCGTCGACCTGCCCGAAGTGAGCGCCAGCGTCAGGCGTGATCTGGTGATCGAAACACCTACCGCAGGCGGCGCGCTGGATACCGACCGGATCATGATCCGTCCGGGTCCCTTTCAGGCGCAATACCTTCCCGGCGCGCGCTGGACGGATACGGCCCCGGTCATGCTGCAAAACCTGATGCTGCGCGCTTTCGAGGATACCAATGCCCTGCGCTATGTGGGGCGCAGGCCCTTGGGCGGAACCGGGGACTACGTTCTGGTGTCGGAGCTGACCGATTTCCAGGCCGAGCTTGGGGCCGAAGGGCAAGCCGTGACGACAAGAGTGCGTTTGACAGCCCGGCTTGTGCGCGAATCCGATGCCTCGGTCATCGGCAGCCGGACAATCCAGACGACGGCACAGGCGGCATCGACGGACACCCTTGCGGTCGTGGCAAGCTTCGATCAGGCCACGGGGGCGGCACTGCAGGACCTGACGGGTTGGGCGTTGCGCCTGATCGGGGTGCGCGTGAGCAACTGACTGCTGCCGATCAATGAGGCGTGCTGTCCTTCATCTGCGCCCCCGTTGGCCGTTCGAAGGCACTGACAACTGGCCAGTGAGGCTGGTCGCCCAAGATCGCGCGGGCCGCGCGTTTCAAGGTGCTTGATGGTGGTTTCCCCCGCCTCGGAAAATTGCTAATCCGGGCCAACTTCGGTTTCAGAAGTCCGATAAACCCGTAAAAAATGCGGTAAATCGGGAGGTCCCGCCCTCCGGATCCTTGAGGAAAAGGTAGTGAAAACACACTCAAAATCAGAGGTTGCTGCCGCCGCACGCTTGTCCGTTGCGCCGATGATGGACTGGACCGACCGGCATTGCCGCTATCTGCATCGGCTGCTGTCGCGCAATGCATTGCTCTATACCGAGATGGTGACAGCACCCGCGCTGGTGCGTGGCGGAGCGTTGCATCTGCTGGATCATCATCCGGCCGAACATCCCGTAGCCCTGCAACTTGGGGGATCCGATCCGGCGGAACTGGCGCAGGCGGCGCGGTTGGGTGCGGCGGCGGGCTATGACGAGATCAACCTGAATGTAGGCTGCCCCTCGGACCGGGTGCAGTCGGGGACCTTTGGCGCGGTGCTGATGAAACAGCCGCGCCTTGTGGCGGAATGCGTTGCAGCCATGCGGGCGGCGGTGGATGTCGAGGTGACGGTGAAATGCCGTATCGGCGTGGATGACCAGAACCCCGACGAGGTCCTGCCCGAGTTCCTGTCCCGCGTGGGCGCGGCAGGGTGCGGACGCTTCATCATCCATGCGCGCAAGGCCTGGTTGCAGGGGCTGAGCCCAAAGGAGAACCGCGAAATCCCGCCGCTGGATCACGAACTGGTCCTGCGGATGAAGGGGATGTTCGGGGGGCTGCATATCTCGATCAATGGCGGGATCACCGATCTGGATCAGGCGGTGGCTTTTCTTGATGCGGGGCTGGATGGGGTCATGGTGGGCCGTGCCGCCTATCACCAGCCTGCGGATATCCTGTGTCGGGCCGACCGGATGATCTGGGGGCAGGGCGAGGACAGCGACCCGGTTGCCGTGGTCCGTCAGATGCAGGACTACATCGCCGATCACATCGCGCAGGGCGGACGGCTGCATCAGGTCACGCGGCACATGCTGGGCCTGTTCGCGGGCACGCCCGGTGCGCGGCAATGGCGGCGCATCCTGTCCGAGGGGGCATCGCGCGACGGGGCGGATTTCACGCTGGTGCGTCAGGCGCTGGATGCCGTGCTGGAGGCGCGCGCGCAGGCAGTGGCCTGAGAGCCGCCCCGCGGATACCGCTTTTTGCCATTGTCCCCATCCGCAAAACCCTGTCTATCTGGCCGCAATTCCGAAAGAGGAGGCGCGACCGTGCCCGAGACGACCTTGCTGTTGCAGATGCTGGTTCTTCTGATGGCGATCGGTGCATTCGCCGGTGTTTTGGCGGGGCTGCTGGGCGTTGGCGGCGGGATCATTCTGGTGCCCGCCTTCTTCTATGCCTTTCAGACCCTTGGCTATGACAGCCCGCAATTGATGCAGATCTGTCTGGCAACCTCGCTGGCCACGATCATCGTGACCTCGACCCGGTCGGTTCTGAGCCATAACAAGAAGGGCGCCGTCGACTGGGAGATCCTGCGCGGCTGGGCGCCGGGGATCGTTGTGGGCGCGGTGCTGGGGGTGATGGTCGCGTCGTCCCTGCGCTCGGTCACCTTGCAGGCCGTTTTCGGTGTGCTGGCGCTGGTGATCGGGATCTACATGGCGACCTCGCAGGCGCATTGGCGGCTGGGAGACGAGATGCCAAAGGGCCTGCGCCGGTTCACCCTGTCGCCCGCGCTGGGGTTCCTGTCGGTGCTGATGGGCATCGGCGGCGGCAGTTTCGGTGTTCCGGTCATGACCCTCTATGGCGTGCCGATCCACCGGGCTGTGGCAACGGCGGCGGGTTTCGGCGTGATCATCGCCGTGCCGTCGGTCATCGGGTTCCTGTTGTTTCAGGTCGATCCGGCCACGCGACCGCCCTTCACCATTGGTGCCGTAAATTTCGTGGCGTTTTTCATCACCATCGCCATGACGCTGATGACGGCGCCGCTGGGGGTGAAGCTGGCCCATGCGATGGACCCCAAGCCGCTGAAGCGCGTCTTTGCGGTGTTCCTGACGCTG
This sequence comes from uncultured Alphaproteobacteria bacterium, assembly GCA_963715835.1. GTDB lineage: Bacteria > Pseudomonadota > Alphaproteobacteria > Rhodobacterales > Rhodobacteraceae > Seohaeicola. Next base: position 942,457 of record CAVQSH010000002.1, on the reverse strand, counting down.
GTGGCGCTGAACATGCTGCGCAAGGCGCTGGGCTGGTAAATGGCTGATCTGGCGCGGGACGGCTGGGTTGTCTTTCCCACCGATCCCGGTCTGCTGGACTGGGTCCGCGCGGCCCTGCCGCGCGCCCGCGCGGCGGTGGCCGACCCGCGGCAACGCGCCCTCGGTCTGGTGTGCGAGGGCACATGGTTCGTCGGCATAGACGCGCTGGACAATGACAGTGATGGTGCCGTGGACGGCGTTCCCCTGCGCGCGCAGGCAAGGGCTGCGGCCGAGGGCCTTTTCGGTCCGCTGCCCCTGCACCGGGCGCAGGTCTCGGTCGTCTGGCCGGGATATCCCCGCCCGCGAGCGGGCGAGAGCGACGCGGCCTTTCGCTACCGCCAGCGCCGGGACGGGGCGCATCTGGACGGGCTTCTCCCGGAAGGGGCTGCGCGACGGCGGTTCTTCCGCGAGCCTCACGCCTGGATCATGGGACTGCCGCTGAACGAGTGCCCGATGGGGGCGAGCCCTCTGGTCGTCTGGCGCGGCAGTCATCACATCCTGCGCCACGCCTTGCTCCGCGCCTGCGCAGGTCATCCGCCCGAAACATGGTCCGATCTGGACCTGACCGAGGCCTATACCGCCGCGCGGGCCGAGGTCTTCGCGACCTGTGAAAGGGTCGAGCTGCACGCCGCGCCCGGTCAGGCCTATTTGCTGCACCGTCTTGCGCTGCATGGCGTGGCCCCATGGGTCGAAGGTGTGCCAGCGACAGCCGATGGTCGCATGATCGCCTATTTCCGCCCGATTCTGCCCGGTGGTGCCGCAAGCTCCCTGCAGGAAGCCTGAGCGGTCGCCGATGCCTGTCCCGCCCGCGGGCTGCGATCACGGTATCGAAACAATCATCCCATAATCGAAGGATTGTTGACAGCGCAACCGCGCAAGCTTCGTTGCCAAGAAAGACACTTGTGTCGCTTGCGAACGTGCTTAACGTCAGACCCCGTGTCGTCGGTGCGCACGGGTCTGCTTGTGTGAAGGGTGTGTGATGGTCGAACTTTTACTGATCATGGGTCTGGTCGCAACGGGATCGCTTCTGTCTTCGCTGTTCGGGGATGACAACGAGGCCGAGACGGCAGGCGATGCGCCGCAACCATCGGACATGGAACCCGAGGAGCAGGAGGGGCTGCGTCTTGCAGGCGGGCCGATGGATGACCTGCTGGGTGGCGGCCCGGGCGACGATACGCTGACCGGCAATCTGGGCGATGACACGTTGCAGGGCGGGGCTGGCGCAGATTCGCTTTTTGGAAGAGGCGGCAATGACCAGCTCGAAGGTGAGGCCGGCAATGACAGCCTGTTCGGCGAGAATGGTCTGGACCGCCTTCTGGGGGGCGCGGGCGATGACCTGCTTGACGGTGGCGACGGCGCGGATGTCCTCAATGGCGGTGGCGGCGATGACACGCTGGAGGGAGGTGCCGGTGATGATATCCTGCGCGGTTTGGAGGGGAATGACCTGCTGAACGGCGGCTCTGGCGAGGACGAACTGGTCGGCGGTGCGGGGCAGGACACCCTGAACGGCGGCGACGACGATGATGCTCTGGAAGGCGGATCAGATCAGGACATTCTGCGGGGTGGCGCAGGCGACGATATCCTCGTCGGATATCTGCGTCCCGACGGGGCCAGCCTGTTGCAGGAAGGTGAAAGGCTGTTTCCATCGACCGACATGATCGACCCTGACACGCTGGAGGGCGGCGAGGGAGAGGATCTGATGATCCTTGGCCGCGGCGATGTGGCTTACGGCGGGGCGGGTGAGGATATCTTCACCGTCGGGACGTGGATGGCGGGGGACGTCGCCGGTGGCACAATCGCGGATTTCGAACCGACCGGGGAAGAGATCGTGATCCTCGTGCCGTCCGGATACACCGGTGCGGCTGTGGTCGAGGTTGTGCCAGATGGCGCCGATGCGCTGGTGCGGATGGACGGGCAGACCTATGTGCGGGTCGCCGGCGCGGCCGTGACGCTGACCGCCGGGATGATCAACGTGGCTTTTGCGCCTGCCGTGACGGCCTGATCACCCTTGCGTGTCGCGCGCAAGGCGCGCGGCGCGGCCACCGCGACGTTGCTGCAACCGTGGCGCGCGGGCAGGCAGGTCTTCCATCACGGCACGCCGCGCAGCAGGTGTCATGCGGGACCACGCCGTGATCTCGTCGATGCTGCGCAGGCAGCCGGTGCAGAGCCGTTCTGCGGGATGGATCACGCAGATCTTGATGCAGGGGCTTTCGACCTCGTCGCGTTTCCAGACATCATCCATGCTGTTGCACCTTCAAATGCGCCAGCCGGTCCAGCGCTCCTTGCAGAATATAGGACGCGGCGACGTGGTCGATCACCTCGGCGCGACGTTTTCGCGACGTATCCGCCTCAAGCAGGGCGCGGGTCGCCGCGACTGTGGACAGACGCTCGTCCCAATAGCTGATGGGCAGATCGGTCAGCCGCGACAGATTGCGGGCGAAGGCGCGGGTCTTCTGGCAGCGCGGCCCCTCGGATCCGTCCATGTTGCGCGGCAGGCCAAGGATGATCCCGCCGATCTCGCGGGCGGTCAGGACGTCCAGAAGGCGGGCGGCGTCGGTGGTGAACTTGGTCCGCCGGATGGTTTCCAGCGGTGTGCCGACCGACAGCAACCGGTCGGATACGGCGATCCCGATCGTCTTGTCGCCGAAATCCAGACCCGCCACCGCGCGATGCGGGGGCAGGGCGGTGACGAATTCCTCGATCGTCTCGAAGATCATTCGATCAGGCCGGCCCGCCGTGCGGCCTCGTTGACTTCGGCAAGCCCCTCGGGGCTGTCCCAGAAGATACTCTGCGATTCCTCCCAGATGATGCGGGCCTGACGCTCGTCGCCCAGCACCCCAAGCGCGCCGATCAGCCGCGCCCATTCGCTGGAATTGCCCCCCTCGAGGGCGAGACGGTCCGAAAGACCCTGCACCATGGTGCGGATCATCTCCATGCGCTGCTCGGCGGTCATGCCTTCCGGCGTTCTGGATATCCTCAGCCGTCGGGCCGCGTTCCGCCATGGCGGGGCCGCCGCCTTCGGGTGGCAGCGTGAAATTGCGCACACCGGCGCGGAAAGCCATGTCCTCGATCTGCGCACGGATCGCGCGGACATAGGGCGCGTCTGCGGGTGCGTCCCGAAGCGCCGCTTCCCAGGTGCGGAAGGCCGTGTCGGGCCGCCCGGTCTGGGCCTGCAACAGCCCCACGTAATACCGGGCCGGGCCGTTCTGCGGATCGCGGGTCAGCGCCGCGCGCAGGGCGGCCTCGGCCTCGGGCGAGACATACCCACCCGCCGCCAGAACCATCATGTCGGCATAATCCACGTAATCATCGGCGGTCGCACCGTCCCCCTTGATCGACAGCACGCGGGCCTGTGCCGCGTGGGCGGCGGCGAAATTGCCAAGGGCGGCCTCGTTGCGGGCCAGAAGCAGCGCGCCCTGAAGATCGCCCGGACGCTCGGCCACGGCGTTGCGCAACTGCTCCATCAGGCGGATGAATTCGGGCGAGGGGGCCTGCACGGTGGCACCTGCGGGCACCTTGGCCTCGGCCTCGGCCTGGCTGGGGCGGTTTTCGCGCGCGTCCTGTGCAGCGTCGATCCGGCTTGCCAGGCTCATGTCGGGATATCCGGGCGCGCCGAGCTGCATATAGACCCACAGCGAGCCGCCGACCATCAGGACAAGCGACAGGGCGGCGGCCGACATCGCCAGCGTCTTGGGCTGCGCGCCTTCCTGCAGGCCTTTTTGCAACTGCGCGTCGGCGGCGAGGATGCGGCGCGAGACTTCGGCGCGGATCCGTTCGGCATCATCCGGGCCGATCACACCGCGCGCCAGATCGCGCTCCACTTCCTTGAGCTGATCGCGATAGACGCGCAGGTCATAGGCGGCGGGAGGCTCGTCTCCGGTACGTCCGCGCAGAATGGCCAGCGCCAGCAGCGCTGCGATGGCAAAAGCCAAAACCGAGATGATCAGCCAGAAACCCATGTACCCTCCGTGATGCTGGGCCACATGTATATGCGCGACTGCCCTGAAAAAAGAGCAAAGTGTCGCATCGGTCCACCATGTCGCAACCATGCGCAATTGTGACGTTCCCAAACGGGGGTGAAACCGGCGTCGGGTCCAGATATCACCGCAGGACAAGCCGAACCGGATTCGAAGGATCAGTGCCGCCGATGAAACGCTATTCCGTCTTTGCCATCGCCCGCGAGGCCATGCGCCAGCACAGCGGCTGGACCCGCGCCTGGCGCGATGCCGCGCCGAAGAAAAAATATGATGTCATCATCGTGGGCGCAGGCGGGCATGGTCTGGCCACGGCCTATTACCTTGGAAAGAATTACGGCATCACCAATGTCGCGATCCTTGAAAAGGGCTGGCTGGGCGGCGGCAATACCGGGCGCAACACCACGATCATCCGCTCGAACTACCTGCAGGACCCGTCGGCGGCGATCTATGAGAAGTCGCGCAGCCTCTACGAGACGATGAGCCAGGATCTGAACTACAACGTCATGTTCAGCCCGCGCGGCGTGATGATGCTGGCCCAGACCCAGCACGAGGTGCGCGGCTACCAGCGCACGGCCCATGCCAACGCGTTGCAGGGCGTGAAGACCGAATTCATCAGCCCCAAGCGGGTCAAGGAACTGGTGCCGATCATCAATATCGACGGGCCGCGCTACCCTGTGCTGGGCGCGCTCTGGCAGGCGCGTGGCGGCACGGCGCGCCATGACGCGGTGGCCTGGGGCTATGCGCGGGCCTGTTCGGACATGGGCATGGATGTGATCCAGCAATGCGAGGTCACGGGCGTGCGCCGCGAGGGTGGCCGCGTGGTGGGCGTGGATACGTCGCGCGGTGCGATTGATTGCGACAAGCTGGGTATCGTCGTGGCGGGCAATTCGTCGGTCGTGGCGGAAATGGCGGGCTTCCGTCTGCCGATTGAATCGCTGGCGCTGCAGGCGCTGGTGTCGGAACCGATCAAGCCCTGCATGGATGTGGTCGTGATGGCCAACACCGTGCACGGCTACATGTCGCAGTCCGACAAGGGCGAGATGGTGATCGGCGGCGGCACCGACGGCTACAACAACTACACCCAGCGCGGCAGCTTCCACCATATCGAGGAAACCGTGCGCGCGCTGATCGAAACCTTCCCGATGATTTCCCGCCTCAAGATGCTGCGCCAATGGGGCGGGATCGTGGACATGACCGGCGACCGCTCGCCCATCCTGTCGAAAACGCCGGTCGAGGGCGTTTTCGTCAACTGCGGCTGGGGCACCGGCGGTTTCAAGGCGATCCCCGGATCGGGCTGGGCCATGGCCGAGCTGATGGCCAAGGGCCATTCGCCCCTGACCGAGGAATTCTCGATGTTCCGCTTCCGCGAAGGCAAGTTCATCGACGAGAGCGTTGCCGCGGGGGTGGCGCACTGATGGTAGCTCTCCAGCCTATGGCTACTTGGCGAGCTGGTGCCAATTCTTTAGGCGCGTTATATGTCTGCTCGGTTCTTGCGAGCATTCTTGCCGAAACGATGTTCGCGAGCTGCGATCCTTGCTTGTCGCGATGAATCCCCCATGGCACGCAATTGGCTCATTCCTGCGGCACTGCGAGGGCCGAAGTCCAGACAATCAGTAAGGAAAGAGAACGCGCATCCTGGCTTGTGATCCCGAACATACTTCGGTCGCTCGCAAGTAGTTTGATGGCGTCATGTCCACGGTTCATGGCTGCCAGATCTTCATCGGGAGGCGACATGCTGACCCTTCATGCCCCTATTGCGGCGTGCAAGCCGATGAGACGGAACTGAGCGCGGGTGGCGAGGCGCATCTGAAACGCTTCGGCCCGGGGTCGGAGGATGACGACTTCGAGAACTATCTGTTCATGCGCGAGAACCCCAAGGGCGTGCATTTCGAACGCTGGCGGCACAGCTATGGCTGCGGCAAGTGGTTTCATGCGGCACGTTGCACCATGACGCTGGAGGTCTTCGGCACCTACAAGGCCCAGACCACCGAACTGCCCCAGGAGATCAAGGACAAGATCAGCGCCAAACGGCCCGGCTGGTCATGGAGAGAGTTTCAATGAGCACCCGTCTTGCAACAGGTGGCCGCCTTCTGAACCGGGACAAGCAGGTCACGTTCCGTTTCAACGGCAAGTATCTCAAGGGGCTTGAAGGCGATACGCTGGCCTCGGCCCTGCTGGCCAATGACCAGATGCTGATGGGCCGGTCCTTCAAGTACCACCGCCCGCGCGGCGTTGTCGCCTCGGGCGCGGAAGAGCCGAACGCGCTTGGTCGATCTGGGCAAGGGCGCGCGCTTCGAGCCGAACCAGCGCGTCACCACGACCGAACTGTTCGACGGTCTGCAGGCGGAAAGCCAGAACCACTGGCCCAGCCTCGACTATGACATCGGTGCGGTGAACACCTATCTCAGCCGGTTCCTGCCGGCGGGGTTCTACTACAAGATGTTCATCTATCCGCGCGCCTTCTGGAAACATGTCTACGAGCCGTTCATCCGCATGTCGGCGGGTCTGGGCAAGGCGCCGACCAAGGGCGGATGCGGATCGCTACGAGCATTTCAACACGACAGTCGATGTGCTGGTGATCGGCGGCGGTGTCGCGGGTTTGCAGGCGGCTTTGGCGGCGGGCCGGTCCGGGGCACGCGTTCTGCTGATGGAGCAGACCGCCCATTGGGGCGGGCGCGCGCCGGTGGATGGCGGCACCGTGGATGGTCAGCCGGTTGACGCCTGGATCGCAACAGTCGTTTCCGAATTGGAAACAATGAGCAATGTCACCCTGCGCCTGCGCTGCATGGGGGCAGGGGTCTATGATCATGGCTATGTGCTGGGCTATGAACGCCTGAGCGACCACGCGCCCGAGGCGGACGGCCCGCGCCACCGGTTGTGGAGCATCCGCGCCAAGCAGATCGTCACGGCGACAGGCGCGATCGAACGTCCGCTGTCCTTTGCGGGCAACGATATTCCCGGCGTGATGCTGGCCTCTGCCATGCGCGACTACGCGGTGAACTGGGGCGTCTCGGTCGGTGACCGCGTCGGTGATCGTCACCAACAACGATGACGCCTATCGCACGGCGATCACGCTCAAAGGCCTGGGTCTGGAGGTGCCGGTGATCCTCGATGCGCGCGGCCTCCGGTGGCGGGGCGCTGGCCGATCAGGCGCGTGCCCTCGGCATCCGGGTCGAGAATCGGCAAGGCCATCGCCAAGGTCAAGGGCGGCAAGCGCGTCACGGGCGTGGCGATCTGCGCCCAGGCCGGCGAAGGCGCGCGTGCTGGACGAGATGGCTTGTGACGCGGTCGCCATGTCGGGCGGCTGGTCGCCGGTGGTGCATCTGTGGTCCCATTGCGGCGGCAAGCTGATCTGGGACGCGGATCAGGCCATGTTCCGTCCCGATCCGGGCCGCGCCCCGACCGGCGCGGACGGCCAGCCGTTGGTGATCGCCGCAGGTGCCGCCAATGGCGCGCTGGATCTGGCGCTGGCTCTGGCGGATGGCGATCTGGCAGGCCGTGCGGCGGCGCAGGCCAGCGGTCACACGCCCGCAGCGGGCAAGACGCCCGAAGCCGAACAGCAGATCGAAGCGCCCATCGCGCCGGTCTGGATGATGCCGCAGGGCGCGTCCTATGCGCTGCGGTCCAAGGCATGGCTGGATTTCCAGAACGACGTGAAGGTGTCGGACGTGCAACTGGCCGCACAGGAAGGCTTCACCTCCGTCGAACACGCCAAGCGCTACACCACGCTGGGCATGGCCACGGATCAGGGCAAGCTGAGCAATATCAACGGTCTGGCGACACTTGCGAAATCGTTGAACACCGATATTCCCGAGCGTCGGCACCACGACCTTCCGCCCGCCCTATACGCCCATCAGCATGGGCGCCATTGCGGGCGAGGCGCGCGGCGACATCTTCCAGCCGCTGCGCCGCACGCCCCTGCATGACTGGCACGAGGCGCAGGGTGCCTATTGGGAGCCCGTCGGCCATTGGCGTCGCCCCTATTGCTATCCGCGCAGCGGTGAAAGCCACGCCGATGCGGTTGCCCGCGAGGTCAAGCAGACGCGCGCCAGCCTTGGGCTGCTGGATGCCTCGACCCTCGGCAAGCTGGTGGTCAAGGGCCCCGATGCGGGCCGCTTCCTCGACATGCTCTACACCAACATGATGAGCACGCTGCCGGTGGGCAAATGCCGCTATGGGCTGATGTGCTCGGAAAACGGGTTCCTGATGGATGACGGCGTCGTGGCGCGCATGTCCGAGGACACATGGCTCTGCCACACCACCACCGGCGGCGCGGATCGCATCCATGCCCATATGGAGGAATGGCTGCAGACCGAATGGTGGGACTGGAAGGTCTATATCGCCAACGTGACCGAACAATACGCGCAATTCGCCGTGGTCGGCCCCAACGCGCGCAAGGTGCTGGAAAAGCTGGGCGGCATGGATGTGTCGAAAGACACGCTGCCCTTCATGCAATGGGCCGAGGGCACGCTGGGGATGTGCCCGCGCGGGTCTTCCGCATCTCCTTCTCGGGCGAGCTGAGCTATGAAATCGCCGTACCCGCCAGCCATGGCCGCGCCTTCTGGGACCGGCTGATGGAGGACGGGGCAGAGTTTGGCGTCACGCCCTATGGCACCGAGGCGCTTGCATGTGATGCGGGCCGAAAAGGGCTTCATCATGATCGGGGACGAAACCGACGGCACCATCATCCCGCAGGATCTGGGCCTGGGCTGGGCGATCTCGAAGAAAAAGGAAGACTATATCGGCAAGCGCGCGCAAGAGCGCAGCCATATGGTCGATCCCGAACCGCTGGCAGCTGGTGGGGCTTGAGACCGTGGATGGCAGCACCTTGCCGGACGGGGCCTATGCGCTTGCCGACGGCACCAACGCCAACGGACAGCGCAACACCCAGGGCCGCGTCACCTCGACCTATCACTCGCCCACGCTGGGGCGCGGGCATCGCCATGGGGCTGGTGCTGAACGGCCCCGACCGCATGGGCGAGGTGATCGACTTCGGCAAGACCGACGGCACCGAGGTGAAGGCCAAGATCGTCGATCAGGTGTTCTACGACAAGGACGGGGAGAAGCAGAATGTCTGAACCGGTCAGCGCCCTGAACGGGGCCAGTTTCCAAGGTCTGGTGACGCTGCAGGATCGCGGGCCGACCGGCATGATCACCCTGCGCGGTGATCTGGCCGCACCCGCCATGGCGAAAGCGTTGGACAAGGCGCTGGGCGCTGTCGATGCCGCCGCAGCGCCGGATCGTGGCGACGGCGGATGGCACGGGATCGGCTGCATGGATGTCGCCGGACGAATTGCTGCTGATCCTGCCCTATGCGCAGGTCAACACCGCTCTGGCCGCGCTTGCAGGCTGCATTGTCGGGCACCCATCACCTTGCCGAGAACGTCTCGGACGCGCGCGCATTGATCGCGCTCAGCGGCCCGGATGCGCGGGTGCGCGAAGTGCTGGCCAAACTGGCCCCTGTCGACCTGCATCCCGCGCATTTCAAACCCGGCGATATCCGCCGCACGCGGCTGGCACAGGTGGCGGGCGCGTTCTGGATGGCCGAGGCCGGGCAGGCCAATGTGATCTGTTTCCGCTCTGTCGCGCAATATGTCTTCGACCTGCTGAGCGCCGCCGCCGATCCCGCTGCATCGGTCGATTATTTCGGTTGAGACAGCCGCCGGGGCGGGGCGGGGGTTGACCTTACCCCCCCAAGGCTACCATCTAGGCCCGAGAGACAACTGCAACAAAGGGGGGCCGACCAATGGCTTTTGAACTTCCTGATCTTCCCTATGCCCATGACGCGCTGGCCGCACATGGCATGTCCGCCGAAACGATGGAGTTTCACCACGACATCCACCACAAGGCCTATGTCGACAACGGCAACAAGCTGATTGCCGGGACCGAATGGGAAGGCAAGTCGCTGGAAGACATCATCACCGGCACCTATGCGGCCGGCAGCGTCGCCCAGAACGGGATCTTCAACAACGCCTCGCAGCACTGGAACCATGTCCAGTTCTGGGAGATGATGGGGCCGAAGAAGGTCGCCATGCCCGGCGCGCTGGAAAAGGCCATCACCGAAAGCTTCGGTTCGGTCGACAAGTTCAAGGAAGATTTCGCCGCTGCGGGTGCCGGTCAGTTCGGCTCGGGCTGGTGCTGGCTGGTCAAGGACAAGGACGGCGCGCTGAAGGTCACCAAGACCGAGAACGGCGTGAACCCGCTCTGCTTCGGTCAGACCGCGCTGCTGGGCTGCGATGTGTGGGAACATTCCTACTACATCGACTTCCGCAACAAGCGTCCGGCCTATCTGGCAAATTTCCTCGACAATCTGGTCAACTGGGAAAACGTGGCCTCGCGCCTCTGATCCAGGTCCGGCCAACGCCGTTCAGACAGAGCCCCGCGCAGAAATGCGCGGGGTATTTTTATTCCGAAAATGATATATGATTCAATCAACGCGCGATCAGACCAGCCTGGCCCCGCAAGGGCCGGGGCAATACGACTCTGGAGGACGCCATGATAAGACTTGAAAAAGACACCTGGGTGCTGGTTGCTGACGGTGAGAAGGCACTGTTTCTGTGCAATGAAGGCGGGGCGGTTGACCCCAAGCTGTCAGTGATGCGGATCGAGGAGCAGGACAATCCGCGTCAGGGCGAACAGGTTTCGGACCGGCCCGGACGGCGGGCCGACAACAGCGTCGGGCAACGCTCTGCCATGGAAGAGACCGATTGGCACCGGCTGGGCAAGGAGCGGTTCGCCGCCGAGATGTCTGCCATGCTGTCCCGGATGGTGAAGCGTGGCCATATCGCGCGCGTGGTGATCGTGGCCCCGCCGCGCAGTCTGGGCGAGTTGCGCGAGCAGCTGGACGATGCGGTGCTGAAAACCGTGGTGCGCCGAGATTCCCAAGACATTGACGCGCCATCCGTTGCCCGAGATCCAGAAGATCGTGATCGAGGATCTTGAGGCGATGTAGCCGGTCAAGTCCTGCGCTGCTGCACCTGTGGCGGATTGAACCCCGCAACCGGTTGCGCCAAGGTGCCACAGCGCAGGGCGGGGGCATCCATCACCATGACAGAGGCAGGCAAGGGCGTTGCGGCACTGGTCGCCGCATGTACTGTCTGGGGGCTGTCGGGGCTGTTCTACAAGCTGCTGGCCCATGTCCCGCCGATCGAGATCCTGGCCCATCGCACGCTTTGGTCGCTGGTCTTTTTCACGATGCTGCTGACGGCGCAGGGACGGTTGGGGCAATTGCGCCTTGCCCTTGGATCGCCCCGGTCCGTGGGGATCGTGGTTTTCGCGGCACTGGCAATCTCGACCAACTGGTTCGTCTTTATCCTGTCCATCCAGATCGGACACGCGACCGAGGCATCGCTTGGCTACTACCTGTTTCCTCTGGTGGCGGTCGGCATCGGTCGCGTGGTCTTTGGCGAAAGGCTGACACGGTTGCAGGCGCTGGCTGTGGGCCTTGCGGCGCTTGCCGTGACGGTCCTGACCTTGGGTCTGGGTGTCGCGCCCTGGATTGCCTTGATTCTGTCTGTCAGTTTTGGTCTTTACAGCCTTGTGAAGAAACGACTTTCCGCCGGTCCCGTCGTGTCCGTCACAGCCGAGGTGCTGGTGCTGTCGCCGGTGGCCCTTGTCGTGCTGGCGCTGGCCCATCAAGACGGCGGCGCCTTCGGTGCAGATATTGCCGACAGCCTGCTGCTGATGTTTTCGGGGGTCCTGACCGCCGGGCCGCTGATCCTGTTTTCCTATGCCAGCAAAAGGGTGCGCATGGGCACCATCGGGCTGGTTCAATACATCAACCCGACGCTGCAATTCTTTGTCGCCGTGCTGATTTTTTCCGAACCGTTCAGCACCTGGCACCTTGTCGCCTTCGCGCTGATCTGGGTGGCGCTGGCGCTTTATTCCGCCGCGTCGCTCTCGCTCGAGCGGGCTGCGCGCAGGGCAAGGGTCAGCGCCTCGACCGTGTCAACCACGGTGATGAAACCCGCGAGTGAGGGATCGGCGAAGCCCTGAGCGATCACATGCTCGATCAATCCGACCAGCGGTGACCAGTATCCGTTGGTGTTGAGCAGAAAAATCGGCTTGGCATGCAGACCGAGCTGCCGCCATGTCAGGACTTCGAAGAACTCGTCCAGAGACCCCGCGCCGCCCGGCAGCACGACAATCGCATCCGAATTCATATACATGACCTTCTTGCGCTCGTGCATGGTCTCGGTCACCACAAAGCGGGTCAGATCGGCCTTGCCGACCTCCATCTTCAGCAGATGCACCGGGATCACGCCCAGCGTGTCGCCCCCGGCCGCCTGCGTTGCGCGGGCCACAGCGCCCATCAGCCCGACATCACCCGCACCGTAGACCAGTTGCCAGCCTTCGGCCGCCAGAACCTGCCCAAAGGCCGTGGCTTGCGCCTGATAGACCGGGTCGGCGCCACTGCGTGCGCCACAATAGACACAGACGGCAAATCCTTTGGGCTGATGCGACATTTGAATTTCCGTTTCCATGTAAAGGGGCTTTTGACCCGTGATAGCCTTGTTGTTAAATGCGCTCAACCGCCGTGCGGGGAAAACGGTGGACCGGAAGGGAACAGATGACAAAACAGTCTTGGGTATCGGGCAGCAAGGGTCTTGCGCTGGCGGGAAGTGCGGCAGCGGTCGTTCTGGTTCTGCTGGGTCTTGCATTTTCGGCACGGGTCGCGCCGCCGGATGACACGGTGACCGAGGAGGTGGCCGTCGTGCCCCAGACGCCCGCGCCGCAACCCGAAGCGCCGGCTGTCGCACCGCAGGAACCAGCCGCGCCCGAGGTGGCCGACGCACAGCCTGATCCTGTGACAGAGCAGGCCGCCGAGGCCGCGCCCGAGGGTGAACCCGCCGCTCAGGAAGACGCGCCCGCAGCAACAGAGACCGAGGCTACAGAGACCGAGGCCGCTGAGACCGAGACAACGCAGACCGAGACCGCGCAGACCGGGAGTGTCGCCCAGACAGATGAGGCAAGCACGCCAGCGCCCGACGCAGGCCCGGTGGAGACCGCCGCCGCGCCCGCAGAGGCGGCCCCCGAAACCGACCAGACGCCTACCGCTCGAAGAAATGCTGCGATGCCCAGCTTCGATACCGTGCGCCTTGCCCCGGATGGCGAGGCCGTGGTTGCGGGTCGGGCCATGGCGGGCACTACCGTGGATATCCTTCTGGACGGTGCCGTGGTCGGCACGGCGATGACCGGCGGGGACGGGGCCTTCGCGGCCTTCCTGAGCCTGCCGCCCTCGGACGCGCCGCGCGTCCTGACGCTGTCCGTCAATCAAGACGGGACGGTGGTCGGCTCGGATCAGCAGGTCATCATCGCGCCGGTGCAACCCCTCGATGTGGCGGTTGCCACCGATAGCGGCACGTCTGATGCGGCCAGCCCGCAGGCCGCCCCGGATGACCAGACCGCCACGGCAGGGGCCGCTGCGGCGCCTGCCTTGCTGCTGTCGGACAACACCGGCGTGCGCGTGCTGCAACCCGCCACGCCCGCCGATCCGTCGCGGATCGCAGGGATCGCGCTGGATGTGATCAGCTATACCAGCGAGGGCGACGTTCTCTTGCAGGGCCGTGCCGCCGCGACATCGAATATCCTGATTTATCTGGACAATGCTGCCGTCACATCGGCCCGGGTCGCGGCTGACGGGATATGGAGCACCGGATTGCCCGGCGTGGCCCCCGGCATCTACACCCTGCGCCTGGACGAGGTTGACGCCGCGGGCAAGGTCCTGTCGCGGATCGAGACGCCCTTCAAGCGCGAGGACCGTGACGAGGTCGCAGCCATAGCAGCGGCCAATGCGCCATCCCCGGCGACGGCCGCACCTGGCGCGGGCACGCCTGTGGCGCAGACTGGCGCGGTGCAGCCTGCGGCGAATACCGGCCAGCCACCGCTGCGGGCCAGACGACTTCTGACCAGACGGCTTCCGACCAGACCGCGGCCATTCCCGCGCCTCCGACGGTGCGGGTGGTGACGGTCCAGCCGGGCAATACGCTTTGGGCCATCGCGCGGGAAAGCTATGGTGAGGGGCCGCTTTTCGTGCGGGTGTTCGAGGCGAACCGCGACCGCATCCGCGACCCTGACCTGATCTATCCCGGCCAGATCTTCGAGATCCCCGAATAGACGCGGCAGACTGACGTATCGTCATCGCGAAAGGGGCTGTGCAGGGGCGCAATCTCGGGTTTAGCTCGGAATGTGAATGGTTCCGGGCCAGCAGGGAGGCAAGTGATGCACAGGATTTTGGTCGACCAGAAGGACATCACCCGCGCGACCCTCGCCGAGGATCCCGCAGCGGCGCAGCCCCTCGATGCGGGCGAGGCGCGTCTGGCCGTCGAAAGCTTCGCGCTGACCGTGAACAACGTGACCTATGCCGCTACGGGTTTCGTGCTGGATTACTGGCGCTTCTTTCCCAGCGGGATCGAAGGGCAGGGGATCGTGCCCGTCTGGGGCACCGCGACGGTCACCGAAAGCCGGGCCGAGGGGCTGGAGATCGGCACACGCCTTTACGGCTATCTCCCGATGGCCGAGGCTTTGGTGATCCGCCCCGACCTGACAGCGCCCGGTGTCTTTGTCGACCGCAGCGCGCATCGTGACGGGCTGGCGCTGGTCTACAACACCTATGTCGCGGTCAAGCCGGGGGACGCACATGACGATCATCTGCGCAGCCTGTTGCAGCCGCTTCTGGCGACCTCCTACCTGCTGTTCGACTGGCTGGCCGACAACGACTGGTTCGGGGCGCAGCAGATCATCGTGGGCAGCGCCTCCTCCAAAACGGGGTTGGGTCTGTGCAAGTTTCTGGCCGAACCCGCAGACCGACCCTACCGGATCGTCGGTCTGACAGGGGCGGGCAACCGGGACTTCGTCGAGGCACTGGGTGCCTGCGACACCGTTCTGGGCTATGATGAGGTTTCACAACTGGCACAGGTGCCAAGCGTCTATGTGGACATGGCGGGCAATGCAGCGGTCAAGATGGCGCTGCATACCCATCTGGCCGATCATCTGCGCCATTCGGCGGCCGTCGGCACCAGCCATTGGGACAAATTCGCGCCGCCGCAGAACCTGCCCGGACCCAAGCCGCAGTTCTTCTTTGCCCCGTCACAGATCGCCAAGCGCCGGGCGGACTGGGGCCCCGGCGTGATCGAGGCCCGGATCACCGCCGCTTGGAAGCGGATCGCGGCCGAGGCCGGTGACTGGCTGGAGGTCGTGGCCCATGACGGGCTGGAAACCGCACCGACGCTTTGGGAGGAGTTGGCCGCGGGCCGGACCAATCCGCGCGAAGGGCATGTCATACGGGCTTGAGAGCAGGGCACTGCGCCTCTCTGGTCATCCGGCCCAAAGCGGCCTATCTGTCGAGGTCTGTAGAAAGGCCTTTCCATGCGACCCACCACCTCCACTTCTGAAGAAGCGCAGGCCGAGCGCCGCTCGGGCATGCGCACGATCCGCCGTGTGGCACCCTATCTGTGGCCAGCCGACCAGCCTTGGGTCAAGCGGCGTGTGGTGCTGGCGTTGCTGGCCTTGCTGCTGGGCAAGATCGTGGCCGTGGGCACACCGCTTCTCTACAAGCAGGCGGTGGATGCGCTGGCGAATGAGGGTGTCTCGCCGCTGATGCTGGGCGCGATCGGGTTGACCGTGGCCTATGGCATGGCGCGGCTGCTGTCGAACGGGTTTCAGCAATTGCGCGATGCGGTCTTTGCCGCCGTGGGCCAACGTGCGCTGCGCGCGCTGGCGCTCGAAACCTTCACCCATATCCACCGCCTGTCCATGCGCTATCACCTGACGCGCAAGACCGGCGGCCTCAGCCGGATCATCGAGCGTGGCGTGAAGGGTGTGGATTTCCTGCTGCGCTTCCTGCTGTTCTCGATCGGGCCGCTGGTGCTGGAACTGCTGATGATCGCGGGCATCCTGTTCTACCTGTTCGACGTCTGGTATCTGGCGGTGATCGTTCTGACCATCGCGGTCTATGTCTGGTTCACCTTCAAGGTCACCGAATGGCGCGTGAGACTGCGCCGCGAGATGAATGATCAGGACACCGATGCCAACCAGAAAGCCATCGACAGCCTGCTCAACTTCGAGACGGTCAAATATTTCGGAGCCGAGACGCGCGAGGCGCGCCGCTATGACCGCGCGATGGAGCAATACGAGGCCGCTGCCCTCAAGACCGCCTATTCGCTGGCCTTCCTGAATTTCGGACAGGCCTTCCTGATCACCGCGGGGCTGGTGATCGTGATGGTCATGGCTGCCGTGGGCGTGGAACGCGGTGACCTGACCGTCGGCGATTTCGTCATGGTCAACGCCTATATGATCCAGATCACCATGCCCCTGAACTTTCTGGGCACGGTCTATCGCGAGATCCGGCAAGCGCTGGTCGATATGGGCGAAATGTTCGATTTGTTAGGGCAGCCCGCCGAAGTATCCGACAAACCCGGTGCAAATGTTCTAAAAGTGCAAGGCGGCGAAGTCGAGCTGCGCGATGTGCACTTCGGATATGACCCGGAACGGGAGATCCTCAAGGGCGTCAGCCTCAAGGTGGCGGCAGGCGAGACCGTGGCCATTGTCGGCTCTTCCGGTTCGGGCAAGTCCACCATCGGGCGGCTGTTGTTCCGGTTCTATGACGTGACAAAAGGCGCGGTGCTGATCGACGGTCAGGACCTGCGCGACATCACCCAGGTCAGCCTGCATGACGCCATCGGGGTGGTGCCGCAGGATACGGTGCTGTTCAACGATACGATCCGCTACAACATCGCCTATGGCCGGGATGGCGCGACCGAGGCCGAGATCGAGCAGGCCGCCCGTGACGCGCAGATCCATGATTTCATCACGCGCCTTCCCGACGGGTATGACACGCAGGTCGGCGAGCGCGGGCTGAAACTCTCGGGCGGTGAGAAGCAGCGCGTCGGCATCGCGCGCACCTTGCTGAAGAACCCGCCGATCCTGCTTCTGGACGAGGCGACATCGGCGCTGGATACCGAGACCGAGCAGGAGATCCAGGGCGCTCTGGCCCGTGCAGCCGAGGG
Source organism: uncultured Alphaproteobacteria bacterium (assembly GCA_963715835.1). Taxonomy (GTDB): domain Bacteria; phylum Pseudomonadota; class Alphaproteobacteria; order Rhodobacterales; family Rhodobacteraceae; genus Seohaeicola. The sequence continues at coordinate 925,434 of CAVQSH010000002.1, read as the reverse complement.
GCGTACGGTGCTGACCATCGCGCACCGGCTGTCCACGGTGGCGGATGCCGACCGGATCATCGTGCTGGAGGATGGCCATATCGTCGAGGAAGGCACCCATGTGGACCTTCTGGCGCGCAAGGGCCGCTATTGGGGCCTCTGGCAGCGACAGGCCAGCGAGCGCGAGCACGCCGCCTGAGAGGGACGAATGGCGGCTTTGCCGCCATGCCTTCGGCGAGGATATTTGGAGCAAGAAGAAGCAGGGGCGCCCGGTGAGGGACGCCCCTGTTTTCATGTCTACTCGGCGGCGCGCAGGGGTGGTTGCGGTGTCGTCAGCGGATCAGGCTGCGTGACGGGCAGGATCAGTGGCGGGTCAACGGCCTCGTCATCCCAGATGATCTCGGGCGCCTTCAGCTTGCGGGCGGCGCGATTCAGCGCCCAGTCGCGGGCCGCGCGGCTGCCACGTCCGAAGGACAGGATCGCGAGCATCCGCGACAGGGCCAGCGCATAGGTGCTGGTCCAGACCCTGAGCGCCAGAAGCGAGGGGGTGAAGACCAGCGTCAGCATGGTCGCGATGCCCAGCCCGAAGACCACGGCTGTGGCCAACTGCTTCCACCACAGCGCGGTGGGGCTGTCGAAGGAATACCCGCCGTTGATGAAATCGAGGCTGAGGCCGAACATCATCGGCGCAAGCCCCGCCATCGTGGTGATCGTCGTCAGCAAAACCGGGCGGATGCGGTCTTCGGCAGTGCGGATGATCGCCTCGATCCGTGGCATATAGCGGGAATATTCCTGATAGGTGTCGATCAGGATGATGTTGTTGTTCACCACGATCCCGGCCAGCGCCACGATACCCGTGCCCGTCATGATGATCGAGAAGGTCTGATCCATCACCAGCATCCCGATCAGCACCCCTGTCGTGGACAGAACCACAGCCAGCAGCACCAGCACGGAGTTGTAGACCGAGTTGAACTGCGCCAGCAGGATGATGAACATCAGCCCCAGCGCACCGGCGAAGGCATTGGCGAGGAAGGCACCGGATTCGGCCTGATCCTCCTGATCGCCGGTCCATTCCCATTCCACGCCGGCAGGCAGCGGGTTGGTCTGCAGCCATGCGGTCAGGGTCTCGATCCGTTCGGTCGCGGTGATGGGCACTTCGGTGGTGGTGCCGTCAGGGGCAGTGACGGTCGTGGTCAGCCCGTCGGCGACGCCGGCCTTGATGTCGAAATAGCGTTTGCCATCCACGCGCTTGATCTGCGCCAGTTTCGGAACCGGCTGGCGCGATGATGAAATTCGCAAGCGGCACCAGACCATCCGAGGTGCGGACCTTCAGCGTGTCGAGGGTGGAAAGAACGCGGTCATTCTCGGGCAGGCGGACGCGGATCTCGATCTCCTCGTCCGAGGTGTCGACGCGCATCGTGTCCAGCAGGATGCCGCGTGTCACAAGCTGCACCATGCCGCCCACGGTCGCCACATCGGCCCCGAAGCGGCCCGCCTTCTCGACATCCACGTCGATCTGCCAGTCGATGCCGGGCAGGGGGAGCGTGTCCTCGATCAGGGTCAGGCCGTCGCTCTGTTCGAACTGCGCGCGGGCCAGACGGGTCGCGTCCTGCAGGGCCTCCCAGTTGTCGCCTTTCAGGCGCAGATGCACGGGTTTGGCGGATGCGGGGCCGCGCGCCTGCGCGATCACCTCGACCTGCAGGCCGGGGATGGCGCCGATGGCGTCGGTCAGTTCGCTGATGACAAGATCGCCGTCCAGATCGGGCCGGTCGCGGCGATCCTCCCACGGAATGGTTTCAAGCTGGATCTGGCCGATCGTGTCCAGCGGCGGCTGCGCGCCGCCGGTATTGGCGTTCAGACCGCCGTCACCGGCGAAGGCGAAGGCATTGTCCACGCCGGGATGGGCCAGCACGATCTCTTCCGCCTGCCGGACCAGAGCGTCCTTCTCGGCCAGCGAGAGGTTGCCGCGTGCGCGGACATAGACGATGGCCTGCTCGGGTTCGGAGTCGACGAAGAACTCCACGCCACGGCTGTTCTGCTGGAAGGTCATGAAGACCACCACCACGAAGGCGCCAACCACGCCGATGGTGACCAGTGGCATCACCGGATTTGCGGTGATCGCCCGGATGAAATGGCCAAAGAGGGTGCGACGGTGCCCGGCGGCAATGCGGCGCGGTTTGCGTTCGATCCGCGCGGCACCCAGCGTGATCGAGGATGCGAAAGAACCGATGAGGAATAGCGCCACGCCGGGCAGAAGGGCGACGATCCCGCTTCCGATCGGCTCTCCTCCGAAAAGATAGCCGGGGTTGAGCACCTGCATCGCGCCCAGAAACACCATGTAGAGAGCGGGCGGCACGAGGGCGGCACGGCCCCACCACGGCAGGGCCTTGCGCAGGGCATCCGAGGTGCGTCCGAACATCCGGCTCATCCGGCCGGTGACGCCCCCCATCACGGGCAGATAGATCAGCGCCACGACAAGGCTTGCGGACAGCACGAAGATCAGGGTGACGGGCAACATGCCCATGAATTCACCCGGCACGCCGGGCCAGAACAGCATCGGCAGAAAGGCGCAAAGCGTGGTGGCGGTCGAGCTGACGATGGGCCAGAACATGCGCTTTGACGCCTCGACATAGGCGGTCATCGGGCCCGAGCCTTCCTGGATGCGCTTGTCGGCATATTCGACGACCACGATCGCGCCATCGACCAGCATCCCCACGGCCAGGATCAGGCCGAACATCACGATATTCGAGATGGTCACGCCCATCGCCGCCAGCAGCACGAAGCACAGCAGAAAGGACGTGGGAATGGCAAAGCCCACCAGCAGCGCGGCGCGGGTGCCAAGGCTGGCCAGGATCACGATCATCACCAGCGCGATGGCGGTCAGGACCGAGCCTTCCAGCTGGCTGACCATTGATCCCACGACGCGACTTTGATCGTTGGAGGTGCCAACCTGCACGGCGGCCCGCAGATCGTCAGGCCATGTGGCCTGCGCCTCGTCCACAAGGCGACGCACATCGGAGGCGGTGTCGATCAGGTTGAAACCCTTGCGCTTGACCACTTGCAGCGCGACGGTCGGTTCGCCGTTGAACCGGGCGGTGCCCAGCCGATCCTCGAAGGTCATGCGGATATCGGCCAGATCGCCCAGCGTCACGACGCGGGTGCCGTTGGTCTTGACCGGCAATCCATAGATGTCGCGGGGACCGTCGAAGGACGAGGGGATCTTGACGCTGAAGGTGCCCTGCGCGCTTTCGACCTCGCCCGCCGCGATCAGCATGTTGTTGTTCTGCACGACGCTGATCAGCTCGCCCGCCGTCACGTTATAGGCCTCGAGGCGCAGGGGGTCGATCACCACCTCGACCATTTCCTCGCGGTTGCCGGCGATCCCGGCCTCCATGACGGCGTCCAGCGCTTCGATCTGGTCCTGAAGGTCCTGTGCGATGCGGGCCATGGTGCGTTCCGGCACATCGCCGGTCAGGTTCACGATGATGATGGGAAATTCCGAGAAATTGATCTCGTTGATCGAATACTTCTCGAACCCGGAGGGGAACTGACCCTCGGCATTGCTCATGGCCTCGCGGACATCGGCCATGATCTTGGTCTTGTCCCAGCCGAACTCGAACTCCAGCGCCACGCCCGCGTAGTTCTCGGCGGCGGTCGAGGTCATCTTTTTCAGACCGTCCAGATCGGACAGTTCCGTCTCCATCGGTTTGACCAGAAGCGCCTCGCTGTCCTCGGCGGAGATGCCGGGGAAGGGGACAGACACGAAAAGTGCCGGAATTTCGATGTCCGGCTCGCCTTCCTTGGGAAGGCTGACATAGGCGAAAGCACCCACGGCGATCGACAGGATGATGAAGGCCATCACCATCCGGGCGCGGGCTGCGGCCCAATCCACCATACCGATCATCACTGTGCCTCGCGGTATGTCGGGATCACGGGCACGCCGTCGGCGACATATTCCTGACCCACGACGATGACATCGACCTTGTCGTCCAGCCCGCTGACCCAGACCCCCTGCGCGGTATCGCGCAACAGGCTGACAGGGGCGAAGAGCGCCGTTTGATCCGGGCTGACCAGCCTGACCCCGAGCGCGCCGTCATCATTCAGCGTCAGGGCCGATTGCGGCAACAGATGCGCGCGGGTGCCCTGCGCCGCGATAGCGATCTCGGCGGTCTGCCCGTCGCGGATCGACAGATCGGCATTGGGCACTTCGATATCCACGCGGAAGGTGCGGGTCATCGGATCGGCAGAGCGCGAGACGAAGGTGACGCGGCCCTGCACTTCCAGACCCGTGGCAAGCCGCGCGCCTGCCAGAGCGTCCGGTTCGATACGGTCCACTTCGGTTTCGGGCACGAATCCCACCAGACGGATCGGGTCAAGCTGGATCACCGTGGCGCACAACCCGCCGGGCTGCAGCAGACTGCCGATTTCCGCGCTGTCGCTTTCAAGGATACCCGCGAAAGGCGCCCGGATGGTCAGCCGTTCGATATCCTTGGCGGCCGCAGCCACGGCGGCTTCGGCGGCACGCAGATTGGCCTCGGTCGTGGCCACACGGGTCGAGGAGGCGAAACCGTCCTGCGACAGCCTGTCTGCGGCTGAAAAATTGATGCGCGCATCGGCAAGCCGCGCCTCGGCCTCGGCCAGCATGGCCTGTCGTGTGCCGATGTCGATCTGGCAGATGACCTGATCCGCTTCGACGAAGGTGCCACGGCGCAGCGGTTCCGATGTCACCCGGCCCGATGTTTCCGCCCGCAATTCCACTTCGCGCGCGGCCTGTGTCTCGCCGCGCAGGATCACGGCATCTTCTACCCCCCGGGCACTCGAAGACAGAGCGACCACCCGCACGGCGGCTGGGCCGGTCTGGTGATCCTCGGCCTTCGGCGCGTCAGCGGCAGGCTCATTGCCGGCAAAGGCCAGCAGCGCATCGCGGTGCAACACGAGGGCAAAAAGAAAAGCCGTAACAAGAATGGCGAGGAGAACCGGAACGAGACGCATCAACTGTCCTTTTGGTGTGGCAGCCGGTGCCGGGGTGCAAAGCGGCCATGGCGCAGAAAGTCTGTCATGAAAGCTACGCTAAACTGACCAGTTCAGATTAAACTTTTCTGCAATGCCGCGCAAGCGCGCCATCATATGCAAAGGCGGGGATGCGGGAAGCGCTTTCCTGCCCTTGGAATTGCGCAAATACGCGATCTGATCGCAGGGCGGGGGGCGTTGCACTCTGTTGCGGCGGCGGAACCCGGCCCTGCGCGCGCGGCGGCCTGTCCCGGCCCCTTGGCAGGGCGGCGGCTTCACGTTAAGAGGGGGCAAACCGCAAAAGGGGCAGCGCGTGAGCCAGAGCGAGAGTTTCATCGAGGAAGTCACCGAAGAGGTCCGCCGTGACCGGCTTTTCGGTCTCATGCGGCGGTATGGCTGGATCGCGATTCTGGTGGTTCTGGCGCTTGTGGGCGGTGCTGCCTGGAACGAATGGCGCAAGGCGCAGGATGCTGCCGCCGCGCAGGCAGCGGGCGATGCGCTGATCGCGGCACTTTCGGCCGATGACAGCGCCGCACGCGTGAGCGCCCTGCGCGAGGTCGAGGCCACATCGAACGGCGCGCGGATTGCCCGCGACTTCCTGACAGTGTCCGAATTGATCGAGACCGGCGCGACCGACGAGGCGCTGGCCCTGCTTGCAGACGATCGCCTCGGACGGTGAGGTGGATCAGACCTATCGGCAATTGGCCGGTTTCAAGGCGCTGCTGCTGGACGCGGGCGACATGAGCCTTGCAGACCGTCGTGTCGGATTCGAGGGGATCGCCCAGACCAGCCCGATGCTGCGCGTCGCAGCCGAGGAGCAACTGGCCCTGATCGAGATCGAGCAGGGTGACATTCAGGCCGCGATCAGCCGTTTGCAGAGCCTGCAATCGGACGCCGAGGCGACAGCGGGCTTGCGTCAGCGGGCGTCTCAGTTGATTGTGGCGCTTGGCGGATCACCGGATGGCACCGGCGCTGCCGGTAACTGAGAAGGGGCCGAACGGGTCGATCCTGCAAGGGAAGGCCATGGCGGCAGGGAAGGCGAGGCGAGCGTGAAAGCAACATCTTTGCACAGGACAGGGTGGATCGCAGGTCTGGCCGGTTTGGTCTTTCTGTCGGCCTGCGCGGAACGCCAGGTCATCCTTCCGGGGGTGCGCGAGGATCTGCGCGCTGTCCTGAGCACCGGCGTCGAAGAGCCCGGCACCGGACAGGCCGAAAACCAGAGCCTGACCATCAGCCTGCCTGCCCAGGTCAACAATGCCGAATGGGGCCAGCGGCCGAACGCCCCCCGTTTCCGCACGGAAAACGCAGCCCTCTCGGCCCGTCCGCAACTGGCATGGTCCGCCAATATCGGCGCGGGCGATGCCAAGCGTCAGCGCATCGTCGCGGACCCCGTGACGGGGCAGGGCCGGATCTTCACGCTGGACGCAGGCGCGACAGTCACGGCCACATCCAGCGCAGGCGGCACGCTTGTGGTCGCGCGATCTGACCCCTTCGGCCGATCGCTCGGATCAGGCCACGGGTGGCGGTATCGCGCTGGCGGATGGCGTGCTCTACGTTTCCTCGACCTTTGGTCTGCTCACCGCGCTGGATGCCGCCACGGGCGAGATCCGCTGGCAGCAGAAGCTCGAGGCCACCGGATCCGGCACACCGACGGTGCAGGGCGATCTGGTCTACCTTGTGTCCGGCGGCGATACCGCCTGGGCGATCGAGACCGCGAACGGGCGTGTCCGCTGGCAGACATCGACCTCACCCGATCAGGCCAACGTGCTGGGCGGGGCCGCGCCGGTTGTCACGGACAAGCTGGCGATCTTCGCCTTCGGCAATGGCGAATTGCAGGCCACCTTCCGTCAGGGCGGGTTGCGGGTCTGGGATGCCATCGTCTCGGGCCAGCGCCGGTTCAGCGCGCTGTCGCGCGTGGCCGATATCACGGGCGATCCGGTTCTGGCAGGTGACACGCTCTATGTCGGCACCCATTCGGGCCGGATGGTTGCGCTCAATGCCGCAAATGGCGAGCGGCTCTGGACCGCCACTGACGGGGCGATCAGCCCCGTGTGGGTGGCCGGTGGTTCGGTCTTTGCCATCAGCGACCGCAACGAGCTGATGCGGCTGGATGCGCGCGACGGCACCCGGATCTGGGGTGTGAAGCTGCCGAATTTCACCGAACGCCGTCCGCGTCGTCAGGTTGAAGTCGTGGCCCACTATGGCCCGATCCTTGCAGGCGGGCAGCTTGTCGTCGCCTCGAATGACGGGCAACTGCGCTTCTTCGATCCCGTCTCGGGGGCACAGACGCATAGCGTGCAGGTGCCGGGCGGAGCGACGTCAGCGCCCATCGTGGCGGGCGGCACGCTCTATGTCGTGGGTGCGCGGGGGCAATTGCACGCTTTCCGTTGATCGCGCGATGGTGTATCGCAGCCGCTTGACCGGAACCGGAGCCACCAGACCATGAGTTTCACACTGGCCATCGTTGGCCGTCCCAACGTGGGTAAGTCCACCCTTTTCAACCGCTTGGTTGGAAAGCGTCTGGCTCTGGTCGATGACCAGCCCGGCGTGACTCGCGACCTGCGCGAGGGGGACGCCCGCTTGGGCGATCTGCGGTTCACCGTGATCGACACTGCGGGCCTCGAGGAAGCGACCGACGAATCCCTGCAAGGGCGGATGCGCAAACTGACCGAACGCGCCGTGGACATGGCCGATATCTGCCTCTTCATGATCGACGCGCGCGCAGGCGTCACCCCGACCGATGAGGTCTTCGCCGAGATCCTGCGCAAGCGCGCCAAGCATGTGATCCTGGCCGCGAACAAGGGCGAGGGCCGTCTGGCCGATGCCGGGGTGATCGAGGCCTATGGCCTGGGTCTGGGCGAGCCGATCCGGCTGTCCGCCGAACATGGCGAAGGGCTGAACGACCTTTACGCGCAGCTTCAGCCGTTGGCGGATGCGTTCGAGGAACAGGCCAAGGTCGATGGCGACGACCTGCCCGAGATCGACGTGACCCTGAACGAGGAAGACGGCGACGACGAGTTCAAGTTCCACGTGCGCTGGCCCACGATCGACAAACCGATGCAGATCGCTGTCGTGGGGCGGCCCAATGCGGGAAAATCCACGCTGATCAACAAGATCCTTGGTGATGAGCGTCTGTTGACGGGCCCCGAGGCGGGGATCACCCGCGATGCGATTTCCCTGACCATCGACTGGGAGGGCATGCCGATCCGCATCTGGGATACGGCGGGCATGCGCAAGAAGGCCAAGATCCAGGACAAGCTGGAAAAGATGTCGGTGTCCGACGGCTTGCGCGCGGTCAAGTTCGCGGAAGTCGTGATCGTGCTGCTGGACGCGGCCATCCCCTTCGAGCAGCAGGACCTGCGGATCGCCGATCTGGCCGAGCGCGAGGGGCGCGCGGTCGTCGTCGCGGTCAACAAATGGGATATCGAGGATGACAAGCAGGGCAAGATCAACGCCCTGCGCGAAGCCTTCGAACGGCTGTTGCCGCAGCTGCGCGGCGCGCCGCTGGTCACGGTCTCGGCCAAGACCGGCAAGGGTCTGGATCGTCTGCGCGCGGCTGTTGAAAAAGCCTATGACACCTGGAACCGCCGTGTCACCACGGCCCATCTGAACCGCTGGCTGGCCGGGCATGATGGAGGCGCATCCGCCCCCCGCGCCCGGCGGCAAGCGGATCAAGCTGCGCTACATGACCCAGGCCAAGACGCGGCCACCGGGATTTGTTGTGATGTGTTCGAACCCCGAAGCGATGCCTGCCAGCTATTCCCGCTATCTGGTCAATGCGCTGCGGACGGATTTCGACATGCCCGGCACGCCGATCCGGTTGTTCATGCGCGGGCAGGGCGACAAGAACCCCTACAAGGGGCGGCGCGAGCGCAACGCCGGTGCGCTGACCAAGCATCTGGGCAAGGCCCCCACACCACCCAAGAAGGGGCGGCGCTGAAAGGCGCCGCGCCCTACGCGCGCCAGTTCACCACGGCGCGCCAGCCCAGCAGGGCGATGCCAAGGCTGACAAGTGCCAGAACGCTCAGGTTCGGGCCATCCAGATTGGCGACAAGCACACCGACCAGCGCCCAGATCACCGCGGCGGGATAGGCGGGCGCATCGGGACGCAGGGCTTGCACGCCCAGCCCGATCGCCAGCGCCAGCGTGATGCCCAGCCACGCGGCCATCTGCGCGTCCACAAATCCATATCCGGCAAGGACCAGACCAAGCGCCACGGAGGACGCCGCCGTCAGCCAACCCGCATAAAGCGCAATGGGTGTCCGCAGCCACGGATGATCCGCCTTGCCTGCCCGCAGCAGCGCGATCACGGCGGTTACCAGCATGGCCCAGATCAGGATCGTGGCCCCGATGGGTGAAATCTGCGCCACGGGAATCCACGCCGCGCCGATCACCAGGCTGATGATGAGGGCCGGGCGCATCGGTTCCCAATCGGGGTCGGTCGCACGGTCCCAGATGCCGAAAATCGCGCCCGCGATCAGCCACAGGTAGATCAGCCCCCAGATCGCGAAAGCATAGCCTGCGGGCTGCACCGGGGGATTGGTCTGTGGCACGGGAAACTGATCCGGCGCAAATCCGTTGAACCCCGAGGACAATAGCGGCGAGAGGGCAAAGGCAAGCGCTGCCAGCAGCGTGAGGAGGGAAGTCTTGCGGGTCATTGACCTGTTTCGCCTTTTGCTTGTTCCGTTTCACCACATATAACGATCTGCAAGGGAAAGCCAAAGGTCACCGTGCACGGCACATCCGATCCTGCGGTGGTTACGACAGCGAAAGGTCATACCGGTATGAAACGTATCGTGTTTTTCTGTGATGGGACCTGGAACCGGGCGGATGCGGATCGGCCGACCTCGATCCTGCGGCTGGCGCAGGCGGTCACGCCCTCGGCGGCGGACGGGATCAAGCAGGTTGTGTTCTATCAGCAGGGGGTCGGAACCGGGCGCGGCACCTCGCGGCTGGCGCGCTGGACCGACAAGTTCCTCGGCGGCGCGCTGGGGTGGGGGCTTGAGGACAATATCGTCGAAGCCTACCGCAACCTCGTCTTCTGCTACGAGCCGGGCGACCAGATCTTTATTTTCGGTTTTTCACGCGGTGCCTATACCGCCCGCTCGCTGGCCGGGCTGATCCGCAAGGCCGGGATCCTGCCGCGCGACCAGGTGAGCAAGGTGGGGCAGGCGATGGACCTCTATCGCCGCCGGGGGCGTGCCATGGCCCCCGACCGGGAGGCGGTGATGACCGAACGCGCGGCGCTGTCTCCCGATGTGGCGACTAGTCAGGCCGATGTGGAATGGCGGCTGTCGCAGATGCGGATGGCGCGTGACGGCACGCCGCCGATTCTCGTGCAGATCCGCTATCTGGGGGTGCTGGACACGGTGGGCGCGCTGGGGCTGCCCTCGGTGCTTGGGATTTTCGCGCGGTGGGTGAACGACCGCTATGCCTTTCATGATACGGACCTGTCGCATCTGGTTCTGTCGGCGCGTCACGCGGTCGCCATTGACGAGCGGCGTGTGCTCTATCCCCCCGCGCTCTGGGGCAATCTGGACGGGCCGGACGGGTTGAACGGGGATCTGACCGGACCCGAGCGTCCCTATCAGCAGATGTGGTTTCCGGGCGTGCATGGCGTGGTGGGCGGCAGCGGTCCGGTGCCGGGATTGTCGGCCTTTCCTGCGGAATGGATCGCGGAGGGGGCGCGGGCCGAGACGGCGGGGCTGGAATTCGACCGTGTCGCGCTTCAGGCGATCACAGCCCCTGCCGATCCGGTGGCAGAGGCTGGCGCGATGGTGCAAAAGCGTTCGGTGTCAAATCTTTACGGCGCACTTCTGTCGGACAGAAGGGGCCCCAAGACTGTCACTGAAGTGGCCGAAGCCGCGCGTTTGCGGGTGATCCGCTTGGGCGGTTATCGCCCCGGCAGCCTGCGACAGGTCTGGAGCGACCTTTTCCGGCCGCGCGACCGCTGACGTTCAGACCAGCGCACCGGTGGCGTCGATCCGGGTCTTGCCCCCCAGATAGCCATGCAAGGCGGCGGGCAGGTCCACCGATCCATCCGCCTGCTGGCCATTCTCCAGCACGGCAATCAGACAGCGCCCCACGGCCAGACCCGAGCCGTTCAGCGTATGGACGAATTCGGGCTTGCCGCCGCCTGCGGGCTTGAAGCGCGCGTTCATGCGGCGGGCCTGAAAATCACCGCAGACCGACACGCTGGAAATCTCGCGGTAGGTGTTCTGGCCGGGCAGCCAGACCTCGAGATCATGGGTCTTGGTCGCCCCGAACCCCATGTCACCGGTGCACAGCACCACGACGCGATAGGGCAGGTTCAGTTTCTGCAGGATCGCCTCGGCGCAGCCGGTCATGCGCTCGTGTTCGGCCATGCTGTCCTCGGGTCTGGGTGATGCTGACCATTTCGACTTTCTCGAACTGGTGCTGGCGCAGCATCCCCGATGTGTCCTTGCCAGCCGACCCGGCCTCCGAGCGGAAGCACAGTGTATGGGCGGTCATCCGGATGGGCAGTTGCGCCTCCTCCAGCACGTCACCCGCAACCGTATTGGTCAGCGTCACTTCGGACGTGGGGATCATCCACCAGCCGTTGGTGGTGCGATAGCTGTCTTCGGCGAATTTGGGCAACTGGTTGGTGCCATACATCGCCTCGTCCTTGACCAGAACGGGGGTGATCATCTCGGTCAGACCATGTTCGGAGGTATGCGTATCCAGCATGAACTGCGCCAGCGCCCGGTGCAGGCGGGCGATCGCACCCTTGAGCACGACAAAGCGCGCACCGCTGAGTTTGGCGGCGGTCTCGAAATCCATGCCCGGCTTGACGGCGGGGATGTCGTAATGCTCCAGCGGTTTGAAATCCAGCGTGCGCGGCGTGCCCCAGCGGTTGCGCTCGACATTGTCATGCTCATCGGCACCCTGCGGGACCTCATCAAGAGGGCTGTTCGGCAGGGTCAGAAGAAGATCGGTCAACTGCTGATCCAGGTCCTTTGCCTCGGCCTGCATGGCGGCAACTTCGGTCTTCTTCTCGGCCACCAGCGCGCGCAGGCGTTCGAACGCGGCCTCGTCGCCGCTGGCCTTGGCGGCGCCCACCTCTTTGGAGGCGCGGTTCTGTTCGGCCTGCGCAGTCTCGGCGGCGGTGATGCGGGCGCGGCGCGCCTCGTCCAGCGCCAGCACCTGCGACGACATCGGGGCAGCCCCGCGCCGCGCAAGGGCGGCATCGAAGGCGGCGGGGTTTTCGCGGATGGCGCGGATGTCGTGCATGGCTTGCTCCGGTCTGGATAGGGCTTTGCTCCCATATGCCGCAATCGCCTGCCCGATTGAAGGGGGAATTGGCCGTCGGGTCAAAGCGGCGGGGCGATCCGAAAACCGTGCGGCGTTGATGTCGATTGACCGTTTCGTGCCTTGCAAAAGGGGGCGTCGGCACATAGGTTCCCTGCCAATTCAAAGGGGGCCAGCCGGCCCCCTGACGTTTCATGACAAGGACAGACCGATGGAAGCCTTTGCCCAGTTTATCCCGCTTATCCTGATCTTCGCGATCATGTATCTGCTGCTGATCCGCCCCCAGCAGAAAAAGCTGAAGGAACATCAGGCCATGGTGGCAGCGCTGCGGCGCGGCGACCAGATCATCACGCAGGGCGGGATCATCGGCAAGGTGTCCAAGGTCAAGGACGACAACGAGATCGAGGTCGAACTGGCCGAGAACGTGAAGGTGCGCGTCGTGAAATCGACCGTGGCGCAGGTCATCTCGAAGACCGAACCTGCCTCGAGCTGAAACCGGCGCACCGTGTGGCCCTGACAGCCCCCGGCGCTTCGTTTTTTGCAAACACGGCCCTTTGAGTTCAGACGGCCCCACTTCGACAAAAGGCAGGTGACATGCTGCAGATCGATCTTTGGAAGCGGCTTCTGATCTGGTCGACCGTGGCCATCGGGCTGGCGCTGGCGCTGCCGAACGGCTTCTATTCGCGGGTCGAAGGGGCCAATGACGCACGCGCCGCTCTTGAGGCGATGCCCGCAGGGGCCAGCGATCCCGCGCTTGAGGCGCAGGCGGCGCAATGGCCCTCGTTCATGCCGTCCTTCCTTGTCAATCTGGGGCTCGATCTGCGCGGTGGTGCGCATCTTCTGGCCGAAGTGCGTGTCGCCGATGTCTATGAGGCGCGGTTGCAGGGCATGTGGCCCGATGTGCGCGACCTTCTGCGCGAAGAGCGGGATACGGTGGGCACGATCCGGTTGCAGCCCTCTGCGACGGACGAGTTGCGGGTGCGGCTGAACGAACGGCCCGATCAGGCCGAGCGCGCCGCCGGTCTGGTGCGCGGTCTGGCGCGTCCCGTGGTCACACTGACCGGGGCAGGGTCCAACGACATCGACGTGACCGTGGACGGTGCGGATATCGTGATCCGCCTGTCCGAAGCCGAACGGCAGGCGACGGATGACCGCACGGTGCAGCAGTCGCTGGAAATCATTCGCCGCCGCATCGACGAGGTCGGCACCCGCGAGCCGACGATCCAGCGTCAGGGCACGGACCGCATCCTCATTCAGGTCCCCGGCGTGGGATCGGCAGCCGAGTTGAAGGAAATCATCGGCACCACCGCGCAGCTTACCTTCCAGCCCGTTGTCACCCGCACGACAAATCCCGACATGCCTCCGGGGGCCGGCAATGAGCTGTTGCCGTCTCTGGACGAAGAAGGGCAGTTCTACGTTCTGGAACAGGCCCCCGTCGTCACCGGCGAGGAACTGGTCGATGCGCAGCCTGCCTTTGACCAGAACGGCCGTCCAGCGGTGAACTTCCGGTTCAACCCCACAGGTGCGCGCAAGTTCGGGGACTACACGGCGGCCAATATCGGCAATCCCTTCGCCATCGTGCTGGACAGCGAAGTCATCAGCGCCCCGGTGATCCAGAGCCACATTCCAGGCGGTTCGGGCATCATCACCGGCAGTTTCACGGTCGAGGACAGCACGCAGCTTGCCGTGCTTCTGCGCGCCGGGGCATTGCCAGCCGGGCTGAATTTCCTGGAAGAGCGCACGATCGGCCCGGAACTGGGCGCGGACAGCATCGAGGCAGGCAAGATCGCCTGTATCGTCGCGGGCATCGCGGTTCTCGTGTTCATGGTGCTGAGCTACGGGTTGTTCGGCGTCTTCGCCAATATCGCGCTGATCATCAACGTCGCGCTGATCTTCGGCATGCTCTCATTGCTCGGGGCGACGCTGACCCTGCCCGGTATCGCCGGGATCGTGCTGACCATCGGCATGGCGGTGGACGCCAACGTGCTGGTCTTCGAGCGGATCCGAGAGGAACTCAAGACAGCCAAGGGACCGGCCCGCGCCATCGACCTGGGCTATGAGAAGGCGCTGAGCGCCATCGTCGACGCCAATATCACCACCTTCATGACCGCGCTGATCCTCTATGTCATGGGATCGGGGCCGGTGCGCGGTTTTGCGATCACGCTGGGCCTGGGCATCATGACTTCGGTCTTCACGGCCATTTTCGTCACGCGGTTGATCATCGTGATCTGGTTCGAGCGCCGCCGCCCCAAGACAATCGAGGTATGAGATGCGTCTGAGACTTGTTCCAGAAACCACCAGCTTCGATTTTTTCGGTCGGCCTACGCTCTGGCTGGGCATCTCCGCTGTCATGATGGTCGTCGCGATGGTGTCCTTCTTCCTGCAGGGGCTGAATTACGGCATCGACTTCCGGGGCGGCACCACAATCCGGACCGAGAGCGCGCAACCCATTGATATCGGGTCCTATCGCGCGGCAGCGGATTCGCTGGGTCTGGGTGATGTGACCATCACCGAGATCTTCGATCCCGGTTTCCGCGAAGATCAGAACGTGGCCATGGTCCGCATTCAGGCACAGGACGATCAGGAGGCGGTGACGCCGGAACTGATCGCGGCGGTCGAAGGGGCCTTGCAACAGGCCGTGCCCGATATCCGTTTCATCTCGGTCGAATTGGTCGGGCCGAAAGTCTCGGGCGAGCTGATCATGACGGCCGCCATCGCCGTGGTTCTGGCGATCTCGGCCGTGCTGGTCTACATCTGGCTCCGCTTCGAATGGCAGTTCGCGGTCGCCGCCGTGGTGGCGCTGGTACATGACGTGGTGCTGACCATCGGCATCTTTTCCGAGCTGCAGATCCGCTTCGACCTTGCGATCATCGCGGCCCTGCTGACCATCGTGGGCTACTCCCTGAACGACACGGTCGTCGTCTTTGACCGCGTCCGCGAGAACCTGCGAAAATTCAAGCAAAAGCCTTTGCGCGAGGTGTTGAACCTGTCGATCAACGAGACCCTGAGCCGGACGATGATGACCTCGCTCACGACGCTGATCGCCCTGATCGCCCTGTTCGTTCTGGGCGGCGATGTGATCCGCGGTTTCGTCTTCGCCATGATCTGGGGCATCATCGTCGGCACCTATTCGTCGATCTTCGTGGCCTCGATCGTGCTGCTGAAACTGGGCATCAAACGCGATTGGTCCAAACCCGACGCGAAAGCGGGCACGCAGTTTTCGAACATAGATGCCTGAGGCACTGGCCGAAGCGCTTGCCTTCGACGGTTTGTTCTGGCTGATCCTGGGAACGGTGCTGGCGGGTTTCGTGCGCGGCTTTTCGGGCTTTGGCACGGCGCTGATCTTCATGCCGGTGGCCGGGCAGTTGATGCCGCCGCTCTGGGCCCTGACAGTGCTGGTGGTGATGGATGTCTTCGGGCCGATCCCGAACCTGCCGCGCGCGCGCAAGGACGGAAATCCGCGCGAAGTGGCGCTGCTGACCGTGGCCATGGCGCTGGCCCTGCCGCTGGGCCTGATGGTGCTGACCGCGATCCGGCCCGAAGTCTTTCGCTACGCAGTGTCCTTTCTGGCGATCCTCGTGCCGATCCTGCTGCTGGCGGGGCTGCGCTATCGTGGCCCGCTGAACGCGCCGATCCTGCTGGGCACCGGCGCTGCAAGCGGGTTCCTCGGCGGAGTCGTCGGCGTGCCGGGACCGCCCGTTATCCTGCTCTATCTTGCCTCCACCCGCCTGGCGGCGCAGGTGCGCGCGAATATCCTGATCTATCTGTTCGTCTTCGATATCGTGCTGATCGCGCTGCTGGCGGTGCAGGACAAGCTGGAGGCGGTGCCGGTGATCCTCGGGCTGATACTTGCGCTGCCCGTGATGCTGGCCAATATGGCGGGGGCCGCGATATTCCGCCCTGAACGGGAGCGGATATATCGCGCGGCGGCCTATGTGATCATCGCGGCCGCCGCCATCAGCGGCCTGCCGCTATGGGACTGAAGGAACGGAGAACGGAGGTGCGACCATGCGAGTGACCGAGGTGAATTTCGACGGCGCCGTGCCGATCGACGGCTACGGCCCCGGATTTTTCCGCGTCGGCAAGCAGGTCTTCGAAGGCCCGGTTCTGGTGACGGTCGAGCGTGCGACATCCTGGGGCGGGCTGGACGATATCGCCGCTCTCGAAGCGCTGGCAGGGCAGGTCGATGTGATCTTCCTTGGCATGGGGGCCGATATCGCCCATGCGCCCTTGGGCCTGCGCGACCGGCTGGAGGCGCTGGGGATGGGAGTCGAGGTGATGAATTCGCCCGCAGCCTGCCGCACCTACAACGTCCTGCTGTCCGAAGGCCGCCGTGTCGCCGCCGCCGTCCTGCCCGTCGGCGAGGTGCTGCGGTGATCTGCGCCTTTCGGAATGTGTGAGGATGGGATAGGTCATCCGCATGGAATTGAACGTCACAGGCCTGAGCGTTGCGCGCGGTGGAATCCCGGTTCTTGAAGGGCTGGACTTCGCGCTGCGCGCAGGCGAGGCGCTGATCCTGCGCGGCCCCAATGGCGTGGGCAAGACGACCGTGCTGCGGACCGTTGCGGGGTTGCAGCCGCCGCTGGCAGGAACCGTGGGGCTCGAGCGCGAGGCCATGGCCTATGCGGGTCATGCCGACGGGATCAAATCCACGCTGACGGTGCGCGAGAACCTCGAATTCTGGGCCGATGTCTTCGGCACGGGCGAGATCGACGCCGCCCTTGCGGCTTTCGATCTGGCCGCGCTGTCGGATCGTGCGGCAGGGGCGCTGTCCGCAGGGCAGAAGCGGCGTCTCGGGCTGGCGCGGATGGTGGTGACGGGCCGTCCCGTCTGGGTTCTGGACGAGCCGACCGTATCGCTGGACACAGCCGCCGTGGCCCTGTTCGCGCAAGCGGTGCGCGCGCATCTTGCAGGCGGCGGGATGGCACTGATGGCCACACATATTGATCTGGGTCTGGCCGAGGCGCGGGTGCTGGATGTGGCACCTTACCGCGCCAAGGCCCCGGCCCATGACGATTTCGACGGGTCCTTCCTATGAGGGCCTTGCTGCTGCGCGATATCCGGCTGGCGGTGCGGGCAGGGGGCGGCTTCGGTCTGGGGCTGGCCTTTTTCCTGATCGTGGTCGTGCTGGTGCCCTTCGGCGTGGGGCCGGACAGTGGCCTGCTGGCCGTCATCGCGCCCGGTATCCTGTGGCTGGGGGCTTTGTTGTCCTGCCTGTTGTCGCTGGACCGCATCTTCGCACTGGATTGGGAGGATGGCTCGCTCGACCTGCTGGCCACCGCGCCCTTGCCGATGGAGGCGCTGGTCAGTCTCAAGGCGCTGGCCCATTGGCTGACGACGGGCGTGCCCCTTGTGCTCGCCTCGCCGCTCTTCGCGCTGCTCCTGAGCCTGCCTCTCGAGGGCTACGTGCCCTTGGTGATCTCGCTAGCCCTGGGCACCCCGGCGCTGAGTGTGATCGGCACGTTCGGGGCGGCGCTGACGGTCGGATTGAAACGTGGCGGCCTGCTGTTGAGCCTTCTGGTTCTGCCATTATATGTGCCCACGCTGATCTTCGGAGCCGAGGTGGCACGGCGCGGCGCAGAGGGGCTTGAGACGGGCGTGCCGCTGGCGATGCTGGCCGGGATCACCTTCGGGGCCATTGCGCTGCTGCCCTTTGCGTCGGCGGCTGTATTGAGGGTAAACCTGCGCTGACAGGGATGTGACTTGCGCCCACGGGGCGATGGAATAGGAACGAGACATGGCATCACTCTGGGAATACGCAAACCCAAAGAAGTTCATCCAGACCACGGACCGGCTGTTGCCCTGGCTGTCCGTGCTGGCCGCGATCACGCTGGTGATCGGGCTGATCTGGGGGTTCTTCTTCACGCCGGATGATTTCCGGCAGGGATCGACCGTCAAGATCATCTATCTGCATGTGCCCTCGGCGCTGATGGCGATCAATGCCTGGCTGATGATGCTGGTGGCCTCCCTCGTGTGGATCGTGCGGCGGCATCATGTCTCTGCCTTGGCCGCGCGCGCAGCGGCCCCGGTGGGTGCGGTCATGACCGTCATCGCATTGGCCACCGGCGCGATCTGGGGCGAGCCGATGTGGGGCACCTGGTGGGCCTGGGACCCGCGCCTGACATCCTTTCTGATCCTGTTCCTGTTCTATCTGGGCTATATCGCGCTTTGGGCGGCGATCGAGAATGACGACACCGCCGCCGATCTGACCTCGGTCCTGTGCCTTGTGGGATCGGTCTTCGCGCTGCTCAGCCGCTATGCGGTGAACTTCTGGAACCAGGGCCTGCACCAGGGCGCGTCGCTCAGCCTCGACAAGGAAAAGAACGTGGCGGACGTGTTCTATCATCCGCTGCTGTTCTGCATCGCGGGCTTTGTGCTGCTGTTCATCGCGCTGGTGTTCCTGCGCACGCAAACCGAAATTCGTGCCCGCCGGATGCGGGCGCTTCTCGCACGGGAGAGACTGGGATGATGCCCGATCTTGGGAAATATGCGGATGCGGTGTTGTCATCCTATGCGGTGTCCATTGTCCTGATCATCGCGATGGTGGCGGTCAGCGTGCTGCGGGCGCGCAAGGTGCGCGCGCAACTGGATGAGGTCGAGGCAAGGAGCCGTCGCAATGGCTAAGCTGTCACCCCTGATGCTGGCCCCGCCGCTGGTCTTCGCGGGACTGGCCGCGATGTTCTGGTTCGGCATGGCGCGCGAGGACCCGGATCAGCTCCCCTCGGCGCTGGAAGGGCGGCAGGCCCCTGCGGTCGCCGTCGCGCAGCTTGGCCCGGATGCGCCTTTCACAGATGCCGACCTGCGCGCGGGCGAGGTGACCCTGGTCAATTTCTGGGCCAGCTGGTGCGCGCCCTGCCGGGTCGAGCATCCCAATCTCGAGGCGCTGGCAGCCGAAGGCATCACGATCTTCGGTGTGAACTACAAGGACAAGCCCGACAACGCGATGGGTTTTCTGGAGGAGCTGGGCAACCCCTATCTGGCGATGGGGGCGGACGATTCGGGACGCATGGGGTTGAACTGGGGTCTGTACGGCGTCCCCGAAACCTATGTGATCGACGGGCAGGGCAATATCCTGCTGCGCCACGCGGGGCCGATCACGCAGCGTGTGATCGACAATTCCATCCGCCCCGCCATCGAAAGCGCCCGCAGCGGCTCCTGATCTGACCTTTCGGGGGCGCGTCTCGCAGTCCTCTGAACTGACATGAAAAAAGCCCCGGTGCAGCGCACCGGGGCTTTGCCTTTGCCGTGACGCGGGATCAGGCGGACTTCGCCAGATTGCGCAGCACATAGTGCAGCACGCCGCCGTTCTCGACATATTCCTTCTCGACCGCCGTATCGATCCGGCACTTGAGCATGATGTCGCGTGTCTTGCCATCCGCATAGGTGATGGTGCAGGGCACATCGGACAACGGCTTCAGATCGCCTTCCAGCCCGGTGATCGACACGGTCTCATCGCCCGTCAGACCCAGCGACTTGCGCGTGTCGCCGCCGGTGAATTCGAACGGGATGACCCCCATGCCGACCAGGTTCGAGCGGTGGATACGCTCGAAGGATTCGGCGATCACGGCCTTGACGCCCAGAAGCGCTGTGCCCTTGGCCGCCCAGTCGCGGCTGGAGCCTGCGCCGTATTCGATGCCGCCGAAGATCACCAGCGGCGTGCCCTGTTCCTGATAGGCCATCGAGGCGTCGAAGATCGACGTCTGCGCGCCATCCGGGCCCTTGGTATAGCCGCCTTCGACCCCGTCCAGCATCTCGTTCTTGATGCGGATGTTGGCGAAGGTGCCGCGCATCATCACTTCGTGGTTGCCGCGACGCGAGCCATAGGAGTTGAACTCCCGCACCGGCACCTGACGTTCGATCAGGTATTTGCCTGCGGGTGTCGTGTCCTTGAAGGACCCGGCCGGGCTGATGTGGTCGGTGGTGATCATGTCGCCCAGCAGCGCCAGCACGCGGGCGCCCTTGATGTCATGGATCGTTCCGGCCTCGGCACCCATTCCGCGGAAATAGGGCGGGTTCTGGATGTAGGTCGAGGAGGCGGGCCAGTCATAGGTCTCGCTATCCGTGGTCTCGACCGCCTGCCATTTCTCGTCGCCTTTGAACACATCGGCGTATTTCTTGAGGAAGGCCGCGCGGGTCACGCTGCTTTCCACCAGATCGGCGATTTCCTTGGACGTCGGCCAGATGTCCTTGAGATAGACCGGTTTGCCATCCTTGGAGGTGCCGATCGGGTCCTTGGTGATGTCGATGTTCATGTCGCCGGCGATGGCATAGGCCACGACCAGCGGCGGGCTGGCCAGATAGTTGGCACGCACGTCGGGGCTGATCCGGCCCTCGAAGTTGCGGTTGCCCGACAGGACCGACACGGCCACAAGGTCATGCTCGTTGATCGCCTTGGAAATCTCGGGCTGAAGCGGGCCAGAGTTGCCGATGCAGGTGGTGCAGCCATAGCCCACGAGGTTGAAACCCAGCGCGTCCAGATCGACCTGCAGGTTGGCCGCTTCCAGATACTCGGACACGACCTGCGAACCGGGGGCCAGCGATGTCTTGACCCAGGGCTTGCGGGTCAGACCCAGCGCGCGCGCCTTGCGGGCGACCAGACCGGCCCCGATCATCACATAGGGGTTGGAGGTGTTGGTGCAGGATGTGATCGAGGCGATCACGACCGAACCGTCATGCAGCTTGTAATCCTCGCCTTCGACCTTTGCGCTGGAGAAGCCGGTGATATTGCCGGGCACATGGTTGGGGCCGGGCTTGCCGCCTTCCTCCACCATGTCGGATTTTTCCAGCTTCGGCGCGGCAGGCATCTTGCGCATGCCGCGGATATAGTCGCCGAAGACATGGGCGGCTTCGGTCAGCGGCACGTGATCCTGCGGACGCTTGGGGCCCGAGATCGCGGGGACGACATCGCCCAGATCCAGATGCAGGGTCGAGGTATAGACGGGTGCGTAATCCGCATCACGCCAGAAGCCGTTTTCCTTGGCATAGGCCTCGACCAGCGCGATCCGGTCCTCGTCACGGCCGGTCTGGCGCAGGTAGCGCAGGGTTTCCCCGTCGATCGGGAAGAAACCGCAGGTCGCGCCATATTCGGGGGCCATGTTGGCGATGGTGGCGCGGTCCGCCAGCGGCATGTTGTCCAGACCTTCGCCGTAGAATTCGACGAACTTGCCCACGACGCCATGGGCGCGCAGCATCTGCACGACCTTGAGCACGAGGTCGGTGGCGGTCACGCCTTCCATCATCGCGCCGGTGATCTTGAAGCCGACCACTTCGGGGATCAGCATCGAGACGGGCTGACCCAGCATCGCGGCCTCGGCCTCGATGCCGCCCACGCCCCAGCCCAGAACGGCCAGACCGTTGACCATGGTGGTATGGCTGTCGGTGCCCACCAGCGTGTCGGGATAGGCCACGGTCGCGCCATGCTGATCGGTGTCGGTCCAGACGGTCTGGGCCAGATACTCAAGGTTCACCTGGTGGCAGATGCCGGTGCCCGGCGGGACCACGCGGAAATTGTTGAAGGCCTTCTGGCCCCATTTCAGGAAGGTATAGCGCTCGATATTGCGCTCATACTCGCGGTCCACGTTCATCTGGAAAGCGCGGGGATTGCCGAATTCGTCGATCATCACCGAATGGTCGATGACCAGATCGACCGGGTTCAGCGGGTTGATCTTCTGCGCGTCACCGCCCAGCGACTTGATTCCGTCGCGCATCGCGGCCAGATCGACCACGGCGGGCACGCCGGTGAAATCCTGCATCAACACGCGGGCAGGGCGGTAGGCGATCTCGCGCGGGTTCTGCCCGCCGTTGTCGGCCCATTCGGAGAATGCCTTGATATCCTCGACCGAGACGGTGAAACCGCCATCCTCGAAGCGCAGCATGTTCTCCAGCACCACCTTCAGCGCGGCAGGCAGACGCGAAAAATCGCCAAGGCCTGCGGCCTGTGCAGCCGGGATCGAGTAATAGGAAACACTCTGTCCGCCGACCGTGAGGGTCTTGCGGGTCTTGGCGCTGTCTTGTCCGACGGTGATGGGCATCTGTGGCCTCCCTCTGATCAGGAAATAAGGGGTATTGCTGGCCTGCTTTTGACCTATCGCGCGGTTTCGATCAAGGGGGGCAGGCGCAAAATGTATACCATTGCACACAAAAAAATCGTGCAGACGGGACACACTCACCGCTCTCTCTCGATTCCTTGATTGGTCATTTCAGCCCGGCCCACCTAGAACCGATGGAACGGACTTGGAAAGAGATGAGGCTTATGGGGCGTTTCACAGGGTGTATCAGGGCGTGTCTGGCGGGCAGTTTCATCGCGGCGGCCAGCATTGCGATGGCCGACACGCGCCCCGTCGTGGTGGAGTTGTTCACCTCGCAGGGGTGTTCCTCCTGCCCGCCCGCAGATGCCTTTCTCAAGAAATTGAGCAAGCGGGACGATGTGATCGCGCTGGCGCTGCACGTGGATTACTGGGACTACATCGGTTGGAAGGACAGCTTCGCGCAGCCGGCCTTCACCCAGCGCCAGAAGGCCTATGCCGAGTCGGGTGGTCGCCGGTCTGTCTATACGCCGCAAATGATCATCGGCGGGCAGGAACATCTGGTGGGCACGCATGAGAAGGACGCCAGCGCCCTGATCGCACGGCACGCGGCGGCGGATACCGGGGTGACCCTATCGGCAGTGCGGGACCAGGCAGGACAGATCACCATCACCGGCGAAGCGCGGGCCGGTGTCGCCGGACCTCTGGTCATCTATCTGGTCCGTTACGAGCCGCATCAAACCGTGGACATCTCGCGTGGCGAGAATGCGGGCCGCACGGTGGATTACGCCAATGTGGTGACCGACTGGACCGCTCTGGGCGAATGGGACCTGTCCTCGCCCCTCATGGTCCAGATGAAGGCGCAGGGCGACCGACCGGCCGTGGTGATCCTGCAACGCAAGAATGCCGGACCGATCCTGGCGGCGGCGCATCTGCGATAGAAAGCACGTGGCTCAGGTCTTGGCGCGCGCCGCCGCGCTTTTCCCGAAGGTCTCGCGATACCACACATAGACACCGGCGGCGACGATGACCGTCGCGCCGATGACGGTCCATCCGTCCGGGTATTCATCGAAGAAGACGACGCCCCAGAGCGTCGCAAAGACCAGTCCCGTATAGGCGAAGGGGGCCAGCATCCCCGCCTCGCCGATCGACAGCGCCCGGATCAGCAGAAGTTGCGACATCGTCCCGAAAGCGGCGATGAGCACCATCAGCAAGGCCGATGTCAGGTCGAGAGGTTGCCAGTAGAAGGGCACCGCGATCGTCATGATGACCGCCCCGAACAAGGCCGTATAAAGCAGCGATGTCCACGGATCCTCGTTCCGGCCCACGAAACGGGTGGTGATGTTATAGGCCGAATAGGCGATGGCCGCGATCAGGGGCATCACGGCATAGGGCGAAAACACATCGGAGCCGGGCCGGATGATGATCAACGCGCCGATCAGGGCGGCCCCGATCCCCATCGCGCGACGCAGGCCGATCTTTTCACCCAGAAAGACCGCCGCCCCCAGCGTGATCATCACCGGGTTGATGTTCATGATGGCGGTGGCTTCGGTCAGGCCGATATTGGCGACGCTGAAGAAGAAAAAGACGGTCCCGAACATCAGGAAGACGGACCGCGCCAGTTGCAGCCAGGGATAGTTGGTGCGCGCCACGGATCGCAGGCGCGGGGCGACAAGGATCAGCACGACCAGCGCCTGACCCGCATAGCGCGCCCAGACGGCCGGGATCGTGCCGATGCGTGGCGCCAGCGCCTTGGCCGTGGCGTCCATCACCGAAAAGCAGAAGATCGCCCCGATCATCAGAAGGATCGCGGTGGCCGTCGGGCTGAGCCTGGTCATGCTCCGGTCAGGTTGCCCTGCGGGGCGCGTGGCTGGCCGGTGCCGATCATGCTGTCGCGGGTGACCAGGCGGCCAGTTCGGCCTCGGACAGGGTTTCGGTGCCTGCGGGGCGCGCGGGCAGCACGATATAGCGCATGTCGGCGGTGCTGTCATGGACGCGGATCGTGGTGCTGTCGGGCAGCTCGACCCCGAACTCGGACAGAACCGCGCGCGGTTCGCGCACGGCGCGGCTGCGATAGGCGCGGGTCTTGTACCAGTCGGGCGGCAGGCCCAGCAGGTTGCGCGGATAGCAGGAGCAGAGCGTGCAGACGATCAGGTTATGCGTGTCGGGCGTGTTTTCCACGGCGATCAGATGGAGCGGGCCGATATCGAATCCCATCTCGCGGCTGGCGTCCCCGGCGTTGTGCAACAGGCGGGCCTTGAAAGCGGGATCACTCCAGGCGCGCGCGACGACGGCGGCCCCGTTCGCGGGGCTGCGGCTGTCCATCAGGTCGATCTGGGCCGCGACTTCGGCGGCGGTGGTCACGCCCTTTTCGATCAGCAACTCGCGCACGGCGATTTCCATGCGCTGCCAATAGGTCAGGGGCGCGTCGTCGTCCTGCCGGTAGGGGTGACCCGACGGGCTGAGGCCGTGGTGATGGTGGTCATGATCATGATCATGGTCGTGATGGTCATGGGGCATGATCGGGAACCTCTTCCAGCCAGTGGGCGTAAATCTCGGCGTCCAGCGTGTCGTCGGGCCGCTCGGCGCGGTCGCCCCAGAGTTCGGCCATGGTGAATCGCACGCGGTAGAGCGGTTTCTTCTCGGCGGGCAGACCATAGGCAAGCTGTTCGGGATTGCCGAATTCGCCCAAGGCACGCTCGATGACACCGGTCTTGCCGCGCAGATAGGCCGGTGCGCGCACATGGCCCGGCGGCATCAGACTGCGGACACGGACACGTTCAGCCATGGTCATGATGCCCATGGTCGTGAAGCGCGCCATCGTGAGTCGCCTCGCCATAAGTGGTGCCGCGCGCCGCGACGGCCTCCATCCGGGTGGCAAGTTCCTCAAGCGTATAGACGCCGCCTTCGATCAGGTTCTGGTTCACGGCGGCGATCCAGCGCTCGTAATAGCTGTGCTTCTCGAATGCGTCTTCGCCCATGTCTTCAAGGGCGCGGCGCAATCCGTCCACGGTGAAATGCCCCTTGGAGGAGCAAAGCACCATCAGCGCATCCACGCGTTTTTCCCAAAGGGCGAAATCATGCCCTTCCTTGGGGACAGGCCCGGCCTCGTCCCCGCCCATGTCATGCCAGCGGCGTCCAGATATATCACTCATGCCCGCAGGTTAGGCCCGCAGACACACGCTGTCCACTGCGAGTTGCAGGTTCCAACCACCCGGGTTTCCGGGGCGGGGCTAGCTTCCCGCTTCATCGGTGCCGGGGGTCCGCAGGACCAGATCGCCCGCAGTCTGCAGCGCGCGAATGGCCGAGATCACGGCGGTCATCGCCTCTTCCCCGTCCTTGGTCTTGATCTTGCCGATCTGGCCCACCTCGTCACGCAGGCTGTCGGCAAGACGGGACGAGATATTGGTCAGCACGAATTCCGCAGCGATCCCGAACTCCTCTCCCAATGTCTGGGCATGGGCAAGGGCCGTGACCAGAGCGGCCTGATCCACCGCCCTGACGATCTTGGGCGCGTCCTTCGGGTCGATCCGGTCCGGGATGTTGGCGAAAGTGAAAATTGCGCGCCGCACACTTTCGGCGAAGCCCGCGTCTGTTTCTTCCAGCCCCGACAGCACATCGTTGCGCGTGGAGGCTGTCGCCAAGTTGAGTATTGCGCCGACCCGATGGTCCGGATCATCGGCAAAGGCCCGATCCGGTGTCGCATCCAGTTGCATCGCCAGCGACAGCCCGATCCTGTAGACCGTCTCGGGCGTGACGGCACCTGTCTGCGACATGGCATAGGCGATCCGCCGCGCGGTGCTGCCGGGCAGGCGGCTCAGCAGGTCGGCGGATCTGGCCACGTCCAGCTTGGCCAGCATCACGGCGGCGACCTCCACCGCCTCGGACGTGAGGAAGGGCAGCAATGTCTCGACCGGGCAGGCGCGCAATCTCTCCCACGGATCACCCGACTGACGCACGCCCGCCTCCTTGCGCAGCCGGGCCGCCGTTTGCGGGCTGATCCGCCCATCCAGCGCGTTCAGCGCACCGGCCACGCCGCGCGGAAACAGCAGGGCAATCTGCTCCAACTCCTCGGCGAATTCGGCGATCACTGCGGCCAGCGTGCTGCGATCCACATGGCGCATCTGCCCGAATTGGCGCGCAAGCATGGTCTGCAGATCATCCGGCAGGTCCGCGAGGGACAGATCAGCCCCTTCCGAGAGCAGGAATTGCACGACAATCGCCGCCTTTTCACGTTGCGACAGCGGGATAGTGCCAGCAGCGCCGGAACGGACGGACAAGGGGGGCAAACTCAGCATCGCATCCTCATGTTATCCGGGAACAGATAAGGACTGACCGATGAAGAAACCCTGAAAGGTATACGGCTGACTCGTTCAAATTTTAGGAAGTTTTTCGGGTGCCACCTGTCAACGCGATCGGTTGCCACGATGCCCCGGAATGTGCCGCGCCCTGGCCGTCATGCGGAAGGGCGCGGGAGGCGGTATCAGCCGCTGAGCTGCTTGGTGCAGCTGCGGGACTCGCTGTCCCAGACCATGCCGTCGGCGCAGGACATGGCCTGATGGCTGGAGGAACAGGCAGCGCTGACCATCATCGGAGCGAGGGTCAGAGCCAGGGCGGCAAATGCGGTCTTCAACTTCATTGCGTACTCCCTTTGTGGTTGGAAGCCTAAGGTAGCACGCAATCCCGTTACGTCAAAATCCCGATTTGAGTCATTTTGTTCCAAACACGCGGGCGAAAATCGTGTCCACATGCTTGGTGTGATAGCCCAGATCGAATTTCTCCTCGATCTCGGCCGGGCTCAGCGCGGCGGTCACATCCGGGTCGGCCAGCAGCTCGGTCTTGAAATCGGCGCCCTTTTCCCAGACCTTCATCGCGTTGCGCTGCACCAGCGTATAGCTGTCTTCGCGGCTGACACCGGCTTGGGTCAGCGCCAGCAAAACCCGCTGCGACATGACCAGACCACGGAATTTGTTCATGTTGGCCAGCATGTTGTCGGGATAGATCACCAGCTTGTCCACCAACCCGGTCAGCCGCGCCAGCGCGAAATCCAGCGTGATGGTGGTGTCGGGACCGATCATCCGTTCCACCGAGGAATGCGAGATATCCCGCTCGTGCCACAGCGCCACGTTCTCAAGCGCGGGCACGACGGCCATGCGCACCAACCGCGCCAGACCCGTCAGGTTCTCGCTCAGAACCGGGTTGCGCTTGTGCGGCATCGCGCTGGAGCCTTTTTGCCCTTTGCTGAAAAATTCCTCGGCTTCCAGCACTTCTGTGCGCTGCATGTGCCGGATTTCGATGGCGATGTTCTCGATGCTCGAGGCGATCACGCCCAGAGTGGCAAAAAACGCCGCGTGCCGGTCACGGGGAATCACCTGCGTGCTGATGGGTTCCGGCATCAGACCCAGTTGCGCGCAGACATGCTCTTCGACGCGGGGGTCGATATTGGCGAAGGTGCCGACCGCGCCCGAAATGGCGCCCGTCGCGATTTCCTCGCGCGCTGTCCTCAGGCGGCGCAGGTTGCGGTCCATCTCGGCATAGAAACGCGCGAAAGTCAGGCCCATGGTTGTGGGCTCGGCATGGATGCCGTGGCTGCGGCCGATGCGGACCGTATCCTTGTGCTCGAAGGCACGCCGTTTCAGCGCGGCCAGAAGCGCCTCCATATCCGCGATCAGCAGATCGGCGGCACGGGTCAGCTGCACATTCAGGCAGGTGTCCAGCACATCCGACGACGTCATGCCCTGATGCACGAAACGCGCGGCGTCCGATCCGACGTGTTCGGCCAGATGGGTCAGGAAGGCGATGACGTCATGCTTGGTGACGGCCTCGATCTCGTCGATGCGGGCGACGTCGAATTCAACATCTTTCGCCTTCCAGACGGCTTCGGCATTCTCGCGCGGGATCACACCCAGATCGGCCATGGCGTCGCAGGCATGGGCTTCGATCTCGAACCAGATGCGGAATTTCGTCTCGGGCGACCAGATCGCGACCATCTCGGGGCGGGAATAGCGGGGGATCATGGGATTTCCTTGGTTGGCAGCGGTTGGCGCAGTCTTTAACGGGGGGCAGGCGTGGCGGCAAGGGTTGGAGGGCAGGCGATGCTTGGCTTGGCGGACTTTGAGGGGCAGTGGCGGCTGGAGCGGCAGATCGCGGATGCGCTGGGGCCGGACGCGGTCTTTGCCGGGACAGCGCGGTTCAGCCCGGACGGGGCGGATTTGCTGCTGGAGGAAGCGGGGCGGCTGGAATTGACGGGGCAGGGCGGGTTTCAGGCCGAGCGGCGCTATCTCTGGCGACAAGAGGGCGCGGGTATTGCGGTCCTCTTCGCGGATGGCCGCGATTTCCACAGCTTCGATCCCGCAAACGGCGTTGCCATGGCGGATCACTGGTGCGACCCGGATACCTACCGCGTGCGCTATGATTTCACGGACTGGCCGGTCTGGCATGCGGAATGGCGGGTCACGGGACCGCGCAAGGACTATGTCATGCGGTCGGTCTATCGCCGCGATCCGGGGTAAATCCAGCCGGATGATCCTTGCCCCTTGCGATGGCGCGGGGGCTGGGGCAGAAACAGAGGCGAAATGACAACTCTGCAAAGGAGGCCGGCGGATGGCGCTTGCTCTGACAAACAAGGTTCTGGTTGAGGCCGTTGCACCGCGCGAAGGCCTGCAACTGTTGGTGAAACAGGCAGCATTGGTGGTGCTGGGTATCGCTGTTCTGGCGATCGCCGCCAAGATCAAGGTGCCGATGTGGCCGGTTCCGATCACAATGGGCACCTTCGCCGTGCTGACCATCGGCGCTGCTTACGGCGCGCGACTGGGTCTGGTGACGATCCTGGGCTACATGATCATCGGCGCTCTTGGCTTCGACGTGTTCGCAGGCTCGTCGGCCGAAGCTCATGGCCTGACCTACATGATGGGCGGCACCGGCGGCTACCTGCTGGGCTATGTGATGGCGACCGTCGCCCTCGGCTGGTTCGCGCAAGCTGGCTGGGACCGTTCGGCTGGCAAGATGGCGCTGGCCATGCTGGCGGGCAACGTGCTGATCTATGTGCCGGGCCTGATCTGGCTGGGGATGCTCTATGGCTGGGACAAGCCGATCCTGCAGTGGGGCCTGACGCCCTTCCTGATCGGTGACGCGCTGAAGCTGGCACTGGCCGCAGCCCTTCTGCCCGCCCTGTGGAAACTGGTCGGCCGCGCCCGCGGCTGAGGCGATCGACCATCACTAAGCAAAAAAGGCGCAACTTTCAGTTGCGCCTTTTTTCATGCCTGATGAATTGCTCCTGCCTGCGCTGCGGCCCACCCCCCGTGGGACCACGAAAATGCGCGAATTCCTTATGCAGGGAAACATGCGCGATTGGCCTGTCTCCATCTATTGCGCCGGATCAGGATTTTACCGGCTGAACCAACCCTCAGCGTGACTTTTTTCGTCTTATTGCGGATTGCGGCAAAACTGGACAGACCGGTTCAGCGTCGGGCGTTGTCGACCCCTCGGCATCGCGGAAGTGCTATTTGATTGAAAAATAGCGAGATATTTTGCTCACAAAACAACCATAACTTGAACGTTGGGCGAAAATACGCCGATGGCTGGTGGTCTGGAAGTGTTGCATCTTTTCAAATATGGAGAAAATAGGGCAGAAAAAAGACGAGTGTATCCAGTTTGATCTGGACGATGAGAGTGAATTCTCATCTATTGGTGGAAAAAGAACGTGAGCAGGCAATGAAACACAACAGAGACGCGACTGGGGTTGTCCAGGCAAGTTCGGTTTTCCCCGAACTTCCGCCTTCGGTAAGTGAACAACCTGCAGTTTCCAAGCCGCGTCTGCGGGATCTTCTGCCCGACCTGCCTGCCGTCAAGCCGCGAATCCCCGAGCCTGTCGCAGCCGTCATGGGGCATGTGAAGGCCACGACCCTGTCCTTTTCCAACCTGCACCAATATGGCGATCTGTTCGTCAGCCTGTTGAAGGCGCGCAAGAAGACCTTCATCGACCGTCTCCACTGGAGCCTGCCCGAGGCCGAGGGGATGGAATTCGACCAATATGACACGCCGCTCAGCCGCTGGATCGTGGTGCATGAGTTCGGCGAGATCCTGGCCGGTATCCGCCTGACACCCACGACCGCGCGTTGCGGTGTGTATTCCTACATGCTGCGCGACGCGCAGAAAGGGATGCTCGAAAGCATTCCCACGGATGTTCTTTTCTTCGAAGCGCCGGTCAATCCCCGCATCTGGGAGGCATCGCGCCTCTTCGTGTCGCCTGCGGTTCCCGCGCACCGGCGCTTGGCGGTGCAGGCCGCATTGATGGGCCAATTGAGTGAATCCGCGCGCGGCTACGGCGCGACCCATGTGATCGGCATCGTGCCCGCCGTCTGGTCGCGCTGGCTGCGCAGGCTGGACCTGAGTGCGGTTCCCGTCGGCCCGAAATTCTCGATCGACGATACCGTCAGCCAGGCCGCTTTGTTCACCGTGGCGCGATACGTCAACTGATCCGGGAGCAAAACCCGTTTGTGGCGATTATTCGTCGGCTGCCTTTTTCGCAACGAGAATCCCGCCCAGATCATATCTCATTTCCCGAATGGCATCCCGCTGACTTGGCCGGGTTGATATAACAATACCATTTGGTAGCCTTTTTGTGGTCATATTCCCGAAATATCTCTTGCATAAGCGGCGTTACGTGTTGGGGACCAGTCTCGTTCCCGTGTGACAAGGCTTGCTGATCAGAGCCGGCGTCTGCGTCGGAATGATCTTCTGGTGATGGTTCCCGGGCAAAACCGCCATGGTTCTCCTCGGGTGTGTGCTTGGTGACCGTTTTTTTGGTCCTGTTCGTTGCACGTGGCACATGGTCCTGCGGGACATATGCGCCGCATTCCTGGGCAGCGGCAGGAACGGGGTAGGGCCGAACCATGATCGGTTGAGAATGTGGAGATCCATGATCACATGGCCATAGTCGAGCAATTCTTGCCCAAGAAGGACGATTGGTATCCGATCGACCGGCTCGAACGCCAGTTGAAGGATTATATCAACGTCAGCGAGAATCTGATCTGGCAGCGTCAGGCGATCTTCCTGGCTGCCACCTTGCTGGCCGCGTTCTACTTCAGCCCCGTCGTATCCTTTTCGGCCTATGCCGCCGTTCTGTTCACCGAGGTTCTGGATCTGATCCTCGCGCGCAATGTGAACCGCTGGACCGATCACGATCAGGCCAAGGCCCGCATGTTCCTGCGCTGGGTGATGCTGAACACGGTGGCAAGCGCTGTCTCGATCAGCCTTTTCGTCGTGATGATCACGCTCCAGCAGACCTCGGGCGGACATTTCACACCGCTGTTCTTCCTGTTCGCGGCGTCCCTGTTCGCAGCCGTGAACAATCACCAGCTGCTGCCGGCCCTTTTCCTGCGGTTGAGCATCTATGGCGTCACCTTCGTCTTCATCGCGACATGGGACATCATCCGCCTGAAGCCACCCATCGACTCCGAGGTGTGGCTGCAATTCTTCACGGTCGCCTTCGTGATGTATTTCATCGTCGACTGCTCGTTCGTCTTTCTCAAGCTCTACCGCCGCGGTCTGGCCCAGATCGAGGAAATCACGCTGGAGCATGACAAGACCAAGGCCGCGCTTGAGATCAAGTCGCAGTTCCTGTCCACGGTCAGCCACGAATTGCGCACCCCGCTGACCTCCATCAAGGGCACACTGGACCTGGTCAACAGCGGGGTCATGGGGCCCGTGCCCGAACAGATGCAGCCGATCCTCACGATCGCGGCCAAGAACGGCAAGCATCTGGCGGATCTGATCAACGACCTGCTGGACCTGCAGAAGATCGAGGCAGGAGAGATGGCCTTCCGGTTCAATCTGCTGAACGTGCGTGAGCTGGTCGATGATTCGGTCACGATGAGCAAAGGCTATGCCGATCAGATGGATGTGACCCTGTCAGTGACCCATGCGGATGAGGAGATCTACATCAACGGGGACGCAGGCCGTCTGTCGCAGGTGATGGCGAACCTGATCTCCAACGCGTCCAAATTCTCGCACAAGGGCGGAACCGTCGACATTTCGGTGAAGCGGGTGGACGACCACGTCCGGATCTATGTCAAGGACAAGGGCGTGGGGATCCCCGAGAATGCCAAGGAACGTGTCTTCGGACGGTTCAGCCAGGTCGATTCCTCTGACCAGCGTCGCGTCGGCGGAACCGGGCTTGGCATGAACATCTCGAAGAAGATCATCGAGAAGCACGATGGTCAGATCGACTACGAAAGCAAACTGGGCCATGGCACGACGTTCTTCATCGAATTCGAGATCGTTCCCCATGTGCCGACGACCGTGGCAAGCGAGGTGACGGACAGCCGTCGACGCAAGCTGGCCTGATCGTGCCTGAATGCGCGGCAGCAGCGGTCAGTGAAACAGGCAGCATGGGAATGCCAGCTTGATTTGAACGGTAATCTGGTCGACTGTGACGGACATGGTCTTTTTGTGAGGTATCGTGTATCCGGTTTGATCTCTGTCCGGACCATCGGGCGATAAAGGCGACTGAGATGGAAAAACTGCAGCGAATACTGCATGTGGATGATGCCGAAGACATCCGTATGATCATCAAGATCACGCTCGAAATGGTGGGCGGGTACAGCGTTGATCAGTTCCCTTCCGGTCAGGATGCGGTGGCGCAAGCCGAAGGCTGCACGCCGCAATTGTTCCTGCTGGATTTCATGATGCCCGACATGGACGGTATGGAAACCTGGACCGCGCTGAAGACCCTTCCGGGCTTCGCGGATATCCCTGCGATCTTCGTAACCGCCAAGGCCGAGGAAAACTTCTCCAAGAACATGCTCGACAAGGGGGCGCTGGCCGTCATCACAAAGCCATTCGATCCGATGGAGTTGTGTGGACAGATCGAAAGCGCCTGGGCCAACCACCAGAACCAAATGTCAGGCAGCGGCTGAGCGGCGTGACAGCCGTTCGCCTCAGGCTGCCAGCGTCGTGGAGAATCCTGCTGGTGCGTTCCAGCGTGCGGTGCACCGGGCATTTGTCCGCAATCTCCAGAAGGCGCGCGCGCTGTTCCTCGGACAGATCGCCCTCCAGATGGATTTCCCGGCGGAAACTGTCGATCTTGTCGCCGGACCCTGACTTGGCATCCTGCGCATGCATCTTGTCATGGCAGACATCCACGCGGACATGATCCAGCGGCCAGCCCTTGCGGCGGGCATACATCCGGATCGTCATGGATGTGCAGGCCCCCAGACCGGCCGCGATGAATCCATAGGGCGACATGCCCCGGTTGGTGCCACCGTAGGCTCTTGGTTCATCGGCGCGCGCGTGGTGATAGGGGCCCGCGGTCACGTCCTGCAGAAATCCGTTCGGGTCCGCTTCGGACACGCGCACGATCCCTTCCGGCACGCCGGGCGGCGGCGCAGGGGGGCGCAGGTCAAGATAGCGGGTGGCCCAAGTGGCGATCACATCGGCTGCGTAATCGGCATCCGTCGCGCGGCTGATCAGGTGATCTGCATCATCCAGCGTGACAAAGCTTTTCGGATGGCGCGCGGCCATGAAGATGCGGGTCGCATTGTCGATCCCCACGATCGCATCGCGCGGGGCATGCATCACCAGCAGCGCCGCGCGCAACCGCCCCAGTTCCGCAGCGATCGAGGCCCCTTCGATATCGTCCAGAAAGCTGCGCGTGATGCGGAATGGCCGACCACCAAGGTCGACCTCCGCCGCTCCGGCCTCGCGGATCGTCGCCAGCGAGTCGTGGAAGTTATGCGTGACATGCTCGGGATCGAAGGGCGCGCCAAGCGTGGCCACCGCCTTGACGCCCGCAATGTCAGGCGCCGCCTTGAGGACGGCCGCCCCGCCCAGCGAATGGCCGATCAAGAGGCGCGGAGCCATGCCGCGCCCCGCCAGATAGGCGGCGGCGGCACCGATATCCGCGACATTCGAGGTGAACCCCGTATTGCCGAATTCCCCTTCGGAATGGCCAAGTCCGGTGAAGTCGAACCGCAGCACCGCCAGCCCCATCGTCGTCAGGCGCTGCGCGATGCGTCGGGCTGCGGCGATATCCTTGGAACAGGTGAAGCAATGGGCGAA
Source organism: uncultured Alphaproteobacteria bacterium (assembly GCA_963715835.1). Lineage (GTDB taxonomy): Bacteria > Pseudomonadota > Alphaproteobacteria > Rhodobacterales > Rhodobacteraceae > Seohaeicola. The sequence goes on along the minus strand of CAVQSH010000002.1, from coordinate 891,091 downwards.
AAGCGCCGTTGCCAGATGCGGTCCTTCGGGCATGTCCAGCCTTGCGGCAAGTTGACTGCCGTCATGGCCTTGGAAGGTGATGTGTTCGCTGGTCATCAGGTGCATTCCTCGCTCTTCGTTCAAGAGTGAGCGCGGGTCGGGCAAGGTGCAACCCATGTGTCAGCGGTTTCACGTCAAGGTGACGCAGAGCGAGGTTTGCGGATGCCACGTGCTCACGCGCCGCAAAGCGCCGGATCGAAAGGATAGCGGGTCAGGTTCTCGAAGCCATCTTCGGTGATCAGCACCTGATCCTCCAGCTTGATCGAGAAATCCCCGCCTTCGGGACTGATCAGCGCCTCGACGCACAGGACCATGCCGGGTTCCAGCACATACTCAAAAGCGCCCTCGACGAAGTTGTCCGGATAGCTGATCAGCGGCCATTCATCGCAAAGCCCGACCCCGTGCATCAGGCAACCGTATTTGCCGCGCTGGTACTGCGGGGCGAGGGTATGGGAATTGAAGGTCAAGTCGCGCAGCGGCACCCCCGGTTTCAGCAGGGACATGTTGTGGCGGATATGCTCGACCCCGTGCTGCATGGCCGCGACCATGTCGGGGCGGGGGGCGCGGTCGCCGATCCACCATGTCCGGCTGATGTCGATGCAGATCCCGTAGGCGCCGATCAGGTCGGTGTCGAAGGCCACGATCTCGTTGTTCTGGATGATGCGCGGGCCGCATTCCTGAAACCACGGGTTCGTGCGCGGACCCGAGGCCAGAAGCCGCGTTTCGATCCATTCCCCACCGCGCCGGATGTTTTCCGCGTGCAGCACGGCCCAGACATCATCTTCGGACATACGCGCCTGTGGTATGCCCGCGCGCGCCGCGCGTTCCATCTCGGCCACGGCCGCTTCGCAGGCATGCGAGGCGCAGCGCATCGCGAGGATTTCGTCCGGGCCCTTCACCGAACGGGCCTTTTCGGTGAGTTCTTCACCCTCCATGATGCTCAGGCCCTGCGCCTCCAGCGCGCGCAGGCCGTGCAGCATGATCTTGTCCACGGCCAGCCGCCGGTTGGCTGCCGGCATGTGCCTCCAGCAGGGCGCGCACCTCGTTGGCGAAGACATCGGCGGCCACGTCCACCTTGTCGCCCCGGTCGAAATAGAACAGATCCGCCCCGGACCGCTGTTCGCGCACCAGCGGATTGAACCGGCTCAGGAACATGGCGTTCTTGTAGTCCCAGATCACCATGTAACCATCCGCGCAGATCAGCAGGGCGCGAAACGGGTTATGGGTGTTCCAAAGCTGCATGTTCGTGCTGTCGGTGGCGTAGCGGATGTTCAGCGGATCGAACAGCAAAAGCCCCGCATAGTCGCGCGCCTGAATGGCCTGAACCAGCCGGTCGAACCGGTATTGCCGCATCGCGGGAAGGTCGGGCAGCGCCAGCCCCGCAGCGGCCCATTCGTCGAAGGCCAGAAGGGTCGGCCCGATTTCCACCCGGTCCATGTCGTTCGGGCTGCCGTCGGCCAGGGTCGCGCCGCGTGTGGGGTCGATCTTGCGTTTGTCGCTGTAATGCTGGTTCATCGTGTTCGCTCCGCTGCTGGGCCAGCATCTCTTCGCGGGGCAACGATTGTCCGTTCCCAAACCGACTTGCACAGCGGTCGTTTTTGGGAACAGATTGTGCCATGACACCGATCCTTCAGACACGCCTCAGCTACGATCCGACCAATCACAGGCCGCTGCCGGGTGTCGCGCCATTGGACCCCGACGACTGGATCATCTGCGATGATGCCCACGCGGCCCAGATGGCCGAGCGGGCGCGGCTTCTGGCAGAAAAGCGCGACACTGTCGTGGCCATGGACGAGACGGCCAGACCTGCGGCGCTGGAACTGCTGGATGCGGTGCTGGAGGTGCTATCCCAAAGGCCGGATCATGAGGTCTCGGAGGGGCAGGTGCGCCGACCGGATGGCGTCGTCGTGGCTCTGGACCGGACCGCGCCCATGGTCACGCTGGGGCATCTGGTGCAGCAGGATCTGTGCCTGATGGAAAAGCGCGGCGCGGAACATGTCCTGAGTGCTGCCGTGCTGTGCTTTCCGGCCAGTTGGACGCTGGAGGAGAAATTCATGCGTCCCCTGACCGGCATCCACATCCCGGTGGACAGCTACGATGACAGCATGGCGCGCCGTGTGCAGCGCCTGTTCGACGGGGTGCAGGTCGGTCGGCCGCTCTGGCGGTTCAATGCGCTGTGGTATGTCGATCCGAGCCTGCACCAGCCCCGGCGCGAGAATGACCGACGCCCCGAGCGCGGGGCGCAGGACGCGCGCTATCTGCGCACCGAACGGCAGAGCATCCTGCGCCTGCCGCAATCCGGCGCGGTCGTCTTCGGCATCCATACCAGCGTGCTGGAGCGCGCGGTCGTGCACGCCCTCTGGCCGCAGTCCTAGCCGTCGATGCGTCCGGCCATGATGGCGATCGCCTTCTGATAGACGCCCGCCGCGTTCCATTCCTGGATGACGCGGAAGTTCGGCTCGCCCTCCTGATAGCCAAGACCCGGTTGCCAGCCCTTCTGGCGCAGGAAATTTGCGGTCGAGGCCAGCGCATCGGTGATGTTGTTCATGTCGATCCGCCCGTCGCCATTGGCATCGACGGCATATTTCAGAACATTGCCCGGAAGAAACTGGGTATGCCCCAGCTCCCCATGTTTGGCGCCCACCGATTGCGGCGACACGACACCGCGATCCACCAGTTGCAAGGCCGCGATGGTATGGCCCGAAAAGAACTCGGACCGGCGGCAGTCATAGGCGAGGGTCGCGATGGCCGATAGCACGTTGCTGTCGCCCATGAACCCGCCGAAGGCCGTTTCCATGCCATGTATCGCGATGATCACGCCCGCTGGTACGCCGTATTGACGCTCCAGCGCCGCGTAGAAATTCGCATCGCGCGCTTTGCGTTTCCTGCCCTGGGCCACGATGGTATTCGCACCGCGCACTTCCATGAACTTTTCCAGCGTGAAGCCGAAGCTTTTCTGGTTGCGGTCCGCAGCGATGGTGCGGGTCGCGTATGTCGTGCCTGCCAATGCTGCAAGACCACGTTCCTTGACGCCGGATGCGGCCGCGATCTGCGCGAAGTCACGTTTCCACGCATCGAACCCCGCTGCGGTGTTGCCGCATTGCGCGGCGGCAAGCGGGCCAGCCATGACACCTGCAATGGCCAGCGAAAGGATGGATGTTCTGAGTGAAATGCTTGGCATGTGAATGACCCTGTCTGAATACGCAGGCATGATACCCACCAGCCTGCCAGCGCGCAAATGAAACAAGCGCCCCCGTCGGTCCGACAGGGGCGCCTGATGCCATGGTCCGGTGCGATACCGTCAGAACGGCAGGCGCGACAGCAATTCTCCGACATGGGGCAGGGCCATGAGCGTTGTCATCGCCTTTTCGGCAAGGCCAAGGTTCACCAGCCCGGTGAAAAGCCCCGTCAGGGCAAGGGCCGTCAGCGCCAGACGCAGGTCTTCGCCCCGGATCAGGTTGTAGATCATCAGGGCAAGTCCGACCGGCAAGGACAGAATGCTGACGGCAAGCGATACCGCCCATGTGGCCAGACGCGCGGGGATGCCGGGTTCGACGTGACCGGCAAGCGCGACGTCATCGCCGGTGGCGGTGTCGGGCTGGCTCAGGAAGGCCGCGCGCAGGCGGGGCACATTTGTGGCGTCGGCCTGCGCGGGCACGGGCTGCGCGGTGATCGCCTCATCGCGGGTGCGGCTTTCCAGACGGTCGCAGGTATCGTCGATATCCGGAAAAAGCCGCGAGACACGGTTCGCCTGCGTCTGCGAGAAGGGAAGCACGGGGCTGGGCCGCCGGCGACGTTCGGCCGCAGCGGCATTGGCGCGGTCCGCCGCCGACACGCGGCGCGGCGTCACCTTTTCCAGAACCGACAGGAAGGATGTGGTCTGCAACATCATGTCCGGCTGCAGCCATTGGACGAAATCGGGATCCAGCACCTGCGCCAGTTCCAGTGTCGCCAGCGCCAGCGCCGAATGCGCAGTCACGGTCGAGCGTTCTGCCTCGCGCAGGCTGGGAAGATCAGAGGGCAGCTTGACGATCGTGACGGTCAGCGTCTGGGTCGCGTTCGCCACCCCCAGTTCCGACACGGCCTGCCGCTGCTGGGCATTGCCCATGGCCTGATCCATCACCTCCATGCCGTCTTTCTGGTCGTGCCGCACCGATCCGTTCAAAACAGTCATGTGCAGGTCGAACCCGCCCAGGCTCATCTTCAGATGCTCGTCCGACATGACTTCCGCGGCGCCGACCTCAAAGCCGCGCGCGCTGAGCACACGGTCAAGCCGTGTTGCCAGAAAGGGGAGGTCAAGAGATCTCGAACCGAGAAATACCAATCCAGATGTGCACCGGGTATTGTCCAGACGCATGACAGCCTCCGTTTGGGTCATCCAACCGGTCATTTATGGTCAAGAAAGTGGGGCATTTTTTGTTCCAATTCCGTCCAGCCCGGGGCATGGCGCGAAAAAGTCGAAATTTGACCGTTTTGGCTGACATAATTCCGCCCAGAAACGGCAAAGGGCGCCCCGAAAGGCGCCCTTTTCAAGATGTTGGCTGATTTCCTGCGACTCGGTGGTCGGCGGGATCAGCAGCTGTAGTAGTTCTTGAACTCGACCGGGTGCGGAGTCATGTCGTACTCTTCGACTTCCTCCATTTTCAGGCCGATATAGGCCATGATCTGGTCTTTCGTGAACACGTCGCCAGCCAGCAGGTAGTCCATGTCCTTCTGCAGCTCCTCCAGCGCCTCGCGGAGCGATCCGCAGACGGTGGGGATGCCGGCCAGCTCTTCTGCGGGCAGGTCATAGAGGTTCTTGTCCATGGCTTCGCCCGGATCGATCTTGTTCTTGATCCCGTCAAGGCCAGCCATCAGCAGGGCCGAGAACGCCAGATAGGGGTTGGCCGCCGGATCGGGGAAGCGGGCTTCGACGCGCTTTGCCTTGGGGCTTTCCGTCCACGGAATACGAACGCAACCCGAGCGGTTGCGTGCCGAATAGGCGCGCAGCACGGGGGCCTCGTAGCCGGGCACCAGACGCTTGTAGCTGTTGGTGGTCGGGTTGGTGAAGGCGTTCAGCGACTTGGCGTGCTTCAGGATGCCGCCGATGAAATACAGCGCCTCCTGGCTCAGGTCGGCATATTTGTCGCCTGCGAACAGCGGCTTGCCGTCTTTCCAGATCGACATGTTCACGTGCATCCCCGAGCCGTTGTCGCCCTTGATCGGCTTCGGCATGAAGGTGGCCGAACGGCCATAGGCCAGTGCGACGTTGTGGATGACGTACTTGTACTTCTGGATGTTGTCGGCCTGCTCGGTCAGCGTGCCGAAGATCATGCCCAGCTCGTGCTGCGAGGTCGCAACTTCGTGGTGGTGCTTGTCGACCTTCATCCCCATGCGCTTCATGGTGGACAGCATTTCCGAACGGATGTCCTGACCGTCATCGGCGGGGTTGACCGGGAAATAGCCGCCCTTGTAGCCGGGACGGTGGCCGGTGTTGCCCATCTCGAACTCGGTATCCGTGTTCCAGGCCGCGTGATCCGCATCCACCTGGTAGGAGACCTTGTTCGGGGTGACCGAGTAGCGCACGTCGTCGAACAGGAAGAATTCAGCCTCGGGGCCGAAATAGGCGCTGTCGCCGATGCCGCTGGACTTCAGATAGGCCTCTGCCTTCTCTGCCGTGCCGCGCGGGTCGCGGTCATAGGACTTCGCCGGTGTCGGGCTCGACGACCGAGCAATGGATGCAGATGGTCTTCTCGGCGTAGAAGGGGTCGATATAGACGCTCTCCGTATCCGGCATCAGTTTCATGTCGGAGGCTTCGATGGATTTCCAGCCGGCAATCGACGAACCGTCGAACATGAAGCCTTCGTCCAGAAAATCCTCGTCGACCAGATCAGCGACCACGGTCACGTGCTGAAGCTTGCCGCGCGGGTCGGTGAAGCGGATATCGACGTATTCGACATCCTCGTCCTTGATCAGTTTGAGAACTGCGTCCTTGCTCATTCCCTAATCCCTTTCAGTTTGTGGGGTAGATTACAGCGCGTCCGAGCCGGATTCACCGGTGCGGATGCGAATGGCTTGTTCGACGGGGCTGACGAAAATCTTGCCGTCGCCGATCTTGTCCGTCTTGGCGGCGTCGATGATCGCCTCGATGGCGGCATCGACCAGATCGTCGTCCAGAACGACCTCGATCTTGACCTTGGGAAGGAAGTCCACGACATATTCGGCGCCGCGATAGAGCTCTGTATGCCCTTTCTGGCGGCCAAATCCCTTGACCTCGATTACCGACAGACCCTGCACCCCTGCGTCCTGCAGAGCTTCCTTGACCTCATCGAGCTTGAACGGCTTGATGATCGCTTCGATCTTCTTCATCCCGGGTCTCCTCGCCTATGTGCTTCACGGGTCAGACCATTTCTGTCCGAGAGGGACAATCAGGCGCGGGTCGCATTCTTGCGTGTCTCGGTGCAATTCCCGAATGGTGAGCAAAAAATAATCATAGTGATTAAAAGTTGGGCGAAAAATAAACGAAAACGGGTGTAAAATGACTGAAATTGTCACGACAGCGCAAATGCGCGCCCTGGAAGCGGCGGCGATGGAGTTGGGTCGCGTCACCGGATATGCGCTGATGCAGCGCGCGGGCGCGGCTGTGATCGCGGCGGTTCTGGAGGCATGGCCGGACATGGCGCAGGGGCCGCACTGCGCGCTCGTGATGTGCGGTCCCGGCAACAACGGCGGGGATGGATATGTCATCGCCGACGGCCTCTCCCGTCTTGGCTGGACCGTCGGGCTCTGTGCGACGCGGCCGCCAGCCCCGGGGGACGCCGCGCGGGCCGCAGCCGCGTGGGAGGAGGGCGGGGGGCAGACGCAGTCGATGGACGCATTGGGCACCACCCTGGCCATGCTCTGCGACCGCGCTGGCCCGGCCCCTGTTCTGGTCGTCGATGCGCTGCTGGGCATCGGACAAACGCGGAACACGGATGCGATTCTCGCGCCGTTCCGCAATGCGGTCGCAACCCTGTCCGGTCCGCACGGTGCGCTGCGCCATGTGGCCGTGGACGTACCCACCGGATATGACAGCGATACCGGCGAGGCCCTCACCGCGCAGCCCTTTCCCGCCGATCTGGTCGTCACCTTCCACGCGCGCAAACCTGTGCACGCGGTCCTTGACCGGCAGGGTATCCGGTCGGTCGTGGTGCCGATCGGGCTTTGACATCGCATTCGGTTCCCGCCGATGCTCTCTTGAAGGAGGATTCCATGTCCCGCGCGCCCCGCACCTTTGCCCTGACACCCGCAGGCCGCGACCTGCTGCGCAAGGACATCGGCGCACATAAATACGATCACGGTCACGCGCTGGTGGTGACCGGTGGCGCGGGCCGCACAGGTGCGGCGCGGCTTGCCGCCCGGGGGGCCTTGCGCATCGGTGCAGGGTTGGTGACGCTGGCGGTGCCACCCGATGCCATGGCCGAGGTGGCGGGTCACGTGACGGCGATCATGCTGCGCGGGGCAGGGGACGCGCATGATCTTGCCGCGCTGCTGGAGGATCACAGATACAACGCCCTGTGCCTTGGGCCGGGACTTGGGCTTGCGCCTCGTCACGCGGAACTGGTGGCGGCAATTCTGGCCGCAGGACGTCCGACGGTTCTGGATGCGGATGCCCTCACCCTGCTGGCGGGCGACGCGGGCCAGATGGCGACCCTGCATCCGGCCTGCGTCCTCACCCCGCATGAAGGAGAATTCCGGCGGTTGTTCCCGGATCTCGCCGAGGGGTTTGAGGAGAAGGATGCGCCGACAGGGCAACGTGCCGCGACCGTTCGGGCGGCCGCCGCGCGGGCGGGGTGCACCGTTCTGCTGAAAGGTGCCGAAACACTTGTGGCCGGCCCTGACGGATCCGTCACACGTCATCCACCCGCCGCGGATGGCGCGCTGGCCTGGCTCGCGACGGCCGGATCGGGCGATGTTCTGGCCGGGTTCATCCTGGGATTGCTGGCGCGGGGGATCGCTCCGCAGCAGGCCGCGGACCTTGCCGTCTGGCTGCACCGGCAGGCCGCACGGCAATTCGGTCCGGGCCTGATCGCCGAAGATCTTCCCGAAGAACTGCCGGCCGTCTTTCGGGCGATCGGTGTGTAAGGGATCAGCCGCCTGCGCCGGGACACAAAGGACGGTGGCTCAGGCGGCGAGGCTGGAGCGCAGCGCGGTCTGGCAGAGCGTTTCCAGCCCGTCCGCATAAACGAGTTGCGGGCTGTTGAAAATCAGCCTGACCACCGTGAACTCCACCCCCGCAAGCACGTTGCAACCTTCGACCGCGGGCAGGTCCCCGGCGCGGATCAACCGCCCCGGCTGGCCCGTTCCGGTCCCCGCGCCTTGCCCGCGCAACAGAACGGTCTGATCGGCCGCAAGGATCGTATCGGTTTCGGGCCGGGTGTTCCCCAGCGCGCCTGCAGCGATCTGCACGAAATCTCCGCGACATTGCGCGAATTCCAAGGCGATCAGCCGCACCAATCCGGTGTTGCGGGTGATCACGCGGTCGCCAGTCCCCAAAAGCTCCACGGGCAGCAGCCCGTCAGCCGTCAGAATGCATGTGCCCGCCACGATACCGGGCTGTGCCTGCACCGGCCCATCGGCGGGATGGCCCTGGCCCGCAAGCGGCATCTGACGCTTCGGCGTCATGCCTGACTGGGGCACGGGAATATTCAATGGTGTCCCTGCATCGGGGATCTGTCCTGTCATGTCTGCCTCTGCTCTTTTTTTAGAACAGGATAGGTAAAAGCGCGGTTAATGTCGCCTGTTTATTTTCAGGCCGCCGCCGGGATGCGCAGGGTCTGGCGCAGCGGTTTGCGCCATGGCGCAGCGCCGCCGTTCGCAGCATGGCCGAGCACCATTTTTCCTCTCGCATCCCTTATCAGGGTTTGCTAGACAGCGCCGGAACCGCGGGCAGCCTCCATTTTCCGGATGGGGTTGCCTGCGTTTGGTTTTCGCGGGTGTGGCGAAATTGGTAGACGCACCAGATTTAGGTTCTGGCGCCGCAAGGCGTGGGGGTTCAAGTCCCTCCACCCGCACCAGAGATATGGAAAAGGACGAAGAGAATGCAGGTCACCGAGACCCTGAAAGACGGCCTCAAACGTGAGTATGAGATCATCGTGACGGCTGCCGAGCTGGAAACGAAGGTCAACGAGAAACTGGCCGAGGCGCAGCCCGAAGTGGAAATGAAGGGCTTTCGCAAGGGCAAGGTGCCGATGGCGCTGCTGAAAAAGCAGTTCGGTCCGCGCATTCTGGGCGAAGCGATGCAGGAAAGCGTCGATGGCGCCATGAGCCAGCATTTCGAAGACAGCGGTGATCGCCCGGCGCTGCAGCCGCAGGTCACCATGGTCGATGGCGAGACCTGGAAAGAAGGCGACGACGTCAAGGTCAAGCTGGCCTATGAGGCGCTGCCCGAGATCCCCGAACTCGATGTGAGCAGCGTCAAGCTGGAGCGTCTGGTCGCCAAGGCCGATGACGCGGCCGTGGATGAGGCGCTGGCCTCTCTGGCCGAGACCGTTCAGGATTTCGCGGACCGCAAGAAAGGCTCCAAGGCCAAGGACGGCGATCAGATCGTCTTCGATTTCGTCGGCAAGGTCGACGGTGAGCCGTTCGAGGGTGGTTCCGCCGAGGATTATCCGCTGGTTCTGGGCTCGGGTTCCTTCATCCCTGGTTTCGAAGAGCAGTTGGTCGGCGTGAAGGCCGGCGAGGAAAAGGCCGTGACGGTCACGTTCCCCGCGGAATACGGCGCGGCCCACCTGGCCGGCAAGGAAGCCGTGTTCGATTGCACCGTGAAAGCGGTCAAGGAACCCAAAGCCGCCGCGATCGATGACGAGCTGGCCAAGAAATTCGGTGCCGAGGATCTGGCTGCCCTGAAAGGTCAGATCGCCGAACGTCTTGAGGCAGAATATGCCGGTGCCGCCCGCGCGGTGATCAAGCGTGGCCTGCTGGACGCGCTGGACGGTCTGGTCAAGTTCGACCTGCCGCCGAGCCTGGTGGAAGCCGAGGCGAACCAGATCGCGCACCAGCTGTGGCACGAAGAAAACCCCGATGTCCACGATCACAACCACGACAAGATCGAGCCCACGGATGAGCACAAGACACTGGCCGAGCGTCGCGTGCGCCTTGGTCTGCTCTTGGCCGAGACCGGTCGCAAGGCCGAGATCGAAGTGACCGATGCCGAGATGACCCAGGCGGTCATGGCGCAGGCGCGGCAGTATCCGGGGCAGGAGCGTCAGTTCTTCGAATTCATCCAGCAGAACGCCCAGATGCAGCAGCAACTGCGCGCGCCGATCTTCGAAGACAAGGTCGTCGATCACATCCTGGCACTGGCGACAGTGACCGAGAAAGAGATCAGCAAGGACGAGCTTCAGAAGGCCGTCGAGGCGCTGGACGAGGAGTGATCCTGTCCAGCCGATGAGGACCCGCAGGGGACCGCACAGGCCATCCGATACACAAGGGGCCACCTCTCGGGGTGGCCCTCTTCTTTTGTCTTGCGGCTCGGGTGGTTTTGTTGACCCGCTCGGCCTGGACCTGCATTGATGGGTCTCCAAGGCAAAGGGAGGGCAGAGGGATGGATTACACCGGGTTCACGGGCGAGGCGTTCCGCGCGTTCCGCGATATCGACAGGGCCGGACCGATCCACATGATCAATCTTGTCCGGCTGCTGGATATCGCGCGCTACGACGATGGCCGCGCCGCGACAGGGGCCGAGGCCTATGCCGCCTACGGGCGTGGGGCTGCTCCGGTTCTGGAGCGCGTGGGCGGACGGATCGTCTGGCGCGGTGCCATGGAATTCATGCTGATCGGACCGCAGGATGAACGCTGGGACCTGTGTTTCGTGGCGGAATACCCGTCGGTTGACGCCTTCGTCACGATGATCAAGGACCCGGACTACCGCACGGCCATGGTCCACCGGCAGGCCGCCGTCGCGGACAGTCGCCTGATCCGCACCGCGCCCCTTGATCTGGGGGACAATTTCGCCGGATCGGGCGGATGACGACCGGCGCGCGGACATGAAAAAACCGCGCAGGGTGGGCCTGCGCGGTCTTAAGGCAAGGTGTCTTTCGACAGTCAGGGCTTAGCGGCCCATGTCCTCGCCGTCTTCGTTGGCAGCGCCGATTTCGTCGAAGAGTTCCGAGATCTCGAATTCGGCTTCGGCTTCTGCTTCGGCCGCCAGTTCACGGATCGACTTGCCTGCGGCTTGCAGCTCGGCCTCTTCGGGCGAGCGCGCGACGTTGAGGTGAATGGTCACCTCGACCTCGGGGTGCAGGGTCACGGACACGTCATGCAGGCCCAGTTCCTTGATCGGACGGGTCAGCACGATCTGCTTGCGGTCGATGGTGAAGCCGCCGGTAGCAGCCGCATCGGCCGCGTCACGGGGTGTCACCGAACCATAGAGCGCACCACCGTCAGAGGCGGAGCGAATCACGATGAAGGTCTCGCCGCCCAGGCGTTCGCCCAGGGCTTCGGCTTCCTTGCGGGTCTCAAGGTTCTGCGCTTCGAGTTGCACCTTGCGGGCTTCGAAATCGGCGATGTTGCGCTCGGAGGCGGACAGCGCCTTGCCTTGCGGCAGCAGGTAGTTGCGGGCGAAGCCGGGCTTGACGTTGACCACGTCGCCCATCTGGCCCAGCTTGGCCACGCGCTCAAGAAGGATAACTTGCATCTGCTTTTCTCCTTACTTCACGGCATAGGGCAGCAGGGCGAGGAAACGGGCGCGCTTGATGGCGCGCGACAGTTCGCGCTGCTTCTTGGCCGAAACGGCGGTGATGCGGGACGGCACGATCTTGCCACGCTCAGAGATGTAGCGCTGCAGCAGGCGTGTGTCCTTGTAGTCGATGGCGGGAGCATTGTCGCCCGAGAAGGGGCAGACTTTGCGGCGGCGGAAAAACGGTTTGGTAGCCATAGGTTAGCGTCCTTTATGCTGGCGTCGGATCAACGGCGTTCGCGGCGTTCGCCGCCACGGTCAGGGCGGTCGCCCCGATCGCCACGGTCGGGCCGGTCGCCACGGTCCGGACGGTCACCACGGTCAGGGCGGTCGCCACGGTCGCGGTCGTCACGCTTCTGCATCTGCACCGAGGGGCCTGCGACATGTTCATCGACCTTGATGGTCAGAACGCGCATGACATCGTCATGCAGGCGCATCAGGCGCTCCATCTCCTGCACGGCGGTGGCCGGTGCATCGGTGCGCAGCAGGGCATAGTGACCCTTGCGGTTCTTGTTGATCTTGTAGGCCATCGTCTTGACGCCCCAGTACTCGCTGTCCACGACGGAACCGCCGTTGTCAGCCAGAACTGTGCCGAAATGTTCGATGAGTCCCTCGGCCTGCGTGTTCGACAGGTCCTGACGGGAAATGAAGACATGCTCATAAAGCGGCATGTGCACTCCTTGTTTTTCAAGCGCATTTCATAGGAGGGCCGATCCTTCCGCGACCCATCCACGAGAGACTGCGCGGTTCAATAAAACTGCGGAAGGAAGGGGGCCTATACGATGGTTCCGCCCGCATGGCAAGCAGGCAGACCCGGTTTCGGCACATCACGGGCAAGTTCCACCCCGATCGCAGCCCAAGACCTTTCGCGCAAGGGTGGATGGTCGCCGCGGGGTCAGGAATAATCCGGGTTTGTGCCCCACGAAGGTCGCACTGATGCCGCTTTTCTCGCCCAGCCTGCATTAGACCAAGGAGGATGTGAGATGGTAGCTTTTTCGGATGTCGTGCCTGCCGGTGCCAATGTCAAACCGCGTTGGATGTCGCGCAAGGCGACGAAAGGCCAGCGCAGGGCGGGGCGGCTTGCCCTCGCGGGGATTGCGCGGTTCACGGGCGTGGTGCTGATGCTGGCAGCCGTCGGAATCTGGATCCTGTCGGGACCGCTTCTGGATGCTGAAATGATGCTGGTGCGTCTGACGGTCTCTCTTCTGTTCATGTGCACCGGGCTGATGCTGCTGCACGGTGGGCGCGGTTCTGTCCGGGACGAGATCCACCTTGACCCGCAGACCCGCGAATTGCGCCATGTGCAGCGGGGCCGCGACGGCATCGCCCGCACGCGCCGCAGCTTTGCCATGACTGACCTGGGCGAGATCACGATCAGTGACGATCAGTTGATCCTGAAGTCCGGTACGGGCGAGGTCGTGATGGAGCTTTCGGGCCTGCCGCGCGAGCAGCTTCACCTGATCGACCGCGAATTGCGCAACTTCTGAAGGCCTTTGCGCGGTCCGAAAGGGCCGCGCCTCTCGACAGCCCCGACAAACCCTGCGCCCTGTTGTTCATGTGCTCACATGGTCTGTGGTTTCCTGTGGAATTGCCGCGATGCGGAAAGCGCGCAAATTGCGCTCATCTGCAACACGGTCCAACAGGAGAGACCCATCATGAAAAGCACTTTCGCCGCAGCCGGCCTTGCCGTCGCCCTTGCCGCTTCCCCCGCCTTTGCCGCGCCCGAGAAATACACGCTGGACGCAAGCCACAGCCAGATCCTCTTTTCCTATAACCACCTGGGCTATTCCACGACCTGGGGCATGTTCTCGGGCTTCGAGGGCGAGATCATGTTCGATCAGGAAGACCCCGCCAACTCCAGCGTCAGCGTGTCGATGCCCGTCATGTCCATGCTGACCGGCTGGGAAGGCCGTTTCGAGCATTTCATGTCCGCCGATTTCTTCGCCGCGACCGAAGACGAAATGGTGACCTTCACCTCGACCGGGATCGAAGTGACCGGCGAGAACACCGCCCTCATCACCGGCGACCTGACCCTGAACGGCGTGACCAAGTCGGTCGTGCTGGACGCCAAGCTGAACCAGGCCAGCGATCACCCGATGGCAAACCAGCCCTGGGCCGGTTTCGACGCCACCACGACCCTGCTGCGCAGCGACTACAATGTCGGCGCCTTCGCCCCTTTCGTGGGTGACGAAGTGACGGTGCAGATTTCGATCGAGGCGATGAAGGCCGCTGAATAAGCTGCAATCGCATGAAACAGAAAGGCCGCCGGAACACTCCGGCGGCCTTTTTCGTTTGCGACGCTCTCGGCAGATCAGCTGTCGGCAGGTGCCTGTTGCGCGGTCAAAGTGACCCCGACCGTCACGCCGAAGCCCAGCGTGCCTTCCTCGGTCACGCTGGCGCCGATGCCGAAATCGCGCCGGTCCAGCGTCAAGGCGCCCGACATTTCTGCCATGTCCCCGGTGATCACCAGATCGAAGGGCAGGCGGACCGGCACGGTGTTGTCCTTGATCGTCAGCGTCCCGTCGGCCACGAAACCATCGCCGTCCCGCAGGATATCGGCGGCGAAGACGGCACGGGGATGTGTGGCCGCGTCAAAAAAGTCGCCGCCCATGGCCTGACCCGTGACCGTGCCGAGGCTGAGCGAGGCGATCACCACCTCGACCCGGACCGTGCCGTTCACCGCCTGCGCGGGATCATCCGCAAAGCTGATCTGCGCGGTCCAGTCCGCGAAGCTGCCCTCGACCGTGCTGCCCAATTGGCGGATCGACAGGGACAGCACACCGTCCTGCACCTGCCAGTCACCGGGCGCGGTGGCCTGCGCCGTCGCGGGCGTCGTCCTGTCCGGCAGCGCGATCAGTGCGGGCGCGGCACCTGCGCCCAGAATGCCAAGCCATATGGCACCCGCCGCCACCAGAGGCAGGCGCATGACCCGGCTGGGCAGGACTGGGTGCCTGCTGCACGCGGGCACGCGGCAACATGCGCCGCAGGGTATCGTCGCGGTCGATCACATGGTGCTTCAACGCCCCCGCCACATGCAGCAGGATCGACAGGATCAGCACGCGGCTGGCCAGAAAATGAACGGTCGTGGCCGCATCCGCGACCGCGGCGCTTTGCGGCACGAAAGGCAGGGTCTGGCCCAGCGGCCACCAGATCGGGGCGAATCCGGTCGTGGCCGCGTGATGCACCCAGCCTGACAGCGGCGTGATGAGCATCGCACCATAAAGCAACCAGTGCACCGTGCCCGCCAGCGTCGCCTCGGCCCGGCGTTCGCCATGCAGAAGACCCGGACGCGGCTGGCTGAGGGCCCAGAGGATGCGTCCCAGCGCAGTCAGGAAGGCCGCGATGCCGATGGTCTTGTGCAGCGAGAACAGCAGCGTGGTGCGCGCCACCAGATCGGTCTCGCCCGCCTCGATCCGATGGGCGAGATCCGTGGCGATCAGGCCCAGCGGGATCGCGGAGAGGATCAGAAGAGCGGTCAACCAGTGAAAAGTCTTGGTGACGCTGCCATAGTGAACGGGGCTGTTGCTGCGGGACATGGGGTCGGTCCTTCCGGAAGGTCGGTTTTGCAGCAATCTAGAACCGCGGCCCCGCCGGGCCAATCTACCCGGACGCACAAGGGTCGTGCATGGATGCGCTGCTCGGGCGTCGCGCTCAGGCGACGCGCACAGATGCGCGCTCAGGCGTTGCGAAGACGGGCCGGGCGCGGTATTCGGGCGGCACTTCATGGATAAAGCGCGGCGGGCAAGGATCTGTCGCGCGGCAGGACGGAGACAACAGGATGAGCAGGGCTTTCGTATTTCCCGGTCAGGGCGCGCAGACCATCGGCATGGGCCGCGATCTGGCGCAGGCCTATCCCGCGGCCAAGGCCGTGTTCGACGAGGTGGACGAGGCTTTGGGCGAAAAGCTGTCCACGCTGATCTGGGAAGGCGAGCAGGATGCGCTGACCCTGACCCAGAACGCGCAGCCCGCGCTGATGGCGACCTCGATCGCCGCGATGCGCGCGCTCGAGGCCGAAGGCGTCAAGGTGACCGATGCGGCTTTCGTGGCCGGGCATTCGCTGGGTGAGTATTCGGCCCTCGCCGCTGCCGGTGCGCTCAGCGTAGCGGATGCCGCGCGCCTGCTGCGCACCCGTGGCCGCGCGATGCAAGAGGCGGTGCCCGTGGGCGTGGGCGCGATGGCGGCCCTTCTGGGTCTGGATTTCGACGCCGCCCGCGCCGTGGCCGAGGAAGCCGCGCAGGGTCAGGTCTGTCAGGCCGCCAATGACAATGATCCGGGTCAGGTCGTCGTGTCCGGCCACAAGGCAGCGGTGGAGCGCGCGGTCGAAATCGCGCGCGCCAAAGGTGCCAAGCGCGCCGTGATCCTGCCCGTCAGCGCGCCCTTCCATTGCGCCCTGATGCAGCCCGCCGCCGAGGTGATGCGGGCGGCGCTCGCGGATGTGACGCTGAACGCGCCCGCAGTGCCGCTGGTCGCCAATGTGCGCGCCGAGGCGGTGACCGACCCGGACCTGATCCGCGCCCTGCTGGTGGAGCAGGTGACAGGCTCGGTCCGGTGGCGCGAAAGCGTGCTCTGGATGGCAGGCGCCGGCGTGACCGAAGCCTGGGAAATGGGGGCAGGCAAGGCGCTGTCGGGCATGATCCGCCGGATCGTGCGCGAGACTTGAGTGCCGTGCCATCGGCACCCCCGAAGATGTGGCCGCAGCAACCGCTGCCCCAAACTGAGGACGAGACATGTTTGATCTGACAGGAAAATGCGCGCTGATCACCGGCGCATCGGGCGGGATCGGCGGCGCGATTGCGCACGCGCTGCACGGGGCAGGGGCCACGGTCGCGCTGTCCGGCACGCGGGTCGAACCGCTCGAGGCGCTGGCCGCCGAACTGGGCAGCCGTGCCCATGTGCTGCCCTGCAACCTTTGCGATGCCGACGCGGTCGAAGCCCTGCCGAAACAGGCGATCGAGGCGATGGGCGCGGTCGACATCCTCGTCAACAACGCAGGGATCACCCGCGATCAGATCTTCATGCGCATGTCGGATGACGAATGGCAAAGCGTGCTGGACGTGAACCTGACCTCGACCATGCGCCTGTGCCGTGGTGTCATGCGCCCGATGATGAAGGCGCGCTGGGGCCGGATCATCAATATCTCGTCCATCGTGGGGGCCACCGGCAATCCGGGGCAGGCGAATTACGCCGCCTCCAAGGCCGGGATGGTGGGGATGACGAAATCCATCGCCTATGAGGTCGCCAGCCGTGGAATCACCGCCAACGCGGTGGCGCCGGGCTTCATCGCGACGGCCATGACCGACAAGCTGACCGACGATCAGAAGGCCGCGATCAACGCCAAGATTCCGGCGGCCCGCATGGGCGCGCCCGAGGAAATCGCGGCGGCGGTCCTCTATCTGGCCAGCCCCGAGGCAGGCTATGTCACGGGCACCACGCTGCATGTGAACGGCGGCATGGCGATGATCTGACGCCTGTTGCGCCCCGTGCTGTCACGCGGGCGCAGCAGCAACAGGCAATGCCCCAGTGAAAGCGTTTGCCAATGGCGCGCCATGTGCTATAGGCCACGCAGATTTGCCGGGGGGCCATTCCAGGTCCCTTTGGACGTCCTGCTTGCGGGATGACGAGCCGCCCGATACACAGGGCATCACGAAGTGCCGAGCCTGCGGGCAAGGGCAGAAAAATGGGCAGACAGCCCGAACGGTATGAGGACTTGGACATGAGCGATATCGCAGACCGCGTGAAGAAGATCGTGGTGGAACATCTGGGTGTGGACGAGGACAAGGTGGTCGAGAACGCCTCGTTCATCGACGACCTGGGTGCCGACAGCCTGGACACGGTCGAACTGGTGATGGCGTTCGAAGAAGAATTCGGGATCGAGATCCCCGATGACGCGGCAGAAACCATCCAGACCTTCGGCGACGCGGTCAAATTCATCACCGAAGCCTCCTGAGGCGCGCATCATTTCCGATGTCGGAAAAACCCCTGTCCTCCGGACGGGGGTTTTTTCTTGGCCTCAGCCTGATGCTATGCTCTTGAAGCAAGGCTGGCAGGCGGCCGGGGCCTGCCGCTATCCGCGCAAGCGCGCGTGCAGGGCGGTGCCCGCTCTTGCCCACCGGGGGGCATGCGCGCTATGAGCACGACAGAACATGAACGAAGGGGTACGTCATGCGTCGAGTGGTTGTCACGGGACTGGGACTGGTCACGCCATTGGCTTGCGGGGTCGAGGAGACATGGGCACGCCTTCTGGCAGGCGAGTCGGGCGCGGGTCCGATCACGCGGTTCGATGCCTCCAACGTGCTGACCACCTACGCCTGCGAGATGCCTTTCGGTGACGGGTCCAACGGCACCTTCAACCCCGATGACTGGATGGAACCGAAAGAGCGGCGCAAGGTCGATGACTTCATCCTCTACGGCATGGCCGCCGCGACGCAGGCCGTGCAGGATTCGGGCTGGATGCCCGAGGCCGAGGAAGACCGCCTGCGCACCGGCGTCATGATCGGGCTCGGGTATCGGCGGGCTGCAGTCGATCGAGCAGACCACGCTGCTGATCAAGGAAAAAGGCGCGCGGCGCGTGTCGCCCTTCTTCATTCCCGGCGCGCTGATCAACCTGATCTCGGGTCAGGTCAGCATCCGTTACGGCTTCAAGGGGCCGAACCACGCGGTCGTGACCGCCTGCTCCACCGGGGCCCATGCCATCGGCGATGCGGCGCGCCTGATCCAGTGGGGCGACGCCGACGTGATGGTCGCAGGCGGGGCCGAGGCCGCGATCTGCGAGATCGGCATTGCCGGCTTCAACGCCTGCAAGGCGCTCAGCACCAAGCGCGGCAACGATCCCAAGGCGGCCAGCCGTCCCTATGACGCGGACCGCGACGGCTTTGTCATGGGCGAAGGCGCGGGCGTTGTCGTGCTCGAGGAATACGAGCACGCCAAGGCGCGCGGCGCCAAGATCTATGCCGAGGTTCTGGGCTATGGCCTGTCGGGCGATGCCTATCACATCACCGCCCCGGCCGAGGATGGCGATGGCGGCTACCGCTCGATGAAGGCCGCGCTTGACCGTGCCGGGCTGAAGCCGTCGGATATCGACTACATCAATGCCCATGGCACCAGCACGATGGCCGATATCGATCGAACTGGCGGCGGTCGAACGCCTGCTGGGCGATGCCGCCGCCAATGTCACGATGAGCTCGACCAAATCGGCCACCGGGCATCTTCTGGGCGCTGCGGGCGCGATCGAGGCGATCTTCTCGATCCTCGCGATCCGCGACCAGGTCGCACCGCCGACCATCAACCTGGACAACCCGGCGGTCGAGACCGCCGATTGATCTGGCGCCCAATGCCAAAGCGGCCGCGCAAGATCGACGTGGCCCTGTCCAATTCCTTCGGCTTTGGCGGCACCAATGCCAGCGTCATCTTCGGAAAGGTGGGCTGATGTGGCGCCACATCGCCTCGAACGCGCTCACGTTCCTGATCGTTCTGGTTTTCCTGCTGGCGGGTGTCATCCTGTGGGGGCAGCGCGAATATTCCGCGCGAAGGCCCGCTGGATCAGGCGATCTGCCTGCAGGTGCGAGCGTGGCTCCTCGATGGCGCGGGTCAGCCGCTCGCTTGAGGAGCAGGGCGCGATCACCAATGCCCGCATCTTTCCGGCTGGGCGTGGATTACACCGACAAGGCCGACCAGTCTGAAGGCGGGCAGCTTCCTGATCCCGCCGGGCACGCCGCATGACCGGAGATCGCGGACATCATCACCCGTGGCGGGCCCAGCACCTGCGGCACCGAAGTCGTCTACCGGATCGGCGTGAACAGCGCCTCGGTCGTGGTGCGGGAACTGGAACCCGCCACCTACCGCTATGTCGAGCTGGTCAGCTTCAACCCGGCCGAGCGAAGTGGCCCCCGACGGCTATACCGCAGGTGCGCGCGCAGACCGACACCCGCTACCGCGTGGCCTTGGCCGAAGGCGTGACAAGCTGGCAGGTCGTCGAGGCCCTGTCGCGTCTGGAAGTCCTGGAGCGGCGAGGTGACCGAAGTGCCCGCCGAAGGCACGCTGGCCCCCGACAGCTACGAGATCACGCCCGGCGAGGCGCGCAGCGCCCTGCTGGCGCGGATGACGCGCGGCGCAGGACGCGATCCTGGCCGAGGCCTGGGCGAACCGGGTCGATGGTCTGCCGCTGGCCTCGCCCGAAGAGGCGCTGATCCTGGCCTCGATCATCGAAAAGGAAACCGGCGTCGCCGAAGAGCGGCGGCAGGTGGCCTCGGTCTTCGTGAACCGGCTGAATCGCGGAATGCGGCTGCAAACCGACCCGACCGTGATCTATGGCATCACCAAGGGCAAGGGCGTGCTGGGGCGCGGCCTGCGCCAGAGCGAGCTGCGCGGCGAGACACCCTGGAACACCTATGTGATCGAAGGGCTGCCGCCGACGCCCATCGCCAATCCCGGCCGGGCCAGCATCGAGGCGGCGCTTGATCCCGATGACACGCCCTTCGTGTTCTTCGTGGCCGATGGCACCGGCGGCCATGCCTTTGCGGAAACGCTGGAAGAGCATAACCGCAACGTCGCCGTCTGGCGCCGGATCGAGGCCGAGCGCGAAGCGCAGGGCGAGCAGGAAGAACCGGCTGACTGACGGGCGCTCGTTAGGATTTCATTAACGAAAACGGGCGGTTGTAAGTTTCGCGCTGTCCAGAAAACTTGACATTGCGCGCGGTCTAGCGTATAGGTTGTGCAAGCTGGAAGAACTGAATGAACGGCGCCGGGGCCTCCCCGGTCGCCGTTTTTTCATGTCTTGCGGACGGGGCAATCAAGGATGAGGCAGAGCGAGAACAATGTCAGACTTACCCCCGCGCGCGGGACCGGATGAGGCACCGCCCGACCGGGATACCGCGCTGCAAGTCACGATCCGCATCGTCGATCTTCAATTGCGGATCATGAAGTCAGAACTGATCGACATACAGGAGCGGTTGGCAGAGGGCGATCAGGGCGCGATCCGCGAGGGCGCGCGCCTGCTGTCCGACATCCGCTACTGGCTCAAGCAAGCCCATGACGTGGAGACCGAAATTGAAACATATCGCAAGGCAACTGCAGGGATCGCCCATGAATATGCAATCGACTTTGACTCAGCCCGATCTCAGGTCCGGTGCCGACTGGATCGCCTGCGAGACTGCCGAGGTCCAAAGATCGTTCCTTGATGACCTCACCCATGAAGAGCTGCTGGCGCTGCCCTTCATGTTCGACTTCTGGGCGATGCCGCACCAGCTGCCCCCCGAGGGGAACTGGCGGTCCTGGGTCATCATGGGCGGGCGCGGTGCCGGCAAGACGCGGGCCGGGGCCGAGTGGGTGCGCGCGGCGGTGGAAGGCTCGCGCCCGACCGATCCGGGACGCTGCCACCGCATCGCACTGGTCGGCGAGACGCTGGATCAGGTGCGCGAAGTCATGGTCTTCGGCGAAAGCGGGATCCTCGCCTGTTCGCCCCCCGATCGCCGCCCGCAATGGCATGCGACACGGCGGATGCTGATCTGGCCGAACGGCGCGACCGCGCAGGCCTTTTCCGCACACGAGCCGGAATCCCTGCGCGGCCCGCAGTTCGACGGGGCCTGGGTCGACGAACTGGGCTGTCCGGCGGTGGACAAGGGGACCAACCAGCCCAACGTGTTCCTCGACCCGAAATCCTCGGAATCATTCGTGCCCCACTTACTCCAACGGCCAGCAGGACGAGGTGATCCAGATGCAATACCTGCGCGCCATGCTCGGCCACTGGCGCGCGCCGGAAAACAACCCGGTCTCGCCGCTCTACGGCGCACCGATGCTGGACATGTCGCGCGCCTTCGTCTGGGCCTGGGACGCGCGGCCCTATCCGTTCTTCCCGGCCAACGCGACGCTCTGGGCGGATGCCGCGAATTACGCGCGCGGCCATTGGGTGACGGGGCGGCTCTCCTCCCGCTCGCTGGCCTCGGTCGTGGATGAAATCTGCGCCCGCGCCGGCGTCACGGATCAGGACACCAGCCAGTTGCACGGGATCGTGCGCGGCTATGTGCTCACGCAAGTGTCCGACGCCCGCGCCGCCCTGCAACCCTTGATGCTGGCCTATGGCTTCGACGCGGTCGAACGCGACGGGCGGCTGCACTTCATCATGCGCCGCGACGGCGTGGCGCAGACCATCGCGCCCGACACCCTTGCCGATCTGCCCGACAGCCCGCCCCATCCGCAGCACAGCCGCGCGGCCGAGGCCGAGATGACAGGCCGCATCCGCCTGCGCTTCCTGCGCGCCGATCCCGACTATACCCCCGTCGCCGAAGAGGCGATCCTGCCGGACGAGGCGACCCATGCCGTCGCCGCCTCGGAAATCCCGCTGCTGCTGACCCGCGCCGAAGGCCGACAGATCGCCGAACGCTGGCTGGCCGAGGCGCGTCTGGCCCGCGACAGCCTGCGTCTGGCCCTGCCGCCGTCGCAACTGCATCTGGGGGCAGGGGATCTGCTGACGCTGCAAGGCGACACGACAGGCGCGCAATACCGCATCGACCGGGTCGAGATCGGCAGCGGTCAACTGATCGAGGCGGTGCGCGTCGATCCCTCCATCCACCAGCCCGCCGCGATCGAGGACGAGGCCGCGCCCGTTCCCGCCTTCATCGCGCCGATGCCGGTGCTGGCCCTGTTTCTGGACCTGCCCCTGATGACCGGCGACGAGGTGCCCCACGCCCCGCATCTGGCCGTCACCGCCGATCCCTGGCCGGGGGCTGCGGCGCTCTATGCGGCACCCACCGGGGACGGGTTTCACCCTCAACCGGGTGGTGCAGCGCCGCGCGATCATCGGCCTCACGCAATCCCCGCTGGCCGCCGGACAGCCGGGCCTGCTGGACCGCCGCGCCACGGTGACGGTGCGGCTGACCTCGGGCGCGCTCTCCTCCATCGACCTGCCCACGCTGCTGGCGGGTGGCAACCTTGCGGCCATTGGCGATGGCACGCCCGACCGCTGGGAACTCGTGCAATTCGCCACCGCCACGCTGGTGGCCCCCGACACCTATCAACTGGGCCTGCTCCTGCGCGGCCAGCTTGGCACCGATGCCGTCATGCCCGGTGTCTGGGCCGAGGGCAGCTATTTCGTCCTGCTCGACGGCACGCCCGAACAGATCGACCTGCCCACCAGCGCCCGTGGCCTGACACGGCACTACCGCGTGGGCCCTGCCGCGCGCAGCTTCGACGATCCGTCCTTCACCGCGCTGGAACAGGCCTTCGACGGCACGGGTCTGAAACCCCTCGCGCCCGTGCATCTGCGCGCGACACCCCGCCCCGACGGATCGCTGGACGTGACATGGACCCGCCGGGGCCGGATCGACGCCGACAGCTGGGACGGCACCGACATCCCCCTGGCCGAGGAGGCCGAGGTCTATCTGCTCCGCATCCTGCAAGGCACCCAGTTGCGCCGCGAGGAAACCGTCCAGACCCCGCACTGGACCTACACCACCGCCGCGCAACAGGCCGATGGCGTGGTCGGCGCATACCGGATCGAAGTGGCGCAGATCTCGGCCCGCGTCGGTCCCGGTTTCCGCGCCGCCCTGACCGTCACCACCTGATGCGCCCCGTCATGCACGGCGATCTGACGGCGCTCGCGCGGCACCTCATGACCATGCCCGCCGCACAACGCCCCGCCGGTTGCGCGCAACTGATCGCCGAGGCCGACGCCGCCGACCGCTACCGCAAGCGGTTCGGACGCGCCCATCCGCTCTGGGGCAATGGCACCGTCATGGCGCGGGCGCGGACCGTGCCGCTTCCCCCGGAACCCGCCCTGCGCCATCCCGACTATGCCCGCTGCCTGATCCTCGCCCTGTCGGCCTTGGCCCGGCAGGGCTGAGCGGCGATTTTTCCCGCCTCACAGCTTTGCGTTTGGCCTCACCCCGCTACATGGTTTATCATGGCCCTGAAGAGGATCGAACCATGCCCAAAACCCAGACGAAACTCGCGCAGATCGACCCGGTCTGGAACCGCATCCTGACCGAGGCCGAACAGGCCGTGAAGGACGAACCCATGCTGGGCGGGCTGATCCATTCCAGCGTGCTGCACCACGGCTCCATCGAATGCGCGCTGGCCTATCGCACCGCCCTGAAACTGGCCTCGGGCGAAATGTCCGAACAGCTCATCCGCGAGATCTGCGACGAGGCCTATCGGCGTCGATCCCGCGCTGGCGCTGTCGGCACGCGCCGACATCATGGCCGTCTTCGACCGCGACCCGGCCTGCCACCGCTTTCTGCAACCCCTGTTGTTCTTCAAGGGCTTTCAGGCCGTGCAGGCCTACCGCGTCGCGCATTGGCTCTGGACGACCGGGCGGCAGGATCTGGCCTATTTCTTCCAGATGCGCGTGTCCGAGACCTTCGGCGTCGACATCCACCCCGCTGCCCGCATCGGCAAGGGCATCATGATCGACCACGCCCATTCCATCGTCATCGGCGAAACCGCCGTGGTGGGCGACAATGTCTCGATGCTGCATTCGGTGACGCTGGGCGGCACCGGCAAGGAAGAGGAAGACCGCCACCCCAAGATCGGCGAAGGCGTGCTGATCGGGGCAGGGGCCAAGGTGCTGGGCAATATCCACATCGGCCATTGCTCGCGCATCGCCGCAGGCTCCGTCGTGCTGCATGACGTGCCGCCGAAAACCACCGTGGCAGGCGTGCCCGCCAAGGTCGTGGGCGAGGCAGGCTGCGCCACCCCCTCCATCACCATGGATCAGTTGCTGCGCGAAAGCCTCTGACGACAGCCACCCGGCGCGGGCGCGCCGATCCCCGCGCTCACTCCGCGATGTTCACCGCAAGAACCTGCCCCTCGAACCGCCGCGCGGTCGGGCGGGCAGGGATCATCGCGCGGCTCCAGCGATCCGGATGCCG
The DNA here is from genome assembly GCA_963715835.1 of uncultured Alphaproteobacteria bacterium. GTDB lineage: Bacteria > Pseudomonadota > Alphaproteobacteria > Rhodobacterales > Rhodobacteraceae > Seohaeicola. Next base: position 866,490 of record CAVQSH010000002.1, on the reverse strand, counting down.
CGCCTGCAACCGCGCGGCCCAAGCGCTGACCTCGGGGATCGCCTCGGCCCATTCCCCTCCGGCAAAGAAGCTCTCCGCAGGCGCGCCTTCGGCAAACAGGATGTGATGGCGCGCCAGCAGGATATGGTAATACGCGACCGCCGCGCAGGGCGCGCGCAGCACGCTCGTCTCATTCACCAGATGCACCGAAGGCACCAGAACCTCCGCCTCGCCGCTGTGCAGCTCCGCCAGCGGATCGCGGATCAGCATCCGGTGCTGCGGCGAGACCCGCAGATCGGCGCGATTGCCCAGCGTGCCCTTGCGGATCAGCACCGGCGCATCATCCCCCAGACCCGAGGCCATGCGGCTGCCGACCCAGACGATGGGTTGCGGCCCGGCGTCCAGCGTCTCGACAATGTCGCCCGCGCGCAGTTCCTCGACAGCGCGCGGCCCGTCCGGCGTGTCGATCCGCGTACCGCGCGCGAAACAGGGCACCCCGTTGATCGTGATGGTGATCGTCTGGAAATCCGTGCCGAGCGAGGACAGCCGCACCACGAATGTATCCGTCAGCGTATCGCCCGCATCCAGCGCATCCACCGCCGGATTGCTGTCATCCAGAACATAGGTCCATGTCCCGTTGGCATTGATCGTGGCCACGCCATAGGTCGGGGCCGTCGAAATGCTCCAGGTATCGGCAAAGCCATTGCCGCTGTCATCAAGATCGCCGCTCGCCGGAAGGCCCGCCTTCTCGGTCACACTGCCCGCTGTCGTGCCCACGATATTCGGTGCGCCCATGGCTCAGCTCTCCTCGCGCAGCAGTTTGCGGAACTGGTTCACGCCAAAGGACCGCATATCTATTGCCCCCTCCGCCGTGGCGCGGCTCCACTGCACGATCCGGTATCTGTCACCCGCCGCATTGTGCCACAGCGTGCGCACCCGACGCAGATCGGGATTGCGCACAAGCAGGGGCAACATCTGATCGAAATGCCCCAAGGGTGCCGCGAAATCGACCAGCCATACCGAGTCTCCGCTGGTCCAGTCCTCTGGTGCCAGGGGCCGATGGTCCACGGCAAAGGACATCTCGGCGGCAGGCGACAGCCCGGCCCATGTGATGAAGGCGCGCGGAAAACCGTTTGATCTGAACATCTTGTACTGACCCAGCCGCAGTGGAGGCTCAAGGTAATGCAGCGCCCGCGCCAGCGGCTTGTCCCGGTGATAGGTGGTCAGGCTGGCCAGAAAGGTCATCGCGCCGAAATCCGCCAGAGTGTCATGCGGCAGATCGAACCAGTCCGCCGGAAACCGCACAGAGGCCTCCGACGCAGCCGGCCCCTGATCCCGCATCTCGGCGAACTGACGCAATGTCTTGCGGAAAAACCGCTCGTTTTCTGGTTCCAGCATATCCTGTTCAACGCGCGTGGCCTTGGTGCGGGGTCAACCCGTCTTGTCGGCGGCGCGCCTGCCTCGTCACTCTGCTCAGCGTAGAACATAGTAAACAAGGGCTTGAAAAGCAATGAAAAGACCGGACCCCGGCAAGGTCCGGCCTGTCATGTTGTTTTTGGGACCCCCGTCAGGGGGGCAGGGCTCAGGCCAGCATGGCCATCGGGTTTTCCAGATTGTCCTTGATCGCCTGCAGCAATTCAGCCCCCAGCGCCCCGTCGATCACCCGGTGATCCACCGACAGCGTCACCGACATCACGGTCGCCACGGCCAGCGCGCCATCCTTGCCCACGACGGGTTTCTTGACGCCCGCGCCCACGGCCAGGATCGCCCCATGCGGCGGGTTGATCACCGCATCGAAATTGTCGATCCCGAACATGCCCAGGTTGGAAATGGCGAAGCTGCCGCCCTGGTATTCATGCGGGTGCCAGCTTCTTGGACTTGGCGCGCGCGGCCAGATCCTTCATCTCGGCACTCAGCGCCGACAGCGATTTCATCTCGGCATCCTTCAGCACGGGCGTGAACAGCCCGCCCTCGATCGCCACGGCCACCGCCACATCGGACGGCTTCAGCTGCAACACCCGGTCGCCCGCCCAGACCGCATTGGCCGCAGGCACCTGTTGCAGCGCCAGCGCGCAGGCCTTGATGATGAAGTCATTGACGCTCAGCTTGACGCCGCGCCCTTCCAGCTGCGCGTTCAGCTTGCCCCGGAAGGCCATCAGCGCATCCAGCTCGATATCCCGGCGCAGGTAGAAATGCGGGATGGTCTGCTTGGCCTCGGTCAGGCGGGCGGCGATGGTCTTGCGCATCCCGTCCAGCTTGATCTCGGTATAGGCGCGACCCTCGTACATCTTCAGAACCGTCTCGGTCGCGGGGCCAGTCGGCATCGCGGCAGGTGCTGCCGCCTTGGCCGCCGCTGCCGGGGCAGGGGCTGCGGACGCCGCCGCCGGTTTCGCCTGCGGGCTCGCCCCTTCCACATCGGCCTTGACGATCCGCCCATGCGGGCCGGACCCGGTCACGCCCGCCAGATCAATCCCCTTGTCCGCCGCGATCCGCCGCGCCAGGGGCGAGGCGAAGACCCGCCCGCCATCCGCCGCCTTCGGGCGCGGCGGGCGCGCAGGGGCTGCCGCCGCAGCAGCAGGCGCCGCCTCGGCTTTCGGGGCCTCGGCCTTGGCCGGTTCCGCCTTGGGGGCCGCCGCCTTGGCGTCGGATGCGCTCTCGCCATCCTCCAGCAGCAGCGCGATGGGCGAATTGACCTTCACCCCCTCGGTGCCCTCGGCCACCAGCAGCTTGCCGATCACGCCCTCGTCCACGGCCTCGAACTCCATCGTGGCCTTGTCCGTCTCGATCTCGGCCAGAAGGTCGCCCGCAGACACGGTATCCCCTTCCTTGACCAGCCATTTCGCCAGCGTGCCCTCTTCCATCGTGGGCGACAGCGCGGGCATCAGAATTTCAATAGGCATCGCGTGTCTCCTTAGCGGTAGGTCACTTTTTTCACAGCCGCGACAACCTCGTCGGTGGTCACCAGCGCCAGCTTTTCCAGATTGGCCGCATAGGGCATGGGCACATCCTTGCCGGTGCAGTTGATCACCGGCGCATCCAGATAATCGAAGGCGTTCTCCATGATATAGGCCGACAGATGGTTCCCGATCGAGGCCACGGGGAAGCCTTCCTCGACGGTCACGCAACGGTTGGTCTTCATCACCGACGCGATCAGCGTGTCGTAATCCAGCGGGCGCAGGGTCCGCAGGTCGATCACCTCGGCGCTGATCCCGTCCTTTTCCAGACGCTCCGCCGCTTCCAGCGCATAGGTCATCCCGATGCCGAAGCTGACGATCGTCACATCCGTCCCCTCGCGCCAGATCTTGGCCTTGCCGAAGGGCACGGTGTAATCCTCGAGGATCGGCACATCGAAGCTGCGGCCGTAAAGGATCTCGTTTTCAAGGAAGATCACCGGGTTCGGATCGCGGATCGCGGTCTTCATCAGCCCCTTATAGTCAGCCGCCGAATAGGGCATCACCACCTTCAGACCGGGGATCTGCGCATACCATGCCGCATAATCCTGGCTGTGCTGCGCGCCCACGCGCGCCGCCGCCCCGTTGGGACCACGGAACACCATCGGCGCACCCATCTGACCACCCGACATATAGAGCGTCTTGGCAGCCGAGTTGATGATCTGGTCGATCGCCTGCATGGCGAAGTTGAAGGTCATGAACTCCACAATCGGCCGCAACCCGCCAAAGGCCGCACCCACGGCGATGCCGGTAAAGCCATGCTCGGTGATCGGCGTGTCGATCACCCGCTTGGGGCCGAACTCGTCCAGCATCCCCTGCGAGATCTTGTAGGCGCCCTGATACTCGGCCACTTCCTCGCCCATCAGGAAGACATTGGGATCGCGCCGCATTTCCTCGGCCATGGCATCGCGCAGCGCCTCGCGCACGGTCTGCTTGCGGGTTTCCGTGCCCTCGGGCCAGTCGGGCTGCATCTTCGCGGCCTTCGGTGCGGCGGGCGCCGGGGCAGGGGCCGCTGCCGCCTTGCGCCGGCGCCGCTTCCGCCTTGGGGGCCTCGGCCTTCGCCGGGGCCGCCGCGGCGTCAGACGCGCTCTCGCCATCCTCCAGCAGCAGCGCGATGGCCGTGTTGACCTTCACGCCCTCGGTGCCCTCGGCCACCAGCAGCTTGCCGATCACGCCCTCATCCACCGCCTCGAATTCCATCGTGGCCTTGTCGGTCTCGATCTCGGCCAGGATATCGCCGGCCTTGACCGTATCGCCTTCCTTGACCAGCCATTTGGCCAGCGTGCCCTCTTCCATCGTGGGCGACAGGGCGGGCATCAGGATTTCAGTTGCCATTGGTCTTTTCTCCCTTACGCGCTCTGCGGCACTTCATCTGCATAGATATCGGTCCAAAGCTCGCTCAGCGCGGGCTCGGGGCTTTCCTTGGCGAACTCGGCGCTCGCGTTCACGATATCCTTGATTTCCTTGTCGATGGCCTTCAGGTCATCCTCGGTCGCGTGCTTGCCCGACAGCAGCAGGTCGCGCACATGTTCGATGGCGTCCTTCTCGTCGCGCATCTTCTGCACTTCCTCGCGGGTCCGGTACTTCGCCGGGTCCGACATCGAATGCCCGCGATAGCGATAGGTCTTGATCTCGAGGATATAGGGCCCGTCGCCCGCCCGGCAGTGCGCCACGGCCTTTTCGCCCGCCGCCTTCACCGCCAGCACATCCATGCCGTCCACCGCCTCGCCGGGAATGCCGAAGGCGTGCCCGCGCTCATAGATCTCGGCGGAGGAGGTCGACCGCTGCTGCGACGTGCCCATCGCATACTGGTTGTTCTCGATCACGAAGATCACCGGCAGCTTCCAGAGTGCGGCCATGTTGAAGGTCTCATAGACCTGGCCCTGGTTCGCCGCGCCATCCCCGAAATAGGTGAAGGTCACGCGCTTGTTGTCCAGGTACTTGTCCGCAAAGGCCAGCCCCGCACCCAGCGGCACCTGCGCGCCCACGATGCCGTGGCCGCCGTAGAAATGCTTCTCCTTCGAGAACATGTGCATCGAGCCGCCCTTGCCCTTGGAGTATCCCCCCTCGCGCCCGGTCAGCTCGGCCATCACCCCGTTCGGGTCCATCCCGCAGGCCAGCATATGCCCGTGATCGCGATAGGAGGTGATGCGCTTGTCGCCCTCTTCGGCCGCCGCCTCCAGACCCACGACAACCGCTTCCTGTCCGATGTAGAGATGGCAGAAACCGCCGATCAGACCCATGCCGTAAAGCTGGCCCGCCTTCTCCTCGAATCGCCGGATCAGCAGCATGTCGCGGTAGAAGCCTTTCAGCTCTTCGGCGGAAACATTTGAAGCCTTTGGGCTTTTTCTGGTAGCCATGCGGCATCCCCCTCCTGCACATCAAGATAGTTTAGCGTTAAACTATTTAATACAGGATTCAACCCGCTGATGCGAGTGCAAAGTTCACGCAGGCAGCAGCACCGCAGGCACAGCCATGAGGGAAGAGGGGGGAAAGGGCGGTCAGGACAGGCGTTGCAGGCCGATGCGCCTGCCTCAGCGCACCACGATCTCGTCTGCGCGCATCAGGCCCAGAACATCGCGCGCCTGCTGGTCCAGCAGGTCAAGATCCAGATAGTCGTCCGACAACCGCCGCGTCAGGTTTTCCATCCGCGCCACACGCTCCTGCAACACGGCCAGTTCCTGGCGCAGCTTCTCGGCATCGGCGCTCACCTCGGCGCGGCGGAACAGGCCATAGCTGCCCTGCACGGCGGCAAAGGTGAAATAGGCGCCAAGGCTGAAAGCCACCGCGAAAAAGATCATGACGCCAAAGGCCGGACGGGTGCGGGATGTCATTGCTCTGCCTATCTTCGCGCCTGTCTCCGGCGCTTTCACAGACCATGCCACAGGTGATTCGGATTGTGAATCCCCTTTCGGTTGAATTCACGCAAAAAACACCGAAAAACTGCATAAAATTGCGCTAAATCCGCGGGCCGCGCGCCTCTGCATCTTCATCTTGCTGCAAATACTCACAAAGCGGCGCCCGGCCTCAGGCGCTGACCTCAAGTGCCGCGACACCGGGCAGGGTCTTGCCTTCCATCCATTCCAGGAACGCGCCGCCCGCCGTGCTGATATAGGTGAAGTCATCCGCCGCATCCGCCGCATGAAGTGCGGCCACCGTATCGCCACCCCCGGCCACGGTGATCAGCTTGCCTGCCTTGGTCAGCGCGGCCGCATGGCGCGCCGTCACCATGGTCGCCTCGTCGAAGGGTTCGATCTCGAAGGCACCCAGGGGGCCGTTCCAGATCAGCGTCTCCAGCCCGTCGAAGGCCGCGGTGATGGCCGCGATGGATTGCGGCCCCGCATCCAGAACCATCTGGTCCTCGTCCAGCACCGTATCCGCGCTCAGCGGCATCACCTCGAAAGGCTCGCCCGCGCCGAACTTGCGCGCCACCTTGCCATCCACCGGCAGGATCACGCGGCATCCGGTGCGCGCGGCCTTGGCCAGAATATCGCGCGCGGTCTCCTCGAAATCGGCCTCGCGCAGCGACGCGCCCAGTTGCGCGCCTTGCGCGGCCAGAAAGGTATTGGCCATGCCGCCGCCGATGATCAGCACATCCAGCTTTTCGACCAGATTCTCCAGCAGTTCGATCTTGGTGGACACTTTCGCCCCGCCCACGACCGCACCGACCGGGCGCTTGGGCTTGCTCAGCGCCGCCTCCAGCGCGCGCAGCTCCGCCTCCATCTGCCGTCCCGCGCAGGCGGGCATCAGATGCGCCAGACCTTCGGTCGAGGCATGGGCGCGATGCGCCGCCGAAAACGCGTCATTGCAATAGATCTGCGCCAGTTCCGCCAGTTCCGCCGCGAAAGCGGGGTCATTGGCCTCCTCGCCGGGATGGAAACGGATGTTCTCCAGCAGCACCACATCATTGGTGGCAGCCTCCGCCCCGTCGAAGGTCTCGACAAAGGTCACATGGCGCGCCAGCACGTTCTCCAGCGCCGGGATCGTCACGCGCAGCGACATGTCCAGCACCACCTTGCCCTTGGGCCGCCCGAAATGCGCCACCAGCAGAACCCGTCCGCCACGGTTCAGGATGTCGCGCACGGTGGGGGCGATCTTCTCGATCCGGGTGGCGTCCGTCACCTTGCCCTTTTCGACCGGCACGTTGATATCCACGCGCACCAGAACCCGCTTTCCGTCAAGGTCCATGTCATCAAGGGTCTTCCAGGTCATTCCATCGCTCCTCGGGATCAGCCCGCGCACCTCTTGGCGCGAACACGCGCTTGCGTCAACACCCCGCTTGGCAATCCGGCCCAAGGGCCTTAGGTATCTGCCCAGAACCACACAGAGGAGGCCCAGATGCCCGAGATCAAAGACCCCGAGAACACCATCCTCATCGAGTTGAAGGGCGGCACCGTCACCATCGAGCTGATGCCCGACGTGGCACCTCAGCACTGCGCGCGGATGAAGGAACTCGCCCGCTCCGGCCAGTATGACAACGTCTGCTTCCACCGCGTGATCGAAGGCTTCATGGCCCAGACCGGCGACGTGGAACATGGCGACATGGAAGACGGCTTCAACATCCGCCGCGCGGGCACCGGCGGCTCCGACCTGCCGGACGTCCCGGCCGAATTCTCGCGCCTGCCGCATGACCGCGGCACCATCGGGGCGGCGCGCAGCCAGAACCCGAACTCGGCCAACAGCCAGTTCTTCATCAACTTCAAGGACAACCATTTCCTGAACGGTCAGTACACGGTCTATGGCCGCGTGATCTCGGGCATGGAACATGTGGACGCCATCACCCGGGGCGAGCCGCCCGCGAACCCCGACCGCATGATCAGCGTCAAGGTGGCCGCCGATGCGTAACGCGATTGCAGCCGCCCTGATGCTGCTGGCAGGCCCCGCGCTCGCCACCGGCATCCAGATCCAGGTCGAGGGCGAGGCCAACGGCATCATCACCATCGACCTGCTGGAAGACGTGGCCCCCGAACACGCCGCCCAGATCGCCGCCATCGCCGCCGAGGGTGGCTATGACAACGTGGTCTTCCACCGCGTGATCGAAGGCTTCATGGCCCAGACCGGCGACGTGGAATTCGGCAAGCTCGGCGGCAACATGTCCCGCGCGGGCATGGGCGGCTCGACCCGCCCCGACCTCAAGGCCGAATTCTCGGACATCCCCTTCGACCGCGGCGTCGTGGGCATGGCGCGCAGCCAGAACCCCAACTCGGCCAACAGCCAGTTCTTCATCATGTTCGATGAGGGCTATTTCCTGAACGAGCAATACACGGTCGTCGGCCGCGTCACCGAAGGCATGGACGTGGTCGACGCGATCAAGCGCGGCACCGGCCAGAACGGCATGGTCACGGGCCAGCCCGACATCATGAAGACGGTGACCGTGATCGAGTGATCATCCTGCCATAGCGAAAACGGAAACGGGGCCGCATGGCCCCGTTTTCATGTCCGGCTCACGCCGCCTGCGCCGCCCGTTCAGCCGCAAACGAAATCAACTGCGTCAGCGCGCTGACAAAGACCTCATCCGCCACCGTCATCGCCACGCGCACATGGCCCGCCGCCGCCTTGCCGAAACTCTCGCCCGGCATCACGGCGATCCCATGCCTCTCCAGCAGGGCCATCGCGAAAGCCTCGCCCGTCATCCCCGTCGCGCGGATATCCAGCATCAGATACATCGCCCCCTGCGGCGGCTGCATCCGCACGATGTTCTGCCGCGCCAGCAGATCCAGAGCCAGCACACGGCGGCGCGCAAAGGGCGCGGCCACCTGCGCCTCCAGCCCGTCGCCCTGCGCCAGCGCGAACAGCGCCGCCTCCTGCACGAACCCGGCCACGCCATAGGTGGTATGCGTCGCCAGATCCGCCAGCCGCGCAATCGCGGCCTCCGGCCCCACGACCCAGCCGATCCGGCTGCCCGTCATGGCATGGGATTTCGACATCGACCCGATCACCAGCGTCCGCTCGGCCATGCCGGGCAGGGCGCGCGGGCTCAGATGCGCGCCCTGCCACACCTGCGTGTCATAGACCTCGTCCGAGATCAGCCACAGGTCGTGATCCATCACCACCCGCGCGATCCCCTCCAGCGTGGCGCGACCGTATACCCCGCCCGTGGGATTGTTCGGACTGTTGATCAGCAGGCTGCGCGGCCGATCCGCCGCCCGCGCGGCCGCATCCAGATCGGCCTTGCGCGGCTGAAACCCGTCCTCGGGGCGCGCGATCACCGCCTGCGGCACCAGCCCCAGCGCACGGAACACGCCGGGATAGGTGACATAGGCCGGATCGACATAGAGCGCCGTATCACCGGGATCGGCGCAGGCGTGATGCGTGGCAAACAGCCCCGCCTGACCGCCCGGCGTGATCAGGACATTGCCGCGCGCCGTCGGCACGCCCGTGCGCGCCTGAACCCTTGCGGCCACCGCATCGCGCAACGCCGGAATGCCCGGTATCCCCGCATACCCCGTATGCCCTGCCAGCGCCGCCCCGTGCATCGCCTCCAGAATGCTGCGGTCGGTGCGGATATCATGCTCGCCGATCGTCAGTTCCACCACTGCCTGACCTGCCGCCTTCATGGCGCGGGCGCGGTAGAAGACGCCCCATCCGTCATCGCCATCCCCCAGAAGCGTGGTGATCCGGTGTGACAACTGCATGGCGGGCCTCATCTGCGTGGTTCAGCGTCAGAGGCCACAGAAGGCGACGCCCTGTCAATTCAGCGATTGTGGCGCGGCGGATCAAGGGATATGATGGTCGGATGAACGCTTATGCCATCACCCTGATTTGCTGCATTACCGCCTGAACCCTTCCGGCGGCGCGTTCTTCTATTCCAAACCCGAGTTGAAGTTGCTAAGCCCGCCGCGGACCCGCGCGTGAGGACCCGATGACGACGATCAAGCTGCACAACACCAAGACCCGCCGCAAAGAGGTGTTCACCCCCCTCGATGACAGCAATGTGCGGATGTATGTCTGCGGCCCCACCGTCTATGACCGCGCCCATCTGGGCAATGCGCGTCCCGTGGTGGTCTTCGACGTGCTCTACCGCCTGCTGCGCCATGTCTACGGGGCCGATCACGTCACTTACGTGCGCAATTTCACCGACGTTGATGACAAGATCAACGCAGAGGCGCTGCGCCGGAAAGAGGCGGGCGCCACGGCATCGCTCGAGGCGCTCATCCGCGAGCGGTCCGAGGAAACCATCCGCTGGTATCTCGACGACATGGGCGCGCTTGGCGCGCTGGAGCCTGACCACATGCCCCGCGCCACCGCCTATATCCCGCAGATGGTCGCGATGATCGCGGAGCTGATCGCATCGGGCCATGCCTATGCCGCCGAGGGCCACGTGCTCTTCGCCGTGGACAGCTACACAAACTACGGCGCCCTGTCCGGTCGCACGGTCGAGGACATGATCGCCGGGGCCCGTGTCGAGGTCGCGCCCTACAAGCGCAACCCGATGGATTTCGTCCTGTGGAAACCCTCCAGCGACGATCTGCCCGGATGGGACAGCCCATGGGGCAGGGGCCGCCCCGGCTGGCATATCGAATGCTCGGCCATGGCCCATGAACTGCTGGGGGCCAGTTTCGACATCCACGGCGGCGGCATCGACCTCGCGTTCCCGCACCACGAGAACGAGATCGCCCAAAGCTGCTGCGCGAATGGCACGGATCAGATGGCCAGTGTCTGGATGCATAACGAGATGCTGCTGGTCGAGGGCAAGAAGATGTCCAAGTCGCTGGGCAATTTCTTCACTGTCCGCGACCTGCTGGACCAGGGCATCCCCGGCGAGGTGATCCGCTACGTCTTCCTGATGACGCATTACCGCAAGCCGATGGACTGGACGGCGGAAAAGGCGGCACAGGCCGAGAAAACCCTCGAGAATTGGCGATCCCTTACAAGCAATCTGCATCCAACACCTCTTTCCAACTTCGCAGCTGACCCTGAACTGGTCGCGGCGCTTGCACAGGATCTGAACACCCACTCTGCACTGACAATTCTGAACAAAATGAGAACAGAACCGCAGAAACTTCTGGATAACGCGCGCTTTCTCGGTTTTCTGTCGGATGAATTTCGGGAAATGGCGACAGCGGACGGCGCGTCCGATGGTGTCGGCGGCCATGATGGCAATGCACTGACCTTGTTGTCGGACAGGCTGCGTGATCTGCGGAATGCCGCGATGCAAACCAAGGATTTCGCGCAGGTGGACCGCCTCAAATCCGCGCTGATCGCCGCCGGGGTCGAGGTCCGCATGTCCAAGGATGGCGTCGAACTCGTGCCCGGTCCCGACTTCGATCCCGCCGGGCTGGAGGGGTTGTGATGCCATGCGACACAGCGCCAATCCCTAAGATTTGGTGAACGCGAACCCGTAACCCTGTTGTAATCAAACACTCCGAAAAATGTCCCATCATGGGACGCAGCCCCAAGGCCCAGCCATGACCCGCGAACGCCTCTATCTCTATGACACCACGCTGCGCGACGGGCAGCAGACGCAGGGCGTGCAATTCTCGACCGCTGAAAAGCTGACCATCGCCGGGATGCTGGACGCCCTCGGCGTGGACTATATCGAGGGCGGCTGGCCGGGGGCCAACCCCACCGACAGCGCCTTCTTCGATGCCGCCCCCCGCACCCGCGCCCGCCTGACCGCCTTCGGCATGACCAAGCGGGCAGGGCGGTCAGCCGCCAATGACGACGTGCTGGCCGCCGTGATGAACGCAGGCACCGGTGCTGTCTGCCTTGTCGGCAAGGCGCATGATTTCCACGTGACCACCGCCCTCGGCGTGACGCTGGACGAGAATGTCGAGAACATCGCCGCCTCCATCGCGCATCTCGTGGCGCAGGGCCGCGAGGCCCTCTTCGATGCGGAACATTTCTTCGACGGCTACCGCGCCAACCCGGACTATGCCCTGACCGTCCTGCGCGCCGCTCTGGATGCGGGCGCCCGCTGGGTCGTGCTCTGCGACACCAACGGCGGCTGCCTGCCGCATGAGATCGGGCAGATCACGGCAGCGGTGATCGCGGCGGGCATCCCTGGCGACCGTCTGGGCATCCATACCCATAACGACACCGAAACCGCCGTGGCCGGCACCCTTGCCGCCATCGACGCCGGCGCGCGGCAGGTGCAGGGCACGCTCAACGGTCTGGGCGAGCGCTGCGGCAATGCCAACCTGACCACCCTGATCCCGACGCTGCTGCTCAAGGAACCCTATGCCAGCCGCTATGAGACAGGCGTGACGCCGGAGGCGCTGGCGGGCCTGACCCGCGCCAGCCGCCGTCTGGACGATATCCTGAACCGCGTGCCGATGCGGCAGGCGCCCTACGTGGGCGCCTCGGCCTTCGCGCACAAGGCGGGGCTGCATGCCAGCGCGATCCTCAAGGATCCCTCGACCTACGAACACATCGACCCGGCCACCGTGGGCAATGCCCGCATCATCCCGATGTCCAATCAGGCGGGCCAGTCCAACCTGCGCCGCCGTCTGGCCGAGGCGGGACTTGAGGTCGCACCCGACAGCCCCGTTCTGGGCCGCATCCTTGATGTCGTGAAAGCGCGCGAGGAGCAGGGCTATGCCTATGACACCGCGCAGGCCAGTTTCGAACTGCTCGCCCGCGCCGAGATGGGCCAGCCCCCCGCTTTCTTCGAGGTCAAGCGCTACCGCGTCACGGTCGAGCGGCGCAAGAACAAGTATGACCGCATGGTCAGCCTGTCCGAGGCGGTTGTCGTGGTGAAGGTGGACGGGCAGAAGAAGCTCTCGGTCAGCGAGTTGATGGATGAGGACGGATCGGACCGCGGCCCGGTCAACGCGCTGGCCAAGGCGCTCGGCAAGGACCTGGGGCAATACAGCGAGGCCATCGCCGACATGCGGCTGGTGGATTTCAAGGTCCGCATCACCCAGGGCGGCACCGAGGCCGTGACCCGCGTCATCATCGACAGCGAGGACGGGCAGGGCCGCCGCTGGTCCACCGTGGGCGTCAGCCCGAACATCGTGGATGCCAGTTTCGAGGCGCTGCTGGATGCGATCAACTGGAAGCTGCTGCGCGAAGCCGCTGACCCCGCAGGGGTGCCCGCGTGATCACCGAGGAGATCGCCGCCTGCGCCGCCTTGGTCGAAAAGGGCGACCCCGACCGCTTTGCCGCGACCATGGCCGCCCCGGTTGCGGCGCGGCGGGTCCTCTTCCCCCTCTATGCCTTCAACCTCGAAATCGCCCGCGCCCCGTGGATGAGCGCCGAGCCCTTGATCGCCGAAATGCGCCTGCAATGGTGGCATGACGCGCTGGAGGAAATCGCCACCGGCGGCGCGGTGCGCCGGCACGAGGTGGCGACGCCGCTGTCGCAGGTCGTGGATGTCGCGGGGGCCCGGCTGCTGATGGGCTGTGTCGCGGCCCGGCGGCGCGAGGCGCAGCGGCTGCCGATGGCCGGGACCGATGACCTGCGCGACTACGTGGCCGAAACCGGCGGCACGCTGATGTGGGTCGCCGCCCGCGCGCTTGGCGGCACCGATGAGGCGCGCGCCCGTGATCTGGGCTCCGCTGCGGGTCTGGCCAATTACTTCCTCGGTGTGCCGCTGTTCCTGACGCGCGGGATCAATCCCTTGCCCGAGATGACCACGGCGCAGTTCGACGATCTGGTCCGGGCGCATCTTGCCATGGCGCGCCGTCCGGGCGGGGGCGGGCGACCCGCAGCACCGCAGCGTTTCGCCGAATTGGCGGGCTGGCGCGCGGCGGGTATCCTGAAACGCGCGGGTCGCGATCCGGCGGCGATCCCCGAAGGCCGCCTTGCGGAACCCGAAGCCCTGCGCCGTCTGGGCCTCTTGCGCGCGCGCTACCTCTGAACGATCACGCCTCTTTCGGCTGCATCGCCAGCCAGATCAGCGCGCCTGTGGCCAGCACCAGAAACGGCAGCATCGCCATGTTCACGGCCATCCAGCCCTCCTGCGCGGTCCCGCCCGAACAGTTCATCAGGCTGCCCGACGACAGCGAGGCCATGGTGACCCCGCCGAACACGATCAGGTCGTTCATCCCCTGCACCCGGCCCCGCTCATGCGGCGCATGGCTGGCCGACAGCATCGTGGTCGCGCCGATGAAGCCGAAGTTCCAGCCGATCCCCAGCAGGATCAGCGCCACGAAGAAATGCTCCAGCTCGACCCCCATCAGGGCCACGCCACCAGCCCCCGCAAGGATCAGAAGGCCCAGCCCCACGATCCGCTCGACCCCGAAACGCGCGATCAGATGGCCGGTGAAGAACGAGGGCGCATACATCGCCAGAACATGCGCCGTGACCACATTGGCCGCGTCATTCGTGGCGAAGCCGCAGCCCACAACCGCCAGCGGCGAAGAGGTCATGACAAGGTTCATCAGCGCATAGGACACGGTGGCGCAGATCACGGCCACGGCCACGGCTGGTGTCTTGAGCAGTTCCATCCGGCTGCGCCCTCTGGGCGCGTCGATGGCCGGTGGCTTGGGCGTCGGAATATCGAGGAAAAAGAACAGCCCCGACCCGATCACATTGACCGCGATCACGGCCAGATAGGTGCCAAGGAAGGGGATGACCATCGACTCGGCCGTGACCTTGACCAGTTGCGGGCCGATCACCGCGCTCAGCAGCCCGCCTGCCATGACATAGGAAATCGCCTTGGGCCGGTAGGCGTCCGAGGCCGTATCGGCGGCGGCAAAGCGGTAGAACCCCTGTCCGGACATGTAGATGCCGGTGATGAAACTGCCCAGCAGGAAGATCGGGAAGGACGCGACATAAAGCCCGTAGGCCCCGACCGCCCCGCCGATGGCGCCCGCCGTGGTGCCGATCAGAAACCCGGTGCGGCGGCCATATTTCTGCATGATCGCCGAGACCGGGGTTGCGGCCAGCATCGACCCCAGCACGATCAGAGAGATGGGCAGCGTCGCCCAGCACAGGTTCGTCGCCAGCGACTGCCCCGCCAAACCGCCGATGGTGAAGATCATCGGCATCTGCGATCCCAGAATGGCCTGCGCCATCACAAGGATCGTCACGTTGCGCTTCGCGCGGGCGTCGTCGGGGATATATGCAGCTTCGCTCATGCGAAAGTGCTAGACCGCGCGCCAGCAAGCCGCAAGGGCGATAATGTCGCCATGACGCAGTGGGCGGAATGGCAGGATCAGCTTGCCGCCATCGCGGGGCGCAGGGCCGGGGAAAGCCCCACGGCCAGCGCCTGCCAGTCCAGACCATGCCTGAGGCGCACGCCTTCGCCGATGCACAGGATCGCGGGCGGCTCCAGCCCCGAGGCGGCGATATCCGCCTCCATCGTGCCAAGCGTCGTGTCCAGCACGCGCTGTTGTGGCGTCGTGGCGGATACGACAACGGCGGCCGGTTCATCCGGGCTGCGTCCGGCGGCGATCAGTTTCGCGGCGATCTGGCCCACATGTTTCATGCCCATATAGACCACGATCATCTGGCTGCCCTGCGCGATGGCCGTCCAGTCGACGCTGATCGGTGTCTCGCCGCTGGCGTCATGGCCGGTGACGAAGGTCACCGCCTGATTGACCTCGCGGTGAGTGACGGGGATGCCCGCATAGGCCAGCCCGCCGATCCCTGCCGTGATGCCCGGAATGATGCGTGTCGCGATCCCCGCCGCGATCAGCACGCGGGCTTCCTCGCCGCCGCGCCCGAAGACGAAAGGATCGCCGCCTTTCAGCCGCAGCACCCGCTTGCCCTGCCGCGCCAGCACGACCAGCCGGTCCGTGATGTCATCCTGCTGCGCCGAGGGCTTGCCGCCGCGCTTGCCGGCGTATTCCAGTTCCGCCTGCGGCGCCCAGTCGAGGATCTGCTGGCTGACCAGCGCGTCATAGACCACCACATCCGCCTGCCTGAGCGCGTTCAGCGCATGCAGCGTCAGCAGGCCCGGATCGCCGGGACCGGCACCGCACAGCCAGACCGCGCCGGGGCTCATCACCGGCCATTGGGCATTGGGAAGGGGGAACATGTTGCTCATGGTCCGGAATATTGTTCCGGATTGCGGCGAATGAAAGTGAAATTAGGCGGTAGGATCGCTGCAAAGGAGCGATGCCGCAGAACATCGTTCCAGTTTCGTCAAGGGGAATATTCCCGGTTCCCGCGCAGCCCCGGCCCGGTGGACGATTGGCCGGGATGGCGCAGTCGCGCAGGATGGCCGGTCTTTTCGCAAACATAGGCCAACAGGCAGACGGCTTTCCGGGCAGGCTGGCCTTTCGGGGCCGCTGGGATAGGCTTTCCCCCATGACAGACCAATGCCCCCGCCTTGATTCGCCCCCCGGATGCCGCCGATGACAGGGCGGATCATCCTGACCGATGCCTGTGTCGCCGAAGGCGTGGACTGGCTCTGCGCCACTGATCCCGCCATGGCGCGGGCCTATGACGCGACCGGACCGCTGCCGCTGCGCCGCCGCCCGGACGGGTTCGCCCAGCTTCTCAGCGCGATCGTCAGCCAGCAGGTCAGCGTCGCCTCGGCCCGCGCGATCTGGGGCAGGCTGGAGGGGGCGGGCCTGACCACGCCCGAGGCCGTGGCCGCCATGTCGGAAGAAGATCTGCGCGCCCTTGGCCTCAGCCGCCAGAAGGCCAGCTATGCCCATGCGCTGGCGGCGGCGGGGATCGACTTCGCCGCCCTGCGCGACGCGCCGACAGATGAGGTCGTGACCACACTCGTCGCGGTCAAGGGCATCGGCATCTGGACCGCCGAGATCTATGCCATGTTCAGCCTGGGCCATGCGGATGTCTTCGCGCCGGGCGATCTGGCCCTGCAGGAAGGGGCGCGGATGCTCTACGATCTGCCCGACCGCCCGCGCGAGGCCGCGCTGCGCCGCATGGCCGAGGCGTGGAGCCCGTGGCGCTCGGTTGCAGCGCGGATGCTTTGGGCCTACTACCATGTGCAAAAGCAGAAGGAAGGTATCGCATGACACGGGGATTGAATGCACAGCGCCGCGCGCCATTGTCGGGCGAGACGCGCTCGGTCGTGGTGTTCCTGCATGGCTACGGCGCCAACGGGGCGGACCTTCTGGGGCTGGCCGATCCCTTGGGGGAACATCTGCCCGATACGCTCTTCGTGGCCCCCGATGCGCCCGAATCCTGCGCCGGTGCGCCCTTCGGCTTCCAGTGGTTCCCGATCCCCTGGATCGACGGATCGTCCGAGGAAGAGGCCGCGCGCGGCATGCAGGCGGCGGTCGAGGATCTGAACGCCTTTCTGGACGGCATCCTTGTGGACGAGGATCTGCTGCCCGAACAGATGGTGCTGCTGGGCTTTTCCCAAGGCTCGATGATGTCGCTGCATGTCGCCCCGCGCCGCGAGGACCCGGTCGCCGGTGTCATCGCCTTCTCGGGCCGCCTGCTGCAACCCGAGGTCCTGCCCGACGAGGTGGTCAGCCGCATGCCGATCCTGCTGGTGCATGGCGATGCCGATGATGTCGTGCCGGTGCAATCGCTGCCACAGGCCGCGCAGGCGCTGCAGGATGCGGGCTTCACCGAGGTCTTCGCCCATATCATGAAGGGCACCGCCCACGGTATCGCCCCGGACGGGCTGTCCGTGGCCCTGGCCTTCATGCGGGACAAGCTGTCGCTCTGATCCTGCCGCCCGGCTGCCTTATCTTTCATCTGTCATCCGTCTGTCGCATCATCGGGCTACCTGTCGCAGGGCGGGGGCAGGTAATGGGGCTTGCCGGATGCGTGCCACGATATATAGTCGGATCATGACGGGGCGGGTGCACCCGCTCTGTAGCCATGAACCGGCAGACAGGGCAGGGGAGCTTTGCGCCAGATGAGTGTAGATTTCAGAACGGATTTTGTCAGGGAACCGGCGGTGCTCAAGCACCATCCCGCGCTTGTGCTGAACGCGGATTATCGGCCCCTGTCCTATTACCCTTTGTCGCTGTGGCCATGGCAGGAAGCGGTCAAGGCCGCCTGGCTGGACCGGGTCGATATCGTGGCCGAATACGACCATGTCGTCCGAAGCCCCAGCACCGTGTTCCGGCTGCCCTCGGTTGTCGTGCTCAAGGATTACGTCAAACCCCAGAAGCGCGTGGCCTTCACGCGCTTCAATCTTTTTCTGCGCGACGAATTCAGCTGCCAGTATTGCGGGGCCAAGGGCGATCTGACCTTCGATCACGTGGTGCCGCGCGCGGCGGGCGGGGTCACAAGCTGGCAGAACGTGGTCGCCGCCTGTGCGCCCTGCAACCTGCGCAAGGGCGCCAAGTCGCTGCGCCACGCCGGGATGCACCTGCGCAAGCCGCCCCGCGCCCCCGCCGCCGAGGAATTGCGCAACATGGGCCGCAAGTTCCCGCCGAACCACCTGCACGAAAGCTGGATGGACTACCTCTATTGGGATGCCGAACTGGAGGCGTGATCGACGGCTCCCATCGTATCACCCTGGCTTATCCGCGTTCAGGTCTTATCCGCTTTCACAGGGCCACCAAACGCAGTAGGCATGGCCTTCCTCGCAGGTTTGGGACATGACATGGCGCAGAATGCCACTATCTATAAGGTTGAACTGTCAGTCTCCGACATGGATCGGCACTATTACGAGACGCATAAGCTGACAATCGCGAAACATCCCTCCGAAACAGATGAAAGGCTGATGATCCGGATCGTGGCCTTTGCCCTCAATGCGCATGAGCATCTGGAAATGACCAAGGGCCTGTCCACCGATGACGAGCCGGACATCTGGCAAAAAAGCCTGAGCGGCGAGCTGGATGTCTGGGTGGCTCTCGGGCTTCCAAGCGAAAAGGTGATCCGCCAATCCTGTGGCAAGGCCGGCAAGGTGATCGTCTATCCCTATGGCGGCAGAACCGCCGACATGTGGTGGGACAAGATCAAGACCAGCACCACCCGGTTTGCAAATCTTCAGGTCGTCAGCTTCCCCGAGGATGACACGCTCGCACTGGCAAAACTGGCCAGCCGCGCGATGAAACTCCAGATCAATATTCAGGACGGCGATATCATGATCGGCGTCGGGGACAGCATCGTCAACCTCAGCCCGCTGATATGGAAACAGGCGGCCTGACGCAGGGCGTCACCGAGGGCATCAGACCCCGCAGACACCCCAGTCGCGCGCACAAATGAAAAAGGCGCCGACTGCGATACAGCGGCGCCTTTTTGATGTCTTTGCCTGCGATCAGCTTGCGCTGTCGGTCGCGGCGGCCTTGGGGGCAGGGGCGCTGCCCTTGGGCGTCAGCGGGTCGTCCTGACGCTGCACCGAGCCTTCGAAATGCGCGCCGGATTCGATCGCGATGGTCTTGTGGATGATGTCGCCCTCGACCCGTGCGGTCGATGTCAGGCGCACTTTCAGGCCACGGACGCGGCCCACGATGCGGCCATTGATGACCACGTCATCGGCGACGACTTCGCCCTTGATGGTGGCGCTTTCGCCGATGGTCAGCAGATGCGCGCGGATGTCGCCATCGACCGTGCCTTCGACCTGGATGTCGCCCGTGGTCTTGAGGTTGCCGGTGATGTGCAGATCCGAGGACAGCACCGATGCGGGCGGCTTCGGCTTGGGCGCGCTGGCCTTGAATTCGGTTCGGCATGGCGGCCGCAGGTTTCCGGCATCGTCGGTTTGCGGTGCTTCGGGCGCCTTGGGGCCCGGATCGTTGATTTTGCTCTTAGAAAACATCGTTTGCAGCCTTGATATAGATCATGGGATTGACGGCCTGTCCGCCGACGCGGACTTCATAGTGCAGATGGGTGCCGGTCGACACGTCCAGAGGCTCCCATATCACCGATACGGTCCCCGCGCGAGACCCTTTGTCCGACGTTCACGTTAATTTTGGACAGATGGGCATAGCGGGTCTCGATCCCGAACTCGTGCTGGATCTTGACCAGGCGGCCGTAACCCGACTGCCAGCCGGCATGGATCACCACGCCATCGGCGGTGGCATAGAGCGGCGTGCCCACGCGGGCCGGCGAAATCCACGCCCTCATGCATCCGCCGCCGCCGGTCTTGGGATCGCGCCGCACACCGAAGCCGCTGGTGAAGCGGAAGCCCGATTTCACCGGGATCGCGAAGGGCGCCTTCTGGGCGGCGATACGATAGAGGTTCAGCTGGTCCATCTGGTTCAGGATGCGGTTGGCGCGTTCGGCGTCAGCGGGCGGTTCCCGTGTCGCCGCTGCGTGGAAAAGCTCAGCGGGGTCAACGGACCTCCCTGGCCGGAATAGCCGCGGCGCACCTGGTTGATGATCGGTGTCGGTGTTGCAGCCCGGCAGAGCGGAACATCTTGTCCAGCGGCTCGACCGAGACCGTCATCGCCTCTTCCAGCTGGCGGAAGATCTGGTCGTTCTGATCCTGCATCAGGCGGATCTCGAAGGCCATGTCATCGGCCGCGCGCCAGCGCGTCATTGGCATCGGCGCGCACCAGGTCACGCTCGGCCGCCGTGTTCGGCCAGCGCCATGCGACAGAAAGTCGATCGCCTCGCCTGCGGCCTTGCCCGAGGTCATCACCTCGCCATTGCCGCCGCCACCGCTCTGTCACCTGCTCCTTGAGAGCGGCCAGTTCGAGCCGCGCGGCCTCGCGCTCGCGCATGGTGCGCGCAGGGTGGTCTGGATCACTTCGATCCCGGTCTCCATCTCGCGGCGGCGGGTTTCGGATTGCAGCAGCTCGGATTGCATGACCGAAATCTGTTCCAGCGCCGAGTTGAACCGCTCCTGGGCGGCCAGCGCCTCGTCGGCGCGCGCGTCGCGCTCGGACGACAGGACGTTCAGCCGCGTCTCATAGGTGCGCTGGTCGCGCTTGGCCTGTTCGCGGAAATTGCCCGATCCGATGCTGTCCATCAGCAGGATCGCCGTGGCGATGATGGCCCAGGCCACGACAAGGGCTGCGCCCGAAAAGGCGATCATCTGCGTGCCCGGCTTCAGCCGGATGAAGCGTGTGTCTGTGTCTGATCGCAGAAACAGCCGTCGTTCCGGAAACCAACGCTCGAGTGTAGCATCGATCCGGATTGCCAGTCTTGTTCTCACCAATCTGTCCCTTGTTCCATCCCCACCAGGCAGGCTCCGTGTCCCCTGAGCCAACCCTGCAAAGGTGGTAACCAGCACGGGCCTTCGGGGCAAGACGTTTGCGGCAGGAATGCGGACAGACCGGGCAGATGCCCCCAAATGGGCAAAAACCCGCCGACAAGACCATGAATTTCCTTCAAATTGCAGGGTGTTCTTCGGTCAGCGGCCAGTAGAAATCCGGCGGAAGCCCCGCTTCGGCGCGCTTTTCCTCGTTGAAAGGGGGCTTCAACGCGCCGTGGAAATAGCGCCGGACCAGGCCGTGGAACACGTCCTTTGGGTCAAGATCGTGCCGCCCGCACAGGAAATGGAACCATTTGGACCCATAGGCCACATGGCTCACTTCCTCGGCATAGATCACGTTCAGGGCGGCAACCGTCTGCGCTGTCCCCCGCCTTTTCGAAATGCGCGATCATGCCGGGGGTCACATCCAGCCCGCGCGCCTCAAGCACCATGGGCACCACGGCCAGCCGACCCATGAGGTCATCGCGCGGTGTCCGAGGCCGCCCGCCACATGCCCGGCATGGGCAGGCAGGGCGCCATAATGGCTGCCCTGCGCTTCAAGGCAGTCGCACATCAGGTTGAAATGCTTTGATTCCTCATCCGCCGCCTTGACCCAGTCGTCATAGAACCCCAGCGGCATCGGCACATCCGCAAAGCGCGCGATGATGTCCCAGTGCAGGTCCACGGCATTCAGTTCGATATGCGCCACGGCATGCAGCATCGCGATACGGCCCTGCGGGCTGCCGGGGCGGCGGCGGGGCACGTCGCGCGGGTCCAGCAACTGCGGGCTGCTCGGGTCGGGCAGGGTGATCCGGCGGCGTGCGCCGTGCCGACCGGCAGCGGCGTGCCCGCCGGCACGCGCGGCGCGCCATGTGGCCGCATGGGCGTGGGACAGGGCGGTCTTGGCGCGCCCGTCGGCGGTCGTCAGAACCTCGACCGCCATCTGTGTCAGTGTCATCCCGCTCATCCGCGCCTGTCCCTTCCGGTGTGCCTCGTCAGAGGGCCTTTGCCGCCGCCAGAACCTCCTCGGCATGGCCCGGCACCTTGACCTTGGACCAGACCTTGGCGATCCGCCCGGTCGCCGTCGATCAGGAAAGTGCTGCGCTCGATCCCGAAGAACTTCTTGCCATACATGCATTTTTCCTTCCAGACGCCATAGTCCTCGCAGACCGTGCTGTCGGCAT
Source organism: uncultured Alphaproteobacteria bacterium (assembly GCA_963715835.1). GTDB lineage: Bacteria > Pseudomonadota > Alphaproteobacteria > Rhodobacterales > Rhodobacteraceae > Seohaeicola. The sequence continues at coordinate 844,417 of CAVQSH010000002.1, read as the reverse complement.
CCGACAGCAGGGGCGCGCGCAGCCCGTGCTTGTCGCGGAACTTGTCATGGCTGGCGATATCTGTCCTTCGAGATGCCGAAGACCTGCACGCCAGCGGCGGTGAACTGCTCCAGAAGCCCGGAAAAGTCCTTGTTTTCCGTGGTGCAGCCCGGCGTGTCGTCGCGCGGATAGAAGAACAGGACCACCGGCGCGGGGCGCAGGGCCGACAGGGTGACGGTGCCGCCGCCATCGCGGGGCAGGGTGAAGTCCGGGGCGTGTTCGGAAACGTCAGGCATCATGTATCCTCGGGTTGGTGAAAAAGTGAGTTTCATATTAGACCGTGACAGGCGACAATAAAGACAGGTGAGCAGAAGTTTCACCGCAAAAAACAGCAGGCCCGTGCGACGGAGGCGGGTCGGTGGGGCGTTGAAGGTTGAAACCGGGTGCGTGGATCAAGTCCCTCGGGTCTTGAGAGCCGCCGTGCAGGACAGACAGGCAGACCATAGCGGGATGACATCAGGGGAACCAGACAAGCTGGCCGAAACCACGGCGCGCCCCGACGCGGCGGTGCCGGAGGCTGCGGCAGCCGTGACCCGGCGCGACAGGCGCAAGGCCCGGGCCCGGCGCGGTCTGCGCGGCGCGGTCCTGCGCTCCGTGCTGGGCACGCTGACGGTGCTGGCCCTCGTCGTGGGGCTGGTCGCCGGGCTGCTGCTGTGGTCCGTCGGACGCCCCATCGCGGCCCCTGACTGGATGCGCGACCGGATCGAGGCCCGCGTCGCCGAGGCGCTGCCCGGCATGGAGATCGCGTTCAGCGATCTGGTGCTGACCGTCGACGAGAGCTGGACGCCGCGCATCCGTCTGCGCGACGTGGCACTGCGCGAGGTGGGCGGCCCGCCGATGGTGACCCTGGGCGATCTTGAGGCCGGGGTCTCGGGCGAGGCGCTGTTGCGCGGACAGTTGCAGCCGGGGCGCGTGATCCTGTCGGGCGCAAGGCTGACCCTGCGCCGGATGGCGGACGGCACCTTCGATCTGGCCTTCGGCGACGCCCTTCCGCCGGTCGAACAGGCACCCAACCCGGCCGCCCTGCTGGAAGGGCTGGACAGGCTTCTGAACCAGCCGCGCTTTGCCGAGTTGACGGTGATCGACGCCGACAACCTTGGCCTGCGCTACGAGGATGCGCGCACCGGACGCGCCTGGCAGGTCGATGGTGGCCGGGTCGAACTGCGCCGCGATGGCGACAACCTGACGCTCCGGGGGGATGTGTCGCTGCTGTCGGGCTATGACTACGCGACCACGCTCAGCCTGACCTACGCCGGCCATATCGGCACGCCCGAAGCCCAGATCGGCCTGAACTTCGAGGACATGACCGCCGCCGATCTGGCCAGCCAGTCCAGCGCGCTGGCCTGGCTCGGCGTGTTGCGCGCCCCGATTTCAGGGGCGATGCGCGTGTCGGTGGCCGCCGATGGCCGGCTGGGACCGCTCAGCGTGGCGTTGCAGATCGGCGCGGGCGTGGTCCAGCCCGACGATCAGGCAGAGCCGATCCCCTTTGAATCCGCGCGCACCTACCTGACCTACACGCCGCAGACCGGCCAGCTTCAGTTCGACGATCTCTCCGTCAGCAGCAAATGGATCACCGCGCGCGCCGAAGGCCGCGCCACCATCGCGGAGCTGGTCGATGGCTGGCCCTCGGCGCTGCTGGGACAGTTCCGCATCCTCGATATCGTCGCCAATCCCGCCGACCTCTATGAAACCCCGGTCCAGCTGGAAGAGGCGCTGGTCGATCTGCGGCTGAAACTGGACCCGTTCGAGCTGAGCCTTGGCCAGATGACCCTGTTCGACCGTGGCCAGCGCCTGCTGCTGGACGGGCGTGTCGGCGTCAGCAGCGAAGGCTGGGAAGTGGCCGTGAACGGCAGCATGGACGCCGTTCTGCCCGAACGCATCCTGCAACTCTGGCCCGAACGTCTGGTGCCGAACACCCGCAACTGGGTGGCCGACAATGTGCACAGCGCCCGCCTGCATGACGTCCAGCTTGGCTATCGCCGCACGCCCGGCACACAGGACAGGGTCTATCTGGGCTTCGGCTTCGATGCGGCCAACGTGACCTATGTGCGCGACATGCCGCTGCTGACCCGCGCCGCCGGACAGGCCACGCTGAACGGACGCCGTTTCGTGGTCAGCGCGACCGAGGGCACGGTGACGCCGCCCCAGGGTGGGTCGCTGGATGTGACGGGCACCAGCTTCATCATCCCCGATGTCAGCCAGCGCCCCGCACCGGCACAGGTCCGGCTGGCCGCGACCGGCAGCATCACCGGCGTGCTCTCCATGCTCGACAGCCCCAACCTGCGCTTTCTGGAAAAGGCGGGCCGCCCCATCGATCTGGCGCAGGGCACGGCCGAGGTGACGGCGCTGATCGACATGCCGCTGCAACGCCCGATGCCGCTCGAGGCGCTGCGCTTTGCCGCAAGCGCCCGGTTGCGTGATGTGGAAAGCCGCGAGATCGTGCCCGGTCGCGTCCTGCGCGCCGCGGCGATGGAGGTGAAGGCCGATACCAACAGCCTCAGCATCGGCGGCGCGGGACGGTTGGGCGAGGTGCCCTTCGATGCCGTCTGGAGCACGGCGCTGCGCGACAACACGCGCGGGCAAAGCCGGGTCGACGGCACCGTCACCCTCTCGCAGGTCTTTGCCGATGAATTCAGCCTCAGCCTGCCCCCCGGCACCTTCAGCGGCGCGGCGCCGGGCCAGATCCGGCTGGATCTGGAACGTGACCGACCCGCGTCCTTCCGGCTGACCTCGGACATGAACGGGCTTGGCCTGTCCGTGCCCGCCCTCGGATGGTCCCTGCCGCGCGGGACGCGCGGCGCGCTCGAAGTGGCAGGCACCTTGGGCAGCCCGGTCGCGGTCAGCCGCATCGCCATCGACGCCCCCGGCCTGACCCTGACAGGGGCGCTCGATCTGACCGCCAACGGCCAGCTGGCCACCGCGCGCTTCGACCGGGTGCAGGCGGCGGGCTGGCTGGACGGCCCTGTCACCCTGACCGGGCGCGGGGCAGGGCGCGCGCCTGCGGTTGCGATCACCGGCGGGCAGGTCGATCTGCGGCGCAGCACCCTGTCCACCGCCTCGGACAGCGGTCAGGCCGGCGGCCCGCTCAGCCTTGCGCTGGACCGGCTGGTAATCTCGGAAGGGATCGCCCTGACCGGGTTTCGCGGCGAATTCGCCACCACCGGCGGGCTGGACGGAAACTTCAGGGCGCAGGTGAACGGGCAGGCACCGATCGTGGGCCGCGTCGTGCCGATGAACGGGCGCAGTGCCGTGCGCATCCAGTCGGACAACGCCGGGCAGGTCTTTGCCGCCGCAGGCCTGCTCAGACAGGCGCGCGAGGGGGCGATGGACCTGACGCTGCGCCCCACCGGCGGGCCGGGCAGCTATGACGGGTCGCTGACCGTGCGCAACGTGCGCCTGCGCGACGCCCCGGCGCTGGCCGCGCTCATCAATGCGGTCAGTGTGGTGGGCCTGCTGGAGCAGATGAACGGCTCCGGCCTGCATTTCTCCGAGGTCGAGGCCGATTTCCTGCTGACGCCGGAACAGGTCGTCCTGCGCAGCAGCTCGGCCACCGGGGCCTCGCTGGGGGTCTCCATGGACGGCTATTACAATCTGGCGCGCAAGGAGATGGATTTTCAGGGCGTCTTCTCTCCGGTCTATATGCTGAACGGCATCGGGTCCCTCCTGACCCGCAAGGGCGAGGGGCTGATCGGCTTCACCTATCGTCTGGGCGGCACGCCCGATGCGCCACGGGTGCAACTCAATCCGCTCTCGGCGCTGGCCCCCGGCATGCTGCGCGAGATTTTCCGCCGCCCGCCGCCCGAGACAGGCACCGCCGGCGACGGCTGAGGCCGCGGGTGGTTGCAGCATCGCTGCGGCATCTCTATCTGGGCGCAAGTTCAGCCGTTCAGCCGGGGTTTCCCATGCATCTGTCCGATTTCGATTTCGACCTGCCCGAGGCGCTGATCGCGACGCGTCCCGTCAAGCCGCGCAGCGCCGCGCGCCTGCTGGTGGCCGATGGCGATGCGATCCATGACGCCCATGTGCGCGATCTGGTCGACCTGGCTGCGCCCCGGCGACCGCCTGATCCTGAACGACACCCGCGTGATCCCCGCGCGTCTGGCGGGCCTGCGCCACCGCAGCGGCGCGGCGGGCGAGACCGTCGCGAAGATCGAGGTCACGCTGCTGGAACCCCGCGCCGGGGGCCTCTGGACGGCGCTGATCAAGCCGCTGAAAAAGCTGCGCGACGGCGAGACGATCCGCTTCTCGGACGCGCTGTCGGCCAAGCTGGAAGGGCGCGAGGAAGGGCAGGGCCTTTTGTCCTTCAACCTGACCGGCACGGATTTCGACGCGGCACTGGCCGAGGCAGGGGCCATGCCGCTGCCGCCCTATATCGCGGCCCGCCGCGCGGCGGATGCGCAGGACAAGGAAGACTACCAGACCGTCTGGGCCCGCCGGGCCGGGGCCGTGGCCGCGCCCACGGCCTCGCTGCATTTCGACGAACCGCCTGCTCGAGGCGCTGGCGGACAGGGGCGTGCAATTCACCCATGTCACGCTGCATGTGGGGGCGGGCACCTTCCTGCCGGTCAAGGTCGATGACGTGACCACCCACCGGATGCATGCCGAATGGGGCGAGGTCAGCGCCACCGCCGCCGCCGAGATCGCGGCCACGCAGGCCGAAGGCGGGCGGATCATCCCCGTGGGCACCACGGCCCTGCGGCTGATCGAAACGGCGGCGCGCGCCACGGGCCGGATCACGCCATGGTCGGGCGATACCGACATCTTCATCTATCCCGGGTTCACCTTCCGCGTGACCGACGCGCTGATGACCAACTTCCACCTGCCCAAATCGACGCTGATGATGCTGGTCTCGGCCCTGATGGGGCAGGACCGGGTCCGGCGGATCTACGCCCATGCCATCGCCGAGGGTTACCGATTTTTCTCCTACGGGGACGCCTCGCTGTTGATACCGCCGCGCTGAGATGTGAGGGAGGGACCGAACACGAGGACCGCGACATCCATGAGTTGTTTTTCTCCATGACAGGCGGGGCAGCCCCCCGTTAGCCTGATGTTACAATCCCGTGGCACGAGGTGCGGCGCTGCCAAGGAGGACCCAATGCTGAAATTCCTGTCCAACGCATGGGCTCTTCTGCTGGGGCTTCTGCTGCTGATGATCGGTAACGGCTTGCAGGGCACGCTTCTGGGTGTGCGCGGCGAGATCGAGGGCTTTTCCACCTTCGAGATGTCCTTGATCATGTCGGCCTATTTCGTGGGCTTTCTGGGCGGGTCCAAACTCGCGCCCGAGATGATCCGCCGCGTCGGCCATGTGCGGGTCTTCGCGGCGCTGGGATCGCTGATCTCCGCCGTGCTGATCCTCTATCCCAGCCTGCCCAACCCCTGGGTCTGGATGGCCTGCCGCGTGGTCATCGGCTTTTGCTTCTGCGGCGTCTATGTGACCGCCGAAAGCTGGCTGAACAACGCCGCCACCAACGAGACACGCGGACAGGCGCTGTCGCATGTACATGATGGTGCAGATGGGCGGCATCATGATCGCGCAGGGCCTGCTGCTGGTGGCCGATCCCGGCGGGTTCATCCTCTTCGTGATCCCCTCGGTGCTGGTGTCGATCGCCTTCGCGCCGATCCTGCTGTCGGTGACGCCGACGCCCGCTTTCGAGACGACCAAGCCCATGACCCTGCGCGCAGCTCTTCAAGGTCTCGCCGCTGGGCTGCGTGGGCATGTTCCTGCTGGGCGGCGTCTTTGCCGCGCAATTCGGCATGGCGGCGGTCTACGGCGCACGCAGCCGGCCTCAGCATCCCCGAGATTTCGCTCTTCGTGACCGCCTTCTACCTCGGGGCGCACGGTGCTGCAATATCCCGCTCGGCTGGCTGTCGGACCGGATGGACCGGCGGATGCTGATCCTGCTGTCTGCGGCCGTGGGCGGGGCAGGGGCGCTGCTGGGCATGGTCGCGGGCACGTCCTTCCCCGTGCTGCTGGTCGCGGCCTTCCTTGTGGGCGGCACTCGAACCCGCTCTATTCGCTGCTCATCGCCTATACCAACGACTTTCTGGACCGCGACGACATGGCCGCGGCCTCGGGCGGGATGCTGTTCATCAACGGTCTGGGCGCGATTGCGGGCCCGCTGATCACCGGTTGGACGATGGGCGTGTTCGGCTCTCCCGGATATTTCCTCATCATCGCCGTCCTGATGATCGCGCTTTCGGTCTATGCCGCCTACCGCATGACCCAGCGCCGCGCACCGCCGGTATCGGAAACCGCGACCTATGCGCCGATCTCGCCCACCGCCACATCCGTGGCGCTGGATGTGGCGCGCGAGCATGCGATCAGCACGGCCGATGCCGAACATGAGCGCGCGAAAACCGCCTGATTGCGCAACAATTGCACTGATACCGCAACCATTGGATTGTATGTCGGCACTGTCGCAAATATTTACTGGGCAGGATGGTTGAAGGTTTTGTAACCTTTTCCCATCTGGCGACCAGAGGCGAGGAGTGTGTCCATGGAAAATGCCGACGAAGTATTGTCGTTCTGGCTTGACGAAGTAGGCCCGCAAGACTGGTACGCGACCGACGATGCGCTGGATCAGCGCATCCGGGACCGGTTCCTGACCACCTGGGACGAGGCGACCGAAGGCGCGCTTGGCCTCTGGCTGACCTATCCCAGCGGGGCGCTGGCCTATATCATCCTGCACCGACCAGTTCCCGCGCAACATGTTCCGTGGCTCGGCCCGCGCCTTCGCGACGGACCGCAGCGCACTGGCGGCCGCCAAGTCCGCCATCGACCGGAAATGGGACCTCAAGATCGACGAACCCGCGCGGCAGTTCTTCTACCTGCCGCTGATGCATTCCGAGAACCTCTGCGATCAGGAACGCTGCGTGCGCCTGATGCACGAGCGGATGCCCGAGGCCGGAGCCTCGAACCTGCTGCACGCCAAGGCCCACCGCGAGGTGATCCGCCTCTTCGGCCGCTTCCCCTATCGCAATGACGCGCTGGAGCGTCCCTCGACCGCGCCCGAAGCGCGACTATGTCGATCAGGGCGGCTATGGCGAGACCGTCCGGCAATTGCAGGCCGGCTGACCTGAAACGACGCGCCGCGACTGGAATGGTAACCGTGACAGGGATGCACCTGTCGCGGATATGTCGCGTTGATGCGTGCCGAAATTAGTTTAACGTTAAACTAATTTTTGGATTCGGAGGGGCGCATGTCAGCCAAAGCATTTGACCTGATCGTGATCGGGGCCGGACCCGGCGGCTATGTGGCGGCGATCCGCGCGGCGCAGCTGGGCCTCAAGGCCGTGATCGTCGAACGCGAGAACCTGGGCGGCATCTGCCTGAACTGGGGCTGCATCCCGACCAAGGCGATGCTGCGGTCGTCCGAAGTGTTCCACCTGATGCACCGCGCCAAGGAATTCGGGCTGAGGCGCCGAGAAGATCAGCTATGATCTGGATGCGGTCGTCAAACGCTCGCGCGGGGTGGCCAAGCAGCTGTCCTCCGGCATCGGCCATCTGATGAAGAAGAACAAGATCACCGTGGTGATGGGCGAGGCGACGATCCCCGCCAAGGGCACGCGTGACGGTCAAGACCGACAAGGGCACCGAGGAACTGACCGCCAAGCAATATCGTGCTGGCCACCGGCGCGCGGGCGCGCGAACTGCCGGGGCTCGAGGCGGACGGCGATCTGGTCTGGACCTATCGTCACGCGCTGGTGCCGCCGCATATGCCGAAAAAGCTGCTGGTCATCGGATCGGGTGCCATCGGCATCGAATTCGCCAGCTTCTACAACACGCTGGGCGCCGACACGACCGTGGTCGAGGTGATGGACCGCATCCTGCCGGTCGAGGACGAGGAGATCGCCACCTTCGCGCGCAAAGTCCTTCCAGAAGCAGGGCATGAAGATCATCGAGAAAGCCACCGTCAAGCAGCTGGACCGCGCCAAGGGCAGCGTGACCGCGCATATCGAGAAAGACGGCAAGGTCGAGAAGCATGACCTTCGACACCGTGATTTCCGCCGTGGGCATCGTCGGCAATACCGAAGGTCTGGGCCTTGAAGCCCTCGGCGTGAAAATCGACCGCACCCATGTGGTGACCGATGCCTATTGCCGCACCGGGGTCGAAGGGCTCTACGCCATCGGCGACATCGCGGGCGCGCCCTGGCTGGCGCACAAGGCCAGCCATGAAGGCGTCATGGTGGCCGAACTGATCGCGGGCGGGCATCCGCATCCGGTCAAGCCCGAAAGCATCGCGGGCTGCACCTATTGCCATCCGCAGATCGCCAGCGTCGGCCTGACCGAAGCCAAGGCGAAGGACGCAGGCCATGACATCAAGGTCGGCCGTTTCCCCTTCATCGGCAACGGCAAGGCCATCGCCCTGGGCGAGGCCGAGGGCATGATCAAGACCATTTTCGACGCCAAGACCGGCGAGCTTCTGGGCGCGCATATGGTGGGTGCCGAAGTGACCGAGCTGATCCAGGGCTATGTGATCGGCCGCACGCTGGAAACCACCGAGGAAGACCTGATGAACACCGTCTTCCCGCACCCGACCCTGTCCGAGATGATGCACGAATCCGTGCTCGACGCCTACGGTCGCGCGCTGCATTACTGAGGCCCCCGCGACAGTCCGAATGCCTGAAAGGCCGCTGCCCGTCAGCGGCCTTTTTCATGCGCGGGTCGCAGCTTTCAGCCCGTCGACAGCCCGCAAGACACCCGCCAGCGCGACATTTTAATATCTTTTTAGGTCCGTTTTTGGACTTTTGTGACGACAGCCGGACGTCGACGGACTAATCTGACGCCGTGGTGACGTCGAAGAACGTTCAGGTGAACACCGCTCCCTGGACCCGTATTTCCGGGCTCCGCGGGGGCAAACGCGACCGGGTTTAGATGGTTCGGATGGTCGCCACGCTCCAGACGGATGCAGAATTACCTGCATCTGGACGGCCATATGAATAACGACAGAAATTGTGACATCAGGAGATTGCGATGTTGGCTTCGGTTTCGCTTTTGGCGACGATCACGATCATGACGATTTTGGGGGACTATTGCATCAAGCTGGCCACGAACAGGGACACGGGCATGTATTCGCCCATATTCGCTGTCGGGGCCCTGCTTTACGGCATTCCGGCGGTCGGGTGGTTTTTCCTGATGAAAAGCCACTCCCTGGCGATGGTCGGCGTGATGTACAGCGCCTCGACCCTCATCCTGCTGACGATGCTGGGCTATTTCGTCTTCAAGGAAAACCTTGGCCTGCGCGAGGTGGCCGGACTGTCACTTGCCATCAGCGCGGTGATCGTCATGAGCTATAAGTGATCTGCCCGCCTGCTGCAGCCCAGTTGTGCAGGCCGCCGAGATTGTAGGTCTGGCTATAGCCCAGCTTGCTCAGGATGTTCGCAGCCATCCCCGAGCGCGCACCCGATGCGCAATAAAGCGCGATCGGCTTGTCCCCGGCAAGGCGCTTGTCGAAATCGGGATGACGCGGATCGGCCATCGTCGGCAGGCGCATCAGCGGAATGTGCAACGCCCCCTGAGCCTTGCCGGTCTGCGCAACCTCGGAATGATCGCGCACGTCGATCAGCAGGATCTCACCTTCCGCGACACGGGCGACCGCATCCGATACGGGCAGGGCAGGGGCGGTCTGACGTTTGAAACCGAACATGGAGCATTTCCTTTGAAAGCGGGTGTCGCGCCGTATGTGGGTAGCGTTTCACCCCGGTCAAGTCATGATAGTCAATAAATTCCAAAAATGGAATATAGAAAGTCGCAACTCGCCCGCATTTCGGGCCACTGCACAGATAAAGGGCAGGCCTGCCCGTGCAAAGGCAGGTTGACCCCGGCAGGAAAATGCGATGTTCTTGACTTGTTCTTAACTTATGATTGGAGACTCAGTTCGCGTCCTCTATCTATGCAGGGCTGAACGGGGGCACATATGGCTGATCTCAAGAAAATCGAAGTGCGCGGCGCACGGGAACACAACCTCAAGAACATCGACGTGGACATTCCGCGCGATCAGCTGGTGGTGATCACGGGCCTGTCCGGGTCGGGCAAATCCAGCCTGGCCTTCGACACGATCTACGCCGAAGGGCAGCGCCGCTATGTCGAAAGCCTCAGCGCCTATGCGCGCCAGTTCCTCGACATGATGCAGAAGCCCGATGTGGATCACATCAGCGGCCTCAGCCCGGCCATCTCCATCGAACAGAAGACCACGTCCAAGAACCCGCGTTCCACCGTCGGCACGGTGACCGAGATCTACGACTACATGCGTCTTCTCTTCGCGCGCGTCGGCACCCCCTACAGCCCCGCCACGGGCCTGCCGATCGAGGCGCAGCAGGTGCAGGACATGGTCGACCGCGTCATGGCCATGCCGGAAGACACCCGCGCCTATCTGCTGGCCCCGATCATCCGCGACCGCAAGGGCGAATACCGCAAGGAATTCCTCGAACTGCGCAAGCAGGGCTTCCAGCGCGTCAAGGTCGACGGGCAGTTCTACGAACTGGACGAGCCGCCCACGCTGGACAAGAAATTCCGCCATGACATCGACGTGGTGGTGGATCGTCTGGTGGTCCGCCCCGGTCTGGAAACCCGTCTGGCCGACAGCTTCCGCACCGCACTGGATCTGGCCGACGGGATCGCCGTTCTGGAAACCGCGCCCTCCGAGGGCGAGCCGGAACGCATGACCTTTTCCGAGAAATTCGCCTGCCCCGTCAGCGGCTTCACCATCCCCGAGATCGAACCGCGCCTCTTCTCCTTCAACGCGCCCTTCGGCGCGTGCCCGGCCTGCGACGGTCTGGGGGTGGAACTCTTCTTCGACGAACGCCTTGTCGTGCCCGATCAGAACCTCAAGATCAGCGACGGCGCGCTGGCGCCGTGGCGCAAGGGCAAAAGCCCCTATTTCACCCAGACCATCGACGCCATCGCCAAGCACTATGAATTCGACCGCAACGCCAAGTGGAAAGACCTGCCCGAACATGTGCAGCAAGTCTTCCTCCACGGCTCGGCGGGCGAGGAGATCGCCTTCCGCTATGACGAGGGGGGCCGCGTCTATCAGGTCAGCCGCGTGTTCGAGGGCGTGATCCCCAACATGGAACGCCGCTACCGCGAAACCGACAGCGCCTGGATTCGCGAAGAATTCGAACGCTATCAGAACAACCGCGCCTGCGGCGTCTGCAACGGCTTCCGCCTGCGGCCCGAGGCGCTGGCCGTGCGTATCGCGGGTCTGCATGTGGGCCAGGTGGTGCAGATGTCGATCCGCGAGGCTTTCGACTGGTGCCAGACCGTGCCCGAGCATCTGACCGCCCAGAAGAACGAGATCGCCCGCGCCATCCTCAAGGAAATCCGCGAACGTCTGGGCTTCCTGAACAACGTGGGCCTCGAATACCTGACGCTCAGCCGCAACGCGGGCACGCTGTCCGGGGGCGAAAGCCAGCGGATCAGGCTTGCCAGCCAGATCGGCAGCGGCCTGACCGGCGTGCTCTATGTGCTGGACGAACCCTCCATCGGCCTGCACCAGCGCGACAACGACCGCCTGCTCGGCACGCTCAAGAACCTGCGCGATCAGGGCAATACCGTGATCGTGGTGGAACATGACGAAGAAGCGATCCGCCTTGCCGATTACGTCTTCGACATCGGACCGGGGGCCGGGGTGCATGGCGGGCGCGTGGTCAGCCACGGCACACCGGCAGAGATCATCGCCGATCCCGCCAGCCTGACCGGGCAATACCTGTCCGGTGTGCGCCGGATCGAGGTGCCCGCGACGCGCCGCAAGGGCAACAAGAAGAAGATCACCGTGGTCAAGGCCAGCGGCAACAACCTGCACGATGTGACCGTGGATTTCCCGCTGGCGAAATTCGTCTGCGTCACGGGCGTGTCGGGCGGCGGCAAATCCACCCTGACCATCGAGACACTGTTCAAGACCGCCTCGATGAAGCTGAACGGCGCGCGCCAGACACCCGCGCCCTGCGAGACGATCAAGGGGCTGGAGCATCTCGACAAGGTCATCGACATCGACCAGCGCCCCATCGGTCGCACACCGCGCTCGAACCCGGCCACCTATACGGGCGCCTTCACCCCGATCCGCGACTGGTTCGCGGGCCTGCCCGAGGCCAAGGCGCGCGGCTACAAGCCGGGCCGCTTCAGCTTCAACGTCAAGGGCGGGCGCTGCGAGGCCTGTCAGGGCGACGGTGTCATCAAGATCGAGATGCACTTCCTGCCCGATGTCTATGTCACCTGCGAAACCTGCAAGGGCGCGCGCTACAACCGCGAAACGCTCGAGGTGAAGTTCAAGGGCAAGAGCATCGCCGATGTGCTTGATATGACTGTGGAAGATGCGCAAACCTTCTTTCAGGCCGTGCCCAGCATCCGCGAAAAGATGGATGCGCTGATGCGCGTGGGCCTTGGCTATATCAAGGTCGGCCAGCAGGCCACGACCCTGTCGGGCGGCGAGGCGCAGCGGGTCAAGCTGTCCAAGGAACTGGCGAAACGCTCGACGGGCCGCACGCTCTATATCCTGGACGAGCCGACCACGGGTCTGCATTTCGAAGACGTGCGCAAGCTCTTGGAAGTGCTGCACGAACTGGTGGATCAGGGCAACACGGTGATCGTGATCGAACACAACCTCGACGTGGTGAAAACCGCCGACTGGATCATCGACATCGGCCCCGAAGGCGGCGATGGCGGCGGCGAACTGGTGGCCATCGGCACCCCCGAGGATGTGGCCGAGGAACCGCGCAGCCATACCGGGCGCTACCTCAAGCCGATGCTGGCCGCCGCCCGCGTCGCAGCCGAGTAGGGCGGATGCGGCTGGGCCTCGCACTCGGGTCCGGTGGCGCCCGCGGCTGGGCGCATCTGGGCGTGCTGCTGGCCCTGCGCGATCTGGGAATCCGCCCCGACGTGGTGGCCGGCACCTCCATGGGGGCCTTGATCGGGGCTGTCTGGGCGGCCGATTGCCTTGACGAGATGGAGGTCTGGGCCCGCGCGCAGACCCGCTCCGATATCCTGCGCTACATGGATTTCAGCTTTTCGGGTGGCGGCCTGATGAGCGGGAATGTCGTGATGCGGGTTCTGAAAGATCTGGGGGTGCCCGACACGTTCGAGGCGCTGAAATACCCGCTGATCGCCGTGGCGACCGACATGGCGTCCGGTCGCGAGGTCTGGTTGCAGAAGGGATCGGTGCATGATGCGGTGCGCGGCTCGGTCTCGATCCCCGGTGTCCTCAGCCCCTTCTGGCATGACGGCAAATGGCTGCTGGACGGCGGGCTGACCAATCCGGTGCCCACATCGGCCTGCCGCGCGCTTGGCGCGGATGTGACCATCGCGGTCAATCCCAATGCCAAGCCCGAAAACGCGCTCTGGACACAGCCCCCGGTGGGCGAGAGTTTCTGGGAACAACTGTCGAAAAACAGCCTTCTGGCGCGGATGGTCTCGCCGCTGCAGGACATGCTGCCGGACAACCCGACCCCACCCGGAGCACGGCGCGTGCCGCCGAACTATGCCGAGGTGGTCTCGGTCTCCATCGACATCATGACCGAATTCGTCCGCAAGGCCCGCGCCGCCACCGATCCGCCCCATCTGACGCTGGACGCCTGTCTGGGAAAGATCTCCCTGCTCGAAATGCACCGCGCAGGCGAGGCGATCGACGAGGGGCGGCGGATGGTCAGCGACCAACGGGATGCCATTCTCGCGCTATGCAAGACGGTCTGATCCCGCAAGCCTGACAAGTCCAATACGGTCAGAGCGGCCAGCACCGACCGGGTCGATCCTGCGCGGTTGCCCGCGCAGGGATATCCGATCAATCGGTTACTTCTTGGTGGAACAGGTGCTGAACCCGAGTAGCGCATAGGGCGGGCACCAGCCGATCACGGCTGTCGCCAGCGGGATGATCCCCAGCAGGTAAAGCCAGCTATAGGCACCGTCAGGGTTGAATGCGTATCCGATCAGAAGCGCAAGCCCCACAACGATGCGGACGATGCGGTCGATGCCGCCGATATTCTTTGTCATGACGTCCTCCAATGGTTGGTCATGACGTGACCCTAGCCTGAGTCGCGGCCCCTGTCTGTGACACTGTCACATCTCGGCCTGCGCCAGATCCGACAGGGCCGCGCGGTCGATGACCTCGACCTGTCCCCGCGCCGTGCGCACCCAACCCTTGCGCGCCCAGGCGTCAAGCCTGCGGCTGACCACCTCGCGCGCGGTCCCGGCTTGTGCGGCCAGCTCCTGATGGGTGGCCTGCACCGGACCCCGCTCCGACAGCGCCAGCAGCCGCGCGGCCAGACGGCATTCGGCGCGGGTGAAGGCAACGGTCTCGACCAGTTTCAGCATCCCGGCCATGCGGTCGGCAAAGGCACCGAAGACCAGCGTCCGGAAAGCGGCGGACCTGTCCAGCAGTTCCAGAAACAGCCCGCGCGGGATGACCACCAGCCGCGTGGCCCGCGCGGTCTCGGCCTCGGCGGAATAGGCGGCGTCGGACAGCAGACCAAAGGTCGTCTGGACGCAGCTTTGCCCCGGTTCGACGGAATAAAGCAGCATTTCACGCCCCGACGCCCCGGTCAGCGACACATCCACCCGGCCCGACAGCACCACGGCATAGCCCTGCGCCGGATCGCCGGGACGAAAGATCACCGTGCCCGGCGGCAGGTCCATGGGGTGCAGCGCGGCCAGTCGCGCAAGGTCGCGCGCCTCAAGGCCCGCAAGGGCAGGGGCCTCGGCCAGCCAGCTCACCCGCGCCCGCGTTTCTCGAACCGGGGCAGCATGGCGCTGAAATCCATCCCCTTGCCACCCTCGGCCTCGACGAACTGCGCATAAAGCGCCGCCGCCGCCTTGCCCATCGGCGTGTCGGCATCGGCGGATTCCGCCGCCTGCTGCGACAGGCGCAGGTCCTTGAGCATCAGTTCCGCCGCGAAACCGGGCTTGTAGCCGTTGTCGGCGGGGCTTTGCGGCCCCACGCCCGGCGCCGGGCAATAGGCGTTCATCGACCAGCTATAACCCGACGAGGTGGAGACGACATCGAACATCTTCTGCCGGTCCAGCCCCAGCTTGTCGGCCAGGGCGAAAGCCTCGCAGGTGGCGATCATGGTGACGCCCAGGATCATGTTGTTGCAGATCTTCGCGGCCTGACCCGCGCCGGCGCCCCCGCAATGCACGGCCTTCTGGCCCATGATGTCGAACAAAGGCTTGGCCTTGGCAAAGGCCGCGTCCGACCCGCCCGCCATGAAGGTCAGCGTGCCAGCCGTCGCACCCCCCGTGCCACCCGACACAGGCGCATCCACGGCCAGAAGTCCCGCCGCCTCGGCCTGATCGGCCACCGCGCGGGCGCTGTCCACATCCACGGTCGAACAATCGACCAGCGCGGCCCCCTTGGTCATGGCCGGGATCACCTCGGCCGCGACAGCGCGCAGGATCGCACCATTGGGCAGCATCGTGATCACCACATCGGCCCCCGTTGCGGCCTCGGCGGCGGATGCGGCCGGGGTGACCCCCTCGACCGTGACACCTGCGGTGTCGAACCCCGTCACGGCGTGCCCCGCCTTGACCAGATTGGCCGCCATCGGCGCGCCCATATTGCCAAGCCCGATAAATCCGATCTTCATGTCATGGTCCTTTCAGAGGCTGAGAGCATCCTTGCCCAGCGGTGCCAGCATCTCTGACACGGCCGTGGCAGGCAAGGTATCTATGTCGTGTTTCCAGACCGGCTTGCGGTCCTTGTCGATGATGGCCGCCCGGATGCCTTCCAGAAAATCGCCCTGTTCCATCGCCCGCCACGTGAACCGGTATTCCAGATCCAGCGCGTCGCGAATGGTGGTGCCGGGCGCGCGCAGGCGCGACAGGATCTCCAGCGTGCAGGCCATCGCCAGCGGAGAGTTCCGCGTCACCGCCTTGAGCGCATCTGTCGGCAAAGCCGCTGTCATCGCCGCGCAGCGCGGCAAGCGATGCCGGGCAGGTCATCGCTGGCAAACAACGCATCAATCTGCGGCAGCAGCGCGCGCAGCGGCCCCTGCGGTGCCGTTTCGCTGACGCGGTCCACCTCGGCCGCGTCGCCTGTCTTGCAGAGTGCGGCGATCAGGTCGGCCCAGCGATCCTGCGGCACGAAGTGATCCGCGAAACCCGCAAGGATCGCGTCGCCCGCCTCCATCCGCGCGGCGGTCAGGCCCAGATAGTCCCCCAGCCGCCCCGGCGCGCGCGCCAGCAAAAGCGATCCGCCCACATCCGGCACCAGCCCGATCCCGCATTCGGGCATGGCGATGCGGCTCGTCTCGCCCACGACACGGTGGCCGGCATGACAGCCAAGCCCGACACCGCCGCCCATGGTGAAACCCTGCATCAGGCTGACGATGGGTTTGGGATATTCGGCCAGCTTGGCGTTCAGGCGGTATTCATCCGCCCAGAATGTCCGGCCATAGGCGAAATCCCCGGCCTTGCCGCTGGCATAAAGCTCGGCAATGTCACCGCCCGCGCAAAAGGCCTTGTCGCCTGCCGCATCCAGCACGACCAGCGCCACGGCGGGATCATCGCGCCAGCGATCAAGCGCCGCCTCGATGGCCAGCACCATGTCATAGGTCAGCGCGTTCAGCGCGGCAGGGCGCGTCAGCGTGATCCGCCCCGCGCGACCGTCGATCCCGATGGCGATATCGCTCATCGGTCGGCCAGCATCTGGCGGGCCACGATCACGCGCATGATCTCGTTCGTGCCTTCGAGGATCTCGTGCACGCGCAGATCGCGCACCAGTTTCTCGATCCCGTAATCGGCCAGATAGCCATAGCCGCCATGCAGTTGCAGGCATTGGTTCACGATGCGGCTGCCCGCTTCGGTCACGAATTTCTTGGCCATGGCGCAGAACTTGGTCGCATCGGGCGCGCCCTGATCCAGCTTCCACGCCGCCTGCCGCAGAAAGGTGCGCGCGGCCTGCAACTCGATCTCCATATCGGCCAGCCGGAATTGCAGCGCCTGGAACTGGTCGATCGGTTTGCCGAAGGCCTTGCGCTCGCCCATATAGGCCAGCGTCATGTCAAGCGCGGTCTGCGCCGCACCCAGCGAACAGGCCGCGATATTCAGCCGCCCGCCGTCCAGACCCTTCATGGCATAGGTGAAGCCTTTGCCTTCCTCGCCCACCAGATTGTCGGCGGACACAAGGCAATCGTCGAACTGCACCTGCCGCGTGGGCTGGCTGCGCCATCCCATCTTGTCCTCAAGGCCGCCAAAGCTCAGGCCCTTGGCGCCATCCTCGACGATCACGGTGGACACACCCTTGGGCCCGTCCTCGCCGGTGCGCACCATCACCACATAGGCGTCCGAATAGCCGCCACCCGAGATGAAGGCCTTGGTGCCGTTCAGCACATAGCCCTCGTTGGTCCGCGCCGCCCGCGTCTTGAGCGCGGCCGCGTCCGATCCCGATCCCGGTTCGGTCAGGCAATAGGACAGCACCGTCTCCATGCTCAGGACCTGCGGCATGTAGCGCGCCTTCAGATCGTCCGACCCGAAACTGTCCAGCATCCGCGCGCACATGTTGTGGATCGACAGGAACGCCGCCACCGAAGGGCAGGCCATGCTCAGCGCCTCGAAGACCAGCGTCGCATCCAGCCGGGACAGCCCCGCGCCGCCACTCTCCTCGGAGACATAAAGCCCGCCGAACCCCAGCGCGCCCACTTCGGGCCACAGCTCCTTCGGGATCGTGCCCGCCGCTTCCCAGGCCCGCGCATGGGGCGCGATATGCTCCTGCCCGAAAGCCTTCGCCATATCGAAGATGGCGCTTTGTTCCTCGCTCAGTGCGAAATCCATGGTCTCTCCTCCTCAGAAGGCCGAATTGAACGCATGTTTAATTCTGAACTGTTGCAGCAGTTTTGCAAGTGCGACACGACAGCCAGCAGGACCACGCGCCCCGCTTCATCTTGCCCCAAATACTCATATCCACCGCCGCCACAGGAAAACGGCCCCCGGTGGGTCACACCAGGGGCCGCAGGGCCGATCAATCCATCGGCTTGAAGTTGAACGCCGCACCATCCTTGATGCCCGACGGCCAGCGCGAGGTGATCGTCTTGGTGCGCGTATAGAACTTGAACGCATCCGGCCCGTGCTGGTTCAGATCGCCAAAGGCCGATTTCTTCCAGCCGCCGAAGGTGTGATAGGCCAGCGGCACCGGGATCGGCACGTTGACACCGATCATGCCCACATTGACCCGGTTCGCGAAATCGCGCGCCGCGTCACCGTCGCGGGTGAAGATCGCGGTGCCGTTGCCATATTCATGATCCATCGCCAGACCCAGCGCTTCCTCATAGGACTGCGCGCGCACCACCGACAGGACCGGCCCGAAGATCTCCTTGCGGTAGATGTCCATGTCCTTCGTCACGCGGTCGAACAGATGCGGCCCGACAAAGAACCCGTCCTCATAGCCCTGCAGATTGAAGTCGCGCCCGTCGACCACCAGCTCGGCACCCTGCGCCACGCCCGACTCCACCAGCTTGAGGATATTGGCCTTGGCCGCCGCCGTCACCACGGGGCCGTAATCCACATCCTTGCCGGCGGTATAGGGCCCGACCTTCAGCGCCTCGATGCGCGGCACCAGCTTTTCGACCAGACGGTCGGCGGTCTCATCCCCCACAGGCACGGCCACGGAAATCGCCATGCAGCGCTCGCCCGCCGCGCCATAGCCCGCGCCGATCAGCGCGTCGGCGGCCTGATCCATGTCCGCGTCGGGCATGATGATCATGTGGTTCTTGGCGCCGCCAAAGCACTGCACGCGCTTGCCGTTGGAACAGCCGCGGCCATAGATATATTCGGCAATCGGGGTCGAACCGACGAAACCGATCGACTGGATCACCGGATGATCGAGGATCGCATCCACCGCTTCCTTGTCGCCATTGACGACCTGCAGGATGCCCTTGGGCAGACCGGCTTCTTCCATCAGCTCGGCCAGCATCAGCGGCACGGACGGATCACGCTCGGACGGCTTCAGGATGAAGGCGTTGCCGCAGGCAATCGCAGGGGCGAACATCCACATCGGGATCATCGCCGGGAAGTTGAAGGGCGTGATGCCCGCCGTCACACCCAGCGCCTGACGCATGGAATACATGTCGATGCCGGGACCGGCGCTGTCGGTGAACTCACCCTTCAGCAGCTGCGGCGCGCCGATGCAATATTCCACCACTTCCAGACCGCGCTGCACGTCACCGGCGGCATCGGGCAGGGTCTTGCCATGCTCGCGGCTCAGCGCCTCGGCCAGCTTGTCCATGTCGCGGTTCAAGCAGGTCGACGAATTTCATCATCACCCGTGCGCGGCGCTGCGGGTTCACGGCGGCCCAGGCGGGCTGCGCCTTGGCGGCAACTTCGACGGCATGGGCCATCTCGGCCGCATTGGCCAGCGGCACGCGTGCCTGCACTTCGCCTGTGGCGGGGTTGAAGACATCGGCAAAACGGCCGGACGTGCCTTTGACATGCGCGCCGCCGATGTAATGGGTCAGTTCCTGCATTGGAAAACTCCTCCTGAATCTGCGCGCAGGATAGGCTTGCAAATTTGATCCGGAAAGGGGCAAGTTTCCAAAAGGGTTTTGCATTTCTGCAAAAGGGGGGCGCGCATGGACATGCAATGGGATGACTTGCGGATATTCCTGGCTGTCGCACGCACCGAAAGCCTGTCGGGCGCGGGACGTGTCCTCAAGGTGGACCCGGCCACGGTGGGCCGCCGCATCGCCCGGCTGGAGGAAGGTCTGGGCGCGCCGCTTTTCGCCAAATCCCCGCAGGGCTATGCCATGACCGATGCGGGCCAGCGCCTGCTGGCCCATGCCGAACGGGCCGAGGCCGCCATGGGTGCCGCGGTCGAGGAACTGGCCGGGCAGGCGGGGGCGCTTTCGGGGCAGATCCGCATCGGCGCGCCGGACGGGTGCGCCAATTTCCTGCTGCCGCAGGTCTGTGCCGCCATCATGGCCGACAACCCCGATCTGGAAGTGCAGATCGTCGCCCTGCCGCGCGTCTTCAACCTCTCCAAGCGCGAGGCCGACATGGCCATCGGCGTCAGCCCGCCCGCCGCAGGACGCCTGACCGTGCAGAAGATCACCGATTACCGCCTGCATCTGGCCGCCTCGCGCCGCTACCTGCGCCGACACGCGCCGATCCGGTCGCTCGAGGATCTGCAAGCGCACCGGATGGTCGGCTATATCCCCGACATGATCTTCGACAAGGAACTGGACTACCTGACCGGCATCGGGGTCGAGCGGGTGCAACTGGCCTCGAACTCGGTCTCCGTGCAGTTCAACTGGATCAGGCAGGGGGGCGGCATCGGCATCGTGCATGATTTCGCCATCCCCTCGGCCAGGGGGCTGGTCAAGGTGCTGCCCGATCAGGTCAGCCTGACGCGCAGTTTCTATCTGATCCGTCACGCCGATGATCGCCGCATGGACCGGCTCAACCGGTTCGCGCTGGCGCTGGCCGAAGGGCTCAAGCGCGAAGTGGCCCGGCTGGAGGCCGAGACATGACCCCGGGACGACGGGTTTGAGGCGAGGGTTTTCTTGACAGACACCGTTTGCTGATGGACGCTCAATCCATGACGTCCATCCTGAGGAGGAGAGGAGAGACCATGCTCGTGCATCAGATCCTGAAATCGAAAGGCGACCCATCCGTCTTTACCGTCACCCCCGGCACCATCGTGTCGGACGCGGTGCAATTGCTGGCGGAAAAGCGTATCGGCGGCCTGATCGTGTCGCGCGATGGTGTGTCGGTCGACGGGATCATCTCGGAACGCGACATCGTGCGCTCGCTGGCCTTGCGCGGGCCGGTCTGCCTGACGGAAACGGTGGCCGACATGATGACCCGCAACCCGTCCTGCTGCGGACGCGGCGACAGTACCGATGACGTGCTCTCGCGCATGACCGATGGCCGGTTCCGCCACATGCCCGTCACCGAGGGTGGTGAACTGATCGGCATCGTGACCATCGGCGACGTGGTCAAGGCCCGCATCGACGAGCTGGCGATGGAGAAAACCGCGCTCGAAGGCATGATCATGGGCCATTGACGGCCCGGCAGGCACCGCGGCGCGGGGAAGGGGCCGATCCGGCCCGATCGCTGCGCCGCTGACATAGGCGGTTTTTGGGGTTGCAAACCGGCTGGCAATAATATTGCGTGCCCCCCAGAAATCACTGCAAGACCACATCACGGAGCCTGCCCATGCGTATCGGACTTTACCCCGGCACCTTCGATCCGATCACCTACGGGCATGTCGATATCATCCGCCGCTCTGCCACATTGGTGGATCGTCTGGTGATCGGCGTCGCGATCAACCGCGACAAGGGGCCGATGTTCAGCCTCGAGGAACGCGTCGCCATGATCGAGGCCGAATGCGTCGCCCTCTCCGAAGAGACCGGGACCGAGATCGTGGCCCATCCTTTCGAGAACCTGCTGATTGATTGCGCCCGCGACGTGGGCGCGCAGATGATCGTGCGCGGCCTGCGCGCCGTGGCCGATTTCGAATATGAATTCCAGATGGTCGGCATGAACCGCGCGCTCGACAGTTCCATCGAGACCGTCTTCCTCATGGCCGAGGCGCGGCATCAGGCGATTGCCAGCAAACTGGTCAAGGAAATCGCCCGCCTCGGCGGTGACGTGCACAAATTCGTGCCCCCCGCCGTGAACGTCGCGCTGCGCGCCAAACTGGGCCAGACCCCGCGCCCGCTTTAGGGCAAGCGGCCACACGGTTTTGATTGGCCCGACCGGGCAATTTTCAGGCCGGATCGGGGGAAGGGTTAAAAATTCGTGAAGACGAAATCATAACCCATTGATATTGCTTGGTCAGTAAAATGTCCCATCATGGGACATCAGGCGCTGATGGCGGCCTCGGTCTCCCGGATGAACCGCGCGCAAGCCTCGGCATGGGTGATCGGCAGCATATGCCCGCCCTCGATCATCTCAAGCCCGATATGGGGATGCTTGGCCACCAGCGCCCGCCCATGCAGATCGGCCTCCAGTATCCGGTCCTCGGCCGCAAAGAGGATGCGAACCGGCACCTTGAGGCTGTCATACTGCCCCGCCATCCACCGCAGATCCCGCCCCGAAGCCAGATAATCGCGCGAGGTATTGCGGAAGGACGCAGGCCTCAACCCCAGCAACGCGCCCCCCTTGACCGCATAGTCATCCGGCACCGTATCCGGCCCGAACACCTGCTCCAGCACCTGCGGCGCAGTGCGGATCGACATCGGGATCGCCAGCAGCCACGACACCGCGAAAAGCTTGGCCCGCCCCTTGATGTCCAGCCCGCTGAACGCCTCGATCGGCCCGGTGGGCGGCTGCGTCAGCGGTGCCAGCAACGCCAGCCCGCGCGTGCGCTCCGGGTGCTCCATCGCCAGGCACAGCGCGATGGCCCCGCCCAGCGAATGCCCGACAACCAGCGGCCGCTCCAGCCCCAGCGCGTCGATCAACTGCACGACGGTCTCGGCCTGCGCCCGCGGATTGGCCGGGGCATCGGCCGCGCGCGTGGAATAGCCCATGCCGGGGCGGTCGATCACGATCACCCGGTGCGTGCCCGTCAGCAACGGCGTCAGGGCCATGTTGAAATTGCCCATCTGCCCACCCAGCCCGTGGATCATCACGATGGCGGGGCCGGTGCCTTCGTCGGTATAGTGGATGCGCCCGCCCGGCAGGTCGAGGAACCGCCCGCGCGGCGGGATCGCCACCTCTGCGCCGCGCTTGGTGTTCCAGGTGAACCAGACCAGCCCCACGACAGCCAGCAGCATCATCAGAACGAGGGCAATCAGGATCTGGATCATCATGCGGGCCTTTCCATTGTCTCGGACCGCCCCACGATAGAGGTTGCGGCCTGCAGGGCAAGCCCGACCACATTCATCGCCAGAAGGCCAGCCATTCGATCAGTTCGGCCAATTTGCGGAACAGGAACAAAATGCCATCGCTCCCGTAGAGGAACGCATCCAGACCAAGCCCGGCCACGATCAGCAATCCAAGGCCAATGGCGATCTGGTTGGTCATGGGCTGTCCTTGTCACGCAAAACCGAAAGGGCTGCGACAGCTATGGCGCAGCCCTTTGGTCTGTGCAAGCAACCAGTGCCTGTTACGGGCGGTGGATCAGCCCAGACGCCCCATCAGGGCCGCCACATCCGCCATCCGGCAGGAGAAGCCCCATTCGTTGTCATACCATGACAAAACCCGCACCAGCCGGCCGCCGATGACCTTGGTCTGGTCCGGCGCGAAGATCGAGCTTTCCTCGGTATGGTTGAAGTCGATGGAGACCTTGGGCGCGGGATCATAGCCAAGGATGCCCTTCATCGCACCAGCGGCCGCCTCGGCGACGATGGCGTTCACATCGGCCTCGGTCACGTCTTTGCCCGCCACGAAGGTCAGGTCCACGGCGCTGACATTGGGGGTGGGCACGCGGATGGCCGATCCGTCCAGCTTGCCCTTCAGTTCGGGCAGCACTTCACCCAGCGCCTTGGCGGCCCCGGTCGAGGTGGGGATCATCGACATTGCCGCCGCACGGGCGCGGTAGAGGTCATTGTGCCGCCGGTCCAGCGTGGGCTGGTCGCCGGTGTAGCTGTGGATCGTGGTCATGATGCCGCTTTCGATCCCGATGGCATCGTTCAGCACCTTGGCCAGCGGGGCGAGGCAGTTGGTGGTGCAGGACCCGTTCGAGATCATCGTCTCGCTGGCCTGCAGGCTGCCGTGGTTGACGCCGTAGACGACGGTGCGGTCCACGTTCTTGCCGGGGGCCGAGAGCAGAACCTTCTTGGCACCACGCTCAAGATGTTTCTTGGCCTTGGTGCCATCGTTGAAATTGCCGGTGCATTCCAGCACCACATCCACGCCGGACCAGTCCAGTTCGTCCATGTCATAGGTGGACATCATCTCGATCCGGCCCGCGCCCAGATCCATCCAGCCGTCGCCGGTGGTCACCGGGTTGGCGAAACGGCCATGCACCGAGTCGTAGCGCACCAGATGCGCCGCCGTCTCGAGCGGGCCGGTCGCGTTCAGCTTGACCACGCGCACATCCTGCCGCGCGCTTTCGGCGATATGCATGAGGGTGCAGCGGCCGATCCGGCCAAATCCGTTGATCCCGAGGGTGATGGTCATGGAGGTCTCCTGCGTCTTGCTGGTTGCGCGCGGTATAGCCAAGCCCTGCTTGACCTGAAAGGTGAAAAGCGACGCCTTTCACGTGGATTGGCTCTGATTTCGTCATAATATCAGTATGTTAGCGCAAACTGTTCTGCGCGCTCTCATGGTTGCGCTAACGTCTGGCGGAGGCGGTGGGCGCGCGCGGACAGGATCGCCCCTTGCCATGGGGAGGGGGATTGCTACTGTCGCGCATGACCAAGGAACGGAGCATGACATGAGTGGCTTGCTGGCCCTGCTGGACGATGTGGCCGCGATTGCAAAGGTGGCCGCAGCCTCGGTCGATGATGTCGTGGGGCAGGCGGCCAAGGCCGGGGCCAAGGCCGCAGGGGCCGTGATCGACGACGCAGCCGTGACGCCGAAATATGTGCATGGTTTCGCGCCGGCGCGCGAATTGCCGATCGTCTGGCGCATCGCGCGCGGATCGCTGCGCAACAAGCTGCTGATCCTGCTGCCCGCCGCCTTGCTGCTGTCGGCCTTCGCGCCGATGCTGATCACGCCGCTTCTGATGCTGGGCGGGGCCTATCTGTGCTTCGAAGGGGCCGAGAAGGTGGCCCATGTCCTGTTTCGCCCATGCCGACGCCCATGTGGCGGCGGATCTGGACACCGGCGATCCTTTGCATCTGGAAGAGGCGCGGGTGGCCGGTGCCATCAAGACCGATTTCATCCTGTCGGCCGAGATCATGACCATCGCCCTTGCCGCGATCCCGGTCGGCACCTTCTGGGCCGAGGCGGCGACGCTGGCCATCGTGGGCATCGGCATCACCGTCGTGGTCTATGGCGGTGTCGCGCTGATCGTGAAGGCGGATGACGTGGGCCTTTTCATGGCCGAGCGTGGACGGCTTGGCCTGACCCGCAGCTTTGGGCGGGGCATCGTGCGTGGCATGCCGGGATTTCTGAAAGGGCTGACGACCGTGGGCACGGCGGCCATGCTCTGGGTCGGCGGCTCGATCGTGCTGCACGGGCTGGAGGAGCTGGGTTTCGCCGCACCGGCCCATCTGATCCATGACATCGCCGCCCATCTTGGCGCGATGGTGCCGCAGGCGACGGGGGCCGTCACATGGACGGCGACCGCTGCGATGGACGGTGTTCTGGGCCTTGCGCTGGGTCTGATCCTGATCCCGGTTGTCACACGGGTGATCGCGCCGCTCTGGTCCGCCATAACGGGAAAGGGCCGCCCCGCCTGATCGCGGAACGGCCCCTGCTTCATCTTGCCAAAAATACGCAATCAGCGCGGGTTCAATCCGCGCCTTTGCCTCAGCCCAACAGGGTCTTGACCTTGTCGGCGACGGCCTGTGCGGTGATGCCGAACTGCTCGTAGAGCACTTCCGCCGGGGCCGAGGCGCCGAAATCATGCATGCCGACAAAGCCCGACTTCTCGCGCTTGCCGCGCTCGCCCGAACAGCCAGCGGTCCCAGCCGAAGCGGATCGCGGCCTCGACCGCGACGCGCACCGGGCCTGCGGGCAGGACGCGGCGGCGATAGGCCTCGTCCTGTTCCTCGAACAGCTCCCAGCAGGGCATCGAGACGACGCGGGTGCCGATGCCTTCGGCCTCCAGCAGGTCGCGCGCGGCCATGGCGATTTCCACTTCGGAGCCGGTGGCCATCAGGATCGCCTGCCGCTTGCCGGTCGCATCGGCCAGCACATAGGCGCCCTGCGCGGTCAGGTTCTTGGTCTTGTGATCGGTCCGCAGCGTCGGCAGGTTCTGCCGGGTCAGCGACAGGACCGAGGGCGTTTCCTTCGAGGTCAGCGCCAGTTCCCAGGCTTCGGCGGTTTCGACCGTGTCGCAGGGGCGGAAGACCCAGGTGTTGGGCGTGGCCCGGCTGATCGCCAGATGCTCGACCGGCTGGTGGGTCGGGCCATCCTCGCCCAGGCCGATGCTGTCATGGGTCATCACGAAGACGGTCGGGATCTTCATCAGTGCGGCCAGCCGCATCGCGGGGCGGGCGTAATCGGTGAAGCACATGAAGGTGCCGCCATAGGGGCGGATGCCGCCATGCAGCGCCATGCCGTTCATCGCGGCGGCCATGCCATGTTCGCGGATGCCCCAATAGACGTAGCGGCCCTTGCGGTTGTCGATGTCGAAGACGCCCAGATCGCCGGTCTTGGTGTTGTTCGATCCGGTCAGATCGGCCGAGCCGCCCACGGTTTCGCCGCAGCACCGGGTTGACCACTTCGAGCACCATTTCCGAGGATTTGCGGGTGGCGACGGAGGGCGCGCTTTCGCTGATCTGCTTTTTCAGGGCGCGGATCGCGGCGCGACAGGCTGGCTCGGCACCTCGCGCGCATAGGCGCGGGTGAATTCGTCGCGCTTCTTGCCGTTCGAGGAGCCGCGGCAGACGGGCTTCCCATGCGGCGCGCGCGGCTGCGCCACGCGCTGCCGATGGCCTCCCATGCGGTCTTGATGTCGGCGGGCACCTCGAAGGGGCCGGCTGTCCAGCCATAGGCGGCCTTGGTGTCGGCGATCAGCTTGGGATCGGTCAGCGCGCCATGGCCCTTGGAGGTGTCCTGCGCCGCAGAGCCGAGCGCGATATGCGTCTTGCAGGCGATCATCGAGGGCTTGCGCGGTCTGTCTTCGCGGCCGTGATGCGCGGCGTCGATGGCCACGGGATCATGGCCGTCGATTTCCTGCACATCCCAGCCCGAGGCCGTGAAGCGCGCCACCTGATCGGTGCGGTCGGACAGCGATCGACCTTGCCGTCGATGGTGATGTCGTTGTTGTCCCAGAACACGATCAGCTTGCGACAGCTGCGTGCCGCCCGGCGAGGCCGATCGCCTCCTGGCTGATGCCTTCCATCAGGCAGCCGTCGCCGGCGATGCACATAGGTGTGGTGATCCACGATCTTGCGCGCCGATAACGGGCGCGCTGGATCTCCTCGGCCATGGCGAAACCCACGGCATTGGCGATGCCCTGACCCAGGGGGCCGGTCGTGGTCTCGATGCCCGTGCATGGCCGTATTCGGGATGGCCTGCGGTTTTCGCGCCCCATTGGCGGAAATTCCGGATCTGCTCGAGCGTCATGTCGGCATAGCCGGTCAGGTGCAGCAGCGCATAGAGCAGCATCGAGCCGTGGCCTGCCGACAGGATGAACCGGTCGCGGTCCGGCCAGTTGGGGGCGGAGGCGTCGAATTTCAGATGTTTTTCAAACAGAACGGTCGCCACATCGGCCATGCCCATGGGCATGCCGGAATGTCCCGAATTGGCGGCGTGCGACGCATCCAGCGTCAGCGCGCGGATGGCGGCGGCTTTCATCCAGTGATCGGGATGGGCAGTGCGCAGGGCGGTGATGTCCAAGGGATCGGTCCTTCGTCTGGCGATGTGACAGGATGGCTTGCGCGGCTTGATACCAGCCTGTGCGCGCAAGTTCAAGCGCAGGCTGTAACCCATTGGTGGCAAAGGGGGCGCATTTTGCATATCCATTGGGTAAAGTTTTCCCGTGGCCTGTGACCGGTGATTCGGACAACCCAGGCCGCCACAGGGACGAGCAGACGTCAGGTGAAAGGTGAGCCAATGAACGATATCGCCGAACTGGAACGCAGGATCGCCTATGCGATGGAGCGGATCGCCAAGGGGGTCGAGGCACTGGACAAGGCCGGGCCCGGGGCGCCGGTCCAGACCGAGGCATCGCCCGCCGTCGCCGCTGATGCTGACGCTTCGGTGCTTGAGACGCTGCGGACGCAACTGGCCGAGGAACGGCTGGCCAATGCCCAGCTTGAGGAGCGCGTGCGCGCCATCAAGCAAAAGCAGGAGGCCCGCGCTGCGCAGGCCGAAGCCGATCTGCGGGCGACGCGTGAGACGCTGGCCCAGCTCGATTCCGAACTGTCGCGGCTGCGCAAGGCCAATGAGCAGCTTCAGGCCAGCAACACCGCCTTGCGCGCCGCCAATGAGACCGGCGTGGGCGAGCCGCATCTGATCAACAAGTCGATGATGGCCGAACTGGAATCGCTGCGTGCCGCACGGCAGGTGGACATCGCCGAAGCGCAGGCGATCAAGGACGCGCTCAAGCCGTTGCTGAACAGCAAAGAGGAGGCGAACTGATGCCCGAAGTGGAAATCAAGATCGGTGGTCGTGCCTTCGAGGTCTTCTGTCAGGATGGCGAGGAACATTACCTTCACACCGCCGCGAAGATGCTGGATGCGGAGGCCTCGTGTGCTGGCGGGCCAGATCGGGCGGCTGCCGGAATCGCGGATGCTGCTGATGGCCGGGTTGATGCTGGCCGACAAGACCGCCGGGCTTGAGGACAAGCTGCGCGAGGCCGAAGCGCGCATGGCCGAGAAAGAGGCCGAGATCGCCCGTCTTGCGTCCCGCCCCGCGCCCGAGCCGCAGAAGGTCGAGGTGGCGGTGATCCCGCCGGAACTGGCGGACACCCTGTCCGAACTGGCCGCCCGCGCCGAGGCATTGGCGGACGCGGTCGAGGAAAAGGCTGGCTGAGAAATGACTTGCCAGTCAGTGCTTCCCTGACAGGGCCGGATGAGAAACGCAAAAAGGCCCCGTGAGGGGCCTTTCGCGTTTCAATCCGTAGCGCCGGTCAGCCGTTGGCTTCGCGGATCTTTTCGGCGGCATCCTTGTCGAAGCTGACGCCGCTGGCCTCGAACAGCTGGTCAAGCTCGCCCGACAGGGTCATCTCGGTGACGATGTCGCAGCCGCCGACGAATTCACCCTTCACATAAAGCTGCGGGATCGTGGGCCAGTCGGAATAATCCTTGATGCCCTGACGAATGTCGGCATCGGCCAGCACGTTCACATCCTTGAAGGTCACGCCCATGTAGTTCAGCACACCGGCCACGCGGCTGGAAAAGCCGCATTGCGGCATGTCCTTGGTGCCTTTCATGAACAGAACCACGTCATTGGCGGTCACGGTTTCCTTGATCTGGGTGGTCGCATCGGTCATTTCTTGCGTTCCTTGGTAGGGCGGAGGAGAAGCCTCCGGGAATGGGATCAGTCGGGGGCCTTGGTTGTCAAGGCAAGGGCGTGCAACTGCCCGTTGGCACCGTCCATCTTGCCTTTCAGCGTGGCATAGACGGCGCGTTGCTGCTGCACGCGGTTCATGCCCTTGAACGAGGCGTCGATCACCTCGGCGGCGTAGTGGTTTCCGTCCCCGGCCAGATCGGTGACGGTGATCTTTGCCTGCGGAAAGCCCGCGCGGATCAGGTCTTCGATTTCCTGTGCTTCAATGGCCATATGGGATGCTCCTGTTTATTTGCATCAGATTTATGCCTTTGCACGTCGCGCCGCAAGGGCAGGCCGCAGACGAGAGGCGGCTTTGACAAGCGATCGGGGATCGGCCAAAGCTGCGCGGCAATCAGATGGAGGATCGCATGAAAGCCAAGGTCAGCTGGATCAACGGGCGCGCTTTTCTGGGCGAGACAGGATCGGGCCACGGTGTGGTGATGGACGGTGCCCCCGAAGCGGGCGGGCGCAATATCGGGCCGCGCCCGATGGAGATGATGCTGCTGGGACTGGGGGGCTGCACGGCCTTTGACATCGTCATGATCCTCGAAAAGGCCCGGGCAAGGGTCACCGGATGCGAGGTCGAACTGGTCGGCACCCGCGCGGATGAGGAGCCGAAGGTCTTTACCGCCGTGAAGCTGGTCTACACGATCCGGGGCCACGACCTGAAACCCGCGCTGGTCGAACGCGCGGTGAACCTGTCGGCCGAGAAATACTGCTCGGCCTCGAAGATGTTCGAAAAGACCGCGACCCTGACCCATGAATGGAAGATCGAGGCAGCGTGATCTTTGTCATGGTCAATGTCTTGATCGGGGCCGGGTAGGGGGGCTGTCTGCCCCCCACGGTTCAGCGGTGCTGAACCATCCCCCCGAGGATATTTGCCGCAAGAAGAAACGGCAGCGGGCCGGCGATCAGCCCAAAGCCGCCGCGAAGGCCCCACGGTAAAGGGCTGACAGTTCCTCCAACGGTGCTTCGGACGAGCCGAATCGCACCGAATGGCCACCGAACTTGCCCACGGTCTGCATCGTGACACCGGCCTGACCCGCCGCGATCATCAATGCCTCGGCCTGATCGAAGTTGCAGGCGATGAGGTAGCGTGCCTGATCCTCGCCAAAAAGCGTGGGCGTGTCGCTTGCGTCGATATGGACGCCCACACCTGCGGCCTCGGCCATCTCGAAGGCGGCCATCGCCAGCCCGCCGTCGGAGAGGTCGGTGCAGGCACGGATCAGGCTGTGATTGGCGCGGATGAAATCGCCGTTGCGACGCTCGGCGTCGAGGTCCACATGGGGGGCGTCGCCTTCCTCGCGGTGGAACACCTCGGCCAGGATCGCGGACTGGCCCAGATGACCGTGGGTTTCACCCACCAGCAGCGCCACATGACCTTCGCGCGCCTGCCCGGTGATGGCCTGATCGACATGCGGGATCAGACCCACGGCGCAGATGGTGGGGGTCGGCAGGATGCCTTTGCCGTCGGTCTCGTTGTAGAGGCTGACGTTGCCCGACACGATGGGCATGTCCAGCGCCTTGACCGCAGCCCCGATGCCTTTGATCGCGCCCACGAACTGCCCCATGATCTGCGGCTTTTCGGGATTGCCGAAGTTCAGGTTGTCCGTCGTGGCGAGTGGCTTTGCCCCCACGGCGGTCAGGTTGCGGTAGGTTTCGGCCACGGCCTGCTTGCCGCCCTCGAACGGGTTGGCGAAGACATAGCGCGGTGTCACGTCCGAGGTGAAGGCGAGCAGCTTTTCGGTGCCATGCACCCGGATGATCCCCGCGCCAAGACCCGGCGTGCGCAGCGTGTCGGCCATGACCTGGCTGTCATATTGCTCGTAGACCCACTGCTTGGCGGCATAGTTCGGGCTGCCGATCAGCGCCTTGAGCCCGTCGATGGGATCAATGCCCGGCACATCGGCCAAGGGCGCGGCGGCGGGCGTTTCCACCCAGGGCCGGTCATATTCCGGTGCGTTGCCAGACAGCGCCTTGAGCGGCAGATCGGCCATGCAGACGTTATTGTGAATGATCAGGAAACGATCTTCCGCGATTGTTTCCCCGACGATTGCGAAATCCAGGTCCCATTTGTCGAAGACGGCCTTGGCCTCGGCCTCTTTCTCGGGGCGCAGGACCATCAGCATGCGTTCCTGGGATTCCGACAGCATCATCTCATAGGCGGTCATGCCGGTCTCGCGGCAGGGGACCTTTTCGAGATCTAGCCGGACGCCCAGATCGCCCTTGTCGCCCATTTCCACCGCCGAACACGTCAGGCCGGCCGCACCCATGTCCTGGATCGAGATCACGGCACCGGTCTGCATCAGCTCCATGCAGGCCTCCATCAGGCGCTTTTCGGTGAAGGGGTCGCCCACCTGCACCGTGGGGCGCTTTTCCTCGATCGTGTCATCGAATTCGGCCGAGGCCATGGTCGCGCCGCCGACACCGTCGCGGCCCGTCTTGGCGCCCAGATAAACGACCGGCATCCCCACGCCCGAGGCGGCGGAATAGAAAATCTTGTCGGCATCCGCGAGGCCCGCCGCAAAGGCGTTCACAAGGCAGTTGCCGTTATAGGCAGGGTGGAACCGCACCTCGCCGCCGACGGTGGGCACGCCGAAGGCATTGCCATAGCCGCCGATCCCCTCGACGACGCCATGCACCAGTTGCCGCGTCTTGGGATGGTCGGGCGACCCGAAGGAGAGCGAGTTCATCGCCGCGATGGGCCGCGCGCCCATGGTGAAGACATCGCGCAGGATGCCGCCCACGCCGGTCGCCGCACCCTGATAGGGTTCGATATACGAAGGGTGGTTGTGGCTTTCCATCTTGAAGACCACGGCCTGTCCGTCGCCGATATCGACGACGCCCGCATTCTCGCCGGGGCCGCAGATCACCTGCGGGCCGGTGGTGGGCAGGGTGCGCAGCCATTTCTTGGAGGACTTGTAGGAACAGTGTTCGTTCCACATGGCCGAGAAGATGCCCAGCTCGGTGAAGGTCGGCGCGCGTCCGATGATCTCGAGGATGCGCTCGTATTCATCGGGCTTGAGCCCGTGCGCCGCGATCAGTTCGGGCGTGATGGCCGGTTCTTGCACCATGTCTTGCATGTCTTTCGTCCCCCTGGGCAGGTTTGCGCCGCCTCTTTACGACATGGCTGCTCGCGGGGAAAGGGCAGGCTGTGATAGAAACCGGTCCGGGTGGTGCAAAAAACTGTCGCCCTTGCAGCCCGTCGCGCTAGCTTTGAAGCAGCCGGCGCTCTGCCGGTAGGTCAAGGGCAGAGGGCAAACATGACGGTGGTGACGATCCTGGGCAGCGGGCCCAATGTGATGCGGGCGCAGGCCTGGCCGAAAACCGCGCTTGGGCATATGCTGGCAATCAACAACGCATGGCGCGTGCGGCCCGATTGGGACGCGCTGATCCACCCCGAGGATTTTCCGCAGGATCGTTGGCCCGACCGTCTGGGCGCAGGTCAGGCTGTGGTCACGGCGCAGGATTACATCCCGGCCAACAATGCCTATGGCGGCGTGGTTTATGCCGGTGGCACGATGGCCTTCACGGCAGCCTATTGGGCGCTGTGGCGTCATCGGCCCCGGGTGCTGGCGGTGATGGGCTGCGACATGGTTTATCCCGTGGCGGTGAACACGCATTTCTATGGCACCGGCACCGCCGATCCCTTGCGCCCTGACGTGACACTGCAAAGCCTTGAGGCCAAGTCGGCGCGCATCATGCTGCTGGCCGCGCGGCAGGGCTGCGCGGTGGTCAACCTGTCGGCTGATCCCAGCCGGCTTCTTTTTCCGCGCGCGGGGATCGACGGTCTGTCCCGGCTGCGCCCGCTGGCGGTGGACGAAGCCGCGGTGCGCGCCGTTCTGCAAGCCGAGCAGGAGCTGGGTGCGCGCGTGCCGTCAGGGCGTTACTGGGCCGAGGGGCGCGAGATCGCGGCTGCGTCCCTGGCCGCGATAGATGCGCTGTGGTTGCAGGCCTATGACAGCAGCATGGCTCTGGTGCCGGTCGCAGCAGGGCAGAGCCGCATGACCCGCCGCTGAGCCCGCAGCGCGACACCTTTCACCGCAGACCCCAAAAACAGAGTGCGAGGCGTCCGGCGGGTGCCCGTTCGCAGGCATGTGCGATGGCTTTTCATCCGTTTGGTCAAAAAAAAGGCCGAGCACTAAGCTCGGCCAAAGTCCAACAGGGAGGTATGATGATGATGCGAACCTAATCAGCATCACCGTCAAACGCTGAATTAGGCATCCGTTTGTGTACGATCAAGATAAAACATGCTGCATCACAGCAAGGCGGCTATGCGTCTTGCGCATAGCTTGGTTAACCTGTTAGCTAACTTCCTGATCTTTCATCTGTTTGCGATAACTGACGATCTCGTCCTGAACGAAGTCGCGGAAGGCGGCGACGCGTTTGGATTGCCGCAGTTCTTCCGGATAGGCCAGAAAGACCGGCACTTCGACAGATTCGATATCCGGCAGGATGCGCACCAGCTCGGGAAAATCATGCGTCAGGTAATCGGGCAGGACCCCGACCCCCAGATCATGCAGGACCGCCTGCAGCACGCCGAAATAGTTGTTCACGGTCAGCGTCGACTGGATGTCATGGGTCATCAGGTATTGCACCAGATTGGCCCCGGCGCCGACTTGGGCCGATTGCGGGTTCTGACAGATCAGGCGATGGCCCGAGATTTCCTCGATCCTTGAGGGGGCCGCGCGCTTTTCGAGGTAGCTGGGCGAGGCGTAGAGCCGCATCCGGATATGCATCAGCCGCTTGCGGATCAGGTCGGCCTGGCTGGGTTCCTTCATGCGGATCGCCACATCGGCCTCGCGCATGGGCAGATCGAGCACGCGCTCTTCCAGCATCAGGTCGATCTTCAGATCGGGGTATTTCTCATAGAGGCGGGGCAGGCGCGGGGCCAGCCACAGGCTGCCGAAGCCCGTGGTGGTGGTCACGCGCAATTCGCCGAACACTTCTTCTTCGCTGTCACGGATGCGCGCGGCGGCGGTCTCCAGCCGTTTGGCCATGGAGCTTGTCGCCTCGAACAGCAATTCACCCTGTTCGGTCAGAATCAGCCCGCGGGCATGGCGGTGGAACAGGGTCGTGTTCAGGCTGTCCTCCAGCGCGCGGATCTGGCGACTGACCGCCGACTGGGACAAATGCAACGTATCGCCGGCATGGGTCAGACTGCCCGCATCGGCGACCGCGTGAAATATTCTGAGCTTGTCCCAATCCATCATCGCAATTTTCCGTCTTCCTGTGACGCCTGTGTGAAACAGGCGAAAATCATTACTCTCCAGCATCCCTCAGCGTCCTATAGCCTAAAGGGCTGATAAAAAATAGTTTGGTAGGTCATGATTTGTGACCTAATATCGCGTTATAGTTAAAACAAGATCGTTCAGATGGGGAGATGCGCGATGACTCGGCAGGAAATCACTCTCAACGACAGGTTCGACCTCGACAAGTCGCCTGTCCTGTTGAACGGGACGCAGGCCCTTGTCCGTCTGATGCTGATCCAGAAGGCGCGCGATCGTGCCGCAGGTCTGAACACGGCCGGGTTCGTGACCGGCTATCGCGGCTCGCCACTGGGCGCGGTCGACATGCAGATGAACCGGGCCGGCAAACAACTGGCAGCTTCGGACATCACCTTCGAGGAAGGTCTGAACGAGGATCTGGCCGCGACCGCTCTTTGGGGCGCGCAACAGGCCGAACTGCGCGGTGAGGGGAAATTCGACGGGGTGTTCGGCCTCTGGTACGGCAAGGGCCCCGGCGTGGACCGCTCGGGCGACGTGATGCGCCATGCCAATATGGCGGGATCTTCGCGCCATGGCGGCGTGCTGATGGCGATGGGGGATGACCACACCGGCGAATCCTCGACCGTGCTGCACCAGTCCGAATGGGCGATGGTCGATGCCTATATGCCGGTGGTCAGCCCGGCAGGCGTGCAGGAAATCCTGGATTACGGCGTCTACGGCTATGCGCTGTCGCGGTTTTCCGGGCTTTGGGTGGGCCTCAAGACGATGAAGGACACGGTCGAGGCGACAGCGGTCGTCGATGGCCGGCCGGATCGCATGAACCTTGTGATCCCCGAATTCGACATGCCCGAGGGCGGTCTGAACATCCGCCTGATCGACACGCCGCACGCGCAGGAAGCGCGGATGATCGACTACAAGCGTTTCGCGGCAGAGGCGTTTTCCCACGCGAACAAGATGGACAAGCGCATCTGGGGCAAGCCGGGTGCAAAGATCGGTTTCGTGGCCGCCGGCAAGAACTGGCTGGATCTGGTCCATGCGCTGGCGCTGCTCAACATCGACGAGGCCGAGGCCGAGCGTCTGGGCATCACCACATACAAGATCGGCCAGACCTTTCCGCTTGATATGAAGGGCTTTCACGACTGGGCCGAAGGGCTGGATCTGATTGTCGTGGTCGAGGAAAAGCGCAAGCTGATCGAGGTGCAGATCAAGGAGGCGATCTTCGACGACCGCCACGGTCGCCGTGTCTGGGGCTGGCACAAGGGCGGCGGGGCAGGGTCCATGCACGGGGAGGAGCTGTTCCCGACGCGCGGCGCGCTGGACCCGATCATGATCGCGGAAAAGCTGGGCGGCATCCTGATCGACGAAGGCCGCAGCACCGATGGCATCAAGGCCGGCCTGTCGGCCCTTGCCGATGCGCGGCGCAATGACAATGCGCAGGAACTGGCCTCGCGTCTGCCCTATTTCTGTTCGGGCTGTCCGCATAACACCTCGACCAAGGTGCCCGAAGGCAGCCGCGCCTATGCGGGTATCGGCTGTCACTACATGGTGCAGTGGATGGACCGTGAGACCATCGGGGCCACCCATATGGGCGGCGAGGGCGCGAACTGGATCGGTGAGGCGAAATTCTCGACCCGCGATCATGTGTTCCAGAACCTTGGGGACGGCACCTATAACCATTCGGGCATTCAGGCGATCCGTGCCGCACTCGCCTCGGATGTGAACATCACCTACAAGATCCTGTTCAACGATGCGGTCGCCATGACCGGCGGGCAGACCAACGAGGGCGGTCTGACCTCGCAGCGGATCGTGGCCGAGCTGAAGGCGATGGGCGTGCCCAACGTCGCCGTGGTCTATGACGAAAAGGAAGAGCTGGATCTGTCCACCTTCCCGGCCAATGTCGAAAAGCATGAACGCGCCGAGTTGCAGACCGTTCAAGAGAAATATGCCAAGCTCAAGGGCGTGTCGGCCATCGTCTATGTGCAGACCTGCGCCGCCGAAAAGCGCCGCCGCCGCAAGCGTGGCAAGTTCCCCGATCCCGACAAGCGCGTCTTCATCAATACCGATGTCTGCGAAGGCTGCGGCGATTGCGGGGTGCAGTCGAACTGCGTGTCCATCGTGCCGGTGGAAACCGAACTGGGCCGCAAGCGCGCGATCGACCAATCCAGCTGCAACAAGGATTTCAGCTGCCTCAAGGGCTTCTGCCCGTCCTTCGTGACACTGGAGGGGGCGACCCCGAAAAAGGCAGCGACGGCCTCGGTGGATCTGCCGGACATGCCGCAGCCCGTGCTGCCTGCCATCGACGGCACGTTCAACGTGGTCATCACCGGGGTCGGCGGCACGGGCGTCGTGACCATCGGCGCCGTGCTGGCGCAGGCCGCGCAGATCGACGGCAAGGGTGCGGGCATGATGGAAATGGCGGGCCTCGCCCAGAAGGGTGGCGCGGTGCATATCCATTGCCGCATCGCGGAACAGCCTGACGATATCAGCGCCGTACGCGTGGCAACCGGCGAGGCTGACGCGCTGATCGGTGGCGATCTGGTTGTCTCTGCCGGGGCCAAGACGCTGGGCCTGACCCGGACGGGCCGCACCGGGGCTGTGGTCAACAGCCACGAGATCATCACCGGCGATTTCACCCGCAACACCGAATTCGCTCTGCCCTCGGACCGGCTGGCGCTGGCGCTGGAGGCGCGGCTTCAGGACAAGGTGATGCTGTTCGATGCGTCCGAACTGGCGCGGGTCACGCTGGGCGATTCGATCTTTTCGAACATGATGCTCTTCGGTGCCGCATGGCAGCGCGGCCTGATCCCGCTGAGCCATGAGGCGATCATGCACGCGATCAAGCTGAACGGTGCGGCGGTCGAAAAGAACCAGCGGGCGTTTGAACTGGGCCGCTGGGCCGCGCTGCATCCCGATCAGGCCGGACGGTTGCTGAAGCCTCAGGTGATCGAACTGCCCAAATCGCTGGAGGACAAGATCGCCTTCCGCGCCGATCACCTTGTCGCCTATCAGGGCAAGCGGCTGGCGAAACGCTATCGCAAGATGGTCGATGGCATCAGCGATCCGCGCCTCAAGGAAGCTGTCGCCAAGGGTTATCACAAGCTGCTGGCCTATAAGGATGAATACGAGGTGGCGCGGCTTCTGCTGACATCGCAGGAAAAGGCCGCCGAGCAGTTCGACGGCGACTTCCGCATGACCTTCCATCTGGCCCCGCCGATGATCTCGAAGATCGGGCCGGACGGGCGACCGATGAAGCGGACCTTCGGGCCGTGGATGGCCAAACCGATGCGCGTGCTGGCCGGGATGAAGATGCTGCGCGGCACGCCGCTGGATATCTTTGGCCGCACCACCGAACGCAAAATGGAACGCGCCCTGATCAAGCAGTTCGAGGCCGACATGGCCGAGGTGCTGGCCAAGGTGACACCCGCCACCATGGACGCGGCCGTGGCACTGGCCGAACTGCCGCTGTCCATCCGCGGCTTCGGCCCGGTCAAGGAAGCGAACGAGGCCAAGGCCGCCAAACGGCGCGAAGAATTGCTGGCGGCCTTCCGTGACGGGGGCAAGGGGCTGGCACAAGCGGCGGAGTGATCCGCCGATCCCTTGAATGAGTGAGCAGCGCCCGCCCCATGGCGGGCGTTCGCATTTCGCCTTCACGCAAGCGTCACAGTCCCACGGCAGATTGCGCGCATATCCCGTGCAACCCGGAGAGACCCCGCGTGACCACCCAAAGCAGCATCGCCCGCGACCTCAGCTATGCCCATTCCGCCAGCACGCGCGGCGGGCGGGCGCTGATCCGCATGATGGAGAATGCCACCGGCCGGATCAGCCTGATCCGCCGTGCCGCTGGCTATGAGCAGGAGGTCGCACAGGGCCGCGACTTCTGGCAGGTGATGGTCGAACGCTATGGCCTCGGCCTTGATGTCGTGCGCGGTTCGCTGGACCTGATCCCGCGCGACGGCCCGCTGATCGTGATCGCGAACCACCCCTACGGGATCCTCGACGGGTTGATGCTGGGGCATATCCTGTCGCAACGGCGTGGCGACTTCCGCATTCTGGCCCATCACATCTTTCGCAAGGCCCCCGACCTGGCGCGGGTGATCCTGCCCATCAATTTCGAGGACACGAAAGAGGCGGTGCAGCGCAACCTCGACACGCGCAAGGAGGCGCTGTCCTATCTGGGGCAGGGCGGGGCCATCGGCATCTTTCCCGGCGGCACGGTTTCGACCGCCGCCACGCCGTTTTCGCAACCGATGGACCCCGGCTGGCGCAGCTTTACCGCGCGCATGGTGGCGAAATCCGGCGCGACGGTCGTGCCGATCTATTTCGACGGCCACACCAGCCGCATGTTCCAGATCGCCAGCCATCTGCACTACACCTTGCGGATGGGCCTGCTGATCAAGGAATTCGCCAAGCGCGTCGACACGCCGGTGCGCGTCGCCGTGGGCCAGCCGATCCCCGCCCATCAGATCGCCACCCGCGCGGGGGACGGCAAAGCAATGATGGATTTCCTGCGCAAAGCGACGTATGAGCTGTCTCCGACACCACTCGGCTCCTATGACTACGGGTTCGAGTTCGAAGAGAAACACCGGGCGTGATCCATCGCGCCCACGCATCGGGCGCAGCATGGCAGTAGGTATTTTCGACAGTGGCCTCGGCGGGTTGACCGTTCTCGAAGCGGTGACAAAGCGCCTGCCGGACGTGCATTTTGTCTACTACGGTGACAATGCCCATGCGCCCTACGGTGTGCGTGATGCTGACGACGTGTTCAGGCTGACCAAGGCGGCGGTCGAATACCTGTGGGCCAATGGCTGCGATCTGGTCATCCTTGCCTGCAACACGGCCAGCGCCGCCGCCCTGCGCCGGATGCAGGAGGCGGGCGTGCCCCCCGGCAAACGTGTGCTGGGCGTCTTCGTGCCGCTGATCGAGGCGCTGACCGAACGGCAATGGGGCGACAATTCGCCCCCGCGCGAGGTGGCGGTGAAGCATGTGGCGCTGTTCGCCACGCCCGCGACCGTGGCCAGCCGCGCCTTTCAGCGCGAACTGGCCTTCCGCGCCATCGGCGTCGATGTCGAGGCGCAGGCCTGCGGCGGCGTGGTCGATGCGATCGAAGACGGTGACATGATCCTGGCCGAGGCGCTGGTGCGCAGCCATGTGGACGCCCTCAAGCGCAAGATGCCCCGGCCTGAGGCCGCGATCCTTGGTTGCACCCATTACCCGTTGATGCAGCAGGTCTTTCAGGATGCCCTGGGGCCGGATGTGCAGGTCTATAGCCAGGCCAAACTGGTGGCGGAAAGCCTTGCCGATTACCTGTCCCGCCGCCCCGACATGCTGGGGGCAGGGACCGAGGACATCTTCCTGACCTCGGGCGATCCGCGCCGTGTGTCTGACCGGGCGACGCAATTCCTGCGACGACAGATCAGCTTTCGGTCCGCAGGTTGATCCCTGTCAACATTTCCGTTTCTACTGTGTAAGATAATGAAAACACTGCGCCAGCCCGTCGGCCGGTCAAGCAAGGACAGATGACATGCCGCACAAGATCGCGATTCTGGGGGCTTCGGGCTATACGGGGGCGGAACTCGTCCGCCTGATTGCCACGCATCCGAACATGCGCATCGTCGCCATGGGGGCCAATTCCAAGGCCGGTCAAAGCATGGCCGATGTCTTTCCGCATCTGCGCCATCTGGACCTGCCGAAGTTGCAGAAGATCGAGGAGATCGACTTCTCGGAGGTGGATCTGTGCTTTTGCGCGCTGCCCCACGCCACATCGCAGGAGGTGATCCGCGATCTGCCGAAAACCCTCAAGATCGTGGACCTCTCCGCCGATTTTCGGCTGCGGGACCCGGCGGAGTACAAGCGGTGGTATGGCAACGACCACGCCGCGCTGGAATGTCAGGCCGAGGCTGTCTATGGCCTGACCGAGTTTTACCGCGCCGAGATCCGCGCAGCGCGTCTGGTGGCTGGCACCGGATGCAACGCGGCCACCGGGCAATATGCCTTGCGCCCCCTGATCGCGGAAGGCGCGATTGATCTGGACGACATCATCCTCGATCTGAAATGCGCTGTCTCGGGTGCGGGTCGCAGCCTCAAGGAAAACCTGCTGCACGCCGAGCTTTCGGAAGGCTATCACGCCTATTCCGTGGGGGGCGTGCACAGGCATCTGGGCGAGTTCGATCAGGAGTTTTCCGCCATCGCGGGCCGGCCCGTGCAGGTGCAGTTCACGCCGCATCTGATCCCCGCGAACCGGGGCATCCTGGCCACTGTCTATGTCAAGGGCGACGCCGCGCGCATCCACGAGGTGCTGTCCAACGCCTATGCCGAGGAGCCGTTCCTGCAGGTGCTGCCCTTTGGTCAGCATCCCAGCACGCGCCATATCAGGGGGTCGAACTTCTGCCATATCGGCGTGGTCGCGGATCGTCGGGCTGGCCGGACCATCGTGATCGCGGCACTGGACAATCTGACAAAAGGTAGCAGCGGGCAGGCGTTGCAAAACGCCAATCTGATGTTAGGTGAGGAAGAGACAACGGGGCTGATGCTGGCCCCCTGTTTCCCGTAAGTCGGGACGGAGGAGACGACGCATGGCAATGGGTGGACTGAAAAAGAAGCGCCGCATCCAGATCGTGGCACTTGCGGCGGTGGCACTGATGATATCGACCGCGCTGATCGGTTATGCGATGCGCGATGGTATCAACTTCTTCCGCGCGCCCAGCCAGATCGCCGAAGATCCTCCGGGTCCGAACGAGGTGTTCCGCATCGGCGGGCTGGTCGAGGAAGGCAGCATCGTGCGCGGGCAGGGCGAAACGATCCGCTTCAGCGTGACGGACGGCGGTGCGAGCATCCCCGTCACCTACACGGGCGTTCTGCCCGATCTCTTCAGCGAGAACGAAGGCATGGTCGGCACCGGACGGCTGGTTGACGGTGTGTTCGAAGCCTCTGAAATCCTTGCCAAACATGACGAGACCTATATGCCCGCCGAGGTGATCGACGCGCTCAAGGAACAGGGCATCTACAAGGAACCGCAGGCCGGTGGCGCGGACAGTTAAGACGGTGTGACGCCGCCCGCACGGCACGTTTCCCGGCCATTAACGCCTCTGCGTCAGCCTGATCCCGGATCAATCGGGAACAGGCAGCATGCAGAACGTCAAACAAATCGCACAGGAAATCGTCGCCCGTGAGGGTGGTTTCGTGAACGATCCCGCCGATCCGGGCGGAGCCACGAAGCACGGCGTGACCATCGGCACGCTGCGCCGCCTCGGGCTGGACCTGACGGGCGATGGGCGCGTGACGGTCGAGGATGTCGAGGCCATGACGCGGGAGCGTGCGGCGGATATCTTCATCGACCACTACTTCCGTGCACCGGGTCTGGATCGTCTGCCGGACAGGATACAGGCCAGCGTTTTCGACATGTATGTGAACGCAGGTGCCAATGCGGTGAAGATCCTGCAACGCCTGTTGGGCCAGATGGGTCAGCGCGTGACCGTGGACGGGATCGTCGGTCCCCAGACGATCGCGGCGGCGCAGGCAGCGGCTGCCATCGCACCTGATCATCTGGCCGATGCCTATGGAATCGCGCGGCGCAACTACTACCTGCGGCTGGCCGATCTGCGCCCCGAAAGCCGCAAGTTCGCACGCGCGCGCAACGGCACCAAGGGCGGCTGGATCAGGCGCGCCGAGGAGTTCATGCACCCCCGCTATCACCTGAGCCAGACGGAATTCGCAGCGAGGGTCGCGCAATGGCACTGATCGACACGATCCTGGGAGCCGTCTTCGGCGGCGGCCGCAACGTCCTGCGCGAAACCGCCGAAGTGTTCCGCGAGAATGCCGAGGAGGGCGCGACCCGCGACATGGCCCTGCGGCAGGCGGCGCTTGCGCAGTTCGGGGCCGAATTCACGCTGGCACGGCAAGGCTGGTTCGACCGGCTGGTCGATGCCGCCAACCGGCTCCCGCGCCCGCTCATGGCGCTTGGCACATTGGGGCTGTTCATCTCGGCCATGGTCGATCCGGTCTGGTTCGCCAGCCGGATGCAGGGCATCGCCCTTGTGCCAGAACCATTGTGGTGGTTGCTGGGGGCGATCGTGTCCTTCTACTTCGGCGCGCGCCATCAGGCCAAGGGGCAGGAATTCCAGGTCAGGGTGGCCCAAAGCATGGCGCAGGTTCCGCAGGTGGTGAACAATATCAAGGCTTTGCGGGCGCTGGAGGCAGGGAGCGGCAACGCGCCCGATGCACCGCATCCCGCGCCCGAAAACCCGGAGCCCGCAACGGAAGCCCCGAACCGCGCGCTGGACGACTGGCACCGCAGCGCTGCGCGTGGCGTCCACCAGGATCCGCTCGGCGGGCGCTGATCCGGTGATGGTGGATGCCGCCTTCAACGGGCGGTCGGGGGCGCGACAATGTGAACACCGTGGAATACCGATTCCGTTTGGCCAGCCATGACACAGGCTCTATAACAGGCGCATGATAGTAGAACTCGGACACTTCGCCCTTATCCTCGCCTTTCTCGTCGCCTGCTTGCAGGCGGTGGTTCCATTGATCGGCGCGCACAAACGCTGGCCCGGCTGGATGGCCATGGCTGAACCTGCCGCCAATGCGCAGTTCATGCTCACGGCTTTTTCCTTCGGGGCGCTGACCTATGCTTTCGTGACCTCCGATTTCTCGGTGGCGCTGGTGGTGCAGAACTCTCACTCCCTCAAGCCGATGATCTACAAGATCAGCGGTGTCTGGGGGAACCACGAGGGGTCGATGCTGCTCTGGGTGCTGATCCTGACGCTGTTCGGGGCCATGGCCGCATGGTTCGGGGGCAACCTGCCGCCCACGCTGAAGGCGCGGGTTCTGGCGGTGCAATCCTCGGTGGCGGTCGCGTTCTTCGCTTTCATCATCTTCACGTCGAACCCCTTCCTGCGCATGGCCGTGCCGCCCTTTGACGGGCAGGACCTGAACCCGCTTCTGCAGGACCCGGGCCTCGCCTTCCATCCGCCCTTCCTCTACCTCGGCTACGTGGGCCTGAGCCTTGCGTTCTCCTTTGCCGTCGCCGCTCTGATCGAAGGGCGCGTTGACGCGGCCTGGGGGCGCTGGGTGCGCCCGTGGACGCTTCTGGCCTGGGTCAACCTGACCGTCGGGATCGGCCTCGGAAGCTGGTGGGCCTATTACGAACTCGGCTGGGGCGGCTTCTGGTTCTGGGACCCGGTCGAGAACGCGAGCTTCATGCCCTGGCTTCTGGCGGCGGCGCTGCTGCATTCCTCGATCGTCGTGGAAAAGCGCGAAAGCCTGAAAAGCTGGACGATCCTGCTGGCCATTCTGGCCTTCGGGTTCTCGCTGATCGGCACATTCATCGTGCGTTCGGGCGTGATCACCTCGGTTCATGCTTTCGCCAATGACCCTGAGCGGGGCGTGTTCATCCTGATGATCCTGGGTTTCTTCATGGGTGGTGCCCTGACGCTGTTCGCGGCGCGCGCCAGTTCGATGGAGGCCAAGGGCGTCTTCAGTCTGGTCAGCCGTGAAAGCGCGCTGGTGATGAACAACATCCTGCTGGCCGTATCCTGCTTCGTGGTCTTCATCGGAACGATCTGGCCGCTGGTGGCCGAAATGCTGTTCGACCGGAAACTGTCCGTGGGACCGCCGTTCTTCGACATGGCTTTCACGCCTTTCATGGTGGTCCTTGGGGCGATCCTGCCCATCGGGGCCATGATGCCCTGGAAGCGCGCCGAGATTGGTCGCAGTCTCCGCCCCCTGATCCCGGCCTTCATCCTTGCGCTCTCTGTCGCGCTGCTGGCCTTCGCCTTGCAGACCGGTCGCTCGGCGATGGGGCCTGTCGGTCTGTTCCTTGGCACATGGCTGATCTCGGGGTCCGTTGTGGACATCTGGTCGCGCACGGGGCGCGGTGCTGTCGCGGGTCGTCTGGGCCGCCTGACACGCCTGCCGCGCGCCGATTGGGGCAAGTCCGTCGCCCATGCCGGTCTTGGCGTCA
The DNA here is from genome assembly GCA_963715835.1 of uncultured Alphaproteobacteria bacterium. GTDB lineage: Bacteria > Pseudomonadota > Alphaproteobacteria > Rhodobacterales > Rhodobacteraceae > Seohaeicola. Next base: position 800,157 of record CAVQSH010000002.1, on the reverse strand, counting down.
CCATGCTTGGCATCTCGGGCGTTCTTGCCTGGCAGCAGGAGGATATCCGCGTCGTCCAGTTCAATGAACCTTTCGACGTTGCGGGCTTCACGCTGACGCTGACGGATGTGCAGCGGGTCGAGGGGCCGAACTACATCTCGACCATGGGATGGGTGGATCTGGCGCGTGGCGACACGGCGATTACGACCCTGAACCCGGAAAAGCGCTTCTATCCGGTGGCCGAGATGCCCACGACCGAGGCTGCGATCGACATCGGCTTCTGGCGTGATGTCTATGTCGTGATCGGCGATCCGCAGGCTGATGGGGGTTGGGCGATCCGCACCTATTACAAACCGCTCGCCAACTGGATCTGGGGCGGCACCATCCTCATGGCGCTTGGCGGGATGCTCAGCATCAGCGACCGGCGCTTCCGTGTGGCCGCTGGGGCCACGCGGCGTGAACCCACCGCCGGGGTTCCTGCGGAATGATGCGTCTTGTTCTGGCGTTCTGGCTGGCCGTTGTCGGCTTTGGTCCGCTGTCGGTGATGACAGCGGCGCCGGCCCATGCGGTGCTGCCCGACGAGATACTGGACGATCCCGCGCTGGAGGAGCGCGCGCGCGATCTGTCGCGGGGCTTGCGTTGCATGGTCTGCCGCAATGAGAGCATCGACGAATCCAACGCCGAGCTGGCCCGCGACATGCGCATCCTTGTGAGGGAGCGTCTGGTTGCCGGGGACAGCGATCAGGAAGTGGTCGAGTTCATCGTGGACCGCTACGGCGAATACGCCTTGCTGAAACCCACGACGGGCGGTGCCAACTGGCTGCTCTGGGCGGCGGGACCGATCATGATGCTTCTGGCCCTTGGGGTCGGCATTTCCTATCTGCGCACGCGCCAGGCTGCGACCGAGACCGGGGCAGGGCAGTTGAGCGAAGAGGAAAAGGCCAAGCTCAGCAAGATTCTGGAAGACTGACGCCGGGTTTGACCTTTTCCTCCTGTGCCGCTGCGGTAATGTGGCGCGCAGAGGCGGAGACAAGGAAAGGCCGATCCCATGGAGTATCAGACCATCACGCTGGACATCGCCGATGATGTCGCAGTGCTGACCCTCAATCGCGCGGACAAGATGAACGCGCTGAACACCCAGATGCGCGCAGAGATCGCGGATGCGGCGCGGCAGGCGGGCAAGGAGGCACGGGTGCTGGTGCTGACGGGGGCAGGGCGGGCCTTCTGTTCGGGGCAGGACCTCAGCGACCGGGCCAATGCCGCCAACCTGGATATGGAGCGCACGCTGCGCGACGAATACCTGCCCATGCTCAAGGCGATCTATGACTGCCCGATCCCGACGATCAGCGCGGTGAACGGGGCGGCTGCGGGGGCGGGGGCCAACCTTGCGCTGGCCGCCGATGTGGTGATCGCCACGCAGAGCGCCTATTTCCTGCAGGCCTTTACCCGGATCGGCCTGATCCCGGATGCGGGTGGCACCTATTGGATGACGCGCCAGATGGGCACGGCCAAGGCCATGGGCGCGGCGCTTTTCGCCGACAAGATCACCGCGAGCCAGGCCGACGACTGGGGCCTGATCTGGGAAGCGGTCGCCGATGATGCCTTTGACGCCACATGGCGCGCCCGCGCCGCACATCTGGCGAAAGGGCCGACCGTGGCCTATGCCCATGTCAAACAGGCGATCCGGGGCAGCTGGGACAACAGCCTTGAGGATCAATTGGCCATGGAGGGCCGCTTTCAGGGCACATGCGGCAAGACCCGCGACTTCAAGGAAGGCGTGATGGCCTTTCTGGAAAAGCGCCCTGCCAGCTTTGAGGGGCGCTGAGGCGCCGCATTCGTCCTGCGAACGCTTTGCCCTTGCAGTGAATGAAAAGAAAAACGGCGCCCCCTGGGGCGCCGTTTTCAGTTTCCAGCCCGAAAACCTCAGCGGTTTTCGATATCGACGTAATCGCGTGCGGTCTCGCCCATGTAGAGCTGGCGCGGACGGCCGATCTTCATCTGCGGATCGGCGATCATCTCTTTCCACTGGCTGACCCAGCCCACGGTGCGCGACAGCGCGAAGATCGGCGTGAACATCGAGGTGGGGAAGCCCATCGCTTCGAGGATGATGCCCGAGTAGAAATCGACGTTCGGGAACAGCTTCTTCTCGATGAAATAGGGATCGTTCAGCGCCACATGCTCCAGCTCCTTGGCAACCTGCAACAGCGGGTTGTCATGTACGCCCAGCAGTTCCAGAACCTCGTCCGCCGACTGCTTCAGCACCTTGGCGCGCGGGTCGGTGTTCTTGTAGACGCGGTGACCAAAGCCCATCAGGCGGAAGGGATCGTTCTTGTCCTTCGCGCGCTCGATGAATTCGGGGATGCGGTCCACGGTCCCGATTTCGCGCAGCATTTCCAGGCAAGCCTGGTTCGCGCCGCCATGCGCCGGACCCCAGAGGCAGGCAATACCGGCCGCGATGCAGGCGAAGGGGTTCGCCCCGGAGGACGAGGCCAGACGCACGGTCGAGGTCGAGGCGTTCTGCTCGTGATCGGCATGCAGCGTCAGGATACGGTCCATGGCGCGGCTGACGATCGGGTTCACGTGATAGGTCTCGGCCGGGACCGAGAAGCACATGTGCAGGAAGTTCGCCGCGTAATCCAGATCGTTGCGCGGATAGACGAAGGGCTGGCCGATGGAATACTTATAGGCCATCGCCGCAATCGTCGGCATCTTGGCGATCAGGCGGATCGAGGCGACTTCGCGCTGCCACGGATCGTTCACATCGAGCGAGTCGTGATAGAAGGCCGACATCGCGCCGACAACGCCGACCATCGTGGCCATCGGATGCGCATCGCGGCGGAACCCGCGGAAGAAGTTGTGCATCTGCTCGTGGATCATCGTGTGGCGCGTCACGCGCGTCTCGAAATCCTCAAGCTCTGCCGAGGAGGGCAGCTCGCCGTAAAGCAGCAGGTAGCACACTTCCAGGAAATGCGATTTCGAGGCCAGCTGGTCGATCGGATAGCCGCGGTGCAGCAGAATGCCCTCGTCCCCGTCGATATAGGTGATGGTGCTGTCGCAGCTTGCGGTCGAGGTGAAGCCCGGATCATAGGTGAAAACACCCGCCTGACCATAGAGCTTGCGAATGTCGATCACATCGGGTCCCGCGGTCGGCGTGAACATCGGCAGCTCGATCGACTTGCCGTCGAAGCTGAGCGTGGCTGTCTTGCTGGATGTCGTCATGTTTGTCCCTTCCTCACTGGCTGTTCCCGCAGACCGGGTAGGCCTTTTTCGTCTGTGCGGCTGAAGAAGGTGTTAACCATCTCAGGCCGCGGCATCTACAAGGCGGGCAAGGCTTTCCTCGCGCCCGAGCACCAGCATCATGTCGAACACACTCGGCGTGGCACTACGTCCCGCGATGGCAGCCCGCATGGGCCCTGCCAGCTTGCCGAATGTCATTCCCTGCGTCTGTGCGAATTCGTTCAGGACGTGTTCAAGATCGCCCCGGTTCCAGCTAGCATTTTGCAAATGCGGCGTCAATTCTCTCAGTATACCACGGGATACATCGTTGAGATGCGCTGCGGCTTTCTCATCCGGCTGGATGGGGCGGTCCGCCATGATGAACTGTGCTTTTTCAAGCAGTTCCGGGAAGGTTTTCGCGCGTTCCTTCAGATGCGGCATCGCTGCGTAAAGCATCGCCTTCTTGTGCGCGAGCAAGGCAGCCTGACCCGTGGCCGTCATGAAATCCGTCAACTCATGCAGCAGCGCGGCATCGGGCATGGCCGCGATGTGCTGGCCGCAGATGTTTTCCAGTTTCTTGAAATCCAGCCGCGCGGGAGATTTGCCGATTCCCGGCAGATCGAACCACTCCAGCGCCTGGGCGTCGGTGAAGAATTCGTCGTCCCCATGGCTCCATCCAAGCCGGGTCAGGTAGTTCCGCATCCCGGCGGCAGGATAGCCAAGCGCCTGATACTCCTCGACCCCGAGGGCGCCGTGGCGTTTCGACAGCTTCTTGCCATCGGGGCCGTGGATCAGCGGGATATGCGCCCAGACCGGCACCATCCATCCCATGGCGTGATAGATCATCATCTGGCGCGCGGCGTTGTTCAGGTGGTCGTCGCCCCGGATCACATGGGTGACACCCATGTCATGATCGTCCACCACCACGGCCAGCATGTAGACCGGCGTGCCATCCCCGCGCAGCAGGACCATGTCGTCAAGCTGATCGTTGCGGATCACCACCTTGCCCTGCACCTGATCCTCGATCACCGTCTCGCCCTCTTGCGGGGCCTTGATACGGATCACATAGGGCACACCTTCGGGATGGGTGGCAGGGTCGGCATCACGCCAGGGGCTGCGGAAAAGGGTCGATTGACCCGCTTCGCGCGCAGCTTCGCGGAAGGTCTCGATCTCTTCCTGCGTGGCGAAGCATTTGTAGGCGCGGCCCTCGTCCAGCAACTGCCGTGCCACATCCGCATGGCGCGCCGCGCGCGCGAACTGGCTGATCGCCTCGCCGTCATGATCGAGCCCCAACCACTTGAGTCCCTTGAGGATCGCCGCCGTCGCTTCGGGGGTCGAGCGCTCGCGGTCCGTATCCTCGATCCTGAGCAGGAATTTCCCGCCGCGTCCCCTTGCGTAGAGCCAGTTGAACAGCGCCGTCCGCGCCCCGCCGATATGCAGATAGCCGGTGGGGGAAGGCGCGAAACGGGTGACAACCGGGGAGGACATGGGCGCGTTTAACCTTTCGGTAACCAGGGCAGGTGTAGCCTTGCCGCATGTCTAGCGATGCCGGGGGCAAGGGGCAAGAGTTGCGGATCCTGCATCTGATCGACAGCCTGCTGGAAGCGCAGCGTGGACATCTTTTCCCATGGGTCGCGGTCTTCATCGGCCTTGGTGCGGGCGGCTGGTTCATGCTGCCGCAGGAGCCTGACACCTTCGCCTATGCACTGGCCGGACTGGCGCTTGCGACAGGGCTTTGTCTGCGGATGCTTGCGCCCGAGTGGATGTATCCGCCTGCCGTCATGCTGGCCTGTCTTGCCATGGGTGTTCTGGCGGCCGGTGCGCGGGGGCACACTGTTGCGGCACCGATGCTGGATTTCCGCTACTACGGTCCGGTGCAGGGACGGATCGTCTGGATCGACCGATCGCAAAGCGATGTCCTGCGCCTGACGCTGGACCGCGTGGTGCTTGAGCGGACAGCCCCGGCGCGGACCCCGGACAGGGTGCGTGTCGCCCTGCACGGGGATCAGTCCCATCACCAGCCGCAGGCCGGAGAGACAGTCATCCTGACGGCGCATCTGTCCGCCCCCGATGGTCCGGTCGAACCGGGCGGGTTCGATTTCCGCCGCATGGCCTACTTCGAAAGGCTGGGGGCCGTCGGCTATACCCGCAACCCGGTGCTGCTGTGGCAACCTGCCGAGCCCGGAACGCAGATCGTGGACCGGATGCGCAGCCATCTGGCGCAGGCGATGCTACGCGCCATGCCGTCCGAGGCTGGGGCCTTCGCAACCGGAGCCATGACCGGCGACCGCTCCGCCATTTCGCAGGACACGGCCGCAGCCCTCAGGGATTCGGGTCTGGCGCATCTTCTGGCCATTTCCGGGATGAACCTTGCCTTCCTCATCGCCTTTGTCTTCGGACTGGTGCGCTATGGTGTGGCGCTGGTCCCACCTCTGGCGCTGCGGATGAACGCCAAGAAGGTGGCGGCGGTCTTTTCCCTTGGCGTGGCCTTCTTCTACTTGCTTCTGTCGGGGTCCAATGTCGCGACCGAACGGGCTTTCATCATGGTCACCGTGATGCTGGGCGCGGTCCTTCTGGACCGGCGCGCGCTGACGTTGCGCTCGGTCGCGCTGGCGGGGATCATCCTGATCCTGTGGAAACCCGAAAGCCTGCTGGCGCCGGGTTTCCAGATGTCGTTTGCGGCCACCACCGCATTGATCGCGGGATTTGCCGCGACGCAAAGCCGGATGGAGCCGGGAAGGATGCCGCGCTGGGGTGTGCCGCTCGCGACATTGCTGCTGTCCTCGGTCATCGGCGGACTGGCCTCGGGGCCATATGCGGCGGCCAGTTTCAATCGCTATGCGGATTATGGCCTGCTGGCCAACCTTCTGACAGTGCCCGTCATGGGGGCGGTGGTCATGCCTGCGGGGGCGATGGCGGCCTTGCTGGCGCCGGTCGGGCTGGCCGAACTGCCGCTCTGGGTGATGGAGAAGGGGGCCGCCTGGATCCTGACTGTCGCCTATCGGGTGGCCGGCATGGAGGGGGCGGTGACAGGTGTGGTGGCCCCCCCGGACAGCGTGTTGCCCATGATCACGCTGGGCATGCTCTGGCTGATCCTGTGGCAGGGCTGGGCGCGGATTGCAGGGCTGGTCCCGGTTGTCGCGGCGCTCTGGCTCTGGTCCGAGGCGACGCGTCCCGTGCTTCTGATCGCGCGCGATGGCAGTCTGGCTGCGGTCATGGGGCCTGAAGGGCGCGTCCTCTCATGGGAGCGTGGCGCGGGTTTCGCCGCGCGATCCTGGCTCGAGAATGATGGCGATCTTGTCGACCCTGCGACCTCCGCCGCAAGGCCGGGTTTCACAGGCCCGCGCGCCGCGCGGGGGATCACGCTGGGCGATGTCCGCGTGGTTGTCCTGACCGGCAAGGCCGGTGTCGCTCAACTGGCCGGGGCCTGTGCGGATGCGGATCTGGTCGTGATCGCGGCACCGGTGCCTGATCCGCCAGAAGGGTGCCGGGTGATCGACCAGACCTTGCTGGCGAAGACCGGGCCCCTGGCGTTTTGGCCGGAGGGGCAGGGGCTGCGCCCCCAGCCGACCGAGGATGGCACGCGGCGCTGGTCCCGGCCTGTCGCGGGGGAACCTTTGCCGGAAATGGCCCTTGCACCGGTCTTGCCCCGGCTGTTGGTTCAACTGGTGTCGGGAGAATGACGAAAGGGCATGCAATGCGCATGCCCTTTCCCGAAATTCGCTGTCAGGTTCGGTCAGTAGGTGCGGATCAATCCGACCAGACGACCCTGCACCTTGACCTTGTGATCGGGGTAGACGCGGGTTTCATAGGCCGGGTTCGCCGCCTCCAGCGCGATGGTGTTGCCGCGGCGCATGAAGCGTTTCAGGGTCGCCTCCTGATCCTCGACCAGTGCGACGACGATGTCACCGTTATCGGCCGTGGATGTCTCGCGGATCACCACAACGTCGCCGTCGTTGATGCCAGCTTCGATCATCGAATCCCCGCGCACTTCAAGCGCGTAATGCTCCCCCCGACCGCTGAGCATGGCAGTTCGGCACCGTCACGGAATGGGAGACATGGCTGATTGCCTCGATCGGCACACCGGCGGCGATGCGGCCCATGACAGGCAGTTCGATCGCTTCGATGGTCTGCACGGGCATCGCACGGGAAGGGGGTGGTGTGTCTGGACGGTCGCCGTCGATCACGCGGGGGGCAAAGCCGCCCTGCGCCCCGGCAGGGGCAGAGCGCGCACCATGCTTGTCGGCCAGCGCATCAGGCAGCTTCACGATCTCGATCGCACGGGCGCGATGGGCCAGACGACGGATGAAACCGCGTTCTTCCAGCGCGGTGATCAGCCGGTGAATCCCCGACTTCGACCGCAGATCCAGCGCCTCCTTCATCTCGTCGAACGAGGGGGGCACGCCATCGCGTTGCAGCCGGGTCTGGATGAAATCCAGCAGATCGAGTTGTTTCTTGGTCAGCATCGGGTCGCTCCCTCTGGATCGGGCACGGGGGCAACGCTGGGCCAAACCGTGCAGAACAGGAAAATTCCCGTTTGTTCTGCCATTGTTCCCGTTTTGTGTCAACAGTGCTGTGAAAGCTCCGCCGCGCCTCAATACGACAGCGGCAGGACCTCGACCAGATCACCGACAGCGCGGGGGCCGTCATGTGGCGGGCGCAGAAGAAGGGCATCCGCCTCGGACAACACGGTCAGAAGGGAGCTGTCCTGCCGGTCGAATGCCGTCACCTCGCGGCCCTCGGCACCATCGGCCAGTTGCGCCCGCATGTAATGGGCGCGGGGCCCGTTCGCCTCTATCGCGGATGCCAGTCTGGCGCGCAGCACCACGGGCAAGACATCGCGCAGCCCCAGCATGGCGCGCAGCATCGGCAGCAGGAACAGATGCCCGCAGACAATCGCCGACACAGGGTTGCCGGGAAGGCCCAGATAAGGCGTGCCATCGCCGAAAGCGCCCGCAATCAGGGGTTTGCCGGGACGCATGGCGATCTTGTAGAAGCTCTGCGTCAGCCCGAACCGCGCGGCCACCTGTGCCACCAGATCATGGTCGCCGACCGAAGCGCCACCGATGGTCACGATCAGATCGGCCCCCATCGCCATCTCATAGACGGTCATCAGAGAGGCCTCGCTGTCGCGGGCTATCGGCAATAGCCGGGCATGACCGCCAGCCGCCTCGATCATGGCCTTCAATGCGAAGAGGTTCGATGCGATGATCTGATCCGGGCGCGGATCCTCGCCGGGCATGACCAGCTCGTCGCCGGTTGCGATGATCGCCACTTCGGGTTTGCGTGTGGCCTGCACCTGGCCCGCGTTCATCGCCGCCAGCAGCGCCAATTCCGAAGGGCCAAGGCGGCGCGGTGCTGTCAGTTTGTAATCCGCTGCAAAATCAGTGCCTTGCGGGCGGATGTTCGTGCCGGAGTCAAGCTTGTCGCCCAGCGTGATGCGGTTGCCTGCGCGTGTCACATCTTCCTGAATCACGACGCATTCGGCCCCGTCGGGCACCGGTGCGCCAGTGAAGATGCGCAGCGCCTCGCCCTGGCTGATCCGGCCCGCCCAGGCATGGCCCGCCGCAGCCTCGCCCACGACGGTGAGCACCGCACCGGGGTGGCAATCCTGCTGCCGCAGGGCATAGCCATCCATGGCCGAGGCTGCGAATGGGGGTTGGGCACGCCCGGCCACCACATCCGCCGCCAACACCCGCCCCGCCGCCTGCGCCAAAGGCACCGCCTCGGTAGGCAAGGCGCGCACAAGGGCAAGGCAAAGGGCCTGGGCGTCGGAGACCGAGATCATTCCGCCTGATACCTTCCGGACTTTCCGCCATCCTTCAGCGTCACATGGATGCCGCCGATCTCCATCGCCTTGTCCACGGCCTTGGCCATGTCATAGACGGTCAGGGCGGCGGTGCTGACGGCTGTCAGGGCTTCCATCTCGACGCCGGTCTGGCCGGTGGTCTTGACCGTCGCTTCGATCCGCACACCGGGCAGGTCGGGGTCCAGCGTCAGTTCCACCGCGACCTTGGTGATCGGCAGCGGGTGGCAGAGCGGGATCAGATCGGCGGTCTTCTTGGCGCCCATGATCCCCGCCAGCCGCGCAATGCCCAGGACGTCGCCCTTCTTGGCGCGTCCTTCGCCAATGATATCAAATGTTTCGCGGGCCATCCTGATCCAGCCCGCCGCCACGGCCACGCGCGATGTGACCGCCTTGTCCGACACGTCGACCATATGCGCCTGACCCTGCGCATCGAAATGGCTGAGGCCCTTTTGCGCCATCACATGCCCCCGGCGGTCAGCGGATTGGCCAGCAGCGTCCGCGTCGCCAGTTCCACATCCGCCTGTCGCATCAGGCTTTCCCCGATCAGGAAGCAGCGCGCGCCGTAGATCGCCATGTCGGCAAGGTCCTGCGGCGTCGACAGCCCGCTTTCGCAGACCATGATCCGGTCCACCGGCACCTGTTTCGACAAGCGGCGCGTCGTGTCCAGCGATGTCTCGAAGGTGTTGAGATTGCGGTTGTTGATCCCGATCAGCCGCGATTTGAGCAGCGAGGCGCGTTCGAGTTCCGCTTCGTCATGCACCTCGATCAGCGCGTCCATGCCCCAATGGGTCGCGGCATCCTCAAGCTCCTGCGCGAGCGAATCCTCGACCGAGGCCATGATGATCAGGATGCAATCCGCCCCAAGCGCCCGCGCCTCGGCCACCTGATAGGGGTCATACATGAAATCCTTGCGCAGGACCGGCAGATCACAGGCCGCGCGCGCTTGCACCAGATAGTCCTTGGCCCCCTGAAAACTGGGCGTGTCGGTCAGGACCGAGAGGCAGGCCGCGCCGCCGGCGGCATAGGCTTCGGCCAGGGCGGCGGGCTCGAAATCCGCGCGGATCAGGCCTTTTGAAGGGCTGGCCTTCTTGATCTCGGCGATCAGACCGTAGCCGGTGCGGCTGGAGGCGTGCAGCGCATCGGCGAAGCCGCGCACCGGCGAGGCGGCCTGCGCCTCGGCCTCGACCTCGGCCATCGGTTTCGCGGCCTTGTCTGCGGCGACTTCCTCAAGCTTGTAGGCCTTGATGCGGTCCAGGATCGTGTCGGTCATCATGTCTCCGATGTCAGTTTGGCAAGGGCCGCCAGTTTTGTCGCGGCGGCCCCGCTGTCGATACTGTCGCGGGCGCGCAGGACACCGTCGCGCAGGTCCGTGGCTTGCCCGGCCACCACAAGCGCCGCGGCGGCGTTCAGCAGCACCGCGTCGCGATAGGCGCTGTGCGCCCCATCCAGCAGCGCGCGCAGGGCGGCTGCGTTCTCTTGCGGGGTGCCGCCGATGATATCCTCGAAGGGATGAACGGGCAGGCCGAAATCCTCTGGGTGCAATTCGATCTCGCGGATCGTGCCGTCTTCTTCGAGAGCGGCGACCCATGTTACGCCGGTGATGGTCATCTCATCAGTGCCGTCAGACCCGTGAACCAGCCACGCGCGCTCTGACCCAAGCTGGCCCAGAACCTCGGCCATGGGGCGGATCAGGTCGCGCCGGTAAGCGCCTGTCAGCTGCCGCTTGACGCCTGCCGGGTTGGTCAGGGGACCCAGGATGTTGAAGATCGTGCGCGTGCCAAGTTCGGTGCGGGTGGGGCCGACATGGGCCATGGCGGGATGATGCATCGGTGCCATCATGAAAGCGATGCCACAGGCATTTATTGCCTTTTCAACGGTTTGCGGGCCGATCATGACCTGAATGCCAAGCTGCGTCAGCGCGTCCGCAGCACCGGATTTCGAACTCAGATTGCGGTTGCCATGCTTGGCCACGGGCACGCCCGCACCCGCCACGACAAAGGCTGTCGCGGTTGAAATGTTCAGCGTGCCCATCCCGTCGCCGCCGGTGCCGACGATGTCCATCGCCCCTTTCGGCGCGCGCACGGCATGGCATTTCGACCGCATCACGGCGGCTGCGGCGGCATATTCATCCACCGTCTCGCCGCGCGTCCGCAGCGCCATGAGCAGACCACCGATCTGGCTGGGCGTGGCTTCGCCTGCGAAAAGGATGCCGAAAGCGGTTTCCGCCTCGGACCGGGTCAGGGGGCGTTCGGCGGCAAGGCCGATCAGCGGTTTCAGCGCGTCACTCATGCCGGGACTTTCATCACGTTCAGGAAATTCTGCAGCATCTCGTGCCCGTGCTGCGAGGCGATGGATTCCGGGTGGAACTGCACGCCATGAATGGGCAGCTCGCGATGCTGCAACCCCATGATCGTCCCATCCTCAAGCCATGCCGTGACTTCAAGACAGTCGGGCAGACTCTCGCGCTCGACCACCAGCGAATGATAGCGTGTCGCCTCGAAAGGATTGGGCAGGCCTGCGAAGAGGCCTTTGCCGGCGTGATGCATCACGCCCATTTTCCCATGCACGATCTCATGGCAGCGCACGACCTTGCCACCGAAGGCCTGTCCGATGGTCTGGTGACCAAGGCAGACACCCAGAAGCGGCGTGCGTGTTTCGGCGGCGGCCGCCGTCAGCGCCAGACAGATACCCGCCTGATCCGGGTCGCAGGGGCCGGGCGACAGGATGATCCCTGCGGGTTTCATGGCCATTGCGGCCTGCACATCCAGCGCATCGTTGCGGCGCACGGTGACATCTGCGCCCAGATCGCCAAGATAATGCACCAGATTGTAGGTGAAACTGTCGTAGTTATCGATGAGCAGCAGCATCTGGCCTATCTTTTCCGTTTGGGGGCTGGAGGCCCGCACCTTGGTCGCGGTATACTTGTTCAGGCTTGCGCCGGAGCGTCAAGGGGCGTGGCCGAGAATGCGGAGGCAAACGACAGGTCGGCAGGTCGCGCACGGATGGTTGTGCCGGGGCCGCACCGTCCGCAGCAGGGCCCGTCACGAGGCCTGAGTCAGAGGAAGGGCAGGACGATGGCAAAAGGTTTCATTCGCGGAACGCTCATGGGGACAGCCGTGTCGGTGATCGGGCTTTCGGCCCTGTCCGTCTGGTCCGATTTGCCCGACACGTCGCGCGCACCCTTGCAAACTGACCAGACCGCAGCATTGCAGCAGGACAAGGCCGCGTCCGACACGCCAGTGGCGGCTGAGACACCGCCGACACCGGCCGCTGCGCCCACGCCCGCGCCGGAGGTGGAATCCGACACCGGAGTCGAGAGCGCGTCTGACGCGGCGACTCCGCCCAGCACCGCCGATGTCGAAGTGCCCGCAGGCAGCGTGTTCAACGCCGCGCGCGAGGATGGGCAGGCCGTTCTGCCACAGGCCGATGCGGTCCCGCAGATTGCCACCGCGCCGACGCTGGACAGTGCCACCCCGCCTGCGAATCCGCCGCTTTCCATGATCGGGCGCGATTCTGCGGCCCAGCCGCAGGCGGATCAGGGGGCAGGCAGCCTTGCGACACCGCCCGATGCCGTTGATGCGCCCATCATCACTGCGCCCGTGACCGGAACAGCCCCGAACAGCACGGCGCCCGCCGAGCCGCAAGCGCCCGCCGCCCGCGCCGATGGCACGGGGCCTGCCGTCTCGACCGAACCGGTGCAACCCGATCAGGCGCAGGCCGAAGCCGATCAGACCAGCCCCGACCGCCCCGCGCCGGCGGAGGAGGAGACGGGCCTCGCCGCGCTGGCACCCATGCCTGCGCCGCAAACCGCGCCGCGCCGTCAGCCCTTGCCAGTGATCGAAGCCGCACCGCCTGCCGTCACGCCGGAGCAGACCGCCCCTCAGGCCCCGGTCGCGGTGCCTGACACCGCGCCCTTGATCCGTCCGGCGATCGGGACACCCGCCACATCGCTGGTCGACCGGCCCGCACCTGGCAATGAGGCGGCGGAAACGAATTCCCCTGACGATGCCATTCCGTTGCGGCGCAATGCGCTCGCCTTCGAAGACCCTGAGGGGCGGCCCCGTCTGGCCATCGTGCTGATCGACCGGGGGGATACCGTGATCGGGGTCGAGGCCCTGCGCGACTTTCCCTATCCGCTGACCTTCGCCGTGGATGCCGCGCGCCCTGATGCCGCCGAAGCCTCTGCCCGCTACCGTGCCGCCGGTTTCGAGGTGATGGCGCTGGTGGACCTTGCCGTGGACTCCACGCCGCAGGATGCCGAAGTGGCCATGGAAGTCTCGCTCGCGGCCGTGCCTGACGCCGTGGCGGTGATGGAAGGGGATGCGACCGGCTTTCAGGCCAGCCGCCCGGTCTCGGATCAGGTCGCGGCCATCGCGGGCCAGCGCGGCTACGGGCTGGTCATGCTGCCCAACGGTCTGAACACGGCGCAGCGGCAGGCCGCCCGCACAGGCGTGCCCTCGGCCACGGTCTTCCGCGATTTCGACGGTGCGGGGCAGGATGCTGCCGCGATCCGGCGCTTTCTGGATCAAGGGGCCTTCCGGGCAGGCCAGCAGGCCAGCGGGTTGCAGGTAGAGGACGAAGGAGAGGGTGTCATCATGCTGGGACGTCTGCGCCCGGACACGATCTCGGCCCTGTTGCTCTGGGGGTTGCAGGACCGGGCACAGCGCGTCGCGCTTGCGCCGGTGTCGGCTGTGCTGGACCCCGCCGACTGACCGTCAGGGCAGGGGGGCGTCACGCCACTTTCCGGGCGGAAGGTCGTCCAGGCTCCAGTCGCCCACGCGCAGGCGGATCAGGCGCAACGTGGGATGCCCCACATGCGCCGTCATGCGCCGCACCTGCCGGTTGCGCCCCTCGGATATCGTCAATTCGATCCAGCTGTCCGGCACGGTCTTGCGAAACCGCACCGGCGGGGTCCGTGGCCAGAGACAATCGGGCTCGGGCACCAGACGCACGCGGGCCGGGCGTGTCGGTCCGTCGTTCAGCGTGACACCTGCCCGGAGCGCGGCAAGCGCCGCGGCATCGGGCACGCCCTCGACCTGCGCCAGATAGGTTTTGTCCATCTTGTGACGCGGATCGCTGATCCGCGCCTGCAAGCGTCCGTCATCGGTCAGCAACAGCAATCCCTCGCTGTCGCGGTCCAGCCGCCCTGCCGGATAGACGCCGGGTATGTCGATGAACTGCGACAGGGTGGCACGCGGACTGTCCGCACTTCCCCGGTCGGTGAATTGCGACAAGACGTCAAAAGGTTTGTTGAACAGGATCAGGCGGGGCATGGGCCTATGCGCCCCCTAGCCATTGCCGCCCGAGAATCGCGCAGCATCGGCAGCGGCGCGGCGGATCGCGTTCGATTTGTGAACGGTCTCCTGATACTCGGATTCAGGGTCGCTGTCATAGACCACGCCACCGCCCGCCTGGATATAGAGCTTGCGATCCTTGACGATGGCGGTCCGCAGCGCGATGCACATGTCCATGTCGCCACCTGCGCTGAAATAGCCGACCCCACCGCCATAGATACCGCGTTTTTCGGGCTCCAGCTCGTCGATGATCTGCATGGCGCGCACCTTGGGCGCTCCGGAGACTGTTCCGGCGGGCATCCCCGCGAAAAAGGCGCTGAGGGCGTCCTGATCCTCGGCCAACTCGCCGACCACGTTGGACACGATATGCATCACATGGCTGTAGCGTTCGATGATGAACTGCTCGGTCGGACGCACGGTGCCGATCTTCGCCACGCGGCCCACATCGTTGCGGCCCAGATCCAGCAGCATCAGATGCTCGGCCAGTTCTTTCTTGTCGGCCAGCAACTCGGCCTCATAGGCGCGGTCCTGTTCAGGCGTGGCGCCGCGGGGACGTGTGCCGGCGATGGGACGGATCGTCACCTCGCGGCCAAAGACGCGCACCAGAATCTCGGGGCTGGCCCCGATCACCTGAAAGCCGCCGAAATTGAAATAGAACATGAAGGGCGAGGGGTTGGTGCGCCGCAACGAGCGATAGAGCGTGAAGGGCGGCAGGGGAAATTCCTGCGTCCAGCGCTGTGACGGCACAACCTGAAAGATGTCGCCTGCGCGGATGTAATCCTTGGCCTTTTCCACGGCCGCCAGATAGGCGTCATGCGAGAAATTGGACACAGGCGGCGGCGCATCGCGGGCGTCGCCCATCTCGCGCGTGGCTTGCGGCAAGGCGCGGTCCAGATCGCGCAGCGCGTCCATCACACGCTCGGCCGCCTGGGCATAGGCGGCGCGCGCCGACTGCCCGTCGCTGACCCAGGCAGGCGAGACCACGGTCACATCGCCCTTGACCCCATCGAGAACGGCGACAACCGTCGGGCGCAGCATCATCGCGTCAGGCAGGCCCAGCGGATCGGGGTTCACATCTGGCAGGTTCTCGACCAGCCGGATCATGTCATAGCCGAGATAGCCGAAAAGCCCGGCACTGGCGGCGGGCAGACCTTCGGGCAGGTCGATCCGGCTTTCCGCGATCAGTGCCCGCAGATTGGCCAGCGGATCACCGGCCTGATCCACGAAGGCGTCGGGGTCGAAACGCGCATGACGGTTCAGACGGCTGGTGGTCCCATGGCAATGCCAGACCAGATCGGGCTTCATCCCGATGATCGAATAGCGCCCCCGCACCTCGCCGCCCGTCACGGATTCCAGCATGAAAGCGTCCTTGGCCGCCCCCGACAGCTTGAGCATCAGTGAGACCGGCGTATCCAGATCCGCAGCCAGACGGGCATAGACGACCTGATTCTGTCCCGCATCATAGGCGCGGGCGAAGGTGTCGAAATCGGGGGTCAGCTCCACGGCATGGGTCCTTACTGGAAGTTGGTATGAACCGCGTTGATCGCGGCCTGATCCAGTTGAACACCGGCTTGGCCCTGCAACTGGCCCACATAGGCCTGGAACAGATCCTGCGCGAGACCCGCGCGCCCGCTGTCAGCCAGACGTGCGCGCAGACCGGCGACACCGGGGTCGGTCTCATCCGCAGGCAGGATGTCGTCCAGACGCACGATCAGTACGGTCGGCCCCATCGCCTCGGCCGGTCCGTCGATAACCGCCAGATCGCCGGGGGCCATCTCGAACACGCGGGTCAGGAAACCGGGCGCGGTGCCGGGGATGAACTGGTCGCGGGTGATGTTGCGCTCCTCGGTCACCGTCAGGCCCAAGGCTGCCAGATCACCGACTGTCGCAAACTCTGCCACAAGGGCGTCGGCCCGGTTGCGCAGCAGGGCCGCGGTCTCGTCCGCCTGCCAGCCTGCGACCGCCACATCCCGCATCTCTTCGAGCGGCAGGAGACGGGGCGGCAGTTCCTCGTCCAGACGCATCGCCACGATACCGCCGTCGTCCAGTTCGATCAGCGAAGGATAGTCATCCGCCTGAAGTGCGGCTGCGGCGCTGCGGAAGGCCGGATAGGCGGCGATGCCGGCATCGACCTCCTCGGACCAGTCGATGCTGCGCAGTTCCATGTCGGTATCGGCGTCCAGTTCTTCCAGCGTGGCACCACCGGCCAGCATGTCATCAATGCCACCGGCCTGCGCCTCGATCACGCGGCGCGCGCGGTCGGGTGCCAATTCGGCGGCCAGATCGTCGCGGACTTCTTCGAAGGTGATGCTCTGCGCGTCCAGAACGCCGTTGATGCGGAACAGGGACGGCCCAAGCGGGCTGGAGAAGGGGCCGACCACCGCCCCGACGTCGGAGGCAAATACCGCCTCGCCCGCGGCACCCAGATCGGCCAGCGGCACATCGCCCAGGTCGACATCGGCGAGTGTCAGGCCACGATCCGCCACCAGCGTCTCGAAATCCGTCTCGCCTGCCGCCAGCGCCGCCATGGCGGCTTCGGCGGCTGCGTCATTCGCAAAGACCAGACGTTCGACCAGACGGCGCTCGGGCGTATTGTACTCGGCATCGCGGGCCGCATATTCGGCACGCAGGGCTTCCTCATCCACGGTGACCTGGTCGAGGATCATGTCCGGGGTCAGCGCCGCCAGTGTGATGCGCTTGGCGGCCGGGGTGGTGAACACCTCGGGGTTGGCCTCATACCATTCGGTCAATTGTGCCTCGGTCGGAGTGCCGACGGGTGCCTCAAGCTGACTTGCATCCAGCGTCGCCCATGAAAACCCGCGCCGCTCGCCTGCGAATGCGATGAGCGTATCCACATAGGTCTGCGGCATCACGGCGCTTTGCACCATTGCGCCTTGCAACAGGCCGCGCGCTGTCTCGCGCCGCAACTGCTCTTCGAAACGGCTTTCGTTCAGACCGGCTTGCTGCAGGGCGAAGCGATAGGCCTCGCGGTCGAATTCGCCATTGATCGACTGGAACGCGGGGATCTGCAGGATCTGATCCGCCACAACCTCGTCGCCGACGGAAATGCCAAGACGGGCCGCTTCATTGTCCAGCGCCGCTGCCGTCACCAGACGTGCGAGCACGGTGCGATCCAGACCGAAGGCCTGCGCCTCGCCAAAGCTGAGGGGCTGGCGTGTCTGCGCCTCGATGGCCCGGATCTCCTGCTGCAGGGCGCGGGCATATTCGTCGATGTCGATCTCCTGATCGCCCACCGACCCGATGGAGCGCGCGGCCCCCGACAGGTTTGTCGCGCCGAATCCGGCAAGTCCGACAATGAGCAGGCCCAGCAGGATCCAGACCAGGGTTTTCGTGAGACCGCCACGTGCCATAAATCGCCTCTTTTCGGGTGTTTTCAGAGTTGAAACTGTCTACGCGTTGCATCCGTGCGGGGCAAGGCCGGATCGGCCCCGCCGCAAGGGATCAGGCCCGCAGATCCGCCAGCCGGTCGAAAAGTGTTTCGATGCCCGCTGCATCCACATTGGCAAAGGCGATCCGCAGATGGCGCGCGCCGCTGGCATCGCCCTCGGGCACGAACATCGTGCCGGGCAGGGCGAGGATGCCCGCCGCCTTGACCATATGCTGCGCCAGCCTGTCGGAGGGCACCTCGAACGGATGCGCGACATAGGCGAAATAGGCGCCGACACCGCGCAGGGCCCAACCCTGCGCCGCAAGACGTGGAAAGCCCGCCTCGATGGCCGCGCGGCGTGACAGGATCTCGTCGCGTTCGCCTGCCAGCCATTGATCCAGGTTCTGCATCCCCCACAGCGCCGCGATCTGGCCCAGCTGGTTGGGGCAGATGGTGACAGTGTCCAGAAACTTCTCGACCTCGGCCAGACGGGCAGGGCTGGCGAGCATCGCGCCGACGCGGTGCCCGGTCAGCCGGTATGCCTTGGAGAAGGAATAAAGCTGGATCAGCGTATCGTCCCAGTCGGGATCGGTGAACAGATCATGGGCCGGGCCACTGATCGAATGGAAATCGCGATAGGTTTCGTCCACGATCAGCGCGATACCGTGCTTGCGCGCCAGATCGGCAAAGGCACGGATCAGGGCGGCGGGATATTCCACACCTGCGGGGTTGTTCGGGCTGACCAGCGTGATGGCGCGGGTGCGCGGCGTGATCAGTGCTGCGGCGTGATCCGGATCGGGCAGCATGTCGGGACCCGTTGGCAGCGGCACGGCTGCGACGCCGGTCATGTCGAGCCACATTTTATGATTGAAATACCATGGGGTTGGCAGGATAACCTCATCCCCTTCGGTGGTCAGGGCCATAAGCGCCGCATTGAAGGCCTGATTGCAGCCGGAGGTGATCGCGACCTGTGCCGGTTCCACCGCGCCACCGTAGAGCCGGGCCGTGCGCGCGGCCACTTCGGCGCGCAGATCGGCATTGCCCAGAACGGGGCCGTAAAGATGCGCCTGCGCGGTGTTGATCGCGGCATCGGCGATGGCCTCGCGCATCGCAAGCGGCGGCAACTCCACCGGGGCGGCCTGACTGACATTGATCAGCGGACGCTCTGCTGGAAAGGTGACCCCGTCAAGCCAGCGCCGGGCCTCCATCACCGGAGGCGCAAAGGTCGAGGCGGTGCGAGTCAGAGCCATGGGAGACGTCCTTTGACGCCGCGCATGTGAAGAGCGCGGCATTGGATATTTGAGGCAAGAAGAAACAGCCCCGAGCGATGCGCCCTCCGCTCAGTCCTTGCCGCGATAGGGTTCGACATATTGCAGGGCCATGTCCCATGGAAAGAAGATCCATGTGTCCTGGCTGACCTCGGTGATGAAGGTATCGACCTGCGGGCGGCCCTTGGGCTTGGCGTAGACGGTCGCGAAATGGGCATTGGGATACATGCGCCGCACCACTTCCAGTGTCTTGCCGCTGTCCACGAGGTCATCCACGATCAGGATGCCGGTGCCGTCGCCCATCAGTTCCGCATCGGGTGCCTTCAGCACCTTGGCTTCGGACTGCGCCTGATGGTCATAGGATTTGATCGAGATCGTGTCGACGGTGCGGATGTCCAGCTCGCGGCTGACGATCATCGCCGGGGCCATGCCGCCACGGGTGATCGCCACGACCGCGCGCCATGCGCCATTGTCGGGTCCGTAACCCTGCAACCGCCAGGCAAGAGCGCGGCTGTCGCGATGGATCTGGTCCCAGCTGATGTGGAACCCTTTTTCGTGGGGCAGGCGGTCGGTCATGGCATCTGTCCTTGTGCTGAGCTGACGGGTCAGGCGTCCTTGCGCCCGGTCACGGCGTCGATATCGGGCGCGTCCACGGCCTTCATGCCGACGACATGATAGCCTGCGTCCACATGCAATGTCTCGCCCGTCACACCGGAGCCGAGATCGGACAGCAGGTAAAGCGCGGATTTGCCCACATCCTCGATCGTCACGTTGCGCCGCAGGGGCGAGTTCAGCTCGTTCCATTTCAGGATATAGCGGAAATCGCCGATCCCGCTGGCGGCCAGCGTCTTGATCGGGCCGGCCGAGATGGCGTTGACGCGAATGCCGTCCTTGCCCAGATCCTCGGCCATGTATTTGACCGAAGCCTCGAGGGCCGCCTTGGCCACGCCCATCACATTATAATGCGGCATGACCTGTTCGGCGCCATAATAGGTCAGCGTCAGGGCGCTGCCGCCTTCATTCATCAGCTTTTCGGCGCGCTGCATCACGGCGGTGAAGCTGTAGCAGCTAACATCCATCGTCATCAGGAAATTGTCGCGGCTGGTATCGACGTAGCGACCGCGCAGTTCGTTCTTGTCCGAAAACCCGATGGCATGGACCAGAAAATCCAGCTTGCCCCAGGTCTTTTCGATCTCGGCAAAGGCGGCATCGACCGAGGCCATGTCCGACACGTCGCAATCGATCAGGGTCTTGACCCCGATGCTTTCGGCCAGCGGCGCCACGCGTTTGCGAAACGCCTCGCCCATGTAGCTGAAGGCCATTTCGGCGCCCGCATCGGCGCAGGCTTTGGCAATGCCCCATGCAATCGACTTGTCATTTGCAAGCCCCATGATCAGGCCGCGTTTGCCGGCCATTAGAGTGTTTGACATTACCGTATTCCTGCCCAAGATGTGTTCACGGTTTCCTTTAGGGGATTGCCACTCTTGCATCAAGTGCAGGCGCGGCCAGCTGTTCAGATCTGCGGTATCGTCGGCACAGAACTTGCCGTTTTTCTGAGCGAAAAACGACAAAAACACCCGCTTGACGCCACTTCCCGATGGACAGGTTGAGTATGTGGTTTCAATTTTGACCAACTGGTAATAAAGGCTCCGATGATGAGTGATAGAGATGGTATATTTGCAGGTGATGATCCGTTCGAGATCGCCCGTCGCTGGTTGGCGCAAGCCGAGCAGAGCGAGGTCAACGATCCCAATGCCATCGCCCTGTCGACCGTGGACCCGGACGGGCTGCCTAACGCGCGCATGGTGCTTCTGAAGGAAATCGAAGCAGACGCCTTCGTGTTCTACACGAATTATGAAAGCGCGAAGGCCCGCGAACTGGACAGTGCGGGCAAGGCGGCTTTCGTCATGCACTGGAAATCGCTGCACCGCCAAATTCGTGTGCGCGGGCTGGTCACCAAGGAAGATGGGCCCAAGGCGGACGAGTATTACCGATCCCGTTCCCTGAAAAGCCGCTTGGGTGCATGGGCATCGCGGCAATCGCGTCCCTTGAGTTCGCGCACCGCCCTGATGGCTGAAGTGGCGAAGATCACCGCTCAGAAGGGGCCTAACCCGGATCGCCCTCCCTATTGGGGGGGATACCGCATCGACCCTGTCGAGATAGAGTTCTGGGCAGACGGTGCCTTCCGTCTGCACGACCGCTTCGTTTGGCGGCGCGACACCCCGGCCGAAAAGTGGCGAATTGAGAGGCTAAACCCGTGACGTTCGCGTAACGTGAATGACAAGTGCCTTGAAGAATAAGTTTTTTTGCTTGAAACTTGTAACATGTTCGGCTCTTACGCCATGAACGCAGACTGAGATAAGAAGAAGACTGGAATAAACCGTATGTGGGTGCTCAAGTGACACATGATGTGACATCGACCCGCAGAGTGTTTGGATCTGTTAAATGGTTTGATCCCGTAAAAGGGTTTGGTTTTGTGGTTGCCGACGAGGGTGGTCCCGACATTTTGCTTCATGCCAATGTGCTGCGTAACTTTGGTCAAAGTTCCGTAGCGGACGGGGCAAGGATTGAAATAGACGTGCAGGATACCTTGCGCGGAGTTCAGGCTGTAGAAGTCTTCCATATCGAGCCGCCGATCGGCACCGATGCCGCCATGTTGGCGGATTTCGAGGAGATCGACCCCGAAGTGATGCGGAACGCACCGCTTGAGCCGTCGCGGGTCAAGTGGTTCGACAAGGCCAAGGGATTTGGTTTCGCCAATGTCTTCGGGCGGACCGAGGATGTGTTCATCCACATCGAGGTTCTGCGCCGGTCCGGCCTGGCCGATCTGCAACCCGGTGAGGCTGTCTGCCTGCGGGTGATCGAAGGCAAGCGCGGCCGCATGGCGACCGAGGTCTGCGCCTGGGAGGCGGCCGTAAAGGCACGTCCGGCATGATCCGTCGCGCGCTGCTGGTTCTTGGTCTTTTCGGGCTGATCGGTAGCGCCGGCCTTTTGCAGGCCCAAACGACGGCGCAGCCGCAGGCCGCGCCAGTGGTGCAACCTGCCTGTCGCGCGGATACGGTCTACCTGCGCGGCGACTGGGGGCAGGCCCGTTTCAACGTAGAACTGGCGGATACGCCGCCGACCCGCAGCCGCGGTCTCATGTTCCGCGAGAGCATGCCGCGCAGTTCTGGTATGCTTTTTGTCTATGAGCAGCCGCAGCGCGCGACGTTCTGGATGCGCAACACGCTTATCTCTCTGGATATGATCTTCACGGATGAGACCGGGGTGGTGCGCCATGTGCATCACGAGGCCATCCCCGGCGACGAGACCACGATCGACGGCGGTTCCGGCATACTGACCGTTCTCGAGATCAACGGTGGTCTGGCGCGGGCGATGGGGATCGTGCCGGGCAGCCAGCTTCGTCACCCGGCCCTGGACCCCGCCACGGCCGCCTGGCCCTGCTGAGACGAAATCCGCGCCGCACCCGCTTGCGTCAGCGTTAGGGGCTTTTCAAACCCGCGCAGGCAGTTTAGATGCGGGGTCGGTCCGGGGCGTAGCGCAGTCTGGTAGCGCATCTGTTTTGGGAACAGAGGGTCGGGAGTTCGAATCTCTCCGCCCCGACCATCAATCCTCAATATCCGTCAGGGCAACGTTCCGCCCAGGTTGACAAGGGACCGGGCGATCCTGCGTTCCATCTCGGGGTCGGGAAAGACGACGCGCAGCACGTCACCCGCTGCCCGCGGCACCTCCAGATAGGCGGCTGTCGCCACCAGATAGCCATCCGCATCCTCTGATATCCGCAGGCGCACCACGCTTTCGGGAAGCCTGTCGATGGTTCCGCCATAACGCAGGATCGCTGTCGCCGTTGCCTCGGGGCCGAGCAGCATCCGGCATTCCGTGATTCCCGGCGCTGGCCGCGTGATCCGCTGCGCGGGGGCGGTGCACAGCCGTGGCAGCGCATCCAGCAGCCGGTCGGGCGGCGCATCGAAGCGCGCGACAACCTCGGGCAGGGGCGCATCCGACAACATCGGGGCCGGAGGCGGTGGCGCACAAGCCGCCAGCATGAGGACGAGGGGCAGGGCCATCGCCCGCAATCGGGTCAAGCGGACCTGTCCGAACCGCTGCGTGATGCGGGGCGAGTCGCGGCGAGAAATCGATTTGCGATCAACATGTGGTGGTTGCCCCGTGTCCTTTCCGCATCATCCGGCGATTTGCCCGGATTCGCGGCACCCGCCGGTGCGCGCCTGCCAGACTGAAGCCAACCCCTGAGAGATGGGGGGTAAGGGGGCTGAAATCAACGGCTTTCGCGGCATATCCACAAAGCTGTCCCCAAGGCCCTCCAAACCCGTCGCGCCATGGCCGGCCGGCGCGCGCTGTTGAAAAATGGGTCAAGCGGATTTTCTTGTGAAAAGAGTAAAAACTTAAGTTGACGATACCGCCCTTCATACGTCAGATTGTGTAGGCCGAGAGAGCGACCCACTAGATGTTGTGTTTGTGTAAGTGGCCGCGGCGAGGGACAAACAAAACCATATCGGACAGAAGGGGCATCTTCCATCGGAAGCCGCCGAACTGTCCAACCTATTGACCTGTCTTGTTGTCGGGACAGGGCAGGAGATGTGTTGTCCCTCATGTTTCGGTCCGACGGTGTCGCGCAATGACGCGGGATCGAATTTCAAAGTCATGAGATGAGGCAAGACATGAAAATCGAGAGAAAATTCACGAAAGCCGGACAGGACGCCTATGCGGCACTGGATTTCGTCAAGACGGCATCCGAGATCCGCAACCCCGACGGTACGGTCGTGTTCCGGCTGGACGAGGTGGAAGTGCCCTCCAGCTGGTCGCAGGTGGCCTCTGACGTGATTGCGCAGAAATATTTCCGCAAGGCCGGGATTCCCGTGAAGCTCAAGAAGGTCGCCGAAGAGGGCGTGCCCGAGTTCCTGTGGCGGTCGGTTCCCGATGGCGACAGTGTCGAGAAGGTCGGCGAGACCTCGTCCAAGCAGGTGTTCGATCGTCTGGCGGGCGCATGGGCCTATTGGGGCTGGAAGGGTGGCTATTTCACCACCGAGGAAGACGCCCGCGCCTATTTCGACGAGATGCGCTTCATGCTGGCAACCCAGCGTGCCGCCCCGAACAGCCCGCAGTGGTTCAACACCGGCCTGCACTGGGCCTATGGCATCGACGGCCCGTCGCAGGGCCATTACTACGTCGACTACCAGACCAAGGAGCTGACCAAATCCACCTGCGCCTATGAGCATCCGCAGCCGCATGCCTGCTTCATCCAGTCGGTCGAGGACGATCTGGTCGGCGATGGCGGGATCATGGACCTCTGGGTCCGCGAGGCGCGTCTGTTCAAATACGGCTCGGGCACCGGCACCAACTTCTCCTGCCTGCGCGCCGATGGCGAGCGTCTGTCGGGCGGCGGCAAATCCTCGGGCCTGATGGGCTTCCTGAAGATCGGTGACCGCGCCGCAGGTGCGATCAAGTCGGGCGGCACCACCCGCCGCGCGGCCAAGATGGTCATCGTCGATGCCGACCACCCCGATATCCAGGAATTCATCAACTGGAAGGTCAAAGAAGAGCAGAAGGTCGCCAGCATCGTCGCCGGCTCGAAGATGCACGAGCAGAAGCTGAACGCGATCTTCGCCGCGATCAAGGCATGGGACGGCAGCTCCGAGGATTCGGTCGATCCCTCCAAGAACCCGCAGCTGAAGGACGCGATCCGCAGCGCGAAGAAGGTCATGATCCCCGAGACCTACGTCAAGCGCGTGCTGGATTACGCCAAGCAGGGCTATGGCTCGCATCGAATTCCCGACCTATGACACCGATTGGGACTCCGAGGCCTATGCCTCCGTCTCGGGCCAGAACTCCAACAACTCGATCCGCGTCACCGATGCCTTCCTCAAGGCCGTCGAGAACGATGCCGATTGGGAGCTGATCCGCCGCACCGACGGCGCGGTCGCCAAGACGATCAAGGCGCGCGATCTGTGGGAAGACATCGGCCACGCCGCATGGGCCTGCGCCGATCCGGGCATCCAGTATCACGACACCGTCAACGCCTGGCACACCTGCCCGGAAGACGGCGCGATCCGCGGCTCGAACCCTTGTTCGGAATACATGTTCCTCGACGATACGGCCTGCAACCTTGCCTCGATGAACCTGCTGACCTTCTACAAGGACGGCGAGTTCCAGGTCGAAGACTACATGCATGCCACCCGTCTGTGGACCGTGACGCTGGAAATCTGCGTGATGATGGCGCAGTTCCCCTCCAAGGAAATCGCGCAGCTGTCCTATGACTTCCGCACGCTGGGTCTGGGCTATGCCAACATCGGCGGCCTGCTGATGAACATGGGTCTGGGCTATGACAGCGACGAGGGCCGCGCCATGTGTGCCGCGCTGACCGCGATCATGACCGGTGTGTCCTATGCCACATCCGCCGAAATGGCGGGCGAGCTGGGCGCCTTCGCCGGCTACAAGCGCAACAGCAAGCACATGCTGCGCGTCATCCGCAACCACCGCAACGCCGCCTATGGCGCGACCGACGGCTATGAGGCGCTGGCCATCAAGCCCGTGCCGCTGGACCACGCCAACTGCCCCGATCCGCGTCTGGTCGATCTGGCCATGTCCGCTGGGACGAGGCGCTGCGCCTGGGCGAGAAGCACGGCTATCCGCAACGCGCAGGCCTCGGTCATCGCGCCCACGGGCACCATCGGTCTGGTCATGGATTGCGACACCACGGGGATCGAGCCTGACTTCGCGCTGGTGAAGTTCAAGAAGCTGGCCGGTGGCGGTTACTTCAAGATCATCAACCAGTCGGTTCCGGCCGCGCTGGAAAAGCTGGGCTACGGCTCGGCCCAGATCGAGGAAATCGTGTCCTATGCCGTCGGTCACGGCACCATCGGCAATGCGCCCGGCATCAACCACACCAGCCTGATCGGCCACGGCTTCGGCCCGCGCGAGATCGAAAAGGTCGAAGGCGCGCTGGGGTCGGCCTTCGACATCCGCTTCGTCTTCAACCAGTGGACGCTGGGCGACGAATTCTGCCAGAACGTGCTGGGCATCCCGGCCGAAAAGCTGAACGATCCGACCTTCGACCTGCTGCGCCACCTGGGCTACAGCAAGGCCGATATCGAAGCGGCCAACGATCACGTCTGCGGCACGATGACCCTGGAAGGCGCACCGCATCTGAAGGAAGAGCATTACC
The DNA here is from genome assembly GCA_963715835.1 of uncultured Alphaproteobacteria bacterium. Classification (GTDB taxonomy): domain Bacteria; phylum Pseudomonadota; class Alphaproteobacteria; order Rhodobacterales; family Rhodobacteraceae; genus Seohaeicola. Next base: position 774,020 of record CAVQSH010000002.1, on the reverse strand, counting down.
ACATCTTCGATTGCGCCAATCCCTGCGGCAAGAAGGGCAAGCGGTATCTGAGCGTGAACAGCCATATCTACATGATGGCCGCCGCGCAGTCCTTCATCTCGGGTGCGATCTCCAAGACGATCAACATGCCGAATGACGCGACGATCGAGGATTGCCAGAAAGCCTATGAGCTGAGCTGGTCGCTGGGTGTGAAGGCCAACGCGCTCTATCGTGACGGCTCCAAACTCAGCCAGCCGCTGGCAGCCGCGCTGGTCGAGGATGACGACGAGGCGCTGGAGATCCTCGAAAGCGGCTCGACGCAGGAAAAAGCCGCCGTGCTCGCCGAGAAGATCGTCGAGAAGATCATCATCAAGGAAATCGCAACCGTGGCCGCGAAAAGATGCCCGAGCGCCGCAAGGGCTATACCCAGAAGGCCATCGTCGGCGGTCACAAGGTCTATCTGCGCACCGGCGAATATGAGGATGGTCAGCTGGGCGAGATCTTCATCGACATGCACAAGGAAGGTGCGGGCTTCCGCGCGATGATGAACAACTTCGCCATCGCGGTGTCCGTTGGTCTTCAGTACGGCGTGCCGCTGGAGGAGTTCGTGGATGCCTTCACCTTCACCAAGTTCGAGCCCGCGGGCATGGTGCAGGGCAACGACAGCATCAAGAACGCGACCTCGATCCTCGATTACATCTTCCGCGAACTGGCCGTGTCCTATCTGGACCGCACCGATCTGGCCCATGTGAAACCGCAGGGCGCCAGCTTCGACGATCTGGGCCGTGGCGAGGAAGAGGGCGTGTCCAACGTGTCGGAAATCTCCGAGAACGCGGCATCCCGCAGTCCTGGAAGTGCTCAAGCAGATCAGCTCGACCGGCTATCTGCGCAAGCGCCTGCCGCAGGAACTGGTGGTGTTGCAGGGCGGCCAGAACGGCATGAACGAGCTGATGCGCACCGGGACCGATCCGGTGGCGGCGCTGCAGACGCTGGTCCCCGAAACCAGCTTCCGCGCCTCGGCCAGCGTGACCACGACCACGGCGGTCGCCAGTGGCACGGTGGCCATGGACGCCCGCACCAAGGCCAAGATGCAGGGCTACGAGGGCGAGGCGTGCGGCGAATGCGGCAACTACACGCTGGTGCGCAACGGCACCTGCATGAAGTGCAACACCTGCGGCGCGACGAGCGGGTGTAGCTGATACGAACCAGAGGGGCGCCATCCGCGCCCCTCATGAACACGGAGGGGACTCCGCCAAAATCCTCTGGATTTTCGCTCTGTCCCTCTTCGCGGGTTTCCCGTGGAAACCCACGAGATCCGGGGCAGGTGCGCTTGCCCCGCGCGGATCAGGACGCAGGCGAGACGTACCGAGCGGTTAACAGAGTGAGCCTGATTCGTGAGACTGGAGGGATGTGCGCATCCCTCCTTTTTCTTTTTGGACCAATGGCTTTTGTGGGTTTCTTCAGGCAGCCGATGAAGGTGCCGCCCGCGCCAGCATCCCGAACAGGTCGCGCGGATCGTCAGGGTCCGCCAGCAGATCGAGCGGCTGGTAGAAGGGCGTGCCGGTGATGCGGTCGCGGATATAGCGCAGCGCGGCGAAATCCTCGATGGCAAAGCCGACACTGTCGAACAGCGTGATCTGGCGCGCGTCGCGGCGGCCCTCGGCCGCGCCGGTGATGACCTGCCAAAGCTCGGTCACGGGATGATCGGGGGCCAGCTGCTGGATCTCGCCCTCGATCCGCGTCTGTTCGGGATATTCCACGAAGATCGACGACCGGCGCAGGATGTCGGGGTGCAGTTCCGTCTTGCCGGGGCAATCTCCGCCGATCGCGTTGATATGCACACCTGCGCCGACCATGTTGTCGGTCAGGATCGTCGCATATTGCTTGTCGGCGGTGGAGGTGGTGATGATCTGCGCGCCCAGGATCGCCTCCTCCGGGCTGGTGCAGGCGGTCACCTGCAGGCCCGATCCGGCCAGGTTGCGCATGGCCTTGGCCGTGGCGGCGGGGTCGATGTCATAAAGCCGGACATGGCTGATCCCGCAGATGGCCTGCATCGCCACGCACTGGAATTCCGATTGCGCGCCATTGCCGATCATCGCCATGGTCGTCGCCCCCTTGGGCGCCAGATGCCGCGCCGCCATGGCCGAGGTGGCGGCGGTGCGGATCGCGGTCAGCATGGTCATTTCCGACAGCAGCACCGGATAGCCGTTGTCCACCCGCGCCAGCATCCCGAAGGCGGTCACGGTCTGCAGCCCCGCGCGCATGTTGCCGGGATGGCCGTTCACATATTTGAACCCGTAAAGATCGCCGTCCGAGGTCGGCATCAACTCGATCACGCCCACATCCGAATGGCTGGCCACGCGCGGTGTCTTGTCGAAATGGGGCCAGCGGCGGAAGTCATCCTCGATGCAGTCTGCCAGTTCGCGCAGCACGCGGGGCAGGCCGATGTGATGCACCAGCCCCATCATGTGATCGACAGACACGAAGGGCACCAGTGCCTTGGCGGAAGGGGTCAGCATGGAAAGGATCCTGTGGGATTGAGTATTTGGGGCAAGATGAAACAGCGCTCAGCCATAGGCGCGGGTCGGGCGGTCGAACACGCGTCGTCCGAGCGCCGAGGCTGCCAGATCCACCATCAGTTGCGCGGTGCGCCCGCGGTCATCCAGAAACGGGTTCAACTCGACCAGATCGAGCGAGGTCATGAGGCCGGTATCGTGCAGCATCTCCATCACCAGATGCGCCTCGCGCACCGTGGCGCCGCCCGGCACGGTCGTGACCACACCGCGGGGCCGCCGCCGGGTCGATGAAATCCACGTCCAGCGAGACATGCAGCGCGCCGCCTGCGGCTGCGACCCGGTCAAGGAAGGCGCCCAGCGGGCGGGCGATTCCATGTTCGTCGATCTCGCGCATGTCGTGGCGGTGGATGGCGCTGTCTTCCAGCGCCGTGCGTTCCGCCGGATCGACCGAGCGCAATCCGATGATGCAGATGTTCTCCTGCGGGATCGGGGCTGTGACCGCGGGAAACCCGTCGAAACCGCCGCGCCCGGTGACATAGGCCAGCGGCGTGCCGTGCAGATGGCCGGAACTGCTGCTTTGCGGTGTGTGATAGTCGCTGTGGGCATCGAGCCAGAGAACGAATTGCGGACGGCCCTGTGCCGCGGCATGAGCTGGCCACACCGGCCACGCTGCCCAGCGACAGGCTGTGATCGCCCCCCATGAAAATCGGCAGGCCGCGCGCCATGGCGGCCTGCGCGGCGGCCGAGATGCTCTGCGTCCAGCCGATGGTCTCTGTCAGCGCGTGCAGATGGGCGAGCGCGTCGCCGGGCGCGGTGGCCGGGGCGGGCGCGAGGTTGCCCATGTCGGTCACGCGATGTCCCAGGTCCGTCATGCGCCTCGGCCAGTCCAGCGGTGCGATAGGCGTCGGGGCCCATCAGGCAACCACGGCTGCGCTTGCCGCTGTCCACGGGACAGCCGATCAGGATGATGTCTTGCGGGGTCATGGGGGCCTCCTTGGCGGTGGATTCTTTCTGTATCCTGCCATTCGGGGATGGATTGAAGCCAGCAGATTGATCAATATGGGTCACGATCTGCCAAAACGGATGCAGGATGCGACGATATGGATGAAATCGACCTCGCCCTGATCGGGGCCTTGCGCCATGATGCGCGCGCCTCGCTGTCGTCCCTGTCCGACCAGCTCGGCGTCTCGCGCACAACGGTGCGGACACGGATCGAGCGGCTGCAACGGCAGGGCGACATCGTGGGCTTTTCCGTGGTCCTCAAGGCCGATGTGGCGCAAGACCCGGTGCGCGGGCTGATGATGATCGCCGTCGAGGGGCGCGGCGCGGATCGCATCCTGCGCCAACTGACCGGCCTGCCCGAGGTGCGCGCTGTCCATAATACCAATGGACGCTGGGACATGATCGTCGAGATCGGCACCGCGACGCTGGAGGATCTGGACCGCGCCCTGGCCGCGATCCGCCGCTTTGACGGTGTGGTCAGTTCCGAGACCAACCTGCTGCTGTCGACACGCAAGTCGGGTCGCTGAGGCGGCGCGCTGACCTGCGTGTCAGTTCCACAGGCTGGCTGTGCTCTCGCCTTCGGTCATCTCCATCTGGACCCGCAGCCGCCGCCGCGCGCGCGCCAGTCGGGACATCACCGTGCCGGGCGGCAGGCCGGTCATCCGCGCCAGATCCGCGGGGCTGTCATGGCCTTCCCGCACCATGCGGATCAGAACCGCCTGATCTGTCGGCAAACCGGCGATGGCGCGGTCCAGATCCGCGCAAGCCAGCCGCGCCGGTGCATCGGGGGCTGTCATCGCGCAGCTTTCGGTCAGTTCCGATGTCGGTGCCGCTTGCGCCCGTGCGCGCCGTGCCGCATTGCGGAGCACCGCGAGAGCATAGGGGCGCAGCCGATCAATCCTCGGGCCGTCCTGCAGGCGCTGATGCAGGCTCAGGACCGTATCCTGCACCAGATCGCCTGCGGTGTCGGCATCCGGTGCCATATGTCTTGCGACGCGGGTCAGAAGGGGCAGCAGGTCCAGCAGGTCCTGATCCTGCGGGATCGGGGGCAATTCGCTCATGGGGCAATTCCTTCGCCGGTGGTCTCCGTGATGAATGGGCAGCGCGGCCTTGCGGTTCCAGTGACTGCTTTCCGCCGATATCGCGGGACAGGGCTTTTTGGGCAGCCGCGCGCCTGTTTCCGGGTTCGGGATCGGCGGCGATTGGCGCAAATGCGGATTTCCGCCCGATGTTGCGATTTTCCCCGGACGGGATGGGACGCGTTGGCGTCTTTCCGGCTCTTGGAGGGGGAAGGCAGCCAAACCAGGCGCTTTCATCACACTCTGACAAGGAGAACGACGATGAAAAAGACACTGATGACCCTGACCGCCCTGATGAGCCTCAGCCTGCCGCTGGCCGCGATGGAGGCCGCAGATACGGACGCGGACGGAATGGTGACGCTGGAGGAGTTGCAGGCGGTGCACACGGACATCACGGCCGAGGACTTCGCAGCTCTTGACGTCAATGGTGATGGCTCGCTGGATGCGGATGAATATGCCGCAGGCGTCGATGGCGGGTTGATCCCGGCCGAGGGCTGATCACGCCCACAGACCACCAAGGGGGCCGTGCCGCAGGGTGCGGCCCCCAGTCGTTCAGGGGAAGGGTCGTTTGCTCAGTCGGCGGCGCGCCATGCCATCAGCCACAGTCCCGCCAGCCCGAGCGAGACGACAGCGTTCCAGCTTGCCATGGACAGGCCCAGCATCTCCCACGGCACCTCGTCGCACCGCACCAGAGGTGCCGTCATGATCTGCGCGAACAGGTCCTGGGCCGACTGGCCGGCTGCACCGCCACCGCTGCAGGAGGATGGGCCTTCCCACCAGCCGCGTTCGACGCCCGTGTGATAGGCCCCGATGCCCGCCGTCGCCATGGCCGCCAGCGCGCCCAGACCCGCCAGAAGGCGCCGGGGCAGAACAGCCGCCAGCGCAAGGACACCGACCCCGATGGCTGCCACATGCGGCCACCGCTGCCAGATGCACAGCTTGCAGGGCGCCATGCCGCCGATATGCTGGAACGCCAGCGCCCCCAGCATGAGTGCGGCCGACCCGGCGGCGGCGAGCATCATCCAGTGGCGCGCGGTCAGTCTCAAAGGTAGCGTACTCCGTAAAAGCTGGCGACGAGAATGACCACGAAGACGGTGAACAGCAAGCCCAACCGCTTCTCGATGAAATCACGAATGGGTGCGCCGAATTTCCACAAGAGCCCGGCCACGATGAAGAACCGCAACCCCCGCGCGATGATCGAGGTCACGATGAACGTGCCGATGGGCAGCCCGGTCCAGCCGGACATGATCGTGATCACCTTGTAGGGGAAGGGGGTGATGCCCGCGATGAGCACAGGCCAGAAGCCCAGATCGTTGAAACGCGTGTTGAAGGCGGCCATCGAGTCGTCCTTGCCCAGGGCTTGCAGGATGGGCTGGCCCAACGTGTCGTAAAAGAAGGCACCGATCACATAGCCGAGGATACCTCCAAGGACCGAAGCGACCAGCGCCACCCCGGCGATCAGCCACGCCCGGTTCGGCTTGGCCAGGATCATGGGAATCATCAGCACGTCAGGCGGGATCGGAAAGACCGAGGATTTCGACAAAGGCCACGACCGCCAGCACCCAGAGCGCGCGGGGATGCTGTGCCTGCCGCAGCGTCCAGTCGTACAGGGATCGTATCATGCGCGTGGCCCTTGTCTGCGCCCCTGCGCGGCGCCGGTTGCGTTCGTCGTGCCGAGCAACGCCCGAAAGGGCGCAGGCGCGCGATATGCGCCGCGCGGCCAGTCCCGTTGCGCTGTGTAGCGATCCCCGTTGGGCGGGCAAAGGGAAAATGCGGCCGAGCGGGCAGGGGATTTCGTTTTCGACTGGACGCAGCTTTGGTCGGGCGGTAATCAACATGCGCGGCTTGACAGCCTGTGCGGGTGTGGCGGAATGGTAGACGCGAGGGTCTCAAACACCCTTACCTCACGGTGTGTCGGTTCGAGTCCGACCACCCGCACCATATTTTCAGCAAATGATGATTCTCGGTCAGATGTTTTGTCCCGCCCTCGGCGGGGCTTCGTTTGATTCGTGGGACGATCATTGTGGTTAACGATCGCGAAGTTGCGTTAATCCGCTTTTCATCATGAGATTGACGCTGCTTCGGGAACAACGGCCTTGACGGCACTGGTCACGAAATCGCCATAGTTCGCTGCGGCCGCACAGGGCGCGATTGTCGCGCTTTGCGAAACAGCCATCTGGGTCTCTCGCTGGAAATTATTGAGAATATCCAACTATACATGAGTTAAATTTCACTTATTGGTCATATGCGCTTGAGTAATTGTTCGTAAATCACAACCAATAAATCACGTCCAAGCCCTCTCGAAATCCAAATGTGGCGCTGGATGGGCTTTTTCCGGCAAATCTTTTGTTTGTTCCCCGCTGCGCTTGCGCTATCCCTGAGCGATACCCACTGGGGGGTAAGAGTTTGTAGGCCACGGGGGCGGCCGCAACGCTGAATGTGTCCATAACGGGGCGCAAAGGTCTGCTGCTGATAGGGTCCGGTCTTTCGGGCTCTTCCACCGTATTTTCTGCATGACCGGCTTTTGCCGGCCAGCATGGTGCTGCCTCGTCTTTGCTTCCTCTGAGGTCACGGTAGTGAGTTTTCGGGTTTGGGCCGTCATGCGGCGCGCTCTCTCGATTTGATGAGTTTGGTCGGGTTCTGCCCTGACCATGGCTGAGGAGTTAGGTGATGACGAACGACGAGAATTCGGTACCGACGAACATCGCAAGTGGGACGCAGGTCTATGGTGGCCGCGACGGAATCGTTTCCGGGACGGATGGGTCGGACCTGATCGATCAGGACTATACCGGTGATCCGGACGGCGACCGGATCGACGCAGGTGACGCGATCCTGGCGGGCGCTGCGCCGAATGACGATCTGGTGCAGGCCGGAGATGGCGATGACACCGTGTTCGCCGGGCTTGGTGACGACGAGATCTACGGTGGCGAAGGCAATGACCAGCTGTTCGGCAAGGTCGGCGACGACCTGATCTTCGGCGGGGCCGGCACGGATATCCTCTCGGGCGGCGGCGACAACGACACGCTCGACGGCGGTGCCGATGGCGACCTTATCTTTGGCGACCAGGGCAACGACGTGCTGATCGGCGGTGCCGGGGCCGACACGCTGGATGGCGGCGATGATCGCGACATCTTCCTGGGTGCCACGCCTGGCGACATGATCGACGGCGGCGAAGGCGGTGATGATTTCGACACGCTCGACCTGCGGGGCAGTGGCCCGCTGGCCGTGGTCTTCGATGCCGACAACCCCGAGAACGGCACGATCACCTTCTTCGATGCGGATGGCGCGGATATCGGTTCTGCACGTTTCGTGAATGTCGAGCGGGTGATCCTTCCGGACGCCGACGACGGCGCGACACCTGTCACCAACCCCGACACGGCCAGCACGCCCGAGGATGAGCCTGTCGTGATCGACGTGCTCGGCAATGACACCGATCCCAACGGCGATCCGCTGACCGTGATCAGCGCGACCGCGCCCAATGGCACGGTGGACGATCAACCCCGATGGCACGCTGACCTACACGCCCGATCCCGATTTCAACGGCCCGGACGAGATCACCTATACCGTGACCGATCCCGACGGGAACACCGCCACCTCGACCGTGGCCGTGACCGTGACGCCGGTCAATGACGCGCCGGTGGCGAACCCGGATGCGATCGCCACGCCGCTGGACACGCCGGTGACGCTGGACATCGTGGCGAATGACACGGATGTGGACGGCGATCCGCTGACGATCCTGGGCACGCCGACCTCGGCGGATGGCACCGTGACCGTCGGTCCCGACGGCCGCAGCGTGACCTTCACGCCGAACGCGGGCTTCGTCGGCACCACGGTGATCGACTATACCGTGACCGACCCTGAGGGCCTGACCGCGACCTCGACCCTGACCGTGACTGTCGCCGACGACGGCGCGACACCTGTCACCAACCCCGACACGGCCAGCACGCCCGAGGACGAGCCTGTCGTGATCGACGTGCTCGGCAATGACACCGATCCCAACGGTGATCCGCTGACCGTGATCAGCGCGACCGCGCCCAATGGCACGGTGGAGATCAACCCCGACGGCACGCTGACCTACACGCCCGATCCCGATTTCAACGGCCCGGACGAGATCACCTATACCGTGACCGATCCCGACGGGAACACCGCCACCTCGACCGTGGCCGTGACCGTGACGCCGGTCAACGACGCGCCGGTGGCGAACCCGGATGCGATCGCCACGCCGCTGGACACGCCGGTGACGCTGGACATCGTGGCGAATGACACGGATGTGGACGGTGACCCGCTGACGATCCTGGGCACGCCGACCTCGGCGGATGGCACCGTGACCGTCGGTCCCGACGGCCGCAGCGTGACCTTCACGCCGAACGCGGGCTTCGTCGGCACGACGGTGATTGCCTATACGGTCACCGATCCGACCGGTGCCATTGCCAGCTCGACCCTGAGCGTGAACGTGGCGGCGACACCGCTGGACGGGATCGTCGAAGGCTCGGCCGGGAATGACCTGATCGACGTCACCTATACGGGCGATCCCGAGGGTGACCGGATCGACAACAACGATGCCATCTTTCCGGGCATCGATCCCAACGCCGATGTTGTCTTTGCCGAAGCGGGGGATGACGTCGTCCTCTCGGGGCGTGGTCCGGATGAAGTCTATGGCGGCGATGGCGCTGATTTCATCGACACCAGCGCGCCGCTGTCCGATGCGCCACTGCCCGACCTTGGCTACCCGGGGCTGTTCCCGGCCGATGCCGACCCTGAAAACGATCGCGATCTTGTCTTCGGTGGGGATGGCAATGACACGATCATCACAGGGGACGACGCAGACACGATCTATGGCGATGCCGGCGCGGATGCCATCGACGGCGGGATCGACGCGGATCTGATCTACGGTGGCACCGGTGATGACATCATCGTGGGTGGCGAAGGGGCGGATACGATCTTCGGGGATGAGGGCGACGACCAGATCTTCGCCGGTCTGAACCCGATCTTCCCGGACGAGTTGAACATCCCCGATGCCACGGATCTTGTGCCCACCAACGGCACGGACCTGGTCTTTGGCGGCGATGGCAATGACACCATCTTCGGAGCCGATGACGCCGATGCTCTTTATGGCGATGCTGGCGACGATCAGTTGTTTGGCGAGATCGACAACGACTCCCTGTTCGGTGGCGACGGTGCCGACTTTCTGGATGGTGGCGAAGGCGATGACGTGCTGGAGGGCGATGCCGGAAACGACACCCTTACCGGTGGGGACGGGGTCGACTCCCTGTTCGGTGGCGATGACCGCGACACTTTCACCGGGATCACCCCCGGTGACATAATCGACGGTGGTGACGGCGGCGACGATTTCGACACGCTGGACCTGCGCGGTACCGTGCCGGCGGGCGGATCACTGAACGTGGTGTTCGACGCGAACCCGGAAAACGGCACCGTCACCTATCGCGATGCCAGCGGGGCCGTGATCGGAACCGCTGTATTCACCGAGATCGAGACTGTCGTGCCTTGCTTCACGCCCGGCACCGCCATCGCCACACCGCGTGGCGAGCGTCTGGTCGAGGAACTGCGTGTTGGTGACAGGATCATCACCCGTGACAACGGCATTCAGGAAATCCGCTGGATCGGGGCGAAAACCCTTTCGGCGGCGGATCTGAACCGCCAGAGCCACCTGAAGCCGATCCTGATCAAGCGCGGCTCGCTGGGGGATAACCTGCCCGAGCGCGACATGCTGGTCAGCCCCAACCATCGCATGCTGGTCAGCAACGAAAAGACATCGCTCTACTTCGATGAGCGCGAGGTGCTGGCTTCGGCGAAGCATCTGACCGGCACCGCCGGTGTGTCAGAGGCGCAGGTGACGGGAACAACCTACATCCATTTCATGTTCGACCAGCATGAGGTGGTTCTGTCCAACGGATGCTGGACCGAAAGCTTCCAGCCGGGCGACTATACGCTCAAGGGGATCGGCAATGCGCAGCGCGCTGAAATCCTTGAGCTTTTCCCCGAACTGGCAACACAGAAAGGGCTGGAAGGATATCAGTCCGCCCGCCGCTCGCTCAAACGCCACGAAGCCATGCTTCTGACGCGCTGAGCACAAGACTTGCAGCTGTCCGGACCGCCCGTTTGCGGTCCTGACTTGACGGAGAAGGAACAGGGGGCTGTGCCTTCTCCGAAAAACGCGAAAGGCCTGCTGGACATCCGTTCGGCAGGCCCTTTTTCTGCGTGTTGTCCTTGCTGGGCCGGTGACGCTGCCGGGCACAAGTGGCCTTGCTGCCGGAGCCCGTCCGAAAAAGCGACGCCGCTGCGCTGCTTTTCCGCCCAATTGCGCGGAAACTTTCCCGATTTGAGCCAAATTCAGGCCTTCATCGGTTCTTATCACTCATCTTGCCTGAATGTTTGCCGGGTTCAGCCTTTCCGTCATGTGCGCCGCGGATTGGTCGGTACGAACGCGGTTCGGAGTGACGAGTATGCAGTTTTTCAAGAACAACCCCTTCCTGTGGGGTGCCCATCCTGACCGGCCCCCAATCCTCGGTCGTGATTCGCTGCCCGTGCAGCCCGGCACCTGTTCCCCCGCAGCAGCGACGGAGGGGTGATCCATGACAACCTATGTCGTGAACAGGTCCAACTGGAACGATCCTGCCTTCTGGGCCAGCATTGTGGAAACCGGCGATGGGCACAGGCTCGATTTCTCGCGCCTCGGCTCGGCTTTCACCATCCATTTCGAGGAACGGGCAGGCCGTATCACGATACGTGACGCACATCATGTCTTCACCGTCGGGCAAGCCGGGGTCACGGATACCGATGCGACATTGGGTGGCGACACCCTCCTGCGCGCCTTCGATAGCGTGATTGCAAGCCGAGGGCAGGACCTCGAGACAATCAGTGACTCGCCCTGTTTTACCGAGACCACGCTGATCAAGACCCGGCGCGGTGAGGTGCCCGCCGCGCAGTTGCGGATCGGTGATATGGTGCTGACCCGCAACCACGGTTATCAGCCGATCCGCTGGATCGGCTCGCGCCGGTTGGATGCGACGCAACTGGCAGAAACGCCGGACCTGTACCCGGTTCTGATCCGGGCAGGGGCGCTGGGTGTGAACTCGCCCGAGAGGGATCTGACCGTTTCGCCGCAGCACCGGATGCTGGTCAGCGGCGCGCGGGCGCAGCTCTGGTTCGGAGAGGATGAGGTTTTCGTCGCGGCCCTGCATCTCGATTGTCTGGACGGCGTCCAACAGATCCGGCCCGAGGATGTCACCTATGTGCATATCATGTTCGACAGCCACCAGATCATCAGCGGTGATGGCGCCTGGAGTGAAAGCTACCAGCCGGGCGACACGAGCCTGACGGGCATAGATGATGACCAGCGGGCCGAACTTTTCGCACTCTTCCCGGCGCTGTTCGACGGCGTGGCGCGCGAAACCTATCCGGCAGCGCGGGTGACGCTGAAGCGGCAGGAAGTGCCGCTACTCTTCGCCTGATCGCCTAGCGACGGGCCCGCCAATTGGCCCAGTCCTCCGGTGTGTCGAGGTCGGTGGTCGCGTGCCGGTCGGGCAGGGACACGCGCACGACCTTGTCGCCATGGGCGTTCAGGACATCGCGCGCGCCCGTGTCGCCCCGGCTCTGGCCCAAGGCGGGAAAAAGCGATGCGGGAAAGATCACCGGATGGCCGGACCGTCCGTCAAGGTCTACAGCCCGCAGGATCGCTTGCGGCTGTTCCCGCCATGCCGTCAACATCATCGCCAGATCCTCCGCCGTCAGCTCGGGCAAATCGGCAGGCAGGATCATCACCGCCGCAGCCTCGTCGGGCAGGGCCTTGATCCCCGCCCTGATCGACGCGCCCATGCCTTCGGCGGCATCGGCCACGACAACCGGCGTGACCGTCAACCCGTCCAGACAGGAAGCGCGCGGATGATTTGCGTCCGGCAAGGCGCAGAGCACCGGACCATCCGCCACTGACACCGCCCGCTCGAGCATCACCCGCAGCAACGGCTGGCCCGCAACCCTTTCCATCAGCTTGTCACCCCCCCGCATCCGGGAAGACGCACCTGCCGCAAGGATCAGGATCGCGCAGCCTGCCAAGCCCTTATCCCCGCATCCTTGCTCCGTCCGCATCGAACAGAGGCGTGGTGATCAGCCGGGCAGGGCGCAACTGGCCCATGATCTCGATCTCGACCTCCAGCCCCGCCTCGGCGCGGTCGCTGGGCACGAAACCGAGCGCGATCGACTTGCCCGCATGGTGCGCATAGCCGCCGGAGGTGCAGAAGCCCTGCGACCTTGCCGTCCAGCCAGATCGGCTCATAGGCCACGACATCGGCATCGAGTGCGTCCACCTCGAAAGCGCAAAGCTTGCGTTTCGCGCCCATCTCCCGCTCGCGCTCGGCCGCCGCGCGGCCGATGAAATCGACGTTCTTCTTGAACGAGATGAAACGGTCCAGCCCGGTCTCGGCGGCGGTATAGTCGGGCGAAAACTCGTTCAGCCAGCTTCCGAAGAACTTGTCCAGACGCAGGCTCATCATCGCGCGCATCCCGAACGGGCGCATCCCGTGTTTCTGGCCTTCTTCCCACAATACGGACCACAGCGCGCGCTGCGCCATCGGATCGCAATAGATCTCATAGCCCAGATCGCCGGTGTAGCTGACGCGCTGCACGATGCAATCCGCCATGCCCACGGTCATGGGGCGCACGTCCATGAACGCCATGTCGCTGATATCCGTGCGCGTGCAGGCGGCCAGCACCTCGCGCGCCTTCGGCCCCGCGATCTGGAAACCGGTCAGGCGGTCACTGATATTCTCGACCGTGACGCCCGCATCCGCGTTCTGTTCGAACCAGCGCGTGTGATAGGCCTGCGCGCCATAGCTGGCGGTCAGCTGGAACCGATCTTCGGCGAGGCAGGAGACCGTGAAATCCCCGATCAGGCGGCCCTTGGGCGACAGCATCGGCGTCAGGCTCAATCGTCCCGGTTGCGGGATGCGGCCCGCCATGATCCGGTCCAGCCAGGCGCGGGCGCCCGCGCCTGTCACGAGGTATTTGCCGAAGTTCTGCACCTCGTTGATGCCGACGCCCTCGCGCACCGCCTTGACCTCGCGCGCAGTGGCGTCGAATGCGTTGGAGCGGCGGAAACTGGGCGTCTCATAGCGCGGCTCGTCGCCTTCGGCGAAGTAGTTGACCACCTCAAGCCCGTATTGCGCGCCCCAGACGGCCCCCATCTTGTCGAAGATGTCATACATCGGCGTGGTGCGGAACGGGCGCGCGGCCGGCAGTTCCTCGTTCGGGTAGCTGATGGAAAAGCGCTTCTGATAGTTTTCGATCACCTTGGGACGCGTATAGCCGGGCGTGATCCAGTTGCCGAAACGCGCGCAATCCATGGCGAAGGTGTCGCGCTCGGTCTCGCCCTCGATCATCCATTGCGCCAGCATCAGGCCGACACCGCCGCCCTGGCTGAACCCGGCCATGACCGCGCAGGCGGACCAATAGTTGCGCATCCCCGGCACCGGGCCGACCAGCGGGTTGCCATCGGGGGCAAAGGTGAACGGGCCGTGGATCACGGTCTTGACGCCCGCGCGTTCCAGAATCGGGAAACGGCGATAGGCAAAGGCGATGCTGTCCTCGATCTTGTCGAGGTTGTCGGGCAGCAGCTCATGCCCGAAATTCCACGGCGTGCCATCAACCGCCCATGGGCGGCAGGGCTGTTCGTAAAAGCCGATGCACAGACCGCGCCCTTCCTGGCGCAGATAGCTTTCGCCGGCGGGGTCCATCACATGCGGATGCTCGGTGGCGCGCTCATAGATTTCGGGCAGATCGTCGGTGACGATATACTGATGCTCCATCGGGTGCAGCGGGAAATAGACGCCCGCCATCGCACCCACTTCGCGCGCCCAGAGGCCGCCTGCGTTGACCACATGTTCGGCATGGATCGTGCCCTTTTCGGTGACCACGTCCCATGTGCCGTCGGGGCGCTGGTTCGTCTCGATCACCTTGCAATGGGTTTCGATCGTGGCGCCGCCCATCTTTGCGGCGCGCGCATAGGCATGGGTCGTGCCGGACGGGTCAAGATGCCCGTCCAGCGGATCGTAAAGACCGCCGACGATGCCATCCAGATTGGTGATCGGCGCGATCTTTGCGATCTCTTCGGGGCTGACGATCTCGGTCTCCAGCCCCATGTAGCGGTGCTTGGCCCGCTCGGCCACCAGCATGTCGAACCGTTCGCGATTGTCGGCCAGCGTGATGCCGCCCACATGATGCAACCCGCAGGACATGCCGGTGATCGCCTCAAGCTCCTTGTAGAGGCGGATGGTATAGCCCTGCAGCGCCGCCATGTTGGTGTCGCCGTTCAGCGTATGAAAACCGCCCGCCGCGTGCCATGTGCTGCCGCTTGTCAGTTCCGAGCGTTCGATCAGCATCACATCGGACCAGCCCAGCTTGGTCAGGTGATACAACACCGAACAGCCGACAACGCCGCCGCCGATCACGGCTACTCTGGTAGTGGTCTTCATGGAAACATCCCTCGCTGGTGTTGCGCCAGATTTCGCCGGGCGCGCCAAAAGGGCAAGCAGGAACCCGACATTTTTCTGTCGCAAAAATCACGAAAAGCCTGTTCCGGTCAGAGAGGGCGGATCTTCAGCTTGGTAATCCGGTTCGCCTTGCGACCTGTGACCTCGAAGCGGAATCCGTGGAAACTGAAAACCTGGCCCACCGAAGGGATCATCTGGGCTTCATAGATCACCAGACCCGCCACGGTATTGGCCTCGTCATCGGGCAGGTTCCAGTCCATCGCGCGGTTCAGGTCGCGAATGGTCATGGCACCGTCCACCCCGAAATGCCCGTCCTTCAACCGCTGGACCGCATGTTCGGCGGCAGTGTCGAATTCATCGGTGATCTCGCCCACGATTTCCTCGAGGATATCTTCCAGCGTGATCAGCCCTTCAAGGCTGCCGTATTCATCCACAACCAGCGCGAAATGCGTGCGCCGCCGCAGGAACTGGCGCATCTGGTCATCCAGCGTGGTGGTGTCGGGGATGAAATAGGGCGGGCGTACCACGTCGAGGATCTTGAAATCCTTCAGCCCGTTGGGCGAGGGCGAGGGGCCGAACATCATCTTGTGCATGGCGCGCAGCAGGTCCTTGGCATGCACGACACCCATGATGTTGTCCGGATCGCCCTGATAGACGGGCAGGCGGGTATGCGCGCTGTCCAGCAATTGCCGCAGCAGGTCATCCGGGTCGGTATTGGCATCCAGCATCTCGATCTGGCTGCGATGCAACATGATCTCTTCGACCGTGCGATCGCCCAGATCCAGCGCACCAAGGATACGGTCGCGATCCTCTTTCTGCACCACGCCCTCGGACTGGCCAAGATAGAGCGCCCCTGCGATTTCCTCGCGCACGGCAAGGATGTGGCTGTCGGGATCGGTCTTGACGCCGAACAACCGCAGCACCCCGCGCACCAGCAGGCGCACGGCGCTGACGACCGGCGAGAAGACCTTGACCACGACCTGAATCACCGGAGAGACCTTGGCCGCCGCCGTTTCGGCATTGGTGATCGCATAGGTCTTGGGCAGCACCTCGGCGAAGATCAGCACCAGAAGCGTCATCACCAGCGTCGCCACGGCCACGCCGCTTTCGCCGAACAACCGGGTCAGAAGGGCCGTCGCCAGCGATGTGGCGAGGATGTTCACAAGGTTGTTGCCAAGCAGGACCGACCCGATCAGCCGCTCGTTATCCTCGGTGATCTTCAGCGCGCGCGCCGCCCCGACCGACCCCTTGTCGGCCTGCGCCCGCAACTTCCCGCGCGACGCGGCCGTCAGCGCCGTCTCGCTGCCCGAGAAGAAGGCGGACATCACCAGCAGCAGCGCAATGCCGCCCGCCGTGATCCAGAACGCGGCATCCAGCACGGAGGTATCCATTGACCAAGCCTTTCAAGAGTTAACTGCGTTATGTGGGGGGCGCGCCTGTCAATCAAGGGGCAGCGGGAGAATTTCCCCACTCAGTCCCGCGCGAGGGGGTGATGCTCCATCACCAGCGCGGTCAGGCGTTCGTCCAGAACATGGGTGTAGATTTCCGTTGTTGCCACATCGGCATGGCCCAGCAGGGTCTGGATCGCGCGCAGATCGGCGCCATTGGCCAGCAGATGCGTGGCAAAGGCATGGCGCAGGGTATGCGGCGTGACCTTGGTCGGGCGAGATACCCGCCTGCACGGCCATGTCCTTGATCAGCAGGTAGAATCGGTGCCGCGTCAGATGTCCGAGCCGTCCTGTCGAGGGAAAGAGATATTTCGACAGCGGTTTGCCCCCAGCGCGGCCAGCCTCCTGCGCGGCATCGCGCAGGTCCAGCCAGACCGACAGCGCCGCGCGTGCCGGTGGTGACAGCGGCACCATCCGTTCCTTGCCGCCCTTGCCCATGATCAGCAGCATCCGCGGATCGCCCCGGGCCGCCGACACCGGCAAGGACACAAGTTCGCTGACCCGCATCCCCGTGGCGTAGAGCAATTCCATCAGACAGGTGTTGCGCACGCGGTCATCGCGACGTCCGCCCATCTCGCGCGCGGCGGCCAGCAGGCGATCGACCTCTTCGATGCTCAGGATCTTGGGCAGGCGCTGGTCGCGCCCCGGACCGGTGATCTGGATCGCCGGGTTGTCCGTGCGCCAGCCTTCCTCGAAGGCAAAACGGTAAAGCTGCCGGATCGCGGACAGACGCCGTGCGCGGGTGGATTTGGCCAGTCCCTGTGCGTCGCAATGAATCAGATAGGCCTCGACGTCGTCGCGGCTGGCGGTGTCGAAATCACCGCGTCCCTCCAGCCAGTCGGCGAAATCCTTGAGATCGCGCCCATAGGCCAGAAGCGTGTTGGTCGCAGCCCCCAGTTCCGCCGCCTGCGCCTCGAGAAAGGTGGATATCCAGCGTGCGCTATCCTGCATCATCGCGCGATCATCCCCGGTGGTCCATCAGGATCAGTTGCAGGGCCGCGCGGCGTGCCGTGTCTTCAAGCCCCACCGCCCGCAGCGTCGCAATGCCGGCGGACAGCCCACCGGAATCACCCTGTGCCGCGCGCTGGATCATCTGGATCGTGCGCAGGATCGCCTCGCCCAACCGCCCTTCGGCCAGCAGGGCGGCCATATCCGCCGGTGCGCCGCCAGCCATGAACCCCTGCCGTATCGCCTCCTGCACGGGATCGGATGGCTCCGCCTGCTCAAGCTGCCCCTGCGCCAGCGCCGTGACAAAAGCCATGTCGGGATGCGCGGCCCCATGCGCCTGCGCCGCCGCTTCATAGTCAGGGCCCAGAAGGGCGATGCCATAGGCCAGATCACTGGCCTGTCCGGGCAATGCCAGCCGCATCAGCGCGGTGCTGTAAAGGCTGGCGAAGGCCACCCCCAGATCGGCAGGTTGAAGCGCCGACCAGACCCGAGGCAGGCTGTCCGCCACCACATCGGCATCGCCCGAACGGATCGCCTCGTCGAAACGCTGCACTGCCGCGACCCGGTCCCAGACCCCGCCCGAAGCCGCAGGCTTGCGCTCGGAATAGATGCCCAGCAGCCGGTTCGCGGCCAGCGCCCCGGAACTGGCCAGACGCTCTGCCGCCTCGATCTGCGCACGCCATCCGGCGGTGTCGCGCAGGTCCGCCACGGCAAAGGCGCGGGGCAACGGTGCGGTGGGAAGCGGTTCCCCCAGGGCTTCATAGAGACGGAAGACCAGCGGGCTTGGCCGCACCGGGGCACGCGGCAGGGCCGTGTCCTCGAAAAGTTCGGGGTCCATGAACCGGGCCAGCAACTCGGCCTCTGTCGCTGGCATGGCGTCCAGCGCCCGGGCCGTGTCCAGCGTCAGCATTGCAGAGGCCCAGTCTCCCTTGCGCGCGGTGCAAAACACCTGCGCGCCATAGGACGGTGACAGATGCGGGGCGCGCATCAGCGCGGCACAGGCCGTATCCTCGGCGCCGGTCAAGAGCGTGGCGTCGAACCAGCGCGCGAAAAGCGCCGGGTTTTCCGGCCCCGCACGCTCCAGCAGCGCCTGCGCCGGTTCGACCGCGCCCACCCGCATCAGCGCGTCGATCCGCGCCTGCAACAGGCGGCTGTCCTGCCCCGCGTCGCCGGGCGCATCCGCCTCGGCCAGCAGCAGCGTGTAAAGCAACGCCTGCATCGCGGGCAGGCCCATCCTTGAAGGCTGATCTATCAGCGCCACGAGGTCTTCTGTCTTGCTGCCCTGCCACAGGCTCAAGGGCAGGCCCGAGACCGAGGCGGGCAAAAGACCGACCGCGTCCAGTCCCGGACGATCCAGCGGAGTGACGGTCACATCGGGCGTGACGGCGGTGTTGGTCACCGGGGGCTCGGACAGGGGCAGGGTGCCCGCCAGCGGGGCCTGCGGTGACGACAGGCGCGGCACCAGTGGCAGCCTGTCATCGCTCAGCCAGTCGATTGCTGACAGCGGTTGTGCCACAGGCTGTGTCAGAACGCCCTGACCGACGCCGCTGCCCTGCGACGGCGCATCCCCCTGGGCCAGCGCCGCCGAGGGCCAGAGCATCACCGACACAAGTGCGGCGCGCCATTGAAAGGGAATCCCGCGATTCATGCCCGGCCACGAATGGCACGGCACAAGGTAGGGTAAGCCGCCCATGGCGGCGTCGGGCCGACAAAGTCTCGGCGCCGGCCTATTCGGCATCCAGCGTGACCTTCTGGCGGATCTCCTGCTGCGGACGGGAAAAATCCTCTCCAAGATGGGGGCCGACATAGGCATAGACAACAATACCAAAAGCTCCCAAAATAATGAGATAGAACAGATATTTCAGAATGCGTCCCATGATGTCCTGCCTGTCCGCCTGCCTGCGCGGTCCTGTTTTGACCAAGTTATAACTGGCATTTTGCGCAAGATCACGTCATTCAATCGTGAACTGGTGAAAAACGGCACAACTTGGCCGAAACAGGCGTGTAATGGGCGGCAAACTGAAGAAGACCGTGGTCCTCGTGGGGATGATGGGGGCAGGAAAAACGGCTGTGGGCAAGGCCTTGGCGGCCCGATTGAAGGTTCCTTTCCTCGATTCGGACGCCGAGATCGAAAAGGCCGCCGCCCGCACAATTCCCGAGATCTTCGCCCGTGACGGCGAGCCGTTCTTCCGGCTCAAGGAATCCCAGGTCATCGAACGGCTTCTGGACAGTCGATGCGGTGTGCTTTCGACCGGCGGCGGGGCCTACCTCGCCGATCGCAACCGGGACATGATTTCCGCCCGCGGCGTGGCGGTCTGGCTGGACGCGGACCTTCCACTGCTGTGGCAACGCGTACGCCACAAGGACAGTCGCCCGCTGCTGCGCACAGCTGATCCTCTGGGCACGCTGCGCAGCCTTTACGAGGCGCGGGTGCCCATCTATGCGCTGTCGGACCTGCGGGTGAAGGTGCTGCCACGCTATTCGATCGACGAGACCGCCGAACAGGTGGTGCAGGCGCTGCTGACGCGGCCCGATGTTCTGGAAGGTGAGTGATGACTGAAATCGTCCATGTTCCCCTGGGGGACCGCGCCTATGACGTGCATATCGGCCCCGATCTGCTGGCCCGGTCCGGGACGCTCATCGCGCCGCTGCTGCGCCGTCCCCGTGTGGCCGTGATCACGGACGAAACGGTGGCCGGACTGCATCTCGACACCCTGCGCGCGGGGCTGGCCGAGGCCGGCATCACGATGGAGGCGCTTGCCCTGCCGCCTGGCGAGGGCACGAAAAGCTGGCCCCATCTGACCACCTGCGTCGAGTGGCTGCTGGCGCAGAAGATCGAGCGCAAGGATGTGGTGCTGGCCTTCGGTGGCGGGGTGATCGGCGATCTGGCGGGCTTCGCCGCCGCCATCCTGCGACGCGGCGTGCGCTTCGTGCAACTGCCCACCAGCCTGCTGGCGCAGGTCGACAGTTCCGTCGGCGGCAAGACGGGCATCAACTCGGCCCATGGCAAGAACCTCATCGGCGCCTTCCATCAACCCAGCCTTGTTCTGGCGGATACGGCCGTCCTCGGCACCCTGGCCGAACGTGATTTTCTGGCGGGCTACGGCGAGGTCGTCAAATACGGGCTTCTTGGGGACTATAAATTTTTTCAATGGCTTGAGGGCAATGCCTCACGCGCTGCGGCAGGTGACATGGACGCTCGCATCACGGCCGTGACCCGTTCTGTCCAGATGAAGGCCGACATCGTGGGCCGGGACGAGACCGAGGAAGGCGAGCGCGCGCTGCTGAACCTTGGCCACACTTTCTGCCACGCGCTGGAAGCTGCGACAGGCTACTCCGACCGGCTGCTGCACGGCGAAGGGGTCGCCATCGGCTGCGCGCTGGCCTTTGAACTTTCCGCGCGCCTTGGTCTTTGTCCGCAAGAGGACCCCAGCCGGTTGCGCGCCCATCTGCGCGACATGAAGATGAAGGTCGATCTGGCTGATATCCCGGGTGATTTGCCTGATGCCGACGGTTTGATCACGCTCATGGCGCAGGACAAGAAAGTCTCGGACGGCAAGCTGACCTTCATTCTTGCGCGCGGGATCGGTCAGGCTTTCATCACCAGCGATGTGCCGCGTGAGGTGCTTCACACCCTGCTGAGCGAGGCGCTCGCCGCGCGCCGCTGATCCCGCCGCCGTCCATTCGACTTTCCATAAATATCCTCAGAAGGGTGTCCCGCAGGGACCAAGGGGGGCAGGCAGACCCCCTTCGCCATATTTCAACCGGCGATCCGCACCAAGGCGTGACGCTTCTTGCCCGCGCTCAGCTTGATCGTGCCCGCCAGACGGTCCGCATTCAGCAGCAGTCCCGCATCGGTCACATCCGCATCGTCCAGCTTCGCGCCACCTTCGGCGATCAGGCGCTTGGCCTCCTTGCCGGATCCCGCCAGCCCGCTGCGCACGATCAGTTGCACGATCGAGATGCCATCGCCCACTTCCGCCGCGCTCAGTTCCAGCGTGGGCAGGTCCTCACCCATGCCGCCCTTCTCGAACACCTCGCGCGCGGTGGCTTCCGCCGCCGCCGCCGCCTCGGCCCCGTGCAGCAGGCGCGTGACCTCATTGGCCAGGATGATCTTGGCCGCGTTGATCTCGGCCCCTTCAAGCGCGCCCAGCCGTTCGCATTCCTCGATCGGCAGATCGGTATAGAGCTTCAGGAACCGTCCGGTGTCCGCATCGGTCGTGTTGCGCCAGAACTGCCAGAAGTTATAGGGCGAGAGCATATCCGCATTCAGCCAGATCGCGCCCCCGGCCGATTTGCCCATCTTGCGCCCGTCCGACGTGGTCAGCAACGGCGTCGTCAGGCCGAAAACCTGCGCGTCGATCACCCGGCGGGTCAGGTCGATCCCGTTGACGATATTGCCCCACTGATCAGACCCGCCCATCTGCAGCCGCACGCCATAGCGGCGGTTCAGCTCCATGAAATCATAGGCTTGCAGGATCATGTAGTTGAATTCGAGGAAGGACAGCGACTTGTCCGGGTCGTTCAGCCGCGACTTCACGCTGTCGAAGCTCAGCATCCGGTTGATCGAGAAATGCCGCCCGATATCGCGCAGGAATTCAAGATAGTTCAGGCTGTCCAGCCATTCGGCATTGTTCAGCATGATCGCCCCAGTGGGGGTGTCGCCGTAGTCCAGGTAGCGCCCGAAGACCTGGCCCATGCCTGCGATGTTCTCGTCGATCTGCGCCGGGCTCAGCATCGGACGCTCGTCCGAGCGGAAACTGGGATCGCCCACCTTGGTGGTGCCGCCCCCCATCAGGGTCACCGGCTTGTGCCCGGTCTTTTGCAACCAGCGCAGCAGCATGATGTTCAGCAGATGCCCCACATGCAGCGACTTGGCCGTCGCATCATAGCCGATATAGGCCGGAACCACCCCCGCGATCAGCGCATCGTCCAGACCCTGAAGGTCGGTGCAATCTGCCAGAAATCCGCGCTCCATGATGATGCGCAGGAATTCCGATTTCGGGCGGTAGGTCATCTCTCTTGTCCCTTGGTGGTTTGCGCGGCATGTATAGTGTGCAAAGCGGGGCATGCAAACCGCAATTCCGGGCCGGGACAGGCCTGTGATCTGGGCATGAGGGCAGGGGTTTGACGGGATGAAAGAGGCAAGGGTGATCCGCGCTCTGGGCGCGATGTCGGGCACCTCGCTGGACGGGGTAGACGCCGCCGTGGTCGAGACGGATGGCGCGCGGATCCACGCCTTCGGCCCCACGGCCTACCGGGCCTATACCGACAGCGAACAGGAAGTGCTGCGCGCCGCCCTTGGCAAATGGCCGGGCGATCCGGGTCTGGACGCCGCGCAGGCGCTGGTCGAAGACGCGCATCACGCGGTGCTGTCGCAATTCGACGATGTGGAACTGGTGGGGTTTCACGGGCAGACGCTGGCCCACGAACCGGACGGGCGCGGCACCCATCAACTGGGCGATGGCGCGGCACTGGCCGAACGGCTGGGGCGGCCCGTGGTCTGGGACTTCCGATCCGCCGATGTCCGCCTGGGCGGGCAGGGCGCGCCGCTGGCCCCCTTCTTTCATTTCGCCTGCGCAAAGTGGATCGGGGCCACTGAACCGCTCGCCTTTCTCAACCTCGGCGGTGTGGGCAACCTGACATGGATCGACCCCACAAGGGCCAGACCCGAGGATGACGGCGCGTTGCTGGCCTTCGACACAGGCCCCGCCAATGCGCCGATCAACGATCTGGTGCACAAGCGGCTGGGTCTGGCCTATGACAAGGGCGGGCAACTGGCCGCCAAGGGCACCGTGGCGGACGGCGCATTGGAGCTTTTCCTGGATGAGCCCTATTTCCTCAAGATGCCGCCCAAGTCATTGGACCGCGATGCCTTTGCCGACATGCTGGATCTGGTGCGCGAACTCGATGACGCAGATGCCGCCGCCACCATGACCGCCATGGCCGCCGCCGCCGTGATGCGCGGGATGGAGCATTGCCCCCAACCGCCCGCGCGGCTTCTGGTCACCGGGGGCGGGCGGCACAATCCGGTGATGATGCAGATGCTGCGCGCCGGGCTGGATTGCCCCGTCGATCCGGTCGAATCCGTGGGTCTTGACGGCGATATGCTGGAAGCGCAGGCCTTCGCCTTTCTGGCGGTGCGCGTCGCACTTGGCCTGCCGACGTCCTGCCCCACCACCACCGGCGTGCGCGCCGCCGTGGGGGGCGGTATCCTCAGCGGCGCCTTCGAAAGGCGTCGTTAGCGCTAACATTTTTTTGCCACACAGAGTTTGCGGCCATTGTGCCCGTGCCCAAGCGTGATAAAGTCCCGCGCGATACGCAACAGGCGCACACGTCTTCTGTTCACGCGCAACCTGTTGAAACAAAAGGGCTGTTCTGATGGCATCTCGGGTTATTCCGGTCGATCCTTTCGATCTGGTCATCTTCGGCGGCACCGGCGATCTGGCGCGGCGCAAGATCCTGCCGGCCTTGTTCCGGCGCTATTGCGCGGGGCAAATGCAGCCCGGCACCCGCCTTGTCGGCGCGGCGCGGGCCGAAATGACCGATGCGACCTATCGCGCCTTCGTGGCCGACGCGCTGGACGAGTTCGACACCGGCCATCAGCAGACACCGGATCAGCGCGCGGCCTTTCTGGAGAACCTGCATTACGTCACGCTTGACGCGATGGGCGATGAGGGCTGGGACCGGCTGGCCGGGCTGATGTCGCGGGACCGGATCAAGGCCTATTACTTCTCGGTCGGGCCCGCGCTTTTCGGTCCGCTGGCGGAACGGCTGCACCGTCACGGCATGGCGGACGAAGGCGCGCGGATCGTCGTGGAAAAGCCCTTTGGCCGCGATCTTGAGACCGCCCGCGCCCTCAACCGCACGCTGGCGCAACATTTCGACGAAAGCCAGATCTACCGGATCGACCACTATCTGGGCAAGGAAACCGTCCAGAACCTGATGGCGATCCGCTTTGGCAACATGCTGTTCGAGCCGCTCTGGAACAGCCAGTATGTCGATCATATCCAGATCACCGTGGCCGAAACCGTCGGTGTGGGCGGGCGCGGCGATTACTATGACCGCGCCGGGGCCATGCGTGACATGGTGCAGAACCACCTGATGCAGCTTCTGTGCCTGATCGCGATGGAACCCCCTGCCAAGTTCGACCCGGCGGCGGTGCGGGACGAAAAGCTCAAGGTGATCCGCGCGCTTGACCCCGTCGCCCCGGCCCAGATCGTGCGCGGGCAATACCGGGCCGATGGCGACAAGCCAGACTACCGTGATCATGTCGAGAACCCGGCCTCGACCACCGAAAGTTTCGTGGCGCTCAAGGCGCATATCAGCAACTGGCGGTGGGCCGGCACGCCCTTCTATCTGCGGACCGGCAAACGGCTGCGCGCGCGCACCTCGGAAATCGCCGTGGTGTTCAAGGAAGCGCCCCATTCCATTTTCGGCGCCGAGGCAGGGCGGCATCGCAACATCCTGACGATCCGCCTGCAACCCAACGAGGGGATCGACCTTGACGTGACCATCAAGGAACCGGGGCCGGGGGGCATGCGTTTGATCGACGTGCCGCTGGACATGACCTTCACAGAGGCGCTGGGACCGGACGCCGAGGATGTGCCCGATGCGTATGAGCGACTGATCATGGATGTGATCCGGGGCAACCAGACCCTCTTCATGCGTGGCGACGAGGTCGAGGCCGCCTGGGCCTGGACCGATCCGATCATCGCCGCGTGGGAGGCTGCGGGCACCGAGCCGGTTCTTTACGACTTCGGGCAGCGCCGGACCCGAAGAGGCGCTGGCCCTGATGCACCGTGACGGTCGCCGCTGGAGGGAGATCCGCACATGACCCTGAACGAATACCCCGATCGTGAAATGCTGGCGATCAATCTGGCCAATGTGCTGGCCGGCAAGCTGACCGCCACCCTGATGCACGAGGATCGCGCCACGCTGGTGGTGCCCGGCGGGACCACGCCGGGGCCGATTTTCGACGCGCTCTGCGATGCCGATCTGGACTGGTCCCGTGTCGATGTGATGCTGAGCGATGAACGCTGGGTGCCGCAGGATGACCCGCGCTCGAACGCGGGGCTGGTGCGTGCGCGTCTGCTGACAGGACGGGCGGTCGCAGCCACCTTCCATCCCTTCTTTGCCGGAGGGGAGGACCCCGAAGACACCCTCAGCAAGGTCGAGGCGCAGATCGAACCGCTGCTGCCGATTTCGGTTGCGCTTCTGGGGATGGGGGCCGACATGCACACCGCCAGCCTGTTCCCGCGCGGTGACAATCTGCGGCTGGCGCTTGATCCCGGCGCGCCGATCCTTGTGTCGATGCGCGCGGCGGGGCTGGACTGCACCCGCGTCAGTCTCAGCGCACGGGTGCTGCGCGATGCGATGACCCTGCATCTGGTCATCACCGGTCGAGGACAAGCGCGCCGCGCTTGAGCGCGCCTTGACCCTGCCACCGGAAGAGGCGCCGGTGGCGGCGATCCTGAACGAGGCAGAGGTGCATTGGGCAGCATGACGATGGAAGACGTACTGGAGCCGCCTTGCGGCCATGACACCCCGCCCGATCCTGTCGTTGTTCGAGGGCGATTCCGACCGCGCACGAGGTTTCTCGGCACGGTTTGACGGTATGCTGTTCGACTATTCCAAGACGTCGATCGACGAAGGCATCCGCGACGGACTTCTGGATCTGGCGCGCGCGGCCGATGTCGCGGCGCGGCGCGAGGCGATGTTCGCCGGGCGAAAAGATCAACGAAACCGAAGGCCGCGCCGTGCTGCACACCGCCCTGCGCGCGCCGGATGACGCGGTGATCCGGGTCGACGGTCAGGACGTGATGCCCGCAGTGCGCGCCACCCGCGCCCGGATGGAGACCTTTGCCGAAGGCATCCGCAGCGGCCGCATCGCGGGGCAGGGCGGTCCCTATACCGATGTGGTCAATATCGGCATCGGCGGCTCCGACCTTGGCCCGGCGATGGCGACGCTGGCGCTGGCGCCCTATCATGACGGGCCGCGCTGCCATTTCGTGTCCAACGTGGACGGGGCGCATATCCACGATACGCTCAAGGGTCTCGATCCGGCCCGCACGCTGGTGATCGTGGCCTCCAAGACCTTCACCACCATCGAAACCATGACCAACGCAGCCACGGCGCGCGCGTGGCTGGCAGCAGTCCGTCAGCGACCCCGGCGCGCAATGCGTGGCGCTGTCCACGGCCAGCGACAAGGCCGCCGCTTTCGGCATCGGGCCGGAGCGGGTCTTCGGCTTCGAGGATTGGGTGGGCGGCCGCTATTCCATGTGGGGGCCGATCGGTCTGGCGCTGATGCTGGCCGTAGGGCCAGCACATTTCCGCCAGATGCTGGAAGGGGCCGCCGCCATGGACGCGCATTTCCGCGAGGCCCCGCTGGAACAGAACCTGCCGGTCCTGCTGGCCCTGACCGGTATCTGGCACCGTCAGGTGTTGGGCCATGCCAGTCGCGCGGTGCTGCCCTACGATCAGCGCCTGTCGCGCCTGCCGGCCTATCTCCAGCAGCTCGAGATGGAAAGCAACGGCAAGCGGGTGGCGATGGATGGCACGGATCTGTCGCGCCCTTCCGGCCCCGTGGTCTGGGGCGAGCCGGGCACCAACGGGCAGCATGCGTTCTATCAGTTGATCCATCAGGGCACGGATGTGGTGCCCTGCGAATTCCTGATCGCGGCCCAGGGGCATGAGCCCGATCTGGCACATCAGCATCGCCTGCTTGTGGCCAATTGCCTTGCACAATCCGAAGCGCTGATGCGCGGCCGCTCGCTGGATCAGGCACGTGCGTTGATGGCGGCCAAGGGGCTGACCGGGGCGGAGCTGGAACGGCAGGCGCGCCACCGCGTCTTTCCGGGCAACCGGCCCTCGGTGACGCTGGCCTATCGACAGCCTGACCCCGCGCCGTCTGGGCCAGATCGTGGCGCTTTACGAGCACCGGGTCTTTGTCGAAGGCGTGATCCTCGGGATCAACAGTTTCGACCAATGGGGGGTGGAACTGGGCAAGGAACTGGCCACGGCCCTGCAACCCTTGCTCGAGGGGGCGGATGCCAGTGCCAAAGACGGCTCGACCCGCGCGCTGATCGGATTTCTGACACAACAGTAGAACCGGGCGCAGGGATCGCGCCCCGTTCCGGGGCCGCATTCCTGCTCAGCTTGTCAGCGTCACGAACCAGGCCCAGCCCATGACCAAGGCCAGCAGACCCAGCGCCAGACCTTCGTGCAGCCGCAGGCCGCGCCGCCGTTCTTCGGTGTATTTCATCGACACGCGGCGCACCGTCGGTTTTCGCGGGTTGTCATCGGATTGCATCGACTCTGTCCTCCACAACGTTGCGGGAACGGTTCCTGCTGCCACAGAAAACCGTCCCCGCCCTCGACCATCCGACTCTCGCCAGCGCTGGCCGGCAGGATCGGACGACCTAGCACTGGATCACTTCGGCACGAGGACCGTATTGACCACATGGATGACGCCATTGGACTGGACCACGTCCGAGATCGTGACCCGTGCCGCATTGCCGCTTTCGTCATAGATATAAAGGTTGCGCCCGCGCACCTGCGCCGACAGCGCATCACCCGAGACCGCGTTGAAATGATAGAACCCGTCCGCGCTGGCCCGTGCACGGGCCGCGATCTGGGCCGTGGACATGTTGCCCGCCACCACATGGGCGGTCAGCACCTTCTGCAACAGCGCCTTGTTCTCGGGCATCAGCAGCGTCTCGACCGTGCCGGCAGGCAGGGCCGCGAAAGCATCATTGACCGGCGCGAAGACGGTGAAGGGACCGGCGCTTTGCAATGTCTCGACCAGTTCGGCGGCCTGCACGGCGGCCACGAGCGTGGTGTGATCGGCGGAATTCACGGCATTCTCGACGATGTTGCGCGTCTCGAACATATCCGCACCACCGACCTGCGGGTTCGCGGCCATGGCGGCGGAGGCGGTTGTCAGAGCTGTGGCCAGAAGCAGGGCCTTGAGGGTCTTTTGCATCGGTATCTCCCATCTGTGCTGCGCCCCTGTCAGGTGGGGCATGGATCAGTCACGTCAGCGCGACGGGGATAGTTTCACGGAAGGTGCATTTTTTGTGCCGAGATGCGCCAGACGGGCGGTCGGAGGCCTTCGGCGAGGATATTTGGAGCAAGAAGAAACCGCGCAACAAAAAAGGCGGCCCGCAACGGGGCCGCCCTTCTGCACAAGACGTGATACCGATTACCGCAGGATGGAACGGCCTGCGTAAATGGCAGTATCGGCCAGCGATTCCTCGATACGGATCAGCTGGTTGTATTTCGCCAGCCGGTCCGAGCGCGCAAGGCTGCCGGTCTTGATCTGTCCGCAGTTCGTCGCCACGGCCAGATCGGCGATCGTGGCGTCCTCGGTCTCGCCGGAGCGGTGGGACATCACATTGGTCATGCGGGCACGGTGCGCCATATCCACGGCGCGCAGTGTCTCGGTCAGGGTGCCGATCTGGTTCACCTTGACCAGCATGGCGTTGCCGCAACCGCGATCAATGCCCATCTGCAGCCGCGCGGGGTTGGTCACGAACAGATCGTCGCCCACCAGCTGCACCGATGCGCCCAGACGCTCGGTCAGGGCGTGCCAGCCATCCCAGTCATCCTCGGAACAGCCATCCTCGATCGAGATGATCGGATAATCGGCGCAAAGCGCGGCCAGATAGTCTACGTTCTGATCGCTGGTGAGGGTCTTGCCCTCGCCCGAGATCACGTATTTGCCGTCCTTGAAATACTCGGTCGCGGCACAATCCAGCGCCAGGTAGATGTCCTCGCCCGGCTTGTAGCCGGCCTTTTCGATGGATTTGAGGATGAAATCCAGCGCCTCGCGGGTGCTGGACAGGTTCGGGGCAAAACCGCCCTCATCGCCCACACCAGTGGCCAGGCCCGCCGCAGACAGTTCCTTCTTCAACGTATGGAAGACCTCCGCCCCCATCCGCACCGCCTCGCGGATCGAGGTGGCGGCGACCGGCATGATCATGAATTCCTGAATGTCGATCGGGTTGTCGGCATGTTCGCCCCCGTTGATGATGTTCATCATCGGCACCGGCAGCACGCGGGCGGAAGTGCCCCCGATATAGCGGTAAAGCGGCTGGGTCGTGAAATCCGCCGCCGCCTTGGCCACGGCCAGCGACACGCCGAGGATTGCATTGGCCCCCAGCCGCGCCTTGTTGGGCGTGCCGTCCAGTTCGATCATGCTCATGTCGATAGCCACCTGTTCGGTGGCGTCCATGCCCAGCAGCGCCTCGGCGATCTCGCCGTTCACGGCGGCGCAGGCCTCCAGCACGCCCTTGCCCATGTAGCGGCTCTTGTCGCCATCGCGCCGCTCGACCGCCTCATGCGCGCCGGTGGACGCGCCGGAAGGGACCGCCGCGCGGCCCATGGTGCCGTCTTCGAGGATCACGTCGACCTCGACCGTGGGGTTTCCCCGGCTGTCGAGGATTTCGCGGGCGTGGATGTCGATGATCGTGCTCATGCTATGGTCCTTGGGCTGTGGCGATGCGTTGCCGGGCTTTTAGAGGGCGCCGCGGCCAAGGAAAAGGGGCCTGCGGGCAGGTTTGCGCTAACCCTTGCAAGGTTTGCGCGAACGGTGGCAACAATCCTGCCGCATCGGGTGGATTTGTGGGCGTGAAAGAGGAAAAGACCCGCGATCAGCCGCGCGCAAGGCGCCGCAACCGTGCCTCGCGCCAGAACGTATAGATGCCCGAGGCCACGATCAGCGCCGATCCGGCCAGCGTGGCCACATCCGGACTTTCGCCGAAGAACAGCACCCCGAAGCACAGCGCAAAGACCAGCCGCGAATACCGGAACGGCGTGATCACCGCCACGTCGCCCATCCGCATCGCCGCGACGATGGCCGAATAGGCCAGAACACCGACCCCCAGCGCCGCCGCCATGAGGAGCCCTTCCAGAGGGGTCAGCATCCTGAACTCCTCTCCGGTGAAGACCAGCAAACCGTAACCGGCCGGCACCAGCGTGGCAAAAGCATAGGTGGACAACTGCATGGACGAGATCGAGCGCGGCACGATCCGGGTCGCCAGATCGCGCACGGCCAGCCCCACGACACCCAGAACCGCAAAAAGCGAATTCGGCTCGAAGGCATCAAGCCCGGGGCGGATGATCAGTATCACGCCGCCAAACCCCACGAGGATCGCGCTCCAGCGCCGCCAGCCGACCTGCTCGCCCAGGAACAAAGCTGCACCCAGCGTCACGACCAGCGGCGTGGCCTGCAGGATCGCCGAGGCCGAGGACAGCGGCGTCAAGGCGATGGCCGTGATGAAGCCGATGGTTCCGACCAATTCGCCCGTGTTGCGCAACAGGACCGATCGCGCCAGCAGATCGCGCGACAGCAACCTGTCACGGCGCAGCAGCGCAATGGTGGCAAACACAAGGGCCCCGCCGAATCCCAGCATGATCAGGATCAGGCCAAGCGGCACGGTGGCCGACAGGAGCTTGATGAACATGTCCTCGATGGCGAAACCAAGCATGGCCGCAGTCATCAAAAGGGAACCACGCAGGTTTTCCATTTGTCGTGCCTGTTGTTGGGAAAGACGGGCGAAGGGGGGCGACCATCGGGGGTGCGGCAGCGCTTAGTCGCGTGGCGCATCCGGTGCAAGGGGAGATATCGCGTCCGGAGTACCGGCGGGGCGTTGCTCGTTCACGGCCGGTGCCAGCCCATAGCGCGCCGCGACCCGCCAGACATGATCCGGCACCATGTTCTTGAGGCGCGCGGGATGGGCACGACGCAGATGCAGGATCGTTTCGATCGCTTTCATTTCGACGCGGGCGCGGGCGAACTCCAGCCCGCGCGGCCCGATGCGCGGTTGCAGGAAGGACACGACAGGCCGCAGCCAGTCGGGCATCCGGCGCAGGGGCAGACCACCGGCGGCGCGCGCGGTATTGGCCATAAAGCCCTTCACCGCCCCCTCGCGCTTGCCCTTGTCGGTCAGGGGCATGGTTTTCAAGCGCGCGCCAAGGCTGGCCAGCATCTCGTCGCCGCGCGCATTGCGCGTGATGACCCATTGATCGCCGTCCCCGCCCATGTAGCCCACGGTGATATCGGCCAGCCGGTTCGTGTAATCGACACAGGTCTTGCAGGTCATCGGGAAGAAATCGGCGGGCAGTTGCGAGATGGGCAATTGCAGGAAGGGGATCATCCGCGCCTTGCGCCCGTCGTCGAAGCGCAGCTCCACATGGTAATCCGCCCGGAACTCCAGATAGCTGATGGTATCAGGTGCATCGTCCAGTAGCCGCAGGAAGGCATGGAAATTCTCGGTCGTGGTATTGTCCGAACAGGGCGTGCCGATCACATAGATCCGCGTCGAACCCCAGTTCGGCCTCCAAACGCGCGCAGGGCATAGACCTGACACGGAATGCCGATCACCGCGATGCGGCTGTGACCGGCGGCGCGCGCCGGTTCCAGCAGGGCCAGCAGCGGCGCATAGCCCATCCGCATGCCGCGACATTGGGCCATCGCATCGGGATCGGTGACGATGACGGGCAGGGGCTTCCAGCGGTCTTCCGGGTCGGGGGCCATGGTCAGAACGGCATCGACAGTGCCCGCGCGCAGCAGGTCCGCCGCCAGCGCCGTGGTGATGCCTGTCCATTGCGCGCCGGGGGCGGGCGGATCAAGACGCGCCCGCTTCATCTGCCGGATCGTGCCGAAGAAGGCTTCCTCGCCCTTGTCGGGGTCTGCGGCGCGCCCATGGGCCGCGCGCTCGAGCGTGGGGTAATCGGGCTGGATGAACTGGCAGGCCCGTCCGCAGGCGCGCCCGTCGCCCATGCGCGACACGCCGCAATCAGTGCACAGGCCGGGACGGGCCTCACCGGTCAGAACCGGGGCGCTCAGGCCCGAAAAAGGAAGGGGTGCTTGGGTCATGCCCAAGACCTAACGCAGCTTCCGCACCCCGTCAGGTCTTTTTTGTGACCGGCTTGGTCGGCACACCATAAAGTTCCAGTTTATGCCCCTTGAGGTCATAGCCAAGCCTGCGGGCGATCTTTTCCTGCAAGGCCTCGATCTCGGGATCACAGAACTCGATCACCTCGCCGGTCTGCATGTCGATCAGGTGGTCGTGATGCTCGCGCGCGCCATCCTCATAGCGGGCACGCCCATCGCCGAACTCCAGCTTGTCCAGAATCCCCGCCTCTTCGAACAGCTTGACCGTGCGGTAGATCGTGGCGATGGAAATGCGCGGGTCGATGGCCGAGGCGCGGGCGTAAAGCTCCTCGACATCGGGGTGATCGTCCGACCCTTCCAGCACCGTGGCGATGGTCCGGCGCTGCTCGGTCATGCGCAGGCCCTTGGCCTCGCAGCGGGAAATGATCGTATCAGCCATGGACGTGTTCCGCGTGAATATCTGCCCGGCCGGGTTTAGCGGCACGCGCGCCTCAGTTCCACCCCGTTTCGCCCAAATCGGACCCAAGGGTTGACTTCCAAGGCGCAAAGGCGCATGTGCATCCCAAGCGATGCCCTCTGCCGCGTGAGCAGAAGAAGCAAGACCCATGCGCCACCCTGACGGGACAGGCGCGAAGGGCGGAACAGGGCAACGGTTGTTTTTCCCAAGATCACGCGTGGGGATCAGCGCTCTGGCGGCTGATCGGACATGTCGTCCATCGGTCATGACCAGTGTGCAACCACGGGTGTCCCGCGACGGGGCGCTGAGCATTGGCATGACGGAGTGTTCCGCATGCCCGTGAAGGATATGACATTGAACGAATTTGAAATGATGGGCCTTCCGGCCATTCTGGTGAAACGCCTGGCCGAAACCGGCATCACCGAACCCACCCCGATCCAGAGCCGGGCCATCCCGCATGCGCTGGACGGCAAGGACGTGATGGGGCTGGCGCAGACCGGCACCGGCAAGACCGCAGCTTTCGGCCTGCCGCTGGTGGCCCAACTGATGGCGGACCCCAAGCGCCCGATGGAAAAGCATGTGCACGGCCTGATCCTGGCACCGACCCGCGAACTGGCGAAGCAGATCGCCGATACGCTGGCCGGTTTCGTCAAGGGCACGCCGATGAAGGTGCACCTTGTGGTGGGCGGGCAGTCGATCTCGGCGCAGGCCGGCCGCCTGATCCGGGGCACGGATATCCTGGTGGCGACGCCGGGCCGTTTGCTCGACCTGCTGGACCGCCGCGCCGTGCGGCTGGATTCCACCCGTTTTCTGGTGCTGGACGAGGCGGACCAGATGCTGGATCTGGGCTTCATCCACGCGCTGCGCAAGATTGCGGGCCTGCTGCCCAAGCAGCGCCAGACGATGCTGTTCTCGGCCACGATGAACAAGCAGATGAGCGAGATCGCCAGTGCCTATCTCGAAAACCCGGTGCGGGTCGAGGTCAGCCCGGCGGGCAAGGTGGCCGACAAGGTCACGCAGCTGGTGCACTTCATCGCCAAGGCGGAAAAGACCAACCTGCTGATCGAGCTGCTGGACAAGCACCGCGACGAACTGGCGCTGGTGTTCGGCCGGACCAAGCATGGCTGTGAAAAGCTGATGAAGACGCTGGAAAAAGCGGGCTTCGCGGCAGGGTCCATCCACGGCAACAAGAGCCAGGGACAGCGTGACCGCGCGATCGAGGCGTTCAAGGCGGGCAAGATCCGCGTGCTGGTGGCCACCGATGTGGCGGCCCGTGGTCTGGATATCCCGGACGTGAAGCATGTCTATAACTACGAACTGCCGAACGTGCCCGAAAACTACGTCCACCGGATCGGTCGGACAGCACGGGCCGGTAAGGACGGGGCGGCCATCGCCTTCTGCGCGCCGGATGAGATGAGCGAACTGCGCGACATCCAGAAGGTGATGAAGATCTCGATCCCCATCGCTTCGGGTCGTCCGTGGGAGGCGCTGGATGCGCCCGACGCGCCGAAATCCGGCGGCGGTCGCGGTCGCGGCGGCAACAAGGGCGGCGGACCGCGTGGCGGTGGCGCCCGCGCCAGCGAAGGCGGGGCGAAGCCCGGCACCACCCAGCAGCGCCGTCGGCGTCGCTCGGGCGGCGGCAAGGGTGGCCCCTCGGCCAGCCAGGCAGCTTGAAAACCAAAGAAAAAGGCACCCTCCGGGGTGCCTTTTGCATATCACGACAGCCGCAACCGCAGGGCTAGACCTTTGCTGCGATATCCGCCCAGACCGGCAGGTGATCCGAGGCGACCCGCGCCGGACTGCCCAGATAGGCCCCCTGATCCAGCGCCGTCAGATCGTCGGACAAGGCAAAGCGGTCCAGCCGCCCCACGGGACGCGCCGCCGGAAAACTGGGCACCCCGGGCAGGAACCGCAGCCCATGCGCCATCGTGTCCAGCGGCATGACCGAGCCCCATTCGTTGAAATCCCCCGCCATCACCGTCGGCATATGCGGCAATTCCCGCAGACAGCGCATGATCGCCGCGACCTGCAGGATACGGTAGCGCCGGATCAGCCCCAGATGCAGGCCGATCACCCGCACGGGGCCAATCGCCGTGTCCAGATCG
Source organism: uncultured Alphaproteobacteria bacterium (assembly GCA_963715835.1). Lineage (GTDB taxonomy): Bacteria > Pseudomonadota > Alphaproteobacteria > Rhodobacterales > Rhodobacteraceae > Seohaeicola. The sequence continues at coordinate 739,082 of CAVQSH010000002.1, read as the reverse complement.
ACCCGGATCGCCCCGCGCGGCTCCAGCCCCGGCAGGTCCAGATGCGCGGTCGCCAGAAGACCGACATCGGGACGGATCAGCATGGCATTGCCGTGCCAGCCCAGGGATGCGCCGGGGCGATGCCCGCCGGTGCCGACGGGCACGATCCGCCAGCCGTCATCCTCGATCATGCCATGGGGCAGGGCGGAAGGCCGCGGCGGCAGGCGTTTGTCCGCCTCCTGCAGCACGACCACATCGGCCGCCAGCCCTTCGATCACCTTCAGGCTGCGATCAGGGCGGCGGCGCAGGTCAAGGCCCACGCATTTTTGCAGGTTATAGCTTGCAATTCGAAGGCGGGATGCGGACATGAAGGGGATATAGCTGTCTAAGAGAGGGGCGTCACGGGGTGTTTGCCGATCAGACATGGCTGGCCAAGATCATCTGGACGCTTCTGGCCCTGTTCTGCCTTGATGCACTGATCCAGGCCAACTGGCCGCTGGCCTTTGTCGCGCTGGCGACCCTGCTGCTGTCGCTCAGCCCGGTCTTCGTCGCCCGCTGGGCGGAAGTGATCGTGCCGCCCTCCTTCATCGCCGCCATCGTCGTCTTCGTCGGGGGCACGCTCTTTCTGGGTGAGGTCTTCGATTTCTACATCCGTTTCTGGTGGTGGGATCTGGTCATGCACGCAGGCAGCGCCATCGGGTTCGGCCTGATCGGCTTCGTGCTGGTCTTCATGATGTTCCAGGGCGACCGCTACGCCGCGCCGCCCATCGCGGTGGCCTTCTTTGCCTTCTGCTTCGCGCTGGCCATCGGTGCAATTTGGGAGATTTTCGAATTCGGCATGGATCAGGTGTTCGGGCTGAACATGCAGAAATCCGGTCTGATGGACACGATGGCGGACATGATCATGAATTTCATCGGTGCCCTGATCGGCGCGGGCACCGGGTTTGCCTATCTGAAAGGACGCGCCAAGGGCGGCCTGATGGGCCTCATCGACGATTTCGTGCAGCGCAACCCACGGTTTTTCGCACGCCATCGCAAGCGCCGATAGGTGGCTTGACGATCCGCGCGATTTCCCCTCCACTCGCGCCATGGAACGCAAGGACAGGATAGACGCCATCGGGGCGGTGGCGTTGGTCGGTTTTGCGGCGGCCATGGCCTTCAATCAGGTGGTGATCAAGCTGGGCAACGGCGGGTTTCAGCCCGTGTTCATGGCCGCGCTGCGCTCGGCCGGGGCGCTTGTGGTCCTGCTGCTCTGGATGCGCCTGCGCGGCGTGCGCTTCGATTTTTCGCGCGACACGCGCTGGCCGGGAATCGCACTGGGCGCGCTTTTCGCGGCGGAATTTCTCTGCCTTTTCTGGGCGCTGGATCATACCACGGTCGCCCGCGCCTCGATCCTGCTCTATTCCATGCCGGTGCTTCTGTCGATTTCGGCGCATTTCCTGCTGCCGGGCGAGCGGCTGACACAGCGGCGTATCATCGGGCTGGTGCTGGCGATGGCGGGGGTGGGCATCGTGCTGGGCCAACGCAGCAGCGGCGAGGCCTCGTGGCAGGGCGATCTGGCCGCCCTTGGCGCGGCCTTCGGCTGGACCGGGATTGCGCTGGTGGTGCGTCTGACGCCGATCCAGCGCGTCGTCCCCGAGATGCAGCTCTTCTGGCAGTTGTCCGTCAGCGCGGTCCTGCTGATGATCGCCGCGCCGTTGTTCGGCCCCTTGCTGCGGGACCCCGACATCACGCATCTTTTAGGGCTGGCCTACCAGATCGTGGCCGTCGCCAGTTTCGGCTTTCTGTTCTGGTTCTTCCTGCTCAAACGGTATCCGGCCTCGGGCGTTGCCAGCTTCTCGTTCCTGACCCCGGTTCTGGCGGTGGGGCTGGGCTGGCTGCTGCTGGGCGAGCAGATCGGCCCCGGTGTCCTGATCGGGCTGGTGCTCGTGGCCGTGGGGATCGTCCTGATCAACCGCCGCCCCAGGGTGCCGGGCTGACGCGCTCAGGTGCCGCAGAAGGTCTGCGCCACCACCTCATGCGACAGCGGTGGCCGGGTCAGGTCCGCGGCATCGGGCTGATCCGTGAAAGGATCGGACAGCACCCGCAAAAGCCGCTCGAACGGGGCCATGTCACCTGCGACAGCGGCCTGGATCATCTCCTCGACCCGGTGGTTGCGCGGGATATAGGCGGGGTTTGCAGCCAGCATCCGTGCCTCTGCTCCGTCCTCATCGCGCAACCGTTCCTGCCAGCGAACATGCCACGCGTCATAGGCGGCGCGGTCCGTGAACTGATCGCGCGCAGTGCCATGGGCCAGCGCCCGGAACGTATTGGTGAAATCCGCCTGACCTGCCTGCATCAGCGCCAGCAGATCCTCGATCAGCGCGGCATCGGCGGGATCGTCACCCGTCAGGCCCAGCTTGGGCCGGAACGCGGCCAGACGCGCGGCGGCGATCAGCGCGGGCATGGCGTTGATGGCGGCGGTGAATTCCGCAATTGCCGCATCGGTGTCCGGCATCAGCGGCACCAGCGCGGTCGCAAGCTGCGCCATGTTCCAGACGATCACATTGGCCTGATTGTCATAGGCATAGCGCCCGTGCGCGTCGATGGAACTGTAGACCGTGACGGGATGATAGGTGTCCATATAGGCCGCCGGGCCGTAGTCGATGGTTTCCCCCGACAGGCTCGTGTTGTCGGTATTCATCACCCCGTGGATGAACCCGATCGACAGCCACTTCGCCACCAGCTGCGCCTGTGCTGCGATCACGCCCTCCAGCATTTGCGACGGCGTTTGCGCCTCCGGGTAGTGGCGCGCGCGGGTATGTTCGTATAGCGCCTGCAACCCTTCCAGGTCGCGCCTTGCCGCGAAATACTGGAAGGTGCCCACGCGGATATGGCTGGCGGCCACACGGGTCAGCACGGCACCGGGCAGGGCAGCCTCGCGGTACACCGTCTCGCCCGTCAGCACGGCGGCAAGGGCGCGGGTCGTCGGCACGCCAAGGGCGAACATCGCCTCGGACAGCAGGTATTCGCGCAGGACCGGGCCCAGCCATGCGCGCCCGTCGCCCATCCGGCTGTAAGGCGTCTGGCCTGACCCTTTCAACTGAATGTCGCGGCGACGGCCTGCACGGTCCACCACCTCACCCAGCAGCAACGCGCGGCCATCCCCCAACTGGGGCGAAAAGCCACCGAACTGATGCCCGGCATAGACCTGCGCCAGCGGGGCCGCCCCCTCCGGCACGGCATTCCCGGAAAAGATCGCGGCCATCTCGGCGGGATCGCCGGGCACAATGCCAAGGCTTTCGGCCAAGGCCGTGTTGAAGGCGATCAGGCGCGGGGCCTTCACGGGTTGCGCCACCTGCCGGGTATAGAACCGGGGCGGCAGGGCGGCATAGCTGTTGTCAAAGGGGATATGCAGGGTCATGGGTCACATATAGGGGCAGGGGGGCTGGATTGCAGCGGGCTAGAGCACCCGCGACATGAACATCGTATGATCGCGCGGATGGAACCGCGCACGGGTGTAGAACCGTTGGGCGCGGTCATCGTCGCGCGCCACCTCAAGATGCAGGGCGCGCACGCCGCTGGCCCCCAGCGCCTTGGCGATGCCGTTCAGCGCCTCGAATCCCATGCCGCGACCGCGCACGGGCGGGCGTATGAAAACCTCGTCCACGATGCCGTCCAGCCCGCCATATTCCACAGACCAGCCGAACGAGATCACGACATAGCCGACCGGCGCACGGCGCGGCCCCACCAGCCAGATCGCCCCGTGGGGCGACCCTTCCAGCAGCGGCAACACAGCGGCCTGATGATGCGCGGCGTCGGTGTCATAGCCCATCTCGGCATGAAAGGCCGCGACAAGGGGCAGGATGCGGTCAAGATCCTCGGCACTCGCCAGATGCAGCAGACTCATAACCGGGCCAGCCTTTCCGTCAGCAGGGCAAAGAAGCCGTCGGCGTCCACATCTCCCATGAAGAGCGCGTTGGGCGCGCGGCCCGACACGCGCCACCAATCCGCGACGGTCATGCCCATGGTCAATTCGGACTGGGTCTCGATCTCGACATTGACATGCCGCCCGGTGAACAGATCAGGCCGGATCAGCCAGGCGGTGACACAAGGATCATGCAGTGGCGCGCCCAAGGAGCCGTATTTCTCCTTGTCGAAGCGCTCGAAGAACTCGGTCATCTGGGCCACGGCGATGCCGACAGGGTTGCCGATGGCGCGAAAGGCGTCGTTGCGCTCTGCCGTGACCAGCGCCTTGTGCGTCACATCCAGCGGCATCACGACCAGCGGCACGCCGGACCGGAACACGATCCTTGCCGCCTGCGGGTCCACATAGATGTTGAACTCGGCGGCGGGGGTGATGTTGCCCACCTGGAAATAGGCCCCGCCCATCAGCACGATCTGCCGGATGCGCGGGATGATGTCGGGGGCCTTCTCCATCGCCATGGCGATATTCGTCAGCGGGCCCAGAGGGCAGAGCGTGACACTGCCCGAGGCCTCGGTCCGCACCGTGTCGATGATGAAATCGACCGCATGCTGGTCCTGCAAGGGCATCACCGGATCAGGCAGCACCGGACCGTCCAGCCCGCTCTTGCCATGCACATGTTCCGCCGTCACCAGATCGCGCCCCAAGGGCCGGTCGCACCCCGCGAAAACGCGGATGTCAGGACGCCCGGCCAGTTCGCAGACCATCCGCGCGTTGCGCTGCGTCAGCGCCAGCGGCACATTGCCCGCGACGGCGGTGATCCCCAGAACCTCGATCTCGTCCGGGCTGGCCAGCGCCAGCAGGATCGCCACGGCGTCATCCTGTCCGGGGTCCGTGTCGATGATGATCTTCTGGGCTGTCATGAGGGGCGGAACCTGTCCTTCGCGTGTCGCGCCACCCTAGGGCCAAGCAGCCGCGGGGTGCAAGCGCACAGGCGTGGCGCGTGCGGCACAGTGCGGGAACCTGCCTGCGCGAATGGGCAAAAGCGATTGTCAGACCGGCCCGCGGACCCCTAGACTGTACCGCAAAACAGCCAGAGAGGCGGGCAGTGGTATGGTAAAGCAGGAAAAGATCACGAAATCCGATGCGGAAGAGCCGGTCGCGGACGCCGTGATGGACGCGAAGATGCGCGAAATCTGGGGCAAGCTGGAAAAACCCTGGGTGCGCAAGGTGCTCCAGCAATCCCTGCCACCGACACGGATCACCAGCATGGACTGTGAATTCATCGTGCATCCGCGCGACAATTTCACCGAATTTCGCATGTGGGAGAATGGCTTGCCGCCCGAACATGAAGCAACGCTGCATCTGGCCGAGGTGTTGGCCGACAGCAAGGCGCTGATCGTGGACGTGGGCGCCAATGCCGGGGCGTTCAGCCTGCCCATCATCAAGCGCGCGGGCAAGGGCGCAAGGGCGGCGCTGTTTGAACCCAACCCCGTGATGCGCGCGCGCCTTGAGGTCAATCTGGCGCTGAACGATCTGGGCGCGGCCCGCGTGTTCGACTGCGCCATCAGCGATACGGAAGGCACGGCGCGTCTGCATTTTCCGGGCAACGGCAATCTGGGCCAGGGCCGCATCGGGCAGGGCTATGACGGCCCGAACGCCCGCGAGGGGGTCGAAGTGCCGCTGCGCCCGCTGGCCGACTGTCTGGCCGAGGCCGGGTTCGACACCGTGGATCTTCTCAAGGTGGACGTCGAAGGGCTGGAGGACCGCGTCATCGCACCCCTTCTGCAGACCGAAGGTGCCCCGCGCCCGCGCCTGATCTATGTCGAGGTCGAACATCAGGGCACATGGGCCTATCCGCTGCTCGAGGTGCTGGTCGAAGCGGGCTATGCCGAGACGCGCAGTTTCGGCAAGAACCGTCTGTTCCAGCATGGCGCATGATCCGCAAGCTGCTGGCACAGAGATGAAACTTGCCTTCATCACTATGGTCTGGCGCGACTACTGGCTGCTGGAGCGCTGGATCGCGCATAACGCCCGTCTTGTGCCGCTGCGCCAACTCTATGTCATCAACCACGGCGGCGACGCCGAGGTGGACCGGATCGCTGCGGGCTGCAATGTCATCCACCTGCCGCGCGACGAGGTCACGATCGACCTGACAGAACGTCGCTGGGCGCTGCTCAGCGCACAGACCAACGGCCTGCTGGCCTTTTATGACCGGGTGATCTGCACCGATGTGGATGAATTTCTGGTCTATCTGGGCGACAAGCCGGACCTTCTGGCCCATCTGGCGGACAAGCCCATGACCGGCGACGCATTGGCCCCCATCGGGCTGAACCTGATCCCGGTCCCGGCCGAGGATGCCGCCGACGACGCGCCGTTGCTGGCACGCTGGCCCCATGCGCTGCTCAATGCGAAATACACCAAGCCCTGCATTGCCGCCGAGCGTGTGCAATACACGACCGGCGGTCACGGCCTTCGGCGCGGCAAGTTCGAGATCGACCCCGAGATCGCGCTGCTGCACCTGCACTACGTGACCCCCGACTACGCCGAGCGCATGGCCGCGCGGGCGCAGATCGTCGAGGACAGCCGCGCCGCCAATGCCGCAAGCGCCTCACCGAAAGAGATGCCGGCCCGCTACTGGATCAACTGGGCGCGCAGCGACATGATCCGCGACAAGGAACTGGACATGTTCCGCCAGGCCGTGCCCGTCGATATGGCGCAGGCGGGCACCACCCTTGCGGCGGCCCTGACGGCGGCAATGCGGACCAAGGACCGCAAGACGGTGATCGAGCCTGCGGACATGCCCAAGCCGCCCCTGCGCTTGGAGTGGCCCGCCGACCGGGCTGACGCCATTTGAGGGACGCCACGAAAAGCTGCGATTAAAAGCAAGAAGGGGCGGCCCGAAGACCGCCCCAACGCGAAATCTGCACTGTGTAGCGGGTCAGCCGTCGAAATCGACCGTCTCGGTCAGGCGCAGGGCCGCGCCGCGCAGCTTGGCCAGGTCCATCAGGTTGACGTCATCGGCGGTGAAATCCCCCCAGCTTTTAACCAGAGCATCAGGTTCGGTGCCCGGTGCGATCGGATATTCGGCATTGGCCTCGGCATAGATCTGCTGCGCGGTGGGCGAGGTCAGGAATTCCATCATCTTCAGCGCATTCTCGCGGTTCGGTGCCGCCTTGGTCATCGCCACGCCCGAGATATTCACATGGGTGCCGCCATTCTCGAAGGTCGGGAAGACGATATTGACCGAATTGGCCCATTCCTGCTGTTCGGGATCGGCCAGCATCTGCGCCATGTAATAGGTATTGCCAAGCGCGATATCGCATTCCCCGGCCCAGATCGCGCGGACCTGTCCCCGGTCATTGCCTTCGGGCTTGCGCGCCAGATTGGCCTTCAGCCCTTCAAGCCACTGCTTGGCCCCGTCCTCGCCATGATGGTGGATCACCGCCGCGGTCAGGCCCAGGCTATAGGAATTCGTGCCCGAGCGTGTGCAGATGCGTCCCTGCCACTTGGGGTCGGTCAGATCCTCATAGGTGGTCACCTCACCCTCGGCCACGCGGTCCTTCGAGGCATAGATGATCCGCGCGCGGGTGGTCAGACCCCACCAGTGCCCTTCGGGATCGTGATAGATATCGGGCACATTGGCGCGCAGGATGTCGCTCTCGACCGGCTGGGTCAGCCCGGCATCGACCACTTCGGCCAGCCGCGAGATATCGACGGTCAAGACCAGATCGGCGGGCGAGCGGTCGCCCTCGGCGGTCAGGCGCTCGACCATGCCCTTGTCCAGAAACGCCACGTTCACGGCGATGCCGGTTTCGGCGGTAAAGGCGTCCGTCAGCGGCTTGATCAGCTCGGGCTGGCGGTAGGAGTAGACATTCACCTCCTCGGCAAAGGCGGGCAGCGCCAGCGAGATCGCAGTGGCGCCCAGCAGGGCGGTGGTCATATGTCGGGTCATGGCGTCCTCGTCAAAGGGATGTTTGATGCACCCTCTAAATCTGAGTTTTTTTGTCAGGTCAATACCTGAATGAAATAGTCGGACAAGATCAGCCCGTCACAGCGATCAGGTCTTGGCTGCCTTGTCCTTGCGCTTGGCCTCGTTCCACAGCGCATCCATTTCCGCCAGATCGGACTGCGCCGGGGATGAGCCGCGTTCGGCAAGGCGCTGTTCGATATGGTGAAACCTGCGCACGAACTTGGCGTTGGCGGCGCGCAGCGCAGCTTCGGGATCAATCTCCAGATGCCGGGCCAGATTGGCCATCACGAACAGAAGATCGCCGAATTCCTCCTCGATCTCGTCCTGCGAGAGGGTGTCGCGCGCCTCCGTCAACTCGCGGGCCTCCTCGGTGATCTTGTCCAGCACCTGACCCACATCGGGCCAGTCGAATCCCACCCGTGCCGCGCGTTTTTGCAGTTTCACCGCGCGCAACAGCGCGGGCAGACCGACCGCCACACCGTCCAGAACGCCGACCTGCGCCGATGCCGCGCGCTCGGCCGCCTTGATCTTCTCCCAGTCTGCGGTCTGCTGTGCGGCGGATTTGTCGCGGCTCTCGTCGCCGAAGACATGCGGATGCCGCGCCACCATCTTGTCCGACACCCGCCGCGTCACGCTGTCAAAGCTGAAAAGGCCCGCCTCATCCGCCATCTGGCTGTGATAGACCACCTGCAACAGAAGATCGCCCAACTCGCCCTCCAGCTCGGGCCAGTCCTTGCGCTCGATCGCATCCGCCACCTCATAGGCTTCCTCGATCGTGTAGGGGGCGATTGTGCTGAAATCCTGCTCGATATCCCATGGGCACCCCGTCTTGGGATCGCGCAACCGTTGCATGATCCGCAGCAGACGTGGCAGGCCACCGTCGGGGTCATGGATCAGGGCGTCATCGGTCATTGCGGCGGCTCCGGATTTCGGGTTTGGTGCAACCGTGACCGCAACAGCCCGAGGAGTCCAGAGATGGCCGTGATCAACCGTATTGCCGGATATGCCGATGACATGACCGGCTGGCGGCGCCATCTCCACCAGCATCCCGAGCTGGGTTTCGATTGCGTCAAGACTGCGGCCTATGTCGTTGAAAGACTGAAAGAGTTCGGGATCACCGATATTCACGAGGGTATCGCCAAGACAGGTGTCGTCGCCATCATCGAAGGCCAGGGGCCGGGTCCCGTGATCGGCCTGCGCGCCGATATGGACGCGCTGCCGATTGCCGAGGAAACCGGCGCGGACTACGCCTCGACCGTGCCCGGCGTCATGCATGCCTGTGGTCATGACGGCCACACGACGATGCTCTTGGGGGCGGCGCGCTATCTGGCCGAGACGCGGAATTTCGCAGGGCGCGTCGCGCTGATCTTCCAGCCGGCCGAGGAGAACGGCGGCGGCGGCGGCGTCATGGTCGAAGAAGGCGTGATGGACCGTTTCGGGATCACCGAGGTCTACGCCATCCACAATGCACCCGGTTTTCCGCAAGGCTCCTTCTACACCACGCCGGGGCCGATCATGGCGGCGGTGGACACGTTCCATATCCATATCAAGGGCTTGGGCGGCCATGGTGCGATGCCTCACGCCACGCGCGATCCGGTTGTCGCGGCTGTGGGTATCGTGCAGGCGATCCAGACGATCAGCAGCCGCAACCACTATGCGCTGGATGATCTGGTGATCTCGGTCACCCAGATCCACACGGGCAGCGCCGAGAATATCGTGCCCGAAACCGCCTATGTCGGCGGCACGGTGCGCACCTTCGACAAGGCCGTGCAGGCCATGGTGATGGACCGCATGAAAGCCATCGTCGCGGGGCAGGCGGCCGCCTATGGCGTCGAGGCCGAACTGGATTACGAGGTCTGGTATCCCGCCACCGTGAATGACCCCGCCCGCGCGGCCTTCGCCGCCGAAGTGGCAGCCGAAGTGGTGGGAGCGGCGAATGTCACGCCCGAGGCCGGGCGCGAGATGGGGGCCGAGGATTTCGCCTATATGCTCGAGGCCCGGCCCGGCGCCTATCTGTTCCTGGGCCAGGGCGAAAGCGCGGGTCTGCATCAGGCAGGCTATGATTTCAACGATGCGGTGGCCCCGGTGGGCGCGTCCTTCTTTGCCCGGCTTGTCGAGCGCGCGGCCCCGCTGAAGAACTGATCCGCAACACCGCCCTTGCGGGCAGGATCGCTTGTGACATGGATGGAGTGGACATATGGCGCTGGAAGATGCCAAAACACAGATAGATCAAGCCTTTACGCGAGATAGTTTGCGTGGTCTGAGCTATGAGAACGCCTTTGGCGGGGCCACGTCTTTCCTGCGCCGCCGCTACACCAAGGATCTGTCGGGCGTCGATCTGGCGATCACCGGCGTGCCGTTCGACCAGTCCGTGACCCATCGCCCCGGCGCCCGCTTCGGTCCCCGCGCCATCCGCGAGGCAAGCTGCCTGCAACCCTATGATCCGCCCTATGGCTGGGGCTATGATCCGCTGGGGCAGTTCAGCATCGTCGACTATGGCGATCTGGCCTTCGACTATGCCCGCGTCAGCGACTTTCCCGAAGCCGTGCGCAACCATTTCCGCACCATCCTTGCCGCAGGGCCGGGCACGGTGATGCTGGGGGGCGATCACTACTGCACGCTGCCGATCCTTCAGGCCTATGCCGAGAAATACGGGCCCATGTCGGTGATCCAGTTCGATGCCCATTCCGATCTCTGGGCCGATGACGACATGTCCCGCATCGACCACGGCACCTTCATGTACAAGGCGGTGAAATCGGGCGTGGTGGATGCCAGCCGCTCGATCCAGATCGGCATCCGCACCGAATGCGACGATTATCTGGGCATGGACTACATCGACGCCCGCCGCGTGCATCAGGACGGCCCCGCCGCCGTCGTGCAGCGCGTGCGCGAGGTGGTGGGCAACAGCCCGGTCTACCTGACCTTCGACATCGACGCGCTGGACCCGGCCTTTGCCCCCGGCACCGGCACGCCGGTCTGGGGCGGTTTGCACAGCTGGCAGGCGGCGGCGATCCTGCGCGATCTTGCGGGCATCAATCTGGTGGGCGGCGATGTGGTCGAAGTCTCGCCCCCCTATGACACCACAGGGGCCACGGCGGTGGCCGGTGCCCATGTGGCGATGGAACTCATCGCGCTCTGGGGTTGGAACCGGCGCGGGTGAGTCTGCTCGAACAATGAGAGGATAGCGCGATGAAGCTCATATCTCTGGTCTTGCTGGCGGTTCTGGGCTTCGGCCTCTGGGTGCGTCTGGCCCCCTCCGATCCCGCGCGCTGGCATGTGGCCGTGGGCGACGCGGGCAACCGCGATTTCGCGGGGGCCGTGATCCGCACGATCCCGGCCCAGCCCGGCGACATGACCCGGCTGGACCGGATCATCCGCGCGACGCCCCGCACGACGCTTCTGGCCGGCACGCCGGAGGAGGGGATGGTCACCTATATCACCCGCTCGCGCATCTGGGGCTTTCCCGATTACACCACAATCCAGGCCACCCCCGGTGCCATCCTGCTGCATGGCCGGCTCCGCTTCGGTTCATCCGACCTGGGTGTGAACCGGGCGCGGGTCGAAGGCTGGATTGCGGCCCTGCAGGCAGGACAATCCTGACCGGACCTTGACCGGACCGCTGCTTTCGGCAAGAGAAGCGGGATGATTTCAGCGGACAAACTCGATCAGATCACCCAGCGCTTCCAGTATCTGGAGGCGAGGATGACGCAGGGCGGCGGCGATATCGCCGCCTTGGGCCGCGAATATGCCGAGTTGCGCCCGGTGGTGGCGCAGATCGAAATTTGGCGTCAGCTGCGCGATGATCTGGCCGAGGCCGAGGCGATGCTCTCCGATCCCGAGATGCGCAGCCTCGCCGAAGAAGAGTTACCGCAACTGCGCGCCCGCCTGCCCGAGATCGAACGGGCCTTGCAACTGGCGCTCTTGCCCCGCGACGCCGCCGACGCCCGCCCCGCGATGATCGAAATCCGCCCCGGCACGGGCGGCGACGAGGCCGCACTTTTCGCGGCAGACCTTCTGCGGATGTATCAACGCTACGCCGAGGCGCGCGGCTGGTCCTTCCAGATCATCGAGTTGCAGGAAACCGAGCTTGGCGGCATCCGCGAGGTCGTGGCCCGGATCGCGGGCGAGGGGGTCTTTGCCCGGCTCAAGTTCGAAAGCGGCGTGCACCGGGTGCAGCGCGTGCCCACGACCGAAAGCGGCGGGCGCATCCATACATCTGCAGCGACTGTCGCGGTTCTGCCCGAAGCGGAAGAGGTCGATGTGACCATCGACCCCAATGACATCCGCATCGACACGATGCGCTCCTCCGGCGCGGGCGGACAGCATGTGAACACCACCAATTCGGCGGTGCGCATCACCCATATTCCCAGCGGCATCGTCGTCACCAGCTCCGAGAAATCCCAGCACCGCAACCGCGAGATCGCGATGGGCGTGCTGCGCGCCCGGCTCTATGACATGGAGCGGCAGAAACTGGCCAACGCCCGCGCCGCCGACCGCAAAAGTCAGGTCGGATCAGGTGATCGGAGCGAGCGCATCCGCACCTACAACTTTCCGCAAGGGCGGATGACGGATCACCGGATCAACCTGACGCTCTACCGGCTGGATCAGATCATGCAGGGCGATCTGGACGAGGTGATCGACGCGCTGATCGCGGAACATCAGGCCGGTCTGCTGGCCGAGATGGAGGGATGAGCCGCAGCGTCGATCAATCCCTGCGTGCAACGGTGCAGGCGCTGACCGCGGCCGGGATCGCAGAGGCAAGCACGGACGCCCGGCACCTTCTGGCCCATGCGCTTGGGGTGGGGCGCGACCGTCTGGTCCTGATGGGGCCGGACGCGATGCCGCCAGAGGCCGCAACGCGGCTGGAGCAGGCCATTGCGCGCCGGATCGCCCGCGAACCCGTGACGCGCATCATCGGCCAGCGCCTCTTCTGGGGGCGGCTCTTCATGGTCACGCCGGATGTGCTGGACCCGCGCGCCGATACCGAAACGCTGATTGCCACGGCCCTGGAGGGGCCCGCGCCCCAAAGGTTGCTGGATCTGGGCACTGGCAGCGGGGCCATTGCGGTGACCTTGCTGGCCGAATGGCCCGATGCTACGGGCGTGGCCACCGACATCAGCATCGCAGCGCTGAATGTCGCGCGGGACAATGCCCAAGCCCTGGGCGTGGCCAGCAGACTTGAGCTTGATCCGGTCCGACTGGTTCACAACGGTTTCCGGCCGCTACGATCTGATCCTGTCGAACCCGCCCTATATCGCCGCGGACGAGATGCCGGACCTGTCACCGGAAGTGCGTCTGCACGATCCCGCCATCGCCCTCAGCCCCGGCGGGGACGGGCTGGACCCCTACCGCGTCATCGCCGCACAGGCGCCCGCATATCTGACGCCCGCAGGCCGTGTGATTGTCGAGATCGGCTGGCAGCAAGGCGCGGATGTGACCGCAATCTTTCGCGCGGCGGGCTGGCGGGACTTGCGCCTGATCCCTGATATGGAGGGACGCGACCGCGTCCTCATCGCGCGGGACTTCGCCGATCCGGCTGAAATGACACGAAATTACGGATAATTCGACAGAACTTTCCGCTTTCCTCTTGTCTTGGACGCTCTGTCATGTTTACTCAGGGCATGTCGCGCTGCTTGACGCAGCTTCGCTGTCACGCGCGACGCCAAGCCAAAAATGTCGTGGATCCGGAATTAAGTCAGAGCGCAAGAGGCGTGAAACGGGTCGCACGAAGCCAGAATACGAAGGCTGGACTGCTACAGATGAGATCATCCAAATCCAGGTCGCGCAAGTCGGGCCGCAACAATGCCCCCAACCGCAGTGTCGGGAACATCATCAACCGTGTGTTCGACAGCTCGGGTCCCGAAGGCAAGGTGCGCGGCACGCCGCAGCAGATTATCGACAAGTACAACCAGTTGGCGCGCGATGCACAACTGGGCAATGACCGGGTCGCGATGGAAAACTTCCAGCAGCACGCCGAGCACTACCTGCGTCTGCTGGCCGAAGCGCAGCGTGAAATCGACCAGCGCCGTGAACAGCAGGAACGCGAGAACCGCGACCGTCAATCCGAGCGTGATCAGGGCCAGGGTCAGCAGGGCCAGCAAGGCCAGCGTGATCAGAGCCGCGATCAGAACCGTGATCAGCCGCGCGAGCAAAACCGCGACAACGGCAGCCGGGATAACGGCAACCGCGACAATGGCAATCGGGACAACGGCAACCGCGATCAGGGTCGTGATCAGTCGCGCGATCAGAACCGCGAACGGCCCGCCCGTCAGGATCAGGATGCCGCAGAGCGCGGCACCGATCAGCGCCGCGACAGCACGCAGCCCGATGTTCTAGACCTCGGCGGCGACAGCGGTCTGGTCGAGACTCCGGAAAGCCGTCTGGAAGAGGTGCCGGCCAAGCCCGCGCCCCGCGCCAAGGCGGAACCCCGTGCCAAATCCGAGCCGCGCGCACCCGCCGCGCCCCGCGAACAGGCCGAGGGTGCCGAACAGCCCAAGCCGAAGCCGCGCACCCGTGCACCGCGCAAGCCGCGCGAGGCCAGCGCAGGCAAGGACGACACGCCGGGCACACCGGAAGCGGCCGAGTAAACCCGGCCTCGACCTTTTGGTTCAAGACATCAAAAAGGCGCGTCCCTCACGGGGCGCGCCTTTTGCGTGATATCCGGGTGGATCAGCGCGCCGCCTTGACCGATCGGGCCAGCGCGCAGAACTGCTCCAGCCCGACGGTTTCAGCCCGTTCCGTGGGTTTGATCCCTGCGGCGACCAGATGGTCCTCAAGGTCGGGCACCAGACCCTTGCAGCGCCGCGCGCATCATCTTGCGGCGCTGGTTGAAGGCCATGGCGATCACCTGCTCCAGAACCTTGGGCTCGGCCGGAAAGCGCGGCGCGGGCAGGGCGGTCAGATGCACCACGGCGCTGGACACCTTGGGCGGCGGGGTGAACGCCTCGGGCGGCAGGTTCATCACGATCCGCGCATCGCAGCGCCACTGCGCCAGCAGCGCCAGCCGCCCATAGGCCTTGCCACCGGGCTGCGCCACGATCCGTTCGGCCACCTCGCGCTGGAACATCAGGGTCAGGCTGTCCCAGAAGGGCGGCCAGGCGGGCGGGGTCAGCCAGCGGATCAGCAATTCCGTTCCCGACATTATAGGGCAGGTTCGCGGCCACCCGGATCGGCGGGGTCAGATGTGCCAGCGGGTCCACGTCCAGCGCATCGCCAAGGATCACGGTCAGCCGTCCGGGGTAGGCGGCGGCAATCTCTTGCCAGCGCGGGGATGCAGCGCGGGTCCTTCTCGATCGCCAGAACATGCCGCGCGCCTTCGGCCAGAAGGCCACGGGTCAGACCGCCGGGACCGGGTCCGACCTCCAGCACGTCGCAGCCGGTCAGGTCGCCTGCCGGCGCGCGCGATCTTGGCGGTCAGGTTCAGATCCAGCAGGAAGTTCTGCCCCAGTGCCTTCTTTGCGGCAATCTCATGGGTCTCGATCACCTGGCGCAGCGGCGGAAGGGTGTCGATCCCGCTCATGCTGCGCTCCGCGTCCGCGACATGACATCCGCCATGCGCAGCGCCGCGATCAGCGATGACGGATCGGCGATCCCCTGTCCCGCGATATCGAAGGCCGTGCCATGATCGGGCGAGGTGCGGATGAACGGCAGGCCCAGCGTGACGTTCACGCCGCCCGCGAAATCCAGCGTCTTGATCGGGATCAGCGCCTGATCGTGATACATGCAGATCGCCGCGTCATAGCGCGCCCGCGCCGCCGGCATGGAACATCGTGTCCGCCGACAGCGGCCCCGCGATATCCAGCCCCTCGGCCCGCAGCGCGTCCAGCACGGGGGTGATCATCTCGATCTCCTCGCGCCCCATCGCGCCGCCTTCGCCCGCATGGGGGTTCAGCCCCGCCACCGCGAGGCGCGGCGCGGTCAGGCCGAAATCGCGGCGCAGCGCGGCATGGGTGATCAGGATCGTATCGGTCAGCAGGGCCGCCGTCAGGGCCTCGGGGACCTCGGCCAGCGGGATGTGGATCGTGACCGGCACCACGCGCAGCGCGTCGCAGGCCAGCATCATCACCACACGGTCGACACCGGCCAGCGCCGCCAGATATTCGGTATGTCCGGGCCAGGCGAAGCCCGCGCCGTCCTTCAGCGCCTTCTTGTGGATCGGCGCGGTGCACAGGGCGCGCGCCGCACCCGATTGCACCAGATCCACCCCCCGCGCGATGGCGTCGATCACGCCCTGGGCATTGGCCGGGTCGGGCTTGCCGGGCGTCGCCGGGCCCGCGAAAGGCAGCGGCAAAACCGGCAGCGCCGTGGCACTGACCGCCGCCGCCTCGGCCATGTCACTGATCACCTGCATGGCCGTGCCCGCAGGCAGATGGCGCGGGTCGCCGATATAGACGAAGGGCAGGGTCTCGCGCAGCGCGGCCCAGGCCTTGGCCGCGATTTCGGGGCCGACCCCGGACGGCTCACCGCAACTCAGCGCTATGGGAGGGGTCATCGCTCGACGATGCGCGCGTCGGACACAAGCTGCGCAAGATAGCCGCGCGCATAGGCCTCGACCCGCTGGTTGCGCAACTGGGCTGAAATCTCCTCGCGCGAGGCATCCTCGGTGCCGGTGGCGGTGCGACCGCAGAGCATCAGCACCATCAACGCTTCCGAGCCATCCGCAGCCGGACGGGTCAGGTTCGCCGAAATCTCGCCCCGGTCCAGCTTGGCCAGTTCCAGCGCGACATCGCGGGGCAGATCGGCAGGGGCGGCTGCGTTGCGTTCCAGCACGTCCTCGGGCTGTCCCTTGGCCAGACCGTAAAGGTCATCGCAGGTATCCACGCTGGCGGCGATCCGGCCCGCCTCGACCAGATTGGCCTCGGTGCGTCCGCCTGCAAGATAGTAGGCCGCATAGTCGATGGCCGAGAATTCGGGCGTGCTCACGCCGGTTTCCTGAATGTCGCGCAACTGGAACAGGGCAATGGCCCCCTCCAACTGGATCGGTTGCGTCACTTCACCCACGGACAGCCCAAGGATGACCGGGCGCAGCGGCGCGGGCAGGTTGGTGATCGGCATCCAGTCCATCCGGCCGCCATTGGTGCGGCTCTGGGTGGCGGACACCCGCGACGCTTCGGCCGAGAATTGTGCGACGGACCTGATCTGGCTCAGCCGCTCGGCCAGCGCCTGCGCTTCCGCCGCCTGCTGCGGCGGGGCGGGCAGGATGATTTCGGACAACAGCACCCGCACGGTGCTGCCACCGGTCAGCGCGCTCAGCGCCTTGTCCACATCGGCCTCGCTGATGCGCACACGGGACAGGAAACGGGCCCGGACAAGGTCCCGCCAGCTCAGGGCTGACACGATGAAATCGCGAAATGTCTCTTCGGCCACGCCGGCACCAGCCAGGGCGCGCAGCAATTCCTCGCGCGACAGATCCGCCCGCCCGGCAAACTCGCTCATGCCGTCCATGATGGCCGTATCCGTGATCTCGATCCCGGCATTACGGGCCGCGGCCAGTTTCACACGGTCCTCGATCAACTGCTCGCGGGCCAGCTCTTCCAGATTGCCCTGGGCCCGCAGCACACGCAGAAGCGCCACGCGCTGGTCCACTTCATAGCGCGTCACCGCCTGGCCATCGACCGAGACCACCGGGGCGAACAACCCCTGCGCCAGAGCGGGCGATATGGCGGTGAAAAGGCCCAGCAGCGCAAGGAGGGCGAATTGGACAAGGCGGGTCTTCTGTATCATGTCGGCGCGTTCCTGCAGGTCCGTGTGTAGCTTCTGTCGGCATCCCCGACGCCAAATCCCCTGATGGCGATGGTAAACCCGACATCCGTGGATGGCTCGACGATAGCCGATGCGGTGAAGCGGCGCGAGAGGGAAAGGTTCAGCTCGACGCATTCGTTGCGATAGCGCAGCCCGATACCCGCCTCGGCGGTTTCGTCGCGGGCCACGTCATAGCGCAGGTTGGCCGATCCCGTCCAGTGCCGCGAAAGGCGGTAGCTGCCGTCCAGCGACCATTCCGACTGGGTCGAGGGGCGATCCTCGGCCAGATCCGTGCCTAGCCAGACATAGGCGGCCCCAAGTGTGAAATCCTGTTGTTGCCACAGCAGCCGCGCCTCGGCCTTGGACAGCGACAATCCGCCGTCATAGAGCGTGCGCGCCGCCACAGACAGGCCATCAGCCGATTTGATCTGTCCAGCCAACAGCAGATCCGACGTTTCACCCGACAGACCCGATGACTGGCTGAAGTCACTATCGGGATCGGCCCGCCAGATCTGGCCAATGGTCAGGTTGGTCTGCAAGCCACCGGGGGCCTGCCGCATCCAGTTCACCCCATAGGCCGCCATCACCCCGCGTTCGCGCCGGTCAGGCGCGGGAAAACGCGACAGGCTCAGCAGGTTGCCCTCATCGAACTCCACCCGCGTGCTCTCGTCATTGGGCAGGTCACGGCGGCTGCCGCCGGTCCACCCGAGCATCGCGACAGGTTCAAGCAGATGTGTTGCCCCGCCCGCAGCGGATTTGATGAGCGGCCAGCGCAGGGTCAGCGCGGTCTGCGGCACCACCTCGACCGTTTCGCCCGCGAAGGTGTCATCCTGCAGGATGCGGAACCCGTCCACCGACACGCCGCCCTTGACCGAGGCCTGCACGCCATAGGCCAGCCCCCAGTTGCGGTGCCAGAACAGATCGGTGGTCAGGCGGCTGACATCACGGCCGATCCCGTCCGTCGGATCATCTGACGAGCGATAGCGCGAATTGGCCTGCAGCCCCAGCCTGACCTCGCCCCCCAGAAGACCGCGGCACGAAGCGCTGTTCATAGGTCAGATCGCCGATGATCGTGGGCAGCACGGCGTTGCTTTCGCTGAACCGCAAGGTCTCATAGCCGGTCAGACTGGCCTCGATGAACTCGTCGCGGCGTGTCCGGGTAATGGTGATCGCGCTGTCCAGACGGTCCTTGTCGGAATAGTCGTAATCCAGCAGATAGGTCTCGTCGCTGGTCATCTCGATATCGAAGGTCAGCTGGAACTCGCGCGGCAGATTGAAACGCCCGGTCCCGAAAAGATAGGCCCGGCGGCTGTCGGCCCCCAGCGAGTCGTTCGAGATCGCCCCGTTCAATTCGATCTCGCCGTTGCGGAAGGCTTGACGGTAGCGCAGTTCAAGCGTGCGGGTCTGCGGCGACAGGTAAGGCGTGATCGTCAGGTCGCGATGATCCCCGAGGGTCACGAAATAGGGGATCTTCATCCCCAGACCCAGTTGGGACGTCTGCTTGAATGACGGGATCAGGAAACCGGTGGCGCGCTCCAGCGTCGGATCGGGCAGGCGCAGGCGCGGGAACCACAGAACCGGCACATCGTAGATACGCAACTGGGCATTGTCGAAATAGAGCTGCCGCTCCTGCTGGTCATGCACCACGCGCGTGGCCCGGATCTGCCAGAGCGGCGGCGTGCCGTCGTCGCAGACCCGGCAGGATGTGGCGGCGGTCTTGTAAAGCTGCGTATAGCGCCCGCCGATCCGGTCGATCCTGTTGGCCGCCAGTTGCACCTGCTGGTCCAGCACCATCCGCGCGCCGCGCAGCAGGCCGGTCTCGAGGTTGGACTCCAGATCCCCGCTGTCGGCCAGAACCACGATCCGGTCACCTTCGATGATCGTGATCGGCCCTTCCAGTGTCAGCCTGTCGGTAGCGCGGTCATAGATCACCTTCGCCGCCTTGAGGCGTGTCGGACCGGACAGCGCCTCGACATTGCCCTCGGCGATCAGCCGGTCGCGCCCTTCCAGTCGCAGACTGTCGGCCACCAGCAGGGCCGGGGCCCCGGCAACCGGAACGGCGACGGTTTCCTGCGCCTTGGGCAGCGCCGGGGGCAGGACCAGACCCAGCGCCAGCAGGGCGGCAAACCCGCCTGCCAGACGGCCACGTCTTGTCCGGGGCGACCGCATCACGCCTCCTCCATGTTCAGAATCAGCCCGAACGCCAGCAGGACCGAGGCGACAGGCGGTGCCCAGGCGGCCAGAAGGATCGGGATCTGCCCGTTCTCGCCAAGGATCTGCGCGAAATTGCGGATGTAGAACAGCGCAAACCCCAGCATCACTGCCGTAAGAACCGCCACGCCCGTGCCTCCCATGCGGGCATGGCGCATGGTGAAGGCCGCACCCAGCAAGACCATCGCGGTCAGAAACAGGGGCCGGGCCATTTCCATCTGGAACCAGACCAGATGGCGGCGCGCGGAAAATCCTGCTTCCTCCAGCTTGGCCACATACTCCGGCAGATCCCAGATCGAGATCGCATCAGGCTGTCCGAAACTGTCGCGGATACGCTCCTGCGTCAGGTCCGACGGGATCGTCAGGCTGTCATGGGTCTGGGCCATGGCTTCGGGGTTCACATCAAGCCCCAGCGGCCAGACCTTCGCATCCCGGATCTGCCAGGCGCCGGGGACCAGCGCCGCTTCGCGCGCCTCGATCCGGCGCAGGGGGCCACCTTCGGGCGCGTAGCTGAGAAAGGTCACGTTGTAGAACACGGTGCCATCCGGATTGGCCCGCTCGGCGCGGATCACGGTCTGGCCCGTCGTGTCGCCCTGCCGCAACCACAGCCCTTCGCGCGACACCGACAGGACATCGGTGATCCCGAAGCGATAGTTCTCGAACAGGCTGTCATAGCGTTTCGAGGTTGCGGCCACGATCGGGTTCAACATCGCCACCGCCAGCCCGCCGATGATCAGCGCCACGATGACAGGCGCCATCAGCGCCACCAGCGCCGACCGCCCCGAGGCCCGCGTGACCACCAGTTCACTGCTGCGCGCCAGCCCCAGAAACAAGGTGATGGTCGACAGCATCATGACCAGCGGAAGGATGTCGCTCATCGCGCGCGGCATGTTCAGCAAGGTCAGCTGCGCGATCCGGCGAAAGCCGATCCCCTCGGACGAGAACCGCCTGAGCTGTTCGACAAGGTCGATCAGGGCCAGCAGCAGGAAGAAGACCGTCAAGATGCCCAGGAATGTGATCAGGAAACGGCGCGCGAAATAGCGGTGCAGGATCATGTCGCCACCTCCTGCAGGGGCGCGCGCTGGCGTCCCGACCGCCACCGCGGACGCGCGGCCCAGGTCAGCAGCGTCCCCGCCATCGCCAGACCGGCGATCGTCGGCATGTAGACAAGGGGCCAAAGGTCCGCATTTGCGCGTACCGGATCGGTCACCAGCCCCTCGACCAGCTTCACCAGCACCAGCAGGACAAAGGCGCCCACGATCTGCTTCCAGACACCGAAGCGCGAGAATCCCCCCACCAGCAAGGCCGAGAACCCGATCAGCGCCGCCGCCAGCGCCATCAGCGGCTGGTTGAAACGCCCGTGCAACTGATCCGCGATCATCCCGGCGGGTTGGCCGGTCTCGGCGCTGATCGCATCGGGCCGGGTCAGCAGCTCCCACGTGCCCACATGGCGCAACTCGCGCACATGCGCCGCCGGGAGAGGCGAGCAGGCCGCTGATATCATAGGTGAAATCGGCAAAATGCGTCGTGAACAGACGTTGCCCGTCAACGAAATAGCTTTGCGACAACCCGTCCACCATAACCAGCCGGGTGCCCTTGTCGTCATTGACCAGATAGGCTTCGGTCGCGGTATAGGTCATCGCCCGGTCCGCACGGCTGCGATCCGACAGATAGACATCGCGCAGCGCGCCTTCCGGGGTGATCTCGCGGATATAGAATGTGATACCCGCTGACGGATGCAGGAATGTCCCCTCGGTCAGAAGTTTCGAGGTGACGTTCTGCGACAGTTCCGCCTCGCGCTTTTTCATCTCCTCGAGTGATGAAGGCACCAGCACATGGGTCAGCACCGACATCATCAGGGCCACGATCGCGCCGAAGACCACCACGGGCCGCGCCAGACGCCATGGGCTGAAGCCGGTGGCCTGCATCACCACAAGCTCGCTTTCGCTGCTCAGCCGGTTGGTGACATAGATCGCCCCGGCAAAGGCCGCCAAGGGCAGCACCAGACGGATCACATTCGGCAGGGTCAGCAGGGAAAACTCGACAAAGACCATGGCCGACTGGCCGTCGCCGACCAGCCTGTCGAACAGCCGCACCGCCTGGTTGATCCAGTAGATCGAGACCAGGATCAGCGCGAAGAAGCCGAACAGGACCATCATCTGCGACAGCAGATATCTGTCGAATCTCGCCACTCAATTCCCCCGGGTGTCACATGATGACACCGACAAGGTTACAGGATGTGACGGGGGGGTAAAACTGCTATCTGGTCAAGCCGGCGACCCGCCGCTAGGGTGTCGCTCCAATCCGCCCCAAGACAGCCCCCGCAGGAGATTTCCATGACCGATCCCGTCCGCATTCATGCCGCACCCAGCGATATCGAGCCGCTGTCCAGCCTGAAGGGGCGCATAGCACTTCTGGTCGACAGCCCCGAAGCGCTGGACGTGGCCGCGCGCCGGGTGAATCGGCTGACGCGCGGGGCGCTGGCGCGGATGCTGGCCTCCGACCGTTTCGCCAAGCTGAAAACGGGCGAGGTGATGACACTGGCCTATCCCGCGGGGATGGAGGCCGAGGCGGTGGACGTGGTCCGCCTGTCACGCCGCGCCGATGCGGTGCAGTCGCGCAAGGCAGGCGTCGCGCTGGCCAAGCTCAAGGGCAGGGCCGCGGTGACCGTGATGGCGGGCGGGCATCGTTTCGCGGCCGAACTGGGGCTGGGTCTGGCCCTGCGCGCCTATAGCTATGACGCGATGAAATCCGGACCAAAGATTATTGGCGGCGTGGGTCCCGGTGATGTGACCCTGATGGTCAGCAAACCAGACGAGGTCGAAGCGGCCCTGGTGCCCCTGCGCGCCATCGTCGAAGGCGTCTTCCTGACCCGGAACCTGATCAGCGCTCCGGCCAATATCCTGACGACGACCACATTCGCCGAGCAGTTGCTGGCCCTGCGCGATCTGGGCGTCGAGGTCGAGGTGCTGGAAGAGGCCGATCTGGAAAAGCTGGGCATGGGCAGTCTGCTCTCCGTGGGCCATGGCAGCGAAAGCCCGTCGAAAGTCGTGGTGATGCAGTGGAAGGGCGGGGCCAAGGATGCGGCACCGCTGGCTCTGGTCGGCAAGGGCGTGGTCTTCGACACCGGCGGCTACAGCCTGAAACCCGCAGGCGGCATGGAAGACATGACCATGGACATGGGCGGCGCGGGCGTGGTCGCGGGCGTCATGCACACGCTGGCCAAGCGCGGCGCGCGCGCCAATGTCGTGGGCCTTGTGGGGCTGGTCGAGAACATGATCTCGGGCCGCTCCACCCGGCCGGGCGATGTGGTCCGTTCCATGAAGGGCGACACGATCGAGGTCATCAACACCGATGCCGAAGGCCGCCTCGTGCTGGCTGATGTGCTCTGGTATGCGCAGGAACGGTTCAAGCCGGCCGGGATCGTCGATCTGGCCACGCTGACCGGGGCGATCATCATCGGGCTGGGTCATGAAAAGGCGGGCGTCTTCTCCAATGACGACACGCTGTGCAATGCCGTGCTGAAATCCGCCGAGGCCGAGGGCGAAGGCGCATGGCGCATGCCCCTCGGGCCCGCCTATGACGCCAAGCTGAAATCCCCCATCGCCGACATGAAAAACGTAGGCGGGCGGGACGCGGGCGCGATCACGGCGGCCCAGTTCCTCCAGCGCTTCATCAAGGATGATACGCCCTGGGTGCATCTGGACATCGCCGGTGTCGCCAGCGTCAAGGAAGACACCACCTATGCCCCCAAAGGGGCAAGCGGCTGGGGCGTCATGGCGCTGAACCGTCTGGTGGCCGACCGGTTCGAGGGCTGATAGGGGCAGGACAGATGGGGGCCGCCTATTTCTATCACCTGACCCGCAACCCGCTCGAGGTCGCGCTGCCGCAGCTTCTGGGCCGCGCGATGCAGGCGGGCTGGCGGGTCGCGGTGCGCGGGCGCGATCCCGCGCGGCTGGATTGGCTGGACCGGCAGCTTTGGCTGGGCGCGCCGGACGGGTTCCTGCCGCACGGTCTGGCGGGTGGGCCGCATGATGCGGTGCAGCCCGTGCTTCTGACAATGGCCACTGCAGGCCCCGAACGATCCTGCCTGCCTGATGACCGTGGACGGGGCCGAGGTCGATGCCGCTGAGGTGCAGCGCCTGCAACGGGTCTGCGTGATCTTCGATGGCAACGACCCCGCCGCCCTGCAAGTGGCGCGCGGCCAGTGGAAGGCCCTGACCGACGCAGGCTGCGCCGCGCAATACTGGTCCGAGGAATCGGGCCGCTGGGAAATGAAGGCCGAACGCGGCGCCTGAGGCAGGCGCTGCGTTTGAGTATTTGCAGCAAGATGAAGTGGGGCCGTGCCCTAACGCGTCAGGATCAGCGCACCCTGGCGGATCTCGACCGATGAAAAGCGTTGCAGATAGGTCATGCCCAGCAGGGATTCCCGCATTTCGCCCTCATTGACGAAGGCCCGCAGGCCGCGATCCTCGACCCCGCCCAAACGGATGCTGTCCAGCCGCACGGGGGCGGTGCGGACCTCGCCGTTGGCGGTCATGGCGCTGCCGATGAAGGGCAGGTTCGCCGGATCAAGCCCGACCGTGACGGCATCGGCGCGGCTCAGGAAGATGTCCGTGGCGCCTGTATCCACCAGAAACCGGATCGGCGCGCCGTTCACCTCGGCCGTCAGGTAGTAATGCCCGTCAGGGGCGCGGGGCAGTTCGATCCGGCCATCGGCGCTGATCACCGACTGGGTGGGGCGCACGGTCTGGCGGATGTCGGTCCACAGGCCGAAGGCTGCGATCACGCCGAGGAACAGCAGCCCCCAGACCACGGCCTGCTGCAAGGTCCTGCCAAGGGACTGGCGGTTCTGGACAAGAAACCAGAAGACGATCACCGATCCCAGCAGGATCAGATAGGTCAATCTGCCGATACTGTCGCCGTCCATGCCATGCCCCTTTGCCTGCCGTTGATATAGGAGCGATGCGCGCCGCTGCAATCAGCCCGCGAAGCCGAAATCGCGCAGACCCTCGAGCACGAACTGGACCGACAGGGCGGCCAGCAGCATGCCCAAAAGGCGCGTCACCACGTTGATGCCGACGCGGCCGAGGGCGCGTTCGAAGAGCGAGGCGCTGAGGAACATCAGCATCACGATCACCAGCACCGCCAGCATGACGCCGGTGACGGTGGCGAGGCCGATGAGGCCCGGTTGCTGACCGGCCAGCAGGATCATCGTGGCGATGGCGCCGGGGCCCGCGATCAGGGGGATGGCCAGCGGGAAGACGGAGGGATCGGGGCGGTCCTCCTCGGTCTGGTCCTGCCGGCGCTTGGCGCGGCGCTCGAACAGCATGTCGAGGGCGGTGAGGAAGAGAAGGATGCCGCCCGCGATGCGGAAGGCGGGCATGGAGATGCCGACGAAGCCCAGCACAGCCTCGCCCGCCGCCGCGAAGAGCAGCAGGAGGAGGGCGGCCACCAGCACGGCGCGCAGCCCGATGGCGCGGCGCTCGCGCGAGGTCATGCCCTGGGTGAGGGCCACGAACAGGGGCACCAGCCCGATGGGGTCGATGATCACGAAGAGGGTGACAAAGGCACTGATGAGAAAGGTCGGGTCCATGCCGCACCTTATCGGGTGGGGTCGCAAGGCGGCAAGGGGGGCTGTTTGGGGGTGTCCCATGATGGGACATTTTACGGCGTGAGGGATTTCAATGGGTTACGGGGCGGCGTTAGGGAAATTTTAATGATTGGGTTAGTTAGGTGAATAGAAGCAGCTGGCTCTAAGACTTTTTTTCCCTTGGGGGCTGATCGGTTCAAGCTAAATTAAGACACAGTGACTTATTATCTTAGGAGAAGCGACTTTGCAGGATCAGTTTGCTGGGGATGTTGGTGACTATGTCAAACTCGGACTATTGCGTGCTTTGTCGCCTGGCCATTCTCTGGGAGTGGCTTGGTACCGTTTTCCAGACGAAACAGAGAAAGGGGATGGCAAACATTTATCCTATCTCGAGCGTCAGGCTGACTATGCGCAACTTGATCCGGAACTGTTTGGTCATTTGCAGCAGGTCGTTCGTACGAAGCGTTCAATCAGCGCCTTGCATCCTATTCTGCGAGCGAAAGTCTTTCATGATGAGGTGTTGAACACTCGCGCCGTCGCGTTCCAGCATCGGCGCGCATGGAGAAAGGACTGGTTTGATCGAGTTTTGCAGAATCTGCACGGTTGCAATCTTGTTTTTGCCGATCCGGACAATGGAATTGTCGATGACGATGAAAGGCGAAAAGGGAGCTACACTTTCGGCAAACAAATTCCGATGTCTGAGGTGAAATCTTTGGCAGATGGGCGGTGTGCCGTGATTTATCATCATAATACGAGGCGGCGCGGTGGCCACGATCTTGAGATAGACGACATGCTCCGGGCTTTTGATTTGCCGGCGATGGCTGTGCGGGCGACTGCATATAGTCCGCGAACTTTCTTTGTACTGAACCCTGACGAAACAGTGAGAACGCGGGTCGAAGAGTTTTGTCTGAAGTGGGCGCCGCTTCGCGTGCGGCTTCATGGCTAGTTTGAAACGAATGCTTTCCTTGAAGTGGTCTGCTTTGAAACGGTGATTTCCCCGCGCGGAATCAAGGCGCGTAGCGCCGCCGCGCGATCGCCGACCCGCCCCCTGGGGCGGCGATTTTGCGACTGTCGTGACATGAACTGAGGTTCGAAGACCGGGCGGGGATAAAGTGTACCGAATTGTCGTTGCATCGCCACCCCGCGGGTCGGCGCGCGCGGCGAGTTCGAGGCGGCGGGAGAGCAAGGGTTTTTGCTGCTTCCGTGGCATGAACTGAGGCTCGAAGATTGGGCGGGGGTGAAGTGCCCCGAATTGTCGTTGCATCGCCAGCCCACGGGTCGGCGTGCGCGCGGCTGGAAAAGACCGGGCTTACGCCTCGGCCTTTTCCAGTTTTTCAAGCGCGGTCATCCACATGGCTTCGGCGCGGTCCAGCGCCTCGCGCAGTTCGGCGTATTTCTTCTGCCAGACGACCAGCTCGTCCTTGCGCTCGTCATAGAGCGTGGGGTCGGCGAGTTTTTTCGCCAGTTTGTCGCCCATCTCGTTGAGTTTGTTCACGCGCTCTTCGCATTTGCGGACATCGGCGCGCAGGGCGAGGATCTGGTCGCGGCTGGGCTTGGGTGCGGCCTCGCGGGGTTTGTCCTTGTCCTTCGCCTTGGCGGGCGTATCGGATTGCAGCAGCATTTTCCGATAGGTCTCTAAGTCTTCCTCATAGGGGCGCACGGTGCCGTCCTGCACCAGCCAGAGCCGGTCGGCGACCATCGACAGCAGGTGCATGTCGTGGCTGACGAGGATCACGGCGCCGGAATAGGCGGTGAGCGCCTCGACCAGCGCCTCGCGGCTCTCGATGTCGAGGTGGTTGGTCGGCTCGTCGAGGATCAGCAGATGCGGCGCGGGCAGGGTGGCGAGCAGCAGCGAGAGGCGGGCTTTCTGCCCACCGGAGAGGCGGCCCACCTCGGTTTCGGCTTGTGCCGCCCCCAGACCGAACCCGGCAAGGCGGGCGCGCAGCTTGGCCTGACCCTCGGCCGGGCGTTCGCGCAGCAGGTGTTGCAGCGGCGTTTCCTCGACCCGCAGCTCATCCACCTGATGCTGCGCGAAGAAACCGATGCGCAGCTTGCTGGATTGCGTGGTCTTGCCGCCCATCGCGTCGAGGCGGCCGGAGAGGAGTTTCGAGAGCGTCGATTTGCCCTGACCGTTCTTGCCCAGAAGGGCGATGCGGTCATCCTGGTCGATGCGCAGGTTGAGGTTGCGCAGCACGACGGTGTCGCCATAGCCGGTGCTGCCATTCTCGATCGAGATGATGGGGGGCGACAGCTCCTCGGGCTCGGGGAAGGAAAAGACGGTGCGGGCCGCATCTTCGGGCGCGCGGATGGTTTCCATCTTTTCCAGCATCTTGACGCGGGATTGCGCCTGCTTGGCCTTGCTGGCCTTGGCCTTGAAGCGGTCGACGAAACTTTGCAGATGGGCGCGGCGCGCGTCCTGCTTCTTGGCGGCGGCGGTCAGGACCGCGCGTTGCGCCGCGCGCTGGCGGGCGAACTGGTCGTAGTTGCCGGAGTAATAGGTCAGCTTGCGGTCTTCGAGATGCAGGATGCGACCCCACGGCGCGGTTCAGCAGCTCGCGGTCGTGGGAGATGATCAGCACCGTGTGGGGGTATTTGATCAGGTAGTTTTCCAGCCAGAGTGCGCCTTCGAGATCGAGGTAGTTGGTCGGCTCGTCCAGCAGCAGATAGTCGGGCTGCGCGAAGAGGACGGCGGCGAGGGCCACGCGCATCCGCCAGCCGCCCGAGAAGGCGGAGCAGGGCATGAGCTGTTCGGCGGCATCAAAACCAAGGCCGCGCAGGATCGAGGAGGCGCGGGCCTCGGCGGACCAGGCGTCGATATCGGCGAGGCGGGTCTGCACCTCACTGATGCGGGCGGGGTCGGTGGCGGTTTCGGCCTCGGCCAGCAACTGGGCGCGTTCGGTATCGGCGGCGAGCACCGTGTCGAGGAGCGAGACCTCGTTGCCGGGCACCTCCTGCGCGACGCCGCCGATGCGGGCGCGGGCGGGCAGGGAGATGGTGCCGCCTTCCAGCGGCAACTCGCCCCGGATCAGCTTGAAGAGCGTGGTTTTGCCCGCGCCATTGCGGCCGATCAGGCCCACCTTGTGGCCTGTCGGGATGGTGGCGGAGGCGGCCTCGAAAAGCGGGCGGCCCTCGATATTGAAGGTCAGGTCTGTGATGCGTAACATGGGCGGAGCGATGAACCACGGCCCCGCCCGTGTCAATGTCGATCGGGCGAGGATCGCCTATTTCATCAGAGTTTCGACACCTTCCGCCGGGTAGCTGCGGTAGGCGATGGCCGGGCTGTCGCCGTCGAGGGCGAAGACATAGACGTGGAAGGCATCCGCGTTCACCGTGGCGCGGCAGAACACGGCATCGGCGGCGGCACCGGCGAGGTCCATGTCGGCCGGGCAGGCGGCCAGGTCGATATGGGGGACGGAGACTTCGAAGACCTCATAGGTCAGGGGCATGGGCGCAGGCGTCTCGGCCAGGGCCGGTGTGAGCGAGAGTGCGATGAGGGCCGGAGCCAGCAGGGGTTTCAGGAACATGTTGTCATCCTTGGGTTGAGCTGCGTGTTGGCTGGCAAGGCTGGCTGCGCAATGACTTATCAAAACGCTCAGGAATAACAACCCCCCATCCGGGCCCATCCGCCATTTGCGGCAGATATCCTCTTTCACCCCGGAAAACCCCGTGTTAGAGGCAGCGCAATTCTCAACACAAGCAAGGGAGTGAGCCGCATGGCCATTCAGCGCACCTTTTCGATCATCAAGCCCGACGCCACCAAGCGTAACCTGACCGGCGCGATCAATGCCAAGATCGAGGCCGCTGGCCTGCGGATCGTGGCGCAGAAGCGTATCCACCTGACCAAGGCGCAGGCCGGTCAGTTCTATGCGGTGCACGCGGCGCGCCCCTTCTATGACGAGCTGTGCGAGTTCATGGCGTCCGAGCCGATCGTCGTGCAGGTTCTGGAAGGCGAGAACGCCATCGCCAAGAACCGCGAAGTGATGGGTGCGACCAACCCCGCCGAGGCGGCAGAGGGCACGATCCGCAAGGAATTCGCGCTGTCGATCGGTGAAAACTCGGTCCACGGGTCGGACGCGCCGGAAACCGCTGCGGAAGAGATCGCGTATTTCTTCTCGGGTCTGGAACTGGTGGGCTGATCTTTTCAGCTTGTGACTGACTGGAAAGGGGGTGCAGCGATGCGCCCCCTTTTTCTTTTGTCAGCGCCGGGCCAGCCGGTCCGGTGTCACAACCCCGATGGCGTCGAGCACGGCTTCGAGATGGCGCAGGTCCACGTCGTCATGGGTGGATTTGAGCGCGTCGAAACGCACGCGGAGCGCGGCTTTTTCGGCCCCTTTGCAGTCGTTCCACGGGCGGCCCTGCAAGGCCATGACCAGCACATAATAGCCGATGAAATGCGGGCGCACCCCGGCGGCGATCATGCGGCCATAGGCGGTGTCGGGGCCAAGGGCGCGCAGTTCTTCGGCCGTGGTGATGCCTGCCCGCGCGAGATCGCGGGCAAAGGCCGGGCCGATATTGGGAATCGTGGTGACAGAGGTGCTCATGCCGCAACTGTGCCAGTGCGGATCAACGCTGTCACGCCTGCGCGCGCAGGTGCATCGGTGTCAGATGCTGGCGAAGTCGGTGAAGACCGATCCGGGGCGCGGGGGGGCCGGTTGCGCCACCAGCGGTGTCGCGGGCGACGGGGCCGGTTTGGTGGTCTGGGTCTGTGGTTTGGCTGCCTGGGCCATGGTCTGCTCCTGCCGATGTTCCCGGCCGCTTTTGCGCGGTTCTCGGGAAGGGTGTGTTTCTGTCCGTGATCCACACCTAGGAAGCGGTGGCGCGCGCCGCAAGCGGAAGCGGCGCGTGCCTTGCCGATATGCGCGGAATTATGCCTTTTCCGCCGCAGTCACGATGATCTCGACCCGGTATTTCGGTGCGGCCAGCTTGGCCTCGCCGGTGGCGCGGGCGGGGGTGTGACCCTGCGGGACCCATGCGTCCCAGACGGCGTTCATCTCGGCGAAATCGGCCATGTCGGCCAGCCAGATGATCGTTTGCAGGATATGGGTCTTGTCGCTGCCGGCCTGGGCCAGCAGATCGTCGATCTGGCGCAGGCAGTCTGTGGTCTGCTCGGCCACGGTGGCGCCGTCGCCGACTTGCCCTGCCAGATAGATGGTGCCGTTGTGCTTGACGATCGCGCTCATGCGCGGGCCGGTTCCGATACGTTCGATCATGGGCTGTCCTTTCGCCGTGTCTGGATCTTCATGCCTTGCGGATAGCGGCGCGTTGTCTGTTTCGCAAGGGTCACGGCATCCGGCAGGGATCAGAGCGGGGCGGCCGGTGTCCTGCGCGTCACGGGAAAGCGCGTGCGTTTGAGGATATGGCCCTGCGCGTCGATGATCAGCCGCAGCGCCTGCGCGCCGTGATAGAAGGTCATCCGGTAGGTGCCCGCATCCGTGCCCTGGCCCTGTTCCAAAAGGCTCGTGATCTGGCCTGCGCGCATCAGGACGGGCACATCGGCGGCGGGCAGGGCGAAGGCGGCGGCAAGCGTCTGGGCGGGGACGATGAAACCGTCCGCGCCGATCTCGACCCGGGTCGGGTCCTCTGGCTGTTCTGCTGCTGCGTTCATGCGGCCAGAGTATCAGTGCCCGCGCCGGGGGCAAGCTCCGGCAGGAACGCCCCTGACCGTGCGCTTGCGGGGGCGAGGTGGCGGCCCGGTGGTGTTTTCGGCTTTCGGTCGGTCCGGATCGCCTTTAGGCTTTCGGAAAAGTGACAGGACAACGGCAAGGGGATCAGGACATTGGACCAGGCAACATCTGCTGTCGAGATCGACAACGCCTTCTGTATCGTGACGCGCTGGACCTTTCCGCCGCAGACCGCGACAGGATGGCATCGGCATGAGAAGGATTATGTGGTGGTGCCGACCATCGCGGGCGAATTGACGCTGCTGCATCCCGATGGCAGCACCAGCACCAATGCGATCACCGTCGGCGTGCCCTATGCCCGCGAGGTGGGCGTGGAGCATGACGTCCAGAACCGCAGCGACAGCGTGGTCGAGTTTCTGGAGATCGAGATCAAGAAAGGCTGACGCGGGCCGGTGTCAGGGCAAGGCTGCAAGCGTTGCCGCCAACAGCGCCCGGTCGGCATAGTGGCGCGCGCGCGGGTGGTCCGGGGGCAGGCGTCCCATCGTCCAGCCGAGCGAGGCCAGACAGCGCAGCAGGGTGAAGACGGGCACCATGGCCAGATCCTGCGGTGCCAGCGGTCTGTGCGCGGCATAGCCCCGGAGCATCGCGGCGGCGATCGCATCGCGGGCGGGTTCATAGAGGTTCTGGGACAGGGCCGCGCCCAGATCGAACAGCCGGAACCCGAAGCCGCTGTCGTCGAAATCAATCAGGGTCATGCCGGTGCCGTCGGCATCCAGGATCACGTTCTCGCGCAGCAGATCGGCATGGATCAGCCCGAAATCACCGCCATTGGCGGCATGGTCCGTCAGCATGGCATGGCAGCGTTGCGCGACGTGTCTCAGGTCTGCGGCCTCGGGTTCCGTCAGGGTCGGGTGGTCCCAGAACCGGCCCCAGTGCGGGTTCGGGCCGACAAGCCCGTCGATGTCCCAGCGCGGGCGCGTGAATGAGTGCGGCAGGGCAAGCCGGTCGGTGGTGATGTGGATCCTTGCGATCAGCGCGCCGAGGTCCGCATAGCGCGCGCATTGCTGGGCGGGAGTGCCTGCCAGCGGCGTTTCGGCCTGACCGAGGATGGACCCGTCCACCCATGCGATGACAGAGGCCATTTGCCCGGCACCCAGATCCGTCAGCCTCTCGCCATCCTGTGCGGGGATGGCCTGCGGGACGGGCAGGCCCGCGGTGGCCAGCGCGTCGCACCACCAGAGTTCGGACCGGATGGCCGCGGGGCTTTGATAGCCGCGCCGGTGCAGGCGCAGGGCGGCCCGGCCCTGGGGGAGGGTCAGTGCGAAGACCGCGTTCTCGCGGTTCTTGATCAGGCGGGGCGCGGCTGTGGCGCCCCAGTGCCGCGCGGCTTGCGCGGCGAGCGCCTGGGCCTGCGCATCGGTGAGGTTGGTGTCGGACAGGGTCATGCGGCGGGCACCGGGGTCTGGCGCAGTGTAAGGGCAAGCTTGTCCATCAGCAGGTCCGCGTTTTCCCGCGAGAAGGGCATCGGCGGTCTGATCTTGAGCGCATTGGCCGCGCGTCCGCCCCGGTTGAGCAGGATGCCCTGTGCGCGCATCGCCTCGACCAATGCGCCGACGAAGGCGCTGGCGGGCGTCATCGCGTCATCGGTGACGAATTCGGCGGCGAAGAAGAGACCCGCGTTGCGGACTTCGGCCAGCAGGGGGTGGCGCAGGGCATCCATGCGGTCGCGCAGATAGGCGCTGACCCGGGCGGCGTGGTCCTGCAGGCCGTCCTCCTCGATCACGTCGAGCGTTGCCAGACAGGCGGCGGCCGAGACGGGATTGCCGCCGAAGGTGTTGAAATAGCCGAAAGCCTCGCGGAAGGCGGCCATGATGTCGGGGCGCGCCAGCACGGCGGCGACGGGGTGGCCATTGGCCATCGGCTTGCCCACGGTCACCACGTCGGGGGCGAAGCCCAGCCAGTCATGGCCCCAGAAGCTGTGGCCGACGCGTCCGAAGCCGGGCTGCACCTCGTCCGCGATGAGCAGGCCGCCGGCGGCGCGGACCTTCGCGACGGTCGGGTCGAGAAAGCCCGGTTGCACCGTGGGCAGCCCTTCGTTGGCGAAGACGGGGCAGAGCATCATCCCGGCAAACCCGTGGCCAGCGGCTTCGAGTTCGGCAATCGCGCGGCCCACATGATCGGCGAAGGCCTGCGCCTGTCCGGCCAGGGTGCCGCCCACCGGGCGCAGGCTGTCGGGGGCGGGGACCAGCCTGACGTGATCGGGATAGCCGCCGATGGGCGGGCGGCGCGTGGACAGGACGCTGACCGAGGCGGTATTGCCGTGATAGGTGTTGTCGGTGGCGATGATGCCTGTCTTGCCGGTCACCGCCTGTGCCATGCGCAGGGCGATGTCATTGGCCTCGGACCCGGTGCAGACCATGATCGCCTGGCTGATGCCGTGGTCCAGCCTTGCGGTCAGGCGTTCGATGTAATCCAGCACATTGTCGTGCAGATAGCGGGTATGGGTGTTCAGTTCAGCCGCCTGCGCGGCGATGGCAGCCACGACGCGCGGGTGGCAATGGCCCACATGGGGCACGTTGTTGTAGCAATCCAGATAGCGGTTGCCCTGCCTGTCCCAGAGCCAGACGCCCTCTCCGCGCACCAGATGCACGGGGTCGTCGTAGAATGTCGGCACATTCGGCCCCATCAGGCGCTTGCGCCGTGCGAGGATGTCTTCGCTCATGTCTCACCTGTCACTGTCGTGGAGCCTGCGGCGCGATCGGGCCGCTGTCGCGTTGGACGATAGGCCGGATTTGCGCGCGACCATAGCCTGTCGTCTCTATCTCTGACATAGCCCTTTGCGATAGGGCGCGATAGGGCGCGGTCAGACGGCGATGATCGTGTCCGCGGCGGCGGCCAGCACCTCGTCTATGACCTCGAGGAAGGCCAGTTCGACCGGGGCGTGGTTGGCCTTGGGGTTGCTGATGAAATAGAGATCGGCGCTCAGCTTCACCTCGCCCAGCGGGAAGCGCCAGAGCTGGTCGTCCCTGATGCGGGTCTGGACGGTGGTGACGGGCAGGATGCTGATGCCGAGGCCCGCGACCAGCATCCGCACCACTTCGGCGAAATTCGGGCTGGTGCCGCGCAGATTGTGCCCAAGGCCATAGCTGTTGCGCAATGTAATCAGCGGTTCGGGGGCGTCACCTTCGGCACTGCAGGCGAAGCCGATATAGCTTTCGTCGCGCAGTTCGGACAGGGACAGGTCTTCGCGCCCGTAGAGCGGGTGTTCCTGCCCGCAATAGATGCCGTATTCCGAGCGCAGGATCAGCTTGCAGGTCAGGCCCGGCGCGGGGCGCACCATCAGGCAGGCGCCGAAGGGCACGATCTGGTCGGCCACATTGCGCACGATCCGGTGCGAGGAGGCGACGTCGATATCGAAGCCGATGGCGGGGTGGCGCTGGTGCATGAGGCGCAGCGCCTCGTCAAACAAATCGCTGCCGTTGCCGGTGACGGTTTGCAGGCGCAACTGCCCGGTCAGGCTGCTGCCTTCGATCCGCATCCGTTCTTCGGCGCGTTGCACGGCGCGGAACATGTGCTGGGTTTCGGTGAACAGGATCTGGCCGTGAGTCGTGAGGGCAAAGCGGCGCTTGCCGCGCTGGATCAGCTGATGGCCCAGCACGTCTTCAAGCCGTTGCAGCGCGGCACTGACCGAGGGCTGGCTGATCGCAAGCACCCGCGCCGCCCCCGTGAGGCTGCCCTGATCCGCGATATGGTGGAAGGTGCGCAACATGCTCCAGTTGGACAGCCTGCTTCTGGATTGAGAAGCAGGCTCTGCAAGGAAGCGGTGCAGGTCTATTTCCGATTTCATGCCCTATAGTCCCGCCGGAGAGGTTGCAGGGTCAAGTGGCAAATGATGTTTGCGCGGCCCGGTGCGGGGGTTCAGAGCATCTCGCGGCAGGCGGTGAGGAAAGATCGGGCATTCAGGGCCAGCGAGGGGCCAAGGTAGCCGCCTTCCTGCACCAGCACGGTGGGCAGGCCCAGTGCCGTGATCCTGCGGCCCATCTCGGCGAAGCCTTCGGGATAGACGTTGACGGCGGCCAGCGGATCGTCGGCGGCCATGTCGAAGCCAAGCGACACCACCAGCGCCTCGGCCTGAAAGCCGCTGATGGCGGCGAGGGCCTGATCGAGGCGGGCCAGCACCGCGTCCTCGCCCTGACCCAGTTCCAGCAGCAGGTTGAGGCAGGTGCCTTCGCCTTCGCCCGCGCCGGTCTCGTCCGCGTGACCCAGAAAGAAGGTCGGATAGGTGGCGGGGTCGGGATGGATCGAGCAGAAGAAGATGTCGCCCCGTTCATAGAGGATATCGAGGCTGCCGTTGCCGGTGTGCACGTCGATATCCAGCAGCGCCACGCGCGGCCAGCGGCGGGTCAGGTGATGGGCCGCGACGCAGGCGTTGTTGAAAAAACAAAAGCCGTTCGAGGCGGCCTGCATCGCGTGATGCCCCGGCGGGCGGGAGAGGGCGTAGACCATCCGCTGGCCTTCGATCACGCGTTCGGCGGCCTCGATGGCGGTCTGGGCGGACCAGTAGATGGCGTCCCATGTGTGTTCGGTCAGCGGGGTCGAGGTGTCGGTCATCCACCAGCCCATCGCGCCGTGGATGTCGCTGGGGCATTTGCCGCGCCTGACGCCGGGATGCATGGTCGGGATCGCGAGGGCGTCCGGGTCGGCATTGGCGCGGAACCTTGCGTAGGCATCGCGGAAGAAGGCGACGTAATCCGGGTCATGGACCGCCGTGATCGGGTCCAGCCCGAAATCGCGCGGCGGGGTGACGGGAAAGTCGTTCTCCAGCAGCATGTCGCGGATCAGGATCGCGCGCAGGGGCTGTTCCTGATGCGGCATGGCCTTGCCGCGCCGGAAATAGATCTCGGGTGCGTGACCCAGTTGGCGTTCGTCGAAAATCGCGTCCATCATCCTGTCTTTCCTCAATAGCCCCGGTAGCGGTCAACACCGGCCGTCAGGGGCAACCCGGCCTGCACTTCGAAAAGGGATTGTCGCAGCGATGTGACGACCGCGGCGGCGGGGAGCACGCTGGCCTCATGCGGGGTCACAAGGACCTTGGGATGGCCCCAGAAGGGATGATCGGGGGCCAGCGGTTCGGTGGTGAACACATCCAGCGAGGCCCCGCCAAGGTGGTCGTTGTCGAGCGCGTCCAGGAGATCGGCCTCGATCACATGCTCGCCGCGCCCCAGATGGATCAGCACGGCCCCCGGCTTCATCCCGGCCAGAAAGGCCGCGTCGATCAGGCCCTGCGTGGTCCGGGTCAATGGCAGCACGTTGATCAGGAAATCCGCCTGACGGCTGACGGTCCGGCACGCCTCGGGGCCTGAGATCACCTGGATCGCCCCGGCGCTGGTGCGCGGCGTGGTGCTGGCGGCCATCACGTTGAAGCCCAGCCTTTCGACAGCCTCGGCGATGGTGCGGCCCATCAGGCCGAAGCCCAGAATGCCCACCGTCAGGTCCGAAGGGGCGACCAGCGTGTCGAAGCTGGTGCGTTCCCACAGGCCCCTGGCGGTGTTGCGCACATAGTTCGCCATGGCGCGGTGGTGCCAGACCACATGCCAGACCGCGAAACCGGCCATGACATGCGCCTGTCCGGGATCGCGCACGCGGGCGATCTGGGCCTGCGGCGGCAGGCTGCTGCTGGACAGGATGCCGTCCACGCCCGAGGCGATGGACTGGACCAGCGACAGATTGCTGTAGGGCGCGAAGGCCTGCGGGCCGGGCCGCCAGGCGAGGGCAAAGCGTATGCGGGCGGGGTCGGGCACGTCGCCGGGGGCATAGACATGCAGGCCCGGCACCTTGTCCAGCGAGGGCGCGAAGAGGCCGGGCAGGTCAAGTTTGTTGCACAGGTAGACGCCTTCGATCACGTCGGTTTCCGGCTGAGCTTGCATGATCGGGGCGCCTTTGCTGGTTCCGGGTCTTTACTGTGTGGCGACGGACCGCCGCATGGCCTGTTCGTGGTGGCGGCCGGGGATCGCATCCAGCAGGCTGCGGGTATAGGCGTGCTCGGGCTGGCCCAGCACCCGCGCGGTGGGGCCCATCTCGACCACTTCGCCGCGGCGCATCACCATGATCCGGTCGCAGATCTGCGCGGCCACGCGCAGGTCATGGGTCACGAAGAGCATCGACAGGTTCAGACGCGCCTTCAGATCGGCCAGCAGGTCGAGGACCTGCGCCTGGATGGAGACATCGAGCGCCGAGACCGCCTCATCCGCGATGATCACGTCGGGGTCGAGGGCAAGGGCGCGCGCGATGCCGATCCGCTGCCGCTGCCCGCCGGAGAATTCATGCGGGAAGCGATCGACCGAAGCGGGGTCGAGACCCACGAGCGCCAGCAATTCGCGCGCGCGCGCCATCGCCTGCTGGCGCGGCACGCCATGCGCCATCGGCCCTTCGGTGAGGATGCGGCCGATCCGTGCCCTTGGGTTCAGCGAGGAGAACGGGTCCTGAAAGATCATCTGCGCCTTGCTGCGCGCCATGCGCAGGGATTGGCGGCCCAGCCCTGTCAGATCGACGTCCGACAGGCGCACGGTGCCGCTGTCGGGGTCGATCAGGCGGATGATGCAGCGCCCGGCGGTCGATTTGCCAGAGCCGCTTTCGCCGACGATGCCGATGGTTTCGCCAAGGTGCAGATCGAAGCTCAGGTCCTTGACGGCATGGACGACGCGGGGCGGCTTGAAGAGACCGCCGCCGGTGCTGAATGTCTTGTTCAGGCCACTCACCGACAGGATGACGGGGCTTTGCTGCGCGTCACCGGCGGGGGCGGCGGAGGGATCGGGGCGCTTGTCCTTCATGCCGGGAATGGCGGCGATCAGCGCGCGGGTATAGGGATGGGTGGCGCGCAGGAGCACATCCTCGGCGGGGCCCTGTTCGACGATCTGCCCGGTCTGCATGACGATGACGCGGTCCGCGATATCGGCCACGACGCCGAAATCATGGGTGATGAAGATCACGGCCATGTCATGCTTGCGCCGCAGATCCTCGATCAGCCCCAGGATCTGGGCCTGTGTGGTCACGTCGAGCGCGGTGGTGGGTTCGTCGGCGATCAGGATCTCAGGCTCCAGCGCGAGGGCCATGGCGATCATCACCCGCTGGCGCTGACCGCCCGACAGTTGGAACGGGTAGGCGCGTATGGCCTTCTCCGGTTCCGGCAGGCCCACTTCCTCCAGCAGTTCCACGGCGCGGGCCATGCGGCCGGCCGGGGAGAGCAGGTCATGGGCCTCGAAGACCTCGCAGATCTGGGCGCCCACGCGCATCAGCGGGTTCAGGGCGCTGAGCGGTTCCTGAAAGATCATGCTGATGGATTTGCCCCGGATGTCGCGGCGCTCGTCCTCGGACAGGTGCAGGATATCGCGGCCGTGGAAGCGGATCTGGCCACCGGCGGGTTCCACCCCTTCGGGCAGCAGGCCCATCAGGGCGTTGGCCGACATCGACTTGCCCGAGCCGCTTTCGCCCACGATGCACAGGACCTCGCCCTTGTTCAGGGTGAAGCTCACGCCCTCGACCGCGAGGGGACGGTCGGCCCCGGCGGGCAGGGCGATATCGAGGTTTTCGATCTCGAGCAAGGTCATCGGCCTTTCCTCGACAGGCGCGGGTTGAGCGCGTCGTTCAGCCCTTCGCCGATCAGGTTCATCGCCAGCACCGTCAGCAGGATCGCGATGCCGGGGATGAAGGACAGCCACCAAGCCGTGCGGATGACGGTGCGCGCCGTGCCGATCATGTAGCCCCATGACATCACGTTGGGATCGCCGAGGCCCAGAAAGGACAGGCTGCTTTCCAGCAGGATGGCGGTGGCGACCATCAAGGAGGCCAGCACGATGATCGGGGGCAGGGCGTTGGGCAGGATCTGGCGCAGGATGATCTGGAGCGTGCCTTGCCCGGACAGGAGCGCGGCTTCGACATATTCGCGCGACCGCAGGCTCAGGACTTCGCCACGCACCAGTCGCGCCACGGGCGGCCAGCTGACGATGGCGATGGCGAGGATCACGTAGAAGAGGCTGGGCTGGAAGATCGCCAGCAGCACGATGGCCAGTGCGAAACTGGGGATCGTCTGGAAGAATTCGGTAAAGCGCATCAGCGCGTCATCGACGATGCCGCCGAAATAGCCTGCCGCCGCACCGATGGGCACGCCGATGAGCAGCGCCACCACGGTCGAGACCAGCCCGACCAGCAGCGAGATCCGCGCGCCATGCACAAGGCCCGCCATCACGTCGCGGCCCAGCGCATCGGTGCCCAGCGGCAGGCCATCGACGGTGAAGGGCGGCAGGAAGGGGCGTTGCACCATCTTCCACGGGCTGTCGGTATAGATCAGCGGACCGATCACGGCGGTCAGCAGCACGACCAGCAGGATGCACAGGCCGATGGCCGCGCCGCGATTGCGGGTGAAGCGTTTGAACCCCGCCAGCATCACGTCAGCCTGATGCGCGGATCGACCACGACATAGAGGATGTCGGTGATCAGGTTGAACAGCAGCACCATCGCCGCCGAGACGAAGAAGACGCCCAGCAGCACGCTGTAGTCGCGCTGGCTGATCGCCTCGAACAGCAACCGACCGATGCCGGGCCATGCAAAGACGGTCTCGGTCAGGACCGCGCCGCCGACGATCTGCCCGGCCTGAAGCCCGGCCAGCGTGATCACCGGCAAAAGCGCGTTGCGCAGCACATGGCGGCGCTGGATCACGCCGTTGCGAAGGCCCTTGGCGCGCGCGGTCTTGACGAAATCGAGGCGCGACATTTCCAGCATCGAGGCGCGGGTCATGCGCATGTAGACGGCCATGAAGAACAGACCCAGCGTGGTTGCGGGCAGGATCAGGTGCTTGCCGATATCGAGGGCCCGGGCGAGGCCCGGTGTAATTCGCGCCGATCGTCTCGTACCCGAAACCGGGCAGCCAGCCGAGCACGACCGAGAACAGCAGCGAGGCCATCAGGGCGACCCAGAAGAGCGGGGTGGCATAGAAGAGCAGCGCCAGTGTCGAGATCACCGTGTCCCACCATGTGCCCTGCTTGGAGGCCGCGAGCACGCCCGCGATCACCCCCAGCACGAGCGAGATCACGAAGGCCGACATGGTCAGCAGCAGCGTGGCGGGCAGGCGTTGCCAGATCAGATCGGCCACCGGCATGTTCTGGCGGTAGGAAAAGCCCAGATCGAACTGCACCATGGATTTGACATAGAGCCAGAGCTGCACGCTGAAGGGCTGATCCAGACCGAAACGCGCGCGCAGGTCGGCGATGAATTTTTCATCCGTGGCGCCAGCCTCGCCCGCCATCACCGCCGCCGGATCGCCGGGTGCTGCATGGATCAGCAGGAAATTGAAGATCATGATCGCCAGCAGGATCACTGCAGCTTTCACGAGCCTGGCCAGGATGAAACGGATCAAGACGGATGTCTCCGGGTGTCAGGGTGCGGGGAGGGGATATGCGTGCAAAGGTCCGGGATGCGGCGGGGCGGCCGCATCCCGGTTGGCCTCAGCGTTCGATCCAGGCGTCGCGCAGGCCGTCGTTCACACCGATGCCGGTGGTGACCAGATCCTTGACGTTGCAGCGGTAGATCGTCGGGAAGCCAAGCTCCAGCAGCCATGCCACGGGCACATCGTCGACGATGATGTCCTGGATCTGCGAATAGAGCGCCTGGCGTTCTTCGTCGCTGGCGCTGACCGCGGCCTGTTGCCAGAGCGCGTCCGCCTCGGGGTTCACGTAGCCTGCCACGTTGTTCCATGGCGAGCCCTTGGCGATGTTGGATTCCACATAGGTCCGCGACACGCCCAGCGCCGGATCGCCGTACTGGTAGAGATAGGTGAAGGCGAGGTCGAAGTCCCATTCGCCCACCTTCTGGTTCCAGCCTGCCACGTCGGTGGCGACCAGTTCGACATTGAAGCCGGTCTCGATCAGGTTCTGGCGCGTCGCCTCGGCCCAGCGCTGCCAGGTTTCGCCATAGGGCAGGGGCAGAAGCTGGATCGTTTCCCCGTCATAGCCCGACTGGGCCAGATAGGATTTCGCCAGTTCGGGATCATAGGCGATCGAGGGGGTGTCCGCGTCGTAGAACCGTGTCGAGGAGGAGACCGGCCCGGTCGCCAGCTTGCCCAGCCCGTTCCACAGCGCGTCCAGCGCGAACTCGCGGTCCAGAGAGTGCATCACCGCCTTGCGGGTGTTCTTGTCGGTCATCGGGCCTTCGTGGTTGTTCATCCACATCCAGCTGTGCGGACCGAAGAATTCCCAGCCCTTGTCGGTGACGCAGGTATTGTCCATCGCCGTGATGCGCGGCACGTCGAAATTCTCGACCGAGCCGCCGGGGAGCACATCGACCTGTCCGGTCTCATAGGCCACGGCGCGCGAGGCGCCATCGGGCACGACCTGATAATAGACCTCGTCCAGATAGGGCTTGCCGTCCATGTAGTAGTCTTCGTTCTTGACCAGATGGATATAGCTGCCCCGGTTCCATTCCTGGAACTTGAACGGGCCGGTGCCGATGGGGGTGTTGTTCATCGGGTTGTTGGCGAAATCGGTGCCCTCATAGATATGGGCCGGAATGATCGGCATGGTTCCGGCCTCGAAGATCCCGAGGAAGGGGCCGAAGGGCTGTTTCAGGGTGAACACGACCGTATTGGCGTCGGGGGTCTCGATGCTTTCGACATGGACCAGCGAGGCGCGCAGACGGGCGTGGGTCTCGCGCAGGAAGACATCGACCGAGAACTTCACATCCGAGGAATTGAAGGCTTCGCCGTCGTGCCACTTCACATTGTCCTGAAGCGTGAACGTATAGGTCAGGCCGTCGTCGGATACGGTCCAGGATTTCGCGAGCGAGGGCTGCGGGGCGAGGTTTTCGTCATAGCGCAGCAGGCTTTCGTAGATATTGCCCGCGACCATCTGCGTGGGACCGTTCTGCACCAGACCCAGCATGAGGCTGGGCGGTTCGGGCTGGATGATCATGTTCAGCCGCCCGCCGGCCTGCGGGGTCTGCGCGAAGGCAGGCAGGCTCAAGGTCAGTGCGATGGCCGTGGCTGTCGCGGTCGTCAGTGATCTTTTCAGGTTCATGCGGAAAACTCCCGTGTTGGTCGGTGTGAAGGCACTCTCAACGGTGCCGGCACCCGGTCGGGCTTATGCTGCCAGATCCGGGTAGATCTTGAGCGCGAGGCGGACATAGGCCTCCCACTCGGGGTCGAGATGGTCTGGGTTGCCGCGATGGCGCGTCAGCATCTCGTATTGTTGGGCCGTATGTTCGGCGAGGTCGGACGAGACGGTATTGGGTGTGCCGCCGCTGGACATGATGGCCAGTTGGGCGCGGCAGGTCCGTTCGAGGTTGTACATCAGGGCGAAGGCCTCACCCACGGTGCCGCCGCAGACCAGCAGCCCGTGGTTGCGCAGGATCATCGCCTTGGCCGCGCCCAGATCCGCCACCAGCCTTTCGCGTTCGGCCAGGTCAAGCGCGATCCCCTCGTAGTCATGAAAGGCGATGCGGTTGTGGAACTGCAGCGCCCATTGGTTCAGCGGCAGGATCCCTTCGCGCATCGAGGAGATGGCCACGCCCGCCACCGTATGGGTATGGATCACGCAGCCCACTTCGGGGCGCGCGGCATGCACGGCGCTGTGGATGGTGAAGCCCGCGTCGTTGATCCCGGCCCCGAAGCTGTCGCGCAGGATCTTGCCGTCCAGATCGACGGTCACGAGGTTCGAGGCCGTCACCTCGTCGAAGCGCAGCCCGAACGGGTTGATCAGGAAGGCATGCTCGCCCTCGTCCCGCGGCGCGCGCGCCGAGATATGCGTGAAGATGCTGTCATCAAGCTGGAAATGCGCGATCAGGCGATAGGCGACGGCCAGATCCCGGCGCTCGCGCGCAAGATCAAGAGGAGGTCGGGATGGGGATTGCTGTTGCACGTCGGATCCTCTGTCCTTGGACTTTGTCGGCTGAACCATCGCCTTGCCCCTGCGGGGCAGGCCTGTCGCGTCATCGTCCGGTTTGCCGATCCAGCGCGGCGATTGCCCCTGATGGGGCATGACCGTAACCGGGGTCAGGTTACAGCAACTATAGGCATCACGCAAATTTATGACAAAGCCCGATACTTTGGCTCTCACTTAGTCTCAGTCTATGGATGCGGGTCCGGGAGGCGCGGGGGGCGGAGCGGTGGCGTCTGCCCGGATCTGAGCAGGCGTTCCCGGAGATGGGGTCGGGGGCGCAGGCAGTGAGCCCGGCCAGAGGCGCCTTTTCACCCGTAGTGCGGGCGCAAGAGCTAGCGGCGGAAATGGGAGCGTCCGCCTTTGCGATGCGGATGGCGGCATGTTGTCTTGATGGTTAGCGATGACCAGAGGCCAGCGCAGACGCAGATAATGCCGGATGCGCGTGACCTGCGCACACTCAAGCGCGCCGCTTGTGCCGCAAGAGGGGGGCATACACGGAAAGTGCACGGAGCAATGCTCCGTTTTCTTTCAGTATCAACGGATTAGGTTGATTATGGCTCCGGCGGTAGGGATCGAACCTACGACCAATTGATTAACAGTCAACTGCTCTACCGCTGAGCTACGCCGGAACACGAGGGCGGATATAGCAACAGGGTTTTGCCGCGTCCAGAGGCATTCGGGATATTTTTGCAAAACCTGCGGGCGGGGTCTCAGAGATGGCGGAAGCGGGCGGTCCAGGCGAGGTCGCCTTCGGGTTCGATCCTGTTTTTCTGCGCCAGATCAACAAGATGGGCAAAGACGTTGCGGGTGGCGGCGGGCAGGAGCGGGGCGGGGGTGTCGGTATAGATGCGCGCAGCGAGGGTGGCTGCGGTGGCGGGGCCATCTTCCAGCGCGGCCAGGATGGCGCTCTCGCGGCCCTGCCGGTGCGCGATCAGCCAGTCGAGCCGGGCGGCGGGGTCGGTGACCGGCGCGCCGTGGCCGGGCAGGTAGAGCCGGTCGGCGCGTGCGCGCAGCCGGGCGCAGGAAGCCATGAAATCGGTCAGGTCTCCATCAGGGGGCGAGACGAGCGAACTGGCCCAGCCCATCACCAGATCGCCCGTGAAGACGATGTCACCCAGCGCGAAGCTCAGGTGATTGCCGAAGTGACCCGGTGTCCAGATCGCCTCGATCCGCCAGCCTTCTGCGCTGACGATCCCGCCATCGGGCAGGTCCTGATCGGGCCTGAAGCCGGCGTCCACCCCTTCGCCGCCGCCCGCCAGACCCTGCGCGGCCAGCGCCTGCATCACCGCGCTGCGCCCGGCACCCGCATCGCCGAAGGCC
Source organism: uncultured Alphaproteobacteria bacterium (assembly GCA_963715835.1). GTDB lineage: Bacteria > Pseudomonadota > Alphaproteobacteria > Rhodobacterales > Rhodobacteraceae > Seohaeicola. The sequence continues at coordinate 694,813 of CAVQSH010000002.1, read as the reverse complement.
AGGACAGGCGCGCCTGTCGCCCGCGAGAGCGGCTGCGCGAGGGGGGAGTGGTCCAGATGGGCATGGGTGACAAGGATATGGCTGATCCGCTGACCGGGCTGCACTGCCGCGAGGATCGCCTGCAGATGCCCCTCATGGGCGGGGCCGGGGTCGATCACGGCCAGATCCGTCTGGCCGACCAGATAGGTATTGGTCCCGTGGAAGGTCATCGGCGAGGGATTGGGGGCGAGGACACGGCGCACCATCGGCGCCACATCCATGGCCACCCCCGGGCGCGGATCGAAACCCGGATCTTCGTGCATTCTGCTTCCTTTGGCTGAGGCCTGCGGCTAGGTTTAGCCCATGTTCTTCGCCTGGCTCAAACGTTTTTCCCCGCGCGGTCTTTATGGCCGGGCGGCGCTTATCCTGATCCTGCCGGTGGTGACGCTGCAACTGGTGGTGTCTGTGGTCTTCATCCAGCGGCATTTCGAGGGGGTCACGCGACAGATGACCCTGACGGCGGCCCGCGAGGTGCAGCTTTTGTTGCAGGACATCGTGGTCGCGCCCTCGCGCGCGCAGGCTGTTGCGGAAGTGGCGGGTGTCGCGGCGCTGTTGCAGGTGGATCTGCGCTTTCTGCCGGACAACGCGGACCCGCAGGTTTTCCGGCGCTGGTATGATCTGTCGGGCCGGCAGGTCATTGATACGTTCAATCGCCTCTTGCCGCGTCTGGTGGTGGTGCAATTGCCCGATGACCGCGACGTGCTGCTGTTTCTGGACACCCCGCTCGGGCTGCTGGAGGTGACGTTGGACCGGCGCCGGGTCTCGCCGACGAATCCGCACCAGCTTTTCGTGAACATGGTGTTCTTCGGCGGGTTGATGACGTTGATCGCCTTCATCTACCTGCGCAATCAGCTGCGCCCGATCACGCGGCTGGCCCAGGTCGCCGAGGCCTTCGGCAAGGGGCGCAACCTGCAATACAGGCCCTCGGGGGCGGTCGAGGTGCGGGCGGCGGGACATGCCTTTCTGGACATGCGCGCCCGGATCGAGCGGCAGATCGAGCAGCGCACCCTGATGCTGTCCGGGGTCAGCCATGATCTGCGCACGCCGCTGACGCGGCTCAAGCTGGGGCTGTCGATGCTGGATGAGGCGGAGGCCGCCGATCTGCTGCGTGATGTGGACGAGATGCAAAGCATGCTGGACGAGTTCCTGAACTTTGCGCGGGGCATTTCCGAGGCCGAGCCCGAGCCTGTGGACCCGGCCGACCTGCTGCGCGACCTGGTCGAGGATTTCACCCGTGCGGGCAAGTCCGTGGCGCTGGTGGCGGTGGAGGGGACAGGGACGATCCCGCTGCGCCGCATCGCCATGCGCCGCGCGGTCGAGAACCTGATCAACAACGCCGTGCGCTATGGCAGCCGGGCCGAGGTGTCGATGCTGCTGACCGAGAAGTCGCTGCGCATCAGGATCGAGGATGACGGCCCCGGCATTCCACCCGACCAGCGCGGCGAGGCGGTCAAGCCTTTCACCCGGCTGGATTCGGCGCGCAACCAGAACAAGGGGTCCGGCGTGGGGCTGGGTCTGGCCATCGCCACGGATATCGCGCGGGCCCATGGCGGCATGTTGCGCCTGGGGCAAAGCCAGCGTCTGGGCGGATTGCAGGCCGATATCGTGATCGGGCGCTAGGGTCGGGTTCTTGCCTGCGCGCGGGAATTTGCTATAGCCTGCGCCAAGCGAGGACGACCTCCCCCGGTGCGGGCGATATTCTCCGGGACGGCCCGGTCAGACCGGGAGAGCGCCATGCGCCGCACAGCCGACAGAATACGCCATGCCATCAGTTTCGAGCTGATCGCCCTTGCCATCATCACGCCGCTGGGTGCGATGGTCTTTGACACGCCGATCCGCGAGATGGGCGTGGTGACGGTGGTGAGCGCCACGATCGCGACGGGCTGGAACTATCTCTACAACCTGATGTTCGACCACGCGATGCTGCGGCGGCGCGGCAGCGTCATCAAGACCCCGGCGATCCGCGTGCTCCACGCGGTCCTGTTCGAGGCGGGGCTTCTGCTGGTGCTGATCCCCTTCATCGCGCTTTATCTGGGTGTCAGCCTCTGGACCGCTTTCGTGATGGATGTGGCTTTTGCGGGGTTCTATCTGGTCTACGCGTTCTGCTTCAACTGGGCCTATGACGTGATCTTTCCGATCCCGGAGGCGTCCCCGGGAGAGTAGGTCAGGTGAGGGCGGTGTCGGAGTGTTGGGCCGACATCCTTCTGCGCGGCGATAGGTTCGGCCAGTGGCGGCGTGATCGGCACCTTGCCCTGCACGCTGCGCCAAACGGCGGGAAAACCGCTGATCGTCTGGTTCTGCATGTCATCGTCTGGAAGAAACTTTGGAACCCTTGCGCCAACCTGGCGTTGTCTAGGTGATGAAGCGCAAAGAGCGACGGGACGGCACTAGGCTTGCAAGGCCGTGCATGGACCGCCGCTCAGAGTTCGACAACGCAGCCCACCCTTTGCAATGGGGATTGGTGGAGACGCTCGCGTCTCCGAGCGAAGTCGGCTTGCCCAAACGTTTCGTTCACTTGCCACGCATGTGGCGACGTTCGCGCCTATTCCGGCGCAAAAAAGGAGACAAGAATGACACGCAAATTGCTTGCCACAACCGTAATCCCCTTCTTCTTCGCAACGGCCGCGGTCGCACAGGCTGAAACTGTGCTGGGCCAGGACTGGAGTGAAGCAACCACATCGGCATTCTTCGCGGATGATGGTGCGATGACACTGAAAAGCGAAGCCGAGATTCAGGCCAACTGGGGCGATCTGTCCCAAGAAGAGCAGATGGCAGTCATGTCCTCTTGCAGTGATGTAGAGGCGTCCATGGATGCTGGCACTGCTGGCATTGTCACCGGCACCACCCAGTCGAATGCATCGACATTCGGGACAGCGACAACGGGCACAAACCCGCCACCCGCACCGTCGAGCGATGCAAGCACAGGCACCGCGGCTGACGGCACGAGCCAAAGCAATGCCAGCACTTTCGGCACGGCGACGACTGGCGGCGACACCCCGGCAACGACCACGACGGGGACCGTTGCCAGCGGCGTTCCGACAGATGGCACTGGCCAATCCAACGCCAGCACCTTCGGCACTGCCACAACCGGTGTCGGAATTGCGCAAGTCTCCTCGGAGACCTGGAGCGAAGTCTGTGAAATGGTCAGCACGCTCTGATCAAGGATTGTCTCATCGTTTGAGACCAAAGAAGGACGCGGGTATCCCCCGCGTCCTTTTCTTTTGCAAAGGGGCTTGGCAGCACAAAACAGGCCATGGCCAAAGTTCATGTTGCCGGAATGGGCCTGTCCCGGCGCAATCCCTGTAGAGTTGCATGCGTACTTCCGTCGTGGAGTGCTGGCTCCGCAGCCGGACCCGATCGCCTGCAAAGATATTGATCTCTATGGGGCGACTTCCGGAAAAGTCCAATGAAATCACGCCATTTCTTTGGGATGGTAGGCCCGGAGGGACTCGAACCCCCAACCAAAGCGTTATGAGCGCTCTGCTCTAACCATTGAGCTACAGGCCCGACCTTTCGCCTTGCTAGCAGACGGGCGGGGCGCGTCAAGGGTTTCGCCCCGGGTGCGTGTCGGCAAGGGGCTTTCAGATTGCCAAGCGGCGGGCTTTGGATTAACCCGCAGGCCAAGCGATGAAAGGATTTTCCATGTCGGATTCAGAGCAGGCCGCAGATCACGCCAAGGGCGCGAAGAACGGGATCACCTATGCCGATGCAGGCGTCGATATCGACGCGGGCAATGCGCTGGTCGAGCGGATCAAGCCGGCGGCCAAGCGGACCGTGCGGGCCGGGTCCATGTCCGGTCTGGGCGGGTTCGGGGCGCTGTTCGATCTGAAGGGCGCGGGCTATGTGGACCCGATCCTTGTGGCGGCCACCGACGGTGTGGGCACCAAGCTGCGGATCGCCATCGACACGGGCAATGTGGACAGTATCGGGATCGACCTTGTCGCCATGTGCGTCAACGATCTGGTCTGCCAGGGCGCCGAGCCGCTGTTCTTTCTGGATTATTTCGCCACCGGCAAGCTGGAACTGGACAGTGCCGCGCGCATCATCGAGGGCATCGCCGAGGGCTGCGCCCGGTCGGGCTGCGCGCTGATCGGCGGCGAGACGGCGGAAATGCCGGGCATGTATCATGGCGGTGACTTCGATCTGGCGGGTTTTGCCGTGGGCGCGATGGAGCGGGGGCAGGATCTGCCCGCAGGTGTCGCGGCGGGCGATGTGCTGCTGGGTCTGGCCAGCGACGGGGTGCATTCCAACGGCTACAGCCTTGTGCGCAAGCTGGTCGAGGTCTCGGGTCTGGGCTGGCAGGATGACTGCCCCTTCGGGACCGGCTCTATGGGTGAGGTGCTGCTGACGCCGACGCGGCTTTATGTGACGCAGGTGCTGGCCGCGATCCGCGCGGGCGGCGTCCATGCGCTGGCCCATATCACCGGCGGCGGACTGACCGAGAACCTGCCGCGCGTGCTGCCCGATGATCTGGGCGCGGCGATCGACCTTGATGCGTGGGAGCTTCCCGGCGTGTTCCGCTGGATGGCCGCAAGTCGGCGGCATGGGCCAGGCCGAGATGCTCAAGACCTTCAACTGCGGGATCGGCATGATCCTGGTGGTGGCACCCGACCGGGCCGAGGCGCTGGCCGAACTGCTGCGCGATGCGGGCGAGACGGTGCATAAGCTGGGCCATGTCACGGCAGGCGGTCCGGGGGTTACCTATACGGGTGCGCTTGTGTGAGCAGGCGGGTCGCTATCCTGATCTCGGGCGGCGGGTCGAACATGATCCGGCTGGTCGAGAGCATGAGGGGCGATCACCCGGCGCGCTGCGTTCTGGTCGCCTCGAACGACCCCGGTGCCGCGGGGCTTGCGCGGGCGGCCGAGATGGGCATTCCCACGGCGGCGGTGGATCACCGGGCCTACAAGGGGGACCGGCTGGCCTTTGAGGCGGCCTTGCAGGCGGAACTGGACAAGGCCGCGCCCGATATCCTGTGTCTGGCGGGGTTCATGCGCATCCTGACGCCGTCTTTCGTCGAAAAATGGGAGGGCCGGATGCTGAACATCCACCCCTCGCTCTTGCCCAAATACAAGGGTTTGCACACCCATGCCCGCGCGCTGGAGGCGGGTGACAGCGAGGCGGGTTGCACCGTGCATCTGGTGACCCCTGCGCTGGATGATGGCCCCGTTCTGGGGCAGGCCCGCGTGCCGATCCTTCCCGGTGACACCGAGGCGGATGTGGCGGCGCGGGTTCTGGTGCAGGAACACCGGCTTTACCCGATGGTGCTGGCGCGTTTCGCGCAAGGCGACCTGACGCCGGTTCTGATCTGAAGCTCAGCGCGGGATCATTTTCAGCGCGAGTGCCCCCAGCGCCGCAAGGCAGAGCATGGCGAGCAAGGCGGCGCTCGCGCTCCACGTGTCAATCAGGAGCGCGATTCCGAAGGGCGCGATTGCGGCCATGACCATGCGGACCGAGGCGAGCTTGCCCAGACGGGCGGCAAAGCCAGTCGGGCCGAAGAGGACCAGCGGCACCGTGCCCCGCACGATGGAGGTCAGGCCCTGTGCCAGACCGAAGAGGACGGCAAAGACCATCGCCCCGGCGAGGGTCGGCCCGGTCAGCCAGAGCACGGCCAGCGCCAGGATCAGCAGAAGGGTCGAGATCATCGTCGTGGTCAGTGGGTGAAGCCGCAGGCCGAAGAGCATGTCGAGCACCCGCACGCCGACCTGCGCCGGACCCATCAGCGTGCCAGCCGTGACGGCGGCGGCGGCGGGCAGGCCGAAGGCGGTCAGGGTCGAGACCCAACTTGCCGACAGCGCCGAGAAGACCAGCCCCGCCACGGCGAAGGCGACCCCGACCCAGAGCATGGCGCGGCCGTGCTGTTCTGCGGGCAGGGGGGCGAATTGCGGTGGCGGCGGGGGCGCGCCATTGACGGGGGCAAGGTCCGGCGCGCGTGTCAGGGTCAGGTGCAGCGGCAGGCAGACCAGCAGGTTCAGCGCCGCGAAGACCAGATAGGCCGTGCGCCAGTCGGACCAGACGAGGAGGGCCTGCGTCAGCGGCCAGAAGATCGTCGAGGCGAAGCCGCCCAGAAGCGTCATATGCGTGATCGCGCGCCGTGCGCGTGCCGGTCCCAGCGCCTGCGCCAGTGCGGCGAAGGCCGCATCATAAAGGATCAGGGTCGCCGTGACCTCGACCGCGACCAGCGCGAGGCCGAGGGACACCAGACCCTGCGCCTGGGAGACCGCCGTCAGCGACAGCGCCGCCAGCACCGAGCCCAGTGACATCACCACGCGCGCACCGTGGCGGTCCACCAGCCGTCCTGCCCCCGGGGCGGCAAGCGCGCCCACCAGCAGCGCCAGCGAGAAGGCCGCGAAGGCGGTGCCGGGCGTGATCCCGAGATCAGCGGACAGCGCGGGCACGACGCTGCCGAAGGCATAGAAAATCGTGCCGAAGCCGATGATCTGGGTGATGCCGACACCGATCACCAGACGCAGATGCAGCCAGCGGTCGGGATTTGCGGCAATGAAGGCAGGGGGCATGGGGACATTCGTCTGAGGCTGGGTCTGCTGCGGCATAGCGGCATCATCTGGCCGGGAATTGTCAAGAGCAGGCGAAGGTCCGCGCACACTTTCCTTTGGCGCAGCAATGGCGTAAGACCCTCGGACTTGCGCCGCGCCTCTCGCGGTGCCGCCGATACAGGGCCCCTGATGAGAACGATCACAACGACCGAAGAGCTTGCCGCCTTCTGCCTTGAGGCGCGCCGCCATCCTTACGTCACGCTCGATACGGAATTCCTGCGCGAACGGACCTATTACTCCAAGCTCTGCCTGATCCAGATGGCGATGCCGGGCAATGATGACAGCACTGCTGCACTTGTCGATCCGCTGGTGGACGGGCTGTCGCTGGAGCCGCTTTATGACCTGTTCCGCGATACGAATGTGGTGAAGGTGTTTCACGCGGCGCGGCAGGATCTGGAGATCTTTTTCGTCAATGCGCGCGTCTTTCCCGACGCCGCTGTTCGATACGCAGGTCGCGGCCATGGTCTGCGGCTTTGGCGAGCAGGCGGGCTATGAGACGCTGGTCAAGAAGATCGCCAAGGCCAGCGTGGACAAGTCATCGCGTTTCACCGACTGGTCGCGGCGTCCCCTGAGCGATGCGCAGAAGATCTATGCGCTGGCGGATGTGACCCATCTGCGCAAGGTCTATGAGTATCTGGCCAAGGAGTTGAAGAAGACCGACCGGGCCAAATGGGTCGAGGAGGAGTTGGAGATCCTGACCAACCCCGAGACCTATATCGCGCGCCCCGAGGAAGCCTGGGAACGGGTCAAGACCCGCACCTCTTCCGGCAAGTTTCTGGCGATCGTGCGGGAACTGGCGCGGTTCCGCGAGGAATATGCCCAGTCCAATGACATTCCCCGCAGCCGCGTCTACAAGGATGATGCGCTGGTGGAGCTGGCCTCGACCAAGCCGGTGACGATGAACGATCTGGGCCGGTCGCGCCTGCTGCTGCGCGAGGCGCGCAAGGGCGAGATCGCCGATGGAATTCTGGCCGCGATCAAGGCCGGGATGGAGTGTCCGCCCGAGGATTACCCGCGCCCCGACCTGAGCCGCGAGAGGATGCAGGTCAATCCGGCGCTGGCCGATCTGCTGCGGGTGCTGCTGAAGGCCAAGACCGAGGATTCGGGTGTGGCGTCCAAGCTGATCGCCACCAGCGCCGATCTGGATGCGATTGCGGCGGGCGAGCGGGACGTGCCGGCCCTGCGCGGCTGGCGTGCCGAGGTTTTCGGGACGGATGCGCTGCGCCTGTGTCAGGGGCAGATCGCCCTGTCGGCCAAGGGCAATGATGTCAGGATCGTCGAGTTGTGATCAGCGGCGCGAGGTTGTCGCGGCATTGCGCGCGGCCACGCACGCGGATGCTGCGCACACCTTCCAGGTCGCGGTCACTGACGCGGACGGCGGCTGTATGGCTGCGGGCGCGTTCGGGCATCGGCACGTTACCTGCCGGGGCGGTATAGGCGCGCAGCTCGTAGCTGAGGACGCCGTCGACGGGCACGCCGTCATTCACCGGCTCGAGCCTGACGTCGAAGGCGCCGACCGTGTCCGAGACCGAGGTGGCCCGGATCAGGGCGCCGCCGGAGATCCGCTGGACCGTCACATCCGACACCTGCGCGACCAGCGGGCCAGCGGGCACTTCGACGGTTCTTCGATTGAACAGGCTGATGCCGCCGCGCCCTGTCGGGATCAGCGGGTTCACCTCGGCGTTCTGGACGGGTTCGACCTGCGCCCGCCCGAACCAGTTGAACGGGTTGAAGCGCGAGTCGCGCACCGTGCCGCAGCCGGCCAGCACAAGGGTCGAGACCAAGAGAGCCGAAGTTAGGTTCCGCATCCTGTGCTGCCCCATTCGCTGTGTCGCATTCATCATCTGCCTACCTTATCGGGTGCGGCTTGAAAAGACGCAAGGCCGCACTGGACCTTTGTGCTGTGCTTGCCTAACTGAAGAGGCAGAAGAAGGGGAACTGAAAATGGCCACCGAACGGTTCGAGGCGATCGTCGAGGATTTCGAATTCCTTGAGGATTGGGAAGACCGCTACCGCTATGTGATCGACCAGGGCAAGGCGCTGGACCCGCTGCCCGAGGCGCTGCGCGTGCCTGCGACCAAGGTGGACGGTTGCGCCAGTCAGGTCTGGTTGCATCCGGTGATCGAGAACGGGACCTTTCGCTTCGAGGGTGACAGCGATGCGATGATCGTGCGCGGTCTGATCGCGGTGCTGCGCGCGCTTTACAACGGTCTTCCCGTGGCCGAGGTGGCGCGTGTCGATGCGCCGGCCGAACTGGCGCGGCTGGGGTTGAACGATCACCTGTCGGCGCAACGCTCGAACGGGCTGCGCGCGATGATCGAGCGTATTCGTCTGGTGGCCGCAGAGGCGGCCTAAGCGTCGGCCAAGGCCGTTTCCAGATCGCCATAGCCCGTAAACCGCCGCTCGAACGCGAGGCCCAGACGCGCGGCGCAGTCCTGTGCCTTGGTGGTCAGGGCGGGATCGTCGGTCTGGGCCTGATAGACCAGCTTGGTGTAATGGCCGAAATAGGTGTCGCGCAGTTGCGGGTGCCGGTCGAGACCCAAGGGTTCCCACACGAAGGCGTCGAACTGGCGGACAAGGAAATCGGTCAGGTAGAAGGCGGTGAACTCGTCTTCGGATGTTGCGCGCGAAGCGGGCGTTGCCTTCGAAGAAGCTGTAGCAATGCGGGCCTTCGACCATCGCGACCCCCAGCCGGTCGCAGGTCGCGCGCAGCCGCCCGCCGGTGCCGCAATCGGCATAGACCACGAAGATATGCGGATGGGTGGGGCGATGCTTGAGCACGGCCTGTTCCACGGCTTCCGGGATGCGGTCGGGGTGATTGTGCAGGATTGCGGGCAGGCAGGTCAGGTCCATGTGGGACCAGCCATTGCGCGCGATGAGATCGAGAATTTCGCGGGCCAGCGCGCCGCAGGCGATGAGCAGAAGCCGCTCGGTCGGGGCAGGGGGCGCGGACAGGTCCAGACCTTCGCGGGTCAGGTGATCGTCATCGGGCAGGTCCATCACGTTCCCCCTTGATGCAAAAGGCCCGCACCATTGGGCGCGGGCCTTTGATCCGTGTCGCGGATGCGGCGCGCGCCTCAGGCGCGCATCGCGGCCTGATTGTGCTTGCGCGCAACGTAGGTCTTGGCGGTTTCCACTGCAACGGCGGCATCGCGGCAATAGGCGTCAGCGCCGATGGCGCGGCCGAATTCCTCGTTCAGGGGGGCGCCGCCCACCAGCACGATATAGTCGTCGCGCATCCCTTTTTCGATCAGCGTGTCGATCACCACCTTCATGTAGGGCATGGTGGTGGTCAGCAGGGCGGACATGCCCAGAATGTCGGGCTTTTCGGCCTCGAGCGCGTCGAGATAGCTGTCCACGGCGTTGTTGATGCCAAGGTCGATCACTTCGAAGCCCGCGCCTTCCATCATCATGCCGACAAGGTTCTTGCCGATGTCGTGGATGTCGCCCTTGACCGTGCCGATCACCATCTTGCCCTGCTTGGGCGCGCCGGTTTCCGCCAGAAGCGGCTTGAGGATGGCCATGCCGCCCTTCATCGCGTTGGCGGCCAGAAGCACTTCGGGAACGAAGAGGATACCGTCGCGGAAGTCCTTGCCCACGATCGTCATGCCTGCCGACGAGCGCCTCGGTCAGGATCTCGTAGGGTTGCCAGCCGCGCGCCAGAAGGATGTTGACGCTTTCCTCGATCTCTTCCTTGAGACCGTCGTAGAGGTCGTCAAACATCTGCTGGACCAGTTCCTCGTCATCGAGGTCCGCGAGGATGATGTCGTCTTGATCGTCGGACATGTCAGTTTCCTTGGCTCTGCGGCGCGTGCGCCGTCGTCTTGCTGTCGTTCGCCCCATCTGGGGCTTTTGTCCACAGGCCAGTCGTCGGATTGCGACATGGACGCAAGCGCTTCCGACCTGTGCCTCAGAATTGAGCGGTCCGTTGCCGTAATGATGCGCTCTGGACGCGGTTTGCGGACATCACTCCTCGCGGCGGCTGCTCCGGCGGGTGCGGCGCGGTGCGGCGGTATCGTCGCCGGTGCCGTCGCCTGCCGAGGTGAAGCCACCCAGCAGCGCGGTGATCTGGTCGAGGGTCGGGCGCGGCCCACGCGGGCGGGTTTCCAGCGCGCGTTTCATGCTTTCCAGATGCACGGGCATGGTGCCGCAGCAGCCGCCGATGATCGTGGCCCCGGCGTCGCGGGCCAGCACGGCATATTCCGCCATCAGTTCCGGCGTGCCGTCATAGTGGATATGCCCGTCATGGTATTTCGGGATGCCCGCGTTGCCCTTGGCGATGATCGGGCGTTCCGTGCCCTGGGCGGCAAAGCCCAGAACGGTGCGCAGCAGGTCCGAGGCGCCGGTGCCGCAGTTCGCGCCGAAGGCGATCGGCGGATTGGGCAGGGCTTCGACCATATCGACCATGGCGGCGCTGGTCACACCCATCATGGTGCGCCCGGCGGTGTCAAAGCTCATGGTGCCGCACCACGGCATACCGGCCAGCGCGAAGGCTTCGGCTGCGGCGCGGTATTCCTCGGGGGCGGAGATGGTCTCCAGCCAGAGCACATCGGCCCCGCCTTCCTTGAGCCCTTCGGCCTGTTCGTGGAAGATCTCGACCGCGACTTCATGGGTCAGCGGGCCCATGGGGGCGAAAATCTCGCCCGTGGGGCCGACCGAACCGGCCACGATCACGGTGCGGCCGGCCTTGTCGGCGATCTGGCGGCCCAGTTCGGCGCTGATGCGCGACAGTTCGCGTGCGCGCTTTTCCGCGCCATGCAGTTTCAGACGGCTGGCGTTGCCGCCGAAGGAGTTGGTCAGAAAGATGTCGCTGCCCGCGTCCACGGCGGATTTGTAGAGGGCGAGGATACGGTCGGGATGTTCCTCGTTCCACATCTCGGGCGCGTCGCCGGAGGTCAGGCCCATGTTGAACAGGTTGGTGCCGGTGGCCCCGTCGGCCATCAGCCAGTCGCGGGTTTCAAGCAGGCGGGACAGCGCGTCGGTCATGGGAATTCCTGTGCATGGGAAATGGGGAAAGCTCCAGCGCGCCTGTCCTGTCATGTTTGGGCGCTGCGGGCAAATTCATATGTTTCATGATCATGGTGAGGCGCTTGCATCACCGTCGCCTTGCCCGGAACAGACGGCGCATGGAAGGCCGCGCCTGTTCCCGGGGTCAAGGACGATAGGGCGCGGCTGGCGCGTCAGATCTCGCTCATCAGCTGGGCCTTGGCGACGGCCAGCAGCTCATCCATCTTGGCGCGGACGGCGTCGGCATCGGCCAGATCGGCCAGATCGGCTGCGACCTTGCGCACGACATCCTCGTGGCCGGCCTCTTCGAAATCGGCCTTGATGACCTCGCGGGCGTATTCCGCAGCCTCGGCCTCGGTCTTGCCCATCAGCTCGGCGGCCCAGAGACCCAGAAGCTTGTTGCGCCGCGCCTCGGCCTTGAACTTCATTTCCTCGTCATGGGCGAACTTCGCCTCGAACGCATGTTCACGGTCATCGAAGGTTGTCATCTGTCGCATCCTTGGGTGGCAGTTTGTCCTGAACCCGATATGCACACCTGCGACCCATGGCGCAAGGGGCAGGGCGCATCTTGCGACAAAGCCGCCCATGGACTAAAGGGGGGCAACTGGACGGGACTCATGCCTGTCCTCAGCACCGGAGTGACCATGGCACGGCGCAAGAAAATCTACGAAGGCAAGGCGAAGACTTTGTACGAGGGGCCCGAGCCGGGCACCATCATCCAGTATTTCAAGGATGACGCCACCGCCTTCAACGCCGAGAAGCGCGACGTGATCGAAGGCAAGGGCGTGCTGAACAACCTGCTGTCCGAGTTCTTCATGACGGGCCTTGCCTCGGTCGGGGTGCCGACGCATTTCATCCGCCGCATCAACATGCGCGAGCAACTGGTGCGCGCCTGCGAGATCATCCCGCTGGAAGTGGTGGTGCGCAACTACGCCGCCGGGTCCATGTCCAAGCGGCTGGGGATCGAGGAAGGGCTGCAGCTGCCGCGCCCGATCATCGAATATTACTACAAGGACGACAAGCTGGGCGATCCGCTGGTCACCGAAGAGCATATCGCCGCCTTCGGCTGGGCCAACCAGCAGGACATGGACGACATCCTGAGCCTTGCGCTGCGGGTCAACGACTTCATGTCGGGCGTCATGTTCAGCGTCGGCATCAAGCTGATCGATTTCAAGATCGAGATCGGGCGCGTCTATGACGGCGATTTCCAGCGGCTGGTGGTGGCGGACGAGATCAGCCCCGACAGCTGCCGTCTGTGGGACATCGAAACCGGCCGCAAGCTGGACAAGGATGTGTTCCGCCGCGATCTGGGCAGCCTGACGGACGCCTATTCCGAAGTGGCGCGGCGTCTGGGTGTCATGCCCAAGACCGCGACGCCCATGACCAAGCCCACACTGATCAACTGATCCCCCGGCACGCGGCGATAGGCCGGGGATTGGATATTTGAAGCAAGAAGAAACAGGGCGCGGCGGCCCCTGCGAGACCGGAGAGCAAGCGATGAAGGCACGGGTGCATGTGATGCTGAAGAACGGGGTTCTGGACCCGCAGGGTGAAGCCGTGCGCCACGCGCTGGGCACGCTGGGCTTTGACGGGGTCAATGGCGTGCGTCAGGGCAAGGTGATCGAGCTGGATCTGGCCGAGACCGATGCCGAGGCCGCCCGCGCGCAGGTCGCGCGCATGTGCGAGACCCTGCTGGCGAATACGGTGATCGAAAGCTACACGGTGGAGATCGTCTGATGCACGCGGCGGTCATCACCTTTCCCGGCTCCAACTGCGACCGCGATCTGGCCGTTGCCTTCGAGAAGGCGGGCGCGCGCGTCAGCCGGGTCTGGCACAAGGATACCGAACTGCCGCAGGGCGTGGATGTCGTCGGCATCCCCGGCGGCTTTTCCTTTGGTGATTACCTGCGCTGCGGGGCGATCGCGGCCAACTCGCCGATCTGTCGCGCGGTCGTGGCCCATGCGGGGCGCGGTGGCTATGTTCTGGGCATCTGCAACGGGTTTCAGGTTCTGACCGAAACCCGGCTTCTGCCCGGTGCCCTGATGCGCAATGCGGGGCTGAAGTTCATCTGCCGCCCCGTCACGCTCAATGTCGCCACCACGGACAGCGCCTTCACGGGTGGCTATCACGCGGGGCAGTCGCCTGCGGATTCCGGTGGCGCATCATGACGGCAACTATACCGCCGGGCGCCGATCTTCTGGCGCAACTGCGCGACGAGGACCGGATTGCCTTTACCTATGCAGAGCCCGTAACGGGTCCGCCGGGGACATCGCCGGGGTGCTGAGCGAGAACCGCCGGGTGCTGGGCATGATGCCCCATCCCGAGCGTGCCGCCGAAGACGCCCATGGCAGCACCGATGGCCGGCAGATCTTCGCCGGTCTGGTCGGGGCCCTGACCGACGCCTGACTTGAGCGCGAGGCTCGCCTCGGCGTAAAGTCGGTCCATGAAAGCGTCACCCCAGAGTTCAGCCACCCGCACCCCGGGTCAGACCCGCGGCATGCGCCGGGCGGCGACCGGCACGGTCAGCTGGCGCGGGCGGCTTGCCCTGGGCCTGCTGATGGTGATCGCGGTGGTCACGATCGTGGTGACCAACCGCCTTCTGACCGACCGCTTTACCGAGACGACCCGCAACCGGGCGGAGCTGCGTCTGGCGCTTTATAGCGGCAACCTGCTGAGCGAGCTGCGCCGCAACGCCATCGTGCCGCAGCTTCTGGCGCGCGACCCGACGCTGATCTCGGCGCTGTCCACGCAGGACTACTCGCTGTCCACGCAACGGCTGATTTCCTTCGTCGAGGAAATCGGGGCCGCCTCGCTCATGCTTCTGGACCGCGAGGGGCGGGTCGTTGCTTCGACCGACCGGAACAAGCTGGGCGCCAATTACCGCAGCGAAGCCTATTTCGTGGATGCGCTGCGGGCCAATGACACGATTTTCACCGTGCAGCGGCGCGAATCCGGCAGTTTCAATTTCTCCTATTCGCGCCGGATCGCGGACAAGGGGCAGGGGCTTGGCGTGATCGCGGTCGAGGTCGATCTGCAGAAGTTCGAGCGCGCCTGGGCCGGGATTTCGGATGCGGTTCTGGTGAGCAATTCGGAAGGCGTGATCATCCTTGCGACCGAGCCGCGCTGGCGCGGGCTGACCGAGGCCGAGGCGCTGGCCCAGCAACCGCCCGAAAGCGCGATCCAGCGTGCCATTCAGGCCACCGCCGACTGGACCGCGCTGCCTGCGGATGCCTATGTGCAGGGCGAGGCCGTGATCCGCATGGAAGGGCGCATCCCGTTCCGGGGCTGGCGCATCGCGAGTTTCACCACCTACACCAGCGTGCGCGAGCGGGTGAACGGCGTTCTGGCGCTGGAGATCATGGGATTCGCGATCCTTCTGGCGCTGGCCTTCTATCTGGTCAGCCGGAAGAACGCGGTCCGCATGGCCCTGTTCCAGCGCGAGTCGGCGGAACTGCGCCTGCTGAACGCAAGGCTGCAGCGGGAAATCGCCGAGCGCGAAAAGGTGCAGGAGACCCTGGCAGTGGCGGAACAGACGCTGGCGCAAAGCTCGAAACTGGCGGCCCTGGGCGAGATGTCGGCGGCCGTCAGCCACGAATTGAACCAGCCGCTGGCGGCGATGAAGACCTATCTGGCGGGCGCGCGTCTGCTGCTGCGGCGCAACCGGCCCGACGAGGCGCTGTCCTCGTTCCAGCGGATCGACGATCTGATCGAGCGGATGGGGGCGATCACGCGGCAGCTCAAGTCCTATGCGCGCAAGAGCGGGGACCAGTTGACGCCTGTAAACATGGGCGAAGCGCTGGCCTCGGCCCTGTCGATGATGGAACCGCAGCTCAAGCAGCGGCGCATCCGCATCACCCGCGCGCTGCCCGATCAGCCGGTGATGGTGATGGGCGACCGCATGCGGATCGAGCAGGTGATGATCAACCTGTTGCGCAACGCCATGGACGCCACGCAGACCGTGACCGAGCCCGAGATCGACATCATCCTGGCCGCCGGAGAGACCGCGACCCTGACGCGTGCGCGACAACGGCGAGGGGATCAAGGATCTGGATAACCTGTTCGAGCCTTTCTACACCACCAAGAAGCCGGGCGAGGGGGTCGGGCTTGGGCCTTGCCATTTCCTCGGGGATCGTAAACGACTTGGGCGGACGGCTGACGGCGCGCAATGCCAAGGATGGCGGCGCGGTCTTTGAAGTTCAGCTTCCGATCCTAAGTAACGACAATGAAATAGAAGCGGCGGAGTAAGAACCTATGTCGAAGGGGATGAAGATCGCCATCGTCGATGACGAACAGGACATGCGGCAGTCGATCAGCCAGTGGCTGGCCCTGTCCGGCTATGACACCGAGACTTTTGCCAGCGCCGAGGATGCGCTGAAGGTGCTGGGACCGGATTATCCGGGGATCGTCATCTCGGACATCAAGATGCCCGGCATGGACGGGATGCAGTTTCTCAAGAAGCTGATGGGCAGCGACAGCACGCTGCCGGTGATCATGATCACCGGGCATGGCGACGTGCCGATGGCGGTCGAGGCGATGCGGGTGGGGGCCTTCGATTTTCTGGAGAAGCCGTTCAACCCCGACCGGATGAACGAACTGGCCCGCAAGGCCACCAACACCCGCCGCCTGACGCTGGACAACCGTGCGCTGCGGCGCGAGCTGTCCGATGGCGGGCAGATCATGAAGAAGCTGATCGGCACCAGCCCCGCGATGGAGCGGCTGCGCGAGGATATCCTCGATCTGGGGCAGGCCGACGGCCATGTGCTGATCGACGGCGAGACCGGGACCGGCAAGACGCTGGTGGCCCATGCGCTGCATGCGGTGGGTGCGCGGGCAGGGCGCAAGTTCGTGCTGATTTCCTGCGCGGCCTATGACGAGGACAAGCTGTCCAAGCGGCTGTTCGGCCCGATGATGCCCGAGGACAGCCAGCTTCCGGCGGTCGAGGAGGCGCGCGGCGGCACGCTGGTGCTGGAGGATATCGAAACGCTGTCCGACAGCTTGCAGGCGCGGCTGCTGAGCTTCATCAACGAGCAGGGCACGCCTGCGGAAACGCGGATCGTGGCGATTTCGAACCTGCAGGAGCAGGACCGCACCTGCGAGGATGCGCTGCGCCCGGACCTGTTCTACCGGCTGGCGGCGCTGCGGATCACGCCGCCGCCGCTGCGCCAGCGCGGCGAGGATATCCTGACGCTGTTCACCCGCCTGTCCGAGCAATTCGCCGATGAATACGGCTGCGACGCGCCGCAGGTCAGCGCGCAGGAGGCCGCACAGCTGTTGCAGGCGCCATGGCCCGGCAACGTGCGCCAGTTGATCAACGTGGCCGAACGCGCGGTGCTGCAATCGCGGCGCGGGTCGCGGCACCATCGCCTCGCTGCTGATGACCGATAACGAGGAAATGCAGCCGGTGATGACGACCGAGGGCAAGCCGCTCAAGGAATATGTCGAAGCCTTCGAGCGGATGCTGATCGACAACACCATGCGGCGGCACAAGGGCTCGATCGCGGCGGTGATGGACGAGCTGTGCCTGCCGCGCCGGACGCTGAACGAGAAGATGGCCAAATACGACCTGCAGCGGTCGGATTACCTGTGATCCGCTGCTGACTGGGCGGAGATGGCGGGGCGTTTGACCCTGCCATCCCGCCGCGCGCAGGACAGCCTGCGATTTTCCCCATTGTCTTATGCCGCCCCCTGCCGCTATGGTAACCCATGGTGTGTGGCACCTGATGTGACCCGCCATTGAGTTTCGCTGCAGATGTGATGTGTAGGAATATCCGGCACGGCTGATGCAGACCGATTGAGCCCCGGAAACGGGACTGACGAACCCCTGAACCCCTTGTGAGAACGAGGTGGTGACGGCCTTGAATGGGCGCTCCATGACAATGAGGGCGTCGGAGAAGAAACGCGATGAGGCGCGCGAGAGCAACTGATCCCAACATATTGCCCCTGTCGGGGCACATGGCCGTGCTGATCCAGCGCGACATGGTCTGTGGGATCGACAGCGCGCTGACCCTCGCCCCTGAAAGTCACAAGCCGCAAAGCCTCCGCCCACCGGGTGTGGGGCTGCGCCGCTGTGCAAATGGACAAAATGGCCAAGAAAATGCTGATCGACGCCACGCACGCGGAAGAAACCCGCGTCGTTGTGGTGGACGGAAACAAAGTCGAAGAGTTTGATTTTGAATCTGAAAACAAACGCCAGCTTGCTGGAAACATCTACCTTGCAAAGGTAACGCGGGTCGAACCCTCGCTTCAGGCGGCCTTTGTGGATTACGGCGGAAACCGGCATGGTTTCCTGGCGTTTTCCGAGATTCACCCGGATTATTACCAGATCCCCGTCGCCGACCGTCGAGGCGCTGATGGAGGAAGAGCGGGCCTATGCCGATGCGCAGCGCCGCGAGGACGAGGATGAAAAGCCCCGTTCCAGCCGGTCGCGGTCGCGCTCGTCGCTCTCGCAGCCGGTCGGAAGCCGTGCGCAGCGATGATGCGGTTGTCACACGCGACGCGGAAGGCAACGAGATCGCGGGCATGGAGACGATCGACCTGGACGAGGCGCGAGGTCGCCGAAGGCACCTCGCCGATGGAAGTCGTGGCCGGAGACCCCGGTGGAAGACGCCGGTCGACGATGATCGCGATGACGAGGATGATGACGGCGCGGTCGAGACGATGCGACCGCGACGACAGCATCGAATCCGTTGCCGACGACGACGATGCCGAGGATATCCGCCCCGTGCGCAAACCGCGTGCGCGGCGCTACAAGATCCAGGAAGTCATCAAGGTCCGCCAGATCCTGCTGGTGCAGGTCGTCAAGGAAGAGCGCGGCAACAAGGGCGCGGCGCTGACCACCTATCTGTCGCTGGCCGGTCGCTATTGCGTGCTGATGCCCAACACCGCGCGCGGTGGCGGCATTTCGCGCAAGATCACCAACGCCGCTGGACCGCAAGAAGCTCAAGGAAATCGCGAACGAGATCGACGTGCCGAAGGGCGCGGGCCTGATCGTGCGCACCGCAGGCGCCAAGCGCACCAAGACCGAGATCAAGCGCGACTACGAATATCTGCAGCGCCTGTGGGAACAGATCCGCGAGCTGACGCTGAAATCCATCGCGCCTGCGAAGATCTACGAAGAAGGCGATCTGATCAAACGCTCGATCCGCGATCTTTACAGCCGCGAGATCGACGAGGTTCTGGTCGAGGGCGAGCGCGGCTATCGCATCGCCAAGGACTTCATGAAGATGATCATGCCGTCCCATGCCAAGAACGTGAAGCACTACCGCGAGCAGATGCCGCTTTTCGCGCGCTATCAGGTGGAAAGCTATCTGTCGTCGATGTTCAACCCGACCGTGCAGCTGAAATCCGGCGGCTATATCGTGATCGGCGTGACCGAGGCGCTGGTGGCGATCGACGTGAACTCCGGCCGGGCCACCAAGGAAGGCTCGATCGAGGAAACCGCGCTCAAGACCAACCTTGAGGCCGCCGAAGAGGTGGCGCGCCAGTTGCGTCTGCGCGACCTGGCCGGTCTGATCGTGATCGACTTCATCGACATGGACGAGCGGCGCAACAACGCCGCCGTCGAAAAGCGGATCAAGGACAAGCTCAAGACCGACCGCGCGCGCATTCAGGTGGGCCGGATCTGCGGTTTCGGCCTGATGGAAATGTCGCGTCAGCGTCTGCGCCCCGGCATGATCGAGGCCACGACACAGCCCTGCGCGCATTGCCACGGCACCGGCCTGATCCGCTCGGACGACAACCTGGCGCTGTCGATCCTGCGTCAGATCGAGGAAGAAGGCGTGCGCCGCCGGTCGCGTGAGGTGCTGGTCAAGGCGCCCGTCGGGATCGCCAACTACCTGATGAACCAGAAACGCGAACATGTCGCCCAGATCGAAGGCGCGCTATGGCATGTCCGTGCGGATCGAGGGTGATCCGCACGCTGATCAGCCCCGATTTCACCATGGAGAAGTTCAAGACCGCCACCCGCGTGGTCGTGGAAGTGCCGCAGGTCGTGTCGGGCGATACCGCCCTCATGGATGAGGTGGACAGCACTGTGTCGGCCTGGGATCTGGAAGATGCGGAGGCCGCCGAGGAAGAAGCGGCAGCCAAGGCTGCAACGCGTCCCGAACGTGCTGAGCGGGCGGAACGCCCTGCCGAGGCGGGTGACGACGAGGCCAAGCCGAAGAAGCGCCGTCGTCGGCGTCGGCGGAGCAAGTCGAAGACCGGCTTTGATGGTGAGAACGGCGGCGATAATGGCGCCGAAGACGATGACGGTGATGATGACGCGGGCCAGAGCCCGGCGGATGCCGTGACCGCAGAGTCGCGAGGCCCCCGTCGCCGCTGCTGCCGAAACGGATGATGCTGTGGCCGCTGAAGCCCCGGCAGAGGTCGAGGCTGAGGGTGAAGCAGAGAAGCCGGCACGCAAGACCGTGACCCGGACGCGGTCTGCTTCGAGCCGCAGTGCCACGGCCAAGGCCGAGACGACGCCGAAGGCACCCGCCAAGCCCAAGGCTCCGGCCAAACCCAAGGCACCCGCCAAGCCGCGCGCCAGCACGGCCAAGGCGGCGGCTGCGGCCGAGGACGCGTCAGCCGATACCGAAGCCAAGCCTGTGAAGAAAGCAGCGCCGCGCACCAGGACGGCCAAGCCTGCCAAGGACGCGGCTGTCGAGACGGTTGCGGCAGAGAGCGCCGCCCCGGTCGAGGCCGAGGCCAGCGTGGTTGCGGCCGCGCCTGTCGAAGCCGCAAAGCCGGAGGTCGCCGTGGCCGAGGCCAAAGCGCCGAGGCGGAAGCCGCTCCGGCGCAGGACGCGCCGAAAGCCGAGGCCCCGCAGGCCGAGGATGACGGCAAGCCCCGCCGCAAGGGCTGGTGGTCGCTGGGACGCTGATCCGCGTCAGAGACTGGATGCAAAGACAGGAAAACCGCCCCTCGGGGCGGTTTTTCCTTGCGTGCTGCACCGGGTCTTGGGCCCATCGGGCCGGTCAGGCTGCGTCAGCCGCCCTTGCGCAGGCGATAGACGGTGTGATCCGCGGCCTCTTGCATCTCCAGAAACACATGCCCGGCCTGCGCGCAGAAATGCGGCACATCGACGATGGCCGCCGGATCGCTGGCCAGCAGCCGCAGGACGGCACCTCGGGCAGGGCCGCCAGCGCCTTGCGCGCGCGCAGCACGGGAAGGGGGCACAACAGCCCGATGGCGTCGATCTCGGTTTCCTGGGTCATGGGATGGGACATAAATATCCGGTCACGCGCTGTCCACAAGGATGTGACAACCGCACGCGTGACCTTGCGCGCGGGATGCCGTAAGCCTGTCGCATGTTCGGAATCGAAATCATCGACGCGGGCCTGCTGCCCGCCATGTTGGTGGCGCTGCTGGCGGGGGTGATCTCCTTCCTCAGCCCCTGCGTGCTGCCCATCGTGCCGCCCTATCTGGCCTATATGAGCGGCGTATCGTTGTCCGATCTGCAAAGCGCAGACAAGCGCGCGCAACCGGGCCTTGCTGCCGGCGCTGTTCTTCGTGATGGGGCTGTCGACCGTTTTCCTGTTCCTTGGCTTCACGGCCTCGGCCATCGGGGCGGCTTTCCTGCAATATCAGGGGTATTTCAACACCGTGGCAGGTATTCTGGTCATGGTGTTCGGCGCGCATTTCATCGGGATCTACCGCATCCCCTTTCTGGACCGCGAGGCGCGGCTGGATGCGGGTGACCGGGGCGGCTCGGCCTTCGGGGCCTATATTCTGGGGCTGGCCTTCGCCTTTGGCTGGACGCCGTGCATCGGCCCGCAACTGGGCGCGATCCTGTCGCTGGCGGCCTCCGAGGCGTCGGTCACGCGCGGCACGCTGCTGCTGGGGATCTATGCCGCCGGGTCTGGGCATTCCCTTTCTGCTGGTCGCGGCCTTCCTGCCGCGCCTGACGGGCGTGATGGGCTGGATGAAGCGGCATATGGACCGGATCGAGAAGGTCATGGGTCTGCTGCTCTGGACGATTGGCCTGCTGATGCTGACGGGGGGCTTTTCGGCCTTTTCCTTCTGGTTGCTGGAAACCTTTCCGGCGCTGGCGGTCCTGGGCTGAGGTCCGGCCCGCGCCCGTTTCCTGCCTGTCAAAGGTCTTACGCAGGCCCCAAAGCTGCGCTACTGTCCGGTCTGTAACGAGGTCCGGATGAGCAGTATGTCCCAACATCAGGTCAGACGCCGCAGGGTGTTCTACATTCCGGGCTATGATCCGATCCATCCGCGCCGCTACCGCGAGCTTGTATCGCAAGGAAAGCGCGGCGCAGGCGGCGATCTCTGGCTATGAGATCGACGCTGCGGCCCAAGACCGGGGGCGGTGCCTATGGCTGGCAGGTCGAGGGGCGGATCGGCGTCGCGAGACTGTCACGGCGGATGTCGAGGTGCTGGTCTGGTCCGATATCGTGCGCGACAGCATGTCGAACTCGATCCCCGCGACCTATCGGCAATTGCTGAGCACGGCATGGACCTATATCGGATCGGGCGCGCTGTGGCGGCTGATGCGGCTGCGCAAGGGGCCGGTGATCGCGGCGCTCTATCCGGTGGTGTTCCTGCTGGTCCAGTTGGCACTGGCCTGCGCTGTGGCTTACGGCGTGGCGCGACTGGGGGCCGAGGCAACGATCTGGGTGACAGGTGGTGCGCGGACAGCCGGGTTTGTCGCTTTGATCCTGCTGACGGCCATGCTGGGTGCGGGGCGGCCGTGCTGGTGCTGCGCTGGTTCCGCGCGCGGGATGGCCGGTTCTTTGCCTATTACCTGATGCATGATTATGCGCTATTCCGCCCTGTTGAAAGGGGCTTATCCGCCTGAGCTGGAGGCGCGGATGGCGGTGTTCGCCGATGCGATTGCCGCGGCCCTGCAAGAGCAGGTGGATGAGGTTCTGGTCGTGGGCCATTCCTCGGGCGCGCATCTGGCGGTGTCGGTGCTGGCGGACCTGATCCGTGCGGGCCGGGTGCCTGCGGAGGGGCCGCACGCTGGCGTTTCTGTCGCTGGGGCAGGTGGTGCCGATGGTGTCCTTTCTGCCCGACGCGCAGCGGTTGCGGGCCGATCTGCAATATCTGTGCGAATCCGGGGCGTTGACATGGGTCGATGTGACGGCGCCCGGCGATGGCTGCGCCTTTGCGCTTTGCGATCCGGTGGCGGTGTCGGGCGTGGCGCCGGCGGGCAAACGCTGGCCGCTGGTGATGTCGGCGGCCTTCACCCAGACGCTGAGCCCGGAGCGGTGGAAGGCGCTGCGATGGCGGTTTTTCCGGCTGCATTTCCAGTATCTTTGCGCCTTTGACCGACCGGGCGACTATGACTATTTCGCGCATCACCGCAGGCCCCATGACGCTGGCCGAGCGCTATCATGGGCGCGCGCCGTCGAAATCGCGGATCGACCGGGCCGTGTCGGGCCATGTCTCGGTGTCTGCGTGACCGCGTTGCCGCCCAAGCCCGCCGTGCGGCCGGACAAGGTCTCGCTCTGGCGCTATATGCGGCTGTTCCGGCAGGATATCCTGTCGGCGCAACCCGCGCGGCTTTACCGCGCCTGGATGGCCGAGTTCCGCACGCCGTTCTTCCGGTCGCTATCTGTGCAACCAGCCCGAGCTGGTGCGGCTGGTCCTGAAGGAGCGGCCCGGTGATTTCCCCAAATCCGATGCGCGTGGCCGAAGGGTTGCGCCCGTTGTTGGGCAAGTCGGTCTTTCTGACCAATGGCGCGACATGGGAGCGGCAGCGGCGGATCATCGATCCGGCCTTCGAGGGGGGGCGCCTGCGCGACACGTTTCGCGGCGATGTGGCAGGCGGCGCATGCCGCCGTGCGGCGTCTGGAGCAGCAGGTCGATGGGCAGAGCCCGGTCGAGATCGAGGAGGTGACCAGCCATGCCGCCGCCGATGTGATCTTTCGCACGCTGTTTTCGATCCCGATCGAGAACGAGACCGCCGCGCCGGGTCTTCACCGCCTTTCGCGACTATCAGCGCAGCCAGCCGATCCTGAACATCGCCGCCTTCCTGCCCTTGCCGCGCTGGATGCCGCGATTTCACCGGCGCAGCACAAGGCGGACGGCGGCGCACGATCAGGGCCCTGATCACCGATCTGACCGCCGCGCGCATGGCGGATATCGCGGCGGGCACGGCGCCTGACGATCTGGCGACCAAGATCATGACGACCGCCGACCCGGAAACCGGAGAGCGGTTCGACACCGACGAGATGGTGGATCAGGTCGCGATCTTCTTTCTGGCGGGGCATGAAACCAGTGCCTCGGCGCTTGGATGGGCGCTCTATCTGCTGGCGCATGCACCCGGACTGGCAGGAGCGGGTCGCGGCTGAGGCCGCGGCGCTGGATCAGGCCGATTTCGCGGTGATGTCGCGCCTGCGGCTGAGCCGGGACGTGTTCCGCGAGGCGTTGCGGCTTTATCCGCCGGTGCCGATGATGGTGCGCGAGACGACCTGCCCGGAACGGTTGCGCGACCGGGAGGTGAAGCCGGGTGCGCAGATCGTGATCAGCCCCTGGCATCTGCATCGGCATACGCGGCTTTGGGACAATCCGGACGGATTCGATCCGGACCGCTGGGGGACCGAGAACGGGCGGACCTGTCTGCGCGAGGCGTTCATTCCGTTTTCGGCCGGCGCGCGGGTCTGCCCCGGTGCGGGTTTCGCCATGGTCGAGGGGCCGTTGATCCTGTCGATGCTGGTCCGCGCCTTCCGGTTCGAGGTGATCGCGGACAGAGAGCCCGTGCCCGTGGCGCATCTGACGGTGCGGGCGAAGGACGGGATCTGGCTGCGGATCACGCCGCGCGCACCATTGGCCCCCTGAGAGCAGGGTCCAAAGCCGTGAAAAAAGGAAGCGCCACGCTGTCATGCCGTCAGAGTGGCACGATCACATGAAAGCGCGGTTAATCGTGAGCCGCCTTGCGGTAATGTTGCAGGACATAGACCCGGATCGCTGAGGCGAGGCCTGTCTCAGGCTCGCGCGCCGCATCAATTTGCGCCGCCAGAACGTTGATTGCGATGTCTTTTTCAGCAGCAATGTCCCGGAAGGCCTGCCAGAAGTCGGGTTCAAGCGAGACGCTGGTGCGGTGCCCGCGCAGGGTCAGCGAGTGTTTGCCTGGCCGGCTGCCCATCTGCTCAGGTCTCTTTCCGATGTGCGTCGAGAGTCTTGCGGGCCTGTTCCGCGCGCGCTTTTTCAAGGTCCTTGTCGGCCTTGGTCCGTCCGAACTTCACCGCATTCTCGGCTGCGCGGGCCTTGGCTTCGGCCCGCGCCTTTTCCTTGCGTACACGGTTCAGATTGACCGGCGTGCTCACCCTTTGGGTCCGATCATGTCTTCGGGGCGCACCACGCGGTCGAAGGTTTCCGCATCGACCAAGCCCAGCGCGATCGCCTCTTCCTTGAGCGTCGTGCCGTTCTTGTGCGCGGTCTTGGCGACCTTGGTGGCGTTGTCATAGCCGATGGTGGGGGCGAGTGCCGTGACCAGCATCAGCGATTCCTTCATCAGCTTGTCGATGCGCGCGACATTGGCCTGCGTGCCCACGACCATGTTGTCGGTGAAGCTGGAGGCCGCATCGCCCAGAAGCTGCATGGATTGCAACACGTTATAGGACATCATCGGGTTGTAGACGTTCAGTTCGAAATGCCCCTGCGAGCCTGCGAAACCGACCGCCGCGTCATTGCCCATGACATGGGCGCAGACCATGCGTCAGCGCCTCGGCCTGCGTCGGGTTGACCTTGCCGGGCATGATCGACGAACCCGGCTCGTTTTCGGGCAGGATCAGCTCGCCCAGGCCGGAGCGCGGGCCGGAGCCCAGCAGGCGCATGTCGTTGGCGATCTTGAAGAGCGAGCCGGCCACGGTTTTCAGCGCGCCCGAGAACATGACCATCGCGTCATGGGCGGCCAGCGCCTCGAACTTGTTGGGCGCGGTGACGAAGGGCAGGCCGGTGATGCCGGCGATCTCGGCCGCGACGTTTTCGGCCCAGCCCATGCGGGTGTTCAGCCCGGTGCCGACAGCGGTGCCGCCCTGCGCCAGTTCGTAGATGTCGGGCAGGCAGGCCTCGACCCGCTCGATCCCCTTGGCGACCTGATGGGCATAGCCGCCGAATTCCTGACCCAGCGTCAGCGGCGTGGCATCCTGCGTATGGGTGCGGCCGATCTTGATGATGTCCTTGAATTCTTCGGATTTCGCGGCGAGTGCCGCGTGCAGCTTGCGCAGGCCCGGCAGCAGCATGTCGCGCGCCATCATGCCGATGGCGACATGCATCGCGGTGGGGAAGGTGTCGTTCGAGGACTGGCCCATGTTGCAATGGTCATTGGGGTGCACGGGTTTCTTGGAGCCCATCACGCCGCCCAGCATCTCGATCGCGCGGTTCGAGATCACCTCGTTGGCGTTCATGTTCGACTGGGTGCCCGAGCCGGTCTGCCAGACGACCAGCGGGAAGTTGTCGTCGAACTTGCCGTCGATCACCTCGGTGCGCGGCCTGCTGGATCGCCTTGGCGAGGTCGGCGTCCAGATCGCCGAAGCCTTCGTTGACCATGGCGCAGGCCTTCTTGATCACGCCGAGCGCGCGCACGATGGCGACGGGCTGACGTTCCCAGCCGATGGGGAAGTTCATGATCGAGCGCTGGGTCTGCGCGCCCCAGTACTTGTCGGCGGGAACCTCGAGCGGGCCGAAGCTGTCGGTCTCGGTGCGGGTGTTGGTCATCGGCTTTGCCCTTTGCGATGGATTTTGACCCCCTCATAGCGAAATCGGGCGGCAAGATCAATGTTGCATGCGGTGGGATACCGGGGTTGCGACGCTGCGCGCGAAGGCGGGCGCCTTACTTGCGGAAGCGTGTCGAGCCGGACGACCTCGGCCTCTTTCGGGCCGCCTGAGGCGGGGCGTCGGCTCGTCGTCGTCCCCGTCGTCGTCCAGATCGTCGTCGTCGGTCGCATGGGTTTCGAAGCGCAGGCC
Source organism: uncultured Alphaproteobacteria bacterium (assembly GCA_963715835.1). Classification (GTDB taxonomy): domain Bacteria; phylum Pseudomonadota; class Alphaproteobacteria; order Rhodobacterales; family Rhodobacteraceae; genus Seohaeicola. The sequence continues at coordinate 668,308 of CAVQSH010000002.1, read as the reverse complement.
GAATTCGACCGACGGATCGACGAAGGTCTTGATCGCATCATAGGGGATATAGAGCGGCTCGGGCTGCTCGCCGAAATTCAGCGTGACGGAGAACCCGTCATCGGTCACCTCGAGATCGTCGAACCAGTGCTGCATGACCACGGTCATTTCGTCGGGATAGCGGTCGCGCAGCCAGTCGGCCAGCTTGGCCTGCGGGATGGGTCGTGTCGAAGGTGATGAAGAAATGATGCGCGCCGGGCAGGCCGTGATCGGCCACGTCCTGCAGACACTTCCTGGATCAGACCGCGCATCGCGCGATGCATCAGGTTTCCGTAATCGATGTTGCGCGACATCGCGTTTCCCCAGGCAAGCTCCGGGTCAGCATAGGGGATTCGGGGTAAAACAAAAGACGGGCAGATCAAAAAAACCAAGCCGCCGGAAACCGGGCGGTCAGAGCGGCACAAGGCTGAGCGCGAAGCCCGATACGGCCATCACCGCCAGAAAGGCGGGCAGGGGCAGGGCCAGTCGCAGATGCAGCAGAAAGGCCAGCGCGGTCAGGGCGGCGGCCTGCCATTGAAAGCTGGTCACAGTCGGGCAGCGGGCCGAAGCGGGTCAGGGTCACATCGGCAAAGATCACGTGCAGCGCGAACCAGAGCGAGAGGTTCAGGATCACGCCGACGACAGCGGCGGTCACAGCGGCCAGCGCGCCGCGCAGGCGCGGCCGATAGGCCAGCGCGTCGATATAGGGGGCGCCGGTGAAGATCCACAAAAAGCAGGGGGTGAAGGTCATCCAGAGGGTGACGATCCCGGCCATGATGCCAAGCCCGATGCCGCCTTGGGCGATCCCGGCGAGGATGCCCACGAATTGGGTCACAAGGATCAGCGGGCCGGGCGTGGTTTCGGCCAGACCCAGCGCGTCGATCATCTGCGCGGTCGTCAGCCAGCCGAAATCGGTCACGACGGCCTGGGTCATATAGGCCAGCACCGCATAGGCGCCGCCGAAGGTGACCACGGCGAGGGTCGAGAAGAAGAGCGCCAGATCGGCCAGCAGGCCTGGTTCGAGCGCTGATGAGCAGGCCCAGCGGCACGAGCCAGAGGGCCAGCCAGAGCGCGGCGGTGCGACAGGGTCTGGCGCAGGGGCACGCTGCATGCGGGGCTGCGGGGGCGGCAAGTTCCGCCCGGCTGCGCCACCAGCCCCAGAGGGCGGCGACCGCGATGATCAGCGGGAAGGGCAGTTGCGCGAAGAAGATCGCGACGAAGGAGGCCAGCGCCAGCGCCACATCGGCGCGCCCCCGCAGGGCGCGCTTTGCAAGACCCCGCAGCGCCTGCAGCACGATGACCACGACAGCCGCCTTGATCCCCAGAAACAGCGCCTGCACCAGCGGCAGACCTGGCCGAAGCTGGCATAGGCCAGCGCCAGCGCGAAGATCACCAGCGCGCCCGGCAGCACGAACAACAGCCCCGCGAGCAAGCCCGCCCGGCGTGCCGCGCAGCCGCCAGCCGGCATAGGTGGCCAGCTGCATCGCCTCGGGGCCGGGCAGCAGCATGCAGAAGGACAGGGCGCGCAGGAATTCGGCCTCGATCCAGCCAGCCGCGCGCCTCGACCAGTTCGCGCTGCATCAGGGCGATCTGCGCGGCGGGACCGCCGAAGGACAACAGGCCGATGCGGCCGAAGACGCGGATCAACTGGGGAAAGTCGGGGGCGGATGTCACGGGATGGTCGCTCTCTGCTGGCATGATGCAGGCATAGAGCATGGAGCGTCGCCTGCAAGGCCAGCCGTTCCACATGCCGATGACAGGACCATGACGGTGCCGGGTGCAGGACGATGGGGAGAGGGGAAAGTGCAGGCTTCTGTTGCCAGGTGCCTGCGAACCCCGCCTTAAGCTGCTAAGCCAAGGACTTAGTTTTCGGTGTCGCCGACCGCTTACGCGGCCATTGCTACCGGAGCACGATTGTCATTTGCAATTGTACTTTTCGGACCGATAACGGTGGTACCTCACCGAGACAAAGCATACCCCTTTAGACGTTCGTCGATCCTGTTTCAGCCCCATTGCCGCCAAATGAGCGGGTTTTGGTGGAGCTGCCGGGTACCGCCCCCGGGTCCGATCCGCGTATTACGAGCGCGTTTATGTCCATAGTCTGTTGCCAGACAGTTTGAATATAGGGCAGCGCGCGGCGCTTTTGAAGGGGTCAAATGCAGTGGATGCGATCAGTCCTGCGCGCGGGCCGCGCGGGCGGCCATCACATCGCGCCCCAGCGTGAGGGTGTAATCGGCCAGTTCGCTGAGTGCGGCATCGGCGGAGGCGGCCTCCTGCGCGTCGATCGCATCGGCAATCCGCCCGTGCAGGCCGATGATGGCGCCGCGCGACCGGGCGGTGAAGGTGATCATGTTCATCAGGGGCTGCATCCCTTCGACGGCACCGGCAAGCTGGTAGGACAGGACCGGATTGCCCGCCCCGTCCACCAGCGCGCGGTGGAACGCCACGTCCGAGGCGCAGAAATCCTCGTCCGACAGGGTCGGTTGCGATTGCCGGCGCGATCTCGGCGCGCATCCGGTCCAGATGGTCCTGACGCCTGCGGGTGGCCGACAGCGGCGCGCAGGCACGTTCCAGCGCAAAGCGCGCCTCGCAGGCGACATCGAAACTGACCGCGTTCATCGACAAGAGCAGGGTCGAGGTGGTGATCTGCTGGCCGTAAGCCTCCTCGAACGAGAGGCGGTTGACGAAAGCGCCGCCCGTCGCCCCCCGCTGGGTGCGGATCAGGGATTGCGCCGCCAGCCGTTTCAGCGCCTCGCGCACCGTGGGGCGGGAGACGGCGAAATGTTCGGCCAGTTCCGCCTCGGACGGCAGGCGCGCATCCACGATCAGCTTGCCCGACACGATCTCGTCCCGGATCGCGGCGGCGATCTGGGCGGACAGGTCCTTGGGGCTGGCGGGGTCGAGTTTCATATGTCTGACAATTGGGGCTTTACGGGGAGGCTAATTGTCTGACAATTTATTTTCAAGCAAAAGACGTGGCTTTGAGTCGTCATGTCGCGCAGACTGCGGACCGAGGGGGGATCATGCTGTCAGACCGGATCAGAGCGATGGGCGCGCCGCATTGGCTGGCGCTGTTCGGCGCTGATCCTTGGCGCGTGGGTTGCCGCTATATGCGATGGCGCTGCCGGCGGACCTGCGCGAGGGCGCGCGGATTTTCGGCGCGGATTTCTGGGAAAGCCTGTGCACCGTGACACCGGATGCCGCAGGCTTTGGCCGGGTCGTGCTGATGTGGGCCTTGATGGCGGCGGCGATGATGGCGCCCACGGCGCTGCCGGCCTTTGCGACCTATGACGATCTGGGCGCGCAGCACGCAGACAAGGTTCGGGGCCCTGGTCGCGGGCTACCTGATCGTCTGGCTGGGATTTTCGGTGCTGGCGGGGGCCTTGCAGATGGGGCTTTTCACAGCCGGGCTGGTCAGTGCCTTTGGCGACAGCCTGTCGGTCTGGCTGTCGGCCGGGTTGCTGCTGGTGGCGGGGCTTTACCAGTTCTCGCCGGTCAAGGAAGCCTGCCTGAGCAAGTGCCGCGCGCCGCTGACGTTCTTCATGGCGCATTGGGACGAGGGACCGCTGCGCAACGGGGTGCGGCTGGGGCTGGTCTGTCTGGGCTGCTGCTGGGCGCTGATGCTGCTGGCCTTTGTGGGCGGTGTGATGAACATCGCCTTCATGGGGCTGGCCACCCTGATCATGGTGATCGAGAAACTGCCGCACTACGGGCGCGTCCTGACGCGACCCCTGGGCGCGGTCTTGGTCATATCTGCGGTTTTTGTGGCGCTTGGCGCCGTCTGAGGGAGGAAAAGACATGGCATTGGATCAGAACGCGGTGGGCACTGTGCCTTGGGCGATCAAGGGGGAGTTGATCCTCAACTGCAATTGCACGGTGTTCTGCCCCTGCGTGGTGTCAGCTTGGCAAACATGCGCCGACAGAAGGCTACTGTCAGGCCTGGTCCGGTATCCGCATCGACGAGGGCCATTACGGGGACGAGGATATCAGCGGGCTGAACGTGGGCCTGCTGCTGGAGATCCCCGGCCTGATGTCGCGCGGCAACTGGAAAGCGGCGGCCTATATCGACGAGCGCGCCTCGGACGCGGCCTATGAGGGGTTGGTCAACATCTTCTCGGGCGCGGCGCGCGGCACCACGGGCCTGTTCAAGGTGCTGGTCAGCGAGTTCCTGGGCGCGGAACGCGCGCCGGTGATCTTCGAGACCGAAGGCAAGGCGCGCCGTCTGATGGTGGGCAAGGCCATTCAGGGCGAGATCGTGCCGGTCGCGGGCAAGGACCCCGATCAGGAGATCGTGGTCACCAATACCGAATACTGGATGGGCCCCGATATCACGGTGGCCACCGCCACCAAGGGCCGCGTGCGCGCCTTTGGCCGGGTCTGGGATTTCGACGGGCGCAGCGCGGAAATCTGCCAGATCGACTGGCACGGACCGCGCTGAGCCGATGACCGCGGGCAGGGGGTGCAGATGATCAATCCGGGCTACGTCCTGACCATGGCGCGCTATAACGCCTGGCAGAACAAGCAGTTGATGGCGGCCATGGAAAGCATGGGCGACGCGGCGCTGCGCGAGGATCGCGGGGCGTTCTTCGGGTCGATCCTGGCCACGGCGAACCATATCCTCTGGGGCGACAAGATGTGGATGGCCCGGTTTCAGGGGCAGGAGCCACCCTCGGGCGGGATCGAGGGATCGACGACGCTGCACCCCACCTTTGCCGCATGGAGCGCGGAACGGTTCCGCATGGATGGGCGCATCCTGCTCTGGGCGGAAAAGCTGCATGCGCTGGACCTTGTGGGGGATCTGAGCTGGTATTCGGGGTTCATGAAGCAGGATGTGACGCGGCCCAAGGGCGCGCTGATCGTGCATATGTTCAACCACCAGACCCATCACCGGGGCCAGATCCATGCGATGCTGACCGCAGCGGGTGCCAAGGCCCCCGTGTCGGACCTGTTCTTCATGCCGGAAGACGGGCCGTGGCTGTGAACCGCGGATTTTGAGTATTTGAAGCAAGATGAAGGCAGGGGCTGATCCCCCGCCGATCACTGGGAAGGAGAAAGGCCATGTTCAACGCATTGGTGGTCGAAAAGGACGAGGACGGCAAGACCAGCGCCGCCGTGCAGCAGATCAGCGAGCCGATCTGCCCGAGGCCGAGGTGACGGTGGCGGTCGAGTATTCGACGGTCAACTACAAGGACGGGCTGTGCATCGGGCCGGGCGGCGGGTTGGTGCGGAACTATCCGCATGTGCCGGGCATCGACTTTGCCGGCACGGTCGAGACATCCTCGGACGCGCGCTACAAGCCGGGCGACAAGGTCGTGCTGACCGGCTGGCGCGTGGGCGAGGCGCATTGGGGCGGCTATTCCCAGAAGGCGCGCGTGACGGCCGACTGGCTGGTGCCGCTGCCCGACGGTCTGACCACGCGGCAGGCGATGGCGGTGGGCACCGCCGGGTTCACCGCGATGCTGGCCGTGATGGCGCTGGAGGATCACGGGCTGAAGCCGGGCCATGGCGAGGTGCTGGTGACCGGGGCTGCTGGCGGTGTCGGTTCGGTCGCCGACGGCGATCCTGGCGCATCTGGGGCTATGAGGTTGCGGCTGTCACCGGGCGGCCCGAGACCGCGGACTACCTGCACGATCCTGGGCGCGACGCGGATCGTGCCGCGCGAGGAGCTGGCCGAGACCGTGAAGCGCCCGCTGGAGAGCGAGACCTGGGCCGGCTGCGTCGATGCCGTCGGCGGCGCGATGCTGGCGCGGGTGCTGGGGCAGATGAAATACGGCGCCTCGGTCGCCGCTGTCGGTCTGGCCGGCGGTGCGGGCCTGCCGGCGACGGTGATGCCGTTCCTGCTGCGCGGTGTGAACCTGTTGGGCATCGACAGCGTGATGCAGCCCTATGACAACCGCCTGCGCGCCTGGGAGCGGATCGCGAAGGACCTGCCGATGGACAAGCTGGAGGCGATGATCCAGCCGGCCGTCGCTGGCCGATCTGCCCGAGCTGGGGGCGGATATCCTGAACGGTCAGGTGCGGGGCCGCGTCGTCGTCGATGTAAACGCCTGACCTTGCGGCACTTCCGCCAGCGCGTCGCCCCGGTCAGCTTGACGCGGGGCGGCGCGGGCCTCACTCTGCGCGAAAAGACCAATGGGGGACAAGATGGTGCTGGATGTCGATTTCGTGCGGGCCCAGTTTCCGGCGTTCTCGAGGACAGTCTGCAAGGGCAGAGCTTCTTCGAGAATGCCGGCGGCTCCTATACCTGTCGTCGCGGTGATCGACCGGCTGACCCGGTTCTACCGCGAACGCAAGGTTCAGCCTTACGGCCCCTATGAGGCGAGCCGCGTCTGGGCGGGCGCAGAGATGGACGAGGCGCGCGCGCGCCTGGCGGCGATGCTGGGGGTCGAGACGGACGAGCTGTCAGCTTTGGTCCGTCGACCACGCAGAACACCTATGTGCTGGCGCAGGCGTTCCGGCAGTGGATGAAGCCCGGCGAGGCGATCATCGTCACCAATCAGGATCACGAGGCCAATTCCGGGCCGTGGCGCGGCTGGCCGCGGACGGGATCGAGATCCGCGAATGGCGGCATCGATCCCGAGACCGGGCATCTGGACCCCGAGGACCTTGAGCACGCTGCTGGATGAGAAGGTCCGGCTGGTGTGCTTTCCGCATTGCTCGAACGTGGTGGGCGAGATCAATCCGGTGGTCGAGATCACGCGCCATGGCCCATGCGGCGGGCGCCTTCGTCTGTGTCGATGGCGTCAGCTATGCGCCGCATGGCTTTCCCGACGTGGGGCTGATGGGGCCGGATATCTATCTGTTTTCGCGCCTACAAGACCTATGGGCCGCATCAGGGGATCATGGTGATCCGCCGCGCGCTTGGCGCGACCAGCTGCCCAACCAGGGGCATTATTTCAACGGCGACACGCTTTACAAACGCTTCACGCCCGCCGGGCCCGGATCATGCCCAGGTCGCGGCCTGTGCCGGGATGGCCGATTACATCGACGCGCTGGCCGATCATCACGGGGTGACCGGCACGGCGGCGGAGCGCGCAACCGGGGTTCATGATCTGATGCGCGCGCATGAAGTGCGCCTGCTGCAGCCGCTTCTGGATCATCTGGGGGCCAAGAATTCGGTCCGTGTGCTGGGGCCGCGCGACGCCGACGGACCGCGCGCCGACCGTGGCGATCGAGACCCGGCACGCAGGGCGCAGATCTGGCCGAGAAGCTGGCGCCTTTCGGCATCATGGCGGGGGGCGGCGACTTCTACGCCGGGCGGGCCGCTGCAGGCGATGGGCGTGGATCTGGAGAAGGGCGTGCTGCGGCTGAGTTTCGTGCATTACACCGATCAGGCCGAGATGGATCGGCTGATCACGGCGCTGGACGAGGTGCTGTAATCCGATCAGCGCGCTGGCCCGTATCGTTATCAAAGCAATAACAAGGCAGCAGTCCGTGTCGGACTGCCTCGCCCAGTTATCCTTTGGCTTCCGGCGTGATCTGCGGCTGAGCGATCATCCGGCCTTGGCGGCGGCGGTCGCGCTGCGGCGGGCCGGTGATTCCGGTCTTCATCCATGATGACAGTGGTCGAAGCGCTTGGGGGCGCGCCGAAATGGCGGTTGGGGCTGGGGCTGGAGACACTTTGGCGCGGCGCTGCGTGCCAAGGGCAGCCGCCTGATCCTGCGGCGCGGCGACGGCGCTGGATGTCCTGCGCGACCTGGTCGCCGAGACCGGCGCGCGCGGCGTGTCTATTGGTCGCGGCTCTATGATCCGCAGGCGCAGTCGCGCGCGATACGGCCGTGAAAGCGGCGCTGAAGGCCGAGGGGCATCGAGGCGCGAGTCTTCGAACGGGCATCTGCTGTTCGAGCCATGGACGGTCGAGACCAAGACCGGCGGGTTCTTACAAGGTCTACACGCCGATGTGGAACGCCGTGCGGGACCGGGAGGTGCGACGCGCCTTGCCCGCGCCCGCGCGCATTGCCCGCGCCTGAGGCTGGCCCGCCTCGCGACGCGCTGGACGACTGGCGGATGGGGGCACGCGATGAACCGGGGCGCGGATGTGGTGCGCGCTCATGTGCGGCGTGGGTGAAGCAGGCGGCACAGGACCGGCTGGCGGCGTTCATCGACGACATGGGTTGCGCGCTATGACACAGACGCGCGATCTGCCGGCAGTGGATGGCACCTCGCGTCTGTCGGAGAACCTGACCTTGGGTGAGATCAGCCCGCAGCAATGCTGGCACGCCGGGCAGCGCGCGCTGGCAGAGGGCAAGGCAGGGGGCGGAGACCTTTCCTCAAGGAACTGGTCTGGCGCGAGTTCGCCTATCACCTGATGTATCACACGCCGCATATCCTGAACGGCAACTGGACGCGGACTGGGATGCTTTCCCGTGGAACGAGGACGAGGACCATCCGCATGTGGTCGCCTGGAAACAGGGGCGGACCGGTATCCCCTTCGTCGATGCCGCCATGCGCGAGATGTATGTGACCGGGCGGATGCACAACCGTGGGCGGATGATCGTGGCCTCCTACCTGACCAAGCACCTGCTGACGCACTGGAAGATCGGGCATGAAGTGGTTCGAGGACTGCCTGATCGACTGGGATCCGGCCTCGAACGCGATGGGCTGGCAATGGGTCGGCGGGGTCCGGGCCGGATGCGGCGCCCTATTTCCGGGTGTTCAATCCTGTCACGCAGCTCGACAAGTTCGATCCGAAAGGCGAATATGTAGCCCAGCTGGATCGCCGAGGGGCGCCGATGCGCCTCACGGACACGGCGCTGTCCTATTTCGACGCAATTCCGCGCCGATGGGGCCTGTCGCCGCACGATCGCTTATCCCGACCCGATCGTTCCGGCGGATGAGGGACGCAAACGCGCTCTTGCAGCCTATGAGAACCGCGGGTTCTAGGTGACGATTGTCCGAGTGTAAACCGAAACTTGCAGCGGTGCCGTTCTCGCGTGTATAGAAACGACTGAACACGCCTGATGGAGACGCGGATGCAGTCCTGACCAGTACTGACGACCAGACCGCGACCTGCCGCGCTATTTCGCGCATGGTCTTTGCGGTCGCGCAGACGACTGAACAACGGGCGGCTGGATATCGTTCTGCCCGATGGCCGCATCTTCCGCGCCGAAGGGACAGAACCCCGGCCCTGTGGCGCGAAGTTGCACATTCACAACCCCGATTGCTTTGCCCGGCTGATCCGCGAAGGCGATCTGGGGTTCTGCGAAGCCTATCTGGACGGCTGGTGGACCACGCCGGACCTGCAGGCCTTCATGGATCTGGTCCATGCCGACAATGACGCGATCTATCGACGGCTTTCCGGGCATGAGTCTTCGTGCGCGCCTACGAACGGCTGCGGCATTCTGGCTGCAGTCGCAACACCAAGAAGCAGGCCAAGAAGAACATCAGCTATCACTATGATCTGGGCAATGATTTCTACGGGCTGTGGCTGGATGACACGATGACCTATTCCTCGGCGATGTTCGAGACCGGGCAGGAAAGCCTGGAAAAGGCGCAGATCGCGAAATATGCCAGCGATGGTCGACCAGATGGGTGCGCAGCCCGGCGATCATGTGCTGGAGATCGGCTGCGGCTGGGGCGGTTTCGCCGAATATGCCGCCAAGGAACGCGGATTGAAGGTGACCGGTCTGACCATCAGTCGAAGAACAGTATCAACTATGCCGTGGAGCGCATTGAAAAGGCGGGTCTGTCGGACATGGTGGACATTCAAGCTGCAGGACTACCGCGACGAGAAGGGCGTCTATGACGGTATCGCCAGCATCGAGATGTTCGAAGCGGTGGGCGAGAAATACTGGCCGGTCTATTTCGACACGCTGCGCGAGCGGCTGCAACCCGGCAAAAGCGCGACGCTTGCAGATCATCACCGTGCAGGATCACCGGTTGCGAGCTTTACGCAACGAGGCGTGGATTTCATCCAGAAATACATCTTTCCGGGCGGGATGCTGCCCAGTCGCCAGCCGTGCTGCGAGCAGCGAGGTCGAGCAGGCGGGGCTGACCGTTCACGGTCGATCGAATTCGGCGAAAGCTACAGCCAGACGCTGCGCCGCTGGCACGACACGTTCAACGAGAAATGGGATCAGGTGGCCGATCTGGGCTTTGATGAGCGGTTCCGGCGGATGTGGAATTTTTACCTGACCTCTTGCGCTGCGACGTTTCATAGCGGAAACTGCGACGTGACGCAGATCACAGTGACAAGGCCTTCCTAGATGTTCACAGCCCCCCGACTGGTCGCCGCCATCATTCTGGCCATCGTGGGGGTTGCCGTGTCGGAACTGATCAAGCCGCTGATGCCGGAAGGCACGCAGTTCGGGTGGTTCTCTTACGTGAACCTTGTCCTTGGCGCGATCATGGGCTGGGTCGTGATCGGCAAGCGCGTGGGACGCGGCATGTCCGCCGCTGTCGGCAATGGCGTGACCGGGGCTGCGGCGCTGCTGTTCTGGGGGCTGTTCGCGCAATCCTGCAACGAGATGCTGCGCCTGTCCTTGCGCCGCCGGTATGACGGTCCGGTCGAGGCGCTGACGGATCTGTTCCGGATCGGGATCGAATACGCGATGACCATCGCGACCGCGCCGGTGATGGGCACGTTGTTTCTGGGCGGTATTCTGGCCGCCCTGCTGGCCGAAGTCTCGACACGGCACTGGCGCTGATCAGCATGTTGCCGCTTTTTGTCTATGGCACGCTGCGGCATTTGCCGCTTCTTGAACAGGTGATCGGCCATTCCGTGCCTGAGGCGGACCGGCGCGCAGCGATGCTTCGGGACCATCTGGCCCGCTGGGCGCAGGGTCAGGCCTTTCCGATGGTGATGCCGGAACCCGGTGCGCAGGCGGAAGGTCTGTTGCTGACCGGGTTGAGCGCGCAGGACATGGCCCGGCTGGACTATTACGAGGGTGGTTTCGGGTTTCATCTGGCCCGCGTGCAGGTGCAGGCGGGTGCGGGCTGAAGTCACCGCCCAGGTCTGGTTTCCCGACGCAGGGCTGTGGGAGGCGGGTGATCCGCTTCGATCTGTCCGCTTGGGAGGCCCGTTGGGGCGACATCAATGTGGCCGCCGCCGCCGAGATGATGGACTACATCGACCGTCACGACCCGACCGAGATTGCCCGGATGTATCCGATGATCCATGCCCGCGCAGCCTCGCGCGTGGCGGCCCGGCGGGCAGGGACGCCAGCCGATCCCGCCTTGCCGACAAGCGGGAAGACGCGGGACGATGTCACCCCGGTGGACCTGACGCGGCCCTATGCGGATTTCTTCGCGGTCGAGGAACATCACCTGTCCTTTCGCCGCTTCGACGGGGCGCAAAGCCCTGTGGTCAAGCGTGCGGTCTTCGTGGCCTCGGATGCGGCGATCCTGCTGCCCTATGATCCGGTGCGCGACCGGGTGATGGTGATCGAGCAGTTCCGCGCCGGACCCTGGGCGCGCGGCGATCAGGCCCCCTGGCCGCTGGAACCCGTGGCGGGACGTGTCGATCCCGGCGAGACGCCCGAGCAGGCCGCCCATCGCGAGGCCGCCGAGGAGGCGGGCCTGACGCTGCACCGGCTGGAGCGGGTCAGCGGGAACTACCCGTCGCCGGGTTCCACCTCGGAGTATTTTCACATCTTCGTCGGGCTGTGCGACCTTTCGGACTGCAGCAATGATCTGGGCGGTGTGGCCAGCGAGGACGAGGATATTCGCAGCCATATCCTGTCTTTCCCGACGTTTCTTGACCTGATCGACCGTGACCTGCTGACCGTGGGGCCCTTGATCCTTGCCGGTCATTGGCTTGCACGCAACCGTGACCGCCTGCGCGCCGCACCTTGAGTTCCGGGCCCCGGATGCCTACTAGATGTCATGACGGGGAAAGCCCCCGCGATCTGATGATCTGACGAGCAGGAGACAGGCGATGCGGATAGCACATGATCTGGCCGATGCGGTGGGAAAGACCCCGCTGATCCGGCTGAAAGCCGCGAGCGAGGCCACGGGATGCGAGATCCTTGGCAAGGCGGAGTTCATGAATCCCGGCCAGTCGGTCAAGGACCGTGCCGCGCTCTACATCATCAAGGATGCCGTGGCGCGCGGCCTGCTGAAACCCGGTGGCACGATCGTCGAGGGCACGGCGGGCAACACCGGGATCGGCCTGGCGCTCGTGGGGGCCTCGATGGGGTTCAAGACCGTCATCGTGATCCCCGAGACGCAGAGCCAGGAAAAGAAGGACATGATCCGGCTGGCGGGCGCGCAACTGGTCGAGGTGCCGGCGGCCCCCTACAAGAACCCCAACAACTATGTGCGCTATTCCGGCCGTCTGGCCGAAGCGCTGGCCAAGACCGATCCCAACGGGGTGATCTGGGCCAACCAGTTCGACAATATCGCCAACCGTCAGGCCCATATCGAGACGACGGGTCCCGAGATCTGGGAGCAGACCGGCGGCAAGGTGGACGGGTTCATCTGCGCGGTGGGATCGGGCGGCACGCTGGCGGGTGTGGGTATGGCCCTGCAACCGAAAGGCGTCAAGATCGGTCTGGCCGACCCGATGGTGCGGCGCTGCATTCATGGTACACGACCGGAGAGCTGAAAGCCGAGGGATCGTCGATCACCGAGGGGATCGGGCAGGGGCGCATCACCGCGAACCTTGAGGGCTTCACCCCCGATTTCAGCTATCAACATCCCCGATGCCGAGGCGCTGCCCATCGTCTTCGACCTGCTGGCCGATGAGGGGCTGTGCATGGGCGGCTCGAGCGGGCGTCAATATCGCCGGAGCGATCCGCATGGCGCGCGAGATGGGGCCGGGCACACCGGATCGTGACGATCCTGTGCGACTACGGCACCCGCTATCAGTCGAAACTGTTCAACCCTGCTTTTCTTGCCGAAAAAGGCCTGCCTATCCCCGGCTGGCTGACGGGGGCCGGACGCGCGATACCGTCCGTTTTCGAAGAGGCATGATCGCGCGCCCCGTGACAGGACAGCGGACCAATGCGCCGGGTCGCGTGCTGGCGCTGTTGCTGGCCCTTGTTCTGGGCCTTGTCATCTGGGCCGGACCGCAAGGGGCCGCAGCCCAAGGGACCCCTGCAACCTGCCGCGCAGGACAGCCCCGCGGGGCCGGACTACGGCACGTGGCAGGACACGGCCACCCGCGCCGAGGATGCGATCGAGACGGGGCGGGCCTCGAATGTGGCGCTGGAGGAGTTGCGCGCGGAAATCGTCGGTTGGCGTGAGGCGTTTCTGTCGGCCCAGTCGACCAATGGCACCCGTCTGTCCACGCTGCGCACCCAGATCGAGGCCTTGGGGCCGGTTCCTGAAAACGGTGAGGAATCCGAGGAAATCGCAGCGCGGCGTGCCGAGCTGAACAGCCAGTTGAGCCGGTTGCAGGCGCCCGTTCTGGCCGCCGATGAAGCCTTTACCCGCGCCAATGGCATCGTCTCCGAGATCGACCGCATCATCCGCGAGCGGCAGACCGATGCCTTGCTGACGCTTGGGCCAAGCCCGCTCAACCCGGTTCTATGGGGGCGTGGCCTGCAGGAACTGGGCGCCACCTTCCGCGATCTTGGGGGCGAGTTGTCCGATGCCTGGGCAAATCCGGTGCAACGGGCCTCGACCATCAAGGATCTGCCGATTACGCTGGTGCTGACCGGGATCGGGCTGATCCTGATCCTGCGCGGGCGTCGCTGGACAACCCGTCTGGGCAGCCGCCTCTATGACCGCTGGAACAGTGGCAAGGATGTCTGGGGCTTTCTGATCTCTCTGACACAGGTGGCGATCCCGCTGGTGGGGATCTTCGTGCTGCGGGAGGCCTTGTTCGCGACCGGTCTGATCGGCCTGAAAGGGTCCGAGATCGTCAGTGCCCTGCCGATCTGGGGCGCGATCCTGTTGGGGGCACGCTGGCTGGCGGGGCGGTTGTTCCCGGCGCGCGCGGCCACGCCGCCGCTGGCCGTTCAGCTTGAACGCCGGGCCGAGGCGCGCTCCTACACCACGTTGCTGGCGGTCCTTCTGGTTGTGCAGGGGGCCATCGGCCTGCTGAGCCAGGTCGGGAACATGAGCGACGAGACCGTGGTCGTGCTGAGCTTTCCGATCATCGTCCTGACGGCGTTGGTTCTTTACCGGCTGGGACAATTCCTGACCGGCCAACTGGCCACGCATGAGGAAGACGGCGGCAACGTCGCCTATCGCGACCGGGTCGTGCGCCTGCTGTCGCGCGGCGCCAAGCTCGTGGCGATCGCCTCACCCGTGGCGGCCGCCATTGGCTTCACGGCCGCCGCCAATGCGCTGATCTATCCGTTCGTGCTGATGCTGGCGCTGCTGAGCGCAGTGCTTTTGCTGCAAAAGCTGGTCAGCGACACCTATGCGCTGGTCACCCATGCGCCCGAAGGCCAGACAGACGCGCTGATCCCGGTGCTGATCGGCTTTCTGCTGACCCTTCTGGCGCTGCCCTTGCTGGCGCTGATCTGGGGCGCGCGCGTGGCCGATCTGACCGAGATCTGGGCGCGGTTCCGCGAAGGTTTCTCCCTGGGCGGCACCCGGATTTCGCCGACGGATTTTCTGGCCTTCGTGATGGTCTTCGCGCTTGGCTACGGTGTCACACGCCTTGTGCAGGGGGCGCTGCGCACCTCGGTGCTGCCCAAGACGAAGATCGACCCGGGCGGGCAGAACGCCATCGTCGTGGGGCTTGGCTACTTCGGTATCTTCGTCGCGGCCCTTGTCGCGATCACCAGTGCGGGGATCGACCTGTCCTCGATCGCCATCGTGGCCGGTGCGCTGTCTGTCGGGATCGGTTTCGGGTTGCAGAACATCGTGTCCAACTTCGTCTCGGGGATCATCCTTCTGATCGAGCGGCCCATCTCCGAGGGTGACTGGATCGAGGTCGGCGGCCAGCAGGGCTATGTGCGCGACATCTCGGTCCGTTCGACCCGGATCGAGACCTTCGACCGCACCGATGTGATCGTGCCCAATGCCGATCTGGTCAGTGGAACGGTGACCAATTTCACCCGCGGCAATACCGTGGGCCGGGTCATCGTGCCCGTGGGCGTGGCCTACGGCACCGACACCCGCCGGGTCGAGGCGATCCTGCGCGAGATCGCCGAGGCGCATCCGATGGTGCTGGCCCAGCCCGCGCCGGGGATCATCTTTCAGGGGTTCGGCGCGGATTCGCTGGATTTCGAGATCCGCGCGATCCTGCGCGATGTGAACTGGATGCTGGCGGTGAAATCCGAGATCAACCACCAGATCGCCAAGCGTTTTGCCGATGAAGGGATCGAGATTCCCTTCGCGCAGCGCGACATCTGGATCCGCAACCCCGAAGCACTGCGCGCGGCAGGCCAGCCCGAAAGCCCGCCTGTCGCGGCGGCTGCGATGGTTGCCGCCGACACGGGCAAGACACAGACATTAACGCCACCATCCGACACCATCCGTGATGCCGAATTGGACGATGCCGGGAATGATTCCGGCGGCGAAGGAGACCGATGACATGACAGAACCGCTGTTCCGGACCGATGCCTATCTCAAACAGGCCGAGGCCCGCGTTCTGGCCCACAAGCCCGAAGGCGGCCTTGTTCTGGATCGCAGCCTGTTCTACCCCCATGGCGGTGGACAGCCCGGAGACAGCGGACGGCTGATCTGGGATGGCGGCGAGATCGTGCTGGCCGACACCCGCAAGGGCGACGACGGGCAGATCGTGCTGGTGCCCGCCGCCGGAGAGGCCCCGGTGCGCCTGCCCCCGGTGGGGGTGCCCGTGCAGCAGGCCCTCGACTGGGACAGGCGGCACCGGCACATGCGGGTGCACACAGCCTTGCATCTGCTGTCGGTCGTGATCCCGCTGCCTGTGACGGGCGGTTCCATCAGTGCCGAGAAGGGTCGTCTGGATTTCGACATGCCGGAGGCGCCTGACGACCGCGATGATCTGGAGGCCGAGCTGAACGAGTTGATCGCCCGCGACCTGCCCGTGACCGAGGACTGGATCACGGATGAGGAGCTGGAGGCGAACCCCGGTCTGGTCAAGACAATGTCGGTGATGCCCCCCATGGGGTCGGGCCGGATCAGGCTGGTGCGGATCGGGCAGGGGGCGGATCAGGTCGATCTGCAACCCTGTGGCGGCACCCATGTGTCCCGCACGGGCGAGATCGGGCGGGTCAGCCTTGGCAAGTTCGAAAAGAAAGGCCGCCAGAACCGCCGCGTCACCCTCTTGCTTGAGGACTGATCACACAGGCGAGGCGGCGCGGGGTAAGCCCCCGGCTTATTCGCCCGGCGCTGTGGCGCGGCTGACAGGTGACGTTTTGTCCGTCTTCGCAGGCTCTCCCCCAAGGCTGGGGGTGAGCCTTGGCAGATCGCGCTCTGTGTCCGGCAGGCCCTCGCGCGACAGCAGCACGGCCAGGCCGCGCAATTCGGGGATATGGCTGCAGATGATCATCAGCGCCACCATGATCGGCACCGACAGGAACATCCCCGGAATGCCCCAGACCGCCGCCCAGAAGGCGAGGTTGATGATGATCCCGAAGGACGACAGCCGCAGCGCGTGGCCCATCAGCATCGGGTCGATGACATTGCCGTTCAGGAACTGGATGGATGTGACGATCAGGAAGATCGCAAGCGTCAGCGACGGGTCCTCGAGCTGCACGAAGGCGATCAGCGCCACCACGATCGGTCGCCACGATGGAGCCGATATTGGGGATGTAGTTCAGCACGAAGGTCAGGATGCCCATGGCCACCGCAAGGTCCAGCGAGAAGAGCTTGCACACGCTGAAGACCATCAGCCCGGTCACGATGCTGACCGCTGTCTTGACCAGCAGGTAGTAGTTCACCCGGTGGATGATGGAGCCGATGATGCGGCTGACATGCTTGGCCTGCGCCTCGTCGCGGAAGAAATTGGTCATCTTGGTGTTGAACCAGATCCGCTCGGCAAAGAGGAAGCCCACGAACAGGATCACGAGCACCGTCGCCTGCAGCAGGTTGCCCGCCTGCGCCGCCAACTGGCGCAGGTAGCCCGAGATATCCGCCGTCCGCACCGTGTTGAGGATCGAGGCTTCGATATCCTCGCCCAGCCATGAAAACAGCGCGGCGATGGCGAAGGGCGCGCGTTCGGTATAGGCCAGCGCCGTGGACAGGACCGTGTTGATCTGGCTGAGGATGATCGACGTCAGTGTCAGCAGCACAGCCGAAATCAGCAGCAGGGCGGCAATGCTGGCCAGCCAGTTCGGAATGCGGAAGGGCCCCACCTTGATGCGGGCGATGAAGTTGATCGCATCCGATGTCAGGCTGAACAGCACGATCGCGGTGGCCAGCGACACCAGCAGGAACTGCGCCTGCACCAGCAGGAACAGGACCACGGCGAAAGCGATGATGATCAGCGCCGATGTCTGTATCCGCGAATACTGGGTCGCCTCGTTCCGCGCGGCCGGGGCGGCTGCGTGGTCGGATGCGCTGTCGCTTGCGGTCTGTGACGCGGAAGGGAGCGGTGATGTGTTCATGCGCGGCAGTGGCCTTGTGACATGGGGTCGGTTGCGCCCGTTGCAGGGGACGTGATTGCAGGTCTGTCCGGCCCAACTATGTGGCATCCCGGCGCGAGGTTCAACGGTCGCGCGGGCCTTGGGCCGCAAGTCATATGCATGATTGATGAAATCTGTCCTGTCGCGGGCTATTCGGGGTCTTGCAATCGTCGCCAAGGTAAGGATAGAACGCGATCCAACGGAGAGGTGGCCGAGTGGTCGAAGGCGCACGCCTGGAAAGTGTGTAGGCGGGAGACCGTCTCCAGGGTTCGAATCCCTGTCTCTCCGCCACAATCAATCGCGATCGCAAGATGAGGCCCCGACGCGGGTCTTTTTCTTTTTGGACCTGTTTGGCACATGTGAAGCGTGCCGCCCGGGGGGCAGCATGTGCTTTACCATCAGCGAAGCCCTGGTGAAGCGTCAGACCTGCTGGCCTTTGTCGCCGTTGACCAGCCGTGTTCGCGCGCATCGACGAAAAGCGTGGCTCTGACCTTCCCGGTTCTGTCCGCCCAGCCGCCAGCCATAAGCTGCTGTCAGGCAACGGGTGTCAGCGCCGGTCTGCCGTCCAGAAACGCGTGGATGTTCGCGCGCTGCAAGGCGCCCATGTCGCGGCGGGTCTCGATGGTTGCGGTGCCGATATGGGGCAGGGGCAGCAGGTTCGGCAACGCCACCAGACGGGGATCGGGGGCGGGTTCGTTGCGGAACACATCCAGTGCCGCGCCACGGATGATCCCGCCTTCCAGCGCTGCCAGAAGGGCTGGCTCGTCCACGACAGTGCCGCGCGACAGGTTGATCAGATGACCGTCCGCGCCAAGGGCCGCCAGCACAGGTGCGTTGATCAGGTTCGTGGTCTCGGCACCGCCTACGATGGTCACGAACAGATCATCGACCGCCGCCGCGAGGGCGCGGGCGTCCGCGTGGAACTGCCAGCCATCGGGCGTGTCCTTGGGGCTGCGGGCGCTGTAATGGACCTCGCATTTGAACGCGGCCAGACGATCCGCCAGTTCGCGTCCGATGCGGCCCATGCCGAGGATACCCACGCGCCGCCCGGTGGCCTTGCGCGCCAGAGGTGGGCCGCCCTTGGCCCAGTCGCCGCTGCGGACATTGGCGATGCCGCGCTCGACCTCGCGCAGGAGGCCCAGCCACATCGCGACGGCCAGATCGGCCACGTCATCGTTGAGCACGTCGGGCGTATTGGTCACCACGATCCCGCGCGCGGCGGCGGCGGGCAGATCGACCGCCTCGTAGCCAACGCCGTAGCGCGCGATCAATCCAAGAGCGGGCAGCTTGTCCATCTCGGCCGCGCCGAAGGCCTCATGGCTTTTGCAGGCGACGGCGGTGATCGCGGCACGCACCGCGTCGGGCAAGCTGTCCAGATCGGCAAGGGCGGGCAGGGTGGGGCCACCGAATTCCGCTGACAGCGCCTTTGCGTCCATGGCCGCATAGCTGCCGATGCTCAGAACCTTGTGCATGTGGGTCTTTCCTTATCCGCGTCCGATGAAGGGCATGGTTGTGGGCATCACGGTCAGGAACTGCACATTGGCGCCCGCAGGCAGGTTGGCCATGTGCAGCACGCTGTCGGCCACGACCGAGACGTCGATCATCGCCTCGGGCCGGACGGTGCCATCGGCCTGCATCACGCCCTTGGCCATGCGGTCGGCCATGCCCGACATGGCATTGCCGATGTCGATCTGCCCGCAGGCGATCCCGAAGGCGCGCCCGTCCAGCGACAGCGCGCGGGTCATGCCGGTGACCGCGTGTTTGGCGGCCGTATAGGCGATGGTGCCGGGGCGCGGCGCATGGGAACTGATAGAGCCGTTGTTGATGATCCGCCCGCCCTGCGGGTCCTGCGCGCGCATCCGGGCGAAGGCCGCGCGGGCGCAGAGGAACACGCCGGTCACGTTCACATCCAGCACGGCGCGAAAGTCATCGGGGGCGATCAGGTCCGGCGTGTCGGCACCCAGATTGCGGCCCGCATTGTTGAAAAGCACGTCGATCCGCCCCCAGTGCTGCATGACGGTGTCGAAAGCGGTATCGACGGCCGCCTCATCCGTCACGTCGCAGGGCAGGGCGAGGGCGTTTTCATGCCCCTCGGCGCTGTCGTCCAATGCTCCGGCGCGGCGGCCCAGCAGGGCCACGCGCCAGCCTTTTGCAAGGAACAGGCGTGCTGTCGCGCGACCTATTCCGCTGCCGGCGCCCGTGACGATGATGGTGCTCATGCAGGCATCGGGATCGGGCCCACATCGGTGGGCACCTGATAGCCGCGCTGCACCGCAGGGCGTTCGGCCAACGCGCGATACCAGCGCAGCACATTGGGAAAGGCGGTCAGGTCGACCTCGTGCCAGTCGTGCCGCGCGGCCCATGGGAAAATCGCCATGTCGGCGATGGAATAGTCGCCCGCCACATGTTCATGGTCGGCCAGTTGCCGGTCCAGCACGCCGTAGAGGCGCTGCGCCTCCTTGGCGAAACGTTCCTCGGCAGGTTGCGAGAGACCACGGTTGTTGCGCAGGAAATAATGCGCCTGACCCAGCATCGGGCCGAAGCCCCCCATCTGCCACATGAGCCATTGCATGACCTCGGCGCGGGGTTTCACCTCGGTCGGCAGGAATTTCCCGGTTTTCTCGGCCAGGTAGATCATGATCGCGCCGGATTCGAACTGTTTGATCCCGGTATCATGATCGACGATGGCCGGGATCTTGTTGTTGGGCGAGATCGCGAGAAAATCGGGCGCGAACTGTTCGTCCTTGCCGATGTGCACCGCATGGGTGGTGTAGGGCAGGCCCAGTTCTTCGAGCAGGATCGAGACCTTGCGGCCGTTCGGTGTGCTCCATGTGTAGAGGTCGATCATTCTTCAGTCCTTTCGGCTCATGCCTTGACGCCAGCGGCGGCGCGCAGTTTGGAAATCGTGGTGCGTGAGGTGATCTGTTCCGGGTCGGTCACCAGTTCCAGCACCGCAGGCTTGCCCGAGGCGCGGGCGCGGTCAAGTGCGGCGGCGAAATCCTCGGTCCGGGTCACGCGCTCGGCATGGCAGCCATAGCCTTCGGCCATACGGACGAAATCATGGGTCTTCAGCTCGGTCCCCGACACGCGCAGCGGGTGGTCGCGTTCCTGATGCATCCGGATCGTGCCATACATGCCGTTGTTGAACAGCAGGACGATCGGTGTTGCGCCATATTGCGCGGCGACGGTCAGTTCCTGCCCGCTCATCATGAAGCCGCCGTCGCCCACCATGGACAGCACCAGCCGGTCGCGGTGCAACAGGCTGGCGGCCACGGCGGCGGGCACCGAATAGCCCATGGAGCCGCAGGTCGACCCGATCTCGCGGCCCGGACGGCCAAAGCGCATGAAACGCTGCGCCCAGCCGGTGTGGTTGCCGGCGTCCAGCGTGATGATCGTATCGGCGGGTATCTCGTCGCGGATGTCACAAAGCGCCTGCCCCATGTCCAGAGCCCAGCCGCCATCGGCGGGGCGGACGGTGTCGGCCATGTATTCACCGCGCAGCGTGGCGCACCAATCGCCCCAGCGGTTCTGCCGGGCAAGGTCCATGCCCGCGAGCGCGGTGGCCACGCCCTCCATCTCGGCACAGAGGCCCAGTTCCGGGCCATAGACGCGGCCGATCTCATCGGCATCGGGGTGCACATGGATCAGCCGTTGGCGCGTTTCAGGCGGGGTGAGGTTGGTATAGCCCTTGGTCGTCATCTCGCCCAGACGCGCGCCCAGCACCACGACCATGTCGGCTTCGGCCATGCGCTTGTGCAGGGCTGCGGCGGTCGCGGTGCCGAATTCGCCCACATAGCTGTCCGAGCGGTTGTCGATCGCGTCCTGCCTGCGGAACGAGGTGGTCACCGGCAGGCGGTTCGCCTCGGCGAAGCGTTGGATCGCATCCGCCGCCGCATCGGTCCAGCCGGACCCGCCCAGCAGCAGCATGGGCCGTTCGGCCTGCGCCAGCATGTCGGTGAGGCTGGCGATCTGATCCGGGGTGATCTTCGCCTGAGTGGGCGCATAGGGGCGGGCATCCGCCACGGTCACCTCGGTGGTCAACATGTCCTCGGGCAGGGCCAGAACGACGGGGCCGGGGCGGCCCGATGTCGCCACGCGGAAGGCGCGGGCCATGTATTCGGGCACACGTTCGGGGCTGTCGATCTGCGCCACCCATTTGGCAAGACCGCCGAACATCTGGCGGTAATCCACCTCCTGAAAGGCCTCGCGGTCCAGCATGTCGCGGCCGACCTGACCGATCAGCAGGATCATCGGCGTGCTGTCCTGCTGGGCGATATGCACACCGATACAGGCGTGGCAGGCGCCGGGGCCACGGGTGACCATGGCGATGCCGGGGCGTCCTGTCAGCTTGCCGTAAGCCTCGGCCATATTGGCGGCCCCGGCCTCGTGGCGCGCATTGATGAGCGTGAAACGGTCCGACACGTCATGCAGCGCGTCCAGCACTTCGAGATAGCTTTCGCCGGGCACGCAATAGGCGGTGTCGGCCCCATGCACCAGAAGCTGATCCACCAGAACCTTGCCCGCCGTGCGGGCCGTTGAAGGGGTAGCCTGTGTCATAGTGGTCATCCTTTTCTGGCGTTGCTTCTGTCTGGCCCGAAGGGAACGCGGTTGTCAATATTGTTTACAACAGACAGGCTCCTGTGCAAGGTGGGCTTGCAATGAAAGGCGAGGCGCGTTTGCCGCCGCGCCAGCCGGTGATCGGGGCCGGAGCCGATCGACGCATAAGGAAGGACAGATGACCCAGAACGGCAAAGCCGACGATCTGCTGTTGAATGCCTCGCTGCGCAAACGCGAAACGTTGGCGGACCAGATCTATGGTCGTATCCTGGAACTGATCGCGGCGGGCCAGCTGGCCGAGGGCGACAAGTTGCCATCCGAACATCAGATCAGCGAGAGGTTCGAGGTCTCGCGCCCGGTGGTGCGCGAGGCGCTGGCGCGGCTGCGCGACGACGGGATCGTCTCGGCCCAGCACGGGGTCGGCAGTTTCGTGCGCCGCCGTCCGCCACAGGGGTTGATCGAACATGCGCGCGCCGATGACGTGGCGGGGCTGATGCGCTGCATGGAAGCGCGCCTGTCTCTGGAAGCGGCGGCGGCCCGTTTTGCCGCCCTGCGCGCCACGCCGCGTGACCTGGCCCGTATCGCCGAGGCGCTGGAGCATATGGAGCGGACCATGCGCGCGCGCCAGCCCGTGCGCGAGGCGGATTTCGATTTTCACATGGCCGTGGCCGAGGCCAGCGGAAACGAGATTTTCTGCGACATGCTGAATGCCACGCGCGGGTTGATGCTGCAGGCCATCGGCGTGGCCCAGAAGCTGACCAACGCCGGGACCGACGAACGGATCGAGGCGGTACTGGATGAACATCGCCAGATCCTCGAGGCGATCCGCAGCCGTGATGCCGAAGGGGCCGCGCTGCTGATGAGCTATCATCTGGTGCAGGCCCGCCGCCGTGTTACGGATCAGGAACAGCGGGCATGACCGTTTCAGTCCTTCATGCCGGTAATCAGCGCATCGAACTGCCTTGCCAGCAACCAGCTGTCGCCTGCCACGGCCACGAAATCGAAGCCACGGGCGAAATAGCCGCGCGCCAGATCGGTGCCGAATCCAAGAATGCCGATGGGCTTTCCAGCCTTGGCGGCCATGTCGCGTGCTTTGTCGATCATGGCCTGCGCCTCGGGATGTTGCGCGCCGCCCAGATGACCCATCGCGGCGGACAGATCCGCCGGGCCGATGAAGATCGCATCCACCCCCGGCACGGCGGCGATCTGCGGGATCGCGGCCACGGCCTGCGGGGTCTCGACCTGCACGATCACGCACAGATCATCGACATGGTCGCGCAGATAAGCCGGGTTGCGGCCGTAGTTGTTGGCGCGCGTCGTCATGGACAGGCCGCGCATCCCGTCCGGCGGATAGCGGGTATAGCTGACCACACGCGCCGCATCCTCGGCGCTGTCGATCATCGGAAACATCAGGCTGCGCGCCCCGAGGTCCAGCAGGCGCTTGACCATCACGGGTTCCGCACTGGGCACGCGCACCACGGGTTCGACCGGGCCCGCCATGGCCGCGCGCAGGTGGTGCACGACGGAATCAAGCCCCGTGGCCGAATGTTCCATGTCGATCAGCAGCCAGTCCGCGCCGCTGCCGGCAGCGATCTCGGTCGCGGCGGGGGCGTCCAGCGACAGCCATATCCCCGCCATGGACCGCTTTTCGGCCAGCCCTGTTTTCAGACGATTGCGCGACATGAAACCTCCCGTTTCCTCAACCCTTGAAACGCTATAGCCGCAATTCCCCCAGCACCCAAGTCCCGAAGGATCGCCCGATGACCAAGACCTCCGACACGCTGCGTTCCGCGCGCTGGTTCGCGCCCGATGACCTGCGCAGCTTCGGCCACCGCTCGCGCATGATGCAGCTTGGCTATGCCGAGGAGGATTTCATGGGCAAGCCGATCATTGGCGTGCTGAACACATGGTCCGAGATCAATTCCTGCCACGGCCATTTCCCCGAGCGCGCGAAGGAAGTGAAGCGCGGCGTGTTGCAAGCGGGCGGGTTCCCGGTGGAGATGCCGGTGCTCTCGGTGGACGAGCAATTCACCAAACCCACGTCGATGATCTATCGCAACATGCTGGCGATGGAGACCGAGGAGGTGATCCGCTCGCATCCCTTTGACGGTGTCGTGCTGATGGGCGGCTGCGACAAGACCACGCCTGCGCTGATCATGGGCGCGCTGACGGCGGGTGTGCCCTTCATCTACATGCCGGCGGGGCCGATGCTGCGCGGCAATTACGCGGGCCGGGTGCTGGGGTCGGGGTCGGACGCCTGGAAATACTGGGACGAGCGCCGCGCGGGCAATATCTCGGATGCGGAATGGCGCGGTGTGCAGGGCGGGATCGCGCGCAGCCACGGCGTCTGCATGACGATGGGCACGGCCAGCACCATGACGGCGATCGCGGATTCGCTGGGGCTGACGCTGCCCGGCGCCTCGTCCATCCCGGCGGTCGACAGCAATCACAGCCGCATGGCTGCCGCCTCGGGGCGGCGGATCGTCGACATGGTCTGGGAGGATCTGACGCCCGACCGGATCGTCACGCCCGCCGCCGTGCGCAATGCCGCGATTGTCGCGATGGCGACGGGGTGTTCCACCAATGCCGTCGTGCATCTGATCGCGATGGCGCGCCGCGCCGGTGTGGATCTGACGCTGGACGATCTGGACGCGCTGGGGCGCATCACCCCGCTGCTGGCCAATATCCGCCCCTCGGGCAGCGATTACCTGATGGAGGATTTCTATTACGCGGGCGGCCTGCTGGCGATGATGAAGCAGATCGCCGACCGGCTGGATCTGTCCTGCATCACGGCGGCGGGCACCACGGTGGGCGAGAATATCGCCAACGCGCAGGTCTACAACGATGACGTGATCCGCCCACTGTCGAACCCGGTCTATGCCGAAGGGTCGCTGGCGGTGCTGCGCGGCAACCTCTGCCCCGATGGTGCGGTCATCAAGCCCGCTGCCTGCGATCCGCGGTTCTACACCCATGAAGGCCCCGCGCTGGTCTTTGACAGCTACCCCGAGATGAAGAAGGCGGTGGATGACGAGAACCTTGATGTGACGCCCGATCATGTGATGGTCCTGCGCAATGCCGGGCCACTGGGCGGGCCGGGTATGCCGGAATGGGGGATGCTGCCCATTCCCAAGGCACTGATCAAGCAGGGACATCGCGACATGCTGCGGATTTCGGACGCGCGGATGTCGGGCACGTCCTATGGCGCCTGCGTGCTGCATGTGGCGCCCGAGGCGTTCGTCGGCGGGCCGCTGGCCCTGCTGAAAACCGGCGATACCGTGCGGCTGGATCTGGCCGCGCGGCGGCTGGACATGCTGGTGCCCGAGGCCGAAATGGACGCGCGCCGGGCCGCCTGGACGCCGCCCGCACCGCGCTATCAGCGGGGCTGGGGCTACATGTTCTCGAAACATGTGGGACAGGCCGATACGGGCTGCGATTTCGACT
This sequence comes from uncultured Alphaproteobacteria bacterium, assembly GCA_963715835.1. GTDB lineage: Bacteria > Pseudomonadota > Alphaproteobacteria > Rhodobacterales > Rhodobacteraceae > Seohaeicola. Next base: position 642,848 of record CAVQSH010000002.1, on the reverse strand, counting down.
ATCTGACGCGCGATTTCGGCACGGCTGCAGGCGAGCCTGACATTTTCTGAAAAGGGCAGGGACATGAGCGACAAGACAGCGGCCCTGGATGCGGGACTGACCGGCATCTCCGGCATCCTCGTTACGCCCTATGACGCGGACGGCGAGGTTGCGCCGGACCTGCTGGCGCCCATCATCGACCGCGCGCTGGGGGCTGGGATGCATATCCCCGTGGTCAACGGCAACACGGGCGAATTCTATGCCCTGACCACCGATGAAGCCTGCGCCATGGCGGCGACGGTCGTGGGGATGGTCGGTGATCGTGCCCCGGTGCTGGCGGGTGTCGGGCGCGGGATTCGCGACGCCTGCCGCTTGGCGCGGGTCTCTGCGGATGCGGGAGCGGCGGGGTTGATGGTGCATCAGCCGCCTGATCCTTTCGTGGCGCCGCGCGGGATCGTGGATTACCTGCATGCGGTCAATGACGCCTCGGGCGGGTTGCCGATGATGCTTTATCTGCGCAACGACACCATCGGCACGGCGGCCATCGCAGCGCTCTGCGCCGTCCCCGGCGTGCGCGGCGTCAAATGGGCCACGCCCAATCCGATGCGACTGGCCGAGGCGAAAGCGGCCTGCGACCCCGGCATCGTGTGGGTCGGCGGACTGGCGGAGATCTGGGCGCCTGCCTTTTATGCCGTGGGCGCGCGGGGGTTCACCTCGGGTCTAATCAATGTCTGGCCGGAACGGTCCATGGCCATTCATGCCGCACTGGAAGCGGGGGATTATGCCCGCGCCAATACGCTGATCGCAGGGATGAAAACATTCGAGGATATCCGCGCGGCCGAAATGAACGGCACCAATGTGACCGGCGTGAAGGCCGCTCTGGTCGCCATGGGGCAGGATTGCGGGCCGACGCGCCCGCCTTCAGCCTGGCCGCTGACCGATGAACAAGCCGCGCAACTGGACCGGTTCCTGCGCGAAAATGATCTTATCTGAAGGACTTATGACATGACATTCACCCCACATGGCAAGCATCTGATCGCTGGCGACTGGATCGGGAGCGCGGTGACGTTCCGCTCGGACCCTGCGCATGGCCCGGCCCATGCCTTTGGCGAGGCCACGCCTGATCTGGTGGATCGCGCCTGCCAGGCAGCCGAGGATGCGTTCTGGAGCTACGCCGAGACCACACGCGCCGAACGCGCGGCATTTCTGAATGCCATTGCCGATGAGATCGAGGCCCGCGCGGCCGCGATCACCGAGATCGCGACGCAGGAAAGCGGCTTGCCACAGGCCAGGATCGAAGGCGAGCGCGGTCGCACTACGGGGCAATTGCGCCTGTTTGCGACCCATATCCTCAAGGCGGATCATCTGGATATCCGCCACGACCCCGCCTTGCCGGATCGTCAGCCCCTGCCGCGCCCGGACATTCGCATGATCCAGCGCCCGCTCGGCCCCGTGGCGGTGTTTGGTGCGTCGAACTTTCCGCTGGCCTTTTCGACGGCGGGGGGTGACACGGCCTCGGCCCTGGCGGCGGGCTGTCCGGTGGTGTTGCGCGGCCATCAGGCGCATCCCGGCACGGCTGAAATCGTGGCCGAAGCGATCCATGCCGCCATTACGCGCTGCGGGATGCCTGCGGGCGTGTTTTCACTGTTGCAGGGCGGCGGCAATGCGGTGGGGCAGGCGCTTGTGACCCATCCCCTGATCCGCGCGGTGGGCTTTACCGGCAGCTTGCGGGGCGGGCGGGCCTTGTTCGACCTTTGCGCCGCGCGCCCCGAGCCGATCCCTTTTTTCGGAGAGCTGGGCAGCATCAACCCGATGTTCCTGCTGCCCGAAGCCATGGCCGCACGGGCAGAGACCATTGCACAGGGCTGGGCCGGCAGTCTGACCATGGGGGCAGGGCAGTTCTGCACCAATCCCGGCGTCGCCATCGCGATGGAGGGACCAGATGCCGACCGCTTCGCCGAAGCGGCCCGCAACGCGCTGTCCACTGTCGCAGCACAGACCATGCTGACGGACGGCATCGCCGCCGCCTATCGCAAGGGATGTGAGGCCGCCCTGTCAGTGCCGGGTGTCGCCACCCTGACGCAAGCCGAGGCGGAGGGCCGCAATGCCCTGCCGGTGCTGGTCCGTGTGACCGGCGACGCGTGGCAGGCGCAACCCGATCTGCATCACGAGGTGTTCGGCCCGCTGGGCATCCTGATCACCGTCAGCGATACCGCCCAGATGGAAGCGATTGCCCGCGATCTGGAGGGGCAGTTGACCTGCACCCTGCAGATGGATGCGGGCGACACGTCGCTGGCCCGGCGCCTGATGCCGATCCTTGAACGCAAGGCGGGGCGTTTGCTGGCCAATGGCTTTCCCACCGGGGTCGAGGTCTGCGATGCGATGGTGCATGGCGGCCCCTATCCGGCCAGCACGAATTTCGGCGCGACCAGCGTGGGCACCATGGCGATCCGCCGATTCCTGCGGCCCGTCGCCTATCAGAACATGCCACTGGCCTTGTTGCCTGAAGACCTCAAGGAAGGATGACCCTCATGGACAAAGCCTTGCGAAACCAGCTGATGACGGTCTCCGTCGCCACGCTGGCGACAGTTCTCTACAAGCGCGGCCTGCGCAATCAGGTGATCCAGGGGGTCCATCCGGTGGCCCCCAAGGATCACAACATGGTGGGACCTGCGGTGACCCTGCGCTACATCCCCGCGCGCGAGGATCGCAACGGGATCGCGGTCTTCCGCAATGCCGACCATCCGCAGCGCGTCGCCGTGGATACCTGCCCCGCAGGCGCGGTTCTGGTGATGGACAGCCGCAAGGACCCGCGCGCGGCCTCGGCGGGGGATATCCTGGTCACGCGTCTGATGATGCGCGGGGCCGCTGGCGTGGTGACCGACGGCGGGCTGCGCGATGCGCATGAGATCGCGGGGCTGGACATTCCCGCCTATCACGCGCGCCCGTCGAGCCCGACCAACCTGACCCTGCACGAGGCGCTGGATCTGAATGTGCCCATCGGTTGCGGGGATGCGCCGGTCTTTCCCGGCGACATCATCGTGGGCGATGCGGATTGCGTCATCGTGATCCCTCAGGATATCGCCGCCGAGGTCGCCGCCGAGGCCACCGAAATGACGGTCTACGAGGATTTCGTGGTCGAACAGGTCAAGGCCGGTGCCTCGATCATCGGGCTTTATCCCGGCACCAAGCCGGAACATGCCGAGGCCTTTGCCAAGTGGCGCAAGGAAAAGGGGCGCTGAGGGCGTCTCACCGCTGATCTGAACGAACGAAAAAAGCCGGAGGGATGACCCTCCGGCTTTTGTCATTCCGGACTTTGGGTTTGCCAGCCTAGCGCTTGGCGCGTTGCGCGGCCTCGACCTTGAGGGTTTCGGACAGGGATACCTTTGGTTCGTTGTTTTCCTCGTCCCATGCATCGGACCGCTCTCGCGAGTTCAGGAAGAGGGCCAGAACCCCAAGTGACAGGCCGATCGTATCCGTGACGATCCCCGGATTGATCAGCGTCAGCGCCGCGGCCACCAGCAACAGCCGGGAGATCCAGCCTGTGGGCCGTAACAGAAAGCCCGCAAGACCAGCCGCAAGGAAGGTCACACCCATCGTCGCCGAGAAAGCCGTGAGCACGATCTCGGTCACCGTGCCGATCATCAGCAGTGACGGGCCGAAGACGAACATGAAGGGGATGATATACCCCGTCAGCCCCAACCGGACCGCAACCATGGACGTAGCCATGACCGGGGACTGCGCGATGCCGCAGGCCGCATAGACCGCGATGGCCACGGGTGGGGTGATGGCGGAAAGGATCGCATAGTAGAAGACGAACATATGCGCAGCCGGGATGCTGACGCCCATGTTCACCAGCGCAGGCACCAGAAGGGCGACCTGCACGATATAGGCAGGCGTCGTGGGCATACCCATGCCCAGCACGATACCGGCCAGCATGGTCAGGATCAGCGCGAAGATCAGTTGCTGGCCTGCCGCCGCCTTGACCAGCCCTGTGAAGGTCAGGCCCAGACCGGTCTGTGCGATGACACCGATCACGATGCCCGCCGTGGCACAGGCCAGAGCGACCGCGACCGAGTTGATCGCACCCGATTCCAGCGCATCCATCAGCTTGGGCAATGTGAACTCATGCCGTGTCGTCTTGCGCATCAGGACAACCGGCACGATGGACAGGATCCCCGACAGCGCGGAAAACGGCGCGGAATAACCCGACATCAGCATGCCCACGATGACGACCAGAGGAATGAAGAGATGCCCCTCGTCCTTGAGCACCTTGCCCACGCGGGGCAGGTCGGCCTTGGGCAGGCCCTTCATGCCGCGCTTGCGGGCCTCGAAATGCACGGCAAGGAACACGGCCAGGAAATAGAGCAGGGCCGGCATCAGGGCATAGCCCGCGACGGTCAGATAGCTGACGCCCATGAATTCGGCCATGACAAAGGCCGCGGCCCCCATGATCGGCGGCATGATCTGCCCGCCGGTCGAGGCCACGGCTTCGACCGCGCCCGCGAATTGGGGACGATAGCCGATCCGCTTCATCAGCGGGATCGAGAAGGTGCCGGTGGTCATCACATTGGCCACAGCCGAGCCCGAGACCGAGCCGAAGAGGCCCGATGTCACCACCGCCACCTTGGCTGGTCCGCCTGCCGCATGGCCTGTTAGGGCCAGGGCGAAATCCATGAAGAGCTTGCCGATGCCGAAGCGTTCCGCCATGGCGCCGAAGATCACGAACAACACCACATAGGTGGCCGAGACCTGCGCGGGCACGCCGAACAGCGCGTCGGTGGTCATGTATTGGTATTCCAGCAGACGCACCAGATCGGCCTGGGTCCAGAACACCTGATAGGCCAGAAAGATCAACGCGGTCAGCGGCAGGATGAAACCGATCGCGCGCCGCGTCGCCTCGAGGATGGTGACAAGCATCATGACGGCGAAGATCTGGTCCATGACCGAGACCGGACCGACATAGGCCATGCGCGTATTGAAATAGGTCTGGTTCACCAGCGGGTAGGATGCTGCGGCCAGCGCCGCGATCATCAGGCCGATATCCAGAAACCCCGGACCCTTGCCGCGCCGCGCCGCTGTCATCGGCAGCGCCAGATAGGCCAGCGCCATCGCGAAACCGAAATGGGTGGCGCGCAGGGTAAAGGCGTTGGGCGGGCCGAACCATGCCACGTAAAGGTGAAACAGGCTCATAGACACCGCGACCGCTATGGTCAGGCGCCGAAGCCAGACAGCTACTGCCAGCATCGCGTTCATCCGCCAGAAAAGAGAAAATGAGACGGGCCGCACCGGGCGGCCCGCCGAACCTCAGGCTGTCTTAGCCGGGGTTGGAGTCGTAGAAGGCCTTGGCTGCAGCATGAAGCGGCACGCCGCCTTCGTCACGCATCTTCTCGATCGTGAGGTCGCGCATCGCGGCGCTGATCGTGGCCAGATCGTTGCGCTGCTCCCACAGGTTCGTCATCAGAGCTGTGACAACCGCATCGTCCAGATCGCAGCGTCCGATCAGCTGGGTCATGTAGCCCACCACGACGACATCTTCTGCCTGACCGGGATAGGTTCCGGCTGCGATGGTCAGCGAGGCGTATCCCGGATTGATCTCGGCGCGCATCTTGCCGATGAACTCCTCGGTCAGCGGGATCATGGTGATGTCGGTCGAGTTCGCAAGGTCCATGATCGCCGATGCCGGTGCGGTCGTGCCTGCGCTGAACATGTCGGCATTGCCGTCCTGCACAAGGCCCACGCCATCGGAATAGGAGACATAATCGACGCTGCGCATGTCCTCGTAGCTGTAGCCTGCGGTCTGCAGGATGGCGCGCATGACCTGCTCGGCGGTGTTGCCGACCGGCTGTGTCGTGATGCGCTTGCCCTTGAGGTCCTCGACCGAGGCGATGCCGCTGTCGGCAGGCGCAACCATCTGGAAATACTGCGGATAGAGCGTGGCCATCAGGCAGATGTTGTCCGCCTTGCCCTCGAACGGCGCGCGGCCCTCGAGTGCGTCAACGACGGAAATCGAGTTTCCGAAGGCGAGGTCGGTCTGACCGCCCTGGACACCCTGCGCATTGGCGACGCCGCCGCCCGGAAGCACCTGGACACCGATCCCTTCGGCCGAGAGCATCGACTGGATCGCGCCCCCCAACGGATACCAGGAGCCACCCTGCGGACCGGTCATGATCTTGATCTGCTGGGCATGTGCCTGCCCGGTGACGGCTGCCATGGCGACAATGCCTGTCATGAGAATTCTACGCATCGGTTCCTCCCTCTCAGCGTATCGGTTGGCCCGCGCGTTTCTTGTATCGCATCTGGGCCTTGCCGTTGGTCCCGCTCGTCCTCCCAGCCGGATCCAACCAGTCGACTACACCAGATAGGTTTATGGTTGTCAAATATATTTACAAGATGATGACATGTGCCGCGAGAGCGGTCGCCACTCGTTCCGTCCAGAGCGCGTTGCCGCGCGGAACAGGGATCCGCGCTGCGCGATGAGACGAAAAAGGCCCCGGCTTTTGCCGGGGCCGCATAGCTGCTTCAGAGGGCACAAGGAATGTTGCCGCTCATCGACCCGACGGTCACTCCGTGGATTGGGCGGCGGTGAAATCGACGACAGTGCCCGTGGGCTCCACCCGGATCGTGACGCCGCTTTCGGTCTTGATCGTACGGCTGGCCGATGTCGGCTCGGGCAGCACACAGGGCGGGTCACCCGCGCCGCACAGGGTTGCGTTGCGTCCGATCATCTGGCGCAGGCGGAAGGGCACCGCCTTGTCGGACTGGATACCTGCCTCCTTGCCGGAGGGGATCTGCGACGGCTGCCCTAAGATGAGGATCGGATCGGGAAGCGTCGACAGGGTCTCGGCCAGAGCGCGCGTTTCGGCCTGCCAGGGGCGGAAAAGGCCCGACAGGATATGACCCTGCACCAGATAGCTGGCCGCGATCAACACCACGGCGTTGCGGGCCATGCGGCCCGACAGCGCTGTTCCCTGACTGAGGATCTGCGCCGCGCGGACCACGGCAATCGCATAGAACACCCATGCGAACATGAACGCGCGCGGCGGCACGGTCACGCCCAGTTTCAGGACCTGCGCCGTGACCAGCGCCAGCCCGGTCACAAGACCTGCGTGCAGGTAGAGTGCTTCCAGCGGCGCGCGGCGGAGCAACACAAGGGTCGCGCCCGCAAACAGGGCCAGATGGAATACGACGGCTGGTTCGTAGTTGAAGCTGGTTCTGACGGCGAAGCCGGACAGCACGGACCACAGCTTCGGCAGGTTCGCCAGCATCCCGGCGATATCGGCGGCCGGTGTCGCCTCGCGCCAGTCATCCAGCGGCACGCCGAAGACGCCGTGGACCTGCCAGTTCAGCGTATAGGTCACCAGCACCGCCGCCAGAAAGCTGACAGTGAAGAGGGCCAGGATACCGATCAGCCTGAAAAGGCTGCGCTGGTCCTGCCGGAACAGGCAAACCGCCAGCAGCAGAAGCGGGTAGGTGGTATAGGCCATGAAGGTCAGGATCACGAAAACCGGCAACCAGGCCAGAACCGCGCGATCCGAGAGGCGGCAGGCCATCACCGCGAAGAGTGCGACAAGCGCCAGACCGGGGATCAGCGTGTTGAACCACAACGAGATGATCATCGCCGATGGCGACACCAGAATGACAAGGGCCAGCACCACCGTGAAGAAAGCGGCACCCTTGTTGCGCGTCACGACCGTTGCGGTCGCTGCGGCAAAGACGGCCCAGAACAGCTGATAAACCGCGAAGTTCAGCCAGGACGGCGTCACCACACCGCGCAGGTGCCACCAATAGTTGATCCAGCGCCCCTCATGCAGGGTCTTGTTCCAGAAGAGGTCACCATCGGCCAGCAGCGCCGGAAAGTCGTCATGCCGGATCATCGGATCAAGCAGGTTGGGCAGCGACATCGCGAAGATGGCGGCCAGCGTGATCCACAGGGTCGGTGCCAGACGCAAACCGGTCTGCGCGCGCGTCAGCGCGGGCGATCTGCTGATCGCGCTGTCCATGGCGGCGTCGGTCATGCGGAAACGGACCCCTGCGACCGGCGCATCCGCGCCAGTGTGGCCAGCACCAGCGCCCGCGATTTGGCGATCTGGGTCACTGCAGGACGGGGCAGGCGGGACACGATCGTGCGGCGCAGCCGCCATGCCAGATCACCACCGTCAGCCACCTTGCTGCCCTCGGGGACCGCGTGACGCAGGACCTGCTCGGGCAGACCGGCGCGGCCTGCGTCGTTGACATAGAGGATCGCGTTGTAGCGATACCATGGCGCGACCGAGCGGTCGTCCTTGAGATAGGGGCGCAGGCAGTCATAGGCGCGATAGCCGCGCGCCTTGAACAGATCCTCCCAGAAGGAGAGCGGCTGTTCGTTGATATGGAACTCTCCGCCCTGACCACGCACGGCGGCCGAGAACAGGACCCGGTCCGATGCGGCGGTCAGGCTGTCCACCAAGGTTGCGGCAGCCGATTGCGGCAGATGCTCGCCCACTTCGAGGCTTTGTGCCAGATCGAACCGGCGGCCCGGCTGCAAGGGGCGGGTCAGGTCGGCGGCGAGGAACGCGTCCTGCGGCACGACCAGTTGATCCTGATCCACATAATCCCCATCGACACCCAGAACGGACCGCGCGCCGGCGCTCTGCCATTCGGCCAGCCAGACACCGCGCCCGCAGCCCAGGTCGATCACGCTTTCAGGGCGCAGGGCCGGGTAAAGCTGTGCGATCAACGCGCGTGCGGACTGCTGCGCGCTTTGGTTGATGTAATCGAAGAAGCTGTCGTTATAGATATGTGTCACAGGGCTGCCCCATCGTTTTTTGTGTTTTTGAAAAGACCCAGAGGGTCATGAAGACGTAATTCTGCACCGGCAGGACACAGGCCACGGCAAGGGCCGCGGCCCAATCCGACAGGGACAGCGCGGGGGCCGCCCAGCCGGTGATCGCTGTAGCGGTCACCAGACCCAGCGCGATCATGACGACGAAGCGCAGCGCCTGCGCGCGGTCCGCGATCTTTTTGCGGAATGTGAACCCCGCCTGACCGATGTATTGCAATCCGACCGCGCCGAGAAAGGCCGCGACATTGGCCAGCACCTGCGGCACCGACAGCGCCAGCAGCAGCAGGTAGCCCGCCACATAGGCAAGCGCGACCAGCCCGCCGACCAGAGCGAAGCGCACCAGTTGCATCAGGCCAGCTTTCTCACGGCCGTCGGGGCCGCCTCGCGCGTATCCTCGCTGACGAAGTAGAGCGGGCGGTCCTTGGCCTCGATGTAAAGGCGGCCGACATATTCACCCAGGATGCCCAGGGTCAGGAGTTGAACCCCCGAGAAGAAGCTGATCGCCAGCACGACCGAGGCCCAGCCTGCGACTGTCTGATAGAGGATCAGCGACTGGAACACATGCACTGCCATCAGCCCGGCAATGGCAAGGCTGATGAAGGCCAGCCGTGTCGCCAGACGCAGCGGCTTGGTCGAGAAGGCCGTCATCGCGTCGATCGAGAAGCGGATCATCTTTTTCAGCGGATATTTCGTCTCGCCGGTCTGGCGCGGTTCGCGGATGTATTCGATCCCGACCTGACGGAAACCGGCCCATGCGAACATGCCGCGGATGAAGCGCGACTTTTCGGGCATCGCCAGCACCGCATCCAGTGTCTTGCGGTTCACCAGACGGAAATCGCCGGTATCCTGTGGGATCTGTGTGTCGGACATCGCGTTCAGGACGCGGTAGAAGGCATAGGCCGTGGCGCGTTTGAACAGGGTTTCGCCCTTGCGTTCGGCGCGCCGCCCATAGACCACGTCAAAGCCGCGATCCATCATGAACATCATGTCGGCCAGAAGCTCGGGCGGGTCCTGAAGATCGGCGTCCAGCATCATAATCCGTTCGCCGCGCGCGGCTTCAAGCCCGGCGGTCAGCGCCACCTGATGGCCACGGTTCGCCGAAAGCCGAATGCCCACAAGCTGCGGGCAGGTCGCCCGCGCCGCCTGAATGGCTTTCCATGTGCCGTCCGTCGAGCCGTCATCGACCAGAACGATCTCGGCCTGATGTTTCCACGGGTCGATCGCCTTGGAGAGGCGCTTGACCAGATCGACGATACCGTCTTCTTCATTCATGCAGGGGACGACGACTGACAGGTACATCGGAATACTCCTGAGCTTCGGTGCATTCAGAAAATTACCGATCTACTAAGGTAAAAATGAGGCGGGTTTTCGGTGACTTCTGGAAAACACTCTGTCGCGAAATCGACCACAATCAGGGTCCGGCACACGGCGCCGGACCCTGTGATGTCACCTTGGGAAAGGTTCAGCCGGCGACAAAGACCGCGTTGTACTCCAGCCGCAGGTCACGTTTGAGGATCTTGCCGCTGGCGTTCTTGGGCAGTTGATCTGCGATGACGACGTGTTTGGGTGCCTTGAAATGGGCCAGCGTGTCGCGACAATAGGTCATGACCGCTTCGGCGCCGAGGTCCTTGCCGGACTTCGGCACGACAACGGCCACCACACCTTCGATCCATTTCGGATGGGGCACCCCGAAGACCGCGACTTCGGCCACGTCTGGGTGGCGGAAGATCGCTTCCTCGACCTCGCGGCTGGCGACATTCTCGCCGCCGGTTTTGATCATGTCCTTCTTGCGATCCACGACATAGAGATAGCCGTCCTCGTCGAACCGGCCCAGATCGCCGCTGTGGAACCAACCGTTCCGGAAGGCCTCGGCGGTCTTGGCGGGGTCGTTGTAATAGGCGCTGATCAGATGCGGGCTGCGGTGCACGATCTCGCCCACTTCGCCCACGGGAACGGGGCGGTCCTCGTCATCCACGACACGGGTTTCCACGTTCAACGCGGGCTGGCCGGCCGACCCGAGTTTGCGCAGTTGATCCTGCGGCCTGAGGATGGTGGCCAGCGGCGCCATTTCGGTCTGGCCATAGAAGTTGAAGAGCCGCATGTCGGGCAGGCGGCTTGACAGTTCCTCGATCACCGCCGTCGGCATGATGGAGGCACCGTAATAGCCCGCGTTCAAGCTGCTCAGGTCGCGCTTGTCGAAATCGGGATGGCGCAGCAGCGCGATCCATATGGTGGGCGGACAGAAGAGCTTGGTCACCCCGTGCGCCTCGACCGCGGCCAGCATCTCGGCCGGATCGGCCTTGTCATGCAGGATCGAGGTGGCGCCAAGGTAGAGATCGGGGCTGAGGAAGCAATCCAGCTGCGCGCAATGGAAAAGCGGCAGGCAGTGCAGCGAGACCGCATCCGCCGTCATCTCGCCATCCACGATGCAGCTGACATATTGCGCATAGAGCGCGCCGGAGGTGAGCAGCGCCCCTTTCGGGCGGGACTCGGTGCCGCTGGTATACATCATCTGGATCGGATCGTCCGCGTCGACATCGCGCCAGACCTCGGATGTGTCGGGATGATCCAGCAGGCTCGCGACCGGCTCCCATCCTGCGGGAACGGGCGCGCCGGTATGGGGGATGGCGAATTTGGGAAGATCCACGCCCATCTCGTCCATGGCGGCATCGGCGACAGGGCAGAGCGCATCTTCGGCCACCAGCATCCGCGCGCCGGAATGCGTCAGGATATAGGCCACATCGGCGGCGTTGAGCATGAAATTGACCGGCGTGGTCACGGCGCCCAGCCGCGCCAGTGCAAAGCGCAGCACCACGAATGTGCGGTTGTTGTGGGTAAAGAGCGCCACCCGGTCGCCCTTGACGATCCCGCGCGCCTCAAGCGCATGGGCCGCGCGGTTCACGGCCGCGTCGAGTGCCGCGAAACTGTCGCTGTGATCGCGGAAAACCAGTGCGGTCTTGTGCGGAGAACGCGCTGCGGACCGGCGCAGGAGATCCCCAAGCTGCTGGCTGCGTGCGCGTCTGATGTGTTGGTCGGTTTGCATCAGATCCCTCGTATCTGTTGGGTGTTGTTCCGCCTGCGGGCGGGTTGTTTCACTCTAACCGAACATCTGTGGAAGCGTGAGAACAAGCGCGGGAAAGGCACACAGGATCGCCACGAGGATCAGATCCATGACGATGAACCAGATCACGCCACGGAAGATAGCCGATGTCTTGACCAGATCCCCGACCACGCTTTTGATCACGAAGACATTCATGCCGATGGGCGGTGTGATCATGCCGATTTCCAGCAGCTTGGTCAGCACGATGCCGAACCACAGCAGGCTCCAGCCCGAGGCGTCGACCACCGGCAGGATGATCGGCAGCGTCAGCATCATCGCGCCGATCGGCTCGAGGAACATGCCCATCAACAGATAGACGCAGATGATCCCGATCAGCAGCAGCACAGGACTGGAGGCGATCGAGAGGATGCTGTTGGACAGGAAATCCCCCGCGCCGGACAGGGCGAGGAACCGGGTGAGAAGGCTGGCGCCGATGGCGATGATCAACAGCGCCGCCGTGGTCATCAGCGTTTCGCGCGCCGCTTGCAGGAACCGTTGCAGGGTCATCTGGCGGGTGGCGAAAGCCACCAGACAGGCCAGAAACGCGCCGACGGCCCCGGCTTCGGTCGGGGTGAAGATCCCGCCGAACAGTCCGCCGAAAATGCCCAGCATGATCAGAAGGATCGGCCATGTTTCCCGCAGCGCCAGCAGCTTCTCGCGCAGCGTCACGCTCGCGTCGCGTTCCGGGGCGAGGGCAGGGTTCAACCAGACCCGGATCAGCACCACGATGGTGTATCCCACGGCGGTCAGCAGGCCGGCGACGATCCCGCCGAGAAAAAGCTGCGAGATCGAGACCTGCGCGATCACGCCGTAAAGGATCAGGATGATGGACGGCGGGATCAACGCGCCGATGGTGCCTGCCACCGCGACCGTGCCCGTGGCGAGTTCCGGGTGATACTTGTGCTTCATCATCTCGGGGATCGCGATCCGCCCCATCGCCGCGGAACAGGCGATGGAGGAGCCGGAGACCGCCGCGAACCCGGCCGAGCCGAAGATCGACGCAATCGCCAGCCCGCCGGGCACCCCGGCCAGCCAGATCCGCGCCGCATTGAACATCCCGCGTGTCAGCTGCGTGTGATAGCTGATGAAGCCCAGAAACAGGAACATCGGGATCGAACTGAGGATCCAGCTCGAGGTGAATTGATAGGGCACGATGCTGATCGCGCCCCAAGCGACCCTTGGCCCCATCAGGACGTAAAGCCCCGAGAAGGATACGCCGATCAGCGCTATACCGATGGGCACGCGCACGGCAATCAGGGCGATCAGCACGGCAAGGCCGGTCAGGCCTATTTCAACATCACTCATTTATGAATTTCGCATCTGTGTCGGTTTCATTCAGGCCGTTGCGCCAGCCGGTGAGGGTGGCCACGACCCTGTAGAGCGCGATCAGCGCCATCAGCGCCGCACCGAGCGGAACCATCCAGTAGCTCTGCCAGACCTCGATCATGCTGGAGCCCTGTTCCATCGTGGTGCCGGTATTGGTCTTCTTGACCGCCTCGGTCCAGCCGCCGATCATCAGAACCACGACCACGGCCACCGTCAGAAGGCTGGCGAAGACCGAGAACCCGTTCTGCGCCCGCTGGGGCATGAGATCGGTGAAAAGCTCTACCGAGATATGGGCGCGTTTCTCTTCGGCGACGCCAAGCGCGATGAAGACGAGGATCACCATGTAGTAATTCGCCACCACCACGATGGTGCCGGGGACAGGGGCGTTGAACAGATAGCGCCCGGCCACATCTGCGGTGACATGCAGCATCATCAGGACAACGCAGATCGCCCCGATCAGGGACGATGATTTCGCCAGAAACGATAGGAACCTGCCGATTGCGAACATGAAAAGCCTCCCTCGGTCATGAAGGCCGGGCGCCACCCTGTCGCGCAGCGCCCGGCTTGTGTGTCATGGGCCAACCCGGCTTACTTGCCGTAGCTGGCGACGTCGACTTTCGAGAAGATTTCGGTCCAGTAGAGCTCGGCCAGCGCATCGCTGCTCGAGATATCCTTGGTCAGGTCCGTCCACTTGGCCAGAAGCGTATTCAGTGCGTCAGCCGCTTCGGCCCCGGTGGTGATGTTGAACCGTTCCGCATAGATGCGCGCCACATCTTCCTTGTCATTCGAGATGAAGGCACGGTTCATGTCGATCATGTCCTGCGGCGCGTCGCCATATTCGATCCCAAGGCCCGGCGCACGCTCGCGTCCGGCGCGGGCTTCTTCGATGTAGACCCAGGTCATGTCGGCCGCCAGCTTGGCATGGGCGCGCAGCATGGCCGTCTTGCCTTCGTCGGACAGGCCATTCCAGCTGTCCTTGTTCATGGTGAACGGCGCGTTGAACTGTGCACCCGGCAGGCCGAGATAGACGTATTTGACCACGTCGATGAAGCCGAAGTTGACGAAGTCGGCGGTGTTGCTGGCGGTGCAATCGACAACGCCCTGGTTGAGCCCCTCAAGGGTTTCGTTCACCGACATCGACACCGGGACCGCACCGACGCTTTCGGCCCAGCGCGCCCAATAGGCCCCGGCGGCACGAATACGCTTGCCCTGAAGATCGGCCACGGAGGTCAGCGGAACCACGCATTGCAGCACATAGGATGTGGTCGAGGCCGCACCCAGATAGACCTGGTTCTGGGCGTCGACCTCTCCAAGGCAGGCCGGGCAGCTTTGCATGACATATTCCATATTCGCCCCGGCAAAGGCCGTCGAGCTGAGCTCGCCTGCGAATTCCTCAAGCTCCACCAGTTCCGAGAACTCGGCGAGCATGTTGAAATTCGGGAATTCGGACGGGAAATAGGCCATCAGGTTCGACGTCAGATCCGCGATACCGTCGCGCACGCCCGCGTTCGCTTCCGCAAAGCTCAACAGCGAGAGCGGGAACACGCGCACCGTGATCTCGCCGCCGCTGAGGTCCTCGACCGCCTTGGCATAGTTTTCAAGCGTGGCGGTAGGGGCCGAATTCGGCGGCCATCCGCCCGCAAAGCTCAGATCGGCGGCATGGGCCGCGCCGGTCATGGCAAGGATGGATACCCCTGCGCAGAGAGTCTTGAATGTTGATTTCATGTTTTTCTCCTCCCGTTGAAACATGGTCTTTGCAGTTGAACCCACATCGAGTCCGTGGGTTTTCGTCTCCTTTACGTCACGCAGGCCAGTTTGCCTGTGTCTGATCGGATGTCCGGTCGTCACTCCCCATGACGGAACATCATTGAAAATCTGCGGGGCGCTTCTCGCGGAACGCGGCAAGGCCTTCCGCAAAGTCCGGGCTTTCGCCTGCCTGCTTTTGCAACTGGCGCTCGGTCTCCAGCGACGTGGCAAAATCATTGTCAGCCGCCTGCCACGCGGCCTTGCGGATCAGCGCGTGGCTGTGCCTCGGCCCGGCCGCGAGTTTGCGGGCAATCGCCAGCGCGCTCTCCTCGACCGCGTCATCCTCGGTCAGCCGGGTGACAAGGCCCCAGTCGAATGCCTGCGGCGCCGGTATCTTTTCGGCAAGCAGCATCATCTCCATCGCCCGCACACGGCCGACCGCACGGGTCAGAAGCCAGGTGGCGCCGCCGTCCGGGATCAGGCCGATACGGGCGAAGGCTTCGAGGAAATAGGCGCTTTTTCCCGCCACGATGATATCGCAGGCCAAGGCGATGGACGCGCCCACACCCGCCGCCGCGCCGCGCACGGCCGAAATCAACGGCACCGGCAAGTCGCGCATGGTGCGCATCAGGGGGTTGTAGTCCTGCTCGAGGGTCAGACCCACGTCGAAGCCCGACGGATCGGCGGGCATGGCCGCGTTCAGATTGGCCCCGGCGGAAAAGGCCCGTTCGCTGCCCGCCAGAACAATGGC
Organism: uncultured Alphaproteobacteria bacterium; assembly: GCA_963715835.1. GTDB lineage: Bacteria > Pseudomonadota > Alphaproteobacteria > Rhodobacterales > Rhodobacteraceae > Seohaeicola. Next base: position 627,122 of record CAVQSH010000002.1, on the reverse strand, counting down.
ACGCGCGGTCGCGGATTCTGCCTCAAGCGCATGGCGCAGGTCCTGCGCCATCTGCGGGGTCATCGCGTTCATCGCGGCGGGCGCGTTCAGGCGCAACGTGACAACAGCGCCATCGCGTTCGATCAGGATACTGTCGGTCACGGGGCTGTCTCCTTGTGCAAGGGGGCGGACCAGTCCGGTTCCTCCCACCAGGGGAAAAAGCCGGGCATCTGGCTGGACACCCTGTCGGGAAAGGCGGGCGGGCGCTTTTCCAGAAAACTGGCGACGCCTTCGGCGGCATCCGCCGAGGAACTGCGCGCCGCGATACCCCGGCTGTCGATCTGGTGGGCCAGCATCGGATGGTCGGCACCTGCCATGCGCCACATCATCTGGCGGGTGAGGGCGATGGACACAGGCGCGGTGTTGTCTGCAATCTCGCGCGCGATGGCGCGGGCCGCGTCCATCAGGTCATCCGGCGCATGGACCGAGCGGATCAAACCACCCTCCAGCGCCTCCTGCGCGCCAAAGACCCGACCGGAATAGCACCATTCCAGCGCGCGCGACATGCCGACGATCCGGGGCAGGAACCAGGCCGAGGCCGCTTCGGGCACGATCCCGCGCCGCGCGAAGACAAAGCCGAATTTCGCACTCTCGGACGCGATGCGGATATCCATGGGCAGTTGCATGGTCATGCCGATGCCCACGGCAGGGCCATTCACCGCAGCGATCACCGGCTTGAGGCAGTTGAACAGGCGCAGGGCCAGAAGGCCGCCCATGTCGCGGTTGCGCGGATCGGCCCAGACCGCGGGATCCTCGGCCAGCGGATCGACTTTGGCGGCGGTAAAGGCATCCGGGTCATCCAGATCGACCCCCGCGCAGAAGCCGCGCCCGGCCCCCGTCACGATGACGACCCGCACGGCGTCATCGGCATCGGCCACATCGAGGGCTGCCAGCATCTCGTCCAGCATGACCCGCGTGAACGCATTGAGCCGGGCAGGGCGGTCCAGCGTCAGGGTCATGATACCGTTGTCGATATCCGTCGTGATCGTCTGGCCCCGCATGGTCGGCTTGGCATCCTTCCTGATGTCGGTCTGGCTCATGTGACGGCCCGGGGGCTGAGCGCGATGGCATCCTCCAGCCCCGCGATCTGGGCACCGCGCCAGAAATCCTCGATATGCATGCGTGCCCATTTCTCGGCCCGCTCGGCGTCACGGTCCCGCAGGGCGGCGATGATGTTCGAATGCGCCTCGATCTGGCGCTTGTAGAATTTCGGCGCGAATGGCGCGATCTTGGCAAAGCCCCGGAACAGCAAAAGGGCGATCGGCTCGCGTGCAAGGCCCAGCACCCGGTTCTTTCCCATGTCCGCGATCCGGGTGTGAAACTGCTCATCCAGTTCGATGGTCCGCGCCATCTGCCCCTCGGCGGCGACAAGCTCCGCATGCAGGTGCTGCAGCATCTCGATCTCGTCCGCCGTGGCGTGCTGCGCGGCAAGGCGCGCGGCCAGCGGCTCGGTGACCACGGTGACCTCCCACAGCTCGCGGAACGTGACCTTCATCAATGCCATGGCGCGTCCCGCGCGGGTGGTCAGCTGGTCGGCCTGCGGCACGGTCACTTCCAACCGGCGCGGCGATGGGCGGTGGACCAGGCCGTCGCTTTCCAGTTGCCGCAGCCCTTCGCGCACGGTCGAGCGCGTCACGCCGAACAAGGCACCAAGCTCGGCCTCGCCGGGAAGCTGGTCACCGGGCTTGAGGTCCCCGCGCAGGATCTGGGCCTGAATTTCTTCGGCGATCTGCTGATAGGCGTAGCTATGCTGGATCGGCTTGGCGGTCAAACTCATCTTGCCGCACCGTCGCAACGATGCGCCGGGCAGCACATGCCGGGCTTCAGGTTGATAGCAAGGCACACAGTCATGTCCGGCCCCTAACGTCTGACACAAATGCAGGATGGTCGCGATTCCATCTTTCTGTCAACCGCGTTCTGTGCGGGTGACGCGGCGCGCAAACATGTGGCCCTGTCAGCCTGCGCGATATGTTCGACGCATGTCTCCGTTCCCCGATACATCACGCTATCCATTAAAATCATTGGTGATTTAGTCGCATAGCCCCCTGAGACCGGAAGTTTTGCAGCACGAAGGGCAGCGCCCGGCTCACGTCTGGAACGATCAAACTGGATTGACCGGCACAGTTTGGCTGCTTATGCCTTATTGTCGGACACTAAATGCAGAAGGGGCGACAGGCCCGTGCCGACAGCTTGTGTTATCCCCCGGTCACCGACACGTCACGTGGAGGGTTCCGCATGACCATCGCGCCGGATTTCGACCCGCAACGTCTTGAACGTTTCCTCGGCGGTCCGGTGCATCTTGAGGCCGTGAACGGTGGCCAGTCGAACCCGACATGGTTCGTCACTTGCAAAGAGCAGGCTCTGGTTCTGCGGAAGAAACCCGCCGGGGCAACGCTGGACAGTGCCCATGCGGTGGAGCGCGAGTTTCGCATCCTGTCCGCGCTGCAGGGCACCGATATTCCGGTGCCGCGCGTCGTGCAAATGGTCGCCGACCCCGAGGTGATCGGCACGCCCTTCTACCTGATGGAGCGGGTGACGGGGCAAGTCTCGGACTTAAGCGATCTTCCCGAACTCTCGCCACAGGACCGCCGCGCCGTGCATCTGGATGCGGCCCGTGTGCTGGCCCGTCTGCATCGGCTTGACTGGCGGGGGTTGGGCCTTGGCGATTTCGGACGTGATACGGCCTATTACGCCCGTCAGGTGCGGCGTTGGTGCGGGCAATGGGCCACGCTTGAGGCGCGCCGTGATGCGCTGATCGATGAGTTGTCGGCGTATTTCGCCACCAACATTCCGCCAGAGAACCCCACGACGATCGTGCATGGCGATTACCGGATCGGAAACCTCATGCATGGCGGGCAGCCCGCGCGTATCGTGAGTGTGCTGGACTGGGAATTGTCCACTCTGGGCGATCCACTGGCCGATCTGGCGCATTGGGCGATGTTCTATGATTTGACGCCCGCGCAGATGGGCGGCCTTGCGGGGCTGGATATGGCCGGGCTTGGCCTGCCTGAGCGCAGCGCCTTTCTCGACGCCTATGTTGCCGCGGGCGGCTGTGCGGCACCTTTGTCGTCATGGCATCGCGCCTTTGCGATGTTCCGCATGGCGGTCATCCTTGAAGGGATCACCGCCCGCGCCCTTGCCGGTCAGGCCACCAGCCCGGACGCCTGCGCAGTCGGGGCGCTGGCCCCGGATTTCGCGCGTCTGGCCGAGGGGCTCTTGTCCGCCGATACACCCGAACAGCGCCGAAGGAGCGAATGATGGATTTCGAATATTCAAAGAAGACCATTGACCTGCTTGCCCGACTTCAAGCGTTCATGGAGGATCACGTTCTGCCCGCGAACCGCCGCTTTCACGAGATCGCCCATACCGGCGCCTATCCGACAGAGGTGATCGAGCCGTTGAAGGCCAAAGCCTATGAGGCCGGGTTGTGGAACATGTTCTCGCCCGAGCTTGAGGATCATCACCCCGGCACCCGGTTGACCAATCTGGAATACGCGCCGCTGGCCGAGGCGATGGGCCGCGTGCCGTGGAGCCCCGAAGTCTTCAACTGCAACGCGCCCGATACAGGCAATATGGAAATCCTGATGCAGTTCGGCACGCCCGCACAGAAAGAGCGCTGGCTCGACCCGCTGCTGCGCGGTGAGATCCGCTCGGTCGTGGGGCTGACCGAACCGGATGCGGCCTCGTCGGACCTGACGAACCTTGCCACCACGATCCGGCGCGAGGGGGATGAATATGTCATCAACGGGCGCAAATGGTTTTCCACCGGGGCCAAACATCCCAATGCAAAGCTCTGCATCGTCTTCGGCGTTTCGGACCCGTCGCCCGAGGCGGATCGGCATCGCAAACATTCCTTCATTCTGGTGCCGATGGACTCGCCCGGATTTCAGGTCGTGCGCGATGTGCCGATCATGCACCACCACGCGCCCGAAGGGCATTGCGAGATCGTGATGCGCGACGTGCGCGTGCCGCTGGACGCGATGCTGGGGCAGGAGGGTGACGGCTTCATGCTGGCGCAGGCGCGGCTGGGGCCGGGACGCATCCATCACTGCATGCGCACCATCGGCCAGTGCGAACTGGCGCTGGAACTGATGTGCGAACGCGCGCTCGAACGGCGCACCTTCGGCAAGGCGCTGGCCGACAACGCGAATATCCAGGACTGGATCGCCCAGTCACGGATCGAGATCGACGCCGCACGCCTGTTGATGCTGCAAACCGCGTGGAAGATGGACCGCGACGGGGCGCGGGCGGCGCGCGTGGATGTCTCGGCGATCAAGGTCATGGCGGCGCGCTTGCAGACCCAGGTGGTCGATCGCGCCATTCAGGTCTTTGGTGCCGCCGGGATCACGCCGGATACACCGCTCAGTTACCTCTGGACATGGGGGCGCGCGATGCGTTTTCTGGACGGGCCGGATGAGGTGCACCTCAAGGTCATCGCCCGCGAGGAGCTGAAACACGCCAAAGCATCGCTGGGCCGCAATCTGGCGCATTTCGTGCCGCCGCACCGCGCGGATTGATCCGCGCATCACCACAGGGAAAGACCACGGGATCATGAGCTTCACGCCGCCGCTTCGCAAGGAACTCCACTTCGGTCAACGGGTCGTGGCCTGCTATCCGGATCGTCCGCAGAACCTTGATGCCATGCTGGCCGAGGCGGTGGCGCGGCAGTCCGGCACCGTGGCGCTTGTCGATGGGCAGACGCGGCTGAGCTATGCCGCGCTGGAGGCCGAGGTGGGACGGGTGGCCGGTGGTCTGGCGGCGCGTGGGGTGGGGCCGGGTGACCGTGTCGCCGTGATCCTTGGCAATGGCGCGCCCTTCGTGATCCTGTGTTTCGCCGTGGCGCGGCTTGGGGCGGTCTTCGTGCCGCTGAGCGTCCGCGAGCAGATGCCCGGCATCCGCCACGCCCTGACGCAGTCGGAGACCTGCCTTCTGGTGACCGAGGCCGAGCTGGCCGGGATCGTGCCGCCGCAAGCGGACACCCCGCATCTGCGCGCGCGCTTTGCCATTGGCGGTGCTGTGGGCTTCGAAGACTATGAGACACTGCGTGACGCCCCTCCGCATCTGGACCCTTCCCCTGCCGGTGAGGAGGACGTGGCGACGATCCTTTACACTTCGGGGACCACGGGCGTGCCCAAGGGGGCGATGCTGACCGGACTTGGCATCATCCATTCGGCCAGCAGTTTCGTGACCGTGATGGGGCTGGGGCCGCAGGACAGCACCATCGTCACCGTGCCGATGAACCATGTCACCGGCCTTGTCGCCTGCATCCACACAATGGTGCGCGCGGCGGGCACGATGATCGCCCTGCGCGCCTTCAAAGCCCCGCGTTTTCTTGAGCTTGCGGCGCAGGAGGGGATGACCTTTTCGGTCATGGTGCCGGCCATGTATAACCTGTGCCTGCATCAGGCCGACCTGTCGGATTACGATCTGTCACGCTGGCGGATCGGGGGCTATGGCGGCGCGCCCATGCCTGCGGCGACGATCGAACGTCTGGCCGACGCCCTGCCGGGGCTGGGGCTGATGAATGTCTATGGCGCGACCGAGGTGACATCGCCAGCCACCATGATGCCTTCCGATCAGACCGCCGCGCGGCGCCTGTCGGTGGGGCTGCCCGCGCCGGGGGTCGAGATCGTGGTCATGGACGATGCGGGCCGCGAGGTGCCGCCCGGCGAGGTGGGCGAGCTGTGGATCCGGGGCGCAAACGTGGTGCCGGGCTATTGGCGCAACCCCGAGGCGGATACCCGCGAATTCGTCGCCGGGTTCTGGAAGTCCGGCGATATCGGCAGCATTGATGCCGAAGGCTATGTGCATGTTCTTGACCGCAAGAAGGACATGATCAACCGGGGCGGCCACAAGATCTATAGCGCGCAGGTGGAAAGCGTGTTGAGCGCCTGTCCCGGCGTGCTCGAGGCGGCGGTTGTCGCAAAGCCCTGTCCGATGCTGGGCGAGCGTGTGCATGCCGTTGTCACGGTCACGGCTGAGGGGGCGACGGAAGAGGAGTTGCGTCAGCATTGCGCGACCCGGCTTGCGGATTACCAATGCCCGGAGACCTATACGGTGACAGACAGACCACTGCCGCGCAACGCGAACGGCAAGATCCTCAAGCGCGAGATCGCCTGAAAACAAGAGAGACCCGCGTCAAGTTCGAGGCGGGATCGACCCGGTCGAGGCTCTCGCCCCGACCGGGTCATTTTCAGATCAGAAGCTGACGTTCAGCGACAGCCGCACGGCGTGGCTTTCGAAACCGTCACCAAAGAACGCGCCCTTGTATTCCGCGCCCAGCGTGGTTTCGGACGTGCCCGACTTGGACAACGTGGTCGAGATGCCAAGGCCCAGATCGACCCAGGTGTCATCCTGCGCATCCACCGGCATGCCGAAACCGGGCAGGCCGTCGAAGTTGACCGCGATGACATCATCGCCACCCGACTGCGAGCTGACCGTGGCATAGGCGAAGGAGTTCACCATCCCGCCACCGACCTGATAGTCGGCCTCGGCGCGCAGACCGGCACTTGCCAGAATGTAGTTGGTGCTCAGATCGCCCACGGTCAGGTTGCCAAGGCCTGCACCGGTCTCGGTGTAGCCGTCAGCCGAGACGTTCACATATTGCAGCGACGCCGTCGGCCCCCAACGCCATGTGTTCATCGGCTTGAGCCAGTCGGCCTCGACACCGGCCACGAACATGCTGCCGTCGGTGCTGCCCGAAGCGGTCGTGCCCAGAACACCGATGTTACGCTCGGTGTCGAAGGACAGGTTCTGATACCCCAGCATCGCCTTGTAGCGGCCATTGCCACCCATGGTGCCGCGCGCATAGACGCCCAGACCAAGGGCCTCGACATCGACCGAGCCTGCGCCCAGATCCATGTCGGTATTGGCCTGACCACCACCCAGCATCACGCCGACCCAGGTGCCGGGGTTCACGTTCCGCTCGATCCCGGCCCAGATGCTGGCGCTTTCGGTCTCATAGCCCATGTTGTTGGACGTGGCATCGGTGTCGGACACACGACCGCCCAGAGACACGAAGCCACGGGTGCTCCCATCCATGGACCAGCTTGCCCCCTTGCTCGAGACAGCCGCCCCTTCGCCAGCGTCGTCACCGCTGCCACCGGGCAGGGCGAAGAACTGATCCGTGCCCATGGCATAGGCCGATCCGAAGACCCCGGCCGCCGCGCCAAAGCCCAGCTCGGCCAGCGCCTGCTGGCGTTCGGCCAGTGTCGGCAAGGCCATCACGCTGTCGATGATCGCCAGATAACCGGCATCCGCACCCAGATAGGGCACATTCGCAGCATCCAGCGAGCCTGCGGTCAGGAACTGCGAGACGCTTCCTGCGGATTCCACGACCGGTGCGAAACGCGGAGCCGTCCGGATGATGAATTCATTCCCGTCGACTGTTCCGACCCTGATCGTGTAGTTGACGTTGGCGTTGCGCAGGTCTTCGATCTCGGCGACCTCGAACAGGCCATTCGCCTCGGCTGCCGCGACGATCTCTGCGGGGACAAGGCCACCCGGCACATAGTTCAGAGCGGCGACCTCCACACCAAGGGATGCGGCCAGTTCATCCAGCCGGGCAGCCTGCTCGGCTGGCAGCGCGATATTGCCATAGGTCCAACCGCCGCCACCGATGTTGTTCCACGCAACAAGTGCCGCCTCGTCGGAGGGATTGCCATTGTCGTCCCAGAACAGGCCGTCGGGGATCATGCTGTTGTCAAGGAATGCCGTGCCGAAGTTGGTGACGTAGAACGTGTTGGACAGCAGGTCCGACGTTGCGCCGAAGTCCAGTGTGTCTTCGGTGCGCACGAGGCTGAAACCGGCTCTGTCTCCGTCGAAGAAGCCGATACCACCTTCGTTGCCACCTTCGCCGAACAGGCCGTCCACCAGCCGCGCGCCGTTGCCAAGGTTGGCGATGACGGCGGGATCAAGTTCGAACAGCACTGCACTGGAAGGGTCAAGCGTCCCCATGGGCGTACCATCAGCGGCGAGCAACTCGATGCTCATCCCGGTGATCCGCGCGCCCGTGAAGTTCGAGACCTTACCGAAATTGAAATACTCAACCGAAGAGACATCAACCGCTTCGCCAGCCTGGTTGATATAGGTCGGGCTTGTCCGGATACGCATGTCGAATGCAGTCGGCCCGGTCAGCCAGGTCTTGATGCGCTTACCGGAACCCGAAGCGGAGTCGCAATAGACTGTCGGGTTGTTGGCCATGAGGCAGTTCGGTGCGCTGCCGCGATTCTCGAGCGGGTCGTCGGTAAGATCGCCGTCCCCGACCACATCTGTATAATCGACGATGATATTCTCATAGGGCGGCAGGAATACATCGGACAAAAGCGGATCACGCGTGGAGGTGAAGGTGACGCTCTTGATACCCGGTGCCAGCACACCTTCCTCGGGATCATTGAAGATCAGACCATCGCCGGACGTGCCGATCAGCAGGTTCCCCGGTAAAACGTCTGCCACAACCGGCGCGGGCGCAAGTCCGGCCGCCAGAAGAAGCGGCAGGGCAGCGGCGCATCCCAGAAGCCGCGTGCGGCCCTGCAAGCGCGATGAATTCATAAGCGTGCTCAACATGTGTTCCTTCCTCCAAAATTCTGCTCGCAAACGCGTCCTTCGCGTGATTTTTCTGCGCAAAGACGAATTCGAACTTTGGAATCTTTAACATATTGAACTTTTCGCATAAATGACTTCGATCAACTTATGGTATACTTAAAACTCCATAAGTTGAATATTTGCAACACAGGGGTTTGCGGTCCGGGCCTCAACTCGGGGGGCTTTGCAGGCTAGGTCTGCACGCCGTTGTCATCGGCATGGGGCCACCTGTGACTCTCCTGAGTATTGACCTTCTGAACGCGAAAGACGGCGGCGCCGTGGTCTTGGTGTCGGCATGACACCGGCTGCGCGCATCGCGGCGGCGGCCGAGGTTCTGGACCTTGTTCTGGCACAGGAACCAGCCGAGAAAGCGCTGACTGGCTGGGCACGGCGCAGCCGCTTTGCGGGGTCGGGGGACCGCGCGGCCATCCGCGATCTGGTCTTCGACGCACTGCGCCGCAAGCGTTCGCTCGCCGCGCTCGGCGGGGCGATGACGGGGCGCGGGCTGATGCTGGGCCTCATGCGGGCACAAGCGCAGGACGTGGATCAGCTTTTCACGGGGCAGGGTCACGCTCTGCCGCCCGTGTCGGACGATGAACGTCAGGCATTCCGTGAGCCCGCAGCGGGGCCCGAGGCCTGCGACATCCCCGACTGGCTGTGGCCCGGTTTTCTGGAAAGCCTGGGGGATCGTGCCGCAACCGTGGCTGGAACGCTTCAGGCGCGCGGTCCGGTCATGCTGCGTGTCAATCTGCGCAAGACTTCGCTTCAGGCGGCGCTTGCGGCGCTTGCAGCCGAGGGGATCGTGGCAGAGCCGGACCCGGTGGCAAGCACCGCTTTGAGGGTTGTGGAGGGCGCGCGTCAGGTCGCGCGCTCGGCCGCCTACCTGTCTGGCGCGGTCGAGCTTCAGGATGGCTCAAGCCAGGCGATCACGGATGAGCTTCACCTCCCAGAGCACGGTAAAATATTGGATTTTTGCGCAGGTGGTGGGGGAAAGGCGCTGGCGATGGCCGCCCGGACCGACGCCCGCATCCTCGCCCATGACGCACAGCCCGGCCGCATGAAGGATCTGGCCGCAAGGGCCGCGCGGGCCGATGTGCGGATCACGCAGGTCGCCACCCCCCAGCTTGAGGCAGAGGCCCCCTTCGACCTGATCCTCTGCGACGCCCCTTGCAGCGGATCCGGGGCCTGGCGGCGCGCGCCCGAGGGAAAATGGGCGCTGACACCGGAACGGCTGACCGAATTGACCGAGATACAGGCCTCGATCCTCGCACAGGCCGCCGCTTTGGTGTCACCGCGCGGTGTTCTGGCCTATGCCACATGTTCCGTGCTGCGGACCGAGAACGAAGACCGCGTCGCGGCATTTCTGGCCGCGCATCCCGACTGGCGCCAGTTGAGCGCGCGGCGCTGGGAACCCGGCCCGTCAGGCGACGGGTTCTTCCTCGCCCGGTTGCAGCGGCGCGATGCGGCGGGCGGTTCCGGTGAAAATTAAAGACCGATTAAGGGTTTCCGGTCCATTCTGAGGCATCGCGAATCGCAAGATCGGGTTTTGTGTGGTGGTTTCAGCTGTGTCGCGCGGGTCTTTGGCGCGGGTTTCCGGTCGGATTGTCGGTCACGGTCCGGCACTTGTGGGTCTTGCAGGCCTCGGTCTGCTTGCGGCCTTCTGGGTGCCGGACATGCGCCTGTCCGCCGGTCTGGTTTCTGTGGCATCCGTGCTGCTGTCGACCTTTTGTCTGGGCTGGATCGGCGCGCGCGTCGCGGCCTCGCGTGACAGGCGTCGCGTCGCCACGATCCGCGACCTTGTTGGACAGGATCTGCTTCCGGCGGTCGTGACCGACCCGGTGGGTGAAATCGTGTTTTGCAACGACGCCGCGATCACCCGCTTCAATGCGGGAACCGGGATCACGATGGCCGCGCTGCTGAAAGGCGCGCTGGCGCATCCCGCGCCCATCCTGTTCCGCCTGCAGGGCAAGGCCGAAACCTTGGGTGCCGCGCGGGAGGACCTCGTGACCCGTGACGGCCACATGCGCATCAGTGTGCACCGGCTGGAAAGCGGCGGGTTCCTTTGGCGCGCCGAGGATATCGCCGACAGACCCCAGCCGCCGCGCGCCGCGCGCGCAGGAACCAGCGTAGACCTTGCCATGCTGACCGTGGGCAGGGGCGGGGCGATCCTGTCGATGAACGACGCCGCCCGTCGCCTGATCGGCGAACGGGTCAAGTCTCTGGACCGTCTGAGTGCCGATCTTCCCCTGCGGCAGGGTCAGATCCACAGGATCGCCACGCAGCAGGGGCAGACGCCCTGCCTCGTCATCGAGGGGGACCCTGCGGCCGGGCGGAGGGAGCTTTATCTGTTTCCGATGCCCGCCGGGGCGAATGTCGATATCCGATCGGCCACCGACCTGAACGAAGGGTGGCGTTTCTTCGACGCGCTGCCCGTGCCCTTGCTGAAGCTCGATCCAGCGGGTGAGGTGCTGATGTCGAACCGTCCCGCAAGGGAATTGCTCGGTTTTCGCGACGGGGCGCCGCGACGCCTGTCCGACCTGATGGAGGGGCTGGGTCGGTCCATCGGCGACTGGCTGGCCCAGGCGTCCACGGGCAGGGTTGGCCCGCATTCCGAATTTCTGCGACTGACCCGCGCCGATAACGAGGTTTTCGTCCAGGTGACGCTGAGCAAGGTCCATGACCGGGGCCAGCCAGCGCTGATCGCAGTGCTGAGCGACGCCACCGAACTCAAGACCCTCGAAGCGCAGTTCGTCCAGAGCCAGAAGATGCAGGCCATCGGCGAACTGGCGGGGGGCGTCGCCCATGACTTCAACAATCTCCTGACCGCGATATCCGGGCATTGCGACCTCTTGCTGTTGCGTCACGATCAGGGCGATCCCGACTATGGGGATCTTGTCCAGATCCACCAGAATGCCAACCGGGCGGCGGCACTGGTCGGGCAGCTTCTGGCCTTTTCGCGCAAGCAGACCCTTCGTCCCGAAGTCCTCGATCTGCGCGATACGCTGTCCGATCTGACGCATCTTCTGAACCGTCTGGTCGGCGAAAAGATAACGCTGACCCTGACCCACGAACCTGTGCAGAAGGCCATCCGCGCAGACAAGCGGCAGCTTGAACAGGTGCTGATGAACCTTGTCGTCAATGCCCGCGACGCCATGCCGGGGGGTGGCGAGATCAGGATCGAAACCGAGGGTCTGTTGCTGTGCGAAGCGCTGGAACGCGACCGGGTGACCCTGCCACCGGGGGCCTATGTCTCGGTCAAGGTCTCCGATCACGGCCACGGCATTCCCGCCGACAAGTTGCAGAAAGTATTCGAACCCTTCTACACCACCAAGCGGACCGGAGAGGGCACCGGGCTTGGCCTCTCGACCGCCTATGGCATCGTCAAGCAGAGCGGCGGCTATATCTTCGTGGACAGCGTGGTCGGGCAGGGGACCTGTTTCACCCTGCTTTTCCCCGGACACGAACTGGTGCCGCAGACTGCCGCTGTGCCCACTGCGCCGGAACAGCGCGGTCAGGGGACACGATTTGGCGATGGTGTGGTCCTTCTGGTCGAGGACGAGGCACCCGTGCGCGCTTTCGCCTCGCGCGCGCTGCGCTTGCGCGGCTACACCGTGATCGAGGCTGAATCCGCCGAACAGGCGCTCAGGACGCTCGAGGATCCGGGATTGAGCGTGGATGTCTTCGTCACGGATGTCATCATGCCGGGTATGGACGGACCAAGCTGGGTGCGTGAAGCCCTGAAGAAACGCCCCGGCGTGAGGGTCGTGTTCGTCTCTGGCTATGCCGAGGAATCCTTCGGCGATGCCCAGGCCAGCATCCCGAACTCGGTCTTCCTGCCCAAACCCTTCTCATTGAACGAGCTGACCGAAACCGTGAAGGAACAGTTGCACTGACCAAGACAGCGGCCGCGGATCAGGCCTCTCCAGGGGTGATCGCCTCCCACAGGGCGAACTCGTCGGAACACTTGCGCCGCAGCCGCCGTTCCACATCCGGCGACAGGTCCAGGTCCATCTCGGGAGAGACGTTGCGCCGGGGCAGTTCGATTCGCATGTCCAGACGGCCCTCCAGAAAGGCCAGCAGACCGGCCTGATCCTCATAGCGGAACAACCGGTCCACGGATGTCCCGTTGGGCCGCGGCTCGAGGAACCGCGCCTGGCTGCCGACATTGGCGAATCCCGGCGGGTTTCCCTGCATGTAGGCGCTGACAAATTCATCGAAACTGACATCGAAGGTCGCATTCGGCTTGCCCGCCATGAAGGGCCTGCGCCGGAACCGATACCAGCTTCCCAGCCAGCTCACGGGTTCGCGCACCACGGCGATCGTCTCCATCCGCGCGCCGGCGCCGACCTTTTCGAACATGGGTCGAAAGAAGCGGTTATACCGATAGAGCGGCGCGTGTTTCAGATCGGGCGGGTCAAGAACCGCGATCGACGCATGGGGCGCCAGCGCCTCTTCCCAGGCCGTCGTGCCAGTTTTGGGCACCGACAAAAACACCAGACCTTGCTTCCAGAATACCAGCATCGCACCCCTTGCCTCACGTCACACCGTCAACGGTCGAAACCATAAACTACTCCTTAACCTGTTTGGGCAAGAGTGGAACGATAAAGATTCTTCTTGATATGTTCCTGTTTTGATCTCATAACTGCGACAAGAACAAGACAGGAACACAGGCAAACGTTGCCGCCCGCGACAGGGTGTGGAATAAGGGGTCATAACAATGGCAATGGCAGATCTTCTCTCAATGGACAGCAAGAAAAACGCAGACAAGCAAAAGGCGCTGGACAGCGCACTGGCACAGATCGAGCGGCAGTTCGGCAAGGGCTCCATCATGAAGCTCGGCGGCGAACATGTGATGCGCGATATCGAGGCGACGTCGACCGGCTCTCTGGGCCTCGACATCGCTCTGGGTATCGGCGGGCTGCCCAAGGGCCGCATCATCGAGATCTACGGGCCCGAAAGCTCGGGCAAGACGACACTCACGCTGCATTGCGTGGCGGAAGAGCAGAAAAAGGGCGGCATCTGCGCCTTTGTCGACGCCGAACATGCGCTCGATCCGCAATATGCCAAGAAACTGGGCGTGAACCTCGAAGAATTGCTCATCAGCCAGCCGGACACCGGTGAACAGGCGCTGGAGATCGTGGATACCCTGGTGCGCTCGGGCGCGGTCAGCATGGTGGTGGTCGACAGCGTCGCAGCCCTCACGCCCAAAAGCGAGCTTGAGGGCGACATGGGCGACAGCAATGTCGGCGTGCAGGCCCGCCTGATGAGCCAGGCGATGCGCAAGCTGACCGGCTCGATCAGCCGTTCGAATTGCATGGTCATCTTCATCAACCAGATCCGCATGAAGATCGGCGTGATGTTCGGCAGCCCCGAAACGACGACAGGCGGCAACGCGCTGAAGTTCTACAGCTCCGTGCGCCTCGACATTCGCCGTATCGGTGCCATCAAGGACCGCGACGAGGTTGTCGGCAACGCGACCCGCGTGAAGGTGGTCAAGAACAAGGTGGCACCGCCCTTCAAGCAGGTCGAATTCGACATCATGTATGGCGAAGGGATTTCCAAGACCGGTGAATTGCTTGATCTGGGCGTCAAGGCCGGCGTGGTCGAGAAATCGGGGGCCTGGTTCAGCTACGGCGACGAGCGTATGGGGCAGGGACGCGAGAATTCCAAGCAATTCCTGCGGGACAACCCCAAGATCGCGCTGGAGATCGAAGACAAGATCCGCGCTTCACACGGGCTTGACTTCAACATGGGTGCCGAGACCTCGGACGATGGCGGATGTGGTCGATTCCTGACCGCGTTCCGGCACTGCAAGCATGACAGGCCCGCTTCCTTGAAGCGGGCCTTTTGCATTTGGGGGCCACGCATTGCCATGCGCCTGTGGACAGGCGCGCCTGTGCCCGTTACATCAGCGCAAACCCCGTGACTTTTCCGGAAAGCCCGCCAATGCCCACGCTGAACGATATCCGATCGACCTTCCTGTCCTATTTCGCCAAGCAGGGGCACGAGGTTGTGCCCTCAAGCCCGCTGGTGCCGCGCAACGATCCCGACGCTGATGTTCGCGAATTCCGGCATGGTGCAGTTCAAGAACCTGTTTACCGGGGTCGAACACCGCGACTACACCCGCGCCACCACGGCGCAGAAATGCGTGCGCGCAGGCGGCAAGCACAACGATCTGGACAATGTCGGCTATACGGCGCGGCACCATACCTTCTTTGAAATGCTGGGCAATTTCAGCTTTGGCGACTATTTCAAAACCGAGGCGATCCCCTTTGCCTGGGAACTGCTGACCAAGGAATTCGACATTCCGAAGGATCGCCTGCTGGTCACGGTCTATCACACCGATGACGAGGCGGCGGACATCTGGAAGAAGGTCGCGGGCCTGTCCGATGACCGGATCATCCGCATTCCGACCAATGACAACTTCTGGATGATGGGGCCGACCGGCCCCTGCGGCCCCTGCACCGAGATTTTCTTCGACCATGGCGATCACATCTGGGGCGGCCCGCCGGGCAGCCCGGAAGAGGACGGCGACCGGTTTGTCGAGATCTGGAACCTCGTGTTCATGCAATACGAGCAGTTCGAGGACGGCACCCGGCGCGAACTGTCGGCGCAGTCGATCGACACCGGCATGGGGATCGAACGGGTCGCCGCTCTCTTGCAGGGCACCAATGACAACTACGCCACCGACCTGATGCGCAGCCTGATCGAGGCCAGCGCGAATGTCACTTCGACCGATCCCGACGGACCGGGCAAGACGCATCACCGGGTGATCGCGGATCACCTGCGCTCGACCTCGTTCCTGATCGCCGATGGCGTCATGCCCTCCAACGACGGGCGCGGCTATGTGCTGCGCCGGATCATGCGCCGCGCGATGCGCCATGCGCATCTGCTGGGCGCGAAGGATCCGGTGATGCATCAGCTGGTGCCGGCGCTGGTGCGCCAGATGGGCGCGGCCTACCCTGAGCTGAGCCGTGCGCAGGCCCTGATCGAGGAAACACTGCGGCTGGAGGAGACGCGCTTCAAGCAGACGCTCGATCGCGGTCTGCGGCTGCTGGACGACGAACTGGCCAGCCTGCCCGAGGATGCGGCACTGCCCGGCGAAGCGGCGTTCAAGCTTTATGACACCTATGGGTTTCCGCTGGACCTGACGCAGGACGCGCTGCGCGAAAAGGGTCGCAACGTGGATACCGCCGGCTTTGACGCCGCCATGGCCGAACAGAAGGCCAAGGCCCGCGCCGCCTGGTCCGGCAGCGGCGAGGCGGCGGATGCCACGATCTGGTTCGACATCGCCGACAAGCATGGGGCCACGGACTTCCTGGGCTATGACACCGAAATCGCCGAAGGCCAGGTGATGGCGCTGGTGCGTGACGGTGTGGAAGTCGCCTCGGCCAAGCCGGGCGAGACCGTCCAGATCGTCATGAACCAGACGCCATTTTACGCGGAAAGCGGCGGTCAGGTTGGCGACACCGGCTATCTGCGTGGACATGACCTGCTGGTGCGGATCACCGATACGCGAAAATCCGCAGGCGTTTTCATACACTTCGGCGAGGTTGTTGAAGGAAAGCTGATCACGGGCGGTCACGGTGCGCTGGAGGTCGATCATGAGCGCCGCGCAGCCATTCGTGCCAATCACTCGGCGACGCATCTGCTGCACGAGGCGCTGCGCGAGACGCTTGGGCGATCACGTGGCGCAGCGCGGGTCGCTGAATGCACCGGACCGGCTGCGGTTCGACTTCAGCCACTCCAAGGCGCTGACGGCCGACGAACTGGCGCATGTCAGCGCGCAGGTGAATGCCTTCATCCGCCAGAACAGCCCGGTGGAAACGCGTATCATGACGCCCGACGATGCCCGCGCCATCGGAGCGCAGGCCCTGTTCGGCGAGAAATACGGCGACGAGGTGCGGGTGGTGTCGATGGGGCACGCGGATACCGGCAAGGGTCATGACGGCAAGACCTGGTCGATCGAACTCTGCGGTGGCACCCATGTGACGCGCACCGGCGATATCGGTGCCTGTGTCATCCTGGGCGACAGTGCGTCAAGCGCTGGCGTGCGCCGGATCGAGGCGCTGACGGGCGCTGCTGCATTGGAACATATCCGGGTCGAGGCACAGCGCCTGTCGCAGGTGAGCGAGGCGCTCAAGGCGCAGCCCGCCGATGTGGCTGATCGCGTGCGCGCGCTTCTGGACGAGCGGCGCGCCCTGTCCAACGAGGTGGCGCAACTGCGCCGCGAGCTGGCAATGGCCGGCGGCGCGGGACAGGGCGTGGCGGCACAGGCCAAGGATATCAACGGTATAGCCTTCATGGCTCAGGTGATGTCGGGTGTCTCGGGCAAGGATCTGCCCGCGCTGATTGACGAGCATAAGCAACGCCTCGGCTCTGGGGTCGTCCTGTTGATCGCGGATGCCGATGGCAAGGCCGCCGTGGCCGCAGGTGTGACGCCGGATCTGACTGGCCGTATCTCTGCGGTTGAGATGGTGCGGGCTGCGGTGGCGGAACTGGGTGGCAAGGGCGGCGGCGGCCGTCCCGACATGGCGCAGGGCGGCGGCACGGATGCCGCAAATGCACCGGCAGCCATTGCTGCCGTCGAGAAATTGCTCAGTGCCTGAGGAGGGTCAAACCATGCCGGTCTATATTATCACCCGCATCGAAGTGACGGATATGGAAGACTACAAGACCTATGCCAGCCAGACCGTGGCCCAGGCGGAAAAGGCCGGTGGCACGTTTCTGGTCAAGGGCGGTCCGATGGTGCAGGTCGAGGGCAACGGGCCGGATCGGCATGTGGTGATCCGCTTTCCCACACGCCAGATGGCACTGGATTGGTATAACTCACCGGAATATCAGGCGATTTTGCCGATTGCCCTGCGCAGCAGCAAACGCGATATGGTGATCGTGGACGGGATTTGAGGAAGGAAAAGACCTGATGAGCGCACTCTGGATTGCCCATGTGACCGTAACAGATGCCGAGGCCTATGGCCGCTATGCCGCCTTGGCAGGCCCGGCGATCGCCAAGCATGGTGGCGCGTTCATCGCGCGTGGGGGGCGTTTCGTGCAGCTTGAAGGCAAGGAACGCCCGCGCAACGTCGTGGCGCGCTTTCCCTCGGTCGAGGCTGCGGAAGCCTGCTACCATTCGCCCGAGTATCAGGAAGCGCTGAGCCATGCTCGCGGCGCTTCCGAGCGGGAACTCGTGGTGGTCGAGATCACCGAGTAAGCAGACAGCAACAGCCAGCAGACTGGATCGCGGCCAAGGGCGGGCTAACTTTCGGTGACAACATCATCGGAAAGCCAACCCCATGTTTCTGCGAACTATTGCCTGTCTGCTTTTTCTTTTGCCGTCGTCGCTTCTGGCCGATGACTGGGACGCTCTGAAACAACCGGGGGCGATCGCCCTGATGCGCCACGCGCTGGCGCCGGGTGGCGGCGATCCGGCCGGGTTCACCCTTGGCGATTGCAGCACCCAGCGCAATCTTGATGCGCGCGGCCGCGATCAGGCCCGCCGCATCGGTGCGGCGCTGCGGGAACAGGGCATCGTCTTTGATGAGGTGTGGTCGAGTGCCTGGTGCCGGACCCGGGAAACCGCCCAGCTTGTGGAAATGGGCGAGGTGGAGATTCGCCCCTCCCTCAATTCCTTTTTCGCCGGGCAGGGGAACAGGCAAGCACAGACAGCAGAGACGATGCGGTCGCTTGCGGGCCTGAACGGAAGCGAGCGGGTGTTGCTGGTCAGCCATCAGGTGAACATCACCGCCCTCACGGGTGTGACGCCTTCCTCTGGCGAAATCATCGTGGCGCGTCTGCAGGCGGATGGTCGGCTGGAGGTGACAGGGCGCGTGAATATCGCGCCCTGACCTTTTGATCTTAGTTGCTTTTCGCGTGCCGCTTACGCTCATGCGGATCGAGGTAGCGCTTGCGCAGACGGATCGCGTTCGGCGTCACTTCCACCAGCTCGTCATCGTCGATATAGGCAATGGCCTGCTCCAGCGTCATCGTGATCGGCGTGGTCAGGCGGACCGCTTCATCCGTGCCGGAGGCGCGCACGTTGGTCAGCTTCTTGCCCTTGAGCGGGTTCACATCCAGATCATTGTCGCGGCTGTGTTCGCCGATGATCATGCCCTGATAGATATCGGCCTGCGCCCCGATGAACATGCGGCCACGTTCTTCAAGGTTCCACAGCGCATAGGCGACCGAGGTGCCGTTTTCCATCGAGATCAGAACGCCCGCGCGACGGCCCGGAATCGGTCCCTTGTGCGGGGCCCAGGCGTGGAACACGCGGTTCAGAACACCGGTGCCGCGCGTGTCGGTCAGGAATTCGCCGTGATAGCCGATCAGACCGCGCGAGGGGACATGCGCGATGATCCGGGTCTTGCCGACACCTGCCGGTTTCATCTCGACCAGCTCGCCGCGTGCGCACACCCGTCACCTTTTCGATCACCGCACCGGAATATTCGTCATCCACGTCGATGGTGACTTCCTCGATCGGCTCCAGCCGCTCGCCGTCCGGGCCTTCGCGGAAGAGGACCTGCGGGCGCGAAATGCTCAGTTCGAACCCCTCGCGGCGCATGTTTTCGATCAGCACGCCCATCTGGAGTTCGCCGCGACCGGCCACTTCGAAGGCCTCGCCGCCCGGCGTGTCGGTCACCTTGATGGCGACGTTGGATTCCGCTTCCTTCATCAGCCGTTCACGGATGACGCGGGACTGCACCTTCTTGCCATCGCGACCGGCCAGCGGGCTGTCGTTGATGCCGAAGGTCACGGTGATGGTGGGCGGATCGATCGGCTGGGCGGGCAGGGGCACATCCACCGCCAGCGCGCAGATCGTATCGGCCACGGTGGCCTTGGTCATGCCCGCAAGGCTGACGATGTCACCGGCCACAGCCTCGTCGATGTCCTGCTGTCCCAGACCGCGGAAGGCCTGCACGCGGGTCACGCGGAACTGTTCGATCTTCTGCCCGATGCGGGACAGGGCCTGCACGGTGGCACCGACCTTGAGGCGACCCGATTCGACGCGGCCTGTCAGAAGACGGCCCACGAACGGGTCCGAGCCCAGCGTGGTGGCCAGCATGCGGAAGGGTTCATCCGCGTGTTTCTGCTGCTTGGGCGCAGGCACGTGGCGCACGATCAGGTTGAACAGCGCCGACAGGTCCTTGCGCGGCCCGTTCAGATCGGCATCGGCCCAGCCGGAACGACCCGACGCGTAGAGATGCGGGAAATCAAGCTGGTCGTCATTGGCACCAAGGTTGGCGAAAAGATCGAAACATTCGTCCAGCGCACGGTCGGGTTCGGCGTCCGGCTTGTCGACCTTGTTGAGCACCACGATGGGACGCAGCCCCAGCGCAAGTGCCTTGGCCGTCACGAATTTCGTCTGCGGCATCGGACCTTCGGCGGCATCGACCAGCAGGCAGACACCATCGACCATCGACAGGATACGCTCGACCTCGCCACCGAAATCGGCGTGGCCGGGCGTGTCGACGATATTGATGCGCGTGCCTTTCCATTCCACCGAAGTGTTCTTGGCAAGGATCGTGATGCCACGCTCGCGTTCCAGATCGTTGCTGTCCATGGCGCGTTCGGTTGTCGCCTGGTTCTCACGATAGGTGCCGGATTGCTTGAGCAGCTCATCCACCAGCGTCGTCTTGCCGTGGTCCACATGCGCGATGATAGCGATATTTCGCAGGTCCATTGTCTGTCCTTAAGGGGGTGTTTGGGCGGGGGGTACATCGCATTTGGCAAAAAGGCCAGATGGAAAGGGTCCACAGGCCCCGACCTGTGGCATTTTTCTGCGTTGCGGCGCGATGGCTGCGCGCGTCAGCGCATGTCGCGGCTGTGCAGGATCATGAACTCGCCCAGGTTCTCGCGCGAGACATAGCCAAGGGCCCGACCATCAGGGGCGCAGACGGCCACGGCCGAGGCATTGTGCTGATGCATGAGGTCCAGAAGCTCAGTCAGGCTCGCCGTCACGGGCACGCAGGGCAGCGGGTCCAGCGCGATGGCGTTGAGGCTGGTCATCTGCGCCGCCGGATCGCCCAGCCCCGCGAAAATGCGGTTGCGCGTCAACAGGCCAAGGGGAAGGCCTGCGGCGTCCAGCACCGGAAATTCGGCTTGCGTGGTGCGGATCAGCGCCTGTCCGGCGGCGTGCAGCGTATCTTCCGGGTGCAGCGCCTCGTAACTGGTGATCATCGCGTCGCGGGCGGCAAAGCGCTTGGACAGGCTGCGCATGGACACGTCCTGCGCCTCGGCCCCGGCAGCAATGAAGATGAAGACGCCGATCAGGATCAGCATCGGGTTGCCCGACATCAGGCCCAGAAACCCCATGCCGAAAGCAAGCACGCGTCCCGCGCCCGCCGCGATCTCGGTCGCGCGCACCCGGCTCATCCGGGTCGCAAGCGCGGCACGCAGCACCCGTCCGCCATCCATCGGAAAGGCGGGCAGAAGGTTGAACACGGCCAGAAACAGGTTGACGCCAGCCAGACGCGACAGAAACCCTTCCAGTGTACCGCCGGAGGAGATCATATCCTCGACCGGGACCATGCGCCCACCCAGCACCAGCATCAGAACGGCCCAGATCACCACATTGACGGCAGGACCGGCGAGGGCGACCGTGATTTCCTGCCCGGGCTTTTCGGGCATGCGTTCCAGTCGGGCAAGGCCACCGATGGGCAGAAGGGTGATGTCGGGCGTGCGGATGCCATAGCGCCGCGCAGTCAGGGCGTGACCGTATTCATGCGCGACCACGCAGGCAAAAAGCGCCAGGATGAAGAACACGTTCTCGACCGCCGCCGCCGTGCCGCCCTCGGCATAGCCGATCCATCCGATCCAGATCAGGATCAGGAAGAACGTGGCGTGAACCCGCAACTCGGAACCGAACAGACGTGCAATGGGAAAAGACCATGCCATGCGACGCACCTTTATGTCTGGTGTCCGGGGACGTCATGAAGTCGAAGGGCCCGCGATTGCGGGCCCTGCGTCCCGATCAGAACGGGATTTCGTCGTCGATATCGCGCGAGGGGGCGCGGCCACCACCGCCGCCCATGCCACCGCCCTGCGAGGGGCCACTGTCATAGCCGCCGCCGTAATCGCCGCCGGACGGGCCGCCGTAAGACGCCGCCGCCACCACCGCCACCGCCGCCAGCACCGCCACCGGAAGGACCGTCCAGCATGGTGAGGTTGCCGGCGTAGGGGCGCAGCACGACCTCGGTCGAATAGCGATCCGCACCGCTTTGGTCCTGCCATTTGCGGGTTTCGAGCTGGCCTTCGATATAGACCTTGGACCCCTTCTTCAGAAACCGCTCGGCGACACCGACGAGGGCTTCGTTGAAGATGGCGACAGTATGCCACTCGGTGCGCTCCTTGCGCTCTCCGGACTGCTTGTCTTTCCACTGTTCGGACGTGGCGATGCGCAGGTTGCAGACCTTGCCGCCGTTCTGGAAGGTGCGCACCTCGGGATCGCGCCCGAGATTGCCGATCAGAATTACCTTGTTCACCGATCCGGCCATGCCTGTCTCCTGTCGAATCTATTGTATGTCAGTGTTCTTGTGGAACACGTCCCCTGTTGTGATGCAACTTGGTTAACACGGACCTAAGGCCCGATAGAAACGAAAAACGGCCCATGGGCCGCCCGCGCCGCGCAGCGCCGTGCCACAAAGACTGGAATATTCCCCTCAAGTGGATATAGTCGCTCGCTGTAACATCAGGATTGGTGGTGGCATGTTCAGATTATTGGCGGGTGTGGTCGTCTTGGCCATTGGAACGACGGGGACTGTTCAGGCGGATGTCCTGTCGAGCCAGTCGCGGGTCAAGCTGTTTTCCTCGCAGACGCGTATTCTGGATACGCGGGCCAGCCAACAATACAATTCCTCGGTCCGGTTGCAGCCGCCTTCGGTGAACACGCCCACGAAATGGGGCAGCGGTGAAGGTGCTGCATTCAACGGGCGCTACAACGGCCCCTATCTTGCCATGGCGCGCGATGCGGCGCGGCGCCACGGGGTGCCCGAGGATCTGTTCCTGAAACTGGTGCAGCAGGAATCCGGCTTCAACCCCAAGGCCGTGTCGCACAAGGGTGCCTTGGGGCTGGCGCAGTTGATGCCGCAGACCGCCAAGGTGCTGCGTGTCGATCCGACCGATCCCTACCAGAACCTCGATGGCGGCGCGCGCTATCTCAAGCAGCAGTTCCGCGAATTCGGCAACTGGCGGCTGGCGCTGGCGGCCTATAACGCGGGGCCGGGTGCGGTGAAAAAGCATGGCGGCGTGCCGCCCTTCCGCGAAACCCAGAATTACGTCAAGGTCATCTGGGGCGGTTAAGCCCTGACCGGGGATCGCCCCTCAGGCCCGCTGTAGTGTCGCTCGACCTTGGCCACGCGCAGCGTGTAATCCGTATACCAGCGATCCTGACCCAAGCTGTTGCGCCACAAGATGCTGCGCGTCAGACTTCCATGCCAGGATCGCAGCCTCATCGCGCCAATAGCTGACGGTGATGCCGTAACCGCCCTCGTTCCGCGTACTCTCCATCCCCAGACAGCCCGGGCTGGCCAGTGCCATCTCGCTCATCCGGGCGGCCATGGCGCTGTAGCCATGATCGCCCGGTGCGCGTTGCGCGGTGAAGATCACGGCGTAATAGGGCGGTGCGGGCAGGGGGGCGAAATCCGAGGCGGGCATGGCGACAACCTGTCGTTTTGCCCCGACTGTCGCGCATGGACAGGGATCAGTCTACCCCTTGCAGTTCCTTGCGATGCATCCAGTCGGCATGGCGCGGCGCGCGTCTTCGTGCGGCTACCATTCCTCCAGCATCTCCCATTTCACGGCATTCAAGCCGCTCCAGCATCGCGTCTTCCTCCGGATCGGGGCAGGCCAGTTCGACGCGGTGGCCGTTCGGGTCGAAGAAATAGATCGAGTGGAAGATCGAATGGTCGGTCACGCCCAGAACCTCGACCCCGTTCGCCTCGAGATGCTCCTTGAAGGCGACCAGTGCGTCGCGATCCGTCACCTTGAAGGCGATGTGCTGCACCCAGACCGGCGTGTTCGGATCGCGCCCCATCTCGGGCTTGGTCGGCAGCTCGAAGAAGGCCAGCACATTGCCCGCCCCGGCGTCGAGAAAGACATGCATGTAGGGGTCGGGCTCGTGGGTGGATGGCACATGGTCCTCGGCGATGGCCAGGATGAAGTCCATGTTCAGCATCTCGGCCATACCAGTCCACCGTCTCCTTGGCGTCCGTGCAGCGATAGGCGACGTGGTGGATGTTCTCGATCTTCAGGGGAGCGGTCGACATCGGCAGGTCCTTTCCATGGGGTTTCAGGTCCATGCCTGCATGATGGTTACATTTGTAACTATCAACCTAAAAGAAGACCGCGCCGCAGGGCGCGGTCACACCACCGTCAAACCGGACGCTATTCCGCCGCGATCTGGATCACCGGTTCCATCGTGGACAGTTCTTCGTCCGACAGGTGGCATTTGATCTGATGCCCCTCCGCCAGATGGCGCACCGGCGGCACCTCGCGCTCGCACAATCCGCCGGGCACCTTCTCCTTCCAGCCGCAGCGCGTCTGGAACGGACAACCGGGCGGCGGGTTCATGGCCGAGGGGATATCCCCTTCCAGCACGATATGCTTTTTCTGCACCCGCGTATCCGCGATGGGCACGGCGGACAGAAGCGCCTCGGTATAGGGGTGATAGGGCGGGCTGAAGACCTGATCGGTGCTGCCCAGTTCGACCACATGGCCCAGATACATCACCATCACCCGGTCGCTGAGATAGCGCACGATCGACAGGTCATGGCTGATGAACAGCAGGGTCGTCTTGTGCTGGCGCTGGATCTCCATCAGCAGGTCGGTCACGGCGGCCTGCACCGACACGTCAAGCGCCGAGACAGGTTCATCCGCCACCACGATCCGCGCATCCCCGGCAAAGGCGCGCGCGATACCCACGCGCTGCTTCTGCCCGCCCGACAACTGCCGCGGCATACGGTCGGCAAAGGCGCGGGGCAGTTTCACCAGATCGAGAAGTTCGAGCATCCGGTTGCGCCGCTCCTCCTCGGACGCGCCGATGCCGAAAATCTCAAGCGCGCGGATGATCTGCCGCCCCACGGTCATCGACGGGTTGAGCGTGTCGAACGGGTTCTGGAACACCATCTGCACGTCGGACACCGTCTTGGTGTCGCGCTCCTGGATGGGCACATCGCCGATGCTGCGGTTGTCCAGAAGGATCTGACCGTCCGTCGCCGTCTCCAGCCCCATCAGCACCTTGGCGAAGGTGGATTTCCCGCAGCCGGATTCGCCCACGATGGCCAGTGTCTCGCTCTCGCGGGCCTCGAAACTCAGGGTCTCGTTGGCTTTCACCACTTTCATCTCGCCACCGCCGAACAGCTTGCTGGCCGAGACCTCGTAGTATTTCTTCAGGTTCTCCATCTTCAGGACGACCTTGCCGATCTCGCCCTTCTGCTTGACCTCTGCCTTTTCGGGCGGGGCGGCCCAGTCGATTTCCTCGAACTTCAGGCAGCGGGTCTCGTGGGTCGCTTCGGCATCGACGGGGGCCATCTTGATATAGCCCTGATCGCAGCGCCCGGCCTCGAAATAGTCGCAGCGTGGCCCGAAGTTGCAGCCCTCGGGCCGCTCGTGCGGCAGGGGGAAGTTGCCCGGAATGGCGATCAGCGGGCTGGCGTTCTTGTCGGCGCCGGGCAGCGGGATCGACCGGAACAGCGCCTGCGTATAGGGATGGCGCATCTTGTCGAAGACATCGGTGATACTGCCACGTCTCGACCGCCTCGCCGGAATACATCACGCAGATGCGGTCGCAGGTCTCCAGCACCAGACCAAGGTTGTGGCTGATGAACAGCATCGAGGTGCCGTATTTCTTGCCCAGATCCTTGACCAGCGCGACAATCGCCGCCTCCACCGTCACATCCAGCGCCGTGGTCGGCTCGTCGAGGATCAGCAGGGCCGGTTTCGACATCAGCGCCATGGCGATGACGATGCGCTGCTGCTGCCCGCCGGACAACTGATGCGGATAGGCGCGCAGGATGCGCTCCGGATCGGGCAGTTTCACATCGGTGATGACTTGCAGCGCGCGCGCTTCGGCCTCGGCCTCCGAGATGCCCTCGTGGATCATCGGCACTTCCATCAGCTGCTTGCCGATCCGCATGGCGGGGTTCAGGCTGGCCATCGGCTCCTGATAGATCATGGCGATCTCGTTGCCGCGGATATCGCGCAATTCCTCGGCCGACATGGCGCCCAGATCGCGGCCCTTGAACTTGATCGACCCGCCGACGATGCGCCCGTTCACGCCCAGATCCTGCATCACCCCCAGCGCCACCGTGGATTTGCCGCACCCGCTTTCCCCGACCAGGCCCACGGCCTCGCCGGGTTGCACGGTCACCGAGAAATCCATCACCGCCGGGATTTCGCGCAGCCGTGTGAAGAAGGAAATCGACAGCTTGTCGATCTCGAGGATCGGCCCGTCATGATCCCATTTCGCCATCGCTCAACTCCCGTGTCGCCGTCTTCATCTTGCCGTAAATACTCCGGGGTGCGGGGCAGGGCCCCGCTGCCCCCTTTATTCAATCGCGCAGGCTTTCCTCGCGCAGACCGTCCGCCAGCAGGTTCAGCCCCAGAACAAGGCTCAGAAGCGCCATGGCAGGGGGCAGGGCCGGATGGAGGTAGATCGACAACAGCTTGCGCCCTTCGTTGATGGTCGATCCCCAATCCGGGCTTTCCGGGCTCAGGCCCAGACCGAAAAAGCCCAGCGTGCCCAGAAGGATCGTGGTATAGCCGATGCGCAGGCAGAAATCGACGATCAGCGGCCCGCGCGCATTGGGCAGGATTTCCCACAGCATGATGTACCACGGCCCCTCGCCACGGGTCTGCGCCGCAGCCACGTAGTCGCGGGTCTTGATGTCCATCGCAAGGCCCCGCACGATGCGGAACACCGTGGGCGAGTTCACGAAAACCACCGCCACGAAGACCACGAGCAGGTTCGGCGGAAAGCTGATCAGGCCCAGCGGATCGGCATCCCAGGCGATCCCCAGATAGACCCAGATCCCGACCACCAGCGTCACGGCCACATAGAGATTGCGCTTGGACGGCTGGGTGAAGAAACGCGAGTTCAGAAGGATCGTCAGGAAGATGATCGGGAACAGGAACAGAACCCCGGCCATATAGACCGGAATCCCCGTCAGCACGATCTCGGGCGTGACCAGCAGGTAGAACAGCAGGATCACCGGGAAGGCGAGGATCAGGTTGGCCAGGAACGACAGGAACGTATCCAGCTTGCCCCCGTAGTAGCCGGCGGGCAGGCCCAGCGTGATGCCCACCATGAAGGCGAAGAGCGTGGCGAAGGGGGCGATCTTCATCACCTCCCATGCGCCGACGATCATCCGGCTGAACACGTCGCGCGCCAGATTGTCGCCGCCCATCAGGTAATAGGGATAAAGCCCCAGCGCCTCGGCGTCCGGCACCGGAATGCCCGGTTCCTTGTTCTTCAGCCCCGAGATCTGCGACAGCACATCATGGGTCACGATCCAGCCGAAAGCGCCGCCGAAAATGCCCGTAAAGACCCAGAACATCACCAGCGCGAAACCGATCATGCCGATCACGCTGTCGAACAGCTTGCCGTAAAGGCCCAGCCGGCGCTTGAAGGCGATCGACAGCCCGAAGGTCACGGCAAGCGCGATCCAGACAGGGATGAACTGGATCAGGATGCGGGTGATGATCTCGCCCCAGCCAAGAGGGTCCATGTGCCTGTCCTTCTAGTTTATGTTGATGCGCGGGTTGAGATAGACATAGCCGATGTCCGAGATCAGCTGCGTCACCAGCACCACGATCACCGAGACGACCGAAACACCCAGCAGCAGCTCGATGTCATTGTTGCCGGCCGCCTGCACCAGCACCCAGCCGAAGCCCTTGTAGTTGAACAGGGTCTCGACGATCACGACGCCGTTCAGCAGCCACGGGAATTGCAGCATGATCACCGTGAAGGGCGCGATCAGCGCGTTGCGCAGGGCATGGCGGATCACGATGTCGCTGAACTTGACGCCCTTGAGACGGGCGGTGCGGATATATTGCGCCGTCATGACCTCGGCCATCGAGGCGCGGGTCATCCGCGCGATATAGCCCATGCCGTAAAGCGCGATGGTCAGAACCGGCAGGAAGAAGTTGTTGAAACTTGCGTCCTCCATCGCGCCGGTGGCCGTGCCGTTGAACCAGCGCAGCCCGACGGCGGAAGAGGCGAAGACAGCGATCAGGATCACGCCCGAGACATATTCCGGTGTCGCCGTGGTGGTGATCGCGAAAGTGGACAGCGCCCGGTCGGTGCGCGATCCCTCGCGCATGCCCGCCAGAACGCCCAGCAGCAGCGCGGACGGCACCATGAGCACCATCACCCAGAACATCAGCTTGGCCGTCAGCCCCAGCCGCGTGGCGATGATCCCGCCCACGTCGCTCTTGAAGACGGTCGATGTGCCCCAATAGCCCTGAAGGATGCCGCAGAAGGTCGGGGCCTCGGCCATAACCTCGGGGGTCACCGTTCCGGTGACGCAACGGCCGCGCACCCCGTCCTGGACCTCGAAGGTCCATCCCGGCAACACGCCAAGCCATTGCGCGTATTTCACGGGCATCGGCTGCAGATAGCCGTTCTGTCCGAGATAGCTCGAGACCTCGGCGTCGCTCATGCGGAAGTTGCCCTGGGTCTTGGCCAGTTTCTCGAGGTTCGGATAAAGGTTCGTCATGAAGAAGACGATGAAAGTCAGGCAGATCGCCGTGAGGATCATCACCCCCAGCCGGCGCAAGATGAACAGGCCCATTCAGTGCCCCCTGTCGGTCAGACTGTGGCAGGTCTCTTGCAGACCCGTCCCTTTTTGTTGATCGACCGCAGATCGCCACGCAAGTTGACGCGCCGTTCTGCGAAACCGGCCGCGCCCTTGGCAGGGCGCGACCGGACAGTGCGCAGGATCAGGCCGAAAGACCCCATTTGTAATGGTGATGCTCGAAGGAGATGTGCATATCCGTGCCCACCAGACCTTCGCGCATGTGGCGATAGAGCGAGCGCCAGTAAGGCTGGATCGTCACGCCTTCCTCCTGCACGAGAGCCTGCATCTTGGCGCTGACCTCGCGGCGCTTGTCGGCATCGGCGATGGACAGTGCCTCTTCCAGCAGGGCGTCGAACTCGGGGTTGGACCAGCCGAATTCGTTCCATGCCTCGCCCGAGCGATAGGCGAGCGCATAGATCTGCACGCCCAGCGGGCGGTGGTTCCAGTTGGTGGCGCTGAACGGATATTTCGTCCAGTCGTTCCAGAAGGTCGAACCGGGCAGGATCGTGCGCTTCACGTTGAAGCCCGCGTCGCGCAGCTGTGCGGCAACCGCGTCGCAGGTGTTGCGCATCCAGTCGTCGTCGAGCGAGATGATCTCGTGCTCGAAATCGGCCATGCCGGTCTCGTCCAGCAGCGCCTTTGCGGCGACGGGATCGTACTTCATGGGCGGCAGTTCGGCGTATTCGGGATGCACCGGGGCCGACGTGATGGTTCTCGGCGGTGACGCCAAGGTTGCCATAGCCCAGTTCAAGGCAGACGTCATTGTTCACGGCCATGGTGATCGCCTGACGCACGCGCTTGTCCTCATAGGGGCGCATGCCACCGACTTCGGCCAGCTGGTTGGGCCGGATCACCACGGTGGCGCCGGTCACGACCTCGGATTTCACCAGACCAAGTCCATCCATGATGTCGATGAATTCGCCCACGGATTCGTGCAGCATGTCGACTTCACCGGATTCGATCGCGGCCAGCCATGCGGCGCTGTCGGTGCCGCAGTCGATATACTCGATCCGGTCCAGATAGGGCCCGCCGTAGACATCGGTGCCCCACCAGGTGTGGTCGGTGTTGCGCGCCAGCACGCATTTCACGCCCACTTCCAGCTCTTCGATGATGAAGGGGCCGGTCCCGACGTTCTGCAACTGGTCGGGGTTGTAGGAGCTGTGCACGATCGCCGCCGGATAATCCGAGAAGTTGGCGATGATGGCGATGTCGGGGCCGACAGGTTCAGTTGAACCGTCATGTCATCGACCACCACGATCGCACCGTCGCGGGCCATGTCGGTTGCATCGTCGATCAGGCCGCCGACACGGGCGGCCATCGAATTGCCCTCGACGCCGCGCTCGCACCAGCGCGCGATGTTGCGGGCCACATCTTCGGCGGTGAAGGCGTCGCCATTGTTCCAGGTGACACCCGGACGGACCTTCAGCGTGTACTGGGTCGCGTTGTCATTGGTTTCCCAGCTGTCCAGCAACATGCCGCGGAAGCTGCCGTCGCTGTTGTATTCGACAAGGTATTCCAGCGTGCCACGGGTCGCATTGGCGATTTCGGACCAGTCGGCGGTCCGCGTGTCCTTGAGCGCGCGCAGGCTCATCTGGCATTTGATCGTGCCGCCCTGTGCGGGGGTCGCCTGTGCCTGCGCGGGCATGTTCAGACCGCCCAGGGCATAGGCTGTTGCCGCTGCGACGCCAAGACTGGTGGTGCGCGCCAGGAATTCACGGCGGCTGAGTTTGCCTTCCTTGAACTCCTCTGCATACATCAGGGCCGCCTTGTGGATCGGCTTTCCCTTGAACGTGGTATGTTTCATCTCGAACTCCCTGTCACGAGTATGTGTTTCTTGAAGGTTGATCGGTCGCTGCCGGAAGGAACCGCAACCCTGTTGCAGTCACATGACCGAAGACGCCCCTCATCCTTGGAGGCATTCGGCACCAGTTTGATGAGTGCGTCAACGCACGCATTCGTCATTCTGTTAGCGGAAAGCGACATCACCCCCTAACAGAAACGACATCGATGTCGCTGGCAAGCCATAAACGCGCCAGTCGCGTCGATTAGACCCGATGGCCCGTCACAGCAGCGCCCGGAAGGGCGGCGCGTTGTGGCGCGTCTCAGCGCTGCGCGCTGCGTCGCAGCATGCTGGGCGATTGCCCGGTATGGTGCTGCACGAAGCGCGAGAAATACGCAGGGCTGGAAAAATTGAGGCTTTGCCCGATGTCCTGCAAGGGGCGGTTCGTCGTCTCGATCATGTCGCGGGCGGCATAGAGGCTGCGCTGTGTCAGGATATCCGCCGCGGTCATGCCCGAGGCTTCGCGGCAGGACCGTGTCAGATGCGTGGGCGTCACCCCCAGTTCGGCGGCGTAGTCGCCCATCAGCTTGGGGCTGGCGTAGTCGCGCGCGACCATGGCGCAATAAGCCTGCACCAGGCGATGCGCCGCAGGCATGCGCGGCATATCGTCGGCATGTTCCATCATCTGGCGCCGCAGCCAGACCGACAGAAGCATGGATTGCGCGCGCATCACCTCGTCGGCGAAGGCACGCTGCGCTGTCTGCTCACGCTGCATCGCATCAAGGATGGCCGCAATCTCGGCCTGGGCCTGGACGTCCCTGATCCGCAGATGCTGCGGTTCCTCGGGCAGACCCATATCCGGGCTCACCGGCAAATGGGCCGCCAGACCGAAGCCCTGCTTGCCCAGATCCAGCGCCAGCAGCGTGCCTGCGGGCACGAAGACGGCATTATGCGTGCCGATGCCGCTGCGCAGGCCCTGCAGGATCATCCGCCCCTGACCACGGGTGATCCACAGCAGCAGGTGATGATCCCGACTGTGCAGTTTCTCCAGCCGCCACGAGGCCCCTCGTGCCATCTGGGCGATGCTGCCGATCCGGATACCGCCAGTCACCGAGGCGGGCAGTGCAGATGCAGATTGCGGAGCGAGGTCCGCGCGTGCCGCGATGGCGTGCATGTGGTCAGGCTCCCGTTCATGTCCTGGGACAGCGCAAGCCTAGCAACTGCTGTGGCGCTGCAAAAGGGGAGTGGTTGAAAAAAGGCAAGTTCACGCGGTTTCAGGCAGGTTCTGGCCGATAGCGGTTCCATCCGCCCATGCGCGCCCGAAACCATGTGCGCTGGCGCTTGGCGAATTGCCGGGTCGCGATGGTCGCGGCCTCCTGCGCGGCCTCGAGCGTCATCTGCCCTTGCAGATGGGCGATCAAAGCGGGCGCGCCGATCGCCTTGGCTGACAGATGGGTCGGGTCCCAGTGGCCAAGATTGGCGCGGGCCTCATCCAGTGCGCCTTCCGTCAGCATGGCCGCGAAACGGCGGGCGATTCGTGCATCGAGCCAGTCTTTCGGCGCATCCACGAGGATCGGCGTGACGTCTGACAAGGGCAGCAGGGGCGCAGGCGTTGCATCCTGCCAGTCGGCCAGACCGCGTCCGGTGCCATGCCAGACCTCCCAGGCCCGCTGCACGCGCATCGGGTTTTGCCGGTCGATCCGCGCCAGCGTGGCACTGTCCAGATCGTCGAGCAGGGCCGCAATGCCGCCTTCGCGCAACCGCGCCTCGGCCGCCGGGCGGACATGGGCGGGCAGGGCAGGGATCTCGGCCAACCCCTCGGTCAGCGCGGTGAAGTAAAGCCCCGTGCCGCCGACGATGATGGGACGCGGTCCCGCCCGCAGCACAGGCGCCACCTCGCGCAGCCAATGTCCGACGGAATAATCCGCATCCCCCGGCACATGCCCATAGAGCAGATGCGGCGCGCGCGCCTCGTCGGCGCGGCTCGGACGTGCGCTGAGAACGCGCCAGTTGGCAAAGACCTGAATCGCGTCGGCGTTCACGATCACGCCACCCGACGCCTCGGCGATCCGCAGCGCAAGGGCGGACTTGCCGCTGGCGGTGGGGCCGGCGATCAGGACCGGGCGGTCGGCGGGAAGCTGGGTCAGGTCAGTCAGATACATGCCCGCCTGATAGAGCAAACGGCACAAATCGCAAAGGTGGCGCTTCGCGGATTGAACCCGCCCGCGTTTTACGACATTTTGCCCCCCAATCAGCCATCCCGGAACGGAGACCCCATGCCAGACGACGCCGATACGCAAACCACGCCGCTGGCGCATACCAAGTTCCGCCGCGTGATGCTGAAGATCTCGGGCGAGGCGCTGATGGGCGATCAGGGGTTCGGCCTGCACCCGCCAACCGTGCAGCGTATCGCGCAGGAGGTGAAGTCGGTCCACGACATGGGGGTCGAGATCTGCATGGTGATCGGCGGCGGCAACATCTTTCGCGGCCTGCAGGGCAGCGCGCAGGGGATGGAGCGCACCACGGCGGATTACATGGGGATGCTGGCCACGGTCATGAACGCGCTGGCGATGCAATCCTCGCTCGAGGCGTTGAACATCCACACCCGCGTGATCAGCGCCATTCCGATGGATCAGGTCTGCGAGCCCTATATCCGCCGCCGCGCGGTGCGCCATCTTGAGAAAAAACGCGTCGTGTATCTTTGCGGCGGGCACCGGCAACCCCTATTTCACCACCGATACGGCCGCCACGCTGCGCGCCAATGAAATGGCCTGCGAGGCCATCTTCAAAGGGACGAAGGTGGACGGCGTCTATGACAAGGACCCCAAGAAACACGCCGATGCGAAACGCTATGACCGCGTCACATATGACGAGGTTCTGGCCCAGCATCTGGGTGTGATGGACGCCAGCGCCATCGCGCTTGCGCGCGACAACAGCCTGCCGATCATCGTGTTCTCGCTGGATGAACCGGACGGTTTCAAGGGCATCCTCGCGGGCAAGGGCACCTATACAACCGTGCACGGTTAAGCGTAATGTGAGCAAAACCCGCCCCGGCGGGAGACGAATTGAGGGAAATGCAGCACGATGTCTGACGAAGAGTTCGAGATTGATACCGACGACCTGGAGCGGCGTATGGACGGAGCCATGGCGGCGCTGAAGACGGAATTCGCGTCCTTGCGCACGGGCCGGGCCTCGGCCTCGATGCTGGAACCCGTGATGGTCGAGGCATACGGCCAACGGACCCCGATCAACCAGGTGGGCACGATCAACGTCCCCGAACCGCGCATGGTGACGGTCAACGTCTGGGACAAGTCGATGGTGGGCGCTGTCGAAAAAGCGATCCGCAACAGTGGCCTGGGCATCAATCCTCAACTGAACGGCACGATCATCATGCTGCCGATCCCCGAGTTGAACGAGGAACGCCGCCGCGATCTGACCCGCGTGGCCGCGCAATATGCCGAGAACGCCCGCGTGGCCGTGCGCAACGTGCGGCGCGACGGGATGGACCAGATCAAGAAGGCCAAGACCAAGGGCATGTCCGAGGACGACCAGAAATTCTGGGAGACCAGCGTGCAGGAACTGACCGACAAATACACCAAGATGGTGGACGCCGCACTCGAAGGCAAACAGGCCGAGATCATGCAGGTCTGAGACCTGCCGTTCTGCCGAAAGGAAAGCCACGCATGGCGCGCCGGACCCCTGACAGCTCTGCCCCTGCCGAAGGCGGCACACTGGATCGCGCGCTGCAGGGTGCGGGGCCGCGTCACGTGGCGATCATCATGGATGGCAACGGCCGCTGGGCCACGATGCGGGGGCGCCCGCGTCTCTTCGGCCATCATGCCGGGGCCAAGCGCGTCCGCGAGATCGTCGAGGCCTGCCCCGATCTTGGCGTCAAGTATCTGACCATATTTGCCTTTTCCACCGAGAACTGGAAACGCACGCAGGTCGAGGTGGCGGGCCTCATGAGCCTTTTCCGCCGCTACATCACCCGCGAGGCGCGCCAGTTGCGCGACGAGGGTGTGCGCGTGCGCTTCATCGGGGATCGGGTCCGGCTGGACAACAAGCTGATCTCGCTGATGGACGAGCTGGAACTGATCACATCCCAGAACGACCGGGTGCATCTGACCATCGCGCTGAACTACGGCGGTCGTGACGAGGTGGCGCGGGCCACCAAACGTCTGGCGCAGGACGTGGCGCTGGGGCGGCTGAACCCCAAGGATGTGGATGAGGAAACGCTGCCAAAGTATCTGGATACATATGTTCTTCCCGATCCCGACCTTGTGATTCGCACCAGTGGCGAGGCGCGGATTTCGAACTTCCTGCTGTGGCAGTCGGCCTATGCCGAATATGAATTCGTCGATACGCTCTGGCCCGACTTCAGCCGCGAAGAATTCGCGCGCCTCCTGCAGGGCTATGGCGCAAGGGACAGGCGTTTCGGCGCCGTGACGGCGTGAGCGGACAATGACGGCAGTCTCGAAATGGGATGACCTGAAGGCGCGCACAGCGTCCTCGCTCTTGATGATCGCGGTCGGTGCGGGTGAAATCTGGCTGGGCGGTCCCTGGTTTCTGGGCCTCATCGCGCTGGTCTGCGGCCTGATGATCTGGGAACTGGTGCGGATGCTGACCCCCGAGGCCAAGGGGCTGGCGCGCGGGCTGGGTATCGTGGCGGGTCTCTCGATCATCGTGGCGATCCGCGTGCCATCCGCCATCGGATTGCTTGCGATGCTCGTGCCGTTGGCCGCCGGGGTCGTGCTGCTGGCGCGGCACAGGCTGATCTATTTTCTCTATGCGCCGGTGATCCTGCTGGCCGCCTATGCGCTGGTGACACTGCGCGACCGCGACGATGGCCTCACATGGCTGATCTGGCTGCTGCTGGTGGTCGTCGTGACGGATGTTGCAGGTTATTTCGCCGGGCGGACCTTCGGTGGGCCGAAATTCTGGCCCGCGATCAGCCCCAAAAAGACATGGTCAGGCACGATCGCCGGTTGGGTCGGTGCCGGGGCGCTGGGGTTGGCCTTCGTTCCATTGACCGACGCGGGGTTCGAACTGGTGCTGGTCAGCATGATCGCCGCTTTCGCGTCGCAGATGGGCGACATTGCCGAAAGCGCGATCAAGCGGCGCACCGGGGTCAAGGACAGCTCCAACCTGATCCCCGGTCATGGCGGCGTGCTGGATCGCTTTGACGGTCTGATCGGGGCGGCGCTGCTGGTTCTGATTTTCATGGTTGCGGCAGGCCATATGCCGGGGCAGCCATGAAACGGGTGACGGTTTTCGGGGCCACAGGCTCCATCGGTCAGAACACGCTCGACCTGATCGCGCGCGCCCCCGACGAATACCGGGTGGTCGCCCTGACAGGCGGGCGCAATGTCGCGCAACTGGCGGCCGACGCGCGCCGTCTGGGTGCGGAAGTGGCGGTCACGGCGCATGACGACCAGCTTGACGCCCTGCGTCAGGCCCTGGCCGGGTCCGGGGTCGAAGCGGCAGCGGGGCAGGCGGCCCTGATCGAGGCGGCGGCGCGCCCCGCGGACTGGACCATGTCGGCGATCGTGGGGGCCGCCGGGCTTGCGCCGGGGATGGAGGCGCTCAGGCAAGGCGGGACGCTGGCGCTGGCCAACAAGGAATCGCTTGTCACCGCAGGCCCCTTGCTGATGGCCACGGCCGCGCGGCACGGCGCGCGCATCCTGCCGGTGGACAGCGAACATTCCGCGATCTTTCAGGCGCTGGTCGGCGAGGATATCGCGGCGGTCGAGCGGATCATCATCACCGCCAGCGGCGGAGCCTTTCGCGACTGGCCCATGGAAAAGCTGGCGAGTGCCACATTGGCCGAGGCCTCCTGCCACCCCAACTGGGACATGGGCCAAAGGATCACGATCGATTCCGCGTCCATGTTCAACAAGGCGTTGGAAGTCATCGAAACGAAAGAGTTTTTCGGTGTTCGCCCTGAGCAGATCGAAGTGATCCTGCATCCCGAATCACTGGTTCATGCGCTGGTGGGGTTCCGCGATGGCGCATTGATGGCGCATGTCGGGGCCTCGGACATGCGCCATGCGATCGGCTACGCGCTGCATTGGCCCGAACGGCGCGACCTGCCCGTGGCACGGCTGGATCTGGCCGCGATCGGGACGCTGAATTTCCGCACGCCCGATCCGGCCCGCTATCCCGCCCTGCGGCTGGCGCGGGACGTGATGCGGCACGGCGGGCTTGCCGGGGCTGTCTTCAACGCCGCCAAGGAGCGCGCGCTGGACGCCTTCATCGCGGGACGCATCGGTTTTCTGGACATGGCGGGCGTGGTCGAGGATGTGCTGACACGGATGTCATCCGAAACCGGCCTCATTGATGCCGAGATTACCCTTGATACGGTGGCCCATGTGGACCATCTCGCAAGGGTGAGGGCCGATGAGGCCATGCCGGCCCGCGCAGGCTGATCCGCGCCGCAACGAAAAGAAAGCAGGACAAGTCTTGGATATCGCATCGCTTCTTCCCCAATTCGGCAGCCTTGCCATGACCCTTGCGGCCTTCGTGGTGGCGCTGTCGGTGATCGTGGCGGTGCATGAATACGGCCATTACATCGTGGGCCGCTGGTCGGGGATCCATGCCGATGTCTTTTCGCTGGGCTTCGGTCCGGTTCTCTACTCCCGCGTGGACAAACGGGGCACCAAATGGCAGGTCGCGCTGCTGCCTTTCGGCGGTTTCGTCAAGTTCCGCGGCGATGCCGATGCAGCCTCGGCCGGGGTCGACGGCGATGCCGTGCGCGAGATGACAGCAGCAGAACGGCGCAGCACCATGAGCGGTGCCCCCCTCTGGGCGCGCACGGCGACGGTGGCCGCAGGTCCGATCTTCAACTTCGTTCTGGCCATTGTGGTCTTCACCGCCATCGGCCTGACCCGTGGCGTGGCGGTCGAACCGCTGACCGTGGGCGAGTTGCACCCCGTGGCGGTCCCGCATGAATTGATGTCCGGCGACGTGATCCTGGCAATCGACGGGCAGGATCTGCCGCAGATGAGCGAACCCGGTTTTGGCACCTTGACCGAAACCCTGCCTGCCGCGCCGCTGATGGAATACCGTGTCCTGCGCGACGGGCGCGAGGTGACGGTGCAGGGGCCACATCCGATGCCGCCGGTCATCGCGCAACTGGCGCCGCAATCGGCGGCCATCGCCAGTGACCTGCGCGCGCGCGACGTGATTGTCGCGGTTGACGGTGATCCCATCTACGCCTTCCGGCAATTGCGCGAAAAGGTCGAGGCCGCCGAAGGCGCGCCGCTCCTGCTCGACGTGCTGCGCGACGGAGAGGCCCTGCAAGTGACCCTGACCCCGCGGCGCGTGGACGAACCGCAAGCCAGCGGCGGCTTCGAGACGAATTGGCGGATCGGAATCATCGGCGGCCTGTTCTTCGATCCGATGACCGAGACGCCGGGTGTCTTCACGGCGCTCATGGCGGGCGTCGCGAACATGTGGGGCATCATCGAAGGCTCGCTTTCGGGGCTTTATCACATGGTCACGGGCGCGATCAGCACCTGCAACATGTCGGGGCCCATCGGCATTGCCGAAGTCTCGGGTGCCATGGCCAGTCAGGGAACGGTCAATTTCATCTATTTCATCGCCGTCCTGTCCACGGCCGTGGGCCTGCTGAACCTGTTCCCGATCCCCGTGCTGGATGGCGGGCATCTGGTCTTTTACGCCTATGAGGCCGTGGCCGGAAAACCGCCCAGCGACAAGGTGTTGCGGGTTCTGATGGCCGTGGGCCTGACCCTGATCCTGTCCCTGATGGTGTTTGCGCTGAGCAACGACATCTTCTGCCCCTGACGAAACCTGTTCGAAAAGCCGGTCCGCGCCAAAAATCGGCCATATTTCGCCGATAGAAAAGGGGATGAGTTAACCCCGGATCGTGAAAGTCGGACAGATGCAGACCATCCAGAACAGCGCCCGCGGCCTTGGCCTGATGCTCTCCCTGAACTGGGACCGCATTCTTTATCTGGTGACGATCCTTCTGGCCTTGACGGCAGGGGCCGCGCTGCCGCTGCTGCTGCACTGAGGCAAGGTCGGCTTTCCGTCAAACACAACCATGTGCTGTCAATTCATGGCGCGCCCGCATCACATGCTGCGGGCGCTGTCTTTTTCCGTGTCAGGGCTTTTGACAACGGGTCACAATGCCGATAGTGACTTGAGGAACAATAAAGCATGACTGGGTTGACCGATGACCAATCACATGGGAGAGCGGCGCCGCGTCCGCAGCAGCCAGAAGACCGGCAAGGCCAGGTTGACGGGATGGGTAGCGCCGCTGGTTTTGGCCGGGCTGTCATTCGGGGCCATGTTGCCCGCAGATATGGCGATGGCCCAGTCCTACAGTTTCAATACGGTTCAGATCGACGGTAACCAGCGCATCGAGGCTGACACCATCCTCAGCTATGCGGGGATCGCGCGCGGCCAGAGGGTCTCGGCGGCAGAGCTGAACGACGCCTACCAGCGCATTCTGGCCAGCGGCCTTTTCGAAGAGGTCACGCTGGAGCCGCGCGGCGGCACGCTCGTGATCAGCGTCACGGAATTCCCGACGATCAACCAGATCAACTTTGAAGGGAATCGCCGCATCAAGACCGAGGCGCTGGAAACCGTGATCCAGTCGCAGTCGCGCCGCGTCTTCAACCCCGCCACCGCCGAGCGTGACGCCGCGGCGATTGCCGATGCCTATTCCCAGGCCGGTCGTCTGGCGGCCACCGTCAATCCGCGCATCATCCGTCGCAGCGACAACCGTGTCGATCTGGTCTTCGAGATTTTCGAGGGTGGTATCGTCGAGATCGAGCGGATCGGCTTTGTCGGCAACCGCGTCTTCACGGACGCCCGCCTGCGCCGTGTGCTGGAAACGAAACAGGCAGGCTTGCTGCGGGCGCTGATCCAGCGCGACACGTTCGTCGCGGACCGGATCGAATTCGACAAGCAGGTGTTGCAGGACTTCTATTTCTCGCGCGGGTATGTGGATTTCCGCACGACCGCCGTGAATACTCAGCTTGCACGGGAACGCGACGGTTTCTTCATCACGTTCAACGTGGAAGAGGGGCAGCAGTTCCGCTTCGGCGAGGTCACGACCACGTCGGATCTGCCGGATGTGAACCCCGATGAATTCGCCGCAGCCCTGAACCTGCGGGACGGCGGGGTCTATTCGCCCATGATCGTCGAGAACAACATTGCCCGTCTGGAACGTCTGGCGATCCAGAAGGGTCTGAATTTTGTCCGGGTCGAGCCACGGATCGTGCGCAATGACCGCGACCTGACGCTGGACGTGGAATTCGCACTGGTGCGCGGCCCGCGCATCTTCGTCGAGCGGATCGACATCGAAGGCAACGCCACCACACTGGACCGTGTGGTGCGTCGCCAGTTCCGCGTGGTCGAAGGCGATCCCTTCAACCCGCGCGAGATTCGCGAAAGCGCCGAACGCATCCGCGCGCTTGGCTTTTTCAGCGATGCCCGCGTGAATGCGCGCGAAGGCTCGTCCCCCGATCAGGTGATCGTCGAGGTCGATGTCGAGGAACAGCCGACAGGCAGCCTGTCCTTCGGCGGCGCATATGGCACCAACGGTGGCTTCTCGCTGATCGCTGGCTTCAGCGAAAGCAACTTCCTGGGCCGTGGCCAGCGGCTGGAGCTCAATTTTTCGGGCGCCGAGGAAAACCAGACCTATGAGATCCGTTTCACGGAACCGGCCCTTCTGGGTCGCGATCTGGCGCTGGATTTCGAACTGGGCTACCGCGAAACCAACAACTCCTTTGCCGATTACGACACGACCATTGCGCGTTTCAGCCCCGGTCTGACCTTCCCGGTCAGCGAGGCCGGTCGCTTGCGCACCTATTACAAGGCCGAAAGTGTCGAGATCAGCGGCTATCCCTTCGTCGGCACCTTGCTCGAAGCCGAGGCGAACCAGGGTCAGCTCTGGAGCTCGTCGCTCGGCTATACCTACAGCTACGACAACCGGCGCGGCGGGCTCGACCCGGATACCGGCTTCCTGCTTCAGTTCGGGCAGGAGTTCGCAGGGCTTGGCGGCGACAGCACCTACATCAAGACAACGGCCAAGGCGCAGGCGCAGACAACGATTCTCAACGACGAGATCACGCTGCGGGCCTCTGTCGAAGGCGGGATGCTCAACTTCTCCTCTGGCAGCAGCCGCGTGACCGACCGTTTCCTGATCGGTGGCTCGATCATGCGCGGCTTCACGCCGGACGGCATCGGTCCGCGCGAAATCGGCACAGACAGCAACGGCAACGCCGTCAATGACGCCCTTGGCGGCAATGCCTATGCCGTGGCCAAACTCGAAGCCGAGTTTCCCCTTGGCCTGCCCGAAGAATACGGCATCCGGGGCGGCGTCTTCTATGATGTCGGCTCGGTCTGGGATCTGGACCTGAGCAATCCCAGCACCGATCTACGAGGACTTTACGCTGCGCCACGTGATCGGTGTGTCCATCTTCTGGGATTCGGTGGTGGGTCCGTTGCGGTTCAACTTCTCCAAGGCCCTTGAGAAGGAAGACTTCGACGATGAGCAGTCCTTCAACCTGACCATCTCGACGCGGTTCTGATGCGCGGCACCAGCCTGTCCGCGCGGGGCGGGCTGGCCGCTCTGGTGATGCTTCTGGCCCTTGGGGCGTCGTCCCCATCGGTCCAAGCGCAGGAAAACCCGCCGTTGATCCGCAGCCCTGTGCTGTCGCTGGATCAGGACAGGATGTTCGCCATTTCCGAATTCGGCAAGCGGATCGAGGCCGAGTTGCAGGCCGATGGCAGAGTTCTCGAGGCCGAGAACCGCAGGATCGAGGCGGAACTCGAAGCCGAGGAGAAGGACCTGACGGCCCGCCGTCCCGCGATGAGCGCCGAGGCTTTCCGCGCCCTGGCCGATGCCTTCGACACCAAGGTGCAGCGTATCCGGACCGAACAGACGGACAAGGCCCGCGCCCTTGGCCAGCGGACCGAAAACGCGCAGCGCCAGTTCATCGAAGCGGCCCGTCCTGTTCTGGAACAGATGATGGTCGATGCCGGTGCAGTGGTCATCATCGACCCGCGCAGTGTCGTGATGAGCCGCGCCGCAATCGACGTGACGGATGAGGCGATCCGCCGGATCAACGCCAACATCGGTGACGGCCGCAACATGCCCACCCCCGAGGTCACCGCGCCGCGCAGCCCTGCGGTACCGGACGCCCCCGCGACCCCGCGCAGTCCCGACACCCCCGCCAACCCGCAAGACTGAACGCCGATGCGCTTGCCCCTGCGGGGGCGAATTGTTACTGACAGTCACGACACCAGAACGGCCGGGCAGGGCTGGGCCACGCAGGGCTCCGACGCCATCCCGGTGCAATAAACCCGGACCCGCAGGGCCAGACAGGGGGGCAGATGACCGAGCCTTTGAAAAGCGCCGATATCCTCATGATCCAGCGGATATTGCCGCATCGCTATCCGTTCCTTCTGGTGGACAAGGTGGTGGACATCGACGGCACGTCCTCGGCTGTGGGGATCAAGAACGTCACCATGAACGAGCCGCATTTTCAGGGGCATTTCCCCGGAAACCCGATCATGCCCGGCGTCACGATCATCGAAGCGATGGCGCAGACCTCTGCCGTGATGGTGGGCGTGGCGATGGATATGGCCGACCGTGATCTGCTGGTCTATTTCATGGCAATCGACGGGGCCAAGTTCCGCCGCAAGGTGGTGCCCGGCGATGTGCTGCGCATGACGGTCACGACGCTGCGCGGCAAACCGGGTGGCAAGGTCTGGCGGTTCAAGGGCGTGGCCGAAGTTGACGGAGAGATGGCGGCGGAATGCGAATTCACCGCCATGATGGATCTGCCCAAGGAGTAACTGATGTCCAGCCGGATCCACCCTTCCGCCATCATCGAAGACGGCGCGCAGATCGGCGCGGACGTGGCGATCGGCCCGTTTTGCCATATCGGACCGCAGGTGCGTTTGGGCGACGGCGTCCATCTGCACAGCCATGTGGTCGTGACCGGCCAGACCGAGATTGGCGACAAGACCGAGATCCATCCCTTCGCCGTGATCGGCGGGATCCCGCAGGATCTGAAATTCAAGGGCGAGGCGACGCGTCTGGTCATCGGCGCGCGCAACCGGATCCGCGAACATGTGACGATGAACACCGGCACCGAAGGCGGCGGCGGCATCACCCGTGTGGGCGATGACGGGTCTGTTCATGGCGGGCTGTCACGTGGCCCATGACGTGCAGATCGGCAACCGGGTGATCGTCGTCAACAACGCGGCCCTGGCCGGGCATTGCATCATCGAGGATGACGTGAT
This sequence comes from uncultured Alphaproteobacteria bacterium, assembly GCA_963715835.1. GTDB lineage: Bacteria > Pseudomonadota > Alphaproteobacteria > Rhodobacterales > Rhodobacteraceae > Seohaeicola. Next base: position 584,651 of record CAVQSH010000002.1, on the reverse strand, counting down.
CATCGGCGGGCTGTCCGGTGTGCATCAATGGGTGCGGATCGGGCAGGGCGCCATCATCGGCGCCGTGACGATGGTGACCAATGACGTGATCCCCTATGGTCTGGTGCAAGCCCCGCGCGGGGTGCTGGACGGGCTGAACCTGGTGGGGCTGAAACGCCGTGGCGTGCCGCGTGCGGATATCACCGCGCTGCGCGCCGCCTTCCAGATGCTGGCCCAGGGCGAGGGCGCCTTTCAGGACCGTGCGCGCCGGCTTGGCGATGAGACGCAAAGCGACTACGTGCGCCAGATCGTCGATTTCGTGACTGCCGGGTCCGACCGGTCCTTCCTGACGCCGGGCTGATGCTGGCGCTGATCGCAGGGCGGGGACAATTGCCGGGCCACGTCGTGGCCGCCCATGGCGCACCCGTGCTGGTGACCGCACTCGAGGGTTTCGCCCCCGACGACCTGACACCCGACATCACCTTCCGGGTAGAGCGTCTGGGCAGCTTCATCGCCGATCTGAAGGCACGTGGCGTGACAGAGATCTGCATGGCGGGTGCTATCGGCAGGCCTGCGCTGGACCCCGCGATGATCGACGCCGCGACCATGCCGCTTGTGCCCCGCATGATGCAGGCGCTGGCACAGGGCGACGACGGCGCGCTGCGCGTGGTGATCGCCCTGTTCGAGGAGGCCGGTTTCACCATCCGCGCCGCCCATGAGATCTGCCCGGATCTGCTGTTGTCCGAGGGTGTGCCGACACGCAAAAAGCCGGGACCAGATCATGAGGTCGCCGCCCGTCTGGGCCAGGCCACGATCGCCGAAATGGGGCGCAGCGATCAGGGACAGGCCTGCGTGATCCGCCGTCATGACGTGCTGGCACGTGAAGGGGCGGATGGCACCGACGCGATGCTGGCGCGTCTGGGATCAGGCCCTGCCGCTGACAGTGACCCCGATCCGCTGTCATGGGGGTTCAACGCGCTCACCGATGCGGCCACATCCGCACTGGACTGGCTGGGCGGACGCGAGGGCGCGGACCACAGCGGCGCGATCCTCTACAAGGCACCGAAGCCCGCGCAGGATCGTCGTGTCGATCTGCCCACCATCGGTCCCGGCACCGCGATGCGCGCCGCCGATGCCGGTCTGGACGGGATCGTGATCGAGGCGGGCGGGGTCTTCGTCATCGACCTCGAGTCCGTGCGGCGCATCCTTGATGAACGCGGTCTGTTCCTCTGGGTGCGCACCCCATGAAGGTCTTTCTCATCGCCGGTGAAGCCTCCGGCGACAAGCTGGGCGCTGCATTGATGTCGGGCCTCAAGCAGCTGACAACACCTGCGTTTTCCGGCATCGGCGGCCCCTTGATGCAGGCCGAGGGGATGGCGAGCCTCTTCCCGATGGATGAGTTGAGCATCATGGGGCTGGCAGAGATTTTGCCGAAATATCGTCACCTCAAGCGCCGCATCGCCCAGACCGCGCAGGCGGTGCTGGACGCGAAACCCGATGTTCTGGTCACGATCGACAGCCCCGATTTCTGTCTGCGCGTGGCCAGGATCGTCAAGGCCCACAGCGACATCCGCACGGTGCATTACGTGGCCCCCTCCGTCTGGGCATGGCGACCGGGGCGCGCGGCCAAGATGGCGCGGGTGATCGACCATGTGCTCGCGCTCCTGCCGTTCGAGCCGCCCTATATGCAAGCCGCCGGGATGGAGTGCGATTTCGTGGGCCATCCGGTTGTGGCCGAACCACAGGCGAGCCAAGCCGAGGCGCAGGCCTTTCGTGCCCGCCATGGTATCGCCGATGCGCCGCTTCTGCTGGCATTGCCCGGATCGCGACGGGGCGAGGTGACACGTCTGGCACCGCGTTTCGGTGCGGCGCTTGCGCGTGTGATGGAAACCCGTCCCGACCTGCGGATCGTGGTGCCGACAACGCCGAATGTGACCGCGCTGGTGCGTGAGCAGACCGCGCGCTGGCCCGGCAAACCGATCATCCTTGATCCCCATGACATGAGCTCAGCCGCCTATCTTGCGGAAAAGAAGTCATCATTCCGCGCGGCCGACCTTGCTCTCGCCGCCTCCGGCACCGTGTCGCTGGAGCTGGCCGCAGCCGCGACACCGATGGTCATCGCCTATGACATGAACCCGATCACCCGTTTCCTGATCGGCCGGATGATCCGGATCGACACCGTGACGCTGGTCAATCTGGTCTCGGACACGCGCACGGTGCCTGAATGCCTCGGCCGCAACTGCACGCCCGCCGCCATTGCGACAGCGGTGGAAGAGGTGATGCAAGCCCCCGGCGCGCAGCTTGAGGCGATGCGCCTGACGATGGACCGATTGGGTCAGGGCGGCACGCCGCCGGGCCTGCGCGCGGCGACGGCGATACTTGCAAGACTTCCGGCCCGTAACTGACTGAAAACGCGTCAGCCTTTCCAGATCCACCCGCCACCCAGAACGCGGGTGCTAGACGGATCATAAAAGACGCAGGCCTGCCCCGGTGACACGCCTTCCTCGGGGGTCAGCAATTCAACCGTGGCCGTTGTGGCCGACAGGGGCCGGATCACCGCCTCGCGCGGGGGCCTTGTGGAACGGACCTTGACCGCGACATGCCATTCATCGGCGCTGTCGAAAGGCGCATCGCCCAGCCAGTTGATCTCGCGCAGCGGCACCACGCGGGTGGACAGCATCTCCTTCGGGCCGACGATCACGCGTTTGGTGTCCACATCCAGCCTGACCACGTAAAGCGGGTCTTCCAGACCGCCGATCCCCAGACCACGCCGCTGTCCGATCGTGTAATGGATCACGCCCTTGTGGGTGCCCAGAACACGCCCGTCCACATCCACGATCTCGCCGGGTTCCGCCGCACCGGGGCGCAGCTTCTCGATCACTGCCGCGTAATTGCCGTTGGGCACAAAGCAGATGTCCTGGCTGTCGGGCTTATCAGCCACGGGCAGGCCATAGCGCGCCGCCAGGGCGCGTGTCTCGGCCTTGGACGTCAGATGGCCCAGAGGGAAACGCAGGTAATCCAGTTGCTCGGCCGTGGTCGAGAACAGGAAGTAGCTTTGATCGCGCGCGGCATCCGCCGCCGCATGAAGTTCCGCGCCGCGCCACACCCATCTTGCGCTGGATATAGTGGCCCGTGGCCATGCAATCCGCCTCGAGATCGCGGGCGGTTTCCAGCAGGTCCTTGAACTTCACCCGCTCGTTGCAGCGGATGCAGGGCACAGGGGTCGCCCCTGCAAGATAGCTGTCGGCGAATTCGTCGATCACCGCGTCCTTGAAGACGTTTTCATAGTCCAGAACGTAATGCGGAAAACCCATGGTCTCGGCCACGCGCCGCGCGTCATGGATATCCAGACCGGCGCAACAGGCGCCCTTCTTGGCCAGCGCCGCGCCATGGTCGTAAAGCTGCAAGGTGACGCCCACCACGTCATAGCCTTCCTCGGCCAGTTGCGCGGCCACCACGGAACTGTCCACGCCGCCCGACATCGCCACGACCACCCGCGTCTGCGAGGGCGGCTTGGCAAAGCCCAGCGAATTCAGCGGATGGTCGGTGTCGAGGGCCATGATGGCCTCCTTGGTCAGGGCTGCGGCGGAGGGATATGGAGCCTTTGCGCGACCCCGGAAACTCCTCGGGAATATAGGAAAATCCTAGATACTCTCAACCCCCTGTTTCACCGGCTGTTAAGCGCGCTTGCCCAATCTGCGACAAATGGAAAGGACGACAGGCATGTTTCTGAAGAAGGTTGACGGTCCCCGGGCCGTGACGTTGCCCGATGGCACGGTGATGACACGCGCCGATCTGCCGCCGGTGGACACCACCCGCTGGGTGGCCAGCCGCAAGGCCGCGGTGGTGCGCGCGGTGCTCTGCGGGCTCATAGCCCGCGCCGAGGCGCTGGAGAGATATGGGCTCAGCGATGATGAGTTCGACAGCTGGCTCAAGGCCGTGCAGGCGCACGGACCGGCAGGGCTGCGGGCGACCGCCGTGCAAAAGTATCGACAACCATGAGCTGTAGTGTTACTTTTTCAGGATAAGGTAACGGTGGATTAACTATTATTGGTCAGGGTTGTTGGTGTTCGTGTCCCCTGACGGAGTGTGTTCATGCGAGTGCTGCTGGTTGAAGACGACCCTACGACATCCAAAAGCATCGAGATGATGCTGACCCATGCCAACCTGAACGTCTACACGACGGATCTGGGAGAGGAGGGGATCGATCTGGCCAAGCTCTACGACTACGACCTGATCCTTCTGGATCTCGGTCTGCCCGATATGCACGGGCATGAAGTCCTGCGGCAACTGCGGCTGGCCCGGGTCGAAACGCCGATCCTCATCCTGTCCGGGGCGGATGATACCGACAACAAGATCAAGGGCTTCGGCTTCGGAGCGGATGATTACCTGACCAAGCCCTTCCACCGCGAGGAACTGGTCGCGCGCATCCATGCCATCATCCGCCGGTCCAAGGGCCATTCGCAATCGGTCATCCGCACCGGCAAGATCAACGTCAACCTCGATGCCAAGACGGTGGACGTGTCAGGCAAGGGCGTGCATCTGACCGGCAAGGAATACCAGATGCTGGAACTGCTCAGCCTGCGCAAGGGCACGACCCTGACCAAGGAGATGTTTCTGAACCATCTCTACGGCGGCATGGACGAGCCGGAACTGAAGATCATCGACGTCTTCATCTGCAAGCTGCGCAAGAAACTGGCCACAGCCACCGGTGGTGACAATTACATCGAAACGGTCTGGGGCAGGGGTTACGTGCTGCGCGATCCGGACCCCGCAGGACTGGATGGTCATCGCCTGGCGATCGGCGCCTGACTGGCACTGCCTCACGAAAGACAAGGCCACCATCCACTCACGGACTGGACCTTGACCACAAGCCCCCCTATCACTTTGGCAGAATGCAGGCGCCGGGTGACAGGGGGGCTGACGTGACAGACGAGATGCGCAAGACTGAGGCGGAGACAGCCGCAACCCGCGCCCCCGAGGAGCTGACGGCAAGCGAGGCGCGCAGCGAACTGGCGCGGCTGGCCGAACTGCTCGATGCGGCCAATATCGCCTATCACCAGCAGGACAGGCCCGAGATTTCGGATGCCGACTATGATCGCCTCAAGCAGCGCAATGCCCGGATCGAGGCGCTTTTCCCCGACCTCAAGCGTGCCGACAGCCCCAGCGATCAGGTCGGCGCCCGGCTGGCCGAAGGTTTCGGCAAGATCACGCATGCCGTGCGGATGCTGTCACTGGGCAATGCCTTCGAGGATGAGGAGATCGCCGAATTCGACGATTACATCCGCAAATACCTGAATCTGGGCACTGCCGATCTGGCCTATACGGCAGAACCCAAGATCGACGGTCTGAGCCTGTCACTGCGCTATGAAGACGGTGTGCTGGTGCAGGCCGCCACACGCGGCGATGGCGAAGTGGGCGAGAATGTCACCGAGAACGCCCGGACCATCGCCGACATCCCGGCGCGGCTGACCGGCGCACCCGCGCTGCTCGAGGTGCGCGGCGAAGTCTACATGAGCCACGCGGATTTCGCGGCCTTGAACGCGCGGCAGGCCGAAACCGGGGGCAAGACCTTCGCCAATCCGCGCAACGCGGCTGCCGGATCGCTGCGCCAGCTCGACGCCGCGATCACGCGCGCGCGTCCGTTGCGGTTCTTCGCCTATGGCTGGGGGGCGCTCTCCGAACCGCTGGCCGACACGCAGATGGGCGCGATCGAACGTCTGGCCTCCCTTGGGTTCGTGACGAATGACCTGACCCGGCTTTGTCGCGGCCCGGAGGAGATGCTGGCCCACTACCGCGACATCGAGGCGCAGCGCGCGACACTGGGCTATGACATCGACGGCGTCGTCTACAAGGTCAACGACCTGGCCCTGCAAGCGCGTCTTGGGTTCCGCTCGACCACCCCACGCTGGGCCATCGCGCACAAGTTTCCGGCCGAACTGGCCTGGACCCGGCTTGAAGGGATCGACATCCAGGTCGGCCGCACCGGCGCGCTCTCGCCCGTGGCCCGGCTCTTGCCCGTGACGGTGGGCGGCGTGGTCGTGTCCAATGCAACGCTGCATAACGAGGATTACATCGCGGGCCGCGACGCGCGCGGAAACCTGATCCGCGACGGCAAGGACATCCGCATCGGCGACTGGGTGCAGGTCTACCGCGCCGGCGACGTGATCCCCAAGATCGCCGACGTGGACCTGTCGCAGCGTCCGGCCCATGCGGTGCCATTCGTGTTCCCCGACCATTGCCCCGAATGCGGATCCGCCGCGATCCGCGAGGAGGGCGACGCTGTGCGTCGCTGCACCGGCGGGATAATCTGCCCCGCGCAAGCCGTTGAAAAGCTGAAGCATTTCGTAAGCCGTGGCGCATTCGACATCGAAGGCCTTGGCGCCAAACAGGTCGAGATGTTCTACCATGACGACCTGCTGCCGATCCGTGAACCTGCGGATATCTTCACGCTTCGTCAACGGGACGAGGGTAATCTGTCCCGGTTGAAGAATCGTGATGGCTGGGGCGAAAGGAGTGCGAACAACCTCTTTCAGGCAATTGAAGACAAACGGAATATTCCCTTCGGCAGGCTTTTGTTCGCGCTGGGAATCCGTCACGTCGGCGAGGCTGCGTCGAACCTGATCGCCTCCCACTACGGGACCTGGGACAGTTTCGTCACCGCGATGGACGGGGCGGCAGGCTGCGAAGGGCCCGACTGGGATGATCTGATGTCGATCGACGGTGTCGGACCGGTCATGGCGCACGCTCTTGTGACCGCTTTCGCGCAGGAGGCGGAGCGGGAAAGCATCGACCGTCTGGCGTCCCATCTGCAGGTCGGCGAAGCGCGCCGCGTTGCCGCCGAAGGCAGTCCGGTCGCAGGCAAGACAATCGTCTTCACCGGCACGCTGGAAAAGATGACCCGCGCCGAAGCCAAGGCCCGTGCCGAGGCTTTGGGGGCCAAGGTCGCAGGCTCGGTCAGTGCCAAGACCGATATCCTTGTCGCCGGACCGGGAGCGGGCTCGAAGGCCAAGAAGGCCGCCGAGCTGGGGATCGAGACACTGGACGAGGATGGCTGGCTGAGCCTGATCGGCGCGGCATGACCGGTCGCCCGGAATCCCTCTTTCCGCTTTTCGCGGGAATAGAGACGCTGGAAGGCGTGGGGCCGAAGACAGCACAATTGCTGGAGCAGATGCAGATCACGCGGCCGCGCGATCTCATCTTCACCCTGCCGCATTCCGGTGTGGACAGGGCGCGCCGCGCGTCGGTCCGGGATGCGATCCTGCCGCAGGTCGTGACGGTCGAGGTGGTGATCGGCAAGCATAACCCGCCGCGCACCAAGGGCGGTGCCTACCGGATCGTGGTAGAGGATGCGGCAACCACCTTCCAGCTGGTCTTCTTTCACGCGCGCGGCGATTATCTGCAAAAGCAGCTTCCCACGGGCCAGCGTCGCGTGGTCTCGGGACGGGTCGAACTCTTCGACGGCATCGCCCAGATGGTGCATCCCGATCACATGCTCCGTCCCGAAGAGGCCGCCGAGATTCCGGCTTTCGAACCTGTCTATCCCCTGACCGCCGGCGTCAGCCAGAAGCAGATGTTCAAGGCGGCTCAGGCCGCGCTGACCCGACTGCCCGTCCTTGCCGAATGGATTGATCCGGAACAGAAGCGCCGCGCCGGATGGCCCGATTGGGCCGAGGCCGTGCATCAGGCCCATGCGCCGCAGCGCCCCGAAGATCTCGCGGCGACGGCACCGGCGCGCGAACGCCTCGCCTATGACGAGATGATGGCGCATCAGATCACGCTGGCCCTGGCCCGGGCCACGCTGCGCCGCGCCAAGGGCCATGAGAACCACGGCACCGGAAAGCTGCAAAGCCGGGTCCTCGCCGCGCTGCCCTATACGCCCACCGGCGCACAGATGCGCGCCATCGAAGAGATCGCCCGCGACATGGGCGCGCCCTTGCGGATGAACCGTCTGCTGCAAGGCGATGTCGGCGCGGGCAAGACACTGGTGGCCTTCCTGTCGCTGCTCATCGCGGTCGAGGCAGGCGGGCAGGGCGTGATGATGGCCCCGACCGAAATCCTGGCCCGCCAGCATCTGGAAAGTCTGCGCCCCATGGCCGAGGATGCGGGTGTCGTCCTCGAAATCCTGACCGGCCGCGACAAGGGGGCCGAGCGGCGGGCGAAACTCGCGGCACTGGCGCGGGGCGATATCCAGATCCTGCTGGGCACGCACGCCGTGTTCCAGAAAGATGTCGAATTCGCCGATCTGCGGCTGGCCGTGGTGGATGAACAGCACCGCTTCGGGGTACGCCAGCGGCTGGAACTGGGCCAGAAGGGCGCGCAGGCGGATGTTCTGGTCATGACCGCGACACCGATCCCCCGGTCGCTTGCATTGACGCAATACGGCGACATGGATGTCTCGGTGCTGGACGAGAAACCGCCGGGGCGCCAGCCGATCAAGACCGCCATGGTGTCAGCCGGGCGGATGGAAGAGGTGATAAACCATCTGCGCCGTGCGATCCTTGACGGGCGGCAAGCCTATTGGGTCTGTCCGCTGGTCGAGGAAAGCGAGGCGGTCGACATGACCGCCGCGGAGGAACGGTTCAAGCATCTGCGCGCCGTGCTGGGCGAAGGCAACGTCGGCCTCGTCCATGGCCAGATGCCTGCCGCCGACAAGGACGCGGCCATGGCGGCGTTCCAGACCGGCAAGACCGCCGTTCTGGTGGCCACGACGGTGATCGAGGTGGGCGTCAACGTGCCCAATGCCACGATCATGGTCATCGAACAGGCCGAGATCTTCGGACTGGCCCAGTTGCACCAACTGCGCGGCCGCGTGGGCCGGGGTGAGGGCGCCTCGACCTGCCTGCTGCTCTACCGTGCCCCCTTGTCTGAGACCGCCGAACGTCGCCTGACGACCTTGCGCGACACAGAAGACGGTTTCCGGATCAGCGAGACCGACCTTGAGATGCGCGGCGCAGGCGATCTGATCGGCACGGCGCAATCAGGCCTGCCCAGGTTCCGTGTCGCCGACCTTGAACGGCAGGCCGCGCTGATGGCCGTGGCGCAGACCGATGCCAGAAAACTGATGGCCGATGATCCCGACCTGAGCACGGCCCGAGGCAAGGCGGCCCGTGTTCTGCTGTGGTTGATGGAACAGGATCGGGCAATTCGCCTGATATCAGTGGGTTAGCCTTCCTCCTCCGTGTAAATGCTATTTTGTTCTCCTTTGTTCTCATAAAGTTCTTTACAGGCCGTGAAGAATATGAGAACAAAGGAGCAACAGATACAGAGACATCACGAAGGAAAGGACAGACCAATGCTTGAACAGATCAAGACAACCATTGAGCGGTCACGTGACACGCTGCTGTCGGATGCGATCGGGGCCATGGCCCTGGCGGTGATCCTCGTGGTCGGACTGCATCTACCCAATTTCTCCTGAGAGGGAGCCCGATTTCTGCCTGCGGTCCTGATCCGGTGGCGCCTCGCATCTCTGTCCCAATCCGATGCGAGCCTGACGGATACTGCCTGTTCCATAGTCACCACGGTCATCCCCGACCGTGACGCCTCACACCGGACAGATCAGGACACGCCACTCTCCGCCGCCTTCCAAACGGAAGCGCGGCGGTTTTTTTTTAGCCAAGAGCGAAAAAAATCAGGCGCAGTGGGCCTTTTCAGCCTCGGCCATCGCTTCGGATGTCGCCTCCAGCGCCAGCAGGATCGAGGCGTGACGGTTCTTGTAGTCCCGCGCAGGGCGCAACACCTCAAGCCCGTCGAACGGCGCGGAAGGTGTCGGACCATCGGATTTCAGCATGGCCTTCAACTCCGTCAAGGCCGTGTCGATCTGCGCGCGGGTGCAACCGATCACCGCGCGCCCCACAACAGCCGCCGCCGCCTGTCCCAGCGCGCAGGCCTTCACATCCTGCGCATATTCCGCAATCCGCCCGTCGCGCAGAACCACATCCACCGTCACGGTCGACCCACAGAGCGGCGAACGCCGCTTGACGGTGGCATCCGGCGCCGTCAGACGCGCGGTATGCGGCATGTCCGCCGCCAGCGCGAGGATGCGCGCGGAATAAAGCTTGATCAGATCTGTCTCGCCGCTCATGGCTTTCCCTTTCCGGTCCTTCTCCTTAAATAGGCCCGCAAGCGTCCGATGCAAAAGGTTTTCGTCATGACATTTGATCCCGCCAGCCTGATCTATAATGACGCAGGGCTGATCCCTGTGATCGCGCAAGACGATGCCACCGGCGACGTGCTCATGATGGCCTGGATGAATGCCGAGGCCGTGACCAGAACCCTGCAGACCCGCCGCGTGACCTACTGGAGCCGCTCTCGCCAGTCCTTCTGGATCAAGGGCGAAAGCAGCGGCCATGTGCAGGAGCTTGTGGACCTGCGGGTCGATTGCGACCGCGACTGCCTGCTGGTGCGGGTGCACCAGACGGGACCGGCCTGTCACACCAACCGGCGCAGCTGTTTTTATACGGCGGTGCGGGACGGGGCCGAAGTGGAACTGATGAAACCTGCCGAAAGCTGATCCGTTTTCCACATTTTTTTCAGCATCTTGCAATCCAAAGCTCAGAAACCCACCAGCTTGCGGACCTGATCCGGGCTCAGACCATCCTCACGATAGGCCCTGATCGCGCGGGCATCGTCGCGCTTGGCCAGGCGCTTGCCATGATCGTCGCGGATCAGGCGATGATGGTGATAGACCGGCGTTGGCAAGCCCAGCAAGTGTTGCAGCAGAACATGGATCTGCGTCGCCTCGAACAGATCCTCTCCGCGGGTGACATGGGTGACGCCCTGATCCGCATCATCCACCACCACCGCCAGATGATAGGATGTGCCCATGTCGCGACGAGCCAGCACCACATCGCCGACATTGTGCAAAAGACACTCCGTATCAATCGCTTGCGGGCCACTTTGCCCATCGGGACCCTGACCGGTTTCGACAAATGACAACAGCTCGGCCAAAGTGCTAACAGCGCGCGCCATGTTCAGGCGCAAAGCAGCCTCGGGCAATGGGGCCTGTCCGTCGTGATCATGGCGGCAGGTGCCCGGATAGACCGGACCATCCGGGCCGACCGCAGGTGCCACACCTTCCTGCGGCGCAGAGGCCGCCTCCATGATGTCGCGGCGGGTGCAGGTGCAGGGATAGATCAGGCCGCGTTGCCACAGGTGCATCAGTGCCGCGCGATAGGCGGGTAGCCGGTCGGATTGCCGCATGACGGGACCGTCCCATGTCAGGCCCAGCCAATGCAGGTCCTGCATGATCAAGGCCTCCCATTCCGGGCGGGCGCGGCTCTGGTCGATGTCTTCGATCCGCAGCAGAAAGCGCCCCCCGGCGGCACGGGCCATATCATGCGCCACAATCGCCGCATGAGCATGGCCCAGATGCAAGGGCCCGGTCGGCGATGGCGCAAAGCGCGTTGTGATAATCTCAGCCATTCAAAGGGTTCTGCGTCACTTTTGATGTGCGCAAGGCTGGCGTCACTGCGCGGCCACCGCACTGGACTGGCCCAGCCATTCGGTCCAGGCGGCCTTGGCACGGTCGGTATAGGCCTTGTAGCGATCCTTGCGCCCGCGCCGGCCGTGTTTCAGACCGTCCACCGGGCGGAAGAGACCGAAATTCACGTTCATCGGCTGGAACGTCTTGGCCTCGGCCCCGCCGGTGATGTGATGGATCAAGGCCCCCATGGCGCTGTCCTGCGGCGGTGCGACAGTCGGCTGCCCCAGGATCTCGGCCGCGGCCATGCGTCCTGCCAGCAACCCCATGGCGGCACTTTCCACATAACCCTCGACCCCGGTGATCTGCCCGGCAAAGCGGATATGCGGGCGCGAGCGCAAGCGCATCTGATCGTCCAGCAGTGTGGGCGAATTGATGAAAGTGTTGCGGTGGATGCCGCCCAGCCGGGCAAAGCTTGCCTCGTGCAAACCGGGAATCATCTTGAAAACAGAGGTTTGCGCGCCGTATTTCATCTTTGTCTGGAAGCCCACGATATTGTAGAGCGTCCCCAGCGCATTGTCGCGGCGCAGCTGCACGACCGCATAGGGTTTCAGATCCGGCTGGTGCGGATTGGTCAGGCCCACGGGTTTCATCGGGCCAAAGCGCAGGGTCTCGCGACCACGCTCGGCCATCACCTCGATCGGCAGACAGCCGTCGAAATAGCCTGCGGTCTCACCCTCATGGAACTCGGTCTTGTCGGCGGCCAGCAGCGCGTCGATGAAGGCCTCATACTGATCTTTCGTCATCGGGCAGTTGATATAGGCCTTTTGCTCGGCCTCGGTCTCGCCCTTGTCATAGCGCGACTGCTCCCACGCCACGGACATGTCGATACTGTCCGCATAGACGATGGGGGCAATGGCGTCGAAGAAGGCCAGCGCATCGGTGCCGGTCTCGGCGGCAATCGCGCGTCCCAGCCCTTCGCTGGTCAGCGGACCCGTGGCGATGATCCAGTGGCCGCTGTCGGGCAGGGCGGTGATTTCCTCGTAATCCACGGTCACGTTCGGATGCGCCATCAGGGCGGCTGTCACGGATTCGGCAAAGGGATCGCGGTCCACGGCCAGCGCGCCACCGGCGGGCAGGCGGTGTTTCTGCGCCATCTGCATGATCAACCCGTCCGCCGCGCGCATTTCCCAATGCAGCAGGCCCACGGCATTCTGTTCGTCATCATCCGAACGGAAGGAGTTGGAGCAGACCATCTCGGCCAGATGACCGGTGCGATGGGCGAAGGTGCCGACCTTGGGGCGCATTTCGTGGATCACCACGCGCACGCCCATGTTTGCGGCCTGCCAGGCGGCTTCTGATCCGGCCATGCCGCCGCCGATGATGTGAAGAGTTTTGTCCATGACGCTGATCTAGGCCAAGACAGGAGCTTTGAAAAGGGGATGAGGTTTGCCCGTTCGGGGCAGGGCGGTCGAGTGGGTCACCCGTTTCATGTTTCGGCGGTCAGAGAGAGGCTGACCTGGAGGGAAACTGCCGGAGGTGACCCACACCCGTTTCGGTATGCGGCTGTGCAAATCGCATTCCAGAGTATTATCAGGGTTCTTTGCGGCATCCTAGAGGCAAATGTGGAAAAGATGGGGCCTCAAACAGGAAACATTTTCTACAAATTGCCGCATATCGGGCTCTCTCGGCAAAAGCCCGCGCAGGATGAGCGGTCTTCTGCCAAAGACAAGCGGAACCCGCGCGCAGCAGGGCGGCTTACTGTTCCCACGCAGGATGGCGTTTCTCCAGAAAGGCGCTGATTCCCTCGGCCGTGTCGCGATAGAGCATATTCTGCACCATCACGTCACCGGTATAGTCATAGGCCTGGGCAATCGGCATGTCGATCTGCGCATAGAACGCCTGCTTGCCGATCTTGACCGCCGCGCCCAGCTTGTCCGCAACCATGCCCGCCAGTGCTGCCGCCTCGCGCTCCAGCTCTTCAGGGGGCACGACCTTGTTCACCAAGCCGATGGCTTCAGCCGCGCGTGGCGGGGATGAACTGGCCGGTGGTCAGCATCTCGAAGGCCTGTTTGCGCGGCACGTTGCGGGTCAGCGCCACCATCGGCGTCGAACAGAACAGACCGATATTCACGCCATTCACACCGAAACGCGTGCCTTCGGCGGCCACGGCCATGTCGCAACTGGCCACCATCTGACAGCCCGCAGCCGTCGCGATGCCATGCACCTGCGCGATCACGGGCTGCGGCAGGCGCTGGATCGTCATCATCATCCGCGCGCAGCGATCGAAGAGATCCTTGAAATAGGCCTTGCCCGCCGTCCTCGGCCTGACGGCCGGCGGTCATCTCCTTGAGATCATGGCCCGCACAGAAGGCCTTGCCCGCGCCGGACAGGACGATGGCGCGGATGCTGCGATCCTCGGCCAGACTGTCGAATTCCGACTGCAGCGCTGCCAGCATGGCATCCGACAGCGCGTTCAGACTTGTCCGGCGCATTCATCTTGAGATGGGCGACAGCGCCCGTGTCGTTACGTTCCAGCAATGCCATCTTGTCCTCCCGCGATGTTCCGGCCAACTCTAGGCGCAACGGTCAAGGGAGGACAAGCATGGCGTTGAAGATGACGCGCGAGGATCTGGAGCAGTTCATCACCGAGGTATTCCCGCAGGTGGCGGAAGATTTCACGGTCGAGGACGTGGCCCCGATGGAAATCACCATGCGGCTGAACGTGGGCGAGCGGCATCTGCGCCCCGGCGGCACGGTGTCGGGCCCTTCGATGTTCGGGCTGGCGGATGTGGCGATCTATCTGGCGATCATGGCGATGATCGGCCCCAAGGCGCTGGCGGTGACCACGAATGCAAGTTTCGATTTCATGCGCAAACCCGCCGCAGGTGTGGACCTGATCGCCAGGTGCCGCCTGCTGAAACTGGGCCGCGTGCTGGCCGTAGGCGATGTGCTGCTTTACTCCGAAGGGATGGACGAACCTGTCGCGCGGGCCTCGATGACCTATTCGATCCCGCCGGGACCGTGAAGAAATATGGGGTATTCTGATACCTATTTTGTAAGCCACTGTTATCGTGCAATTTTTCATTCATTGCGGCGCTTGACTATGCGTTGCGGGCGGATATAACCCCGCAATCGCATTGGATAGGGCCGTGACAGGTCCTGCCCCGAACTGAACAAGGGTAACCCCGCAATGAAAACCTTTTCTGCTACTCCGGCGGATATCGACAAGAAATGGATCCTGATCGACGCCGAGGGCGTTGTTCTGGGCCGTCTTGCCTCGATCGTCGCCATGCGCCTGCGCGGCAAGCACAAGCCGTCCTTCACGCCCCATATGGACATGGGTGACAACGTGATCATCATCAACGCCGACAAGGTGCAGATGACCGGCAACAAGCGCGCCGACAAGAAATACTACTGGCACACCGGCCATCCCGGCGGGATCAAGCACCGCACTGCGGCGCAGATCCTCGAGGGTGCACACCCCGAGCGTGTCGTGACCGCCGCCATCAAGCGGATGCTTCCGGGCAACAAGCTGTCGCGTCAGGTGATGACCAACCTGCGCGTCTACGCAGGTGCCGAACATCCGCATGAGGCGCAGGCGCCTGTGGTGCTGGATGTCAAATCCATGAACTCCAAGAATACGCGGGTGTAATGATGGCTGATCAAATCAATTCCCTCGAAGAGCTGGGCGCCGCAACCGGTGCCGTCGCGGCTCGCGGTCGAAATCGCCGCCCCCCGTGAACCCGTCCGTGATGCCCTTGGCCGCTCCTATGCGACCGGCAAGCGGAAAGACGCGGTCGCCCGCGTCTGGATCAAGCCGGGTTCCGGCAAGGTCGTGGTGAACGGCAAGGAAATGGCTGCCTATTTCGCACGTCCGGTGCTGCAGATGATCCTGCGTCAGCCGTTCAGCGTGGCCGGTGTGGTCGACCAGTTCGACGTCATGGCCACTGTGGCCGGTGGTGGTCTGTCCGGTCAGGCCGGTGCGGTCAAGCACGGCATTTCGAAAGCGCTTCAGCTTTACGATCCCAGCCTGCGTGCCGCCCTGAAAGCCGCCGGCTTCCTGACCCGCGACAGCCGCGTGGTCGAGCGCAAGAAATACGGCAAGGCCAAAGCGCGCAAGAGCTTCCAGTTCTCCAAGCGCTGATCTGCCTTACCGCAATACGAAAGGGCCGCCTTCGGGCGGCCCTTTTGCATTTGATGACAGCGGGCAGGGATCAAGCATAAAAAAGGGGCGTCCAGAGGACGCCCCTTTTCCGGGTCTGCACCGAGGGCACGGGTCAGTAGCCCTTAAAGCGAGAAGTCGTAGCTCATGGTGAAGGTGATCAGGCCGTCATTGCCGGTCGTGTCATCATCTTCATAGAGAATGTTGAACGCGACTTCGTCGCTGATGGCATAGGTGACACCCAGCTCATAATAGACCACGTCGGTCGAGTCGGTGCCGAGCAGGGCCTGCAGCGACCATGCGTCGGTCAGGGCGTAGTCCACGCCGACTTCGACGTAGGAGTCTTCGCTCTCGACCAGATAGCCGACGGCCAGCGAGCCATCCAGGCTGTCCGACAGACCATAAGACAGCGCAGCAATCAGTTCCGCTTCGTCATATCCCGAGTTGTCCAGGAAGTAGGCGGAATAGGACAGGTCAATGCCCAGACCGTTCGAGAACTCGGTGCCGTAGCCCAGGATCACATCCATCTCGACCTTGTCAGGTGCAAAGCCGGAGGGCAGGGTGCCGAACCACAGCTGGCCGTAGAAGCCATTGCTCTCTGCCTGCATGTAGAACTGCAGCGGGTATTCCGCTTCTGCGTTGCTGTCGGTCGACAGGTCATAGGAAGTTGCAACTGCGGCGCCGCCGGAAATGGTGACCTGTGCCATTGCAGTCATCGGCAGCAAAGCAACGCCTGCGCCAAGAAGGATGTATTTCATCGTTTGTCCCTTCAGTCTGGTTTTCTTGTTGGGTTTCAGTGTTTTCTACGGTGTGTGCTGGGTCAATTCGCAGCGGTATCATCTGTAATGATATAACAATTTCAGCAATCTATCTTTCGGAGTCTGTCCTTTGTCAATCGGCCACATGCGGCAGCGCAGCATTGCCGTTACAGGTGTCATAATCCTGTTGCAGAAATGACGTCCAGCGGGATGGCGGAGAAAAGGTCAGCGTGCCTGACTTTGCCTGAATAACAGGCAGTCAAAGGCGGCGCAGCTTATTCGTCAGGCGGAATAAGACCAAGGCCGCGCAGATAGATCCCGATCCCCGACTCAAGCAGGTCCTCGGGCGGAAAGGGCGAGGCCGTGCCGGGTGAGTTCCGCGCGAAAAGCTCGACCACGCCATGCGACATGGCCCAGATATGCGCCGAGAACATGCTGGCGGGCGGGCGCTTGTCCTGCGGGATATGCTGGCTGAGGTCGCGCGCGGCGTTCTCCAGCACATCCCGCGCGCGCATGGCCGCGGCCGCCAGTTCCGGGTTGCGGTTGACCGCCACGCTGCTTTCGAACATCGCGATGTAGTGTCCGGGGTATTTGCGCGCAAAGGCCAGATAGGCGCGCCCCGTCGCCTCGAAGGCGGCCAGCGCCGAGGGCTGGCCCTTGTCATAGGCATATTGCATGACATCGGCGAAGATCTCGTATCCCTGCCGCGCGGCTTCGGCGATCAGTTCCTCGCGCCCCTCGAAATGCCGATAGACGGCGGCAGGGGTGACGCCCGCCTGTTTCGCGGCCTCGGACAGGGTAAAGCCCGTCGGACCCTGCCGGGTGATCAGGTCCAGCGCCGCCTCGACCAGTGCCTGGCGCAGGTTGCCATGGTGATAGCCCTGCTTACGCATCCCACAGGTCCGGCCCGCCGCAAATCGCGCTGTCGCAGGTCCCGATAGCCTCGGCATCCTTGCCGGTATAGTCCAGCGCCGTCAGCACATGCCGGATCACCGCCAGCCGCGCGCGCTTCTTGTCATCGGATTTGACGATGGTCCATGGCGCGGCCTCCGTATGACTGCGGTGCAGCGTCTCGCGGATGGCATCGCTATAGGCATCCCACTTGTGCAGCCCGTCCACGTCGATCCGGCTCAGCTTCCACTGTTTCAGCGGATCACGCTCGCGGGCCAGAAAGCGGCGCAACTGCTCGGCGCGGCCCACGTTCAGCCAGAACTTGAACAGGTGAATGCCCTCATCCACCAACATGGCTTCGAACTCCGGCACCTGCCGAAAGAAATGCTCGCGCTGCGTATCGGTGCAAAAGCCGAAGACATGTTCGACCACGCCGCGATTGTACCAGCTGCGGTCATAGAGAACGATCTCGCCGCCTGCGGGCAGGTGGTCGATATAGCGCTGGAAATACCATTGCGTCGCCTCGGTATCCGAGGGTTTCGGCAGCGCCACCACCCGCGCGCCGCGCGGGTTCAGGTTCTGGGTGATGCGCCCGATGGTTCCGCCCTTGCCGGCGGCATCGCGGCCCTCGAAGACCATGGCAATCCGCGCGCCGCTGCTGCGGGCCCAGTGTTGCAGCTTGACCAGCTCGATCTGGAGCGCCTCCATCTCGCGGTCATAGGATTTGCCGCTCATCTCGGTCGCATAGGGGTAATCGGGATTGATCAGATCGTCCTTGCCCGCGTCCTTGATGGCGGCACGGATGTGATCGGGGGCGTGCTTGTCGAAAAAATCGCTGATCGCGCCGTCGAATGGCAGGCTCATGGCTTCATACACCCTTGTTTTGCCTGACTATGGCCCAGCGACCGGATCAACGCAATCGGGCGCGGGCGGCAGCGCGGTGGATCGCATCCTCGACAGCGGCGGGCGCCGCGTGGTGCGGCATGTGGCCGATCCCCTCCAGACGGGTCAGGACGGCATCGGGGATCTGGCGCGCCAGTGGTTCGGAATGGATATGGATGGGGACTACATCATCCGCCGTGCCATGCACGATCTCGACTGGCATCGGCAGGCTGGCATAGCGCGACGACATCTCGACCACATGGGGGCGCAGCGAATTGACCTGACGGGCATTGGCGCGCAGCGTCTCGCGCCGCAGGGTCAGGCCCGCACCGATATAATCGGCATAGCCTTCGGGCGCGGATTGCGGCGCAAAGATACTGTCCAGCGTGGCCTCGACCCGTCCGGTCGGCGCATAGGCCGAGATCAGCGGCACCAGCGTGGCCCCACCAATGGCGGAAGACGCGATACCATAGAGAGGGCCAAGCCCGCCGGGCCAGGGGTTCGACGCCCCCGACACCACGACCAGCGCAGCCGTATCCTCCGGGCGGTTCAACCCCCATGCCAGCGCCACAGCGCCCCCATAGGAATGACCAAGCACGATGGGGTTCCTCACCCCAAGCTGATCGGCTGCGGCTTGCAGGAAAGCGGCCTGTTGCAACGGGCTTTCGGCGGCGGTGTTGAAGGGGCCGCCGAACGCGTCCGACACACGGTCGGACCATCCCAGACCCGGACGGTCGAAGACAATGACGCGGTAATCGTCTTTCAGCCGGTCCACGAAAGCAAAGGTGAAATCCCGCGTATTGCCCGAGGCACCATGGATCAGGACGACATCCGGCCCGCTTCCCTCGACATGGGCATGGACCCTGCGCCCATCCACGGTCACGAACTGGCCGGTCGGGGGAAAACTGGACTCGGCCGCCGCCGCCCGCGCATCGGCGCGGCGGTCTACGATGACCCCGCATCCGCCGACAAGCGCCACAGTGGCAATGAAGCTGATCACTTTAAGTACCGATGTCATTCAGTTCAAACGGGGTTGACTGATAAATCTGGTTTATCCAGTTGCCATATAGAAGATGCGCATGACTTCTCCAGCGATTGAGCGGCGTCCTCGCGGGATCGTCATCGGGATAGTAGTTCACCGGCACCTTGATCGGCGCGCCCGAGGCGGCATCGCGATCATATTCCTGCTTGAGCGTGTCGCTGTCATATTCGAAATGATTGAAGATATAGAGCGCGCGATGGCCCGGATCCTCGACCAGCGCGGGGCCCACCTCGTCGCTGGCCAGAAGCGTCACCAGTCCGGGGGCCGCGTCGATCTCGGCCTGTTTCATTTCGGTCCAGCGGCTGACGGGGATCACGCAATCGTCGGAAAACCCGCGCAGATAGGGCGATGCGGGGGCCATGTTGCGATGCCGGAAACAGCCGAAGGCCTTGGCCTCCAGCATGTGTTTCTGCACCCCGTGGAAATGGTAGGTCATCGCCATGCCGCCCCAGCAGACGCCGAATGTGGAATGGACATGGCTCTGCGTCCAGTCGAAGACACGGCGCAGTTCGTCCCAATAGGTCACCTCCTCGAACGGCAGGTGTTCGATCGGCGCACCGGTGATGATGAGGCCATCGTATTTGTCGCCACTCGCGGCCACCTCGCTGAAGGGGCGGTAGAAGCTTTCCATATGTTCGGCGGCGGTGTTCTTGGTCTGGTGTTCCGACATGCGGATCAGCGACAGCTCGATCTGCAGCGGCGTCGCCCCGATCAGCCGGGCGAACTGGTTTTCGGTCTGGATCTTCTTCGGCATCAGGTTCAAGAGCCCGATCTTCAGCGGGCGGATGTCCTGACGGGCGGCCTGATCCTCGTCCATGACCATCACACCCTCGCGCGTCAGCACGTTGAAGGCGGGCAGGGTGGCGGGGAGCTTGATCGGCATTGGGGGCAGTCCTTCGTGGTCTTGTCGAATGGGGGCAGATAGGGCGGGTGTCAGCGCCGCTCAAGGGCCGTGGCGATCAGGGCATCGACATCCGCTGCGGTGCGTACCGCGACCACCTCGTCGGCGGTCACGGTCACACCCCAGTTCCGCGCCATGGCGGCATAGCGCGGTTGCCGATGCGCCAGCGCCTGCGCATAGGTCCAGCGGATGAAGGCATCTGGATCAACGTCGCCCTCTGAGATGTTGTTCAGGCTCAGATATTCCTGCCAGACCCGGTCAAGGAACGCCGCCTGATAGGACATCGGCTTGGGGGCCTTGTCGAAACGGCGGATCAGTTCGGCTGTATGCGCATCATCGCCCTTGATCCAGACCATCAGCGTCGTTTCGGACAGCGCCTTGAGGACCGGATCCTCCGGGTTTTCGGGATCGACCCATTCGCAGATCGACCCGCCCGTATCGCAGACGAAATGCGGATAGTCATAAAGCGCCTTGGCCCGCTCGATGAAATAGGACGTATCCATCAGCGCCGATATCTCGGCCTGCCGGAACTGCGCCTGGCGACGCGTGTATTCGGCATAGGCCAGACCGCCCTTGGCCGGATTGCCGGGCTTGCCCAGATAGGAGGACACGGGCTTGAGGTTATGGAACGTGATGTTCGAGCCGATATAGATCGAATCCGACAGCAGCAGATCGCGCAGGAAGGGCACTTTCATCGCCTCAGCCTTGGCATTGTCGGCGATGTATTCGCCCATGTAGCGGGTGCCGATCCGGTAGTCGATCGAGTAGTGGAACCAGTCGCCATGGTCGCGCAGCAGCGTCGCCAGATGGGTCTTGCCCAGTCCCGACATGCCGAAGAACAAAACCCGCTTGCGCGGTGCCGCCAGCCACTCTGCCGCTGATGAATAGATCATGGACGCATCCCTTCTGTCTGGGCGTTGTGGTAGCCCCGGCGACAGAAGGGGTCAACGCTATTGCAAGCCTACTGCACGGGCGGCGGCATGGCCCCAGCGGCGCGACGCCGCTTGAGGATGCGCCCGTCGATCACCACAAGGCCCGCCGCCAGCAGGGCAAAGCCCGCATAGGCGCGGATCGGCAGCGCCTCGTCCAGAAAGACTGCGCCCAGCAGGATCGCCACCGGCGCCACCAGCAGGGTGACCAGCAGCACATTGCCCGACCCGGCCATCGCCAGCACGCGGTAGTAGAGCAGATAGGCCAGCGCCGTCGCCACGATGGACAGATAGGCAATCGCCACCCATGTGACGCCCGCGTAATTCAGACTGGGCAGGCCGTCGCGCCAAAGGGCCAGCGGCAGGATCACCAGGGTCGCACCGCTCAGCATCCCGGCGGCGGCCACCTGCGGCGCCAGTCCCGACAGCCGCGCACGGTTGAAGGCGCTGCCGAAAGCATAGCAGAGCGCCGCCCCGATCAGCGCCAGTTGCGCGAGCGCAGTCAGGTCCAGCCCGCGCACGGCATCCGGCCCGATCACGGTGACAGCGCCCGCAAATCCCAGCCCGATCCCCGCCAGCTTGCGCCGCGTGAGCCGTTCATCGGCAAAGACCAGTGCCGCCACCAGCACGCCGAAGACGGCGGTCGAACAGTTCAGGATCGACGCCAGCCCCGAGGGAATATGCGTCTGCCCCCATGTGATCAGTGCAAAGGGCAGGGCGGTATTCAGAACGCCCGAGAACACGAAACCGGCCCAGACCAGCGGATCGCGCGGCAGGGGCAGCCGGCGCAACAGCACATAGGCCCACAGGATCAGCGCCGCCCCAGTCACGCGAAAGGCCACGACGCTGACAAACCCCACCTCGCGCAGGATCACCGCATTCGACAGAAAGGATGCCCCCCAGATACCGCCCAGCAAAAGCAGTTCGACCCAGGCCCGCAGAGAGATGGATTTTTGTGTCATGGCGCGGTGTTATGCCCGTGACAGCGCCCCCGCAACCCGTTTCATGCGGCTTGTTTCGGCCGCCGCGTCTCGTGCCAGATGTTCAGGTAGTTGCCGGCGAAGATCACCAGCGCCCCGGCAAAGACGAACAGGTCCAGCGGCTCATTGTAAAGCAGCATCCCCACGACCGCGATCACCGGCAGGCGCGTGAAATCTATGGGGATCACCACGGTCGCGGGCGCGATGGACAGCGCATTGGTCAGGCAGAAATGCGCCATCAGACCCGCGCAGCCGATCACCACGACCCAGGGCAGGCTGTCGGCCGAGGGCAGAGCGATATCGCCGTCATAACCCGCCGCGATCAGGCCGAACACGACCTGCGTCGTGGTCAGATAGAACAGGATGCAGGCGATGCTTTCGGTGCGGGTCAGCTTTTTCGTCAGCATGATGGTGAAGGCAAAGCAGATCGCCGACAGGGCCGCGGAGATCACGCCGGGGTTCAGGCTCTCGGGGCTGGGACGCGCCACGATCAGGATGCCGATGAACCCCATCACGGCGGCCAGCGTGCGCATCGGTGTCATGCGTTCGCCCAAGACAAGCGGCGACAGGACCAGCACCCAGAGCGGCGAGGTGAATTCCAGCGCGAAGACCTGCGCCAGCGGGATCACCGTCACGGCGTAGAACCACAGGTTCTGCCCGCTGAAATGCGCAAGGTTGCGGAAAATCTGTAGCCCCGGATGGCGGCGCGTGACCTGCCCCCAGCGCCCGGTCAGGGTGAGGATCGCAAAGACGATGATCACGCCCACGATGGAGCGGTAGAGCATGATCTCGAACGTATCCAGATCGAACGAGGCCTCACGCCCCGCCACCGCCATGGCCGAGAACGACCCGATGGCCCCGATCATCCACAGCGCGGCGCGCAGCACAGGCGGCGGCGCGGGCAGGATGGCCGGGATCGGGGTCGTCATGCGACACCTTCTTCGCTGATGACATAGTCGCGGGTGATGCCTGCGGTCTGCTGGCCCCAGTCACTTGCCGCAGCGCGCGACTGATGTGCCTCGAAGGCGGCGCGGTCGATGAAGGCCTCGTCAACCTGCCAGATCATCGGATCATCCGTCTCGACAACGTCGAAGGACAGGCAACCGGGTTCCGCGCGGGTCAGGCGCGAGATGGTCGGGCAGGGACATCATCACGGCCCGTGCCTGCGCATGGGTCGTGCAGATCAAGCTGCCTGAAAGCCGGATCACTCCCACTCGATCGTGCCCGGCGGTTTCGAGGTCACGTCATAGGTGACACGGTTGATGCCCTTGACCTCGTTGATGATCCGCGTGGCTGTTTCGCCAAGGAATTCGTGGCTGAACGGATAATAATCCGCCGTCATCCCATCCACCGATGTCACGGCGCGCAGGGCGCAGGCGAAATCATAGGTCCGTCCGTCACCCATCACGCCCACGGTGCGCACCGGCAGGATCGCGACGAAGGCCTGCCAGATATCATCGTAAAGCCCGTGGCGGCGGATCTGGTCGATGAAGACCGCATCGGCCTTGCGCAGGATCTCCAGCTTTTCGCGGGTGATCTCGCCGGGGCAGCGGATCGCAAGGCCCGGTCCGGGGAAGGGGTGGCGCCCGATGAAGCTGTCGGGCAGGCCCAGTTCACGCCCCAGCGCGCGGACCTCGTCCTTGAACAGCTCGCGCAGCGGTTCCACCAGCTTGAGGCCCATCTTTTCCGGCAGGCCGCCCACATTGTGATGCGACTTGATGGTGACGGACGGCCCGCCGCTGAACGAGACGCTCTCGATCACGTCGGGGTAAAGCGTGCCCTGTGCCAGAAATTCCGCGCCCTCGATGCCGCTTGCGTATTTCTGGAACACGTCGATGAACAACCGCCCGATGATCTTGCGCTTTGTTTCCGGATCGGAAACGCCCTCAAGCTCTCCCAGAAACAGGTCCGCCTCATCCGCATGGATCAGCGGGATGTTGTAATTGTCGCGGAACATGGTGACGACCTCGTCCGCCTCGTTCTGGCGCAGCAGGCCATGGTCCACGAAAACGCAAGTCAGCTGATCGCCGATCGCCTCGTGGATCAGGACTGCCGCGACCGAGGAATCGACCCCGCCCGACAGGCCGCAGATCACGCGCTTGTCGCCGACCTGCTCACGGATCTTGCGGATCGCTTCCTCGCGATAGGCACCCATGGTCCAGTCGCCGGTGAAGCCCGCGTCCCGGATGAAATTCTCGTAAAGCGTCTTGCCATTGGGCGTGTGATGCACTTCCGGGTGGAACTGCACCGCATAGAACCGGCGCTTCAGGTCCGCCGTGATGGCAAAGGGGGCGTTGGGCGATGTGCCATAGACTTCGAACCCCGGCGCGATGCGGCTGACGTGGTCGCCGTGGCTCATCCAGACCTGCTCGCGCTCCTCAAGAAACCAGCCCTTCAGAAGGTCGATCCGGCCATTGGCAGGCGTCACATAGGCGCGCCCGAATTCGGCTGTGCCATGCCCCGATTCGACCTTGCCGCCCAGCATCTCCATCATGACCTGCTGGCCATAGCAGATGCCCAGAAGCGGCACGCCCAGCGTGAAGACGCTTTCGGGCGGACGCGGCGATCCCTCGCGGGTCACGCTGTCAGGCCCCCCCGACAGGATCACGGCTTTCGGCGCAAATTCCGCCAGAAAGGCATCCGTCACCTTCTGATAGGGATGGATTTCGCAATAGACGTTCAACTCGCGCAGGCGACGCGCGATCAGCTGCGTCACCTGGCTGCCAAAGTCGATGATGAGAAGGCGGTCATGGGATGTCTGGCTCATGTCAGCCTCCTAGGCCAAGGCCCGCGTTTGCGCAAGCCTCGGCACGGGCCGGTCAGGGTCGCAGATGAACAGATATGTCGCTTTTCCCCCTCAATGGCCGGATTTTGCGCCCACGCGCGGCGATGAACCCGCTACATCAGGGCCAAACCGCCATTGGGGCGGTGCGACCGGCACAAAGGATCACACAGATGACAGAGGTTCAAACGCGCAGACCGGCACGGGGCGGCGGCGGAGCCGCGCGGCGCGCGGAACGCGGGGCGGTCTCTTTTGAAACGGCGCAGTATATCCGCCGCAACATCCCCAATTTCGAAGTGCTGACCGAAGAAGCGCTGGAAATCATCGAGACGAATGCCGAAACCATCCTGGCCGAAATCGGGGTGAACTTCGTCAACAACCCAGCCGCGCTGGAGCTGTGGCGCAACGCCGGTGCCGAGATCGAGGGCGAGCGCGTGCGCATCCCGCGCGGTCTGGCCCGGCAGCTCTGCGCAACAGCCCCCTCGGAATACACCCAATACGCCCGCAACCCGGCCCGCAACGTGGTTGTCGGCGGCAAGAACCTGGTGCTTGCCCCGGTCTATGGCCCGCCCTTCGTGCATGATATCAAGGACGGCCGCCGCTATGCCACGATGGAGGATTTCCGCAAATTCGTGAAGCTGGGCTATATGTCGAAATGGCTGCACCATTCCGGCGGCACGGTCTGCGAGCCGACGGATATTCCCGTGAACAAGCGCCATCTGGACATGCTGCATGCCCATATGACCCTGTCCGACAAGCCCTTCATGGGGTCGGTCACGGAACCCAGCCGCGCGCAGGATTCGGTCGAGATGTGCGAGATTCTGTTCGGCCGCGATTTCGTGCAGAACAACACGGTCATGACCAGCCTGATCAACATCAACTCGCCGATGACTTTCGACGATGTGATGATGGGGTCGCTTGAGGTCTATGCCCGCAACAATCAGGCCTGCATCATCTCGCCCTTCATCGTGGGCGGTGCCATGGCCCCCGTCTCGGTCGCCGGCACGCTGACGCAGGTTCTGGCCGAAGTGCTGGCGGGCATCGCCTACAGCCAATTGGTGCGCAAGGGCGCGCCGGTCATTTTCGGCGCTTTCGTCACCTCGATCGACATGAACTCCGGCGCGCCCACCTTCGGCACGCCCGAGGCCAGCCACATCACCTATGGCGCGGGTCAGTTGGCACGGCGCATGGGCCTGCCTTTCCGGTCGGCGGGATCGTTCTGCGGATCGAAACTGCCTGACGCGCAGGCCGCCTATGAAACCGCGAACAGCCTGAACATGGGGCTTCTGTCCGGCGTGAACTTCATGCTGCACGCCTGCGGCTGGCTGGAAGGCGGGCTGGTCTCCAGCTTCGAGAAATTCGTGATGGACGCGGATCAGCTCGGCGCGCTGCACAAGTTCGCCGAAGGTGTGGCGATGGACGAAAACGCACAGGCCATGGGCGCGATCCGCGAGGTCGGCCCCAGCGGCCACTACCTTGGCTGCGCCCATACGCAGGCGAATTTCAAATCCGCCTTCTGGCGCTCGGACGTGTTCGACTACAAACCCTACGAGACATGGCACGAGGAAGGCGCGCGCGACACCATGGCGCTGGCCGCGGCCAAGGTCGAGCAGATGCTGGCCAACTACCAGCAACCCGCCCTCGATCCCGGCATCGCCGAGGCGCTGGCAGGCTATGTCGCGCGCAAGAAGGAAGGCATGGCCGACGCATTCATGTGATGCGTCCCGTCAAACCGGACAAGGCAGGGCGGTCCTTGGGCCGCCCTGTCCTTTTTTGGTAACCGCGTTGCCTCTGCGCGCGGGCGCGGTCAGGAGATTGCTTCCAGAACAGGGGCAAGGGCGACAGGCGGCACCAGCGCCGGATGGGTCGCCCGCAGGATGCGGGCCTCACCGATCACCGCGATCATCGTCTCGACATGCTGGATCGTGGAATAGCTCGCATCCTCGGCACGGCGACTGTCATCCAGCGCCGCCTCGATCTCCATCAGCCGCGCAAGCGCGGCGGCGGTGCGGGGCAGCCCGCCATGCCCCAGAAGACGCGGAAGATGAATGTCGCGCCGATAGTCTTCGGCACCGATCCGGGCCGCGCGGATCAGAAGGCGCGGGCGGCGCAGATGATCCAGCCGGTGCAGGATGTCGTTCATGGGCGTGGTCCTTGTGCAGCGCCGGGCACAGCACCCGGTCCGGATCAGGGAACCACGGAAAAGGGGTCTGTTGCTTCTCGGACCGAAGCAGCGCACGGCGCCTTTGCCATTGTTCAACATTTAGAAACAATTATTGAAATTTCGATCAACTGTTAACGAACTGGTAAGAAGTGCATTCTTAGGTTGCAAGTTCGTCTGGGGATAACCTGTGGATAAGCCATGCAGGAGGGCTGGGATGACGACCGTTGACTGGGATGCGGCCACGGATCACACGCAAACCGCATCGCTGGCCGCATCCCCCGCGCCGAGTTGGGTTCCACAGGACGCGCTGCGCTATCTCGCCCATACGGAAGCCGGTCTGCCGATCCGCGCCCTTGCCCGCAGTGCGGGCTGCCACGCCTCGACCGTGCTGCGCCAGATCCGGCGGTGGGAGAACCGGCGCGACGACCTTCTGGTCGATGAGGCACTGCGCCGTCTTGGCGACATTCACTTTACGCGCAGCCCGGTCGCGGTGGCGACCCCGGCGCGCACAAGATCCCCGCAAAAAAAGGTTGTGCTCATGCAGATGGAACGCGAAGCCCCGATCACCGACCCTGACGCCTCTCCGTCGAACGAGGTCCTGAACCGCGAGGCCCGGCGTGTGTTGCGCAGGTTGGCCGAACCCGGTGCCGTTCTGGCGGTCGCAGCCGAAATGGACAAGGCCGTCGTGGTGCGCGACACCGCCGGCGGCACCACGACCCGGACCGCCGTGGTGGACCGCGCCGTGGCGCAGGCCATGGCGCTCAAGGAATGGATCACCTGCGATGCGCCGGGACGGGTCTCGCGCTACCGGATCACGGGGGCAGGGCGGACAGCCTTGACCGCCTTGATGGCCGAGGCCGAGAACATGGCGCGACGCGGGCTGGCCGAGGGACAGGCACGGTTCGCAGGGCAGACCTACGACAGTGACAGCGACGACAGTGATCCCGAAACGCAGGGCCAGCCCCCTGCCGCAACGCGCCGCAGGATGCGCTACTGCGTGAACGAATCCCCGCTGCTGGCGCTGGCGCGGCGGCGCGACAAGGCAGGCAAGCCATTCCTGTCGGATGAACTGGTCTCGGCGGGCGAACGGCTGCGCGAGGATTTCGAACTGGCCCAGATGGGTCCCAAGGTGGCGCAGAACTGGGACAGGTTCCTGACCGCAGGTGTGCAGGGCGGCCCTGCGGGCGCGGGCCTCTCGCCGGGCCCCGAGGCGGCACGGGCGCGGATCGCCGCCGCGCTTGCGCGACCTCGGTCCGGGTCTGGGCGATGTCGCCCTGCGCTGCTGCTGCTATCTCGAGGGGCTGGAACTGGCCGAAAAGCGGATGGGCTGGTCCGCGCGTTCGGGCAAGATCGTGCTGCGCATCGCCTTGCAGCGGCTCCGGCGGCACTACGAGGATCTGGGGCAGGAGGCGAGCCTGATCGGCTGACAGGTGCGGCGAAAGATGCAGATTTTCCTCAGGATCATCCTGAAAAGGACAAGGTCATGAACCATGCCATGGTCGAACAGGACTGGTGTTTGAAAGGTAATCCATGACCGACAGATCCGGGGAAACCCCGCCACATACCTTGCCCGCCAGCTTCGGGCCGCGCTACGGCGCAATCGTCTGGGTCGGCGTGGTCATGATGGCCGGCCTTGGTTGCATCCCGATCTGGGTCGCGTGGCATCAGCTGACCCGGGGCATGGTTGACCTGTCGGAAGGGACCTCCAGCGGCATCCTTCTGGCGACAGGCATGGGTCTTTTCCTGCTGGTCTTTCCGGCCCTGTTCGTCTGGTCCCTGCTCAAGGGTTTGCCGCGCCTCGATATCGGCGAGGGATGGCTGCGCTACGTCTCGATGTTCGGGCGCGTGACCGTTCTGGAGCTTGATCACTACGCCAGGGCCGTGCTTGGCGAAAACGCTCTGTCCAAGGGATATGACCCGCGGGTGGAACTCTATCCGACGTCGCCCGGCGACAAGACAAGGATGATTCCGTTGCGCCCCCATGTGGCAACCCGGGCCGAGGCCGAGGCGATGATCGCCCTGATTCACAGTGCGGCAGGGCCGCGTCCAGCCCTCAGCACGGAACAGACGCAGGAAGCTGTCCGCAATAAGCGGCGCGAGTACATGATCTTGGCGGGCATCGTCATCGTCGCTGCCGTCCTGTTGATTCTCCTGAGACGCGCCGAACCCTGAGCGCGGCAAAGCGATAAGACATATTGCGGCATCCGCAATGGTCGCATAATTGCTGATTATGAATATCACCCTGCGCCAACTGACCTATTTCAAGGCCCTCGCCGAGCAGCGCAATTTCGGGCGCGCGGCGGATGTGGTCCATGTCTCGCAACCCGCTCTCTCGGTCCAGATCCGCGAGCTGGAGAAGACGCTGGGCGCGGCGCTGGTCGAACGGCAGGCCCGCGATGTGGTGCTGACCCCCTTCGGACGCCGGATCCTCGCCCATGCCGAACGGGTCCTCGCGGCCACACAGGCGCTTGGGGATGCCGCCCGCTGGCGCGGTGGTCTTGCCGGACAGTTGCGCCTCGGGCTGATCCCCACACTCGCCCCATACCTGCTGCCCAAGGCGCTCGAGGCGCTGCGGTCGCGCGACATCTCGCTCGATGTGCAGGTGCAGGAAGCCAAGACCGACCGTCTTCTGGCCGACCTGCGCGCAGGCCGTCTGGATGCCGCCGTGATTGCGCTTCCCTCGGGCGAGGAGGGGCTGATCGAGATGCCGCTTTTCGAGGACCGTTTCCTGCTGGCAGGCACGGCCGCGCGGCTGGCGGCACAGGGCAGGGGACCGGGGGCAGAAGCCCTGCGCCCCATGGAACTGGGGGCCAGCCAGCTTTTGCTGCTGGAGGAAGGGCATTGCCTGACCGATCAGGCGCTGGAGGTCTGCGGGCGCGGGCGCGGACATGCGCAGATCAACATGGGGGCTTCCTCGCTCAGCACCCTGTCGCGCCTGGTGGCGGCGGGCTTCGGCCTGACCCTGATGCCGGAACTGGCCGCCCTTCAGGAACAGCGCGCCGCCCCCGACATGCATCTGATGCGCTTTTCGGCCCCCGAACCCGCGCGACAGGTCGGGCTCGTGCGCCGCGCAGCCAGCGAAGACGACGGCTGGTTCACGGCCCTTGCCACGATGCTGTCGGATGTGGGCACGCGGCTGGTGGCCGAGGCGCGGCAAGGTTGCCCCTGACAAGGCCGTGACCTGTCCGCCCCCGTGACATTCGAGCCCTTTAAACGCCTGCGCAAAAAGAGTATCTGAAAGCAACCCTCTCACCATCCCCCGAAAGGCAGTGCGATGCGCGACCTGAAGATCCCCGGCCAACGGCACCCCGAAAAGGCGCACCGCCCCGACAATGCCCAGCCGAAAAAGCCCGACTGGATCCGCGTCAAGGCGCCCACGTCGCAGGGCTACAAGGACACGCGCAACATCATCCGCGAACACAAGCTGGTCACGGTCTGCGAAGAGGCGGGCTGCCCCAACGTCGGCGAATGCTGGTCTCAGGGCCACGCCACCATGATGATCATGGGCGAGATCTGCACCCGCGGCTGCACCTTCTGCAACATCGCCACCGGCAAGCCGCAGACGCTGGACGTGTTCGAACCGGGCCGCGTCGCCGATGCGGTCGCCAAGCTGGGCCTGAACCATGTGGTCGTCACCTCCGTGGACCGCGACGATCTGGACGATGGCGGGGCCGAGCATTTCGCCCAGACCATCCGCGCGATCCGCCACCGCGCCCCCGGCACCACGATCGAGATGCTGACGCCGGACTTCCTGAAATGCGGGCCGGATGCTCTGGAAACCGTGGTCGCGGCGCGCCCCGACGTGTTCAACCACAACCTTGAAACCGTGCCGGGCCTCTATCCCGAAGTGCGCCCCGGCGCGCGCTATTTCCACAGCTTGCGGCTGTTGCAGCGGGTCAAGGAACTGGACCCGTCGATGTTCACCAAATCCGGCATCATGGTCGGTCTGGGCGAGGATCGGCAATCGGTGTTGCAGGTCATGGACGACATGCGCGCCGCCGATATCGACTTCCTGACCATCGGCCAGTATCTGCAACCGACGCCCAAGCATCACGCGGTGGACCGTTTCGTGCATCCTGACGAATTCGAGACCTACGAGAAGGCCGCCTATGGCAAGGGCTTCCTGATGGTCTCGGCCACGCCGCTGACCCGGTCCTCCTATCACGCGGGCGAGGATTTCGCGCGCCTGAACGCCGCGCGTCAGGCCAAGCTGGGCCGCGTCTGAGGTTTTGGCCGGGCAGGGGCCGCGTTACTCGATGGCGGGCAACAGCTTGACATAGGCGGCAAGCGCCGCCCTGTCCGCGTCCGGCAATTGCGACAGGCTTTCCACCACCGCCGCCATGCTGCCACCGGCCGTGTCATAATCGGGCGTGAACCCGGATGTGAAATAAGCGACCAGATCAGCCGCGGACCAGTCCAGCCTTGCGGGCGTGATGTTGGGGATATTGCCCTGACCGGACGGATTGGGCGCACCCGCCATCCAGCGCTCCAGCTTCAACCCGCCCAAGGGGCCGCGCGGCGTGTGACATTCCGCACAATGCCCCAATGCCTCGGCCAGATAGCGACCGCGTGCCTCGACCTCGGTCAGTTCGCCCGTGATCTGCCAGTCGTCCGTCAGATAAAGCGCCTTCCACAGCCCCAGCCCGCGCCGCAAGGTAAACGGAAAGGCCAGATCATGGGGCCGGTCCGGGGTCGCATCGGCGGGCAGGGTCGTCAGATAGGCATGAAGATCCGCGATATCCTGCGGCGCCACCCGCCGATAGGCGGCATAGGGAAAGGCCGGGTAATAATGCCGCCCCTCGGGCGAGGTGCCGTGGATCATGGCATTGGCCAGGTCGGTCACGCTCCAACCGCCGATGCCATGCGCGCTGTCCTGCGAGATATTGGGCGCATGGAAGGTGCCGAAGTCGGACACGAAGGCCCGCCCGCCCGACAGGATCAGCTTCGCCTCGCCGCTGGACCCTTCCGCGCTGTGGCAAGACGCGCATCCGCCCGCGTGGAACACCACCGCACCACGCGCCGGAACCCCGATCAGATCCGCATACGCCGCCGCGTCCACCTTCTGCGGCGCGGTGATCCACCATCCGGCACCCGCCAAGGTCACCGCAGCAAAGGCTATGACGATCAGAGACTTGCGCATCGGTCCTCAAGCGACGGGCAGGTCACGACCCGTCGCTTGCCCCTGTTCAGTTGCTGGGAACCCGGTAAGCCTTGTGGCAGGCCCCGCAGGCCTCACCGACAGGGCCCATCGCGGCCTGAAGGCTGGCAAGATCGGTCCCGGCCGCCCCCTCCATGGCCTTGGCCGCCGTCACCAGATCGTCATTCTTGGCCATGACATCAGGCATGTTCTCCCAGATCTCGGCCATGGCGCGCGATCCGTCGACACCCAACTCGTCCGAACCTTCGGGCCAGATATGCGTCTGATCAAGCTGCGCCAGCGCGGCAAGGTTCCCCGCAGCGGCAGAGGCGGCGGCGGCATCATAGGGCACTTCGCCCTTTGCCATGGCGCCCAGAATGCCAAGATTGAAGGAATAGAGACCCATTTGCGCGTGCCGCGCCTTGGTGGCATCGACCAGCGCCTTCTGCGCCGCATCCTGGCCCGTCGCGGCCCCGGCCAGAATGGCCAGCCCCAAAACAGCGCCCGTGACAGTCATTCCCTTGAACATTTGTGGTAACTCCCTCTGCCTGCAGATGAACACTGAGACGAGGTTACCAGAGAATCCCGCGCACCCAATACACTTTAACTTGCAGGCTCCTCCGTGAACCGAACCTTGCCGATATAGGGCAGGTTGCGATTGCGCTGCGCAAAGTCGATGCCATAGCCCACGACGAATTCATCGGGGATCTCGAAACCCGTCCAATCCGCCTTGATCGGCGCCTCGCGGCGGCTGGGCTTGTCCAGAAGCGCGATTGTCCGCAGCTTGTGCGGGTCACGCGACAGCAAAAGCTCGACGCACATGATAAAGCGTGTGCCCCGTATCCACGATATCCTCGACCACCAGCACGTCACGCCCTTCAATAGCGCCGCGCAAGTCCTTGAGAATACGCACCTCCCGGCTGCTCTCCATCGCATTGCCATAGGAAGAGGCCTCAAGGAAATCGACCTCGACCGGCAGGTCGAGCTCCCGCACCAGATCGGCGATGAACACGAAAGAGCCGCGCAGCAATCCGACCACGACCAGCTTGTCCGTATCGGCGAACTCGGCCTCGATCTCATGGGACAGGCTCTCGATCCGGGCGGCGATGGACTTGGCCGAAATCATGCGGTCGATGACATAAGGACGCGTCGTCATGGGTTTTCCTTGCAATTCGGCCCTCACTCTACGAAATGGTGGCCCACTGTCACGCGTCAAACTGCACCGGACGACCTGCCTTATGCCCACCCATAACGAGACCCGCCATCTGCCCTATAGCGCGCAGCAGATGTACGATCTGGTCGCGGATGTATCGCAGTATCCGAAGTTCCTGCCCTGGTGCGCGGCCGCCCGCATCCGCTCGGTCACGCCGCGCGCAGACGGGGCAGAAGTGATGGAGGCGGATCTGGTCATCAGCTTCAAGGTCTTCCGCGAACGATTCGGCAGCCGCGTGACCCTCTGGCCCGCCGACAGGAAGATCGACACCGAATACCTGGACGGTCCGTTCCGCTACATGAAGTCGAACTGGGCCTTCGCCGAAGCTGCGGATGGCGGCTGCCACGTCACCTTCTTCGTCGATTTCGAATTCCGCAACGCCGTGCTGCAAGGCATCATCGGCGTGGTCTTCAACGAGGCGATGCAACGCATCGTCCGCGCCTTCGAACGGCGCGCGGCGCAGCTTTACGCCGCGTGAAAGCCCGCTATGCTGGCCCCTGACCACAGGAGCCCGCCGACATGAGCATCACACGCCATCTTTCTGTATTTGCATCCGAAACACCAGCGGCGCAGATTCCCGAAACCGCCCTGCGGATGATGCAATTGTCGTTTCTGGACTGGGCGGCGGTAGGGATCGCCGGTCGGGACGAGCCGGTGTCGCGGATCACCCGCGAGATGGTTCTGGACGAAGGCGGCGCACCGCGCGCCACACTGATCGGCCATGGCGCCCGCGTTCCAGCCCGCGCAGCGGCCCTGTCCAACGGTGCCACAAGCCATGCGCTGGACTATGACGACACGCATTTCGCCCATATCGGCCACCCTTCCGTCGCGGTGATCCCGGCGGCCCTGGCGGTGGCCGAGCAATCGGGGGCCGACGGCGCGGCGCTCCAGGAGGCGGCCCTGATCGGCGTCGAAGCCTCGATCCGGGTCGGTGTCTGGCTGGGACGCAACCACTATCAGACCGGGTTCCACCAGACAGCCACAGCCGGGGCCTTTGGCGCGGGGCTGGCCGCCGCCCGGCTCATGCGGTTGGACGCGCAGGGCTGCGCCATGGTGCTGGGCCTGCTCGCCACACGCGCATCTGGCCTGAAATCCCAATTCGGCACCATGGGCAAACCCTTCAACGCAGGCCTCGCGGCGGCGAATGGTGTCGAGGCGGCGGACCTGGTCGCCCGCGGCTTTGTCGCCAATCCCGAAGCGCTGGAAAGCGCGCAGGGGTTCGGGCCGACCCATGCCGGCGAAAACTTGAACATCGGGCTGGAGACGCTTGGAAAGGAATGGCTTTTCGAGACAGTGAGCCACAAGTTTCATGCCTGCTGTCACGGGCTGCACGCCGTGCTGGAGGCCGGGCTGA
This sequence comes from uncultured Alphaproteobacteria bacterium, assembly GCA_963715835.1. Lineage (GTDB taxonomy): Bacteria > Pseudomonadota > Alphaproteobacteria > Rhodobacterales > Rhodobacteraceae > Seohaeicola. The sequence goes on along the minus strand of CAVQSH010000002.1, from coordinate 550,052 downwards.
CCCTCGCACCGCTGAAGGCCGACGCGATCGAACGGATCGAGGTGACCACCCATCCGCGCTGGATGACCGTCTGCAACCAGGTGGCGCCGACGACCGGGCTGGGTGCCAAGTTCAGCTATGGCACGGTGCTGGCGATGCAGGTGCTGGGGCATGATACGGCTGTGCTGGAAAGCTACTCCGACGCGGTCTGCGCCGACCCCGCCGTGCAGGCCCTGCGCGCCCGGGTGCAGGTCACGGCGGATGACAGCGTGGCCGAGACAGCAACCCGCCTCAGGGTCGTGCTGCGCGACGGCAGCCTGCGTGAGGCCACCCATGACCTCAACGCGCCCATGACGCTTGAGGCACGTCAGGCCAAGATCCAGACCAAGGCCCGCAGCCTTCTTGGCGCACCACGCGCCGATTCCGTCTGGTCCCTGATCGAAGGCAAGGCTGAGGCCCGCAGCTTCGCTGAATGCCTGAAATAGTTCTAAATCAGCATCTTGAAGGGCGCTGCTTACGTCACGACGGACAGCAATAACGCCAGCGCATGATCGCGGGCGGCTTCTCTGACCTTTGACCGACCAAGGGCACCGAACTCCACCGTCTCGACCCGCGTGGCGCGACCCTTGGCGGCCAAAGCGAAACAGACCCGCCCCTCAGGCTTGAACTCCGACCCGCCCGGTCCCGCGATCCCGGTGATGGAGACGGCGACATCGGCCTCGGACGCGGCCAGCGCCCCCTCGGCCATCTCGCGCGCCACAGGCTCCGACACCGCGCCATGCGCGTCCAACGTGGCCGAAGCGACCCCCAACATCTGCATCTTGGCGGCGTTGGAGTAGGTGACAAAGCCACGCTCGAACACGTCCGACGACCCCGGCGCATCGGTCAGGGCAACCGCGACCATCCCGCCGGTGCAGCTTTCCGCAGCCGCAATCCGCAACCCTTTTTCTCGATACCTGTCAATGACCTGTGCACCGTCGCTCATGTCACACCCGCAGCAGGCCATGCGAGATATAGGCCCCAAGCCCCACGACAAGCGCCGCCATGACACCCGCGATCACGTCATCCAGCATCACGCCCAATGGCCCGTGCTGACGATCGGCCCAGCCCACCGGACCGGGTTTCGTGATGTCGAACAGGCGGAAGGCGACGAAGGCGGTGACCCACCCCGGCCAGAGCGCCAGAACACCGGCACCGGAGTGACTGGCCCCGATCATCACCGGCAGCAGCGCGATCCATTGTCCCGCCACCTCGTCGATCACGATCTCGGATGGATCGTGATCAGCTTTTCCTCTTGTTTCCAAGGCTGTGGCCCACCATCCCAATCCAAACACCAGCAGGATGCCAAGACCGAAAAGCGACACGCCCCCCAAGGCATAAAGCGCCCAGGCCACAGGCAGGGCCGCCAGCGACCCCCATGTCCCCGGCGCCGGGCGCAGATGGCCCACACCGCCGAAGGTCGCGATCAGATGGCTGACCCGGCTCATGGCTTGACCAGAGTGGCGGTGGCAAGGGCCGCGATCCCTTCCTCGCGCCCGGTGAACCCCAATCGCTCGCTCGTGGTGGCCTTGACCGACACGCGCGACGCATCCAGCCCCATGATCGCCGCCATCTCGGCCTGCATCGCTGCGGCATGGGGGCCGATCTTGGGAAATTCACAGACAAGAGTGCAGTCTACATTGCTGATCCGAAACCCATTTTCCGCAGCAAGCCTGACCGCGTGGCGCAGGAAGATATGGCTCTCCGCGCCTTTCCATTGCGGATCCGACGGTGGGAAATGCCGCCCGATATCGCCCATGGCAAGCGCGCCGTAGATCGCATCCGTCACCGCGTGCATCCCCACATCGGCATCGGAATGACCCACCAACCCGCGCCCATGTGGCACCCGCACACCGCAGAGCATCACGTGGTCGCCATCCCCGAAACGGTGCACGTCATAGCCATTGCCAAGCCTGATATCCATGCCAAACCCTTGCTTTTCCAGTATCCGTGCCGCCCGCGCGAAATCCTCGGGCGTGGTGATCTTGAGGTTATCCTCGTGCCCCGGCGTGATGACAACCCCGATCCCGGCGGCGCGCGCCACCGCGACATCATCGGCGGCCCCGCCCGGATGGCTGCGATGCGCCTGCAAAAGCGCATCATAGTGAAAGCCTTGCGGAGTTTGGGCCCGATATAGCCCCTCACGCTCCACCGTGCCATCCACAGACCCCGCAGCACCACGCCAGAGGGCATCGGTCACCGCCAGACCGGGGGCCGCCGCCTGCGCGTGCTCCAGCGCCGCCAGAACCTCCGCGATGACCTGCGGCGGCGTGCAGGGCCGCGCCACATCATGCACCAGAACGCGGGTCACACCCTGACCCTCCAGCGCCACAAGCCCGTTCAGGACCGAAGCATCGCGGGTCGCCCCTCCCGTTGTGACCAGCACCTCAGCATCAGCGGCCATGAGGGGCAGGTCATCGGGGTGCAGCACCAGAACGATCCTGTCGATCCCGTGTGCCGCGCGGAACAGGTCCAGCGTGTGATCGATGACCCGCCGCCCGGCCAGCATCTGCCATTGCTTGGGCTGGTCCCCGCCAGCGCGGGTGCCGCGACCTGCGGCCACGATGATGGCGGCGGTGGTCATGCCTTCATATCCTGCGGAATATCTGGGCGTTTCACGAGCGGGTCCGGTCTTGCTGTCTCTGGCTTCCTTCTGCATAGGGTGCAGGCGATCAAAGGGCAATCTGCCAGTTTGCCGGTCAGCATGCCTAAATATTAGGCAAACTATCCGAGTGTGCCTATATTAGGGCCATGTTCTCGGCTGGTATCGTTGTCCGCCTCTGCGGGCTGCTATACCCAGACACCAACGCACAAGGAACAGGCACGTGTCACTTCAGATCGGAGACAACTCTCTGTCATCGCCAGTCCTGCTGGCCCCGCTGGCCGGAATCACTGACCTGCCGTTCCGGTCGCTTGTCGCCTCCTTCGGGGCCGGTCTTGTGGTCAGCGAGATGGTCGCCTGCCGCGAGATCGTGACGGGCCGGATCGAGGCGCGCGAACGCGCCGAGCTGGGGGCCGACGTCGCCGGCACCTCGGTGCAGATCGCAGGCCGCGACCCGCATTGGATGGCCGAAGCCGCGCGGATGATCGAAGCGTCCGGCGCCCGGATCATCGACATCAACATGGGCTGCCCGGCCAAGAAGGTCGTGGGCGGCATGTCCGGCTCGGCCCTGATGCGCGAACCGGATCATGCCCTGCGCCTGATCGAGGCGGTCGTGGGCGCGGTCAATGTGCCTGTCACCCTCAAGACCCGTCTGGGCTGGGACGATGACTGCCTGAACGCCGCCGATATCGCCCGCAGCGCCGAAGGGGCCGGTGTCAGGATGATCACGATTCACGGGCGCACGCGCTGCCAGTTCTACAAGGGCAAGGCCGACTGGGCGGCCATCGCGGCGGTCAAACAGGCGGTCGGTATCCCGGTCATCGCCAATGGCGATATTCTCGATGCGGCCACCGCCCGCGAAGCGCTGCGCCTTTCCGGTGCGGACGGCGTGATGGTGGGCCGCGCGGCGCAGGGGCGCCCCTGGCTCTTGGCACAGATCGCACATGATCTCTTCGGTGCACCCGCACCGCGAATTCCATACGGTGATGCATTTATCGACATGGTCACAGTGCATTACGAGGCAATGCTGATGTTCTACGGCCCCGATCTGGGTCTGCGCGTCGCGCGCAAGCATCTGGGCTGGTACATGGACCACGCCGACAGCCCCAAGGCGCTGCGTCAGCGCGTGCTGACCGCCAAAACCCCGGCCGAGGTGATCGCCCTGTTGCCGGACGCCCTTGGGCAAGTCGCACCCGTGCAGGGGAGGCAGGCTGCGTGATCGACGAAGCCGCTCTCTGGTCCTCGCTGCCCGTGCCGGCGATCCTGCTCGATCCACAGGACATGATCGCCGACGTCAACCCGGCGGCCGAGCTGTTCCTCAACGCCTCGCTCAAATCGGTGCGCGGCCAGCCGGTCTGGGATCGCGTGATGGTCGATGCCCCGATGCAGGAAGCCTTCGACCGGGCGCGCGAGACCTCGACCCCGCTTTTCGTCAATGACGTGGACGTCGGCACCGGCGAGAGGGTGCCATTGCATTGCAACCTTCAGATCTCGCCCATGCAGGGCCAGCCGGGTTTCATGATCCTGCTGATCTCGCCGCGCGAGCTGGCCGGGCGTGTGACCCACTCGCATTCGGTGAAATCGGCGGCCAAATCCGCCATCGGCATGGCCGAAATGCTGGCGCATGAGATCAAGAACCCGCTGGCGGGCATCACCGGGGCGGCGCAGCTTCTGTCCATGGGCCTGAGCGCCGAGGACATGGAACTGACCGACCTGATCGTCGAGGAAAGCCGCCGGATCGTGAAGCTGCTGGAGCAGGTGGAGCAATTCGGCAACCTCAGCCCGCCGGACCGGCGCGAGGTCAATATCCATGACGTGCTGGACCGCGCGCGCCGCTCGGCACTGCTGGGATTCGGCGCCCATATGAGGATCATCGAGGATTACGACCCCTCGCTGCCCATGGCCTGGGGTGATCCCGATCAGTTGCTGCAAGTGGTGCTGAACCTGGTGAAGAACGCCTCGGAAGCCGCTGACAAGAATGGCGGAACCATCCGGCTGCACTCCTATTACGAACATTCCTTCCGGCTGCGGCGCAGCGATGGCATGGGACAGTCCCTGCCGCTCCAGATCGAGGTGATCGACGACGGCCCCGGCCTGCCTGCCGAGATCGCGGGGGACATTTTCGATCCCTTCGTGTCTGGGCGCGAGAATGGCACCGGCCTTGGCCTCGCCTTGGTCAGCAAGATCATGTCGGACCATGACGGCTGGATTTCGGTCGATTCCGTGCCCGGGCGCACCGTCTTTCGCATGTCGCTGCCGCGCGCCCCGCGGGAAAAGACACAGGCCAACAAACAACCAAATCCAAAGACCTCAAGGGAGTAGACGCCGATGGACGGAACCGTTCTGGTCGCCGACGATGATCGCACCATCCGCACCGTGCTCACGCAGGCGCTGACGCGTGCGGGGTGCAAGGTGCATGCGACCTCGAGCCTGACCACGCTGATGCGCTGGGTGGCCGAGGGGAAGGGCGACGTGGTGATCTCGGATGTCATGATGCCCGATGGCAACGGGCTCGAGATGCTGCCCAAGATCGCGCAGGACCGGCCCGGCCTGCCGGTGATCGTGATCTCCGCGCAGAACACGATCATGACGGCCATCCAGGCGGCCGAGGCCGAGGCCTATGACTACCTGCCCAAGCCCTTCGATCTGCCCGACCTGATGAAACGCACGGCCCGCGCGCTGGAAAGCCGCCGCCGCGTGGCCCCTGCGGCCCCGGTCAACGATACCGCCGACCGTCCCGACGATCTGCCGCTCGTGGGGCGCACCCCGGCGATGCAGGCGCTCTACCGTCTGGTCGCGCGTGTCATGAACACCGATCTGCCGGTGCTGATTTCCGGTGAAAGCGGGACCGGCAAGTCCCTGATTGCACGCGCCATTCACGATTTCTCGGACAGGCGCACCCTGCCGTTCGTGACGGTCACGGCATCTGATCTGCAAGATATCGAAGGCCCCGCGCGGGTGCTGGCCCGCGCCAAGGGCGGCTCGGTCCTGTTCGAGGAGATCGGCGATATCGACATGGAGAGCCAGGCCCGGATCGTGCGGATGATGGACAGCCCCGGCGATCACGTGCCGCGCTTCATGGCCACCAGCCAGTCCAACCTGTCCCAGGCGATGGAAAAAGGCCGGATGCGGCAGGATCTCTACTACCGTCTGGGTGGCGCGACCATCGAGGTGCCGTCCTTGCGCGAACGCGTCGACGATATCCCGCTGCTGGCCGAACACTTCCTGTTCCGCAGCGAAAGGGACGGCGCCCCCAAGCGGCGACTGTCGCGCGATGCGCTGGAACTGATGCGCGCCTATAGCTGGCCGGGCAATGTCCGCCAGTTGGAAAACGCGATCCGCCGTCTGGTCCTGACCAGCCGCGCCGACGAGATCACGCGCGCCGAGGTCGAGGCCGTTCTGGGCAACCAACCCGAGATGGAGCCCGTTCTGGGCGGCGGCAACGACACCGAGAAGCTCTCGGCCTCGGTCAACCGCCACCTGCGGCGCTATTTCGACCTGCATGGCAACATGCTGCCGCCGCCGGGGCTTTATGGCCGCATCCTGCGCGAGGTCGAGGGGCCGCTGCTCGAAATCGCGCTTGAGGCGACAGGCGGCAACCAGGCCAAATGTGCCGATCTTCTGGGGATCAACCGCAATACCTTGCGTAAGAAGATCACCGATCTTGATATTCGCGTGACACGGCGCCGCAAATTGATGTAAAACCGCAACAGATAAGTGGCAGATTGGCGTCGGTGCCGATCTGACCCGAAAAACGGCGGTCAGGCGCATCCGTGCGCCGCATCAATCAGGACGGGGGCAACGGGTGATCACCCGGGCGCAGCGACGTATCGACTGGAACAGGCTCGCGCGGATGCGCCGCCTGAAGAAGTGGCAGAATGTCGCGACACTGGGCCTGGTCGTTCTGGGGCCGGTTCTGGCCGTGGCGACCTTCCTTGTGCTCGGGCCGCTGGATCAGGGCGCCTCGGCCATCTCGCTCCGCCTGATCCTGCTGGTCGATCTGGTCTATGTGCTGCTGGTCGCGGCCCTTGTCCTGCAGAGGGTCGCGGGGCTGATCGCCGCGCGGCGGGCCCGCTCGGCAGGGTCGCAGCTCCACCTGCGCCTGACAGGCGTTTTCGCGCTTCTGGCGCTGATCCCGACCGTTTCGGTGGCGATCTTCGCGGCCCTGACGATCAACGTGGGCCTCGAAGGCTGGTTCTCCGATCGCGTGCGCCAGGTGGTCGGCAGTTCGTTGGCCGCCGCCGAAGCCTATGAGGAAGAACACCGCCGCGACCTGACCGAGGATGCCATTGCCCTCGCGACCTATCTCGACGGCACCAGACGCAACACCTTCTTCATGGGCGATGGCGACGTGCGCCGGGTGCTGGCGCAGGGGCAGGGACAGATCCAGCGCGGCTTGCGCGAGGCCTATGTGATCGACGGCACGGGCGAGATCAGGGCGCGCGGCGAGCGCTCCTATCTCTTCGACTTCGAAACACCGCCCCCAGAGGCCATCGCCGGTGCTGGGCAGGGCGAGGTCCAGATCATCGAGGATTGGGACAATAACGAATTCCGGGCACTGGTCCGGCTGAACGAATTCGTGGACCGCTATCTCTATGTCAGCCGGGACGTGGATGGCGAATTGCTCAACCTGCTGGACGACACGCAGGAAACCGCGCGCTTCTACCAGCAGCTTGAAAACGAACGGGGACGGGTCCTGTTCGAATTCGGTCTGATCTATCTGGGGTTTGCCGTGATCCTGATCCTGGCCGCCGTCTGGCTGGGCATGTGGTTCGCCGAACGCCTCTCGCGCCCCGTGGGACGCCTGACGGGTGCCGCGCAACGCGTGGGCGCGGGCGATCTGGACGTGCAGGTGCCTGACGAGCCGGGCGACGACGAAATCGCCATGCTGGGCCGGTATTTCAACCAGATGACCCGGCAGTTGAAGGGCCAGCGCGACACGCTTCTGGACAACACCCGGCAGATCGAACGCCGCCGCCGCCTGTTCGATTCGGTGCTCAGCTCCGTCACCTCCGGCGTGGTGGGCGTGGACGCGGATGGCCGCGTGACCTTCGTCAACCGCTCGGCGGAACGGCTGCTGGACTGGCAGGAGGATCGCCAATCGGTCGCGCTCTCGGTGGCGGTGCCCGAGTTCGGCCCCCTGTTCGACAGGTTGCAGCAGGCCCAGGTCGAAACCGCGCAGGAGGAGATCAAGGTCAGCCGCACGGGCCGGCTTGAAAACCTGCTCGTGCGCATGTCCACGCGGCGCGGCGAAGATGGCCGGCTGGAAGGCTATGTGGTGGCCTTCGACGACGTCTCCGATCTGGTCGCGGCGCAACGCATGGCCGCCTGGGGCGACGTGGCCCGCCGGATCGCCCATGAGATCAAGAACCCGCTGACCCCGATCCAGCTGTCGGCCGAGCGGATCAAGCGCAAGTTCCGCAAGCATCTGGACGAGTCGACAGGCACCGATCTGGAACAGTTGACCGATGTGATCGTCAGGCAAACCAATGACTTGCGCCGCATAGTTGACGAGTTTTCCAAATTCGCCCGGATGCCGGAACCCGAACGCCGCCCCGAAAGCCTCACGGCACTGGTGCGCGACGCGGTGCTGTTGCAGCAGGCAGGACAACCCGATGTGCAGATCCTCACCGATCTGGCCGATGATCCCTTGCCCGCCGAAGTCGACGCGACGATGATCCATCAGGCGCTGACCAACCTCATCAAGAACGCGGGCGAGGCGATCGAGACGCTCCAGACCAAGGGCGCGCCGGAGGGCCACGCGCCGCAGATCCGCGTCACCACGGCCCGCACCGGCACCTTTGCCGAGATCCGCATCATGGACAACGGCATCGGCCTGCCCGAGGACCGCGCGCGCCTGTTCGAGCCCTACGTGACCACGCGCAGCGAAGGCACGGGGCTGGGCCTGCCCATCGTCAAGAAGATCATCGAGGAACATGGCGGCACCCTGGTGTTGCAGGACGCGCCTTGTTTCGAAGGGCAGAGCAAGGCCGGCGCCATGGCGGTGATCCGGTTGCTGCTGGCCCCGGCCGAGCAGGCAGGGCCACCGGAACAGCATAACGACGACATGTCCGCAGCAGCGGCGCAAGACGGCCCCACCGGCCCCCAGCGCGGCCCCGGGACAGGAAAGCAGAGGAGTGGCAAATAGATGGGCGATATTCTTATAGTCGATGACGAGCGTGACATCCGTGAATTGATCTCGGATATCCTTGAGGACGAAGGCTATGACACGCGTCTTGCAGGCAACTCGGACGAGGCGATGGCGGCGATCAATACCGAACCGCCCGCGCTGATGATCCTCGATATCTGGCTCAAGGACAGCCGGATGGACGGGATCGACATCCTCAAGACCGTCAAGCGCGACAACCCGGATGTGCCGGTGGTCATCATCTCGGGTCACGGCAATATCGAGATCGCCGTCGCCGCCATCAAGCAGGGGGCCTATGACTTCATCGAAAAGCCCTTCAACATCGACCAGCTTCTGGTGGTGATCCGCCGCGCGATGGAAACCAGCCGCCTGCGCCGGGAAAACAGCGAATTGCGCCGCAAGGACGTCACCGCCGCCGAGATGGTGGGGGCCTCGGCCGCCTATCGCGGGCTGATCGGACAATTGGACAAGGTGACCAAGTCCAACGGGCGCGTGATGCTGACCGGCGCGCCGGGATCGGGCAAGGAAGTGGCCGCCCGCTATATCCATGCCAATTCCAACCGCGCCGGAGCGCCCTTCGTCACGGTCGGCTGCGCCTCGATCGAAGCCGACCGGATGGAAGAAGTGCTCTTCGGTCGTGAAAGCCCCGAACGGGGTGTCGAACCGGGACTTCTGGAACAGGCCCATGGCGGGGTGATCTATTTCGACGAGGTCGCGGACATGCCGTCAGGCACCCAGTCCAAGATCCTGCGCGTGCTGGTCGATCAGCAGTTCACCCGTCTGGGCGGGTCCGACAAGGTGCGCGTCGATCTGCGCGTGGTCTCCTCCACCAACCGCAACCTCGAGGCCGAGATCGCCGCAGGCCGCTTCCGGCAGGAACTCTTTCACCGCCTGAACGTGGTGCCCATCGCCGTGCCCCCGCTGGCGGACCGGCGCGAGGATATCCCGCTGCTGGCCGAACATTTCATCGACCTCTTCCACCGCACGCAGGGCTTGCCGCAACGCCCGCTGAGCGGCGAGGCCGCCGCCCTGATGCAGACCATGGACTGGCCCGGCAACGTGCGCCAGTTGCGCAACCTGATCGAGCGTGTGCTGATCCTGGGTGAAGGGACCGGCCCGATCGAGGTGCGCGACCTGCCCACGGGCGAGGATCGCAGCGGCGACGAGGGGCGCGTCGTGCTGTCCGGGATGCTGGCGACCCTGCCGCTGCGCGAAGCGCGCGAGGCCTTCGAGCGGGAATACCTGCTCACCCAGATCAACCGCTTTGGCGGCAACATCAGCCGCACCGCCAGTTTCGTCGGCATGGAGCGCAGCGCGCTGCATCGCAAGCTCAAGTCACTGGGCGTCGTCACCTCGAACAAGGCCGGCGGACGCATCGCGCATATGGATGACGAAATGGACGATGCCGAGGAGGACGCGCTGGACTGAGACCGGCGGCCTCAGCCCGGAGTGACGATCTGGAAGGTGCCGTCACCGTTGCGAATGGCGCAGCTGTTCGGGGCCAGCCGCGGCAACACGGTCGTTGCCCCCACGGGGGCGGCGGACTTGATCCCCTGCGAACAGGCCGGCAGGTTCACATAGGTATAGCCCTTGTTGGTCATGCACTGGTTCAGCACCCTTTGGCGCAACCCGGCATTGGCGTCATAGGTCCGCACCTCACCGCCCACCCGCTCATAGACCACGGTGCAATTGCCCGCGCTGTCGCAGATGCGGCGCGGCACGATGCGCACGGGATCACGCTCGATCCGGCGATCCACCGGCACCTTGCCAAGCGCCTCGACCTCGCAATCGGTAAGGGTGCTGTTCATCGTCGCCACCGGCACCCCGGCTTTGTGATACAGACCCAAGGGGCCACAGGCGGCCAGCGCAAGCAGGGAAAGGCCCAGAAACGGCAGCGCAGGACGGGGCAGGGACAAGGAAAATAGCGGCATGACGCGACACTCTGACGATACGATACAGACACTGTGACGCGCCGCGCTGAAAATGACAAATCAATTGACCATCAGGGGCCTATCTGCCATCCAAGGGCCTCTGAATTCGAGGGAACGCAGGCATGAAAATCATCATCTGCGGTGCAGGGCAGGTGGGCTGGCAGATCGCCCGGCACCTGGCGGGCGAAAAGAACGACATCACCATCGTCGACAACAACGCCGACCTGGTCCGCCGGGCCACCACATCGCTTGACGTGCAGGGGATCGCGGGCTTTGCCAGCTACCCCGACGTGCTGGAGCGGGCAGGGGCGCGGGACGCCGACATGATCATCGCCGCCACCTATTCCGACGAGGTCAACATGGTCACCTGCCAGGTGGCCCATTCGGTCTTCGCCATCCCGCGCAAGATCGCGCGCCTGCGCAGCCAGTCCTATCTGGACGCGATCTATTCCGATCTCTACCGGCGCGACCACATGCCCATCGACGTGGTCATCAGCCCCGAACGCGAGGTGGCCGAGGCCGCCCTGCAGCGCCTCTATTCCCCCGCCGCCTTCGACACCGAAGTGTTCCTGGGCGGGCGCGCGCAACTGCTGGGCATCACGATCGAGGAAGACTGCCCGGTCGTGAACACGCCGCTGCGCCAGTTGACGGACCTCTTCTCCACCCTGCGCGCCATCGTCGTGGGCGTGCGCCGCGACGGTGTGCTCTTCGCCCCCGAGGCCGAGGATCAGCTTTTCGTCGGCGACGATTGCTATGTCTTCACGGTGAACGAGGACATCCACCGCACGCTCGAGATTTTCGGCAAATCCACCCGCAAGCAGGAACGCGTCGTCATCATCGGCGGCGGCAATGTCGGCCTCGCCGTGGCGCGCGCGCTGGAGGAGGGGACCCAGAAGATCCGCGCCAAGATCATCGAGAAGAACCGCAAATCCGCCGAACGCGCCGCCGAGTCCCTGGAACGGACCATCGTGCTGAACGGCGACGGTCTGGATGCGGCCCTGCTGGCCGAGGCCAGCATCAGCCGCGCCGATGCCGTGCTCTGTGTCACCGATGACGACAAGACCAACATGCTGGCCGCCGTGCGCGCGAAATCCGAAGGCTGTCCCATGGCCATCGCGCTGATCAACGATCCCACGCTGGTGCCGCTGATGGGGCCCTTGGGCATCGACGCCTATATCAACCCGCGCGCCACCACCGTGTCCTCGATCCTGCGCCATATCCGCCACGGCCGGGTGCGCGGCGTCTATTCCATCGGCGATGCCGAGGCCGAGATGATCGAGGCCGAAGTCCTGTCCACGTCCCCCATGGCCGGCAAGAAGGTGCGCGACATCGACTTTCCCGAAGGCGTGCTGGTGGGCGGCGTGCTCAAGGGCAGTCAGGTGGTCAAACCCAATTCCGACACCCGCATCGACGAGGGTGATGTGGTGGCCATGTTCTGTCTGGCCAAGGACGTTCCCGAGGTCGAGAGGCTGTTGCAGGTCTCGATCGACTTCTTCTGAGGCGGGGCCGGGATGCGCGCGCGCCTGTTCGACCAACCTCTGCTGATCCTGCTGATCGGTCTTGCGGGCCTGTCGATGTATCTGCCCGCCATCCATGCCACCGTCCAGCGCAGCCATGGCGAGGCGCGGGCGTTCTTCTACGCGGGCACCCTGACGCTCACCATCGTCACGCTGATCGCCATCGCCATGGCCTCGCAGCCGCGCAGGCGCAGCACCATGCGCAACCTCGCCGCCCTGATGGCGGCCTTCACCTTCCTGCCGCTGATCCTTGCAGTCCCCTTTCATGATGCCTTGGGCACCACATCCTTTCTGAACAGCTATGTCGAGATGGTGTCCAGCCTGACCACCACCGGGGCCACGCTCTTCGACCCGGCGCGCCTGTCATCCACGCTCCACCTCTGGCGCGGCACGGTGGGCTGGCTGGGCGGTTTCCTGATCTGGGTGGCGGCTTCGGCCATCCTGGCGCCGCTGAACCTGGGCGGGTTCGAAGTGACCGCCACATCCGAACCGGGGCAGGGCGAGACGCGCTTCACCCAGGGCGGGATCACCGATCCGCAGCAACGCATCATCCGCGTGACGGCACAACTGCTTCCGATCTATGCCGGCCTGACGCTGGCGCTCTGGCTGATGCTGCTGATTCTGGGCGATCCCCCACTGGTCGCCCTGATCCACGGCATGTCCGTCATGGCCACCAGCGGCATCTCGCCACTGGGCGGGGTGGAAGGTGCCGCCTCCGCTCTGCCGGGAGAGATGCTGATCGCGCTCTTCCTGCTCTTCGGCCTGTCACGGCTGACCTTCTCATCCGATACGATCACCACGGCACGGCGCGGCATCCAGCATGACGCCGAATTCAGGCTGGGCATGGTGATGGTGCTGGGCGTGACGCTGCTTCTGTTCCTGCGGCACTACCTCGGCACATTTCAGGTCAGTGCCACCGGCGATGCACTGGCCCCGCTGCGCGCGCTCTGGGGCAGCTTCTTCACGATCCTGTCCTTCCTGACCACCACCGGGTTCAAAAGCGCCTATTGGGAGGCCGCGCAGGGCTGGTCCGGGCTGGAGACATCCGGGATCATCCTGATGGGCCTTGCCATGATGGGCGGCGGCGTCGCCACAACCGCAGGCGGGGTCAAGCTGCTGCGCGTCTGGGCGCTCTACCTGCATGGCCTGCGCGAGATGGACCGGCTGGTGCACCCGTCCTCGATCGGTCACTCGCGCAGCGGCAGCAGCCGGATCGCCCGCACGGGTGCCCTCTTCGCATGGATCTTCTTCATGTTCTTCGCCATGTCGCTGGGGGGCCTGACACTGGCCTTCGCGGCCCTTGGCAGCAGCTTCGAACATGCGCTGGTGCTGGCCATCGCGGGGCTGACCACGACCGGGCCGCTGATCGGATCGGGGGCCGTGGCACCGATCGTGTTGATCGAACTGGGCAACGCCGCAAAGCTGCTCTTCTGCGCGGCCATGGTGCTGGGCAGGCTGGAATTGCTGGCCTTCATCGCGCTTCTGACCAGCAATATCTGGCGAGACTGAACAGCCCCGCCGCGCCCTTATCGGTTGAACACAGCGTGACCCCTAAACCGCATTGCGGTAAATGGCTGATTTTTGGGCTGGAATCTTCAGCATCGTCACAGCATAGTAAATTCACAGGGATATTGAACCGATCTGCGGTCACAGCAAGAACAAAGGCTTTCATATGGCTTCCGATAAACAGAACCTTCAGGACGCATTCCTGAACCACACGCGGAAAACCAAAATTCCCGTGACCATTTTTCTGATCAACGGCGTCAAACTTCAGGGTGTGATCACCTGGTTTGACAATTTCTGCGTGTTGTTGCGCCGCGACGGCCAGTCCCAGCTTGTCTACAAGCATGCGATTTCGACCATCATGCCCTCGCAGCCGATTAACCTTTATGACGGTGAAGACACCAATTGATGGAACATGACCGGGTCGCCACCCGCGCCTGGGTGCTGCATCCCGAACTCAAATCCGAACAGGACCGCCGCACTCCCGAGCACAAGCTCGAGGAGGCCGTTGCCTTGGCCGCCGCACTCCCCGACCTTGAGGTCGTGGGGGCCGATGTCGTACGCCTGCAACGCCCGCATCCCGGGATGCTCTTCGGCAAGGGCAAGATCGCCGAACTCAAGGACAAGATGAAAGCCGCCGAGGTCGAACTGGTCCTCGTCGATGGCCCCGTGACACCTGTGCAGCAGCGCAACCTGGAAAAGGAATGGAAGGTCAAACTTCTGGACCGCACCGGGCTGATCCTCGAGATTTTCAGCGACCGGGCCCGCACCAACGAAGGTGTGCTGCAGGTCGAGATGGCCGCACTCAGCTATCAGCGCACGCGCCTCGTCCGCGCCTGGACCCACCTGGAGCGTCAGCGCGGCGGCCTCGGCTTCGTCGGCGGCCCCGGCGAGACACAGATCGAGGCGGACCGCCGCGCCATCGACGAACAACTCGTGCGCCTGCGCCGCCAGTTGGACAAGGTGGTCAAGACCCGCACCCTGCACCGCGCCGCGCGCGCCAAGGTGCCTTATCCGGTCGTGGCCCTCGTGGGCTACACCAACGCGGGCAAATCCACGCTGTTCAACCGCCTGACCGGCGCCGATGTGCTGGTCAAGGACATGCTCTTCGCCACGCTCGACCCCACGATGCGCTCGGTCAAGCTGCCGAACAACGGCCCCGAGATCATCCTGTCGGACACGGTGGGTTTCATCAGCGACCTGCCCACCGAACTGGTCGCGGCCTTCCGCGCCACGCTGGAAGAGGTGCTGGGCGCACAGCTCATCGTGCATGTGCGCGACATCAGCCACCCCGACACCGTCTCGCAGGCGCGCGACGTGCACGAGATCCTCGGCTCTCTGGGCGTCAAGGAACAGACCCCGATGATCGAGGTCTGGAACAAGATCGACCGGCTCGAGACAGCCGAACATGACGCCGTCCTCGCCAGCGTCGAACGGCAGGACGATACCTTCGCCATCTCGGCCATCACGGGCGAGGGGCTGGACACGCTGCTGGACGCGATCACGCGCAAGCTGGAAACGGCCAAACACGTGACCACCCTCAGCCTGCCCTTCGCGGACGGGCGCAAGCGCGCATGGCTGCATGAACAGGGCGTGGTCGAAGAAGAGACGCAGACCGAGAACGGGTTCGATCTGACCCTGCTCTGGACCGCGCGGCAGGAAAAGCGCTACCGCGACCTCTGATCCCACTCATCCCGCAAACAGAAAAGGGGCGCACCGACATCCGGTGCGCCCCTTGTTTGGTCTGGCCTCAACGATCCGTCCGACAGCGCCACAGGCGCCATCCGTCACGCAGGCAGCGCACGCTCCGCCTTGAACGAAATCAGGCGCCGGGAATTCTCGTCCCACAGATGGAACTTCACGCAGGACAGGCTCTCGCGGAAGCTCAACCGCTGCGCCTGCGCAAGTTCGCTGTGATCGCGCAGCACCTGCGGCAGCTTGTAATAGGGGATGCGCGCATAAAGGTGATGCACATGGTGGATGCCGATATTCGCGGTGAACCAGCGCGCCAGCGGCGGCAGGTCATAGTGCGACGAGCCATGCAGCGCCGCGTCATGGATCTGCCAGTCGCTGTCACCTTCCCAATAGGTATCCTCGAACTGGTGCTGGATATAGAACAGCCACATGCCGACGGTGGCGGCCACCATCACGCTGGGCAGGAAGATCAGCAGGATCGGCGCCCATCCGGCATAGGCATAAAGCGCCACCAGAAAGCCCAGCGTGGCCAGGTTGGTCAGCATCGCGCTGGCCCAGTAGATCCACCCCGCCGAGGTCAGCCCATAGGGGATGCGATTCTGCACAAGGAACAGATAGCCCGGCCCAAGACCGAACAGCACGACCGGATGACGATAGAGGCGATACATGAACCGCTGGAACGGCGTGGCGGCACGATATTCCGCGACCGTCATCGTATGCACATCGCCCAGACCGCGCTTGTCGAGGTTGCCGGTGCTGGAATGATGCGCGGAATGGGTGCGCTTCCACACGTCATAGGGCGTCATGGTAAAGACACCCAACACACGCCCGACCATGTCGCCGGTATGTTTTTCGGTGAAAAACGCGCCATGCCCGCAATCGTGCTGGATCAGGAACAGCCGCAGCACGAAGGCCGCATTGGCCACCCCCAGTGCAAAGGCCAGAAGATAGCTGAACGACAGCGCCCAGAGCGCCAGCGCCCAGATGCCGATGAAGGGCAGGACGCTGATCGCAAGCTCGAAGGCGCTGCGTGCAGGGTCGGGTTCACGGTAACGCGCCAGAACCCTCACCCAGTCCTGCGCCGAACGGGTCGGAGCAGTCGCAGACGCGGCGGTGTCGGATTCGGTCGGGACGGTAAGCACAGCAGGTGCGGGGCGGGCGGCGTCAGTCAGACGCTGGACGGGCACGTTCATCTAGGGGATAGGTCTCTTTATTGTCATTATCTCTTGCCTGTTGCCAATCGCTTTAAAGCACAACGCGGCACCTGTCGAGAAAACATCGCGTGAGACGCCTGCCAACATGCCGCAGCCGGTCCGCGGTCCGCTGCGTCCGACACGGGCCTTCACAGCGGCGCGTGCCGCGCCAGACCTCATCGCGGTTGCAGCACCGTGACACCGACGGCAGCCGCCCGCGCCAGATTCTCGTCCAGCGACATCGGGATATATTCCCCCCGCCGCCACAACTCGCCCAGATCGTCATAATGGCGCGACAGGAAATGCCCCGATTGCCCGGTCGAGGTGATGAAGACCGAACTGTCCGGATCGGCGAAGTCATAGACCCCGCGAAAACCCGCACCATGCACATTCAGGAACGGCTCCGGGTCCTTGCCTGACGTGCGCCCGCGCAGCAGCGTGTGATCGCCGCCGCTGGTGGACTGGCGGATATTCACGAAATACCGCAGCACCGGCACCTCGCCCAGCGTCGGGTGATCGTGGGTGGCCTGATGGACATCGCCCCAGCGCAGCGCCTCGATCTGCGTGCCATAGCGCTCCTCGATCCAGACCAGCGCGTCATCCAGCGCCATCCGCGCCATATCCGTGCAGGTCTCGACCGGCGCGCTCTGGATCACATCGCACCAGACGCCCGCGCCATCGACATCGCGATAGACCCGTTCGATGAACAGCGGCTCCACATGGGTGAAGGAATCGGCCAGCGGGCCGATCTCGTCGCGGATCAGCCGATCCTGCAACGCCCGCATCCAGACCGCATAGATCAGCGGCTCCGGCAGATGCTCGTTCATTTCGCCATTCCAGTTGGCCAGCAGATCAAGCGCGCGCTGGCGCTGCCGGATGCGGGTGCCGTCCGGGGCGGTCGATCCGGTGAACCACAGATCCGCCGCCACCAGCGACAACAGCGACTGCGCCGTCACGCTGACGGTATCCAGCTGCGCCTCGATGAAACTGTCCCGCGTATGCACCTCGCGCATCTGCATCAGGCGCTGCCAGCGCTGGACACGCTGGCTGTCCCCCCAGACATGGCTGACATGCAGCGGAAAGGGCCGGTCCACGATCTTGTTGTTGGTATTGCCCAGAATGCCGCCCGCCGGGTTCACGAATTCCGGGTTCGACGCATAGGGCAGGGTGCCTTGCCAGCGGTTGGTGGCGATCCAGCCGGGACTGGGGATGCGCCCCTCGCTCTGGTGCAGGGCGTCACGGCGCGGCGCGGCCCCGATCGTCTTCATGGCGATCTGCACGCCATCGGCCAGCACAAGGTTCTGCGACGGGGCGATATAGCCCTCGGCCGCCGCCAGCGCCTCCTGCACGGTGCGGGCATACATCAGGCCCAGCCCCGCGCTCATGGTCGTGTCCTGCGGGGTCAGCGCCGTCCAGGCAAGCGCGGCCACATGCCCCTCCGGCGTCACCGTGCCCAGATCATAGTGGCTGCCGGGCAGGACCGGGCCGTTCTCGGACCAGCGCAGGGTCAGGGTGATGGGCGCCGCATCCTTGATATTCACGATCGAGGCGCGCGTCTCGAAAGGCTTGTAGCCATCGGGCGTCAGGTATTCCTCGGGATTGTCGGGGTTCAACTGCTCGATGAACACATCCTGATCGTCCAGATAGGACGAGGTGATGCCCCAGCCCAGATCCTCGGACCGGCCCGAGAGCACGATGGGGATCCCCGGGATCGTCCCGCCGATCACGCCACCCGCCGACAACTCCAGCCGCGCGAGATACCAGATCGTCGGCGCGCTGAACCCCAGATGCGGGTCGGACGCAAGCAAGGTCCCCCCGTTGGCCGAGCGCGCGCCGGACGCCGCCCAGGCGTTCGACGCCCCGGCCAGATCATGGGGATGAAACGGCGACAACCCGTCCTCGGACATCGGCACGCTTTCGGCAAAACGCGGCAACTCCACGTCGAACAGACTGGCATAGCTGGGCAGGGCCGCCACCCCGCTGCCGGGCGCATCGGGCAGGATGTCGATCAGCCGCGCCGGGTCCGGCAAGGCCAGCGAGGTGCGCGCGCGCTTGACCTCGGCGCTCAGATGACCGGACAGTTGCAGCGCCATCAGCTTGACCATGGCGATGGAATCCGCCGGTTGCCACGGCGCGATGGGGGCGTTGAACAGGAACATCTCGGGCGCGCCGCGCCCCAGCGCCCCTTCGTTGATCTCGGCCAGTCGCGCATTGACCCCGTCCGCATAGGCCTGCAACGCGCCCTGCGTCCGCGCGTCCTGCACCGCGACCGCCCGCTGCGCCAGCGGATACAGGTCCAGCCGCCGGATCAGCGTGTCGATGCTGACCGTGCGCTGGCCAAAGACCTCGGACAGCCGCCCCTGCACGGTGCGCCGCATGGTCACCATCTGCCACAGCCTGTCCTGCGCATGGGCATAGCCCAACCCGTAGAACACATCCGCATCGGAGACACCGAAGATATGCGGCACATTGGCATTGTCGCGCACGATCTCGACCGGGGCGGCGGGGCTTGGCGCGCCCTCGGCGATCACCACCATGCGGTTGTAATCGGGCAACGAGCGGCTGGCGAACCAGAACACCAGCGCCAGCCCGAACACCACCAGCAGGACCATTCCGCCGGCAATCCGCAGCAGCCACTGGAATAAGCGCACCATCGTCAACCTGTCCTTGCCCCTTGCATTCAGCCCGTTAGCTAGCCACAAACCCATGAAAAGACAATTGCACAAGGGACAAGGATCATGGCGAAACTGGCATTTCTGGGACTAGGGGTGATGGGCTACCCGATGGCGGGGCATCTGGCCGCCAAGGGGCACGAGGTGACGGTCTACAACCGCACCGCCGCCAAGGCCGAGGCCTGGGTCAAGCAGCACGGCGGCGCGATGGCGACCACCCCGCGCGCAGCAGCGGAAGGGGCCGATTTCGTGATGGCCTGCGTCGGCAATGACGATGACCTGCGCGCCGTCTGCACGGGGTCGGATGGCGCCTTCGCGGGCATGACCAAGGGCGCGGTCTTCGTCGATCACACCACGGTCTCCGCCGCCGTCACGCGCGAGATGTTCGCCGCCGCCGAAGCGCTCGGCCTCGGCTTCATCGACGCGCCGGTATCGGGCGGGCAGGCGGGCGCGGAAAACGGCGTGCTCTCGGTCATGTGCGGCGGCGTGCAGGCGCAATTCGACGCGGCCGAGCCGGTGATCGCCGCCTATGCGCGAATCTGCCGCCGGATCGGCGACAGCGGCGCGGGCCAGCTCACCAAGATGTGCAACCAGATCGCCATCGCGGGCCTCGTCCAGGGCCTGTCCGAGGCGCTGCATTTCGCCGAAAAAGCGGGCCTCGACGGCGAGGCCGTGGTCGAGGTCATCAGCCAAGGGGCCGCAGGCAGCTGGCAGATGTCGAACCGCTACAAGACCATGGTCGCGGACCAGTTCGAATTCGGCTTTGCCGTGGACTGGATGCGCAAGGATCTGGGCATCTGCCTCGACACCGCCGATGAGAACGGCGCCAGCCTGCCGGTCACGGCGCTGGTCGATCAGTTCTACAAGGACGTGCAGAAACTGGGCGGCGGGCGCTGGGACACCTCGTCCCTGATCAAGCGCCTGCGCGCGATGGGGTAAACCGCCCTTTCATCGTTCTTCAAATACTCAAGAAAGCCTCGTCGCCCCTCAATGCGGCGAGGCTTTCGAGAACAGGTGGATCACCACGATCCCGCCCAGGATCATCGCCATGCCGATCACGGCGGGGAGATCCAGCCTTTGCCCGAACACGGCAAACCCGATCACCGCGATCAGCACGATCCCCAGGCCCGACCACAGCGCATAGACTACGCCCACCGGCATGAAGGCCAGCGTCTGCGCCAGCAGGTAGAAACTGATGCCGTAAGCCACCACCACCAGAACCGAGGGCCAGGGCCGCGTGAACTGCTGGCTGGCCTGCAAGGCCGAGGTGCCAATGGTTTCCGCCACCACGGCAAGGAGGAGGAGGAGATAGGGCATGGCGGCGGTCCTTTGGGGTGAGTCGGAGCAGGGGACAAGCATGGACCGGGACAGGGCCGTGAGGGAAGAGGGCGCGGCCCGTTCCCGTCACGGGTCATGTTGCCGCGCTGTGACACTCTGATTTCCGCAGGCTTTGGAAGGGATTGTCGGCGGTTGACAGATAGCGCGGGTGCGCCACACCTTACCAGCCGTATGCGTTGGGGTGTGAGGTAACGATGAAACTGTCTTTGGGTCTGGGCTGGCTGCTGTCGCCTCTGCGCTACCGGCGGATGCGGCGGATCGCGGCGGGGGGTGCCTTTGCGATGGGGGTGTTTTCCTTCGTCACCTTCGATCTGGCCCCGCGCGATGGCCATCTGACCGTGACCTTGACCGAAGAGGTGCAGCCGGGGATCGCCCTGCTGACCTTTGCCAACCAGACCGAGCACGCGATTACCGGGCTAGACGCACTCTTTGCTGTCTATGGTTATGACGGCAAGCTGCTGAGCGAAGACAATTTCGTGCCCAGCGGCATGACGGTCGAGGGGGGCAAGGCCAAGGATGCCAGCCTTGGCTCCGCGTTATTCGACCGCGACAAGGCCGCGTTCTTCTATTTCTGTGGCACCTTTGACGGCAGCTATCTTGTGGACAGGCTGCAAGAGGTCTGGGTGCTGTCGCGCATCCCGCTGGCGCAGGATCCGGGCTTTGCCCAGTTCCACTATGCACGGGATCGCGCCTGGCTGGGCGGGCCCGACTGCGTATTTCCCGCCGATCTGCAAAGCTTCGCCGCGCAGGAGGGGCTGGATCTGGAGGGGATGCTGGATCAATACCGCAAGGCCGGGATGCTGCGTTAGACCGGCATGGGGCAAGGCAGGCCAGAGCGCCCGACCCCGATCAAGACAGGATCAGGCAAGCCGCGCCGGAGGGCATGGCCGCGTGAACTGCTGGGAGGCCTGCAGCGCCGACGTGCCAATGGTTTCCGCCACCACGGCGAGGTGGAGGAGATTGGGTATCGGCGGTGGTTGTTTGGGTTGAGGCTGGGCAGGGGGAGAGGATGGACTGGGAGGGGGTTGGGTGGGAAGGGGGGGCTGCAATAGGTTCTAGTTCATCAAAATTCTATCGCACCGACCGCAGTGGATCTTTTCCATCAACCCAGTCTGCAGCGTCTATTTCTTCTGCAGACATAATCATAAATTTCTTCAAGCGACCCGACTCTGTTTGAACCCTATCAACTGTGACCTTGACCATTCCCTTTCTACCAGCCTGGTATTGGTCCATACTCGTCGTTACTGTGTTCGCAGTTCCCTTCAATGGGTTTTTCACTAAAGTAAATGCCGCTGTGCTTAAGTTTATAGGATCAAACATTCTACCATTCCTGCTTACAACATTATAGGCAGTAATATTAGTGTGCAAAACTTCAGGTTTATTCGCTGGCTTTGCCTCTATATATTCCTTTGTTAAAGTATCCATTTCAAACAGCTTAGTTCTTTTTGAACTAAACTCTATTTTCGACGAGGTTCTATCAATTACACTGTGAGCCCTGCTGAGAGGAGGCTCTATTCTTTGAATCAGAACATCCAGTTCACTTTTCTCCTTTTTACTCATTCTATTATAGTATTTCTTGAAATTGGTTGGGATTTCGGAAATGTGCCCAAGGGCTTTACCAAATACATACTCAATTAGTCGATTAACATATATTGTAACAACGCCCGCACCAACACCAATAGCAACATTAGCCAGAAACGGGTTTGCCAACACCCATGCATTCATTTCAACTAAGAAGCTACCCTTACGAGGTGGTCGAAGATAAATCCTCGAAGAACGCGACAAATCTCCTCTAGATTTGTATTCACCTACAACAGCAAAATTTATGGTTACCGAAAGGGCCCAAGAAAGGCCCTCTAAACTTTTTGCAGCAGCATAAGCCTCTAATTCGTTTCTGTTCGCATCCAGTCCTGTAAATCTCACTTTATACGGAATTTGAATATCAGCCACCGCATTCACCTCTTAAAATAAGTTTGAAGATTGTATCACTGCTCACTCCACCACCAAAGATTGTGGCAATTTAGCTAAGAAAGCAATATGTTTACGTCTCCCTACCCCCAAACCAAAGGGGTCGCCCAACGGCGACCCCCTCCAACTCCAACTCCAACCCTCAGCCTTAATCAGCCAGCCAGCGCCTTGTTCAGGTACTCGTCCACCTTCTCGAGGTAGCCGATGGTGCTCAGCCATTTCTGCTCGGGGCCGACCAGCAGGGCGAGGTCCTTGGTCATGAAGCCGTCCTCGACCGTCTGCACGGTCACGCGCTCCAGCGTCTCGGCGAAGCGCGCCAGTTCCGCGTTGCCGTCCAGTTTCGCGCGGTGCTTCAGGCCACCGGTCCAGGCAAAGATCGACGCGATGGAGTTGGTCGAGGTTTCCTTGCCCTGCTGGTGCTGGCGGTAATGGCGCGTCACGGTGCCGTGGGCCGCTTCGGCCTCGACCGTCTGTCCATCGGGCGTCATCAGCACCGAGGTCATCAGGCCCAGCGAGCCGAAGCCCTGCGCCACGGTATCCGACTGCACGTCGCCGTCGTAGTTCTTGCAGGCCCAGACATAGCCGCCCGACCATTTCATCGCCGAGGCCACCATGTCGTCGATCAGGCGGTGCTCATAGGTGATGCCCGCGGCCTTGAACTTGTCCGCGAATTCCTCGTCGAACACCTGCTGGAACAGGTCCTTGAAGCGGCCGTCATAGGCTTTCAGGATCGTGTTCTTGGTGGACAGGTACACCGGCCAGCCCTTGACCAGACCATAGTTCATGGACGCACGGGCGAAGTCGATGATCGACTCGTCCAGGTTATACATCGCCATGGTGACGCCAGCGCCGGGCGCGTCGAACACGTCCCGCTCGATCACGGTGCCATCCTCGCCCACGAATTTGATCGTCAGCTTGCCAGCGCCCGGAAAGCGGAAATCGGTGGCGCGGTACTGGTCGCCAAAGGCATGGCGGCCCACCACGATGGGCTGGGTCCAGCCCGGCACAAGGCGGGGCACGTTCTGGCAGATGATCGGCTCGCGGAAGATCACGCCGCCCAGGATGTTGCGGATCGTGCCGTTCGGGCTGCGCCACATCTGCTTCAGGCCGAATTCCTCGACCCGCTGCTCATCCGGCGTGATGGTCGCGCATTTGACGCCGACGCCGTATTTCTTGATCGCATGGGCCGCGTCGATGGTGATCTGGTCATCGGTGCGGTCACGCTCCTCGATGCCCAGGTCGTAATATTTCAGGTCGATGTCCAGATAGGGCAGGATCAGCTTCTTCTTGATGAAATCCCAGATGATGCGGGTCATCTCGTCGCCGTCGAGTTCGACGACAGGGTTGGCTACCTTGATCTTGGTCATATGGGAAATCCCCTTTTTCTGGTGAATTGGCTCTCGCGCCGGGTCATAGCGCAAAGCGGGCCTCCTGCAAAGACGGTATGCGACTGTATACAGGAATTATTTGAACGGATCGGCAGTCCCCAGCCGCCGCAGCCGCCGCTCGATCCGCCCCAGCCGCCACAGCAGCACGAAAGCCACCGCCGAAGCCCCGCCCACGCCCAGCGACATCGGCAGCGGCGTGCCGTTGAAGACCAGCGCGATGGGGGCGGCGATCAGCGCGCCCGAGACGGTGGAAATCGCCCCGATCACACTGGCCGCCGTGCCCGCGATATGGGCCATCGGCTCCATCGCGATGGCGTTCAGATTGCCCACGGTCAGGCCGGACTGGAACAGCACGGTGCATTGCCAGATCAGGTAGATCGCGAAGATCGCATCCCCGCGCAGCCCCGCCACCCAGCTGAGGGTCATGATGCCGGACAGGATCATCTGCCCGCCAAAGGCCGCCATCGCCAGCCGCTGCATCCCCAGCCGCATCACCAGCGCCGCGTTGATGATCGAGGCACTGCCCGAGATGACCGCCATGCCCGCGAACCACAGCGGAAATTGCGCGCCCCGGTCGAAGACCTGATCGAAAACCGGCTGGATCAGGCTGATCGTGGTGAACAGCATGACATACCCCATGGTCTGCGCCATGATCGACAGGCGCACGACAGGATGGGTCAGCACTTCGGCAACGGCCTGTTTCAGGACCCGCGCCCGCATCGGACGGCGCGCGGCGCGCGGCAGGGATTCCGGCAGGCGCAGCGTCAGCCACAGGCAGGCGACAGCGGCAAAGATCACGAAGGCCCCGAACATCGCCCGCCAGCCCGCCGCCGCGATGATCCAGCTTCCCACCAAGCGGCGCCACGGCGGGCACCAGCATGAAGACCAGCATGATGAAGGACAGGATCCGCGCCATCTCGCGCCCGCCGTAAAGGTCGCGCACGATCGCCATGCCCACCACGCGCGGACCGGCCGCCCCGACGCCCTGCACGAAACGCGCCAGCAGCAGCAGTTCAAGCGTGGGCGCCGACCAGGCCAGCGCCGCCCCCAGTATATAGAGCAGCGTCCCGCCAAGGATCACCGGCTTGCGCCCCCAGGCATCCGACATCGGCCCCGTCACCAGCGTCGCCGCCCCCATGCCCAGCACGAAGGCGATCACGATCAGCTGCGCGCGGTTGGGATCCAAGGGGCTGAGCTCGGCCCCGATCCGGGGCAGGGCGGGCAGCAGCGCATCTATGGAAAAGGCGATGATCGCGAACAGCATCGCGATCAGCGCGATGAACTCGGCCTTTGAAGGGACTTTCCGAAGGCCCGCACCGGGCAGATCACTGACACCCGGCGTGGTCATACCCGATCAGTTCTCGCCATCCGTCCCGTCCGCATCCTGGGCCATGATCTCGTCGATCACCTTCAGCCAGACCTCGGTCGGCTGGGCACCGGGCACGGCGTGCTTGCCGGCGACGATGAAGGTCGGAACCGCATTCACACCCATCTCGCGGGCGGCCACGTCACGGGCGCGGATGTCGGCCAGATCGGCATCGCTGTCCAGCAGCTTGCGGATCACGGCGGCATCCAGCCCGGCGCTGTCGGCGATATCGGCCAGCGTGTCCCGGTCGCCGATGTCGCGCCCTTCCTGGAAATAGGCCCGCATGAGAGAGGACACGACACGGTGCTGCGCCCCCTCGATCCCGGCCCAATGGATCAGGCGGTGCGCATCCAGCGTATTCGGTGTGCGCTTGATCCCCTCGAAATTGATCGCGATCCCGGCGGCTTCGGCATTCTGGGCGATGCGGGCATAGATCTGCACCGCGCGCTCCTTGCCGCCGAACTTCTCCTCAAGATAGGAGCGGCGATCCATCCCCTCCGGCGGCATGTCGGGGTTCAACTGGAACGGATGCCATTCGATCACGAAGGGATGATCCGGCCGCGCTTCCAGCGCGCGCTCCAGTTGCGCCTTGCCGATCAGGCACCAGGGGCAGATGGGATCGGACAGGATATCAAGCTTGACCATGGCGGGCCTCATATATCGGTTTCAGGGCGCGGCGCAGGATTTTTCCATTGGCCCCGGAGGGCAGCGCATCAAGGCGGATGTAGACCCGCGGTTGTTTGTAGCGGGCAAGACGCGCCGCGGCAAAGGCTTTCAGATCGGCCTCATCCGCAGGCTCGCCCACGTAGAAGGCCGCGATGATGCGGGCGTCTTCCTTGACCTCGATATCGGTGACGCCCACCTCGCGGATCGCGGGATGGGCCAGCAACGCCGCCTCGACCTCCAGCGGGGACACACGGTAGCCGCCCGCGTTCATCATGTCATCGGCCCGGCCCAGATAGGTGATCTGGCCATCCGCATCCATCATCCCCTGATCGCCGGTCAGGAACCAGTCGCCCTGCATCTTGGCCGCCGTATCCTCTGGCGCGCCCAGATAGCCCAGCATCAGGCCGGGATCGCTGCGGGCCACGGCAATCGTGCCTTCCGCGCCCAGACCCACGGGCCCCTCAGGCCCCAGGATCGCGACGCGCCGCCCGTCCTGCGGCCGCCCCAGCGTGCCGGGGGTCGCAGGATGCGCCGGACTGCCCGAGATGAAGGTGGAACATTCCGACATCCCGTAAGCCTCGTAGATCGGCGTGCCTGTCGCCTCGAACCAGTGCAGGCGCACCGCGGTCCGACAGTTTTTCGCCCGCCGCCAGACCGTGGCGCAGGGCGGGCAGCGCCATCTTCGTGTGATGGCTCAGGATCTTGCGATAAACCCCTGGTGCTGCGGCAAAAATCGTCGCCGCATGATCCGCCAGAAGCTGCGGCAGCGCCTCGATCGCCACCCCTTCCGCCGGGATCAGCGCCGTCGCCCCCACCGATCCACGGGTCCATCAGCCCGGTCCCCAGCGTATAGGTCCAGTTGAACGCCCCGGCATGCAGCAACCTGTCCTCGGCCCTCAATCCGTACCAGCCCTGATGCATCATCCGCCGCGCCCAGATCGCGCGATGGGCATGCATCACCGCGCGCGGAATACCCGACGTGCCCGAGGTATAGATGATATAGGCCAGCCGGTCCGGGTCACCCATCGCATAATCCGCAGGCGGCAGGTCGCGCATCGCGGCCAGCGCGGCGGTGTCGATGACCGGCAATCCGGTATCCTCGGGGCAGGCCACGCGCGGATCGCGCAGGATCGCCTGCGGGCGAAAGCTGCGTCACCATCTTGGCCACTTCCGGCGCGGTCAGTTGCGACGATGTCGGCACCGGCACAAGGCCCACGGCAATCGCGCCCAGATAGGCCAGCGGGAAATCCACCGTATTTCCAAGCCGCATGAGCAGGATATCACCGGGCACGAATCCCGCCGCCAGCAACCCGGCACCCGTGCCGCGCACGGCGGCGGCCAGCCGCGCATAGGTCCAGTTGTCCGCGCTGTCCGCGCCAATGACCGACAGCGCGATCTTGTCCGGCAGATCACCGGCATGGGCCAGCACATGAGCAGCCAGATTGAACGGGCGGGGGCAGGGGGCGGCAGTGCCCTGATCGAATATCGCTTGCATGGCAACTTGCTAGGCCGCCGCCGTCTGCAGTTGCAAGCCACAGAACGCGGCCCTATACCAGATCGCCATGAGCGACCGTGATCCCAGATCCCTGATCCGCATCGCCCGCGCCGACGGTGGCGCGGCGGTGGCCGAACCGCTGGACCTTGGTCAGCGGGTGCGCGACCTGCGCAAGGATCGGGCCTGGACGCTGGAGCAGGCGGCGAAACAGGCCGGGCTCGCGCGCTCGACCCTGTCCAAGATCGAAAACGGTCAGATGTCGCCCACCTATGACGCGCTCAAGAAACTGGCGACGGGGCTGGCCATCTCGGTGCCGCAGCTTTTCACGCCGCCCGCGCCGGGACAGGTGACAGGTCGGCGCGTGATCACCCCCGCAGGCGAAGGCGCGCACCATGCCACCACGACCTATGAGCACGAGCTTCTGGCCGAGGGGCTGACACGCAAGCAGATGCTGCCCTACCGCGCCCGTGTCCGCGCCCGCCGGATGGAGGAGTTCGACGGCTGGGTGCGCCATGACGGCGAAGAATTCCTCTATGTGCTGACCGGCGTGATCCGGCTCTACACCGAGTTCTACGAACCCGTCGAAATGCGCCGGGGCGACAGTGCCTATTACGACGCGACCATGGGCCACAACGTGGTCTCCGTCAGCCCCGAGGATGCGACGATCCTCTGGGTCACGTCACTGGTCTGACACCGACCGGGGCGATCAGAACCAGCCGCGCACCGTGCGCGCACCGCCCGAGATATCCTGCCCGACGCCTTCCACCGTGGCGCAGCCCGCCAGCAGGGCCAGACAGCCCAGCCCCAGTGCGATCACCGTCAATCTTGTCATGCCGCTCACTCCTCAAACCACCAGACATCGGGCATCCAGCCGATGCGGTCGCCATAAATCGGCGTATTCTCGGGAAATTTCAACTGTTTCGCATGGGCGATCCGATCAACATTGGTTGTCCAGATCGGGATCACATAGCGCCCCGCCATCAGCACCCGGTCCAGCGCGCGGGTCGCCGCGATGAATTCCTCGCGGCTGTCGGTGTTCAGCATATGGTCGATCATCGCATCGGCGGCGGGAACCTGCATCCCCATCACATTGCGCGTGCCCGGCGTGCCCGCCCCGGATGATCCCCAGTAAAGCCGCTGCTCATTGCCGGGGCTCAGGCTCAGATCGCGCCGGAAGGGCATCATGTCGAAATCCTGCGCCGCCTCGGCCTGCGAATACTGGGCATTGTCCACCGGACGGATCTGCGCCGTGATCCCAAGCCGCTCCAAGGCCGAGCGGTAGATCTCGATCACCGCCAGATTGCCCCGATCCCCCTGTCGCAACAGGATATCCAGCGTGAAGGGCGCGCCACTGCCATCCACCAGCCGCCCATCCTGCACCCGCCAGCCTGCCTCCTCCAGAAGTGCGGCCGCCTGCCGCAGATCTGCTGCGGTTGCGCTCGGACGCGTCGCCTTGGGGCAGGGAATATCCCTCCAGCGCGCCGGGGGGCAGGGCAGCGGCAAAGGGCGCCAGCAACGCCTCCACCCGGCCCGTCGCAGGCCCCGGCTTCAAGCCCCAGTTCCGAGTTCGAGAAATAGGAGGTGATGCGCGGCTGTCGCCCACCCGTCACCGTGCCGTTGATATAGGGAAAGTTGAAGGCCAGCAGCAGCGCCTCGCGCACCCGCCAGTCCGCCAGATGCGGCCGCGCGGTATTCATGACGAAGCCGGTCATGCCCGTGGGCCGCTCATGCGCGATCTCGGACAGGATCACGTCACCGCGCCGGACCGCGTCGAAATCGAAGCGCGTCTCCCAATCCTCGGCATTGCTTTCGCGCCAGACCGTGACGGCCCCGGCCTTGAACGCCTCGAACATCACGGAATTGTCGCCGTAATATTCGATCCGGATCTCGTCCAGATTGTTGGTCCCGCGCCGGATCGGCAGATCATTGCCCCAATAATCGGGGTTGCGCTGCAGCGTCACGAAGCGGCCCTGCTCGAACGCCGCCACCACATAGGGGGCCGAGCCGATGGGCACGTCATTGATGGTCGAGGCGGTGAAATCCCGCCCCTCCCACTGCGCCTTCTTCAGGATCGGCCGCAGCCCTGCGATCAGCGCCAGCTCCCGGTCCGCCGTGTTGAAGCTGATGCGCAAACTGCGCGGTCCGGTCTGGACGATGCTCTCGGTCTGCGCGGCAAAACCCAGATAGCGGGGATGACCCTGGGTCCCGAGCGTCTCGATAGGACCAGATCACATCCTCGACCGTGACCGGGCTGCCATCCGAGAATCGCGCCGCCTCCCGCAGGGTGAATTCCACCCAGGACCGGTCCTCGGCCACCGCAACCGATTCGGCCAGAAGACCGTAGAGAGAGAACGGCTCATCCCAGTTTCGCCCCATGAGGGACTCGTAGGCCAGAAATCGCAACTGCCAGGGCGCGGTGCCCTTGAGGATGAAGGGATTGAGCGAATCGAATCCACCCGTCGCCCCTTCGACCAGCCGCCCGCCACGTGGGGCATCGGGGTTCGCATAGGGCAGGGACACAAAATCAGGTGGAAGGGCAGGCGCCCCATACATAGCTATGCCATGGCGCGGCGCGCTTTCGGCCAGAAGCGGCTGTGTCAGGCCCAGAAAAACAAGGCCACAGCCGACAACTCCCCGACGAAAACGGCGGAAAAAATCACGTTCCATGCTGACGCCTATCCTGCTCTGGCCATCTATTGTTGCCATGCAGGGTAACCCTCGTTTCCCGTCTTTTCAAACTTTTAGCTTGGAAGCTGAAACAGGATTGCTTATAAACAATTCACTGCTCGATAGGTTTCTTGCCTGTATGAAACCTGCCTCAATAACTTAACGCCGGCTTCGTGCCGGCGTTTTTTTTTGGCCTGACGATCAGCGTCCATGCGGGATCGCCCCGGCGGACACACGCCAGATGCCCCCCGATCACAGCCGCGTGCGCCGCCCTCGTCTTTCCGCTCTGCCGCATGCTATGCTGCAGCTGCAAAACCGCCGGGACGGACCGGCCGGACAGAAGGAGAGACGCATGTCGCTGAACGGAAAAACCGCCATCATCACCGGATCGAACTCCGGCATCGGACTGGGTGTCGCGCGAGAACTGGCGCGTGCAGGCGCCGATGTCGTGCTCAACTCCTTCACCGACCGTGACGAAGATCACGCGCTGGCCCGCGACATCGCCAAGGAATTCGGCGTCACGGCGCGCTATATCCAGGCCGACATGTCCAAGGGCGATCAATGCCGCGCCCTGATCGAAAAGGCCGGGGCCTGCGATATTCTGGTGAACAATGCCGGCATCCAGCATGTCTGCCCCATCGACGAATTCCCGACCGAGAAATGGGACGCGATCATCGCGATCAACCTGACCTCGGCCTTTCACACCACCGCTGTCGCCCTGCCGATGATGCGCAAGGCGGGCTGGGGCCGCGTGATCAACATCGCCTCGGCCCATGGCCTGACCGCCAGCCCCTACAAATCCGCCTATGTCGCGGCCAAGCATGGCATTGTCGGCCTGTCCAAGACCACCGCGCTGGAAACCGCGGGGCAGGGGATCACCTGCAACGCGATCTGCCCCGGCTATGTGCTGACCCCGCTGGTCGAGGCGCAGATCCCCGACACGATGAAGAAATACGACATGGACCGCGACGAGGTGATCAAGAAGGTCATGCTGGAACGCCAGCCCTCCAAGGAATTCGCCACCGTCGAACAGCTCGGCGGCACAGCCGTCTTCCTCTGCTCGGATGCGGCAGCCCAGATCACCGGCACCACGATCAGCGTCGATGGCGGCTGGACCGCGCTCTGATCCGTTTCTTCTTGCTGGAAATATCCCGGGGGAATCGCCGCAGGCGATGGGGGCAGGCCCCCTCCCTCGGCCCCGTTCACGCGACCGCGAAAGGTCCCACATGACAATCAAACGCATCAACATCGCCCTGCAGGGCGGCGGCGCGCACGGGGCCTTCACATGGGGTGTCCTCGACCGGCTTCTCGACGAGGATGATATCGAGATCGCCGCCATTTCCGGCACATCGGCAGGGGCCTTGAACGGTGCGGCCTACAAGGCAGGCTGGCTCAAGGGCGGACGGGACGGCGCGCGCGACAACCTCGACTGGCTCTGGTCGAAAATGGGCGCGTTGCAGGAAACCCCCGTCACCCGCTGGCTGACCGAGATGTCGCCCGCCACATCGGCGGTCAGTGCCGCCCTCGAGAATTCGGTGGCCTACGGGATGGCCGATGCGGTCAGCCGCCTGACCTCGCCCTATGCGCTGGGGCCTTTCTACGCCAACCCTCTGGCCCAGATCGCCGAGGCCTTCGATTACGACACCGTCTGCGCGGCGGATGGTCCCCGCCTTTTCGTGGGGGCCACCAATGTCCGCACCGGCAAGATCCGCGTCTTCACCGGCCCCGACATCAGCACCGAGGCGCTGCTGGCCTCCGCCTGCCTGCCGACCCTGTTTCAGGCGGTCGAGATCGAGGACCCGCAGACCGGCCGGGTCGAGGCCTATTGGGATGGCGGCTACAGCGGCAACCCGGCCCTGTTCCCGCTCTTCGAGCCGGACCTGCCTGCCGACGTGATGATCGTGAACATCAACCCGATCATCCGGGACGACCTGCCGCGCAGCCCGAACCAGATCCAGAACCGCATCAACGAGATCAGCTTCAACGCCTCGCTTCTGCGCGAATTGCGCGCCATCGCCTTCGTCAAGCGGCTCTTGGCGCAGGGGGCGCTGACGCCCGGCACGATGAAGGATGTTCTGGTGCACATGATCTCGGACGATGCGCTGATGAACGACCTGTCGGTCGCGACCAAGATCATGCCCAACCCGGTGCTGCTGTCACGGCTCAAGACGGCGGGTCGGACCGCCGCCGATGCCTTCCTGTCGGCGCACAAGGACGATCTGAACCACCGCGCCACGGTCGATCTGGCGCAGATGCTCGCCTGAAACCGACCTGGCCTCAGGCCGCCTTCGCCGGGCGGCTGGGGTCCTTGGGATTGGGATAGACAAGACCCGCCGAAATCACCAGCTTGGCCGCGTCCTCGACCGTCATGTCCAGCACGATCACATCCTGCTGCGGCACATAAAGCAGAAAGCCCGACGTGGGGTTCGGCGTGGTGGGCAGGAAGACGCTCAGAAGCCGCCCCGCGCTCGTGGCGGGCTTTTCCGCGATCTCGCCCTTGGCCTCGGTCGAGATGAAGCCGATGGCCCAGATGCCCTTGCGCGGATATTCGACAAGGCAGGCTTTCTCGAAACTGCGGTCGGACTGGGCAAAGACGGTCTCGGCGATCTGTTTGACCCCCGAATAGATCGACCGCACCACCGGCATCCGGTGCACCAGCGACTCGCCGAAGCGCAGCAGCGACCGCCCGATCAGCCCCTTGGCGACCCAGCCCACGATCACCGTGAAGATCAGGAAGATCACGACACCCAGACCGCGCAGGTTGATGTCGAAATAGGTGCCCGGGTTGAAACGGTCGGGCACCAGCGGCAGCACGACGCTGTCCACGAACCCCATGAAGGACCAGATGAACCAGATCGTCAGGCCGATGGGCGCGATCACCACGATCCCGGTCAGGAAACTGGAGCGCAGCCCCGAGAAAGGGCCGGAACGGCGCGGTGCGGGCATTTGCTCGGGGTCGAACGGCGTTTTCATCTATCGCTTCCGGCGGCGGTCTGCCGTGTCATATCTAAGCGCTTGCCCGGCGTGCCACAATGGGCAACCCCGTTCAGCCCGCTGTCGGAATGACCCCGCCGCCCGTTTTTTCGGCCACCAGCGCCCGCGCCACCGCCGCGCCGAGCCGCGCATTGTTCAGCACCAGCGCGATATTCGCCTCGAGCGAGGCGCCACCCGTCAGATCGAAGATGCGCTGCAACAGGAAAGGCGTCACCGCCTTGCCCGCGATCCCCAGCGCCTCGGCATCCGCCGTGGCCTGCGCGATCACGGGGGCCAGTTCCGCCCGGCTGATCTGGGCCGCCTGCGGGATCGGATTGGCGATCAACTGCCCCCCCGGCAGATCCAGCCGCGCCCGCATCCGGTGCGCCCGGGCAATCGCCTCGGGACTGTCCAGCCGCAGTGGCGCCTTGATCCCCGAACTGGCCGACCAGAAGGCCGGGAAATCGTCCTGCCCATAGGCGATGACCGGCACGCCCAGCGTCTCCAGCACTTCCAGCGTCTTGGGCAGGTCCAGAATGGCCTTGGCCCCCGCAGCGATCACGCTCACCCGCGTCGCGGCCAGCTCCTGCAGGTCAGCCGAGATGTCGAAGCTCTCCTCCGCCCCCTTGTGCACCCCGCCGATACCGCCCGTGGCAAAGACCTCGATCCCCGCCAGCTCCGCCGCGATCATCGTCGCGGCCACGGTCGTCGCCCCGGTGCCGCCCTGCGCCATGCACACGGCCAGATCGGCCCGGCTCAGCTTGGCCACCCCCTTGGCCTGCGCCAGCGCCTCCAGCTCCGCCGCCGTCAGCCCGATATGCAACTGCCCCGCCAGCACCGCGATGGTCGCCGGCACCGCACCGCCCGCGCGCACCGCATCCTCGACCATCCGCGCCACCTCGAGATTGCGCGGCCAGGGCATGCCATGGGTGATGATGGTGCTTTCCAGCGCCACCACCGCGCGCCCCGCATCCAGCGCGGCGGCCACCTCGGGCGAATGGGTATAAAGCATCATGACGGGATCTCTCCTGAAACATAGGTGGCCGCGGCGTCCAGCGCGCGCTCCAGCGCGACCTCGCGCGACAGCCCGGCCACTTCGGCGGCGATATGCGCCGCCATGAACGTATCGCCCGCGCCGGTCACGCGGGTCACCAAGACCTGACGGCAGGGCAGGGTGACCACACCCTCCGCCGTGGCATCCGCCGCCGGACGCCCCCCATCCGTGACCAGTGCCCGCGCCGCCCCCCGCGCCACCAGCCCGACCGCCGCCTGCGCCGCCTCGGCAAAGGGCTGCTGGCACAGGATCGACGCCTCCTCGAGGTTCACGTAAAGCACCGCACGCCCATGGGTCAGGAACGGCCCCAGCCGCTCCGCCTTGCCCGGACTGGCAGGCGCCACCCGCAGATCGGCCGCCGCAAAGGCCGGATGCGTGGCGATCTCGTCCAGCAGCGCCCGCGTCAGGTTCCCGTCCAGGGCCACCAGGCCCGCATAGGGCCGCGCCGCATCGCCCAAGGCTCCCTCCGTCAGGGGCCGCAGGATCTTGCCGCCCGCCGCCTCCAAGGAATGGGCATCCGCAATCGCCGCGATCAGGCCATTGGCCCCCTCGATCGCCATATAGCGATCCGTCGGCAGATCGATCCGACCGATAGAGATAGGCCGTCCCCACACCCAGGGCGGCACAGGCCGCGATCAGCTCATCACCTTCCGCATCGCGCCCCACGGCACTCAGCAGCGACGGGCGCAACCCGAAGCGTGCCAGCGCCATCGCGATGTTCATCGCCACGCCACCGGGCAGGCGCGTGATCCGCCCCGGCACATCGGCCCCCTGCCGCATATGGCTGGGCGCGCGCCCGATCACGTCCCACAGGACCGATCCGATACAAAGGATGTCATGCTTGCTGTCCATGCCGCAAATTGCCCCGAAACGCCCGCAGGACACAAGCGCACAACGCCCCTTGTTTCATCTTGCCGAAAATACGCAAATCCACCGCGCAGCACGCAAAACGCCCGCACGGGCATCCCCCCTTGCACCCTGCGGATAACCCGTCTATACGCGCGCCACTGACATCCGCAGGCGGGGTCGGGCCTATGGGGGAGACATCCCCATATGTCCGCCGGTTGGCGCATCTGCTCTGATACCCCCGCCGAGGCGAAAACCGGAAAGGATACGACAATGGCTCTTCCCGAGTTCACTATGCGCCAATTGCTTGAAGCTGGCGTTCACTTCGGCCACCAGACGCAGCGCTGGAACCCCCGCATGGGTCGAGTTCATCTACGGCGCGCGCAACGGCATCCACATCATGGACCTCACGCAGACCGTTCCGATGCTGGACCAGGCGCTGAAGGTGATCCGCGACACCGTCGCCAAGAACGGCCGCATCCTGTTTGTCGGCACCAAGCGTCAGGCCGCAGCAGCCCGTCGCCGAAGCCGCCGAGAAATGCGCGCAGTACTACATGAACCACCGCTGGCTGGGCGGCACGCTGACCAACTGGCAGACCGTCTCGCAGTCGATCAACCGTCTCAAGGCAGATCGACGAGCAGATGGAGAGCGGCGCCGAAGGCCTGACCAAGAAAGAGCGTCTGGGCATGGAACGCGACCAGACCAAACTGCAGGCCTCGCTGGGCGGTATCCGCGAAATGGGCGGCGTGCCGGACCTGCTGTTCGTCATCGACGTGCAAGAAAGAAGCAGCTGGCCGATTGCCGAAGCCAACAAGCTGGGCATCCCGGTCGTGGCCGTGGTCGACACCAACTGCTCGCCCGATGGCGTCGACTACATCATCCCCGGCAACGACGACGCGGCCCGCGCCATCGCGCTCTACTGCGATCTGGTCAGCCGCGCCGCTCTGGACGGCATGACCGCCCAGATGGGTGCCGCAGGCGTCGATCTGGGCGCGCTGGAAGACGCTCCGGTCGAAGAGACTGCTGGCCGAAGCAGACGCCGCGCCGAAGCCTGATCGCGTCGACCGTACACAGCATGACACAGGCGGGCGGTGCATACACCGCCCGCACATCCGTATTCATTCATCCGAGGAGAGCCGAGAATGGCGATCACAGCTGCACTGGTAAAAGAACTGCGCGAAACGACGGGCGCAGGCATGATGGACGCGAAGAAAGCGCTGACCGAAACCGACGGCGACATGGAGGCGGCCATCGACTGGCTGCGCACCAAGGGTCTGGCCAAAGCCGCCAAGAAATCCGACCGCACCGCGGCCGAAGGTCTGGTGGCCGTTCAGGTCGAAGGCGGCAGTGGCGTCGCCGTCGAAGTGAACTCGGAAACCGATTTCGTCGGCAAGAACGCCGATTTCCAGGCCATGGTCGCCAGCATTCGCCAAAGCGGCCATGGGCGTGAACACGGTGTCGAAGAGCTGAAGGCAGCCCGATGTCGGCGGCAAGACCGTCGAGGAAGATGCTGACCGACGAAGATCGCCACCATCGGCGAGAACATGTCCCTGCGCCGCATGGCCGTGCTCGAAGGCGATACCGTTGTCGTCCTATGTGCACAACGCGGCCGCCGACGGCATGGGCAAGATCGGTGTTCTGGTGGCGCATGAAGGGCGACAACGAGGGCTTTGGCAAGTCAGGTTGCGATGCATATCGCCGCCGCGAACCCGGCCTCGCTGTGCGAGGCCGATCTGGACCCGGCCGTGGTCGAGAAGGAAAAGCAGGTGCAGATCGACATCGCGCGCGAATCCGGCAAGCCGGAAGCCGTGATCGAAAAGATGATCGTGGGCCGGATGAAGAAGTTCATGGCCGAGGTCACGCTGCTGGGTCAGGCCTTCGTCGTGAACCCCGACCTGACCGTCGAAGCCGCCGCGAAAGAAGCCGGCGTCGAGATCACCGGTTTCGTGCGTCTGGAAGTGGGCGAAGGCATCGAGGTCGAGAAGGAAGACTTCGCCGCCGAAGTCGCCAAGGTCGGCCGCGCCTGATCCGCACAAACAAGCACGGTCTGGGCCATCGCGCCCGGGCCTGCGCCAGAAACAAAGCGACGGTGCCACCCCCAAGGTTGGCACCGTCTTTTTGTTCCGCCCGGTCAATGGGGATGTACGGGGCGGTAGGTGTATCGACCTGCCAACGGACCAATACGCAAGCAGGCCGACGTTTCGGTTTCCCGAACAGAACGCAGAGCCTTGGTATCTCAAAGATGCGTCCTGGTGTTCCCTGGCCAAAGCCACCACTCACGGAACACCATCAGGATGCAAGTTAACCCTGCGTTAAGGTAGTCTGGATTTCCCTACCTTTGCCTTCATCTTTGTGGAAAAAAGATGAACACCAGAAAAAAAGGGTCGGGTATTCCATACCTTAGGAAGATGTCCCACGCTGGGACACCACGTCAGCCCTGGCTTTTTCGGAAACTTGAACCATCACAGGGCAGGGGGGTCAGGCGTCCAGAACGAACATCTGATTCTGAAGCGCCGCCTTGAGCACGGCCTGCGCCGTCGTATCGACATTCAGCGCCTCGCGCGCCAGCCGCAGATGCTTCTCCACCGTGGCAGGCGTCAGCCCCATCAGCAAGGCGATGTCCTGCGTGGTCTTGCCATCACCGACCCATCCCAAAGCCTCGCGCTGCCGCCGTGTCAGCCCGCGACCGGGCGCGGTATAGGGCAGGGTCAGGATCTTCAGATGCGCCACGTTGTTCATGACCAGAATATCCTGCCCATGCTGCGCCCAAATCTGGTCAACCTCGTGCTGCCGCATATCCGCCCGCGCCGTCAGCGCGATACCCCCCTTGGCCCGCGGCGAGATCGACTTGAACCCGATCGTATAGCCCGCGTTCACCTGATGCGCCTTGTTGAACTCGATCACCCGCGCCTCGCTGCGGCTCATCGTGCCGGTCGCGATCATGTCCTCGACCACGCTCCAGCTGCAGGCACCCTCGTTGTCCAGCGCCCAGCGGACCATCGGACCATGGAAATAGAGCCCATCCGAAATGAAAGTCTCGACATAGCTGGTGGGATGATTGGTCAGGATGACGAAATCATCGGGATCGCCCAGCGAGGTGCCGCTACGATACCGGGTGAAGGCATAGAGAAGCCGATCGAACCCATATCCCGCCATCCTGCGGCAATGCATGTCCCAAAGCTCTTCCAGGCTTCGGGCATTTGTCAGCGCCTCGAGATAGCGGTTCAGGATCATGTGTCAGGCTCGCCGGATTGTCGCCCCAGATGCGCAGCCAGCGCCTGGATCGCCAGCACATAGCCGGTGGCCCCGAAACCGCAGATCTGGCCAAGGGCCACAGGTGCGATGAAGGACTTGTGCCGGAACGCCTCACGCGCATGGATATTGGACAGATGCACTTCGACCACCGGCACGGCCACGGACGAGATCGCATCCATCAGGGCAACCGATGTATGGGTATAAGCGCCGGCATTCAGCACGATACCCGCATGAACGCCACGCGCCGCGTGGATCGCATCGACCAGCGCGCCTTCGTGGTTGGACTGCGCGAAGGCGACGGTCATCCCATGCCGCGCTGCCTCGGCGTCGCAGAGCTTGCGGATATCCTCAAGAGTCGTGCGGCCATAGACCTCGGGCTGGCGTGTGCCCAGCAGGTTCAAATTCGGACCGTTCAGTATCAGCAGCGACGTCATGGAGCCTCGGACGTTCTTGATCTGCATAGTGATAGCGCCTGTGGGTCCTCGATGTCGAGAGGGTGCGTTCAGCCTGCGGATGAAAGGGACCTTTGCGCCACGAGATCATAGAACCGACAGAACGTCGCGCAAGCCTTTGAAAACACGGCAGTGCCAGACCGTGGCGGCAGGAATTCACCATCACCATTATTTAACATAATACTGATTATGCGATTATTGCATGTAGCGCTGGATTACCCCAGACGCGCCCCCCCGGCATGAACCAGCCGTGCTGCCAGTTCGTAGAACTGCCCCTTGGCCCCCGTGAAGGCCTCTGTATAGCCATCGACCGCATCCAGTGGCAGATGCGCCTCATCCCCCGACAGCAAGGCCTGCGCCGCAGCGGCACCGATCACGGTCCCCGGACCGATTCCGCGACCTGAATAGCCAAAGACAGCGAAACCCGCATCGCCCAACCGCATCACCTTGGGGATATGATCCGAGGTCATGGCGATCCGACCCGACCAGAAATGCGCGAACGGTGCGTCACCCACCTGCGGGAAAAGCCGCGCCAGCGCACGCCGCGCCCAGGCCGCATGCAGGCCAAGGGCATCCGGGTTGCCCATCGCGCCAAGGATCAGACGGCCAGCCTGATCCTTGCGAAAGGACGTCATCACCGTGCCCGTATCCCAGCAGCCCTCGCCGCCCGGCAGAACCTGCGCTGCCACGTTGTGACCGAGTGGTGCCGTGGCCAGTTGGAAGTAATGCACAGGCGTCGTTGGCGGCACCTCGGCCCCCTTGACCGGCTGGTGATAGGCATTGGTCGCGATCAGTATTTTCCGCGCGGTAACAGTGCCTTGTGGCGTGGTAATGATCCAATCCGCGCCGCGACGCGCCACGGCCTTGACCGGGCTGTGTTCATGTATCCGCGCGCCATGCTGCACCGCAGCGCGCGCCAGACCGCGCGCATAGGCCAAGGGCTGGATCGTGCCCGCCCGCGCATCATGCAGCGCGCCGTGCACCTTGT
This sequence comes from uncultured Alphaproteobacteria bacterium, assembly GCA_963715835.1. GTDB lineage: Bacteria > Pseudomonadota > Alphaproteobacteria > Rhodobacterales > Rhodobacteraceae > Seohaeicola. The sequence continues at coordinate 510,316 of CAVQSH010000002.1, read as the reverse complement.
CGCTGCCGGTCCGCGCCCGCGCCTGCGCCGCGTCCAGCAGCGTCACGGGTGCCCCCAAGGCCTGCTGTTGTTGAAACCTGCTCTGCAAGTCATTGAAACCGCTGACAGAATGTGCGCAATGCAGCGTGCCCGCCCGCACCGGCTCACAGGCGATGTCATGGGCCTCGATCAGGTCGAACACCTGTGCCGGCGCCGCCGCCAGTGCCGCGTTCAAGCGTGTGCCCTGCGCCTGCCCCAGCGCGTCGCAGACCGCCTGCGGCGGCAGCCAGAGCCCCGCGTTGACCAGCCCCACGTTGCGCCCGGACCCGCCATGACCGACGGTCTCGGCCTCGAGCACGAGCACCGAGGCTCCGGCCTGCGCCGCTGTCAGCGCTGCGGAGCACCCCGTGAATCCACCCCCCAGAATACAAAGATCGACAGATGTTTCCCCTGTAAAAACATCAGCTTGAAAGACTTCTTTCGCGCTGTCCCGCCACAGGTTCCGATCAGCGTCCATGATCCCTCCGTTCGTGTCGCCATCTGCAACAGGCAACGGCGCGCCTGCCCCAAGGCAAAGCGCGCCGCTCTCTGTCGTGTTGTCGTATCAGACCCTATCAGAAGAAGGCCTGCAACCCCGTCTGTGCGCGACCCAGGATCAGCGCATGCACGTCATGCGTGCCCTCATAGGTGTTGACCGTCTCGAGGTTGACCATGTGACGGATCACCCCGAACTCAAGGCTGATGCCGTTGCCGCCGTGCATGTCGCGGGACATGCGCGCAATATCAAGGGCCTTGCCGCAGTTGTTGCGCTTGACGATCGAGATCATCTCGGGCGCGGCCTTGGCGGCATCCATCAGGCGACCGACCTGCAGGCTGGCCTGAAGCCCCAGCGCGATTTCGGTCTGCATGTCGGCCAGTTTCTTCTGGAAAAGCTGCGTCTGCGCCAGCGGGCGCTTGAACTGCTGGCGGTCCAGACCGTACTGGCGCGCGGCGTGCCAGCAGAACTCGGCCGCCCCCAGAACGCCCCAGCTGATGCCGTAGCGGGCGCGGTTGAGACAGCCGAACGGGCCTTTCAGACCTTCCACATGCGGCAGCAGCGCGTCCTCGCCCACTTCCACATTGTCCATCACGATCTCGCCGGTGATCGAGGCGCGCAGGCTCATCTTGTTGCCGATCTTGGGCGCGCTCAGGCCCTTCATGCCCTTTTCCAGCACGAAGCCGCGGATCTTGCCGCCATGGGCATCGGACTTGGCCCAGACCACGAAGACATCGGCGATGGGCGCGTTGGAAATCCACATCTTCGAGCCGGTCAGCACATAGCCGTTCGCGGTCTTGACCGCGCGGGTCTTCATGCCCGCCGGATCCGATCCGGCATCGGGTTCGGTCAGGCCGAAGCAGCCGATCCATTCGCCGCTGGCCAGCTTCGGCAGGTATTTCTGGCGCTGCTCTTCCGAGCCGTAGGCATAGATCGGATACATCACGAGGCTGGACTGCACCGACATCATCGAGCGGTAGCCGCGAATCGACCCGCTCGACCTCGCGCGCGACCAGCCCGTAGGAGACATAGCCCGCGCCCAGCCCGCCGTATTCCTCGGGCGTGGTGACGCCCAGCAGGCCCATCTCGCCCATCTCGCGGAAAATCTCGGGGTCGGTATGTTCGTCGGCAAAGGCCTTCGAGGACGCGCGGCTGCAGCTTTTCCTGCGCATAGGCATGCGCGCTGTCGCGCATCATGCGCTCTTCCTCGGTCAGCTGCTCATCCAGGCGGAACGGGTCGGCCCAGTCGAACTGGCCCAGATCGGGTGCATCCTTGGCACGCAGTTTCGGTGCGGGGCGGCTCATCTCGTTCATGGGGTCCTCCTTCAGGGGTGTGCGCGTTGCGGGTCATGCATCTGTCATGAGTTTTTCGCGGGCGCTTCTCTTGTCTGCATCAGAGGTTACACCATAATCATGGTGCGATGAAACGATAGTTTCGCATCCCTTCATGAGTAAAACGCATAGATGATCGCCCCACGCCGCTTCCTGCCCTCGATCGCCTCGCTGCGCGCGCTGGAGGCGCTTGGACCGTCTGGGCAGCGCCACGGCCGTGGCCGAGGAGCTGTCCCTGACCCAAAGCGCGGTCAGCCGCCAGATCCAGACACTCGAGACGCAGATGGGCGTGCCGCTGGTCGTGCGGGAGGGGCGGCGGATGGCGTTGACACCCCCTGCCCGCGCCTATGTGGCCGAGGTGCGCGAGGCGCTGCACCAGATCGCGCAGGCCTCGTTGCGCCTGCGGGTGCAACCGCGTGGCGGGGCGCTTGATCTGGCGATCCTGCCCACCTTCGGGATGCGCTGGCTGGTGCCGCGTCTGGCCGATTTCGCGCGCCTGCACCCGGAGGTGACGATCAACATGGCGACCCGGCTGGCCCCTTTCAACTTCGCCTCGCAACCCTTTGATGCAGCTATTCATTATGGCAATGCGGATTGGCCGGGCACGGACAACATGCTGCTGCGGACGGAAACCGTCGTGGCGGTCTGCACGCCGGATCTGGCGATGCGACGCCCCCTGCGGCGCGCAGAAGATCTTATGTCCCTGCCGCTGCTGCATATCGAGACGCGCCCGACCGCCTGGGCCGACTGGTTCGCCAGTCACGGGGTCGCGCAGGAGCCGCCACAGGGCACGCTCTATGATCAGTTCTCGACCATCACGCAGGCCGCGCTGCACGGGCTGGGCGTGGCGCTTCTGCCCGACTATCTGGCCGAGCAGGATCTGGCGGCCGGACGGCTGGTCATGGCCTTCGGCGGGCCGACCCGCACGCGGGGCAGCTACTACCTGGTCTGGCCGCGCGCCAAGGCGCAGGACAGCGCGCTGTCGCTGTTCCGGGACTGGCTGTCCACCCAGACCGGCGAGGAAGACACCCTGCCGCGCTGAGGCCTACATGACCCGTGGCAGGGTCACGGTGAAACGACTGCCCTGCCCCGGCGCGCTTTCGATCCGCAACCGGCCACGGTGACGGTTCACGATATGCTTGACGATGGCGAGCCCCAGCCCGGTGCCGCCCATCTCGCGCGAGCGGTGGTCGTCCACCCGGTAGAACCGCTCGGTCAGGCGCGGAATGTGCACCGGGTCGATACCGGTGCCATTGTCGCTCACCGCGATGCTCAGGGCCGGGCCGCGCAGGGATGGGTCGCGCTCCAGCGCGCTCACCTCGACCAGGACTTCCGGCGGGCGCCCACCGTATTTGATCGCATTCTCGATCAGATTGCCGAAGACCTGTCGCAACTGGTCCGCGTCGCCCTCGACGAAGAGGGGAACCGTGCCCATGCGGTCCTGCAAGGTGCCGCCCGCCTTCTCGGCCAGCGGAGAGAGGTTGCGCATCACCGATCCCAGCAGATCCGTCAGGTCAAGCCGCGTATCGGGGCGCACCCGCTCCATCTCCTCGACCTGGCTCAGCGACAGCAGGTCGCGCACCAGCCGGTTCATCCGCTGCGCCTCGGTCGCCATGATGCCCAGAAACCGGTCCCGCGCGACGGGATCGTCCTTGGCGGGGCCTTGCAGCGTCTCGATGAACCCGATCAGCGCGGTCAGCGGCGTGCGCAGCTCGTGGCTGACATTGGCCACGAAATCGCGGCGCATCTGGCCGATCTGCTGCTGGTTGGTGACGTCCTCGAAACTGATCAGCACACCCGTTGCCGGCCCCGCCTCGACATGGGCGCAATGGACGGCATAGATCACGTCCTGCATCCCGTCCTTGGCCAGAAAGCGCGCGGTCTGCGGCAGGCGCTGCGCCCGCGCCGCCGCGACCGCATCCAGCACGGTGGGCTGGCGGACAGCGGTGATGAAGGGCCGCCCATCGACGGCCCCGAACAGCGCTTGCGCGCGCGCGTTGAGGCCCACGATCCGGTCGCCCTCGCCCAGAAACAGGGCGGGCAAGGGCACGGCGTCAAGGATGCCGCGGATCGTGGCGTCGGGCATCGGCTCAGCCAGCGCCGCGCGTGGCGGCCACGGCGCGGGTGAAGACCTCCAGCAGCGCCTCGGGCTCTTCCAGCCCGACCGAGACGCGGAAGAACCCCTCGCTCATGCCAAGCGCCTCACGCTCGGCCGCAGGCAGGGCGCGGTGCGAGGAACTGGCCGGATGGGACAGCGTGGTGCCCACATCGCCCAGTGTCGGCGCAAAGGCCAGACCGTCGGCGGCACGGGTGAAGGCATTGGCGGCGGCGCGCCCGCCCTCCAGCTCGAAGCTGACCATGTTGCAGCCGCGCGTGCCCAACAACGCGCCCGCCCGCGCGCGGTCCGGATGATCGGCCCGCATCGGGTAAAGCACGCGTTTCACACCCGGCAGTCCAGCCAGATGATCGGCCAGCGCCACGGCATTGGCCTCGGCCCGGTCGAAGCGCAGGTTGAAGGTGGCAAGCCCCCGCTCGGCCAGCCAGCAGTCGAAGGGGCTGGCCGTCAGGCCGGTGGTCACGGCGAAATCATAGATCGCCTTTTGCAGCACCGGATCGGCGGCGCAGGCATAGCCCAGCGTCACGTCGGAATGGCCCGCCAGCAGCTTGGTCACCGAATGGATGACGATATCGGCGCCTGCATCGAAGGGGCGATAGGCGCGCGGTGTGGTGAAGGTATTGTCCACCGCCAGAAGGATGCCGCGTGCCTTGCACAGCTTGACCAGACCTTCGATATCGGCCACCCGCAGGGTCGGGTTCGACACCACCTCGACCAGGATCATCCGTGTCTCGGGCCGCAGCGCGGCTTCCATCGCCGCCACATCGGTGGGATCGGCCAGGCTTGTGGCAATGCCAAGGCGCGGCAGGTCCTGCTTCATCAGCCGCAGGGAGCGTCCGTAAAGCTGGTCGCCCCCCAGCACGTGATCGCCCGCCTTCAGCAGGCCCATCATCACCGCCGTGACCGCCGACATCCCCGAGGAGGTGACGATCCCGCCCTGCCCGCCTTCCAGCATGTCGATCCGGCGCGCCAGCACATCCGCGTTGGGATGGCCTTCGCGCGCATAGGTATAGCCCTGCGTGCGGCCCTCGTATTGCGCGTCCAGATCGTCTGGCGTGTCGGACGCATAGACGACCGAAGGGCTGAGCGGTGTCACCACGGGGCGGCTGATGCTGTCGGGCAGGGGAACGGGGCGGATCAGCGATCCTTTTGAGTTCTTCATGACATGTCTTTCCTGTTGCTGCGCAACAACTGGCACAGGCCGCAAGCAACGGCAAGCACCGCCCTGCCCGCTCTGACGCTGTTTCTTCCTGCCTGAAATATCCCCGCCGGAGGCATCCGGCAGAGGCCTTCAGAGCGCGGTCAGGCCCTTGGCGAAACGGCGCATGTTGCGCTGATATCCGAGGGCCGAACGGCGCAGCCCTTCGATCGCGGCCTCGTCCAACTGCCGCACCACCTTGCCGGGTGCGCCCATGACCAGCGATCCGTCCGGGATCTCCTTGCCCTCGGTGATCAGGGCCCCTGCCCCGATCAGGCAGTTCTTGCCGATCTTCGCGCCGTTCAGCACCGTGGCGCCCATCCCGATCAGGCTGTTGTCCCCGATGGTGCAGCCATGCAGCATCGCCTTGTGACCGATCGTGCAATTCTGCCCGATGACCAGCGGATAGCCCATGTCGGTGTGCATCACGGTGTTTTCCTGCACATTGCTGCCCGCGCCGATATGGATCACCTCGTTGTCGCCGCGCAGCGTCGCGCCGAACCAGACCGAGGCCCCGCTTTCCAGCACCACCTTGCCGATCACATTGGCGTCAGGGGCGATCCAGCAATCCCCGTCCTCGGGCAGTTGCGGGGCGATTCCGTCAAGGGCGTAAAGCGTCATGTGCGATCCTCGAATTCCTTGTTCAGGCGGCGGACAGTCTCGACCAGACCGGGTTGTTGCGACAGGCGCAGGCGCTCGGCGCTGACGATGATCTTGAGCTTTTCAAAGGTCGCGTCCAGATCGTCGTTGACCAGCACGAAATCATATTCCGGCCAATGGCTGATCTCGTCGCGCGACTTGGTCATGCGCGTGTCGATCACCTCGTCGCTGTCCTGCCCGCGCGAGCGCAGGCGGCGTTCCAGTTCCGGGATCGAGGGCGGCAGGATGAAGACCGACAGCACGTGTTTGCCAAGGCTGGAGTTGCGCACCTGCTGCCCGCCCTGCCAGTCGATGTCGAAAAGCACGTCCTGTCCGGCGTCGATGGCGGCGGCGACGGGTCCCTTGGGGCTGCCGTAAAGATTGCCGAAGACCTCGGCATGTTCCAGCATCTCATCGCCCGCGACCATCTGCTCGAATGCAGCGCGGCTGTGAAAGAAATACTCGCGGCCATGTTCCTCGCCCGGGCGTGGCGGGCGCGTGGTGGCCGAGACCGAGAAGCGGATCGTCGGGTCCCAGTCGCGCAGCCGTTTGGCCAGCGTGGATTTTCCCGCGCCCGAAGGCGAGGACAGGATGATCAGAAGCCCGCGTCTGTGTTCCATCGTCTTGCCTTTCCGTGCCGCAGTCTTACTGGATGTTCTGGACCTGCTCGCGCATCTGGTCGATCACGGTTTTCAGGTCCAGCCCGATCCGCGTCAATGCCTTGTGCTGTGATTTGGAACACAGCGTGTTGGCCTCGCGGTTGAATTCCTGCATCAGGAAATCCAGCTTGCGCCCGACCGGTTCAGGCGCATCGAGCAGTGCGCGCGCGGCGTCGATATGGGCGCGCAGGCGGTCCACCTCCTCGGTCACATCGGCCTTGACCGCGATCAGCGCCAGTTCCTGCGCCACCCGCTGCGGGTCGACGCCGTCGGCATTGTCCAGCACACGCGCCAGATTGGCGCGCAGAGTGCTGGCCAGATCGGCGGCGCGCGCCTCGGTCGCGGCGGCGATCTGATCCACCAGTGCGGCGATCTGCGCCAACTGGCCTTCGATCACGCCCTGCAGCGCGCGCCCCTCGGCCTGTCGCATCTTGCGGAAATCGGCCAGCACGGTTTCGAAATCCGCCATGAGCGCCGCCAGCAGCGGGCCTGTCTCGGCCTCGAGGCCACGGCTTTCGAGCACGCCGCGCAGGCCCAGGATATCGGCCGCGGTGGCAGGGGCCAGCGACAGGCCGGTCTGCATCGCCTCGGTCTCGACCTTGACCATGGCCGCGATGACGGCATTCAGCCCGGCGGGGTTCACCGTCAGTTCGACAGCACCTTCATCGCGGGCAAGACGCAGGTTCAGCGTGACATTGCCCCGCCCGATGGTGGCGGTCAGGCGGGCGCGCAACCGCGCCTCGAGACCCTCGATCCAGTCGGGCACGCGCAGCCGCAGGTCCAGCCCCTTGCCGTTGACGCTGCGCAGGTCCCAGCTCCAGCTGGCCCCCGACGCGGCCCCTTTGCCGGTGGCAAATCCGGTCATCGATTCTATCACCTGCGGTTCTCCATTTCGGCAATGACAGCGCGTGGGACGATGCCCTAGCGGTTCCCGCCCCGAACGGCAAGAACCCCCGAGAGGTTAACCAAACACCAAGAATTCGCGACATATTTTCAACGAACCATGGCAGATTAAGGAAAGAGTAACCTTCTCCGGCCTAGGGTCAGGCGCAGGACCGGTCCCCGGTTCCGGTGCCGTCGAGGGCCGGTCCCGGCGCGTAAAGGACCTGCCATGATGCGTGAAGACCGAAAAGCGCCCACAACGGGCCCTGCCAGCAATGTGATCGCGATGAACCGCCATCGGACCGATGCACGCTTTCCCCATGTCGCCATGATCGAATCCTATTGGCATGCCCTGCGCGGGCATCGGATCATGCCCAATCGCGCCGACGTGGACCCGCGCGGTATCGAACAGTCGCTGGAATATGCCTTCATCCTCGAACAGGTGGCCCCCGGTGTCGGACGCCTGCGAATCGCCGGGGCGCATCTGGGCGATCTTCTGGGGATGGAGGTGCGGGGCATGCCGCTGAGCGCGCTGTTCGTGCCCGAGGCCCGGGACGATCTGGCGGCCTGCCTCGACATGGTCTGCGCCGCGCCCACCATCGCCACCCTGTCGCTTCAGGCCGAAGCGGGGATCGGAAAACCCTTGCTGGAGGCGCGCCTTCTGCTGTTGCCGATGAAGGACGAGACGGGCGAGATCAACCGTATTCTGGGCTGTCTGGACAGCAATGGCAGCATCGGCCGCGCGCCGCGTCGCTTCACGATCATGTCGCGCCGCCTGACCCAGATCACGGGTCATGATGTGGCCCGGGGCTGGGATCGGCCAAGCCATCGCGAGGGCGGCCTGACCCCTCTCAGGGGGTTCGCCGACACGGCCGGGGATTTTGCCGGGCATGGGGAAACCCGCCGCGGCGGGCCGGGCTGCGCCGCATCTGCGGTTAGTCGCAGCGCAGGGCGAGGACCTTTGACCCACCTGACCCTGTCTTCCGAAGGCGCGCGAATCGAAACGGCAGGCGAAACGCCTGCCGTTCGGATCGGATCACGGGATGGCCGTCGTCAGACGGCGGCTGCGGCCTGACGTTCGGCCCGCAGGCTTGACAGTTCCTCGGCCACAAGGAAGGCCAGTTCCAGCGACTGGCTGGCGTTCAGGCGCGGATCGCAGGCCGTGTGGTAGCGGTCCGACAGATCCTCGTCGCTGACCGCGCGCAAACCGCCGGTGCATTCGGTCACATCCTGACCCGTCATTTCGAAATGCACACCGCCCGGGATGGTTCCTTCGGCCTTGTGCACGGCAAAGAACTCGCGCACCTCGCGCAGCACGGCATCGAAGGGCCGGGTCTTGTAGCCGCTGGAGGATTTGATCGTGTTGCCATGCATCGGATCGCAGACCCACAGCACATTGGCCCCCTCTTCGCGCACCGTCTTGATCAGACGCGGCAGATGCTCGCCCACCTTGCCCGCGCCGAAACGCGCGATCAGCGTCAGGCGGCCCGCCTCGTTGCGCGGGTTCAGCTTGGCCATCAGAACCTTGAGGTCCTCGGAGGTCATGCTGGGGCCGCATTTCAGCCCGATCGGGTTCAGCACGCCACGGCAGAACTCCACATGCGCGCCATCGGGCTGGCGCGTGCGGTCGCCGATCCAGACCATATGGCCCGACCCTGCCAGCCATTTGCCGGAGGTGGTGTCCAGCCGCGTCAGCGCCTCTTCGTATTCCAGCAAAAGCGCCTCGTGGCTGGTGTAGAAATCCACCGTTTGCAGTGTGTGGGCCATCTTGCTGTCGATACCGGCGGCCTTGATGAAATCCAGCGTGTCGCTGATCCGGTTGGCCATGTCGCGGTATTTCGCGGCCTTCTCGCCCTCGGTGAAGCCCAGCGTCCAGCTATGGACCTGATGCACATCGGCATAGCCACCCGTGGAAAACGCGCGCAGCAGGTTCAGCGTCGCCGCCGCCTGCAGATAGGCCTGCAGCATCCGGGCGGGATCGGGCTGGCGCGCTTCGGGCGTGGCTGCCAGATCATTGATGATGTCACCCCGGTAGGACGGCAGTTCCACGCCGTCGATCACTTCGGTCGGGGCCGAGCGCGGCTTGGCGAACTGGCCCGCCATGCGGCCCACCTTCACCACAGGCACCTTCGCGCCATAGGTCAGGACCATCGCCATCTGCAGCATCACCTTGAAGGTGTCGCGGATCGCATTCGCGCTGAATTGATCGAAGCTCTCGGCGCAATCGCCGCCCTGCAGCAGGAACGCCTCGCCCCGCGCCGCCTCGCCCAGCACCGCCTTGAGCTTGCGCGCCTCGCCCGCAAAGACCAGCGGAGGATATTTCGACAACTGCGCCTCGACCATGCCCAATGCGGCCGCATCGGTATAGTCGGGCATCTGAACCCGGGGGCGTTTGCGCCAATCGGTTTTCTGCCACTCGGTCATGTCTCTATCTCCACCAAAGTCCTGAAGTCCGGCCTTCTATACAAAAGCCGCAGCCCGCATGCCACAAGCGATTTTCACGGCAAAAGTGAAAGGCGACGCGAAAGCGTCGTGTTTTGGCGGAATTGCACCTCAGAACGCCGTTGCGGCCCTTGATGCGGATTGCCAAACCTGTTCAATACTCATGTAACACCGATGGAGCGCCCGTCACATGCACTCGCCCCGACCGATGGCCAAGGAGACAGCCACGGCTACAGCGCCACGGCGCTTTGTCTTTGTGCTTCTGGATAATTTTACATTGCTCAGCTTCGCCTCGGCGCTGGAAAGCCTGCGCACCGCGAACCGGATGCTGGGCCGCACGGCCTATACCTGGATCCTGATCGGCGAGGGCGGAGACCGGATACGGTGTTCGGCAGGGGCCGAATTCCAGCTGGATGCGGATTTGATCGACGTGACCCGCGACGACGTGGTGGTGGTCTGCGGCGGATTGGATGTGCAGAAATCGACCACGAAGAAGGTGATCTCGTGGCTGCGCCGCGAAGCGCGCAAGGGCATGATGCTGGGCGGCCTCTGCACCGCCAGCTACACACTGGCCAAGGCTGGGCTGCTGGATGGCAAGCGCGCCACGATCCACTGGGAGAACCAGGACAGTTTCGCCGAGGAGTTCGAGGAGGTCGATCTGACCAAATCGGTCTTCGTCATGGATGGCAACCGCTTCAGCACGGCGGGTGGCATCGCCTCGATCGACCTGATGCTGAAGCTGATCGCCAATGACCACGGCGAAGACGTGTCAAATCTGGTGGCGGATCAGTTCGTCTATGCCTCGATCCGCACGGATCAGGATACGCAGCGCCTGTCCGTGCCGACGCGAATCGGCGTGCGGCACCCGAAACTCAGCCGCGTGATCCAGATGATGGAAAGCCATATCGAGGAGCCGATCAGCCCTTCGGTTCTGGCGCGCGATGTGGGCATGTCGACACGGCAGCTGGAACGGTTGTTCCGTCGCTATCTGACCCGCAGCCCCAAACGCTATTACATGGAACTGCGCTTGCAGAAGGCGCGGAACCTGTTGATGCAGACCGATATGAGCGTGATCAACGTCGCGCTGGCCTGCGGCTTTGCCTCTCCCTCGCATTTCTCGAAATGCTACCGCGCGCATTACGACACCACGCCCTACCGCGAGCGGGGCAGTCACGCGACACGGCTGTCGATCTGAGGTCAGGGGGCGATGCGATAGATCGTGCCGCGCCCTTCACTGATGAACCAGATGGACCCGTCGGGCGCTTGCCGGATATCGCGCACGCGGTCCGTCTCGCGGTCCTTGATCTGTTCGACCTCTTGCAAGGGGCTGCCACCGACGCGGGCCACATAGTCGAACTTGAGAGAGCCCACGAACATCTGCCCCCGCCAGTCCGGCCACAGATCGCCGGTGTAGATCGCCATGCCGGAGGGGGCCATCGACGGGTCCCAATACATGCGCGGCTGTTCCAGACCGGGTTTCGCGGTCCCCTCGCCGATGGGCAGGCCGGAGTAGTGCCGGCCGTAAGAGATGACAGGCCAGCCGTAATTGGCGCCCCGTTCCACCAGATTGACCTCGTCACCGCCACGCGCGCCATGCTCGGCCAGCCAGAGCCGCCCTTCGGCGTCCAGCGTGGCCCCTTGGGGGTTGCGATGGCCCCATGACCATATTTCTGGCAGCGCATCGCTGCGCCCGACAAAGGGATTGTCGGCCGGGACCGAGCCATCGCGATTGAGACGGATCACCTTGCCGTTGTGGCGCATGAGGTCCTGCGCGCTGTCGTCATCGCCCCGGTCGCCCGTTGTCAGAAAAATCGTGCCGTCCCGCGCCTCGACGATGCGGCCACCGAAATGCCGCCCGCCGGACGAACCGGGTTTCATTTCGAACAGCAGACGGACCGAATCCAGCCGGCCATGATCGTCCGAGAGCCGACCGACGGCCAGCGCCGTCCCTTCGGACCGGCCCTGCGGCTTGGCATAGCTGAAGAACACCTCGCGGCTGCTGGTAAAGTCGCGGGGCACCATCACGTCCAGCAGACCACCCTGCCCTGCCACGCGGATATCCGGCAGACCGCGGACCTGGCTGCGCTGACCGTCAGGCCCGATATGCCACAGACGGCCTTCACGCTCGGTCACCAGAAAACCGCCACCGGGCAGAAAGCCGACCGACCAGGGCGTCTCGAACCCTTCGGCCATGGTGGTGACCTCAAGCGTCTGGCCGCCCGCGTCAAGTGCATGTGCCGGTCCGGTCAGGACAACTGTGCCCCAAATCATCGCTGTCATGGCAGTTGCCAGAAGGGCCTTTCGCTGCATCGCTTGCTCCTTGCGTTGACCTTGGGTCAGGTATCTTCCGTGGTAGGATATAGCGGCCATTGCCCTCACAAAAAGTCGCAATCGGGTGATTGCAGCCATCGCATTGCGCTTTTCTTTTGATCGAAGTGGCAATAACCTGCGCGCTGGACTGACTGTTCCAATATGGGAGAAGAACATGAAAAAACTGCTTTTGGCCACAGCTGCGACGGCTCTGCTGTCTGGTGCTGCATCGGCACAGGAGATCAAGATCGGCATCATCCTGGGCTTCACCGGCCCGCTTGAATCGATCACACCGAACATGGCTGCCGGTGCCGAGCTGGCGATTGCCGAAGTCAACGCGGCAGGCACGCTGCTGGATGGCGCGACCGTGACTTCGGTGCGCGGTGACTCCACCTGCATCGACGCCGGTGCGGCGACCGCCGCCGCGGAACGCCTGATCACCTCCGAGAACGTCAACGCCATCATGGGCGCCGACTGCTCGGGTGTGACCGGTGCGATCCTGCAGAACGTCGCGCGCCCGAACGGCGTCGTGATGATCTCGCCCTCGGCGACCTCGCCGGGCCTGTCGACCGCCGAAGATGACGGCCTGTTCTTCCGCACCGCCCCGTCGGATGCGCGTCAGGGCGTCGTGATGACCGAAGTCATCATGGATCGCGGCATCAAATCCGTGGCGCTGACCTATACCAACAACGACTACGGCAAGGGTCTGGCGGATGCCTTCGCTGCGGCCTTCACCGCAGCCGGCGGCACCGTGACGATCAACGCCAGCCATGAAGACGGCAAGGCCGACTATTCCGCCGAAGTCGCGGCTCTGGCGTCGGCCGGTGGCGAAGTTCTGGTGGTTGCAGGCTATACCGATCAGGGCGGCAAGGGCATCATCCAGGCCAGCCTCGACTCGGGCGCTTTCGACACGTTCGTTCTGCCTGACGGCATGGTCGGCCAGCAGCTGGTCGACGACATCGGCGACGGCCTGACCGGCTCCTTCGGCCAGTACCCCGGCACCGACAGCGCTGGCGCAGAAATGTTCCAGGCCAAGGCAACCGAGGCAGGTTTCGACGGCACCTCGGCCTTCGCACCGGAAAGCTATGACGCAGCCGCGCTGATCATGCTGGCGATGCAGAAGGCGGGTTCGACCGCGTCGGCCGATTTCAAGGATCACATCATGGATCTGGCCAACGCCCCCGGTGAGGAAATCTTCCCCGGCGAGCTGGCCAAGGCCATCGAGATCATCAAGGCGGGTGGCGATATCGACTATGTCGGTGCCACTGCGGTCGAACTGATCGGACCCGGCGAATCCGCGGGCAACTACCGCGAGATCGAGATCAAGGACGGCACGATCGAGACCGTGAACTTCCGGTGATCTGACGTTACGGCAACGCGCGGCGCGGGGGCTTCTCCCGCGCCGTTTGCATAAGATAAAGGCACGCAACTCAGACAGTGCCGGGGGAAAAGGTATGATCAAAGTCGACAACGTCGTGAAGACGTTTGGCGGTTTCCGCGCCGTTGACGGGGCCTCGCTCGAGATCAGGCAAGGGGCCATCACAGGGCTGATCGGCCCGAATGGTGCAGGAAAAACCACGCTGTTCAACGTGATCGCCGGCGTTCTCAAACCAACGTCAGGCACGGTCACGATGATGGGCGAGGACATCACCGGCCTGCCACCGCATGACCTGTTTCACAAGGGCCTGTTGCGGACCTTCCAGATCGCCCATGAATTCGGCTCGATGACCTGCCGCGAGAACCTGATGATGGTTCCGGGCAACCAGTCGGGCGAAACCCTGTGGAACACATGGTTCGGCCGCAAGCGCATCGCCGAGGAGGAACGCGCCCTGCGCGCCAAGGCCGATGAAGTGCTGGAATTCCTGACCATCAGCCATCTGGCCGAGCAGAAGGCCAGCCAGATTTCGGGCGGCCAGAAAAAGCTGCTGGAACTGGGGCGCACCATGATGGTCGATGCCAAGATCGTGTTTCTGGACGAGGTCGGCGCAGGTGTGAACCGGACCCTTCTGAACACCATCGGCGATGCCATCGTGCAGCTGAACCAGGAGCGCGGCTACACCTTCGTGGTGATCGAACATGACATGGATTTCATCGGACGCCTCTGTGACCCGGTGATCTGCATGGCCGAGGGCAAGGTTCTGGCGCAGGGCACACTGGCCGAGATCAAGGCCAATGAACAGGTGATCGAGGCCTATCTGGGCACCGGCCTGAAGAACAAGGACAAGGTGGGCGCATGAGCAGCAGCAATCCTTATCAGGATGATCGCGGCAACAAGGACCGCTCGATCACCAATGCCGCCGGACAGGGCACGGCCACGCCAGTGCGCAAGAGCGGCGCCACGACATCCGCGCCCGGTGGTCCCTTCCTGATCGGCGAGGCGATGACCGGCGGCTACGGCAAGGGCCCCGACATCCTGCACGAATGCACCATCGCGGTGGACCGCGGCGAGATCGCCGTGATCGTCGGCCCCAACGGTGCGGGCAAGTCCACCGCCATGAAGGCCGTCTTCGGGATGCTGGATGTACGGTCGGGCCGCGTGCTGCTGGACGGCGAGGACATCACCGCGCTCACGCCACAGGACCGGGTCATCAAGGGCATGGGCTTCGTGCCGCAGACCCATAACATCTTCACCTCGATGACGGTCGAGGAAAACCTCGAGATGGGGGCCTTCATCCGCAAGGACGATTTCCGCGACACCATGGCCCAGGTCTATGACCTGTTTCCGATCCTCAAGGAAAAACGCTATCAGGCGGCCGGAGAGCTGTCCGGTGGTCAGCGCCAGCAGGTGGCCGTGGGCCGCGCCCTGATGACCAAACCCAAGGTCCTGATGCTGGACGAACCCACCGCAGGCGTCAGCCCCATCGTGATGGACGAACTCTTCGACCGGATCATCGAGGTGGCCCGCACGGGCATTCCGATCCTGATGGTGGAACAGAACGCGCGGCAAGCGCTCGAGATCGCGGACAAGGGCTATGTCCTCGTGCAGGGGCGCAATGCCTTCACCGACACCGGCAAGGCCCTGATGGCCGACCCCGAGGTCCGCAGATCGTTCCTGGGGGGCTGAGGCATGGATCTTCTCAACGCATTCATCACACTGGCGAATTTCGTCATCATCCCCGCAATCGCCTATGGCAGCCAACTGGCGCTGGGCGCGCTGGGTGTGACGCTGATCTATGGCATCCTGCGGTTTTCCAATTTCGCCCATGGCGACACGATGGCCTTTGGCACCATGATCACCATCCTGTTCACATGGTGGTTCCAGCATCTGGGGATCAGCCTCGGACCGCTGCCCACGGCGCTGCTGGCCCTGCCCTTCGGGATCGCGGGCTGCGCGCTGTTCGTGCTGATGACAGACCGCGCGGTCTATCGGTTCTACCGCGCGCAAAAGGCGAAACCGGTGATCCTCGTGATCGTGTCGATGGGCGTCATGTTCATCATGAACGGGGTCGTGCGCTTCATCATCGGGCCGGATGACCAGAACTTCGGCGACGGCGAGCGGTTCATCATCTCGGCCCGCACGTTCCGCGAACTGACCGGGTTGCAGGAGGGGCTTGCGATCCGCACCTCGACCGGCATCACGGTCGTGACGGCTGTGATCGTCGTGATCGCGCTGTTCTGGTTCCTGAACAAGACCCGCACCGGCAAATCCATGCGCGCCTATTCCGACAACGAGGATCTGGCACTGCTGTCCGGCATCAACCCCGAAAAGGTCGTGGTCGTGACCTGGGTGATCGTTGCGGCGCTCGCCACCGTGGCGGGCACGCTCTACGGTCTGGACAAGAGCTTCAAGGCCTTCACCTATTTCCAGTTGCTCCTGCCGATCTTCGCCAGCGCCATCGTGGGCGGTCTTGGCAACCCGGTGGGCGCCATCGCGGGCGGTTTCGTCATCGCCTTTTCCGAGGTGACGATCACCTATGCCTGGAAAAAGGTGCTGGTCTACGCCCTGCCCGACGGGATGGGGCCTGACGGGTTGGTGCAGCTTCTGTCCACCGACTACAAATTCGCGGTCAGCTTCGTCATCCTGCTGATCGTTCTGCTGTTCCGCCCGACGGGCCTGTTCAAGGGGAAATCGGTATGAGCGAGATGGTCAAGAATACCGGCCTGTTTGCCATAGTCGCTGGTCTGATCGTGATTACGGGGCTGATGCAAAGCTGGAACACCGCCCTGCTGATCCTGAACATGGGCCTGATCAGCGCGATCATGGCGCTGGGCGTGAACCTGCAATGGGGCTTTGCGGGCCTGTTCAACGTCGGCATCATGGGCTTTGTGGCACTTGGCGGCCTGGCGGCCGTGCTGATCGCCATGCCGCCCACCGAAGGGGCCTGGGCCGCTGGCGGCTATGGCATCGTGCTGGGCCTGCTGATGGGGGCGGCCACCATCGTGGCGGCCGTGCTGACCTATCAGCGTATGCCCGCCGGTCGTGCGCGCACGCTGGCGATGCTGGCGATCCTGATCATCGGCTTCTTCCTCTACCGCGCGGTCTTTGACCCCGGTGTCGATGCGGTCGAGGCGATCAATCCGGCGTCCAGCGGAAACATCGGTGGCCTCGGTCTGCCGATCCTGCTGTCCTGGCCCGTGGGTGGACTGCTGGCGGCAGGTGTCGCCTGGATCATCGGCAAGACGGCACTGGGCCTGCGGTCCGATTACCTGGCGATTGCCACGCTGGGCATCGCCGAGATCATCATCGCCGTGATGAAGAACGAGGATTGGCTGGCGCGCGGCGTCAAGAACGTGATCGGCCTGCCCCGCCCTGTCCCGCTGGAAGTGGACCTGCAGCGCGATCCCGAATTCGTGGAACGCGCGGCGAGTTTCGGCATGGATCCGGTCACGGCCTCGACCATCTACGTCAAGCTGGAATACGCGGCTCTGTTCGCGGTGGTTCTGGTGATCCTGCTCTGGATGGCGCAGAGGGCGCTGAACTCGCCCTGGGGCCGGATGATGCGCGCGATCCGCGACAACGAAGTCGCCGCCGAAGCGATGGGCAAGGACGTCACCGCGCGGCATCTGCAGATCTTCATCCTGGGGTCCGCAATCTGCGGCATCGCGGGCGCGATGATGACCACCCTGGACGGTCAGTTGACACCGGGCACCTATCAGCCGCTGCGCTTTACCTTTCTGGTCTGGGTGATGGTGATCGTGGGCGGGTCGGGCAACAACTTCGGCGCGGTTCTGGGCGGCTTCCTGATCTGGTTCCTCTGGGTGCAGGTGGAACCGATGGGTCTGTGGCTGATGAACACGGTCACATCCGGTATGGCCGATGGCGCGTTGAAAACCCATCTGATGGACAGCGCCGCCCACATGCGCCTGTTGACCATGGGGCTGATCCTGTTGCTGGTGCTGCGCTTCAGTCCGCGCGGGTTGATCCCCGAAAAGTAACCGGGTGCCGAACATGAAAAAGGCCCGCGCGGAGCGATCCGGGCGGGCCTTTTTTATTGGCAGATTGCCTCAGCGTCCCCGGAACAGGCTGCCCAGAATACCGCGCACGATGCGCTTGCCGGTCGTGCCTTTCAGCTCTTTCATCACGGCCTGTCCGAAAGCCTCGCCCAGACTGTCGGGTTCACGGCTCCGGCTGGAACTGCTGCGCCTGCTGCTGGTGGTCGGCTGATAGCGCCGCGCGGCCTTGAACTCGCGCTCTTCCTCGGCGGCGCGCGCTTCGGCGGCGGCGGCGGCTTCCGCTTCACGCGCGGCCTCGGTTGCGATCCGTTGCAACGCCTCATAGGCCGAGTCCCTGTCGAGCGGGGTCTCATATTTGCCGAAGAGGGTCGAGGTGCGGATCAAGGCCGATCGCTGCGCCTCGGTGACAGGCCCCACCTGCGACGATGGCGGGCGGATCAGCGTGCGCTCCACCATGCCGGGGATACCCTTGCGCTCGAGCAGAGAGGTCAGCGCCTCGCCCACGCCGACCTCGCGGATCGCATCCTCTGTGTCGAAGCGCGGATTGGTGCGATAGGTCTGCGCGGCACGGCGCAACTCCTGCTGATCCTTGCCGGTAAAGGCGCGCAGGGCGTGTTGCACCCGGTTGCCAAGCTGACCAAGGATCGTATCGGGCACGTCGCCGGGATTCTGGGTGATGAAATAGACCCCCACCCCCTTGGAGCGGATCAGCCGCGCCACCTGTTCGACCTTTTCGATCAGGGCCTTGGGCGCATCGTTGAAAAGCAGATGCGCCTCGTCGAAGAAGAACACGAGCTTGGGCTTGTCGGGGTCGCCCACCTCGGGCAGCGTCTCGAACAATTCCGACAGCAGCCACAGCAGGAAGGTCGCGTAAAGACGCGGGCTGTGCATCAGCTTGTCGGCAGCCAGGATATTGACCATGCCGCGCCCGTCCGCATCGCAGCGCATCAGGTCAGCCAGTTCCAGCGCAGGTTCGCCAAAGAAATGCGCGCCGCCCTGGTTCTCCAGCACCATCAGGCGGCGCTGGATCGCACCGACCGAGGCTACGGCGATATTGCCATAGCGCAAGGAGACCTCACCCCGGTTCTCGCCCAGCCAGACCAGAAAGGCCTGCAGGTCCTTGAGATCCAGAAGCGCCAGGCCCTTTTCGTCGGCCAGCCGGAAGGCGATGTTCAGGATACCTTCCTGCGCCTCGGTCAGTTCCAGCAGCCGGCTCAGGAGCAGCGGCCCCATTTCAGCCACAGTGGTGCGGATCGGGTGACCCTGCGCGCCGAACATGTCCCAGAAGGCGACCGGAAACGCCTCATAGGCAAAATCGTCGAACCCGATCTTTGCGGCGCGTTCCGTGAATGGCACGTGCAGCTTTCCGGCAGGATCACCCGGCAGGGCCAGCCCCGACAGGTCACCCTTCACGTCGGACATGAAGACCGGCACCCCGGCGGCCGAAAAACCTTCGGCCAGGATCTGGAGGGTCACTGTCTTGCCGGTGCCGGTCGCCCCGGCGATCAGGCCGTGCCGGTTGGCATAGTTCAACAGCAGCCCCTGTTTGGTGCCATAGCCCTCGCCGCCACCCCCCACAAAAATTGCATTCTCCACGGTCACTCCCTTCGCCTTGGCCCGGTAAAATCACAATTGCCCCCTGGGCATCGGCCTGAGAATACAAGTTTAACCTTTATCTGCCAGAGTGAAGGCTGTCCGAAGGCGGTGAACCATCCGGTTTGGGACGTTTTTCCTCCCTGTCAGACTGGCCGCATCCCGGGATGCGGCCTTTTTTTGATCTGCGGCGAAATTGTGATCCCTTGCCTGTTGACCGATGCGGGGATTCAAATTAGCGTGACGTCAATGACTAAGTCGGCCAGTCCGACGGGGAGCAAAAAAATACAAAAAAGGGGCCGCAAGGCCCCTTTTATTGTTTTTGATCCAATGGTTGGATTGCGTTCCTGAAGTCGTATCGCTCCGGCAGGTTTCCGCCCTGCGCGGCCCCTTGGGCTCAAATGCACACTGACATTGCCGCAATGGCATGATAGAGCGCCCCGCAAGAGTGATTTTCAGGAACAGGACCGGAAAGAATGAACCATCTTCTGACACGGATTTCGATCATTGCGGCGCTGGCCGTGGCAGGTCCCGCCTTTGCGCAGGACACC
The DNA here is from genome assembly GCA_963715835.1 of uncultured Alphaproteobacteria bacterium. Classification (GTDB taxonomy): domain Bacteria; phylum Pseudomonadota; class Alphaproteobacteria; order Rhodobacterales; family Rhodobacteraceae; genus Seohaeicola. The sequence goes on along the minus strand of CAVQSH010000002.1, from coordinate 490,686 downwards.
ACGGGCACCGCGCAACCGACGCAGGAGGCACCTGCCCCCGCCGATCCCGGCCTTGCCATGGGCGAGACGGTGACGGACGGACCGCAGCCCGGCCAGACCTATGTGCGCGAAGTCTCGGGCGACTGGTCGCTGGAGTGCCTCAAGGTCGAGGACGGCGAAGAGCCCTGCCAGATCTTTCAGACGATGACCGATGGCGAAGGCAATCAGGTTGCCAACATGCGGATCTTCAAACTGCCCGCAGGTGGACAGGCCGAGGCTGGCGCGCTGGTCGCGGTTCCGCTGGAGACCCTGTTGACCGCACAGCTGACCATCACCGTCGATGGTGCGCAGCCCAAGCGTTACCCGTTCTCGGTCTGCGACCGTCAGGGCTGCTATGCCCGTATCGGCCTGACCACCGAGGATGTCGCATCCTACAAGCGCGGGGCTTCGGCCACGGTCACGCTGGTGCCCTTCGTGGCCCCTGATGAGCGGGTCGAGGTCAAGCTGTCCCTGTCAGGCTTCACCGCAGGCTATGACATGGTCACCGTGCCGACCGAATGACGGGATCGCCCTGCATCGAAACGACAAAAGCCGCCCTTTGAGGCGGCTTTTTTCATCGGGTGTCCGTCAGACGCGGCGCAAGGCCAGAACGGCGTTCAGCCCGCCGAAGGCAAAGGCATTGGACAGGGCCACCTCCACCTGCGCCTCACGCGCCTCGTTCGGCACGACATCAAGGGCGCATTCCGGGTCGAATTCCTCATATCCGATGGTCGGGGCGATGATGCCGTCCCGCAGCGCCATGACGCAGGCCAGCAACTCGACCGCGCCCGTGGCCCCGATCAGATGCCCGTGCATCGACTTGGTGGACGAGATCATCAGACGGTCCGCATGGGGGCCGAACACATCCGCCACCGCGGCACATTCGGTCTTGTCATTGGCCGCCGTGCCTGTGCCATGGGCGTTGATGTAGCCGACCTTGTCCGCAGCAATCCCGGCATCACGCAGGGCGCCGGAAATCGCCCGCGCAGCCCCTTGCTTGGACGGCATCACGATATCCGCCGCGTCCGAGGACATGCCGAAGCCTGCAACTTCGGCCAGAATATCGGCCCCGCGCGCGCGGGCGTGTTCGAACTCCTCGAAGACGAAGATGCCCGCGCCCTCGCCCTGGACCATGCCGTTGCGATTGGCCGAGAACGGGCGACAGGCATCCTTGGACATGACGCGCAGCCCTTCCCAGGCCTTGATTCCGCCGAAGCACAGCATGGATTCCGACCCGCCGGTGACCATGACCGGGCTCATGCCCGAGCGCACCATCTGAAACGCCTGTGCCATGGCGTGGTTCGAGGAGGCGCAGGCGGTCGAGACGGTGAAACTGGGGCCGCGCAGGTTGTACTCCATCGACACATGCGACGCGGCGGCGTTCATCATCAGCTTGGGCACCACGAAAGGATGAACCCGGTTCTTCCCTTCCTCATAGACGGCGCGGTAGTTGTCGTCCCAGGTGCTGACGCCGCCACCTGCGGTGCCCAGCACGACGCCCGCACGGTTGGCCAGATCGCCGCTGAACTCCAGACCCGATTGCCCGATCGCCTCGCGCGCGGCCATCAGAGTGAACTGGGTGAACCGGTCATAGAGCGTCATCTGCTGGCGGTTGAAATGACCTTCGGCCTCGAAGCCCTTGATCTGCCCGCCGATCTGGATCGACAACCGCTCGACGTCACGAAACTCAAGCTGCCCGATCCCGCAACGCCCTTCGCGCATGGCTGCCAGTGTTTCGGGCACGTCATGGCCAAGCGCGTTGATCGTGCCCGCACCGGTAATGACGACCCTTTTCACGATCCAGCCTGCTCTGCCACCAGCTTTTCGATCCCGGCAATGATGCTTGCGACCGAGGAAATGTCGAAATCGGATTTATCCGGCTCGTTGGCGTTGAAGGGGATCGAGATGTCGAAGGCCTCCTCGATGGCGAAGATGCTTTCGACAAGTCCAAGGCTGTCGATACCCAGATCCGCAAGCGAGCTTTCGGGCGTCACATCCGCAGGGTCCAGCACGGCCTGTTCGGCGATAATGGCGATGACACGGTCCTGAATGGTCATGGATAGGCCCTTCCACTGCGATCCGGCCTGCGCCCGATCTGATATTGCGGTGCCGATTTAGTCACTCTTGTCCGACTTGAAAACTGCTTTCTGGATCGCTGCGACATCGCGGAACAGGCGTGGAAGGCGGCGCAGCGCCTTGTAGCTTTCGATATGGCTGTCCATCTTGACCGCCGGATAGCCCAGCATCACGCGGCCCGCAGGCACGTTGGACATGATCTTGGTCGCGCCGCCCGTGATGACATTGTCCCCGATGAACAGATTGTCCCCGACACCTGTCTGCCCGGCCAGAACCACGTTGTTGCCAACCTGCGTCGATCCCGCGATGCCGACCTGTCCGCAGATCAGGCAATCGTTCCCGATCACGACATTATGCCCGATATGCACCAGATTGTCGAACTTGACCCGGTCGCCGATCCGCGTGTCCCGGACCGTGCCCCGGTCGATGCAACTGTTCGCGCCAAGCTCCACATCATCGCCGATGCTGACACTGCCCAGCGAATGGATGCGCGCCCAGGATTGCGCCGTCACCTCACCCTGATCGCCCAAGGTGGCACGCGCCTTTTCAACGCCCGAGGGTTCGGGCGTGACAAAGGAAAACCCGTCCGCGCCGACAACCGCACCGGGATGGGCAAAGAACCGGGCACCGATGGTCACACGCGCGGCCAGGCGCACGCCCTCGCGCAGGAAAGCGCCCTCACCCAGCACCACATCTGCGCCGATATAGCTTTGCGGCCCGATGACAGCGCCTGCGCCGATGCTGGCGCGCGGTCCGATGACCGCCAGCGCGCCCACGGTGACCCCGTCGCCGATCACGGCCGTGGGGTCGATCACGGCCGAGGGATGGATGCCCGCGCCGAACCCTTCGCCCTTGTCCATCATCGCGCTCAGGCCAGACATGGCGTAACGCGGGCGTGGGGCGACAATCGCCGCTTGCAGACCCAGGGCCTGCCAATCCGCCCCTGCCCAGAGCATGGCAGCGCGGGCATGTCCCTGCGGCAGACCTTCGGCATATCTGGGAGACATGGCCAGCGCCAGATCGTCGGGCCCCGCCATGGCGGGCTCGGCCACGGCCGAGATGGGCAGGTCAACGGCACCGAAAGCCTCGGCCCCCAGTGCCGCCGCGATTTCCTTTACCGTATAGGCCATGCTGCCCCCCGTTCCTGACGGGGCAGATCTACCCCTGAACCGCGCGCAGTTCCACCCCTGCCCGCTCAAGCGCATCCCATATCTTTGCGTCACGTCCGTAAACATCGCGCCGGAAATTCGTCTTGCCCTTGGCGTTGGTGAAGGCCGTCCGGTAGATCAGATGCACCGGCACGGGATCGACAAGGTTCACGCGGGTCTGACGCCCTGACTCGAGGATGCCGTCGAAGAAGGTCTTGGGATCGGCTTCCTGCCGCGCCAGCAGCGCATAGGCGAAGTCATGCGGATCGTTCAGACGCACGCAGCCATTGGAATAGGCGCGACTTTCCCGCGAAAAGAGGCTCTTGTCCGGGGTGTCGTGCAAATAGATCGCATAGGGGTTGGGGAACATGAACTTGACCGTCCCCAGGGCGTTCGACCGGCTGGGCGGCTGGCGCAGGTTGTAAGGGAAGGTGCGCGCGGTGTAGCGCGAGAAGTCGATATTGCCGCGCGGGATGACACGTCCGCGAGCGTCGGTCACCTGCAGATGGCTCAGCGCGTTGCGATTGCGCTGCAAGGCCGGAAGGTAGTCGCGCTGGATGATGCCTCTGGGCACGGTCCAGTCCGGATTGATCTCGAGATAGCTCATCATGTCCGAGAATTCGGGCGTACGCTTGGCCGGATCGACCGCACCGATGACGGACCGCGTCTGGAAGGTGATGCGGTCATCGTCGATGATCTTGGACTGGAAGTCGGTCAGGTTCACAAGGATGTGCCGCTTGCCGCGCTCGGCACCCAGCCAGCGTTCGCGCTCCATCGCGACGATCACGGATTTCAGACGGTCCTCGACCGGCACGTTGATCTCGGTCAGGGTTCCGGTCCCGGCCACGCCATCTGCGGTCAGACCGTGATCGGTCTGGAACCGCTGCACAGCGGCCTGGATCGCGGCATCATAGCTCTGCGCCGCGCTGCGCTCCAGATAACCCATCGCAATCAGCCGGTTGCGCAGCGCCACGACATTGGCCCCGCTTTCGCCCGGTGCCAAGGCCGTGACGGGAACATCGTCACCCCAGCCACCCTGCCCGAGGATGCGTTCCAGACGCATCTTTTCCTTCATCAGACGGTTGTACTCGGCGGTGGAGGGCGACAGGCCCCGGAAAAACGCGGCGGGCGTGCTGTTGGCAAAGGCGGCCAGCACGACCTGACGGTCCCGGTACTCCACCTTGCGGACGATCCCTTTGTCGATATCCGAGGGGACCAGAACGCCGGACTGAAGATCGCGGGCAAGCCGCAGGAAGCTGCGCGACATCTCGACTTCGAGCAGGCCCAGTTCGCGCGGATGACCTGCACTGCGCATGGCGGCCATCAGCTCTGCCCCGCGATAGCGTGCAGCGGGCAGTCCATGCTCGGGCGCATCGGCGATCGCCTGCATCAGCGCACGGCGTCGGTCGGTATCCAATTGGGAGCTGCCCGTCCAGATCGGCGCATAGCCGTTTTCGCGGTAGAAGGCGGCGATGTCGGCATCGGATGACGCAGCTTCGGCCACGGCCTGCTCGAAGGCGGTGATACGCATCAGCGCCCCGGCTTCGGCCAATGAGCGGGACTGTTCCGGCGTCAACATTTGAACCACAGGTTGCACTTGCGCCACAGTCGATGTCGGCGTCTGCACCTGTTGCTGTGCCGGTGATGGCGTTCCCAGCGTCAGGAACGGCATGAGGGCCAGCGGAAGGAGAACCCGTGAGAGAACCGAACGGGGCGCGGCGTCCTTCAGGAAAGGGGGCGCCGAAAAAGGCAGGTCAACGCCAGACATCGCGTGTGAAACTCCAATAAAGACTAACTGTTGTAATCAGGAGTGGAAACTTGCCGGCACAAAGTCCATTCACATTTTGTCATCTTCCCGTTGCCTGCCGCCATGTGGTGCAGGCTTGCATCGGTTTACCAAAGAAATCAGGGCTGAGCGGGCAATTGGCGAGATTTCGCCGAGAAAGGCTTGCGTAACAAAAAAGACGGGAACTGTGGGTTGGTTCACGATTCCTTATGTGTAATAGATTACCCCAGCATCTGGGGATGGATGGAATAAGCCGCGTAACATCGCGGGGAAACAGGCAAGCGACGGGACTGACGCTCACCATGACCGAAGACAATTCCTCGAGCATTTCGCGCCGGGCCCTTCTGGGTGCGTTCGCGGCAACCGCTCTGATAGCAGCGCCCACATACTCCAAAGCAGCGGGTTTTCTGCGGCGCAGCGGTGACATTCGACGCATCAAGATGTATTCCGGCCGGACCGGGGAACGCCTCGACACGATCTATTGGGTCGAAGGCGATTACATCAAGGACGCCGTGGCCGAGATCAATCACTTCATGCGTGACTGGCGGACCAACGACATCAAGCAGATGGACCTTCGCACCATCGACATCATGGCTGCTGCCCATAACCTGCTGGATGTGAGCGAGCCCTACATGCTTCTCTCCGGCTATCGCAGCCCCAAGACCAACGCCATGCTGCGTTCCAACTCCTCGGGCGTGGCGCGCAACTCCCTGCACCTGCAGGGTCAGGCCGCCGATCTTCGTCTGGCCTCGCGCTCCGTCGGTCAGATGGCCCGCGCCGCAGCCGCGTGCCGCGCTGGTGGCGTCGGCAGCTACTCGGGGTCGAATTTCGTGCATATGGATTGCGGTCCCGTCCGCAAGTGGGGCCGCTGAGGCACCTGCCAGCCCGAAAGGGCACGGACATCATGATGACCCGCAAGTTCACACTTGCGGGTTTTTGCATTTCTGAGGACGGTTTCACTCTTGCGGCGCAGCGTTGTTTTGTCCCAACTGCCCGGCAAGTGATCGCACCCAGGAGGAGAGAGGCAGATGACCACCATCACGTCGGGGGACAAGCCCCGTGAGCTGCCGAGCGTTGCGCTTCTGGTGATCCTTCAGGCCGCGGTATCGGCGGCCTCGCTTGTGGTCGAGATCGTGGCGGGCCGGATGCTTGCGCCCTATGTCGGCATGTCTCTCTACACATGGACGTCGATCATCGCCGTGGTTCTGGCCGGCTTCTCGGTCGGGCATTGGGCCGGTGGCCGCATCGCCGAAATGCAGGCCCCGCGCGCGCTGCTCTGGACCGGATGGTCGATGCTGGGCGCGGGCCTGACCACGGCGCTGGCGGTTTTCGTGCTGCGTAGCGGGGCCGACATCCTCTTGCCGCATATCTCGAACCCGATCGGTGCCATCGTGGCGCTGTGCATGATCGCGTTCTTCCTGCCCTCGTTCTTTGCGGGAATCCCTGCGCCGGTGCTGGCGCAAATCTCGGTCGCCGCAGCGCCTGACCAATCGGGGCGCGCGCTGGGGGCGATGTTCGCCTCGGGCGCCATCGGGGCCATCGCGGGCACGTTGCTGGCGGGCTTCGTCTTCGTGGCATGGCTGGGATCGGTCGGCACGCTGGCGCTGGTCACGGTCTGTTATCTGATTGCGGCACTTCTGCTGCTATGGCTGGCGCGGCGGGCAGGCGATCCCTCGGGGATACTGATGGCCGCCCTGGCCACGCTTGTCGGGCTTCTCCTTGCGGGGGCCACCATCGCCCAGCCCTCGCCCTGCACCGAAGAGAGTGACTATTTCTGCATCCGCGTCGAAGATGTCTCGTCCGACCCCAACAGCCCGGTGCGCCTGATGGTGCTTGACCATCTGGTGCATGGCGTCTCGGCCCGCGATCTGCCCGAAGTGATCTTCTACGATCATGCCGCCCTGCTGGACCTGCTGGCGCGCGAACGGATGGGCGGCACCGATTTCTCGGCCTTCTTCATCGGCGGCGGAACCTTCACCGTGCCGCGCAAATGGTCCACGATGGAGCCGCGCCCACAGGTGACCGTGGCCGAGATCGACCCCACGGTGACCGCAGTTGCGATCCGCGATTTCTGGTTCGACCCGGCAGGCACGCGCATTCTCAATCAGGACGCCCGCGCCGCGCTGCGCACCGATGGCAGCCGCTATGACGTCATCGTCGGCGATGCCTTCACCGATATTGCCGTGCCAGCCCATCTGGTGACGCAGGAGTTCTTCACGCTGGTCCGCGACCACCTGACCGAGGATGGCGTGTTCCTGATGAATGTCATCGACCACGCCGACCGGATGATCGCGCTGATGTCGCTGGTCCACACGCTGGAGCAGGTCTTTCCCCATGTCGAGATCTGGACCGAGGCTCGCCGCCCCGACCCCGGCGAGCGGATGATCAACATCATCGCTGCCGGTTTCAGCCCGACCGATGTGGACATGCTCCAAGGCCTGTCGCCCGCGCCGATCACCTTTGCGCGAATCCCGGCGAAGGCCCAGGCGCAGCTCAAGGCCGCGCGCAATCCCATCGTGCTGACCGACAACTATGCGCCCATCGACCGCCTGATCGGAGCCGAAAGCTACTGAGGCGTCAGCGCCTCAGAAGATCGCTTCGATCAGATAGGGGCCGGAACTCGCCAGCCCCGCTTCAAGGGCCGCCTCCAGCCCGGCGCAATCTGTCACGGCTTCCGCCTCGACCCCCATGCCGCGCGACATCTGCACCCAATCCAGATTGGGCCTGTCCAGAGACAGCATGTCGATGGCACGCGGGCCGGGATTGCCGACGCCGACATTCGTCAACTCGCCGCGCAGGATGCGGTAGCTGCGATTGGCAAAGATCACCACCGTGATATCAAGGTTCTCGCGCGCCATGGTCCACAGGGCCTGCAGCGTATACATGGCCGATCCGTCGCCGGTCAGGGCCATGATCTTGCGCTCGGGCGCGGCGATGGCCGCCCCGATGGCAACGGGCATGCCATAGCCGATCGAGCCGCCGCAGTTGTTCAGCCAGACATGACGCGGCGCACCTTCCGTCGCCTTGAAGAACCCGCGCCCGGTGGTCACGGATTCGTCGACGATCACCGCATCCTGCGGGATGGTCCGCCCCAGAACCAACGCGATGTTGTCAGGGTCCAGCGGACCGGAGGGTCGCGCGGGCACAGCCGCCTCGGCCACATGGGCGGGGGCCTTGTCGCTGCCGCCGGTGCCGTCACAGAGCGCCGTCAGCGCGCCGGTCAGATCCGCGCCTGTATCCGCCAGATTGATGATCTGCGCACCGTCAGCCGTCAGCACGGCGGGCTTGCCCGGATAGGCGAAAAAGCCGATGGGCGCGCGGGCCCCGACCAGAACGATGCGCTTGTAAGGCGCCAGCACCTTCAACGCGATATCAATGGGATAGGGGACGCGGGCGACACTGACCCGCCCTGCCCCGCGATCCATCCGCGCATTGGCCCATTCCGACAAGAGCGCGCAGCCGGTGGCCGCGCTGATGCGACCGGCAAGATCAAGATTGGCCTCGGTCAGCGCAGCGCCGCCCAATAGCAGCAGGCTGTCAGGGCCAGAGAGCGCGGCAATTGCCGCCTCAAGCTGGCTTTGGTCGAAATCCGGGCGCGGCACGGCGGGCAGCGGCGCGGCCACGACGCCGCCTTCCGTCCATGCGGTGTCAGAGGGCAGGATCAGCGCCGCCACCTGTCCCGGCGCGGTATTGGCCGCCTGCACCGCCTGCGCGGCATCCCGGCCCAGATTGGCCACATCCGTAGACGTATGGACCCAATGCGACACAGGCCGCGCGATCCCCTGAATGTCCGAGGTCAGCGGCGCGTCCAGCGTGATATGGGTGTCGGCATGTTCGCCGATGATGTTCAGCACACCGGACCCGGCCTTTTTCGCGTTGTGCAGGTTCGACAGCCCGTTGGCCAGCCCCGGCCCCAGATGCAGCAACGTGCAGGCCACTTTGCCCGCCATCCGGTAATAGCCATCGGCAGCGCCGGTCGCCACGCCCTCCTGCAGGGTCAGGACCGACCGCATCCCGGGGATATGGTCGAGGGCGGCCACGAAATGCATCTCGGAGGTGCCGGGGTTGGAAAAGCAGGTATCCACCCCTGCCGCCAGCAACGTATGCACAAGGCTTTCAGCGCCGTTCATGGCGGGATCGTTGGGGTTGGTCATGTCTTGCCTTTCCAGTCAGGTCCGCACGTCTGCCCAGAAGGGCGCGCGCAATTCGCGTTTCAATATCTTGCCGATGGTGCTGCGCGGCAGCGTCTCGCGCGCCTCAAGCCCCGACAGCCGTTGGCTTTTGCCCAGCCTGTCATTGGCGGCGGCGCGGATGTCATCCAGCGTCCGGGTCGTGCCGGCGCGCAGCACGACAAGGCCGTAGGGTGTCTCGCCCCAGGCCTCGGACGGCACACCGATCACGGCGGCATCTGTCACGTCCGGATCGGCCAGCAGCACAAGTTCCAGATCGTTGGCATAGATGTTCATGCCCCCCGAGATGATCATGTCCTTCTTGCGGTCCGACAGGATCAGAAACCCGTCCGCATCGAAATGGCCCATGTCGCCCGAGCGGAAATAGACATCTCCGGCCTCGTTGCGCCAGATGTAGTCGCGTGTCAGGTCGTCGCGCCCGTAATAGCCCGCCATCATCGTGGGACCGCGCCCGCAGATCTCGCCCACCTGCCCCTGCGGGACTTCACGCCCCTCGGCGTCGATCAGGCGAATATCGTTGCCGGGAGCCAGCTTGCCCACGGTGTGCAGCTTGTCGGGATATTCATCCGCGACCAGAACGGTCACCCCGCCGCCTTCGGTCGATCCGTAGTACTCGATCAGCTTGCCGGGAAAGCGTGCCAGCACATCGGCCTTCACATCGGCGCGCAGCGGTGCCGAGGTCGAGAATTTCACCCGCATCGAGGACAGATCGAAGCTGTCGAAATCCGGCACCTCCATGATGCGCTTGTATTGCACAGGCACCAGCATCGTATGGGTGATCCGTTCCGCCGCGACGATGCGCAGATAGTCGCGCGCGTCGAACTTGGGCATCAGGTGCACCGTCGATCCGCCGAACAGCGTGGGGATAAAGGACACGATGGTGGTGTTGGAATAAAGCGGTGTGGAAATCAGCGTGCGCGCGTTGTCGTCATAGCCATTGGGCGTGACCCGGTCCATCTGCGCCGCGCGCATCCAGTGATCATGCAAGATCCCCTTGGGCGTGCCGGTGGTGCCCGAGGAATAGATCAGGTTGAAGGCATCGGTCAGCGCGATGGGAATCATCGGATCACTGGTCGGCGCATCCGCAAGCCCCTGCGCCATGGAAAGATAGCCCGGCGCCGTGAAATCCATCGCATAGCGGGTGATCGCCATATCCGACAGGAAACCCGACACCAGACCGAGATAGGGCTCGGCCACGAAGATCGCGCGGGCCTCGCAATCGACCAGCATCTTCTGCAACGCCTCGGACGAGGCCATGGAGGACAGCGGCGTCACACAGCCCCCTGCGCGCAGGATACCCATGAAGAGCAGCGCGTAATCGGCGGAATTGGGCGACAGGATCGCGATGCGGTCGCCCTTTTGCATCCCCTGCCCCAGAAGCAGGTTCGCGACCCGGTTGATACCCGCGTCGAAAGCTCCCCATGTCAGCCGGGTCGGCCCGCAGACAAGGGCCAGCTTGTCAGGATGGGCCTTGGCATGTGCGCGGATCACCTCGACGATACTGCGTTCGGGCGGTGTGCCGGAGGATGGCGGGTTAATCGGGATCATCTGGGTCTTCCGGTTCTGCGATCGGTCCTGACGTCGGACCTTGTCAGGCCGTTTGCGGCTCCGCAAGCCGTGCGCGCCATGCAACCCACAGCGGCAGCGCACAGATCGCCAACCCCAGCAGGAAAGACGCCCCATAGCTGAGGGCCAGCAACTCGGTCTTGGGCTTGGCAATCAGCACGCCGCCGATGAACAGCATCAGCCGCAGCGGCAGGGCCATCGCCCCCCGGATCGGTCCGACAAGGCTGACATAGCCCTGCAACGAGGCCGAGATCATCAGCACGCCCACCATCGCGCAGGACAGGGCCACCGCCACCTCCCATGCCGGGGCCTGCCCGACCAGCGCGGGGTTCAGCACGAAGAAGAAGGGCATGATGTAGATCACGCCGCCCAGACGCATCGCCTCGAACCCGGTGGCGATGGGATTCGATCCCGCCATGGTCGAGGCGGCGAAGGCCCCCAGCGCCACGGGCGGCGTGATGAAGCTGACCATGCCCCAGTAAAGGATGAAGAGATGCACCGCCAACTGGTTCAAACCGCCAGCCTCCAGCGCCGGGGCCAGCACGACAGCGAGGAAGATGTAGCAGGCCGTGACCGTCATCCCCATGCCGAAGATGAAGGCCGTGACCGCGCCCATCAGCACCAGCACAAGCGTATTGTCGCCCGCGATGAAGACCAGCTCGTTCACCAGCGTGCCCGCAAGACCCGTGGCCGAGAAGGAGCCGACGATCAGACCGACACCCAGCAGGATCGCGGTCAGTTCGGCCAGTCCCATCCCGACGCCGACAATCATGTTGGACAGGCGCTGCAGGTCCAGCCGGTGGCTGGCGCGAAACTGGTTCACGACCAAAAGCAAGCGCCGTGGCATAGAACGGGGCCGATGTTTCGCGGCGCAGCCCGATCATCATGAACAGCAGCAGCGCGAAGACGAAGATATAGGGCCAGCCCTCTTTCATCACATCGCGCAGCACCGGCAGGTCAGGCTTGGGCAGACCGCGCAGGCCGCGCCGCGCGGAATAGGCGTCGATCTGCGTGAAAAGACCCCAGTAGAACAGCAGGCTGGGAATCGCCGCCGCCAACGCGATGTCGACGTAAGGGCGCGACAGGAACGAGGCCATCACGAAAGCCGTGGCCCCCATGATCGGCGGCATCAAGACACCACCGGTCGAGGCGCAGGCCTCGGTCGCGGCGGCTGTCTTGGCGGAAAAGCCGGTCTTGCGCATGGCCGGGATCGACACCGCCCCCGTGGTCAGCACGTTCGAGATGACCGAGCCCGACATAGACCCCATGAAACCGCTGGCGAAGATCGACACCTTGGCCGCCCCGCCGCGATAACCGCCCACCAGACCCAGTGCCAGATCGTTGAAGAACTGGCCGCCGCCTGTGCGTTGCAGCACCGCACCGAACAGGATGAAGCCGATCACCACCCCGCCGAAGGCCTTCATCGGGATGCCGAAGCTGCTCTCCGAGGAGTAGATGTGATAGGGCACGGTTTGCAGGAAGGTGCTCTGGAAGCCGGTGAAAGGGTCGGGCATATGGCCCGCGAAGGTCGGATAGAACGCAAAGAGCGTCACGATCGCGAACAGCACCAGACCGCCCGCGCGCCGCGTCGCCTCGAGCACCAGAAAGAAGAAGGCCACCGCCACATATTGCGCCATGGTCGGCGCGGCATATTCCCACCCCTGCGACAGGTTCTGCTGCGCGGTCTGGCCAAGGTAGGCGGTGCAGCCAAGCGCCACAGCGAACAGACCCCAATCCAGAAGCGAGGGCACCCCGCCCTTGCCTCCACCGATCTGGAAGATCAGGAAGCTGAGCGCCAGAAACAGCCCGCCCAGAAGATAGAGATACCGCCCGTCGATCAGCACGATCCCGAAGGCTTGCAGGTTGAACAACTGGTTCACCACCAGCACCAGTCCGGCCAGCGTGCCCAGGATCACGACCCAGCGCGCCAGCCCTCCGATCCGTTCCGCAGGTGTGGAACCGTCTATCGCAACCTGCTCGAAAGCAGGTGTATCACCGCCGGGGGCTGAGGGTTTTTCGACGCTCATGGGCTTTCCTTGGTCTGTCTGGGGCATTGTCGCGCTATCGCACCAGCCTCATCCCCGGCGTACGGGGATGCGGCTGGCGGATCGCGATGAAACTGGGTCATCTGCCCGGCGGCCTGTGGCGGCGCGCCGGGCAGATCAATGGTCAGGGTCTCAGAAAACGACCTCGAACCCGTTGTCGGCCAGCGCCTTGCGGCGCGTTTCGGACCATGCGGCCTCCCAGTCGGCGGGAGCTTCGGCCTTCAGCGCATCCCAGGCGGCCTTCAGCACGGCCTGACGCTCGATCAGACGGTCGTTGTTGGCCTGTGCCTCGTCTGTCCAGACGCCCACTTCCTTGAAGTACTGGATCGTGCCTTCATGGTAGGGAACCACCCATTCCATTTCCTGCTTGTCCAGCGCCCAACCACCGATACCGGGGGCCTTGCCATCATAAGCCGGGAACAGCTCGACCATCGCCTTGGTCATGTTGTAGACCAGATCGGTTTCAGTCTCTGCCGTGGCCACCAGCACCGGATAGGGATAGCCCGCCCCCTGATAGCCGTCGGTGCCGTCGATATTGGCCCCCACGCGCGCCTTGTTGGGCAGGAAGAATGGGGCGATCTCTTGCATCGCGGCCAGACCTTCGGCATTTTCCGGGTCGATCGGCGGCCAGAAGAGACCACGCGGACCGGCGGCCGCCTCATAGGCGTTGCCCGAGTTGGTGGCGGCGAAGGCGGCATCGACCTGCCCTTCGATCAGCCCGGTCCAGCTTGCACCGAACCCGCCGAAATCGACGCGCGTCACGTCATCCCAGGTCAGCCCGCCATAGGCCAGATAGGCCTCGGTATTCACGTTGAGCGCGGGCGCACCCACGATATAGGCCACGCGCTTGCCCTTGAGGTCGGCATAGGTCTCGATCCCCAGATCGCCTGCCACGCCCACGGCGAGGTTGATCGCGCCGCCGTTATTGGCCAGCAGAACGCGGACCGGCTGCGGCCCCCAGTTCTCGGCCCCGAAGTCGAACGCGCCCTCCTGCGCCATGAAGCTGCCGCCCACGCCGGTGGCCGAAAACTGCACGCGCCCCTGGCGCAGCGGCTCGGTCCGCGACACGTCGTTCTTGCCCGGCAGCACGCGCAGGTTGATGCCCGCTGCGTCCTGCAGCGCGGCACCGACGGCGACCGCCTGGTTGTAGCCCGCGGAACCGGTGTCATAGGCTGTCCAGGACAGCTGGCTGGGCAGTTCGAAGGTTTGTGCGCTGGCCAGACCGGCCGACAGTGAAAATGCCGCGACTGCGGCGAGAATCGGTTTCATGAAGTCCTCCCTGTTTTACGGCGAAAATTCTTTCCTTCCCCTGACTTCGGCACTGTCTTTGCACAGTGATGAACCGAAGTTGCGGAATTTCATTTCGCTATGCGGTTACGATAGGGATGCGGCGCCGGGCCTGTCAACCCGCCGGACCGGATTGCGGGTCGCAAAAATGGCGCATCACGGATGCCAGCCGGCCAAGACCGCGCAGACGCGATGACAGCCGCCAGCAAGACCTGCCCGCAATGCGGAACAGACAGGACAATCACGACACTGAATTTCAAGGAAAATTGGCGCACCCGAGAGGATTCGAACCTCTGGCCTCTGCCTTCGGAGGGCAGCGCTCTATCCAGCTGAGCTACGGGTGCGTCTGCGGGTGAAATAGGACAAAGCGCGCGGTCCCGCAACCGCTATTTGGCGCGCGCCGCTGCCCGTGTCAGGCGAAGAGCTCGTGCGCCAGTTCCAGCGCGTCGATCAGCACATCCACCTCTGCCTCGGTGTTGTAGAGCCCGAACGAGGCGCGGCAGGTCGCGTTGACGCCCATATGCTCCATCAGCGGCCCGGCACAATGCTGCCCCGCGCGCACCGCGACGCCCTTCTTGTCGAGAATGGTCGAGATGTCATGGGCATGGGCCGCACCGTCCATGGTGAAAGAGAAGATCGCAGCCTTGTCGGGCGTGGTCCCCTGCACGGATAATCCAGTTCAACCCATCCAGACGGGTGCGCGCATAGTCACGCAGAGCGCGTTCATGGGCGGCGATGTTGTCCATCCCCAGCCCCATCATGTACTCCAGCGCCACCCCCAGACCGATGGTCTGCACGATGCCGGGCGTGCCCGCCTCGAACTTCATCGGCGGGTCGTTGTAGGTGACGGTATCGCGCGTCACCTCGCGGATCATGTCGCCACCACCGATGAAGGGGCGCATCTCGGCCATGCGGTCGTGGCGCACATAGATGGCCCCCGACCCTGACGGACCATAGAGCTTGTGCCCGGTGACGGCGTAGAAATCGCAACCGATCTCCTGCACATTCACCGGCATATGCACGGCCGCCTGCGATCCATCCACCAGAACCGGCACGCCCTGCGCGCGCGCGCCGTCGCAGATCGTCTTCACATCCACGACAGTGCCCAGGACGTTGGACACATGCGTCACCGCGATCAGCTTCGTGCGCGGGGTGATCGCATCCAGCACGGCCTGCGGATCAAGCGCGCCGGTGGCATCGACATCGACCCATTTGATGACCACACCCTGCCGTTCGCGCAGGAAATGCCACGGCACGATATTGGCGTGATGCTCCATGATCGACAGGATGATCTCGTCGCCCGCCTGCATCCGCGGCATGGCCCAGCCATAGGCGACCATGTTGATGCCTTCGGTCGTGCCCGAATTGAAGACGATCTCTTCCTCGGAGGCGGCCCCCAGAAAGCGGGCCACGATCCCGCGCACCCGCTCGTAATTGTCGGTGGCCAGGTTGGACAGATAGTGCAGACCCCTGTGCACATTGGCATATTCATGGGAATAGGCCTGCGTGATCGCGTCGATCACGACCTTGGGCTTCTGCGCCGAGGCGCCGTTGTCCAGATAGACCAGCGGCTTGCCGTTCACCTGCCGGGACAGGATCGGAAAATCGGCGCGGATCTTTTCGACATCATACATGGCTTCAGCTCATTTCCGTGACAGGGGCCCCGATCAGCGCGATCAGGATCGACAGGCCAATGGTGATGCCCAGGACCGAGAAGACAAGCACGAGTGCGCTTTTGCCCAACGACCCGAGGCGATGCGCCACATCCAGAAAGTTCAACAAGAGCCAGAGGCTGTAGAAGGCCACGACCAGTGTCGCCATCAGCGCCAGCGCTGGCACCAGCATGGTCATGACAAGCAGCACCGCCTGCGCCGCCAGGCGCATGTATTGCAGCCACACCAGCACCACCGTCACATCGGCCAGCCTGCCCTGCCCGCCCATCATGCCGCCGACCCAGGTCAGCAGATGCATGGTGATGACCATGCCGCCGGCCATGCCCATTGCGTAAAGGATCGGGTTCGAGAACAGGCCCGGCAGCGGAAACGTGGTGGGAAACATCATCATGTTCACGCTGAAAAGCATGGTATTCAGCACCGCCCCCAGCGCCAGCGCCGTCCAGAGCGTGGGCAACCCCAGATCAAGCGCGATCAGCCGCTCGGCCGTGGCGCGCGGGTCGCGCAGCGTATCCATCGCAAGAGCGGGAAGATCGTTCAGCGTCATCGGGTCTCTCCCCATCCGGCCTGTTTCAGTCCGGCAATCCAGAACCAGAGAAAGGCCATCAGCCATATCGCTCCGGTCAATGTCAATTGGTGCCCCTCGCCGATGAACCCGGCGACAAGCCCCCAGAGCAGCATCAGCGGGCTTGCGGCCAGCAAGGCCCAGAACAGCGCAACTCTCGCGCTGAACCCCGTGCTCCGGCCACCGAACAGCCGGATCACACCATGGCTGAGCAGCGCCACCGCATAAAGAACAAGCGGCAGAAAGAACACAACGCCAAAGAGCGACCCTGCCAACAGCATCTGCAGATCCTCGCCGGACAGATAGGACTGTCGGGCCAGTCGCGGCCATTGCGCGATGAACATCACCGCACAGCCGCCCAGCAGCATGACCAGCGCGCGATCCTCGCGCTGGCCTGCCGCAAGCAATCGCGACACAACGCGACCCGGCCCCCGATAGGTGGCGACAATATCGGTCGTGACCGACATCAGCCCCCCCTGCGGGCCAGCCAGCCGGTCAGACGGCTGACGATCTCGTCGCGCAAGCCTTCATCCTCGATCTCCTCGACCGCTTCCGCCAGGAAGGACAGGACCAGCAGATCGGTCGCTTCCTTGTGCGGCACGCCGCGCGACCGCAGGTAATAGAGCGCGTCCATGTCGATCGCCCCCGAGGTCGACCCATGCGAACAGGCCACGTCATCGGCATAGATCTCAAGCTCGGGCTTGGCCAGAAACTGGCTGTCGCCATCCAGCAGCAGCGACTGGCTGATCTGGTAGCCATCGGTTTTCTGCGCGCCTTCCTTGACCAGGATCTTGCCCTGGAACACACCCACGGCACCGTTGCGCAGCACCTTCTTGAACACCTGGCGGCTTTCGCAGCGCAGGGCGTCATGGGTCACGAACACGGTGTCGTCATGGTGAAAGGCCCCGTCCCCCATCGCGGCGCCCGCGATATGGGCCACCGCATCGTCGCCGGTCATTTCGATCACGGCCTCGTTGCGGGTCAGCATCCCGTTGACGGTCAGGGTGAAGGACTTGAACAGGCTCTCCGATCCCAGACGGGCAAAGATATGCGTCGCGGCGCGGCGCTCGTGGTCACGCCCCTGTGCCCGCACGTGGTGGAACTGGGCTCCGTCCGCAACCTCGACCTCCAACACCTTGTTGAAGCGCGCGGCGGCCGGACCGTTTTCCAGCAGGGTCAGCGACGCGCCCTGCTCAAGTTTGACAACATGATGCAGGATCGCGTCGGAAGATTCTGATTTATGGACATAAATCAGGCTGATCGGCTTCGCGGCCTTGCCGGTGACCCGGATCAGCACGCCATCGCTGGCAAAGGCGCTGTTCAGCGCGGCCAAGGGACGATCCACAGGTTTCTGTCCACGCGCCTCAAGCACGCCATACAGGTCCTTGGCCCAATGGATATCAGCCTGCGCCGCCGTTTCCAGACGGTCGATCTCGACACCGGACATGCTCAGGTCATCGCTCGCCGCGGCATCGAAAACGCCGTCGACAAAGACGATCCGCAGACGGTCCACGGCGTCAAAGACCGGCGGCTCCTTGCCATCGAACAAGGCCGCTGTAGGGGCCTCCTGCGCTGTCAGCGTGTCAGGCCGCGTGTAGCGCCAGTATTCATCGCGCCGCGCGGGCAAGCCCATGGCGCGCAGCCGGGCGAGCGCATCCGCGCGCACCGACGTGGCCCATTTCCCGCCCGACGGCATGGTCAGCGCGGCGATCCGCGCCTCGGTCGCGTCCTGTTTCAGTTCCGCCCGTGCCATCACACCGCCTCCGCTTCGGCCAGCAGATCGGCATAGCCGTTCTGTTCAACCTCAAGCGCCAGTTCGGGACCGCCCGTCTTGATGATGCGACCATCGGCCATGATATGCACCACATCGGGTTTGATATGGTCCAGAAGCCGCTGATAATGCGTGATAACCAGGAAGGACCGGCCCGCGTCGCGCAGCGCGTTCACCCCGTCCGAGACCAGTTTCATCGCATCCACGTCCAGACCCGAATCCGTCTCGTCCAGAATGCACATCTTCGGCTCCAGCATCGCCATCTGCAGGATCTCGTTGCGCTTCTTCTCGCCACCCGAGAAGCCGACGTTGACGGGCCGCTTGAGCATGTCGGCGTCGATATGCAGCGTCTTGGCCTTCTCGCGGATCACCTTGAGGAAATCGGCGGCGCTCATCTCGTCCTGCCCGCGCGCCTTGCGCTGCGCGTTCACGGCGGTGCGCAGGAAGGTCATGTTGCCCACGCCGGGAATTTCGACCGGATACTGGAACGCCAGAAACAGGCCAGCGGCCGCACGCTCTTCGGGTTCCATCTCGAGGATGTCGGCCCCTTCCAGCGTCGCGCTGCCATCCGTCACCTCATAGCCGTCACGCCCCGACAGCACATAGGACAGCGTCGACTTGCCCGACCCGTTCGGCCCCATGATCGCATGCACGGTACCGGGTTCGATCACCAGGTCCACACCCTTCAGGATGGCTTTGTCCTCGGCTTCAAGTTTGACGTGCAGATTCTTGATTTCCAGCATCTTTCTTCCTTTCGTATTCCTTTGCCCCAGAGCCGCGCTCAGGGTCGTGTCATCAGAGTGATCACCTGCAGCAGCCGGTCGGCCGGAACAGGCATCGGTGTCAGGTCAAAGCGGGCCATACGGCCCACGATCTCGGTCGGCGCGCCCAGAAACGTCTCGATCTGGTGATAGCGTGGCCGATTGGCGTAATCGTCAAAATAGACAGGGATCGGGCGGGTGATCCGGAAGGCCGCCCCGAGGACGCAGCCCATCCGGAAACGGCCATCCACCAGCACCACATCGGGATGCTGGAAATCCGGCAGGTCCCAGACCTCAAGCGGATAGCGGGCGAACCCTTTCCACCCGCTGTCATCGACAGGATGCCCCCATTCCTTGGTCGGCCCGATATCGGACCAGATGATATCGACCTCCCCGGCCGGCGGATTGGCCGCGAACCAGTCACGCATCATCTGCGCCCAGGCCTTGTCGCTTTCGACCGAGGTCACGCGCTTGCCCGCCTCGGCGCCCACCACGGTGGACCCGCCGGACCCGAATTCGAGGATCACATCCGCCTTGGCATAAGCCTCGCGGATCACCGCGGCTTCGGGCGCGGGCATGGTCAGTTCCGGGCGTGTCATGGCGGTGGCGGTCATGTGCGTTCCACCACGACGGCTGTGCCCGAGGCGCTGACCATCAGCATCGACTGCCCGACCACCTCGTAATCCAGATCGACGCCTACCACGGCATTGGCACCCGCGCGCTCGGCCTTCTGCTGCAACTCGAGCAGGGCCGTGTCGCGCGCATCCTGAAGCTTCGACTCGTAAGCCCCTGACCGGCCGCCGATAATATCGGTGATACCGGCAAAGATATCGCGCACCACATTGGCACCCATGATCGCCTCACCGACGACGATTCCGCGATAGTCGGTGATGCGATGGCCTTCGATACTGTTGGTCGTCGTCACGATCATACCATTACCCTTCAAGAACACGCGCCGCCGAAGCCGCGTTGCAAAACAGTTTGAACACCCTCATGCCCGCAGCTCCTGCGGCAGAAGGTCGACATAGGCACCCGGCAGCGACTTGCGCGCCAATCCACGCGCCACAAGCGTATCCAGCACCAGAAGCGCCAGATCATGGCTGCCGATCGTCGCCGCCAGCAAGGCCAGGGCCCGCAATTGGGAATCGGACCAGGCGGCCCGATCCTCAAAGCTGCGGATATAGACCGCATCACCATCAATCAGCTGGCTCGACAGCGCCTTGGCATTGACCCGCCCCTTCTGGCTATGGGTCAGCATCCGGGCCTTCTGGTGCAGAAAGCGGTGCAGCACAAAGCCCTGGTCGCGCAGACTGCGATCCAGATCATGCAGCATCGGCTCGCCGTCATAGAGGCGATAGAAGCGCATCTCGGCGATCACCATCACGGCCTGCGCCAGCTTGGTCCGTGCGCCACCGATGACGTCGCATTCCGCCCCTTGCGCGTCGACCTTCAGCAGGTCGATCCGGTCGATATCCGCAATGTCATCAAGGCGATGCGTCGTGATCCCGATCCGTTCCTCCTGCCCCAGGTGCCTGCGGAAATGCCCCAGATAACCGATCGCGCTCTCGCTCAGCGGATAAAGCGACGACATCTCGGACGCGGGATAGGCATGCAGCGTGGCGGGCCCACCTGCCCCCACGGCCTGCGGCAGGTAGGTGGCGTTGGACGCACCTCTCCAGCCGGGCAAAAGCGGCGGCATTGGGTTCGAACCCCCAGACATGCGCCAGTCCGGCGCTCAGCAACGGTTTGTAGACCGGCTTGCCCAGAGGGTTGGCCCCCACATCGACGATCGCCAGAGGAGCGGCAAGATCAAGCCGCGCCCCCAGCATCGCTATCAGGGTTTTTCCAGCCAATGCCATACGATTGTCCCACGCGCGGGGCCAAGGCCCCCGGCCTCAGCCGACGCTGCCTTCCAGAGAGATGGCGACCAGTTGCTGCGCTTCCATGGCAAACTCCATCGGCAGCGCCTGCAACACTTCGCGGCAGAAGCCGTTGACGACAAGCGCCACCGCCTCTTCCTCGTCCATCCCGCGCGAGCGGCAATAGAACAGCTGATCGTCATCCACCTTGGATGTCGTCGCCTCATGTTCGACCCGCGCGGTGTTGTTGCGCACCTCGATGTAAGGCACCGTATGGGCACCGCATTTGCCGCCGATCAGCAGGCTGTCGCATTGGGTATAGTTACGCCCGTTCTGCGCCTTGGGATGCATCGACACCAACCCGCGATAGGTATTCTGGGCATGGCCCGCGCTGATCCCCTTCGAGACGATGCGGCTCTTGGTGTTCTTGCCCAGATGCACCATCTTGGTGCCGGTATCGGCCTGCTGGTAGTTGTTGGCGATGGCGATGGAATAGAACTCGCCCTGGCTGTCGTCGCCGCGCAGGATGCAGGACGGGTATTTCCACGTCACGGCAGACCCCGTTTCGACCTGCGTCCACATCACCTTGGACCGGTCGCCCCGGCAATCGGCGCGCTTGGTGACGAAGTTGTAGATACCGCCCTTGCCGTTCTCATCGCCCGGATACCAGTTCTGGACGGTGGAGTATTTCACCTCGGCATCTTCCTCGATGATGATCTCGACCACCGCCGCATGCAGCTGCGCGGTATCACGCTTGGGCGCGGTGCAGCCTTCCAGATAGGACACGTAGCTGCCCTTGTCGGCGATGATCAGCGTGCGTTCGAACTGGCCGGTATTTTCCGCGTTGATGCGGAAATAGGTCGAAAGCTCCATCGGGCAGCGCACGCCCGGCGGCACATAGACGAAGGACCCGTCCGAGAAGACCGCCGAATTCAGCGTGGCATAGAAGTTGTCCGAAGGCGGCACGACGCTGCCCAGGTATTTCTTCACCAGTTCGGGGTGATTGCGGATCGCCTCCGAGATCGAGCAGAAGATGACCCCCGCCTTTTCCAGATCCTTCTGGAACGTGGTGCCAAGGCTGACGCTGTCGAAGACCGCATCCACCGCGACCTTGCGGCCCTCGGCCTGATAATCCTCGGCCCCCTCGACACCAGCCAGGATCATTTGTTCCTTCAGCGGGATACCCAGCTTTTCATAGGTGGCCAGCAGTTTGGGATCGACATCGTCCAGCGACTTGGGCTTTTCGATCATGCTGGTCGGACGGGCGTAGTAGTAGATGTCCTGAAAGTCGATCTCGGGATAGCTGACCATGGCCCAAGTCGGCTCGTCCATCTGCTCCCAGCGCTGGAAGGCCGACAGACGCCATTCGGTCATCCATTCGGGTTCCTCGTTCTTGGTGCTGATCAGGCGCACGATGTCCGGGTTCACGCCCTTGGGCGCGAATTCCATCTCGATCTCGGTGTTCCAGCCATGTTTGTAGGTGCTGCCCACCTCGCGTACGGCTTCCACCGTTTCACGGTCGACGCCGTCGCGGATCTCTTCTTTCAACGTGGTCATGGCCTTCACTCCTGTTCGCGTCTCGTCACTATCGCGTCTGAATCCGTCACGCCGCACGGGCGCTGTATTTGCGGCGCTTGGCCAGCCAGGTCTCGGCAAAGCGCAGCACCTCGTCTTCGGTCGTCTGCGGCCCAAGCGAAACGCGGATCGCGCCGCTGGCCACATCGTCGTCATATCCCATCGCGCGCAACACGCGGCTGGCGCGGACCTTGCCGCTGGAACAGGCCGATCCCGCCGAAATCGCGAAACCCGCCAGATCCATCTGCATCACCTGCGTCTCACCCTTCCAACCGGGAGTGGCGATACACGTGGTATTGGGCAGCCGATCCGCTTCCCTACCGGGAAAAATAGTATCGGGGGCCCCGGCCTCAATGGCCTTTTCTAGAATATTTCTAAGTTCCGCAACCCGAACCCAGACCCCATCGGCCAGATCGCGCGCCGCCGCTTCGGCCGCGGCACCGAAACCGGCGATGCCGATGATGTTCTCGGTCCCGGCGCGCCGCCCCTGCTCCTGACCGCCGCCGCGCAACTGCGCCGCAAGGTCGGTGCCGCGCCTCACGACCAGCGCACCGATGCCCTTGGGACCGCCCAGCTTGTGCGCGGACACAAGCGCCATCGTGGCCCCTGTCCAGTTGAAGGCCAGCGGCAGCTTGCCGAACCCCTGTGTCATGTCCGACACCGCCAGCCCCTCGGGCAATGTCTGGATCACGCCGGTTTCCGAATTGGCCAGTTGCAGCGTTGATTGCGCGGGATCTGTGACCGTGACGCGCCCTGCCCGGTCCACGGCCAGATCCGTGGCAACCCAGGCCGCCACAGCCTCATGCTCGATCTCGGCACCATGCAGCCCGCGCCCCGCCAGAGCCAGCGCCGCCGCCTCGGTTGCCCCGGAGGTGAAGATCACATCGGCCCCATCCGCACCAAGCGCCGCCGCCACCTGCGCCCGCGCGGCCTCGACCAGTGACTTGGCGCCGCGCCCCTCGGCATGGACCGACGACGGGTTGCCCAGCACATCCATGGCGCGCAGCATCGCCGCGCGCGCCTCGGGGCGCAGCGGCGTGGTCGCGTTATGATCCAGATAGATGCGCAAACTCAGCCCTTCATCTTGCCAAAAATACTCAAATCCGCCCTAGGCCTCGTCGACGACGGGCATCGAGAAGAGCGATGGCACCGCCGGACAGGGTGCCAGATCGTTGCGCACCACATCCGAAAGCCGGGTCTGGTGCAGATAGACATAGACATGGGCGCTCAACCCCTCCCACAGCCGGTTTGTCACCGACTGGGCGCGCGAGCCCGACACCGCACCGCTTGCCCCTTCGCCGCGATGCATGGCATCGACGGTTTCATCCACCGCAGCCAGAACCTCGACCACCCGGATCTCGCTGGACGGGCGCGCCAGACGATAGCCACCACCCGGCCCACGGACCGAGTCCACCAGCCCCTCGCGCCGCAACTTGACGAAGAGCTGCTCCAGATAGGGCAAGGAGATGTCCTGCCGCTTGGAAATCTCGCCCAGTGTGACCAGCGCCCCCGGAGGCTGAAGAGCGATATCGGCCAGTGCGACCATGGCGTAACGGCCTTTGGTGCTAAGTTTCATTGGCTTGCCTTCGTGAACACATTGACGTGACGGGGTGCAGGGCTTATCTCGCTTCCACCCGGTCCGGCCGCGCTGTCGAATTGAGGCAGTCGGATTTAGAAACGTTCTAAGGTGCTTGAGCAAATTCGTCAAGATTAATTGCCGCACCCATGCAGGAGACTTGAACCCACCATGCCCGAGGTTATTTTTCCCGGCCCCGAAGGCCGGCTCGAAGGCCGGTATCACCCGCAAAAGGAACGTGACGCCCCGATTGCCATCGTGCTTCATCCGCACCCGCAGTTCGGCGGGACGATGAACAACAAGGTCGTCTACAACCTGCATTACGCCTTCTACAACATGGGCTTCACGGTGCTGCGGTTCAATTTCCGCGGCGTCGGGCGCAGCCAGGGCGAATATGATCAGGGCATCGGCGAGCTGTCGGATGCGGCCTCGGCGCTGGATTACCTGCAATCGATGAACAACAATTCCAAGCATTGCTGGGTCGCGGGATTCTCCTTTGGCGCATGGATCGGGATGCAGCTTCTGATGCGCCGCCCCGAGATCACGGGCTTCATCTCGGTCGCGCCACCCGCCAACATGTATGACTTTTCCTTCCTCGCGCCCTGCCCGGCGTCGGGTCTGGTGATCAATGGCACTGCCGACCGCGTGGCCCCGCCCGCGGATACGGCCAGCCTGGTCAGCAAGCTGCATGAACAGCGCGGCATCACGATCACCCACGAACAGATCGAAGGGGCCGGCCATTTCTTCGACGGCCCCGGCCAGATGGACCAGATGATCGGCACGGTGTCCGACTATGTGAAGCGGCGCCTGACAGAAAGCTCGCGGTGACGCCATGAGTGTGACCGAGGATCTGGCCGACGCCCTGGCCCGTGACGTTCTCGAAGCGGTCGAGACCTTGGGCGATGACACGCTCATCGACTCGATCGCAAGAACGCTTGGCACGTCCTCGACCGTGACGCAGGAAGCGTTCATGACCGCGATCCGCGTCCGCACGGCCGAAGCACGCGCGCGCAAACTTCTGAACGAGCGCCTGAAGAAGGCCCTCGCCGACAGCAAGGCGGCCCCTAAGGAATGACGGCGCGACTCGATGCGCAGATGGCCTTTCTGAACGAGGCCTGCCGCCTGAAGTCGGTCAACCGCGCGACCCCGCTCTGCGACGGGTCGCGGCCCGAGAATTCGGGCGAACACAGCTGGCACATCGCCCTCTATGCCCTTGTTCTGTCAGAACATGCCCCCGAAGGCGTGGACATAAACCGGGTGATCAGGATGCTGCTGATCCATGACCTGGTCGAAATCGACGCAGGCGATGCGCCGATCTACGGCAACCATGACAAAGCCGCCCTGGAACGCGACGAAGCCGCTGCCGCCGACCGGATCTTCGGCCTGCTGCCAGCGGATCAGGCGAACGGCCTGCGTGCGCTCTGGCATGAGTTCGAGGCGAACGAGACCGCTGACGCCCGCTTTGCCAAATCGCTGGACAGGTTCCAGCCACCGAACCAGAACCTTGCCGCAGGCGGCGGAAGCTGGACCGACTACGATGTCAGCTATGACACGCTGGTCGACCGGGTCGGCACCAAGATCGCCCATGGGGCACCAAGCCTTTGGGACTGGATCAACCCGCGCATCAGATCATTTTTCGGCACCTAAACACAGCTTTATGATCCGATGCTGATGCATCGCATCACGTGCCGACCTTGGCCGCCTTGCGCTTTTTCTCGGCCACGACCTTTTCCGCCAGTTCCTTGGCGATGGCATAGGCGCCGCGGATCTTGTCCTTCTCCTGCGCCCAGTCGCGCTGCACGACGATCTTGTTGTCGCGCACTTTCGCCAGCCCTTTCTGATCGGTGATGAACTCCACCAACCCCTGCGGCGAGGCGAACTTGTCGTTGTGGAACTGGATCGTCGCGCCCTTCGGCCCCCCGTCCAGTCGCGCAATTCCGGCCTTCTTGCACATCTCCTTGATCCGCACGATCAAAAGCAGCGTGTTCACCTCGCGCGGCAACGGCCCGAACCGGTCGATCAGTTCCGCCGCAAAGCCTTCCAGCTCAACTTTGGTATGCAAGTTACTGAGGCGGCGATACAATCCCAGCCGCACATCCAGGTCGGGGACATAGTCTTCGGGGATCAGCACCGGCACGCCGAGGTTGATCGACGGCGCCCACTGACCATCCTGATCGGACAGGCCCTCCATCTCGCCGGCCTTGATCTTGGCAATCGCATCCTCCAGCATCTGCTGGTAGAGCTCGTATCCCACATCCCGCATCTGCCCGGACTGTTCCTCGCCCAGCAGGTTGCCCGCCCCGCGGATATCCAGATCCTGACTGGCCAGCGTGAAGCCAGCCCCCAGCGTATCCAGAGAGCCCAGCACCCGAAGACGCTTCTCGGCTGCCGGTGTCAGCTTGCCACGCGGCTTGGTGGTCAGATAGGCATAGGCACGGGTCTTCGAGCGGCCCACGCGCCCCCGGATCTGGTAGAGCTGGCTGAGGCCGAACATATCCGCGCGGTGGATGACCATCGTGTTGGCCGTCGGAATATCCAGCCCCGATTCCACGATCGTCGTGGCCAGCAGCACGTCGTATTTCCCGTCATAGAAGGCGTTCATGCGGTCATCCAGCTCGCCTGCCGCCATCTGTCCGTGGGCCACGACATAAGACACTTCCGGCACCTGTGTTTTCAGGAAATCCTCGATCTCGGGCAGGTCGCTGATGCGGGGCACCACGAAGAAACTCTGCCCGCCACGATAATGCTCGCGCAGCAAGGCCTCGCGAATCGTGACCGTGTCGAACTCGGAGACATAGGTGCGGATCGACAGCCGGTCCACCGGCGGGGTGCCGATGATCGACAGGTCCCGCACACCGGACAGCGACAATTGCAGCGTGCGCGGAATCGGTGTCGCTGTCAGCGTCAAGACGTGGATATCGCTGCGCAATTGCTTGAGCCGCTCCTTGTGGCCCACGCCGAAATGCTGCTCCTCGTCGATGATCAGCAGGCCAAGGTTCTTGAAGCTGACGCCTTTGGCCAGCAGCGCATGGGTGCCCACGACGATATCGACAGTGCCGCGCGCGATCCCGTCCCGCGTGGCCTGCGCATCCTTGGCGCTGACAAAACGCGACAGCGCGCGCACTTCCAACGGAAAACCCCGGAAACGCTCGGCAAAGCTCTTGAAATGTTGCCGCGCCAGCAGCGTTGTGGGCGCGATGACCGCCACCTGCACCCCGGACATGGCCGCTACGAACGCCGCGCGCATCGCGACTTCGGTCTTGCCGAAACCCACATCGCCGCAGATCAGCCGGTCCATCGGATTGCCCGATCCCAGATCGGACAGAACATCCTCGATCGCGCGCAACTGGTCGTCGGTCTCCATATAGGGGAACCGCGCGCTGAACGCCTCCCAGGCGTGGTGCTGCGCCTCCAGCACCGGCGCGGATCGCAGGGCGCGCTCGGCCGCGACCCGGATCAACCGCTCGGCCATCTCGCGGATGCGTTCCTTGAGGCGCGCCTTCTTGGCCTGCCAGGCCCCGCCGCCCAGCTTGTCCAGAAGCCCTTCCTCATGGCCAAACTTGCTGAGCAGTTCGATATTCTCGACCGGCAGGTAAAGCTTTGACCCTTCGGCATATTCCAGCGTCAGGCATTCATGCGCGGCCCCCAGGGCCGTGACCACCTCCAGCCCCAGATACCGGCCCACGCCGTGATCGACATGGACCACCAGATCACCGGGCGACAGGCTCTGTGCCTCGGTCAGGAAGTTGTCGGCACGGCGGCGTTTCTTCGGGGCGCGGATCAGACGGTCGCCCAGCACATCCTGTTCGCTGATCACGGTCAGGCCGTCCGCCTCGAACCCCTGTTCCAGCGGCCAGACCGCCAGATGCAGCCCATGTTTGCCGATCCCGCGCGCATCCGCCACATGCACCGACCCGATCAGCCCCTCGTCGCTGATCAGCCCGTCCAGACGTTCCCGCGCGCCTTCCGAGAAAGAGGCGATCAACACCGGCCCCTTGTCGAGCCGTGCCTTCACATGGGTCGTCAAGGCACCGAAAAGACTGATGCTTTCCTGCTGCCGTTCCGGCGCGAAGCTGCGCCCGATGCGACCGCCCGCATCAACGACACCCGGTCCCGTGGCCTGCGCCAGCGGATTGAACTGCATCACGCGGCTCTGCGCTGTTGCCGCCTCCCATGCCGCGTCATCCAGATAGAGAAGTCCCGGCGGCACCGGCTTGTAGACCGTATCCATCCGGCCCTTCTGGGTCATCGCAAGGCGCCGCGTCTCGTACTGATCGGCGATACTGTCCCAACGCGACAGGCGCGTGCGGCGTGACCTGATCATCCTGCGTCACGGTGGCCTGCGGCAGATAGTCGAAGATCGTCTCCAGCCGGTCATGAAAGAAGGGCAGCCAATGCTCGATCCCGGCATGTTTGCGCCCCGCGCTCACGGCCTCGTAGAGCGGATCATCCGTGCCCGCCGCACCGAATTCGATCCGGTAATTCTGCCGGAACCGGGTGATCGCGGCCTCGTCCAGAATGACCTCGCGACACTGGCGCCAGTTCGACCAGGTCGAGTTTCTCGGTCGTGCGCTGGGTCGCCGGATCGAAACGGCGTGCCCCATCCAGCACGTCACCGAACAGATCCAGCCGCACCGGGCCACCTTCTCCCGGCGGAAAGATGTCGATGATCCCGCCCCGGATCGCGTAATCGCCCGGCTCCATCACCGTGGGAGCCTGCGAAAAACCCATGCGCACCAGAAAGTTGCGCAACGCTGCTTCATCAAGTCGCCCGCCGACGCGCGCGCTGAAGGCGGCCTCGCGCAGCACCGTCCGCGCAGGCAGGCGCTGCATCGCGGCACTGATCGTGGTCAGCAGAACAAACCGTTCGGGCATCCCGTGGACCAGCCCCGCCAGAGTCGCCATCCGCGTGGCCGAGATATCGGCATTCGGGCTGACCCGGTCATAGGGCAGGCAATCCCAGCCCGGAAAGGTGATCACCGGCATCTCGGGCGCAAAGAACCGCAACGCCGCCTGCATCGCCGCCAGACGCTTGTCGTCGCGCGCGATATGCAGAACCGGAGCAGCGCGCCGCTCGATCTCTTTCAGGATCAGCCGGGCGTCAAATCCTTCTGGGGCACCGCCGACGGTGATACGGGTCAGTTCGGTCATGACGGATGGGTTCCAGGCAGCTAGAGGGACTGGTCGGGCATCATGTGGGACAGGTTCTGATACATCCCCCAGAGCGCGGTGATGAAGATCGACACCATCCCGATGAGCTGGATCATCAGCCGATGCCGTGTCAGCGCCTTGCGCAGGGCGGGACCTGTCAGAGCCTGCGCCTGCAGGCGGCGGGCCAGTCGCAGGCTCATGAGGCCGACGATCGACATCGGAAAGACCAGCAGCGAAATCGCCTGCGCCAGTTGAAACCCGTAGACAAAGCCGCTGAGGCATAGAAAGGTCAGAAAGAACGTGCCGAAGGCCACGATCCAGATGCCCGACACATCGGCGATATAGAGTCAGCCGGTTCACATTGACCCGCACGACATCCTGCAGGTCGATCTCGGCCTGTCCGCCCTGGGCGGCGGCGCGCTGCACCATGTCATAGGGCACACCCAGCACCCAGATGACTGGCCGTGGACCACATTACCGCCAGCACGATCCAGTACCACAGGTTGGAGAAGGATCGCAGGTTGATCACTTCATTCAGAGTGCCGAACCAGTCCAAATTCTATGTCCCTTACAACTTGTCCGTTTCCATAGCGGTCTCTTTCGGCAATTCCTACCCTTGAGATGCGGCAATATCCATGCCACGCATGCAGCGTGACCAAATGAGATAATGCACCGATGATCCCCAGCCAGGCCGCCTACCCCGCCACCCGTTTCCGCCGCACCCGGCAATCCCCCGCGATCCGCGCGCTTGACGCAGGAAAACACGCTGTCCGTGGGCAACCTGATCTGGCCGGTCTTCGTGCGCGACGGCGAGGGGGTCGAAGAGCCTGTGCCCTCGATGCCCGGCGTCATGCGCCGTTCGGTGGACCGCGTGGTCGAGGCCGCACGCGAGGCGGCGGATCTGGGCATTCCGGCGATCTGCCTGTTTCCCTATACCGATCCCGCCAAGAAGACCCGCGATTGCGCCGAGGCCTGGAACCCCGACAACCTGAGCAATCGTGCCACCCGCGCGATCAAGGCCGCCGTGCCGGAGATCGCGGTGATGACGGATGTGGCGCTTGATCCCTACAATTCCGACGGCCATGACGGGTTCTGGCGCGACGGTGTGATCCTGAACGACGAAACGGTCGAGGCCCTGGTCAAGCAGGCCCTGTCGCAGGCCGAAGCCGGGGCCGATATCATCGGCCCGTCGGACATGATGGACGGTCGCATCGGCGCGATCCGCGCAGGCGCTGGAGGCAGGCGGGCCACAGCAACGTCATGCTGCTGAGCTATGCCGCGAAATACGCCTCCGCCTTCTATGGCCCGTTCCGCGACGCGGTGGGCGCGTCCGGCGCTCTGAAGGGCGACAAGAAGACCTATCAGATGGACCCCGCCAATTCAGGACGAGGCGATCCGCCTGGTCGAACGGGACCTGCGCGAAGGCGCCGACATGGTCATGGTCAAGCCGGGCATGCCCTATCTGGACATCTGCCGCCGTGTGAAGGACGCCTTTGGCGCGCCGACCTATGCCTATCAGGTGTCGGGGGAATACGCGATGATCCAGGCCGCGGCGCAGAACGGCTGGATCGACGGCGAACGCGCCATGGTGGAAAGCCTGATGTGCTTCCGCCGGGCGGGTTGTGACGGAATCCTGACCTATTTCGCCCCGGCCGTGGCCCGCATGCTGGCGGGGAAATGACCCTGTCACGGTGGGCGAACTCCCGCCGGGCGATAACACTCCATTATCCACCCGGCACAAGAGTTGGTGACAGCCCGCTGTTTTGCCTCTATATTCAGCGCAGATCCGGAGACGACAGAACATCCGGCACCTGGCAGCAGCACAACAGAACAGGCAAGACATATGACCCAGATGAGCAGACGGACTTTCACGCTGAGCGCCCTTGCGGGTGTCAGCGTCACCGCAGCCTGCGGCAACGGGATCGGCAGCCCGGGATCGGCACGTGATCGACAACCGGGTCGAGGCGACGCTGAACTATCTCTATTCGACATTATCCCAACACCCGCGATCTGTCGGACAAATCGGTGGGTCAGCTCGTGATGCCGCTGATCACCGAAGCGGGCTTCGGCTTTGGCGGCGGCTACGGGCGTGGTGCGCTGCTGGTCGACGGCACGACGGTGGACTACTACTCGGCCACCAAGGGCAGCTTCGGACTTCAGATCGGGGCGCAGCAATTTGCCCATGTCCTGTTCTTCATGACCGATGACGCGCTGCAACGTTTCCGCCGCTCGTCCGGCTGGGCGGCCGGGTGCCGATGTCGAATATGTCATCAGCGACCGCGCCGACAATCTGCGCGCCGAAACCACCACCTCCACATCGCCCGTGGTGGCTGTGATCTTCGGTCAGGCGCGGCCTGATGGTCGGTGCCACGCTGGAAGGCGTGAAATACACCCGCATCATTCCCGTAAGATCCGGCATTCTCGGGGCGGACCGCAGACGGTCTGCCCCCCGTCTGTCCTTGCCATGCGCTGCTCAGTGCAAGCCGGAACTCTCCGACCACGTTGCGCCATTCTCCGGGCGCGATCATCTTGCGATGCGTGAAGCGCACCGAATGCAGCGGCCCCTCGATCTCGGCCTGCCAGAACTCAATGAACTTGAACAGCCGCGGATGATCCGGCGCCAGATCATAATCCTGCCAGACAAAGGTGTTCAGCACATTGCGATAATCGGGCATGCGGTAGAAGAATTCGGCCGTGGTCAGCCCATAGCCCTTGAGCATCAGTTCGGTATCCGAGGCCTGCATGTTTTCCCTCATTTTGCGACTCGATGGGAAAATCATGCCAAGGATTAATTTACTTTTCAACGAAAACAATATGTTAGCAATCACATGCCATGGCTGCCAAATGGGGGTGGCTTGCGCCATTGCACCCCATATCCTGCCTCTGTTATAGTCTGTCCAACAAGATATAGTGAAACTGGACAGAGCGGGCAAATCACGTGAACGACACGCCGGAAACCCCTGAAAACGAAGACGAAAACACGCCCGCAGCGTGCCGTCTACGAAGGCCCCTCCATCTCGATCACCGAGGAGATGAAGACCTCCTATCTCGATTATGCCATGAGCGTGATCGTCAGCCGCGCGATTCCCGATCTGCGTGACGGCCTGAAACCCGTGCATCGCCGCATCCTCTATGCGATGCACGAGATCGGCAACACGCACGACAAGCCCTATCGCAAATCGGCCCGTCCGGTCGGCGACGTGATGGGCAAATACCATCCGCATGGCGACAGCGCGATCTACGACGCGCTGGTGCGGATGGCGCAGGATTTCTCGATGTCGCTGCCCCTGCTCGACGGTCAGGGCAACTTCGGCTCGATGGATGGCGATAACGCCGCCGCCATGCGCTACACCGAGGTGCGGATGGACAAGCCCGCCGCTTTCCTGCTGGCCGATATCGACAAGGACACGGTCAATTTCCAGGACAACTACGACGGCAAGGACCGCGAGCCTACGGTTCTGCCCGCGCGTTTCCCGAACATGCTGGTCAATGGCGCGGGCGGTATCGCCGTCGGCATGGCCACCAACATCCCGCCGCACAACCTTGGCGAAGTGGTGGATGCCACGCTGGCCCTGATCGACAACCCGGACCTGACCACCGAGGATCTGATCGAATACATCCCCGGACCGGATTTCCCGACAGGCGGTCTGATGCTGGGCCGGGCCGGTGCACGCAAGGCCTATCTCGAAGGGCGCGGCAGCGTGATCATCCGCGCCAAGACCAAGATCGAGGAATTGCGCAAGGACCGCTATGCCATCATCGTCGAGCGAGATCCCCTATCAGGTGAACAAGGCCGCGATGATCGAAAAGATCGCCGAGCAGGTGCGCGAGAAGAAGATCGAAGGCGTCGCCCATGTGCAGGACGAAAGCGACCGCAACGGCGTGCGCGTTGTCATCGAACTCAAGCGCGACGCGACCCCCGAAGTCGTGCTGAACCAGCTCTATCGCTTCACGCCGATGCAGACCTATTTCGGCTGCAACATGCTGGCGCTGAACGGTGGCCGTCCTGAACAGCTGACGCTGCTGCGCTTCCTGTCCTGTTTCATCGAATTCCGCGAGGAAGTGGTCGCCCGCCGCACCGCCTATGAGCTGCGCAAGGCGCGCGAGCGCAGCCATATCCTCTGCGGTCTGGCCGTGGCCGTCACCAATGTCGACGAAGTCGTGGCCACGATCCGCGCCTCGGCCGATGCGGCGGATGCCCGTGACAAGCTGATGACCCGCGCCTGGCCTGCCCGCGACATCGCCGAATACATCCGGCTGATCGACGATCCGTCCCATACGGTGAACGAGGATGGCACCTATTTCCTGTCGGAAATCCAGGCCCGCGCCATCCTTGAACTGCGCCTGCAGCGCCTGACCCAGTTGGGCGTCAAGGAAGTGACGGACGAGTTGCAGGAACTGGCCGCCAAGATCCGCGAATACCTTGAAATCCTCGGCAGCCGCGAACGGATCATGGGCATCATCTCGGACGAACTGCGCGAAGTGCGCGAACTGTTCGCCGTGCCCCGCCGGACCGAGATCGTCGATTGGGCCGGCGACATGGATGACGAGGACCTGATCGAGCGCGAGGACATGGTCGTGACCATCACCTCGGGCGGCTATATCAAACGCACGCCACTGGCCGATTTCCGCGCCCAGAAGCGCGGCGGCAAGGGCCTGTCGGGGATGCAGACCAAGGAAGAGGACGTGGTGACCACCCTCTTCGTGGCCAATACCCATGACCAGCTTCTGTTCTTCACGACGGACGGGATGGTCTACAAGCTCAAGACCTGGCGCCTGCCGCTGGGCGGGCGCACCTCGAAGGGCAAGGCGATCGTCAATATCCTGCCGATCCCGCCGGGTGTGTCCATCGCGGCCATCATGCCGGTGGACCGTCCCGATACGGAATGGGACGATCTGCAGATCGTCTTCGCCACGTCAGCGGGCGATGTGCGGCGCAATGCGCTGTCGGATTTCACCAATGTGATGCGCAACGGCAAGATCGCCATGAAACTGCCCGAGGGCGTGGAACTGGTGAACGCGCGCATCTGTTCGGAAGATGACGATGTGATGCTGGTCACCGATTCAGGCCGCGCGATCCGCTTCTCCACCACCGACGTGCGGGTCTTCAAGGGTCGCGATTCCACCGGCGTGCGCGGCATTCGCCTGCTGGGCAATGACCGCGTGGTCTCCATGTCCGTGATCCGCCATTTCGACGCCACCGCCGAGGAGCGCGCCGCCTATCTCAAGATGCGCCGCGCCATGGCAGGTCTGGCCGACGATGCCGAGGCCGAGGATGAAGAGGCGCACCGCCGATCCCAACTTCTCGACAGAACGCTATGCCGAGATGTCAGCGGCGGAAAACCTGATCCTCACGATCACCGCCAATGGCTCGGGCAAGCTCTCGTCCAGCCATGACTATCCGGTGCGCGGACGTGGCGGCATGGGTGTGACGGCCATGGACAAGGCGATGCGCGGCGGCGCGCTTGTCGCCTCCTTCCCGGTCGAAATGGACGATCAGGTGATGCTCGCCACCTCCAAGGGTCAGTCGATCCGGGTGCCCGTGGACGGCATCTCCTTCCGCTCGCGCTCTGCTGGTGGGGTCAAGGTGTTCAACACCGGCACAGGCGAGATCGTGGTCTCGGTCGCCCGCATCGCCGATCAGGGCGACGAAGAGGTCGAACCCGGAGAGGAGTGATCCCGGTTTCTTCTTGCGTGAAATATCCTCAGGGGGTCAAACCCGCAGGGTTTGGAAGGGGGGCAGACAGCCCCCCTTTCGCCGTTAAAAGCCTTGCGTCACAGGTCGTAAAGGGTGCCGAACTTGTCCTTGAGATAGGCCAGCAGCGGGGCCTCTGACGGCTCCATCCCTGCGGCCTGCGCAATCACCTCGCGCGGCGTATAAAGCCCGCCGTGCCGCTGCACGCTCTCGCGCAGCCAGCCAGTCGCGCCGGACGTGTTGCCTTCCGCCAGTTGCGCGTCCAGACCGGGCAGCGCCGCACGCATGGCCTGATGCAGACAACCGGCATAGACATTGCCCAGACTGTAGGTCGGAAAATACCCGAACAAGCCGACGGACCAGTGCACATCCTGCAAACAGCCGTTCGAAGGCTTGTCCACGGCAAAGCCGAAATCGGCCAGAAAGCGGTCGTTCCACGCGGCTTCCAGATCGGCCACGGCCAGATCGCCCGCGATCAGCGCCCGTTCCAGATCGAAACGCAGCATGACATGCAGGTTATACTGAACCTCATCCGCCTCGGTCCGGATGAAACCGTTCTGCAGCCGGTTCACGGCAGCGTAGAACGCCTCCGCGTCCGCAATCCCGAAATCGCCAAAAGCATCCCGCATCTGCCCGAACAGCCAGCCGGTGAAAGCACGGCTGCGGCCGATCTGGTTTTCATAGATGCGGCTCTGGCTTTCATGCACCCCCATGGACACACCCTGCCCCAAAGGCGTCAGGGCATAGGACGGGTCGATCCCCTGTTCATAACAGGCATGACCGACCTCATGGATGGTGGAATAGAAGCAGTTGAACGGGTCTTCGGGATTGGTGCGCGTGGTGATCCGCACATCGCGCCCCGACCCGCTGGAAAACGGATGCACCGCCTTGTCCAGCCGCCCGATGTTGAAATCATAGCCGAAGGTCCGCGCCAGAAGATGCGTCAACTGCATCTGCGCCGCCTCGTCGAAACGCCCCTCCAGCCCCTTGGGCGCAGGGCGCGACAGGCAGGCCGCGCGCAACTCGACAAGCGGGCCGCGCAGCGCCGTGAACATCGCCTCCAGATCGGAGGCCTTGGCCTCCGGCTCATAGTCGTCCAGCAGCGCATCATAGGGATCGCCGCCATCGGCCAGCGCCGCGGCTTCCTCGCGCTTCAACGCGACGATGCGCGCCAAGACCGGCAGGAAGGCGGCCACATCCTCGGCGGCGCGCGCCTCGGCCCATTGGCCCTGCGCGCGGCTGGTCACGCGGGCCAGTTCCTCGGCCAGCGCCGCAGGCAGTTTGCGGGCGCGCTCATGGCTGCGCCGGATATGGCGCAACTGCGCACGCCCCACCGCATCCAGCGTGTTTTCGTCGATCGCAGCCAGCCAGTCACCGACACGCGGATCGGTGCGCCGCGCATGCAGCACGGCTTCCATCGCCGCCATCTCCTCGGACCGCTGGTCGGCGGCGCCCCGTGGCATCATCGTTTCCTGATCCCACCCCAGACGCCCGGCGACCTGCCCCAGCGCAAAGGTCTGCCGCTGATGCGCCATCAGCGCGTCATAGGCCCCGGCGGCGTTGCTCATGCCCATATCGCTCATGCGCGTGCCCCCCGGATCGAGGTGGTGATGGGATAGGCGGTCAGATAACGCGCCCGCAGGATCAGCACCCACAGGATCACCGCCAGCACCTGATGCGCGATGGCGATCTCCCAGATCGCGCCTGTCATGACCGTGACGATCCCCAGCACGACCTGTGCGACAAGCGTGGCAAAGACCAGATTGAACGCGCCCCGTGTCGTTTCATGTGCGCTCTTGCGCCCGCGCAGCCAGACCACGACGCCAAAGGCCAACAGGAGATATCCGCTGACCCGGTGAATGAACTGCACCAGACCGGGGTTCTCGAAGAAGTTCTTCCACAGCGGCTCGATCATGAAAGGGTTGGGCGGGATGATCTGCCCGCCCATCAGCGGCCAGTCGGTATAGGACCGGCCCGCGTCGATCCCGGCGACCAATGCGCCCAGAATGATCTGCAGAAAGGCGAAATGCATCAACCCGGTGGACAGACCGAAGAGCTTGTCCTCCTTGGCGCGACGCGCCTGCAACAGATCGCGCTCGGACCGGCCCAGCTGGAATACGAACCACGCGATGAAGCCAAGGATCACGAAGGCCAGCCCCAGATGGGTGGCCAGACGGTAGCTTGCCACGCTGGTCATGCTGCCCGTCAGACCCGAGGCCACCATCCACCAGCCGATGAAACCCTGCAATCCGCCAAGCCCCCCGATGAACAACAGGCGCGGCGTCCAGCCTGCCGGGATCTTGCGCGCCAGCAGGAAGCCAAGGAAACCCAGCCCCCAGACCAGACCGATCACCCGGCCCAATTGCCGGTGGCCCCATTCCCACCAGTAGATGAACTTGAAATCATCCAGCTCCATCCAGCGGTTCTGGATCTGGAACTGCGGGATCTGCTGATACTTGGCGAATTCCGCCTCCCAATCCGCCTGATTCAACGGCGGGATGGCCCCTGTCAGCGGACGCCATTCGGTGATGCTCAAGCCGCTGTCGGTCAATCGGGTCAGACCGCCCACGGCGATCATCACCATGACCATCGCGAACAGAACCATCAGCCAGATGCGGATCGCCCCGCGTGCCCCTGTCGTGCCCTTGTCGATCAGCCCGCCCTGTGGCGCGGGTCTGGTCTCGACCCCGGTGGCAACCTCTTCGAAAATCGCGCGTTTCTTGGTCATTGTCGTCTCCTGTCGGTGCCGAACCTAGGGCTTGTCCGAGGGATCGTCCAGAACCTGACCCCTCTCTTTCCAGCGCACCATTTGACGCAGGATACCATGCAGCATCTGCACATCGGCACGGGTCAGGCGCATCCGGCTCCACAGATTGCGCAGGTTCATCTTCATGCTGTCGGCCTTGGTCTCGGGAAAGAAGAACCCGGCCTCGGCAAGCCGCTCCTCATAGTGCCGCGCCAACGCCTCGACCTCGGTGCCATTGGCCCAGTCGGTGCGCCCCATCTCGACGGTTTCATGCTGCACCTGTTCGGTCTGGCGACGCCATTCATAGGCGGTCAGCAGCACGCATTGCGCAAGGTTCAGACTGGGAAACTCAGGGTTCACAGGGACCGAGATGATGGCATTGGCCTGCGCCACATCCTCGTTCTCAAGCCCCGCGCGTTCCGGCCCGAACAGCACCGCCACCTTTTCCCCGCGTGCGATCATGCCTGCGGCCAGTTCCATCGCCTTTTCGGGGCTGTAGACCGGCTTGGTCAACCCGCGCGCACGCGCCGTGGTGGCAAAGGTAAACGTCATCCCCGACAGGGCCGAGGGCAGATCCTCATGCAGCATCGCCTCGTCCAGCAGGCGGCCGGCCCCGCTGGCCATGGCCACGGCCCGGCTGTTGGGCCAGCCATCGCGCGGCCCCACGACATGCATCCGGTCCAGTCCGAAGTTCCACATCGCACGGGCCGCGGCCCCGATGTTTTCACCCATCTGCGGGCGGACAAGGACAAAGGCTGGTTGGGGGGTCGTGCTGGGCATGGGTGTCTCCGCAAGGGCTGGCGCGTGATACGCCAGCGCGCCGCCGTTTCCAAGCGGTTATGGGGCCACCTGCGCGATGGTCAAACCCGGAAATCCCCGGTATGACACCGCCATGACATTCAAGGAGCCCGACCAGCATGGCCGAAACGCCTGACGCCCCGCAGCAGCCGCAACTTTACCTGATCACCCCGCCGACCTTCGATCTGGAGGTGTTTCCCGACCTGCTGGCCCGCGTTCTGGACGCGCAGGCCGTGGCCTGCGTGCGGCTGGCCCTGGCGAGCAAGGACGAGGACAACGTCGCCCGTGCCGCCGATGCCCTGCGCGAAGTGACCCATGCGCGCGACGTGGCGCTGGTGATCGAAAGCCATATCCTGATGGTGGAACGGCTTGGGCTGGACGGTGTGCATCTGACAGACGGCGCGCGGTCGGTCCGCAAGGTGCGCAAGGACCTGGGCCCCGACGCGATCATCGGTGCCTTCTGCGGCATCCAGCGCCACGAGGGCATGACCGCAGGCGAGGCCGGTGCCGATTACATCAGCTTCGGTCCTGTCGGCGAGCAGCCCTCTGGGTGACGGCAGCCGCGCCGAGCTCGAGATTTTCGAGTGGTGGTCCGAGATCATCGAAGTCCCCGTGGTGGCCGAAGGCGCGCTGACCGAGGATCTGATCCGCACGCTTGCGCCCATCACCGATTTCATCGCCATGGGCGACGAAATCTGGTCTGCCGCCGATCCTCTGGCCGCGCTGGCCCGCCTGACCCGCGCCATGCAGATCTGACCTCAGACCTGCGCAGCACCATGCAGCAGCCCCGCGCGCACCACCGTCTCGACATGGGCGGCCAGTGACTTGCGGTTCGGGAAGGCATCGACGCGGACGGGTGCGTGATAGATCACCTCGACCGCGCCATTGCGCCGGGCGGACAGCACCTTGACCAGATGCGGACCAAAACCCATGTCGCCCCACCAGCCATAGAACCGCGCATCCTCGCCCTCAGGGGCGCGGTAGATCAGCGTCACCGGCTGGATCCATGTGCGATGTCGCAGCTCATCCG
Organism: uncultured Alphaproteobacteria bacterium; assembly: GCA_963715835.1. Classification (GTDB taxonomy): domain Bacteria; phylum Pseudomonadota; class Alphaproteobacteria; order Rhodobacterales; family Rhodobacteraceae; genus Seohaeicola. The sequence goes on along the minus strand of CAVQSH010000002.1, from coordinate 451,370 downwards.
AGAAAAACGCCTGAAACAGCGTCGATTTGAAGGGCAGGACCAGCGTGCCATCGGTGGACGTGCCCTCGGGAAAGAACAGCAGCTTGTGTCCGGCCAGAAGCCGCGCCTCGAACAGCTCCTGCTGGCGGCGCGCATCGCGCGGATCACGGTTGATGAAGACCGTCCCCGTGGCCCGCGCCAGCCAGCCGATGCCGGGCCAGCCCGCCACTTCGGATTTCGACACGAAATAGATCCGCTTGCGCGCATTCAGCGCAAAGATATCCAGCCATGAGACATGATTGGCCACGACCGCGCCCCGCTCCTCCATGCGACGGCCACGTGTGACATAGCCCATGCCGAGGATGACAAAGGCCACGCGGCACACACCCTGCGTCAGATAGGGCGTGACAGGCCGGTGCAGCCCGAACAGCGGTCGCTCGATCAGCCGCAGAAGCAGCATCAACCCCAGCCCGCCAAAGACGATACCGCCCAGGATCGCGCCGCGCAGCACACACCTGAACCAGCCACCGGCGGTCAGCGGCGCGATGGGAGGTTCCGGCGGTGGGACCCAGACCCCGGTCATGCGCGTGCCGATCCGGGATGAACGGGACGGGTATAAATGGCACGCTGGCTGGCGTTCATCCGCGCCACATCCAGAATCAGACAGACATCGGTGGTGTTGAAGGCGCGGTCCACAAAGGCACCCTGCCCCACGAAACCACCCAGCCGCAGATAGGCCTTGATCAGCGCGGGCACCGCCAGCATCGCCGCCTTGCGATCCAGATGGGCCGCAGCGATCCTGTCCATCGCGGCAAAACCCTCGGGCCGCGCGATCACCCGCAGGTCATCCGGCGCCAGATGGCGATGGTGCAGCAAGGACAGCGGTTCCGCCAATGCCGCGGGATCGGTGCCGTGGAAACTGGCGACGCCGAACAGGATCTCGATCCCATGCGCCTCGACATAGGCGGCCAGCGCGTGCCAGAGGTGATACATCCCCATCCCGCCCCGGTAGTCGGGGTGCAGGCAGGACCGCCCCAGTTCCAGCAAGGGCCGCCCGCTGGCCTTCAGAACGGACAGGTCATACTCATCCTCGGAATAGAACTGCCCCGCCCGGGCCGCCTGATCCGCCCTCAGCAGACGGTAGACGCCCACCACGCGGTCATCTGGCGCGCGCGCCTCGTCCAGCAGCAGCAGATGATCGAAAAAAGGATCGAAACGGTCCTGCTCCAGACGGCTGGCGTGATCGACCATCGCGCCACCGCCACCCAGTTCCTCGCACGAAGACCGCATAGCGCAGGCGCTGCGCCGCGCGCAGATCGCCCTCGGAACGGGCCAGACGGACGACAAACTGCGGCAAGGCTTTGGTCATTCTGCGGTATCCGCCGGGGACATTTGTTCGTTTCTAGAAAATGGCTCAGCACATGGCAACCGCCTGAGACTTCTGACAAAATACCACCGAACGGATCCCGACCGCGCGCGAAGGCGCAAAAGACGACCCGTCGTAACCTTTTGTTAACTAGTTTGGGGGATCAAAGACAGGCATGAGGAACACGCGGGAGCCGTCTATGACCACCTTGCCTGCCTCGGGAAAATTCACGGTGATCCTGCCCCCTATGTTGGATTGCACCTGCCCCAGCCCCCAATCCGGCTGGTCCGGATGGCGCACGAACATGCCCGGTTCCAGAATTGCATTCATGTCCGTCATGTCCTCACCTCGCATCGGAGACCTTGTTGCGCCACAGTACGAATAATCTGGCCGCTTTGATAGGCTCGCGTATCTGCCACGATCTGATCAGCCCCATCGGCGCGATCACCAACGGGCTGGAACTGATGCAGATGTCGGGTGCCGCGCTGACACCGGAAGTATCGCTGATTTCGGATTCGGTCGAGAATGCAAACGCGCGCATCCGCTTTTTCCGCGTCGCCTATGGCATGGCCTCGGAGAGCCAGACGATGGGCCGGGCCGAAGTGGTCAGTATCCTCAAGGCCGTGGCGCAGGGCGCGCGGGTCAGCTTCCACTGGGGGCCGCTGGAAGACCTGCCCCGCACCGAAGTGCGGCTGGCCTTCCTTGCCATGCAATGTTTCGAAACCGCGATGCCCTATGGCGGGCGCATCACCCTGACACGCGAGGGCGGGCTGTGGGCGATCAGCGGGGCCGCCGACAAGCTGCGCCAGACACCCGAACTCTGGGCCGGTCTGGACGGCACCGGCAACGCGGTCGACGTGAGCCCGGCCGAGGTGCAATTCGCCCTTCTGCCCGTCTTGCTGGACGAGGCGGGCCGCAGCATCAGCCTGCGCATCACGGAAAACGATATCCTGATGCGCTTCTGAGCAGCCGCCTCAGCCGCGCACGGCACCCGCGCTGGTCACCAGATACTTGAAACTGGTCAACTGTTCCGCCCCGACCGGACCGCGTGCATGCAGCTTGCCGGTTGCGATGCCGATCTCGGCGCCCATGCCGAACTCGCTCCCATCCGCGAACTGGGTCGAGGAATTGTGCATCAGGATCGCGCTGTCCAGCCGCTCGAAGAAACGCGCGACGGCAGCGGGGTCTTCGGTCAGGATGCAATCGGTGTGGTTCGATCCATACTGCCGGATATGGGCAATGGCCGCGTCCAGATCATCCACCACCCGCGCGGCGATGATGCTGTCCAGATACTCGCGACCCCAGTCATCCGCCGTGGCGGGCACGGTTCCGGGTATGTGCTGCAAGGCCGCGTCCACGCGCACCTCGACCCCGGCGGCGATCAGATCGCGGACAAGCTCGGCACCCAGCGAGGCCGCGATATCGCGGTGGATCAACAGGCACTCGGCCGCTCCGCAGATGCCCGTGCGGCGGGTCTTTGCGTTGATGACCACGCGGCGCGCCAGTTCGGGGTCGGCCTTGGCGTCCACATAGATATGCACGATCCCTTCCAGATGGGCAAAGACCGGCACCCGCGCCTCGCGCTGCACCAGCCCCACCAGCCCCTTGCCGCCACGCGGCACGATCACGTCGATCCAGTCGGTCATCCGCAGCATCGCGCTGACGGCCTCGCGGTCGCGGGTCGGAACCAGCTGGATCGCATCCTCCGGCAGGCCCGCGACGCGCAAGCCTTCCACCAGACAGGCATGGATCGCGCCCGAGGAATGAAAGCTCTCCGAACCGCCCCGCAGGATCACCGCATTGCCCGCCTTCAGGCACAGCGCCCCGGCATCCGCCGTCACATTGGGACGGCTTTCATAGATCACGCCGATCACGCCCAAAGGCGTGGCAACACGCCGGATGTGCAGCCCGTTGGGCCGGTCCCATTCGGCCAGCACGCGGCCCACGGGATCGTCCTGGTCTGCAACCGCGCGCAACCCGGCCGCGATCGAGGCGACGCGCGCCGCGTCCAGCATCAGCCGGTCCATCATCGCGGGGCTGAGGCCTTTGTCGCGCCCATACTCCAGATCACGCGCATTCGCGGCAATGATCGCATCGCTTTGTGCCTCGATCGCGTCCGCCGCCGCGTTCAAAGCCCGTGTCTTGGCCGCAGCCGGAGCAAAGGCCAGATCGGCCGCAGCCGCACGGGCGCGGCGTCCGATATTGTCCATCTGGGCGGAAAGGTCAGGGCTTTGCGTCATCAGGCAGTCTTTCGCGGCAGGGCCGGATGCCTCCGGCGGGGATATTTTCGGCAAGAAGAAACATGGGATCAGAGCGCCATGTCATCCCGGTGGATCAGCGCGGCGCGACCCGGATAGCCCAGCAGCGCCTCGATCTCGTCGCTGCGATGGCCAAGGATCTGGGCGGTTTCCGCTGCCGTATAGCGGATCAGGCCCTGCCCCAGCGAGGCCCCGTCGGGACCGAGGATCGCCACCGGATCCCCCCGCCCGTAACTGCCCGTCGTGGCGATGACCCCCGCAGGCAGCAGGCTCTTGCCGCTGTCCAGAGCACGCACGGCGCCTGCATCGAGCGTCACCTCGCCACGCGGCTTCATCGCCGCGATCCAGCGTTTGCGCGCGGCTTGCGGGTCATCCTGCGCCGTGAACCATGTGGCGCGCGCGCCCTGTGCCAGCGCCTGCAACGGCCGCAGGACCGAGCCTTCGGTGATGGCCATGGCGCAACCGGCAGCCGTGGCGGTCTTGGCGGCCATGAGCTTGGTCTTCATCCCGCCCTTGGACAGGCCCGATCCCGCATCGCCCGCCATCGCCTCGATCTGCGGGGTGATGCGGTCGATCAAGGGGAAGTATTCGGCGTCAGGGTCCTGCTGCGGATTGGCCGAATAGAACCCGTCCACATCGGACAACAGGATCAGCTGATCCGCCCCCACGGTCACGGCGACCTGCGCGGCCAGACGGTCATTGTCGCCATAGCGGATCTCGTCCGTGGCGACGGTATCGTTCTCGTTCACGATGGGCACCACGCCCAGACCGATCAGCATCTCCATCGTGGCGCGGGAATTGAGGTAGCGGCGGCGATCCGTGCTGTCTTCCAGCGTGACCAGCACCTGTCCGGTGGTGATCCCATGGGGGGCCAGCACCTCCTCATAGGCGCGGGCCAGCCGGATCTGCCCGACCGCAGCGGCGGCCTGCGACTGTTCCAGCGCCAGCGTGGTCGCGGGCAACCCCAGCACCCCACGCCCCAGCGCGATGGAGCCGGAAGAGACAAGCACCACATCCTTGCCCAGCGATTTCAGCCAGACCACATCCTGTGCCAGTCCCGCCAGCCAGTTCTGCCGCAGAAGACCCGTCTTGCGGTCAACCAGCAAGGCCGAGCCGATCTTGACGACGACCCGGCGCGCGGCAGTCAGGCGCAGAGGCTGTGCGGCCACACGATCGGTCAGGGACGCCACGGCTGATCCTCGTCCGCATCGGCCTGCTTCTGGCGCAGCCGGTCCGCCGTGATCTGGGACCGCACGGCGCGCAGCACCTCGGGCACGCCTTCGCCGGTCACGCCCGAGAGCATCAGCACAGGGCCACCCACCTCGGCCTCCAGCCGGGCACGCGCCTCGGCGCGTTCCTCGTCATCCAGCGCGTCGATCTTGTTCAGCGCGGTGACACGCGGCTTGTCGGCCAGATCGCCACCGTAAAGCTCAAGCTCGGTGATGATGGCTCGGTAATCCTCGTCAAGCGTCGGCGATGTGCCATCCACCAGATGCAACAGCACCGCACAGCGTTCCACATGGCCGAGGAAACGATCCCCCAGCCCGCGCCCTTCGGAGGCGCCCGCGATCAGGCCGGGGATATCGGCCATGACGAATTCGGCATTGTCGATTCCCACGACCCCGAGGTTGGGATGCAGCGTGGTGAAGGGATAATCCGCAATCTTGGGCCGCGCGTTGGACACGGCCGCCAGAAAGGTGGACTTGCCCGCATTGGGCATCCCCAGAAGCCCGGCATCCGCGATCAGCTTCAGGCGCAGCCACAGCGTCCGCTCGACGCCTTCCTGCCCCGGATTGGCACGGCGCGGGGCCTGATTGGTCGATGTCTTGAAATGCAGGTTGCCCCAGCCGCCATTGCCACCCTTGGCCAGCAGCACGCGCTGGCCCAGTTCGGTCATGTCGGCCAGAACGGTTTCCTCGTCCTCGTCGAGGATCTCGGTGCCGACAGGCACACGCAGCACGATGTCGTCACCATCCTTGCCGGTGCGCTGACGGCCCATGCCATGCTGGCCGTTCTGGGCGAAGAAATGCTGCTGGTAGCGGAAGTCGATCAGCGTGTTCAGACCGTCCACGGCCTCGACCCAGACCGAGCCGCCCGAGCCACCGTCGCCGCCATCGGGACCGCCGAATTCGATGAACTTCTCGCGCCGGAAGCTGACTGCTCCGCCGCCGCCCGAACCGGACCGGATATAGACCTTTGCGAGATCAAGAAACTTCATGGTCTTCCCCTATCGCAAAGGCCCTGCCCTGCTCAATCCAGTTTTCGACTATAGGTCCATGTGGCGATTTTCGCACCACGCGCGACCGAAAAGGTCTCGGCATCGCCCAGATACTCGAAACCGCAATTGGTGAGAACCCGCGCCGAGGCCGCGTTGTCCTGGAACACCTGCGCGAACATCGTCCGGCAGGACTGCGGATTGGCGGCCACCAGCGCCGAGACCGCAGCCGAGGCCACGCCCGAATTCCAATAGGCCGGCGCCACCCAATAGGCGACTTCGGACTGGTTGCGATCCATCCGCGACAGGCTGATGACACCCATCACCTCAGGCCCCCCATGCGCCGTGCCATCCATCGCCCAGATATCCTCGGTCCGGGACGGAGAGAGGGCGCGGGCCACATAGGCCTCGGTCGCGCCGGGCGGCAGAGGATGCGGAATCGACCGCGTATTCATCGCGACGCGCCGGTCTGCCCCATGCATCTCGATCAGGCCCTTGTCCGACAGCCGCAGCGGGCGCAGGTCGAACCGTTCGGTTGCGATCACCGGTTGGGCAAGTATGGGGTCGATCTTCATCCGTCGTCTCCTCCGACTCTGATCTGGCTGAACAGTCTCTGGCGATCCCTGTGGCGCGCCTGTTTGTCCACTCGTTACATCTGCCGCAGCCCCCTCCCCGGATACGGCGGCAGATCACGTCACTTGACCGAACGCCTCTCTGTGACACCGCAGCATGGCGGTTATGTGAACAGATCGGGGCCGGAACCGGTATCCGGCTGCTCCAGCCAAGGGCCAAGTCCGGAAAAAGCAAAAGGGGACCGGCCTTTTCGCCGATCCCCTCATGTGTGTCACCTGAAGGACGGCTTACTCAGCGGCCTCCGCCACCGGCAGGACCGAAATGAAGGTGCGGCCCTTGAGGCCCTTGTGGAAGGTCACCTTGCCCTCGACCGTGGCGAAAATCGTGTGGTCACGACCCAGACCCACGCCCTCGCCCGGCCACCACTTGGTGCCGCGCTGGCGCACGATGATGTTGCCGGGGATCGCGGCCTGACCGCCGTACAGCTTTACGCCAAGACGGCGACCGTCAAAGTCGCGACCGTTGCGGGAGGAACCGCCTGCTTTCTTGTGTGCCATGGGGGATTACTCCTTGGTCTCGGCCGCTTTTTTGGCGGCGCGTTTCGGTTTCGCGGCGGTCTCGCCTGCGGCGGCGGGTGCGGCTTTCGCCTTGGCCTTCGCGGGCTTGGCAGCCGGAGCGGCAGCAGCCTCGACGGCGACCTTGGGGGCCGTGCCGGTTGCGGCCTTGACGCCGGTCTTCTCGGCGCCCGATGCCAGGATCTCGGTGATCCGGACCAGCGTCAGCTTCTGACGGTGACCCTTGGTGCGCTGCGAGCCATGCTTACGGCGACGCTTGACGAAGTTGATGACCTTCTCGCCTTTGATCTGGTCGATCACTTCGGCCTGCACGGCAGCACCAGCCACCATCGGCGCGCCCAGAACGGTGGTGTCACCGCCCAGCATCAGCACTTCGTTGAATTGAACAGTCTCACCTGCGTCGGCGACCAGTTTTTCCACGCGCAGCGTATCGCCGGCCTGGACTTTGTACTGTTTGCCGCCGGTTTTCAGAACCGCGAACATATGTCTTTCCCTTTGTTGCCGCGTCCTGTGGTCCCCGTGAGGGCGTTTCGGCAGGATCTTGTCACCTTGCGGGCAGGATCCGAAGCCACCTCGAACAGCGCGCCCTTGCGGGCGATGTTGAATGATATGCACGGCAAGAGCGGATCGCCCTTTCCGAGATGCGGGCTTATGCGGCGCATCGCGCAGGAAGTCAAGACCGATCCGGGACGCAACAGGAGGTTTCCTGCCCCTGCCCGTTTACAACTCCTCGCCCAGCATCTGACCCGCAACCGCAACCCCCAGCGCACGCGACAACTCGCCATACATGTGGTCGAAAGCATCGAACAGGGCCCGGTTCATCGCGCGCCCCGAGGGGGTCAGCGACAGATCCGCATAGGCGTTGATCTGCGCGGGTTCGAGCGGCTCATAGGCCAGCATCAGGAAGGCATAGATCCACTCCCGTGTCTCGGCGCGGGTGTCATCCTCCTGCGCCCAGACATCCGACACGATATCGGCCTCCGACATCTCCAGCGCGCCCCCGTCGATCAGGCCGCGATAGAACAGCATATTGGCGTTCATCGCCCCCATCACGTTGAAGCCGATCAGATCGTTCGCCTCGACATAGGCCTCGATCGCGGACAGATGCGGGTCGATATTGCGCGGGCTGTCGGCGGCAAGCGCCCCTTCGACCTGACGGAAGGCCTCGCGCGCAGTCTCCTCGACTTCGGCATCCATGAACGCGCGGCGGGCCGCAATCTCCAGTTCCACGATCTGTCCACCGGTCCCGCCCTCGAAGAAGGCGATCAGGGGCGCGGGGTCCGCCTGTCCGAAAGAAGCGATGAAACGCTGCTCGACCAGCGCGGCCATCTTGTCCACGTCATAGATGCGGTCCACCAGCATATCCCAGGCCGCGCCGCCGCCACCCGACAGCATTTCGGTGCCCAGTTCGGAGCCGTAGGCAAGACCTTCCTCGCGCATGATGGCGATGATCTCGTCCAGACCCATCACCTCCATCAGGGTGCTCACCTGCTTGTCCTGCGCGGCCTGATCCGCCCGCGCTGGCCCTGCACCCGGCGCCAGCATCAGCACCAGCATCAGGGTCAAGGTCCAGACCGACGTGGAAAACCTGCGGCACCACAAGGCAGAGCGGCTCATGTCACAACTCCTCGCCGGGATGCAGGTCAGCCATGCGTGCGGCCAGAACCTCGAACCGGTTGGCCATGATCTCGTACTGGATGGCGTTCATCAACTCATAGACCCGCTGCATATCGGGATGCTCCAGCGCCTCCACATAGGTCTCAAGTTCGGCATCGGTGAAGTCGCGATAGACATAGGCCGCCTGCGCCAGAGCCGCCTGTTGCATCGTCTGACGCAAGCCGGCCCGCTGATCTTCCATCAGGGTGCGCAGCGTCGCCTCGTCCAGCTCCATGGCCACCACCCCGGCGGCGGAAGCACTCAGCAGAAACCGGATCTGGATCTCCTCGACCGCCCGCACCGCGCTGTCCTTGGGATCAATGGCTGGCCCCATGCGTTGCAGGATCGCCAGACGCGGCGCGCCCTCGCGCAGCAGGTCGGCGATGATCTTCTCGCCCTCCTCGCGCGGTGTGTCGCCATCATCCGACAGATGGGACGCATTCTCGACCGCGACCAGACGCTGGCCAAGATCCGAGGCGTAGAATTCCACCGCATGGGTCAGCAAATCATCCGTCAGCGCGCGGTCAAGAATACCCAGCGCCATGTCGCGCATCACCGCCTGGTCGAACACCTCGGCCACGGTGCGGGTCCAGTCGGCACCGAAATCCGTCGGGGTGCGCCCCAGCATCAGCGGCGCATCCCCTGCCGACAGGGCAATGGAATCAAGCGCCGCATCGAACCCTGTGACGCTCAGAAAAGCCTTCAGGCGATCGGTATCCTGCGTCTGCGCCTGCGCCGGTGGTGCGACGGCAGGAACGGCCAGCGCCACCGCAACCGCAAGAGCGCGCCCCATCCGCGACAGCGTCATGGCGGCAAGGCTCAGGCCGGGCATTTGCGAGGCATTCAAGATCATGAGGCAACTCTCCTTCGCCGGGGCAACTGCGGACACGGGTGTCCGGGTCATTCAAGATTGGCATATGGCTATCGCGGTCCTTGGCGGCAAGCCTAAGCCATTTGTCCCCGCTGACAATGCAAAAGCCGGTGATCCCTTTCACAGCCGCATGACACGGCGCAGCGCGCCTACAGGAGCGCGCTGGAAATGTGCAAGAAATTCACCAAAAGCCCTCTTGCCACCCGCAGCCCAACGGATTAAACGCACCCACCAGACCCCCACGGAGAGGTGGCAGAGTGGTCGAATGCGGCGGTCTCGAAAACCGTTGTCGGTGCAAGCCGACCCAGGGTTCGAATCCCTGTCTCTCCGCCACTTTCCCCTTGTTGCAACGATAGTGCCGCCCCGCACGTCAGGTGGCCCGGCCTGTTGGTCATGCGCCGGGGCTTTCCGCCGGGAAAATACGGCGCCGCACCCCGACAGACCGCGCGCAACGCCGCGTGTTGAACCTCCGCAGGATCAGCCGAAAACCGCCCTGCGATGGCGCGCCTGCGCCAGCCATGTGACACCGGTCGCTGCAAGCGTCCACGCCGCCAGCACCCCAAGATACCACCCCGGCAGCGCGCGACCGTCAAGCGCCGCCCAGGCCAGTTCCCCCATGGCGCGCGTGGGGGTCCAGACCGAGATCGCACCCACTGCGGCAGGCAAAAGATGCGGCGGCATCCACAACCCGCCAAGATAGGCCAGCGGCAGGAACACCAGATTGGCCAGCGGCACAGCGGCCCGCACCGAGGCGACCGATCCCAGCGCCGTGCCCATCAGCGTGGCAGGCAACGCGGCCAGCAGTGTGATCCCGACCAGCCGCACCCATGCGGCACCATCCGCCAGCACCACCCCGCCCAGCACCTTGCCCAACAGCAGGACCAGCGCCATGGCCAGCGCCGAGAACCCGACGCCAGCCGCCACCCGCGCCACCCACGGCGCCAGCGCCGAGCCGGGCAGCAGCCGCTGCCACAGAATGAACGGGTCGGCCCGGTCCTGCGCCACCGTCACCCCGAACTGGTAGAACCCGACCCCCAGCACAGCATATACCGCGAAAGAGGCCATGGCATATCCCGCCCCGGGGCCATCGCCTGCCAGACCTGCGCCAAAGAAGGCATAGAGCATGGCCGGAAACAGCACCGTGGGCACCCAGAATCCCGGCTGTCGCAACAGAATGCGCAGCACCAGGGTCAGTTCGGCCAATAAATGACGGGCGGTCATGCGCGTTCCTCCTGCCCGATCCGGGCGATGATGTCTTTCAGGGCAAGCGGTTCGACCGTCAGGTCGTGAAAGGCGAGGTTTTCGGCCATCATCCGGCGCAGGCAGGCATCGCTGTCCCCGCTTTCCACGCGCCAGCGCGACCCTTGGCGCTGCGCGCGCAGCCAATCCGGCGGCGCAACATCCTGTGGCAGACCGAAACCGATCTGTCGTCCCCGCATGCGCGCGCGGATATCCTGCAGGGTGCCATCCAGCACCGCACGTCCCTTGTCGATCATGGTGATCCTGTCGCAGACGGCCTCGATCTCGTCCCAGTGATGCGAGGTCAGGATCAACGCGCCACCTTTGGCGACATAGGCGCGGGCGGTCGCCCGGAACGCCTCCTGCGCGGTCGGATCCAGCCCGGCTGTGGGTTCGTCCAGAAACACCAGCCCCGGCCTGCCCAGAAAGGCCAGCGCCAGCGCCACGCGCCGCACCTCACCGCCGGAGAAGCCTGCCATCCTGCGGTCGATCAGGGGGGCAAGCCCGAAGGCGGCCACCACATCGTCCAGGCCGATCCCGCCCCCGCGACGGGCGGCGGCATAGGTCAGCACCTCGCGCGGGGTCAGCTGATCCGGAAACCCCGCCGCCTGCGGCGTGACACCCATCTGCGCCCGCGCGGCGGCACTGCCCGCCTTGTGACCGAAGAGGCGCACCTCGCCAGTGTCCGGTGCGCGCAGCCCCATCAGCATCGCAAGCGTCGTCGATTTTCCTGCCCCGTTCGGACCCAGCAGGCCCAGAGCCTCGGCCGGGTCCAGATGCAGCGACAGCCCCTGCACTGCCCTGACCGGTCCGAAACTCTTGACGAGGTCCCTGGCGTCGATTGGTCTTCCCATCGTGATCCCTTGCTTGTCGTTGTTGCGTTTCCTTGGCAAGAAGGGGCTATAAAGTGGGGCGTCGGGGGTGAAGGGTCGTTTCGTGAAGCTTCAGGAATTTCGCGTGAACCTGTCCGAAGTCCATTTGGCGCTTCGCGAAATGGCCGTGGATCTGCGCAACCGAAAGCTCTGGCTGACCATCGCGGGGATCATCCTGCTGGTGGCGGTCGCCGGACCGTTCTACACGCTCGAGAATCTGGGGCTCGCCGGGAGGATCGCCTACTGGGGCGCGGTCGGCGTGCTGTCATGGCTGATGATGTGGGCCATTGCGCGGATCGTCTTTGCGCTGGCCCCTGCGCATTGGCCACCTGCCCTGATCGGCGGTCTGGCCGGTGTGATCGGCGTGGTGCCTGTGATGGCGCTGGTGGCTGCGGGCAACATCGCCTTCGGCATGGCGTTGCCGGCGCAGGGGCTTCTGGGGCTTTGCCCCTTATGTCGCCCCGCCGGTGATCGGGATCAGCATACTGGCGAGCCTGCTTGCGCGCTCCACGGACCATCCCCCTCAGCCCGCGGACATTGCCACAGCCAGCGACTTGTTCGCCCGCCTGCCCCCGGAGATCGGTCGTGACATCATCGCGCTGCAGGCGCAGGACCACTATGTGCAGGTCACCACATCAAAGGGCAGCGCCCTCGTGTTGCTACGCATGAGCGATGCCGTCAACGATCTGGGCGGGCTTGCCGGGCTGCAGATCCACCGCTCCTGGTGGGTCAACCTGCGCCATGCCTCGCATCTGGGGAAATCGGCAACGGGCCGGGTGCAACTGGTCATGGACAACGGGCTTTGTGTCCCTGTGCCACGATCGCGGCAATCGGAAGTGAAACGGCTGCTTGCCGCCGCCGCGACCGACAGCACCGTGCAAGGCGCGTGAAATGCACCTGCATGTCCGGCAGAGCGCCCGAAATCCGATCAGCCGCCCGTGCACCCCGGCAAATCGGTTGCGCAAGGCAATGTTAGGCCTTGACAGAATTGCAGACCGCAAAGATGTTTCTACACAAACAAAAAAAAGACGACCACAGAAAAGAAACTGACGCTTGGGAGTTGGCGAAAGCCCGCCCTCAGGCACCATCCAACAGGAGAGACACATGTTGAAATTCACGACTGCCATGGCCGTCACCATGGCGATTACCATGCCCGGAACGCTCTGGGCGCAGGAAAAGAACTTCCGGGTCGGCCTCATCACGCCGGCGGTCCATGTCTGGAATCAGGAAGTTGACGCCATGGGCGTCACGCTGGGCGAAATGTCCGACGGTCGTCTGTCCGTCACGGCCTTCCCCTCGGGACAGCTTGGCAGCGAAGAGACGATGCTGCAGCAGTTGCAGACCGGCGCGCTTGACATGGCATGGCTGACCACGGCGGGGCTGACGGTGCGGGTGCCCGATCTGGGCGCGCTGCATGCGCCGTTCCTTGTCGACAACATCGCCGATGCGGCCAAGATCCTGCGCTCGGACGAAGCGCGCGAGATCCTCGACGCCCTGCCCGCCGCAACGGGCACGGTCGGTCTGTGCTATGCCATGACGGGCATGCGTCAGATCATGGCAAAGAACCCCATCGGGTCGGCCGCCGACCTCAACGGGCTGCGCTTCCGCATCACGCCGGCACCGCCCATCCAGACCTTCTTCGAGATGTTCGGCGCGGCCCCTGCCCCGATGCCCCTGACGCAGGTCTATGATGCGCTGGCCAACGGTCAGATCGACGCCATCGACATGGATCATGAATCGATCCTGAACTTCGGCTATTTCGACCACGCCAAGAACATGCTGGAAACCAACCACCAGATGTTCGGCATGGTCGCGCTGGTCTCGGGCCGGGTCTGGGCGACCCTGTCGGATGAGGACAAGACCATCGTTCAGGAAGCGGCGCAAAAGCATTGCGACCAGACGATCGACCGCTTCGCCTCGGAAGAGGACAGCAAGCTGGAGCGGCTGAAAGCCGTCGAAGGCCTGACCATCACCGAGAATGTCGGACCGGAGTTCTTCGGCGACATCGTCGCGCGCTGGGATGCGGAATGGGCAGAAAAGACCCCCTACGTCGCGCGTCTGCGCGCCCTGAGCGACTCGTTCTGATCATTCAAAGGTTCCGGCGGCAGGCCCGCCTCTCGCCGGAACCCTTTTGCAAAGAGTGCTCCTTATGATCCCCAAGACCTTGTCCAAGCTCTCGGCCGGGTTCAGCGCGGTCGAGCGACTTCTGCTCAAGCTGCTGATCGCGGCGCTCACGTTGTCGGTTCTCATGAACGTCCTGTTGCGGATGGTCGGGATCACGATCGCATGGGCGGATGAAGTCGGGGTCTATGCCATGGTCATGTCCGGCTTTGTTGGGGCCTCGCTGATGTTGCGCGCCCGCATCGACCCTGCGGTTCTGCTGCTGCACGAGTTTCTGCCACCCCGCGCCTGTCTTGTTCTGCGCACGATCGTCTCGGCGCTGTCGGCCGCGTTCGGGATCACGCTCTTTTACCTCTGCCTGCGGTGGTTCGACCCGGTCGAGATCGTGAAGGCGGGGTTTGACATCGGCACCTTCCAGGCGGCGACATTCAATTTCATCTACACCGACATCACGCCCGTCATGGGGGCGCCCGCCTACATGTTCTATCTGATCATCCCCTTTTTCGCGGTGGCGATCACGGTCCATGCGCTGACGAACCTGTGCGAGGATATCGGGCTTGTCGCACGCCCCGCCGATCCGGCCGGGCTGGCCATGGATGTTGCACAATGACGGCCTTCGCCTTCTTCTTTCTGGTCCTTGTCGGCTTGCCCATCGGGATCGTGCTCTGCGCCTCGGCGCTGGTGTTCATCCAGACCTCCGGCAATTCCGTCCTGCTCGACAGCTACGGGCTGCAGCTTTTCAGCGCGCTCAACAACTTCGGGCTGCTGGCTATTCCGCTTTTCATCCTGATCGGAGAGCTGATGAACGGCAGCGGCATCACCCAGCGCCTGATCCGGCTGGCGGCAGTCTTCATCGGCAATCTCAAGGGTGGTCTGGCCTATATCAACCTGATCGCCAACATGATGGTGGCCTCGATCCTGGGCTCGGCGACCGCGCAGATCGCGATGATGACGCAGGTCATGGTCCCCGAGATGGAAAAGGCCGGATACCGGCGCGACTTCTCGACCGCCGTCACCGCCTTCGGCGGGCTTCTGGGACCGATCATCCCGCCCTCCATCGTCTTTGTCGTCTATGCCGTTCTGGCGCAGCTGGCCGTGCGGGACATGCTGCTGGCCGGCCTCTTGCCGGGGCTCATCCTGACAGGCTTGTTCATCGGCACCATCGCCGTGCTGGGCTACTGGCACGACTACCCGCGTGGCGAAAGCATCAGCTGGGCCAATCGCCTGATCGCGCTGCGCGACGCAGCCCCGATGCTGGCGATCCCCGCGATCATCATCGGCACGATCATGGGCGGTTTCGGCTCCCCGACCGAGGCCGCGGCCCTTGGGGCCCTCTGCGCCACGCTGCTTGGCCTGTTCTACACCAAGACGCTGAAGATCGGGGACTTCGGCGCGATCCTCCTGCGCACCGGGATCAACTCGGCGCTGGTGCTGTTCCTCGTGGCCGCAGCGGGCGTGTTCTCCTGGGTTCTGGTCTTCGGCGAGGTGCCCCAGACCGTGGCGGCCTGGATCGAGACCGTGGCAACCACACCCACGGCCTTCCTGTTGCTGGTTCTGGTGATGCTGCTGCTGGTAGGCACGGTGATCGACGGCATCGCGGGCCTGATCATGGTCGTGCCGATCCTCTTGCCCATCGCGACCGAGGTCTACGGCATCGACCCGATCCATTTCGGTGTGGTCGTGTCGATCAACCTGATCCTCGGGCTGCTCTCGCCCCCCGTCGGCATCGGTCTCTATATCGCGGCCAATGTCGCCAAGGTCAGCCCGATCGCGGTCTTCGTCGTGTCACTGCCCTTCTTTGCCGTGACCCTCCTGGCCCTTGTGCTCTTCGTGCTGGTGCCGCAGATCAGCCTCGCCTTTCTCTGACGCCCCATAGAAAAAGCCGCCCCGGTCGATCCGGGGCGGCTTTTTTCCGTTCAATCTCAGGCATCAGCCCCGGCGGCGACGTCCGCCACCCGAGCGCCCGCCACGGCTGCCATCGCCTTCCACGGCAGGCGCACGGTTGGCGCGGATCCATTCTGCACCCGACGGGTCGTTGTTCATCAGGAAATTGGCCGCCCGGATCGCCTCAAGCTCGGACCCCGCGCGCGGCTTGGTCGATCCAAGCCCCGTCAACTGGCAGAACAGCTCCAGATCCATATCGTCCGGCACGATGATCCCCGCCTCGGCCAGCGCCAGCTTCTTTTCCTCGATCTTGGACATGGGCACCGGCAGCGAAATCGGGTTCATGATCGCCGAGGTCATGCCGGCGGTGATCGCCATCGGCAGGAAGGCATTGTTGATCCCGTGACGGTTCGGCAGGCCGAAGCTGATGTTGGACGCGCCGCAGGTCGTGTTCACGCCCAGTTCCTCGCGCAACCGCCGCACAAGGGCGAAGACCTGCAAACCCGCAGTTCCCATCGCGCCGATCGGCATCACCAGCGGATCGACCACGATGTCATGGGCGGGAATCCCGAAATCGGCGGCGCGCTGCACGATCTTCTTGGCCACTTCGAAACGCACATCGGGGTCTTCGGAAATGCCCGTGTCGTCGTTGGAAATCGCCACCACCGGCACGTTGTATTTCTTGACCAGCGGCAGCACGAATTCCAGCCGCTCCTCCTCGCCGGTGACCGAGTTCAGGAGCGGACGGCCTTCGGTGACCTTCAGCCCCTCCTCAAGTGCGGCGGGCACCGAGCTGTCGATGCACAGCGGCACATCGACCAGCCCCTGCACCAGCTCCAGCATCTTGCGCATGAGCGGCGGCTCGGTCTCGTTCGGGTTGGGGTTGGAGTTGTAGACAACACCCGCATTGATATCCAGAACCGTGGCCCCGGCGGCGACCTGCGCGATGGCGTCCTTTTCCACGGTCGAGAAATCGCCCGCCTCAAGCTCCGCCGCCAGCTTCTTGCGCCCGGTCGGGTTGATACGCTCGCCGATCACGCAGAAAGGCTGATCAAAGCCGATGATTGCGGTCTTGGTCTTTGATTCGATGATCGTGCGGGTCATGGGTCAGCTTATCCTTGCATTCAGTGAGAGGCGGCCTGCGCAGCAGGCACGCCGGAGCGCCCGCCATGCTGGATCGCCCAGTTGGCATTGGTGGAGATACCGCCCAGCGGGAAGAAATGCACCTGTTCGATGTTGAAATCCGGGTTGGCGGCCTTGTGCGCGGCCAGTTCGGCCAGAACCTCCGTCGGTTCATAGGGCAGCAGCAGCTTGGACACATCCATCGCACGCTTCTGCAACACCTTCAGGCTGGGACCGACGCCGCAGGCAATGGCGAATTTGATCAGCGTCTGCAATTTCGCAGGCCCCGCGATACCGATATGGATGGGCATCTCGATCCCTGCGGCGCGCAAACGGTCGGCCCAGGCGATGATCGGCTTGGCCTCAAAGGCGAATTGCGTCGCCAGCGCCATCTTGGCATCGGTGCGCTCGGAAAACGCCTGCTTCCAGCGCAGCGCCTCCATCACGATGCGGTCGCCGCCATCGGTGTCGATGTCGCGGTTGCCTTCGGGGTGGCCCGCCACATGCAGCCGGGTGAACCCGTCGAAGAGGCCGGTGTCCATCAGCTGCATCGAGCTGTCGAAATCCCCCGCCGGGGTGCTCACGCCACCGCCCAGCAGCAGCGCCTGATCGACACCCGCCTCGCCCTTGTAGCGCGCGATCCAGTCGGCCAGCGTGGCCCGGTCCTTGATGATGCGCGCCGGGAAATGCGGCATGACAGGATAGCCATCGCGCGCCAGACGGCGGGCAGTGGCGACCATGTCCTCGATCGGTGTGCCCTCGATATGGGCGATATAGACGCGGGTGCCAGCAGGCAGCAGGGCGCGGAAATCCTCGACCTTCTCGGCGGTGCGGGGCATCACCTCGATCGAATAGCCTTGCAGAAAGGCCTCGACCTGCGCATTCGCGGGACCGGTCCCCGAGGCGTGGCTGTCATCACGTTTGCGGAAATTCAACAGAGCCATGGCGGCCTCCCACAGGCGCGGCGGTGTCGTGCTCATTCAGCAGCGGCCCATCCGTCGTTGGCGATCAGGGCCTTGATACGCTCCTGATCATATGCGGCCTCGAGCCTTGCGGCTTCGGCCTCGGCGATATCCGAGGGGTTGTCACCCTCGACCGTGTAGGGGTCTGCCTTGCGCCACTCGGCCAGATAGTCATCTGTGCCCGCAGCACCCGTCTTCATCGCAGCCCGGTCGATGGCCTGCTCGAAACGCTCGGCCAGTTGCCGTTTCGCACCGCCACGGCCACGGCCGACGATGACCTGGGCCGGTATGTCGCGCCAGTAGACGATGGTGACGTCAGGCATTGCGTGATTCCCCTTGTTCGGTTCGCCCTGTCTACTGCCCTTCTTGTCCGACAAAGGGGCGATTTTCGACAGATGGGCCGCGCCTTGCGACCTTGGACCTTCTACACCGCAAGCAGCCACCCGCGCCACAGGGCGGGATCGGAAAAATCCTAAACATCATCTTGAACGAAGCGCGACGCTTGCGCGCCGGTCTTGTTCTCACTACTTTGGGAGCAACTCGAAATGGAGGGCGTATCAATGACGCCCAAGCGTCCCGAAGGTGCGGGCGCGTTCCCGAAACCGGTCGAAAGCCCCGCGCCGACACCGCCCGATGCAACGCAGCTCTATGCTGCGCTGGATCTGGGTACGAACAGTTGCCGCATGCTGATTGCCCAACCCAAGGGCAACCAGTTCCATGTGGTCGACAGCTTTTCCAAATCGGTGCAACTCGGCGCCGGTCTGGAAAGCTCCGGCATGCTCAGCCGCGCCTCGATGGCGCGCACCGTGCAGGCCATGCGCATCTGCCAGCAGAAACTGAAGCGCCACAAGGTCAAGCGGATGCGGCTGGTCGCAACCGAAGCCTGCCGTCGTGCCCGCAACGCGGGCGAGTTCATCCAGCAGATCAAGCGCGAAACCGGGCTGGAGCTGGAAATCATCCAGACCGAGGAAGAAGCGCGCCTCGCCGTCATTTCCTGCGCGCCGCTGGTCTCGACCAAGACCGAACAGCTGCTGGTCGTGGACATCGGCGGCGGGTCGACCGAACTGGTCTGGATCGACCTGTCGCAGGTCGCCCCGCGCGAACGGCCCCGCGCGATCATGCGGCTGCATGCCGGCTTTCACCCGCCCGAAAGCCCCTTTCCGGCGGCCAAGGTGGTGGACTGGATCTCGGTGCCGCTGGGGGTTGCGACCCTGCGCGACCAGTTCAGCGATGTCGAGGATGACGCCGCCCGCTTTGCCCTGATGAGCTGGTATTTCGAAGAAAACCTCGCCGAATTCGCCCCCTACAAGGACGAACAGAAGCGCGAGGGGTTCCAGATCGTCGGCACCTCCGGCACCGTGACCACCGTCGCGGCCAGCCATCTTGGCCTGAAACGCTATGACCGGACCAAGGTGGACGGGCTGCGCATGACCTCGGACCAGATCGACAAGGTGATCCGCAACTACCTGGAACTCGGCCCCCTGGGGCGGCGGCGCGATCCGCGCATCGGACAGGACCGGCAGGCGCTGATCATGTCCGGCGCGGCGATCCTGCAGGCGCTGCTGCGCCTGTGGCCGACGGACCGGCTGTCGGTGGCGGATCGCGGCCTGCGCGAAGGGCTGCTCTATGCCCAGATGAGCGCGGACGGCGTGCTTGAGGACGGGCCGTTCTGACACCATGACGATCGCGCATGGCGCAACGGCTGGATTTTGAGTATTTGAAGCAAGATGAACGGGCCGGATGCGCCCCTGCGGAGCGACGATGACCGACAAGAAGAAGACACCGGGCGACAAGACAACGGGCAAGAACAAGCCCGCAGGCGCTGCCAAGGCCACGTCCGGGCGCGGCCAGCGCGACCTGACCGTCAAGGTCAAGACCGCGCGCGGGCGCAAGCTCAGCTCGACCCTGTGGCTGCAGCGGCAGTTGAACGACCCTTACGTCAAGCGCGCCAAGGCCGACGGCTATCGCGGACGCGCCGCCTACAAGATCCTGGAACTGGACGACAAGTACCGCTTCCTCGTGCCCGGCGCACGGGTCGTCGATCTGGGCTGCGCGCCCGGCGGCTGGTGCCAGGTGGCCGTGCCGCGCGTCAATGCGCTGGGGGAAAAACAGGGCAAGCGCGTGGGCACGCATCCTCGGCATCGACCTGCAGGAGGTCGAGCCGATCGCGGGCTGCGAGATCCACCAGCTTGATTTTCTGGAAGATGACGCCGACGAGAAGGTCAAGACATGGCTGGGCGGGCGCGCCGATGTCGTGATGTCGGACATGGCGGCCTCCGCCTCGGGGCACAAGCAGACAGACCACCTGCGCATCATCGCGCTGTGCGAGGCGGCGGCCTATTTTGCCTTCGACGTGCTGGAAGAGGGCGGCACTTTCGTCGCCAAGGTTCTGGCGGGCGGGGCCGAGGGCGAGTTGCAGAAACTGCTGAAACTGCGCTTCAAGAAGGTGGTGAACGTCAAACCCGCCGCGTCACGCGCCGACAGTTCCGAGAAATTCGTCGTGGCCACGGGCTTCAAGCGCGAGGCGGGCGACGAGGACGATCAGACCGAAGGCTGATCGCCAAGCGACGCGGCCAGCACGGCTGGCGACGGGATCGGCATCCTTGCGGCGACGTGGCGGCGCTGATCAAGACGCGCGAGGGCGCGTTCGGCCAGCGCCTGCTGGCGCAACAACTCGAACAGGCGCGCATGGCGCAAGGCATCCGCACCGGGCAACCCTTGGCGCGCGCCATGCCCCGTGACGGGCTGCACAAGACGGCGGCTGTGCTGCATCTTCCCTGATCCCTCCGACGCCGGAACTGGCGATCCGAAGGATAGTCCTACGCCGTGAATGGGGCATGAATGGCGCCGGAGCCGCGCATTTCAAAGGCAAGGCTGCCGCAAAGCTACGGGTTTCGCAGAAAACCATGCACCGCCGTGAACAGTTGCTCCGCCTGTGCCTCGGCATTGATGAAATGGGTGCCATTGGCGATTTCCACATATTGCCGCGTCCCGGCCCCCAGCCGATCGAACAGCGCCAGCGCATCGCTGCGGGTCGATGTCGGGTCCTGCGCGCCCCGCACCAGCATCACCGGACAGGTCAACCCTGCGGGATCGTAGGGTTCGCGGGCGTTGAACGCCTCCCACAGATCGACGAAAGTGCCGTTGGGCACCCGGAAACTGGGGGGATCGGTCTGGTCCGCCTGCGCATCATCGGCAAGCGATGCCGCGACAAGCGCCTGCAGAACGGACTCCTGCCGCCACCCCTCGGCCCCCTGCGGGATCTGCGCATCCCAGCGATCACGGGTCGAGGGCAGGTCAACGCGGCGATAGGCCTTGAACGCGTTCAGGCGCGAGGGATCGGAAGGATCGGCCAGAACGCCCAGCCAGTCCGCGTTCCGCTCGGCAAAGATCGGGGCATAGAGCACCAGCCGCGCGACCTTTCCAGCCCCTGCCCCGATGGCATAACGCGCCGTGGTGATGCTGCCCCAGGACCAGCCCACCATCCCCACCGGGCCACCCCCGTGGCGCGCGGAAATCCAGTCCACCGCATCACCGATATCAGCGACGGCCGCATCCCCCTGCGCATAAGGCGGGGCCTCCAGCGGAAAATCATCGGGCTTGGACAGACCGTAGCCGCGGATATCCAGCGCATAGGGCGAAAAGCCCGCATCAGCGGCCGCCTGCAACCAGTTCACGCCCGCGTGCGGGATATCGTAAAGGCGGCTGGAAAAGGTCGCGCCATGCACGAAGAGTAGCGGCAGTCCCTGCCCTGATCCCTGCCCCGCCCGCGACCGCAGGTGCAGACGCAGCCCCGGTGTGGCGCTTGAGGGGATGACATGGCTGTCCGACCGATCCAGCGCCCGCCAGTCCGTCATGGCTCAGGCCACCTTCAGGACGATCTTGCCGATATGGACCGAGCTTTCCATCCGCGCATGTGCCTTTGCCGCATCCTCAAGCGCGAATTCACTGTCCATCACCGGACCGATGCTGCCCTTGGCCAGATGCGGCCAGACCTCGGCCTCCAGTGCGCGGGCGATCGTGGCCTTGGCCGCGTGGCTTTGCGGACGCAGGGTCGATCCCGTGATGGTCAGGCGCCGGGTCATGACCTGGGTCATGTTCAACTCGACCGTTGAGCCTTGCAGGAACGCGATCTGCACCAGCCGTCCGTCATTGGCCAGCGCATCGAGATTGCGCGGGATATAGGAGCCTCCCACCATGTCGAGGATCAGATCCGCCCCGCCTTCGGCCTTCATGGCTTGCACAAAGTCAACATCGCGGTAGTTGAAGGCGGCCTCAGCGCCCAGATCGGTGCAGGCCTTGCACTTCTCCGCAGATCCGGCGGTGGCAAAGACCCGTGCGCCGCGCAGCGCCGCCAGTTGAATGGCGATGGTGCCGATCCCCGATGATCCGCCATGGACCAGAAACTTCTCGCCCGCCTGCAACCCGCCGCGCATGAACACATTGGTCCATACGGTAAAGAATGTCTCGCACAGGGCGGCGGCGCGGTCCATGGGCATACCCTCCGGCACCGGCAGCGCGTGATCGGCGGCGGTCACCGCATATTCGGCATAACCCCCACCGGGCAGAAGTGCTGTCACCGCATCGCCCACCGCCCAGCGGGTGACACCCTCACCCACAGCCGCCACATGGCCCGCCGCCTCCAGCCCCGGCAGGGGCGAGGCATCGGGGGGCGGCGCATAGTTTCCCGCGCGTTGCAGCGCATCGGGGCGATTGACGCCCGCATAGGCAATGCGGATCAGGATCTGACCCGGTCCCGGCGCAGGCACAGGGGCTGTCGCAGGCTTGAGCACCTCTGGCCCGCCACTGGCTGAGATTTCGACAACGGTCATGCTGGAGGGGATCTGCATTGCGGTCACTTTCAAGATATCATGTCAGGGGATGACAGCGCCGCCGGGATGCGGCGCTGTCGGTTCTTGGATCACGCCGATCAGGCGCGGCCGGTCACTTTCAGGAACTCGTGCAGCATCTCGCCCACGCGGCCGCAATACTTGGGGTCCTGCTGCGAGAAGTCATCGACCACTTCCAGCGAATAACGCCGCAGGTTGTCCTGTGCTTCCTGATCCAGCTGGGTCAGCTCGCCACCCATGGCCACGAAATCACGCTTGCGCAGAAGGTCCTGATGCAGGAAATGCGCCGAGGCATCGGCCGAGGTCGCGCGCACGATCTCGTTGAACGTGGCCTTCAGATCGTCGCCGATGCTGTTCCACTGCTCAAGCCCCACCATGACCTCGCCGTTCAGATGGCCCAGCAGGTCAGGCTCGACGATATATTTGTTCACCTCCTGGAAGTTCATGCCCCAGCCGGTCGAGGTCGACCCCCAATGCGCGCCTTCCACGACGCCGGTCTGCAGCGCCTGGTAAAGCTCGCCGCCGGGGATCGACACGGGCGCCGCGCCCATCTTGGCAAAGACCAGAGCGGCGGCACCGGTGGAACGCACACGCCAGCCGCTGAAATCCGCAGTCGTGTAGAGCGGCTTGTTGGAATAAAGCGTGAGGCCCGAATAGGACACCGGCCCTGCCTGATAGACACCCTGCTCGGCATAGGCCTCGCGGATCACGTCCAGCGCGCCCATCTCGTAGAAGAAGGCGTGCATTTCCTCGTGCCGGTCCCACGCGCCGATATGGCCGTTCAGATGGCCCGCCACAGGCATACGCCCGATCCAGTAAGCCGGATAGATGAAGGCGCTTTCCAGCAGGCCACGGCGCACCGCGTTCAGCACCTCGCCGGTCGGCACGATACCGTCGTTCTGCACCGGCGTGATGGTCAGCTCGCCATTCGTCGCCTCGGTGATGCGATTGCAGAACTTCACGAAGACATCTTCGTAATACCAGTTGCCGGTCGGCCAATGGGTCTGCATCCGCCATGTCACATTGCCCTGTGCGATGGCGGGCGGAGCAGCCAATGCGGTGGCGGCTGCGGCCCCGGCGGATGCGGCAAAGAAACCGCGGCGGGACAGGGTCTTGTCGGTCTTGGTCGTCATGGTCGTCTCCTCCTCTGGGTTGGGTCTTCTTGGGTCTTGATCTGTCACCGCGCAGGAATGCCGGTGAAGGTCGTGATGGTCTCGGGGACCAGAAAGATCAGCGCGCCGGTCAGCAGCATCAGGATCAGGAACGGGGCCACGGCGCGGTAGATCGCCGTGATCGGCGTCGTCGGGCTGAGGCTCTTGAGGTAGAACAGGTTGTAGCCGAAGGGCGGCGAGATATAGCCGATGCACAGGTTCAACTGGAACAGGATGCAGAACCAGATCGGATCGAAACCAAGCTGGATCACGATCGGATAGAAGATCGGCAGCACCAGCAGGATGATCCCGATCGGGTCAAGAAACATCCCCAGAACCAGCGTGATCGCCTGCATGATCAGGATCATCACCAGCGGATGCACATCCAGGCCCGCCAGCATGCCTGTCATGAAGGCCGTGCCGCCACCGCCGCCATAGATGGCGATGAAGGCCGATGCGCCGAACACGATCCAGATCACCATGCCGGTCATGGTGGCGGTCGCGTGGCTGACCTCGCGGATATAGGTCAGGTTCAACTCGCCCCGGATCGCCACCGAGAACACCACGGCAGCAGCACCGACGGCGGCCGCCTCGGTCGGCGTGGCGATGCCCGCGAAGATCGAGATCAGCACCGACAGGATGATCACCAGCGGCAGGATCACCGATTTCAGCGCACCGACACGTTCGGCCAGCGGCGCGCGGACATCCGCCCCCGGCGCCAGCTCCGGATGCATCCGCGCCCGGATGAACACATAGATCATGAAGCAGGCCAGCAGCATCAGACCGGCCACCAGCCCCCCCATGAACAGCCGACCCACGGATTGCCCGGTCTGCATCCCGATCAGGATCAGCGTGATCGAGGGCGGGATCATGATGCCCAGCGTCCCCGAGGCCCCGATGGTGCCCAGAACGAAACTGCGGTCATAGCCGCGCTTGTCCATCGCGGGCATGCCCACCAGCCCCGTGGTCACGGTGGATGCGGCACAACTGCCGGTCATGGCCGACAGCGTCGCCGCGAAACCCGATGTGCCCAGCAACAGCCCCCCCGGCGTGCGCCCCGACCACAGGTAGAACGCGTGATAAAGGTCGTTGGCGATCCGCGACTTGGCCAGCGCCACCCCGATGAAGACGAAAAGCGGCACCGCCGACAGCAGGATCGACCACATGTTGCCGAACATGGTGGTGACGATGGAATACATCCCGTTCGGCCCGAACATGAGCGCGCCGAAGATCACGGCTGTCCCGCCCATGGCAAAGGACAGCGACACGCCGGTGATGATGGCGAACAGCACAAGGCCGAACATGCCGATGGTCAGAAGTTCAGGGCTCATGCAGCTTCGCTCCGCTTGACGTCCGCGTTGGGGTTGATGATCAGGATCAGGGACCGGATCGCCTCGACGATCCCCTGCGTGGTGATCAGCGCCGCGCCAAGGAACAACGACAGCTTGATCGGCCACATCGGATGCCCCAGCGCGCTGTCGTCACGCTCGTTGAAGGACCACGCGTCCTCGAAGAACAGCCAGCCCTCCCGCGTCAGGATCACGCCCCAGAGGATCAGGAAGGCATAGTTGAACAGGTCCAGCCCCGCATTGACCCGCGGGCTGCTGGTGTTGAGCAATATGTCCACCCGCACATGGTCGCGCTTGATCAGGGTATAGGCCCCCACCAGCACGAAATAGGCACCGAAGATGCGCTGGGTGTAGCCATGCGCCCAAAGCGTCGGCTGGCCGAACCCGTAGCGCGCCACCACCTCGAAGCAGAGCACCACGATGCCCGCCCAGATCAGGAAACTGACGGCCTTTCCGATGAAGAGGTTGATCTCGTCGATCAGTCTGAGAAGGATCATGATCCGCTCCCTTGGTTCGAGTAAGCACCTGCGATGACCTCGCGGGCACGGGCGGCAAAACGGGGGGCAAGCGCGCCAAGACTGGCGGCTTCGGGGGATGCGGCACTTCCCGTGCGGGCGCGCTCGGCGATGCCCACGAAAATCACGGCAAAGCGGAACATCGCAAAGGCGATGTGAAATGGCTGCAGCGCTGCCGTGGGCAGTGCATGGGCCATGTATGCGGACACGAATTCATCCTGCGTGGGAATACCTGCCCCGGCCCAGTCGGTCCCCATGATCCCGCCATACTCCTCGGGCGAGGCGTTCCACGGCATCACGCAGAACCCCAGATCCGCCAGCGGATGGCCCAGCGTGGACAGCTCCCAGTCCAGCACCGCGATCACGCGCGGCTCGGTCGGGTGAAACATCAGGTTGCCCAGCCGGAAATCGCCATGCGCGATGGACACCGCCCCGTCATCTGCGGGCATGTTGGCGGGCAGCCAGTCCACCAGCCAGTCAAGATCGGCGATGCGCGGGCCGTTGCTTTCCGCGTATTGCCGCGACCAGCGCGCGATCTGGCGGGCGAAGTAATTGCCCGGCTTGCCGAAATCGCCCAGCCCCACCTGATCGGGGCGCACCGCATGCAACCGCGCCAGCGTCCGCGCCATGTCGAGATAGATCTCCCGCCGGTCCTCGGGCGTCATGCCCGGAAGGGTGCAATCGGAAAAAACCCGCCCGTCCAACCGCTCCATCACATAGAACGGTGTGCCGAGGATGCTGGCATCCTCCTCCAGATAAAGCGCACGCGGCACCGGCACGCCTGTCTGCGCCAGCGCGCGCAAGCACGCGGAACTCCCGTTCGATGGCATGGGCACCCGGCAGGATCGGCCCGGCAGGCTTCTGTCGCAGGACCAGCCGCGTCGCACCCCAAGTGACGAACCATGTGGGGTTCGACTGCCCGCCACTGATACGCCGGGTTTGCACATCCTGCCCGTCCGGCCATCGCGCGCGCAGCCAGGTTTCCAGCGCCGCCAGATCCAGATCGCTCATGTCGCCGGTCCGGGCGCGGGGCGCAGACGGACATGCAGGCTCGGGTACGAATGGATGAACATGGCGCCTCCTCCCAAAGTCGCGATTTCAGATGTCGGTCGTTCAGTCGGCGGCGGGCAACCAGCGCCAGAAATCGCGCCCCTCTTCGGCCAGATGACGGTTCAGCACCATCTGGTGCACCTCGTCCGCGCCATCGACCAGACGGGCCTGCCGGGCATAGCGATAGATCCATTCCAGCACGGTATCCTGCGAATATCCCCGCGCACCGTTGACCTGGATCGCCACATCGGCGGCCTTGTGCAGAAGGTTCGCGCAATGGATCTTGGCCATCGAGACCTCCTTCTTGGCAAAGCTGCCCTGATCCAGCGCCCATGCCGCCTTCATCACCAGAAGCCGCCCCATCTCGATCCCCATGGCCAGATCGCCCATCTTGATCTGGATGCTTTCGCGGTCCGCCAGCCGGACGCCGAACCCATGGCGATTAGCGGCATACTCGCCTGCAATTTCCGTGCAACGCTTGGCCAGTCCCAACCAGCGCATGCAATGGGTCAGGCGCGCCGGCCCCAACCGCATCTGCGTGATCTTCAGCCCCATCCCCTCGCCCATGATGACGCGGTCGGCGGGCAGCACCATATCATCGTAGAAAAGTTCGCAATGCCCGCCATGTTCTTCCGGCCCCATGATCGGGATGCGCCGGTCGATACGCCAGCCCGGCTCGTCCTTGTGATGCAGGAATGCCGTCAGCCCCCGGCGCGGATCGTCGGATGTGCGCGCCAGCAGAATGAAATGGCTGGCATCCGCCGCCCCGGTGATGAACCACTTGCGCCCGCGAATGACGTAGCTGTCGCCCTTTTTCGTGGCCGTCGTCATCATCATGCCGGGGTCGGACCCGCCGCCCGGATGCGGTTCGGTCATCACGAAGGACGACCGCACATCGCCCCGCACGATGGGATCGAGCCAGCGTTCCTTCTGCGCAGGCGTGCCCGCCTGTTCCAGAACCATCATGTTGCCATCGTCGGGCGCGGCCGAGTTGAAGATGACAGGCCCGAAGATCGACCGGTTCATCTCCTCGTAGCAGACAGCCATGCCCATCTTGCCCAGACCCTGCCCGCCGGTTTCGGGCTTGAGTTGCAGGCACCACAGCCCCTGCTCCCGCGCCTTGGCGCGCAGCGGCTCCATCGCGGGATAGCCGATATTCTCATGCGCATCCCAAGCGCTGCGGTCCGCCTCGACCGGCAGGATCTCGTCCTCCACGAACCGCGCGATCCGGGCGCGAAAATCCTCGATCCGGGGGGAAATGGTGAAATCCATGGGTCAGTCCTTCAGAGCGATGAAACAAGATGGCCGCCATCGGCGACGATTTCGGTGCCGGTCATGAACCGGCCCAGATCGGACACCAGCAGCAGCAGCGGCCCGTCCAGATCGGACGGCTGGCCCAGACGGCGCTGCGGCACGCGGCGGATCAGCGCCTTGCCCGCGTCAGAGGCGAAGAAATCCCGGTTCAGTTCCGTCTCGATATAGCCGGGGCAAAGCGCGTTCACGCGGATACCATGGCGCGCCCATTCCAGCGCCAGCGCGCGGCTCAGTTGCACCAGACCGCCCTTGGACGCCGCATAGGCCGCCACATGTCCCGCCACACGCTTGCCCAGGATCGAGGCGACATTGACGATCGCGCCCCCCTCACCCCTCGCCGCCATGGCAGCGGCAGTGACACGCGCCACATGGAAGGCACCCTTGAGGTTGGTGTCGATGATCCGGTCGATGTCATCCGCCGTGTGATCCAGCGCCGAGGCCGACAGCGTGGTCCCTGCGTTGTTGATGACGATATCGAAGACCCTGTCCTTGAGCGCAGCCGCAACCGATGCGGGATCGGCCACGTCCATCTCAAGTGGCGTCGCCTGCCCGCCGGCAGCAGTGATGTCGTCGCACAGCGCGCTGATACGATCCAGACGGCGCGCGGCGGCGGTCACATGCACACCCTGCGCGGCCAGCAGACGCGCGAAATGCGCACCAAGGCCCGAGGACGCCCCGGTCACAAGCGCGGTCTTGCCGGACAGGCCGGGCCAGTTCATCGAATGCGCGTCGGTTTCCGCCATGGTCGTCAAAGGCCTCCCCTCCCTTTCGGACGTGGTACGAATTATTTTTTCGAGCGAGTGTTCGATAGATAAGCTAAAATGGGATTCGGTTTCGCGCAAGCCCCCTCTTGGTGTTTGACGTGGATACCGCTAACAGATTGGAACAGGACCACGGCAGAAAGGCAGCTTGCGTGCTGGACATCGACGATCTGACAACCGAATCCCTGTGTCGCTACATGCTCGAGCGGCATCGCGAGACCATCACGGTGCAGAAACCCGAATTTGCCCTGCGCAAGCTGAACGTCATCATCGCAGCGGCGCTTGACCTGTCCAATCGCAAGGGCTTTCAGGCCATGTCCCTGCGCGATCTCAGCCGTGTCTCGGGCGTGTCGATGGGCGGGCTATACGCGTATTTCGACAGCAAGACGACGCTGCTGAACATGATCCTGTCCGAAGTGACCGCCGCCGTGCAGCGTGTGCTCTCGACCCCGCCCGCCTCGGTGCAGGGCGATCCGGTGGCGCATCTGAACTGGCTGATCGAGGCCCATGTGCAGATGACCGAGCAGATGCAGCCATGGTTCACCTTCGCCTTCATGGAGGCCAAGAATTTCCCCCCGCCGAACGGCGCAAGGCCATCGACAGCGAAGAGCTGACCGAAAGCTATTTCGCCGCCGTGCTCGACGCGGGCGTGGCCGCAGGCGTGTTCCGCCGCGACACGTCGCCCTTGCTGGCGGCGCTCATCAAGCCGCTGTTGCAGGACTGGTATGTCAAACGGGCCAAATACCGCCGCCGCCGCGTCACGATCGAGACCTATATCGCCACCGTCCAGGATCTCGTGCAATCCGCCTGTCTCGCCGGTCAACAGGCCAGGGACCATCGCGCCAGCGCCTGACCCCCTCTCAACCACAGAAAGCAGCGCCGATGAAGGACCACCCCCGCGATCTTCTGACCAACAGCCACTGGGGCACCTATTGGGTCGATGTTGCGGATGGGCGCGTCACGTCCCTGCGTGACTTCGAACAGGACCCCGATCCCTCGCCCATCGGGCATGGTATCGTCGGTGTGCTGGATGATCCCCTGCGGATCACCCGCCCCGCCGTGCGCAAAAGCTGGCTGGAGCACGGTCCCGGCGCGCATGGGCATCTGCGCGGCGCGGAAGACTTCGTCAGCATCAGCTGGGACGAGGCCGAGCGTCTGGTCGCCGCCGAACTCGACCCGGGTGCGCACACAGCACGGCAATCAGGCGATCTACGCAGGCAGCTATGGCTGGGCCAGCGCCGGACGTTTCCATCACGCACAGGGACAGTTGAAGCGGTTTCTGAACTGCATCGGCGGCTATACCGGATCGGTCAACACCTACAGCTACGCCGCCGCCGAAGTGGTCGTGCCCCATGTCATCGGCGATTTCCTGGGCCATCTGGAGCGCGCCACCTCATGGGAGGTGCTGGCCGAAAGCTGCGAGCTTTTCGTGGCCTTCGGTGGCCTGCCCCTGTCCAACGGGCAGATCGGTCAGGGCGGCACCGGGGCCCATGTGCAGCGCGGCGGGATGCTGGCCGCCCATGCCAATGGCTGCCGTTTCGTGAACATCTCGCCCCAGCGATCAGATGCCCTGACAGCGCTTAAGGCCGATTGGCTGGCCCTGCGCCCCTCGACCGATGCGGCGCTGATGCTGGGCCTCGCCCATGTTCTGCTGACCGAAGGGCTGCATGACCGCGCCTTCCTTGACCGCTATACCGTGGGCTTCGACCGGTTCGCCGCCTATCTGCGCGGCGACACCGACGGCATCCCCAAGACCGCTGACTGGGCCGCCGCCATCTGCGACCTGCCCGCCGAGCGTATCCGTGCACTTGCGCGCGACATGGCCCGCCACCGCACGATGATCGGTATCTCCTATTCCCTGACCCGGCAGGATCATGGCGAGCAGCCCTATTGGGCGGCCATCACCCTGGCCGCGATGCTGGGCCAGATCGGCCTGCCCGGCGGCGGCTTCGGGTTCGGCTATTCCGCCATGAACAACAACGGGTTGGAACGGCGCTACCTGCCCTATGCCGCTTTCCCGCAAGGGCAGAACCCGGTCAAATCCTACATCCCCGTGGCGCGCATTTCGGACATGCTGGAAAACCCCGGCGGCACGGTCGATTACAACGGGCGGCAGCTGACCTACCCGGATGTCAAACTCGTCTGGTGGGCGGGCGGCAACCCGTTTCATCACCATCAGGACCTGAACCGCCTGCGCCGGGCCTGGGCAAGGCCAGACACCGTCATCGTCAACGAATGGTGCTGGAACAGCCTCGCCCGCCATGCCGACATCGTGCTGCCCTGCACCACCCCGCTGGAGCGCAGCGACATCGCCATGTCGCGCAAGGATCCGTTCATCACCGTGATGGACCGCGCCATGGACCCGGTGGGCGAGGCGCGCGACGATCACGCCATCTTCCGGGGCATCGCCGCCCGCATGGGGGTCGAGGAGAGCTTCACCGAAGGCCGCAGCGCCGATGATTGGGTGCGCTGGCTCTACGATGTCTCGCGGCAGGCCGTGGCGCGCGGCGGCGTGGAACTGCCCGGCTTCGACGATCTGCAAAAGCAGGGCTGGGTCCGCGTGCCCGACCCCGCCAAACGCACCATCCTGATGGAACGCTTCCGCACCGACCCGGTGGCGCATCCCCTCAAGACCCCCAGCGGCCGGATCGAGATCTTCTCGGACACTGTCGCGGGCTTCGGCTATGACGATTGCCCCGGCCATCCCGTCTGGCAGGAGCCTCTGGAATGGCTGGGCAAGGCCGATGACCAGACGCCATTGCACATGATCTCGACCCAGCCCAAGACCAAGCTGCATTCCCAGATGGACCACGGCCCCGTCAGCCGCGCTGCCCGCATCAACGGGCGTGAGCCGCTGACCATGCATCCCGCCGATGCCGCCGCGCGGGGCCTGCAAGACGGGCAGACCGTGCGGATCTTCAACGCACGCGGGGCCTGCCACGCCGGGCTGATCATCAGCGACACGGTCCGCCCCGGCGTGGTGCAGATCGCGACGGGCGCCTGGTATGACCCTGATGGCGAGACCTGCCTGCATGGCAATCCCAACACGCTGACGCCCGACAAAGGCACCTCGAAACTGGCGCAGGGCCCCATCGCGCATAGCTGCCTTGTGCAGGTTGAACCCGCCCCGGACGCGCCCGCGCCCCGTATCCACACGCCACCGCTTGCCTGAGCGCGCGACGCACCCGAAAGGAACCGCCACATGACCGACACTGCCGCCATCTCCGCCATCCGCGCGGCCGTCGCCACAGGCTGGGACCGCCAGATCGCAACGCTTGCCGATTTCGTCCGCATTCCCAGCCAGCGCTTTGCCGAAGGCCCAGCGCAGGATTTCATGGCGGACGCCCTGCGCGCCCGCGATTACGAGGTGGACGACTGGACCATCGCACTGTCGGATCTCGAACCCCTGCCCGGCTTCGGACCCGTCGAGGGGGATTTCTCTCATGCCCGCAGCGTCGTGGGCACCCATCGGCCGCAGGGAGCGGCAACAGGCCGGTCGCTGATCCTGCAAGGCCATCTCGACGTGGTGCCGACCGGCCCGCTGGAGATGTGGAGCACCCCGCCCTATGACCCGGTGATCCGTGACGGCTGGATGCACGGGCGCGGCGCGGGCGACATGAAGGCGGGCACCATCGCCGCGCTTTTCGCGCTGGATGCGATCCGCAGCGCCGGGTTCGAACCTGCCGCGCGCGTCCATCTGCAATCCGTGATCGAGGAGGAATCGACCGGCCTCGGCGCGCTGTCCACCCTGCAACGCGGCTACCGCGCCGATCTCTGCGTGATCCCGGAGCCGTCCAACCTGTCGATCAACCGCGCCCAGATCGGCGTGTTGTGGTTCAAGCTGCGCGTGCGCGGGCGGCCCACCCACGTGGCCGTGGCGGGTGAAGGCTCGAACGCGATCATGGCGACCCTGCATCTGGTGCAGGCGCTTCAGGGGCTTGAGGCGCGCTGGAACGACCGCGCCGCCAGCGATCCGGTCTATGGCGATGTCCACCACCCGCTCAACCTCAACGCCGGAAAGATCGCGGGCGGCGACTGGGCAAGCTCGGTGCCCGCATGGTGCGACCTCGACTGCCGCATGGGTCTGCTGCCCGGGTGGTCGCTGGACGACTGCAAGGCCGAAATCGCCGCCTGCATCAGTGAGGCCGCGCGCGCGCATCCTTTCCTGTCCAACAATCCGCCCGAGGTGATCTGGAACGGGTTTCAGGCCGAAGGCTATGTGCTGGGCGAGGACGCCGCCCCCGGCATCGCAGCGATGCAGGACGCGCTGCGCGATGCGAAGGGTCAGGATGCCACGCTGCCCGAAAACAAGATGACCGCGCTGACGGATACCCGCTTCTACGGGCTTTACTACGGGATCCCGTCCTTCTGCTTTGGCCCCCGCGCCGAAAGCATCCATGGTTTCGACGAAAGGGTGAACCTGCACTCGATCCGCGAGGTGACCGAGGTGCTGGCCCTTTTCATCGCGCGCTGGTGCGGGTTGAACCGGATCTAGGGGCTGGGCGGGCTTGAGGACGTGTCCCATCGTGGGACATTTTTCAAGGCATTGATAACAATCAAAATTTTTTCAGCGATTCATAAGATTTTAATTAGTGCGGCCCGCAATCCTGACGCAAGAACAATGACTTATGGGATAGCGCGGTATCCGGCACCGTCACCGACCAGACGCGCAAAGCTGAGCGGCGCGACGGAATGCCCGCCGGTGAACACCAGATCGCGGGCGGCGATCTCGGCCAGCGCCGCCTTGCGGCTGCGCGTCGCCGCGACTGCATCCACGTCATAGACCGTGGCCACCTCCGGGTCCGGCAGTTGCAGCGCGGCGGAGTGAAAGATGTCGCCCACGATCACCAGCCCCGCACCGATCCGCAGCCCGATATGCCCCGGCGTGTGGCCCGGCAGGTCCCAGACCGTCACGCCATCCGCTATCGCCTGCCCGTCAGCTACAAGCTGGAGACGGTCGGCATAGGCCGCGATCACCCGCGCGGCGGGGGCGTCCCGATCCTGCCAATGGGCCTGTTCTGCGGGATGCAGCATCACGCGGGCCTTCGGGAACACAGGCGCGCCATCAGCCAGCGCGCCGCCGCAATGATCGCCGTGCAGATGGGTGAAAACCACCGTGTCGATGTCAGCGGGCGCGACACCCAAAGCCGCCAGCCGTGCCGGCAATTGCCCGCCCTTGTCACCAAAGAGGGTGCCACAGCCCGTATCGACCAGCGTCAGCGCCCCGCCCTGACGGATCAGAAAAGCGTTGAATTGCGTGCGGATCGTGCTGTCCCCGGCCGCCGCCAAACGCGCGGCGCGGGTGTCCGCATCAACGGCGGGAAACACCTCTGCCCCGAAATCGGTGCCGCCATCGGTCAGGCAGAGCACCTCTGCCGCATCCGTCCGGAACCGCGCGACACCTTCCATCAGCCGATCCGGTAGTTCGGGCTTTCACGGGTGATCTGCACGTCATGCACATGGCTTTCCTTCAGCCCCGCGCCGGTGATCTTGACGAAAGTGCACCTTGTGCGCATCTCGTCCACCGTGGCGCAGCCGGTATAGCCCATCGCGGCGCGCAGACCGCCCACAAGCTGGTGGATCACCGCCGAGGCCGATCCCTTGTAGGGGACCTGCCCCTCCACGCCTTCGGGCACCAGCTTGTCGCTGGCGGCATCCTTCTGGAAATAGCGATCCGCCGAGCCGCGCGCCATGGCACCAAGGCTGCCCATCCCGCGATAGCTTTTGAAGCTGCGGCCCTGATAAAGGATCACCTCGCCGGGGGACTCGTCCGTGCCCGCGATCATGCTGCCGACCATCGCGCAGGATGCGCCCGCCGCGATCGCCTTGGCGAAATCGCCCGAGAACTTGATCCCGCCATCGGCGATCACGGGCACATCGCCCGCAGCCCCCGCGCAATCCATGATCGCCGTCAGCTGCGGCATGCCCACGCCCGCCACCATCCGCGTGGTGCAGATCGACCCGGGGCCGATGCCCACCTTGACCGCATCCGCGCCTGCCCCGATCAGGGCGCGCGTGGCCTCGGCCGTGGCGATGTTACCGGCCACCACCTGCACCTCGTTGGACATTTTCTTGATCCGCTCGACCGCGATGGCAACCCCTTCGGAATGGCCATGCGCGGTGTCGATCACCACCATGTCCACGCCCGCGTCGATCAGCGCCATGCTGCGCTCGAACCCCGCATCCCCGACGGTCGAGGCCGCAGCGACCCGCAAACGGCCCAGATGGTCCTTGCAGGCCGTGGGGTTCAGCACGGCGGTTTCGGTATCCTTGAGCGTCAGCAGACCCGTCAGATGCCCCTTGCCGTCGGTGACCAGCAGCTTCTCGATCCGGCGCGCCTTCATCAGGCTTTTGGCCTCTTCCAGCTCGGCCGGTTCGGTCAGCATGGCCAGATTGTCACTTGTCATCATGACCTTGACGGGCGTGTCATCCGAGGTGGCGAAACGCATGTCGCGGTTGGTCACGATCCCCACGACCAGCCCTTTTTCGTTCACCACCGGAAAACCCGTCACGTTGTAGCGCGCCTGCAGGGCCTTGGCATCGGCCAGCGTCTGATCCGGTGTCAGGGTGATCGGGTTATAGACGATCCCGCTCTCGAACCGTTTGACGCGGCGCACCTCGGTGGCCTGTTCGTCCACGGTCAGGTTGCGGTGGATGACCCCCATGCCGCCCGATTGCGCCATGGCGATGGCCATGCGCGCCTCGGTCACGGTATCCATGGCCGAGCTGAGCAGCGGTATGTTGAGGGCGATGGATTTCGTCACGCGCGTCCGCGTATCGGCGGTCGACGGCAGGACCGAGGACGCGGCGGGAACAAGCAGGACATCATCGAAGGTCAGGGCCTCACGAATCTCCATCGGGCATCTCCATGCTGGGATCGTTTGGCGCTTCCCTATTGCATGGATGCACCGAAGGGGAAACCCCAAACACCGCAAAAAACCGCATCCTGCCCGATCTTGGCATCGGGCCTCTTGCGGCCCCGGACAGGCCCGCAGCAGACACGCGCAAGAATGACGCGCCCGGCGCGCTTTTTGCCGCATCCCACCTTTCCCTTTCGCCCACGCAGCATATGCTATGGCCAACCAGATCACGAAGGGACACCGATCCAGATGAGCAGCAGCACCCAAGGTTCCGACCACGCAACGGCACAAGACCCGCTTGTCGTCTTCACGCCATCCGGCAAGCGTGGCCGTTTCGCCATGGGCACCCCGATCCTGACCGCTGCGCGCCAGTTGGGCGTCGATCTGGACAGCGTCTGCGGCGGGCGCGGCATCTGCTCGAAATGCCAGATCACGCCGTCCTATGGTGAGTTCTCGAAATTCGGCGTCGTCTCGGAACCCTCGGCCCTGTCCGACTGGAACAGCGTCGAGCAGCGCTACAAGGACAAGCGCGGCCTGATCGACGGGCGCCGTCTTGGCTGTCAGGCCACCGTGCAGGGCGATATCGTCATCGACGTGCCGCCCGAAAGCCAGGTGCACAAGCAGGTCGTCCGCAAGGCCGCGACCGCCCGCGCCATCATCATGGACCCCGCCACCCGGCTTTATTTCGTCGAGGTGGACGAGCCCGACATGCACGAACCGACCGGCGATCTGGAGCGGCTGGCCCGCGCCCTGCGCGAACAGTGGGACATTGCCGACATCAAGGCCGATCTGTCCGTGCTGACCAAGCTGCAACCGGTGCTGCGCAAGGGCAACTGGCAGGTGACCGTCGCGCTGTACCGCGATCATTCCGGCGCGACCGCGCGGCTTCTGGATATCTGGCCCGGGCTTTACGAGGGCGGGCTTTACGGTCTGGCCATCGATCTGGGTTCGACCACCATCGCGGCCCATCTGTGCGATCTGGTGACCGGGCAGGTGCTCTGCTCCTCGGGCGTGATGAACCCGCAGATCCGCTTCGGCGAGGATCTGATGAGCCGCGTGTCTTACGTGATGATGAACCCCGGCGGTGACCGCGACATGACCCGCGTCGTGCGTCAGGCGATCAACGGGCTGACCCAGACCCTCAGCACCGAGGCCGGGATCGACCCCGCTGCCATCTTCGAGGCGGTGATCGTCTGCAACCCGGTCATGCACCACCTGCTTCTGGGGATCGACCCGGTGGAACTGGGGCAAGCGCCGTTTGCGCTGGCCACCTCCTCGGCGCTGTCGCTGCGCGCGGCGGATCTGGGTCTCGACACGGCGAATGACCGCGCGCAGGTCTATCTGCTGCCCTGCATCGCGGGCCATGTGGGGGCCGACGCCGCCGCCGTGGCCCTGTCCGAGGAACCGGGCAAGTCCAAGGACCTTGTGCTGGTCGTCGATGTGGGCACCAATGCCGAGATCCTTCTGGGCAACACGACCCGCGTTCTGGCCTGTTCCTCGCCCACAGGCCCCGCGTTCGAGGGCGCGCAGATCAGCGCGGGCCAGCGCGCCGCACCCGGTGCGATTGAGCGGATCGAGATCGACCCCGTCACCAAGGAGCCGCGCTTCCGCATCATCGGCACGGAACTGTGGTCCGACGAGCCCGGCTTTGACGAGGCCGCCGCCGCATCGGGCATCACCGGCATCTGCGGGTCCGGCATCATCGAGGCCGTGGCCGAGATGCGCATGGCGGGCCTGCTGGACGACTCGGGCCTGATCGGATCGGCCGACCAGACCGGCACGCCCCGCTGCATCGCGGAAGGGCGCACCCATGCCTATGTGATCCATGACAGCACCGCCACGGGCGGCCCGCTGATCAGCGTGACGCAAGGCGATATCCGCGCCATCCAGCTGGCCAAATCCGCGCTCTATGCAGGCGCGCGCCTCCTGATGGACGAGATGGGCGTGGACAAGGTCGACCGCGTGGTGCTGGCCGGGGCCTTCGGGGCCCATATCAGCCCCAAACACGCGATGGTGCTGGGCATGATCCCCGATGTGCCGCTGGACAAGGTCTTCAGCGCGGGCAATGCCGCAGGCACCGGCGCGCGGATCGCGCTGTGCAACATTGCCAGCCGCGCCGAGATCGAGACGACCGTGGGCCAGATCACCAAGATCGAAACCGCGATCGAGCCGAAATTCCAGGAACATTTCGTCGCCGCCAACGCGATCCCGCACAAGACCGACCCCTTCCCGGAACTGGCCAAGGTGGTGACCCTGCCCTCGCCCAGCTTCAACACGCGCGGCGAAGGTGGCAGTGGCGATGACGGCAGCCGCAGGCGGCGCAGAAGGGCTTGACGCCTCCGCGCCGCTCACTTACCTGTCAAGACGTCGCGGGTGTAGCTCAATGGTAGAGCAGCAGCTTCCCAAGCTGAATACGAGGGTTCGATTCCCTTCACCCGCTCCAATCATCCCGAACCAACAGGTCCGTTTCCGTATCTGCCGCGCAGGTATCGGATGCGCGAACAGGTCTTTTGCAGGCAGAGACCCATGCCCTGCGCCATGACGGATCACACCGGATTGTGACGCGGAGCCGCCTGACGCCGCGTCCGGCACCCTTACAATGCTGCAATGCAGCATTACGTAAGAAAGGACTGGAAAGGGAAAGGACCCCCGATGTCCTATGCCCTTGCACCACCCCGCCCCAAGCTGCTGCCCGGAACGCTGGACGACTGGCGCGCAGCACTTGGCGCGCATTACCTGCGTCTGGGGCGCGCGTCGCGGCAACGGCGTTTCATGTCCGTTCTGCCCGACCGCTCGATGCGGACGATCGCCAACCGTGCCAGCCCGGACATCGTTCTGGGTATCAGGGCCGATGACCGCGTTGTCGGCGTGCTGGAGATTTTCCGGGGCAAGGACGCCCATGCCGAGATCGGCATCTCGGTCGAGGATGCCTATCAGGGCAAGGGCTTCGGCAAGGCGCTGTTCCAGGACGGGCTGGCCGCTGCCGACCGTATCGGGGTTCAGACCGCAGACCTTTACTTCTCAAGCGAAAACCGCGGCATCCGCAGATTGGTCAGCGCCGCCGGCGGGCAGATCATCCAGCGCGGCCCCGAATGCGAAGCCCATATCGACATCTCGCGTTGCAAGGCCTGCAAGACCGTCATGCCCGGCCTTCAGACAGAGCTGACGCAAGGGAATCCCCAACTCCCGCAGAAATGACCGCAGCGGATGGAACTGGCCTCCACCGCAGCCGTTGATCCCTCGATACGCCGACCGGCGGGCAATCCTGCCCTCAGGTCGTGCGCCCGACAGAAATGAAAAGGAAAACACCGATGAAAATCCTCATGGTTCTCACCTCCCACGACAAACTTGGCGACACGGGCAAGAAGACCGGCTTCTGGCTCGAGGAATTCGCGGCACCCTATTACGTCTTCAAGGATGCGGGCGCCGAGATCACGCTGGCCTCGCCCAAGGGGGGCCAACCGCCGCTGGACCCGACCAGCGATGCGGACGATGCCCAGACCGACGCCACGAAACGGTTCAAGGCAGACAAGGCGGCGCAGGCCGCCCTTGCCGACACGGCCGTGCTGTCCGGCCTGTCCGCCGATGGTTTCGACGCGATCTTCTATCCGGGCGGGCACGGTCCGCTGTGGGATCTGGCCGAGGATACCGACAGCGCGGCCCTGATCGAAGCCTTTGCCAAGGCCGACCGCCCCATCGGCGCTGTGTGCCATGCCCCTGCGGTCTTCCGGCACCCCAAGGGCGCGGATGGCAAGCCGCTGGTGTCGGGCCGCAAGGTGACCGGCTTCACCAATACCGAGGAAGAGGCCGCGGGCCTGACCGATGTGGTCCCCTTCCTGGTCGAGGACATGCTGACCGCCAATGGCGCCAGCTACAGCAAGGGGGCCGACTGGTCCTCCTTCGTGGTGGTGGATGGCAAGCTGGTGACCGGCCAGAACCCGGCCTCCTCGGAAGACGCGGCACACAAGCTGCTGGCCCTGCTGTAAGCGCAAGACCGGGGCTGTCAGCACATGGCAGCCCCGCACCCGACCTTCCCGCCGGACGATCCGGGACCGGTTCACGCCCCAGTACACGAAGTTGCGAGTTGATCGAAAGGCCAAGGCCGCGCAACGTGGGGTTGGAGGCATTCCATATCGGGATGTTACGGAGGGGTTGCTGCGCGCGAACAGCGGCCTTTAGGGAGGAAAACAATAAATGTCAGATACTTACGACTTCATCGTCGTCGGCGGCGGCTCTGCCGGTGCCGTCATCGCAGCCCGGCTGAGCGAGGACCCGAACTGCCGGGTGGCCCTGCTGGAAGCCGGTGGCAAGCCCCCGGCGCATGAGATGATGCCCGCCGCCGTGGCCAGCCTTCAACTCGACCCGTCGGTGGACTGGATGTATACGGCCGACCCCGGCAACGCGGGTCTGGGGCTGATCGGCAATGTGATGCCGGTGCCGCGCGGCAAGATGCTGGGGGGATCGTCCGGTCTGAACTACATGGCCTATGTGCGCGGGCACCCCGGTGACTTCAACGCCTGGGCCGAGGGCGGCGCGACCGGCTGGAGCTATGACGATGTCCTGCCCTATTTCATCAAGAGCGAGGACCTGACCCCCAGCAACGAGATCGCGGTGGACAGCGAGGCGCATGGCACAGGTGGCCCTCTGGGGGTCTCGGTGCGCTCTCCGGTGATCCCGGCCTCGCGCGATTTCGTCAAGGCGGCCGGGGCCGCGGGCATCCCCACGGGCGATTACAACGGGCGCGACCGGGGCGGGCCATCCGGTGTTGCGTCGTTGTTCCAGACCACGACCCGCAACGGGATGCGCTCCAGCACCTACCGCGCCTTTCTGGCGGGCGAGGCCGAGGAGCGCGCCAACCTGACCATCATCACCCAGGCCCATGTCACGCGGGTCCTGCTATCCGAGGGCAAGGCCGACCTGACCGCGACCGGCATCGAATACCGCGATGACGCAGGCGCGCTGCACCAGATCAGCGCCACGCGCGAGGTCATCCTGAGTGCCGGTGCCGTAGGCTCGCCGCAGATCCTGATGCTGTCCGGCATCGGCCCGCGCCGCGAGATCGAGGCCGTGGACATCCCCTGCCGGCACGAACTGCCCGCCGTGGGCAAGAACCTCAAGGATCACCTGCATTGCGCGCTGTTCTTCCCGGCGCCCGGTATCGGCGTGCCCATCGCGGAAGTGGGCGTATCCGCCGGTCCGGACGCCCTGCGCGCCCCTGCCGGTCCCTTGCCCGCCGATCCGGCCGATGATGCGACGCTGCCGCCGGAACTGGCCGGGCTCAAGGCCGAGGCCGAACGCCGTCTGGGCCAGTGGATGGAGACAGGCGAAAGCCTGGTGTCATCCTCGCTCTACGATGCGGTGGCCTTCTTCTCGACCGGACTTGGCGACACCCACAGCCATGACGCCCAGATCGGCTATGTCCCCTGCGGCTATGACGCGGGCCTGCTGGGCGACCGGTTGCGGATCGACCTGTCCACCTTCTTCGAGGATGCCGCCAAGACCCTCGCCCCCGATCAGGAGAACATGATCCTTCTGGCCAACCCCGTGCTGCCCCACAGCAAGGGAGAGATCGTGCTGGCCAGCGCAAACCCGGCGGATGCGCCGATCATCCGCATGAACTATTTCACCGATCCCCATGACCTCAAGGTGATGGTCGCGGTGATGCGCAAGGCGCTGGAGATTGCCGAGAACTGGCCCGGCGACAAGAAACCGGGCCCGCTGAACGTGCCCCCGGCGCTGGCCAAGAAACACGGCTATGTGCAGGGTCAACCGCCCAGCGATGCGCTTTTGGAGAACATGGCGCTGCACTATTCGACGACCGTCTATCACCTGTGTTCGACCTGCCGCATGGGTGATGTCGTCGATCCTGCCTTGCGCGTCAAAGGGATCGCCAATCTGCGGGTGGCCGATGCCAGCATCATGCCCGACATCATCAGCGGCAACACGAATGCCGCCTCGATCATGATCGGGGAAAAGGCGGCGGACATCATCTCGGCCGCACATGCCCTGCACCGCAAGGCCGCGGCCTGACAGGTCTGAAACACTCCGGTATCCGTCGCTTGGCGGATACCGGACCACCAGAAGATCCTCGCGGGGATCGCCACGGCCACCACGCAGGGACGCTGTGACCCCGCGTGCCTTGCGCAGGACACCGGGCATCGGTGATCGCCTCTGGCATACAT
Organism: uncultured Alphaproteobacteria bacterium; assembly: GCA_963715835.1. GTDB lineage: Bacteria > Pseudomonadota > Alphaproteobacteria > Rhodobacterales > Rhodobacteraceae > Seohaeicola. The sequence continues at coordinate 409,645 of CAVQSH010000002.1, read as the reverse complement.
TCCACAATTGACATATGACAGGTCGTCATACCCCGGTGGAGAACTAGCCTTGCGACCGACCTTCCACACGCAGCGCACCCTTGGGATGGCCGCGCGCTGCGCGCGATATCCCGCGGCAATCGCGCCATGACCGACACCAGAAACCAGCGCTTCTGGAACAGGATCGCCGCACGCTACGCGGCCCGCCCCCTCAAGAACGTCGCGGCCTATGAAGCGATGCTGGCCGACGTGGCCGCGCGCCTGAAGCCGACGGATCATGTGCTCGAGATCGGCTGCGGCACCGGCGGGACAGCGATCCGGCTTGCCCCCGGCGTGGCCCATTGGACCGCAACCGACTTTTCCACCGAAATGATCGCCATCGCAAAGGCCAAACCTGCGGGCGACAACGTGACATTCATGGTCACGGACGCCGCACAGCCCATGGGCAACACCCGCTTTGATGCTGTCTGTGCCTTCAACGTGCTGCATCTGGTGGATGACCTGCCCGGCACACTGGCCCGTATCCACGCCCAACTGACACCCGGCGGCCTGCTGATCAGCAAGACATGGTGCTTTGCCGACACCCCGCTAAAGATCCGCGCACTTTTCCCCGTGCTGCGTCTGGTGGGCCTGTTCCCGGTTGCGTCATCGCTCAGCGAGCCGGGTTTGCGGCAAGCCATCCTCGATGCGGGGTTCGAGATTGTCGATCAGCGCCTTTTTGGCGACTATCGCCAGAACCCCTATATCGTCGCCCAAAAGCCCGCCTCTGCCCCAGCAGCGGTTCACCTCTGACGCGGATCGGACTAGGCTGGTCCCCTTGATGGAACCACAAGGGGCACAGACAGATGACATGGCAGGTTTACCTCTCGGGCGAGATTCATACCGACTGGCGCGAACAGATCGTGACGGGGGCACAGGGGCTGGATGTCGCCTTCACCGGTCCGGTGACGGATCACGCGGCCAGCGATGATTGCGGCGTGAGCATCCTTGGCGCAGAGCCCGACAAATTCTGGCACGACCACAAGGGCGCCAAGCTCAATGCGATCCGCACCCGCAAGGGCATCGCGGATGCCGATATCGTCGTGGTGCGCTTCGGGGACCAGTACAAACAGTGGAACGCGGCTTTTGACGCGGGCTATGCTGCGGCCCTTGGCAAATCCCTGATCGTCCTGCACGGGCCAGACCATCAGCACGCCCTCAAGGAGGTGGACGCCGCCGCACTGGCCGTGGCGCAGACCCCCGATCAGGTGGTGGCGATCCTGCGCTATGTGCTGGAGGGACGCCTCTAGGCCGCAGGGCGCAGCCGCGCCCGGCCTCACGCGGACGGGTCGGACCCCTTAGGCGCTGCGGCAAGGCATCCTGCCAGAAAGCGGGCATAGGGATTGTCCTCATCCGCCGCCGTGCAGGCCGCCTCCACCCGCAGGCGCGTCGGGCCATCCAGCGCCGCCACCGCCGCAGGGATCGCGCTGTCCGACAGGGACCGCACCACACGCGGCGCGCGTCGCAGGTAGCGCTCGTTGGTCTGGCAGATCACATAGGCGGCCCCTTCCGCCGCGATCACCTCCAGCACCGGCTGGGTGGAGGGGCAGTTGATCCGCACCACCCGCCGGAAGATGCGCGACGCCAGATACGCCAGTGTCGAGGCGGAACTGCCGCCAAAGACCACCAGCACCTCCTGCACCGCCGCCTCCGGGTTTTCGAAGATCGCGATCTCGCCGGTCGTCACCAGCCCGCTGCGATAGACGTTCTGCGCCGTCTGCGGGCCGGGCCAGCGGGCCACCAGCATGTCGTCCGTAACTGGCGGGCTGACCTTCCCGCCCAGATCGCCCATCACCTCCAGCGGGACGAAGTCGATCTGCGCCCGCCAGTCACCGGGCAGGTCGAAGAGGGCCAGACACTCCTCCAGCGCGGCAAAGGCACCGGCATGGCTCCAATGGGTATCGGTGCGGCAGTAGCTTCCGGCGGTGCGGGCAAGACGCTCTACCGGAAAGACCAGCGGCACACCGGCCCGGCGCAGGATCGCGACCACGCTGTCGCTGAGGATATGGCGACCGCGCGTCAGGGGATAGACCTGCGGCAACACGCTTTCCTTGGAGGGTGCGATGACAAAGGCCAGCTTGACGCCCGCCTGCCTCGGCTGCCGCATCGCGCGCATCAGCCGCCAGCCATAATGCACCCATGCCAGCCGCCGCCAGGGCGCAAGCTGGAGCGCGCCGGTGAAGATCTCGTCCGAACGGTTGCCGTCATTGGTCAGGAACAGCCAGCCATCGCGCCCTTCCAGACAGGTGGGCACCTCGGATCGCTCGACCATATGAGTCCAGACCGTCCGGGCATCGCCTTGGGCATCCGTCACGGCAAGGCCGATCTGCCTGACCCCGCGCAGATCGACCCGCAGCGTCACGTCATGGGCGTGGGACAGCCTGCGCCACAGCCGACGCAGCCCGAAACGGCGGCGGGTTGCCGCGACCGGCATTGTCAGGGGCTGATGCCGCAGGCCGGTGCCCGCCTGATCCAGCACCAGTTGCGCCACAGCACCGCGCGGCAGGCGCAGACGGACCCGCACCATGGCCGATCCCAGTTCGCGGCGCATCAGCACAGACACGGGAAGGGTGATCGTCAGGCCGGACCGGGCGAGGAGCGGCCGCAGGCGCAGTTCCACCCGCTGCGTGGCGCGGCCCAGAATCCGCGCCCGCAGGTGCCGCAAGGGGCCGTGATGCGGCGCAAGCGCGGTGCAGGCGGCCACGGCATCCAGCGCCTCGGCATAGTTCTCAAGGGCCAGATGCGCCTCGGCCAGACCGCAGAGCGCGTCGGCGTGATGGTCGGGCCCGATGTCATACAGCGCCTGCCACCAGCGCAACGCTGCGGCGTGATCGCCTGCGGTTGCAGCCGCGCGCGCCGCCGTCACCACCTTCTGTGCAGCCTGCGCGTCCTGCACAGCACACCTCACTCTTGACCCTACCCGACGTGCGATAGCCAGACCGCGCGCAAAGCGCAAGTCATCCGGCCCCCCAGAGGCGGCAGCTGCCCTTGGCATCCCCCGCAACCCGTCCTAAGAAGAACCGACCCTGCCTTGCCGCCATGAAAGCCCCTGCCCTGACCCGCGCCTCCATCCTGACGACGATCCTTGTGCTGGCGACGGGTGCTGCCGGCGGGCTGCTGGCCAGTTATACGCCGCTGCCCCTGCCCTATATGCTGGGCAGTCTGATCGCCACGGCGCTGCTTTCCAGCGTGACCGGGCACCGCTTTCCCACCGGCTACAAGTTCCCGCAGAGCATCCGGCTGATCTTTCTGGCCCTGATCGGCGTGATGATCGGCGCGCAGGTGACCCCGGATCTGGCGGCCATGGTGCCCTCGCTGATGGTCAGCTTTGCGGCCCTGACGGTCTTTGTCGGGCTGGCCCATGCGGGAAATTACGTGATCTTCCGGCGCTTGGGCGGCTATGACCAGCCCACCGCCTTCTACAGCGGCACGCCCGGCGGGCTGATGGAAAGCATCGCCATGGGCGAGGAAGCGGGCGCCGACATCGCCATCCTGACCATGCAGCAATTCCTGCGGATCGTGCTGGTGATCTCGCTCCTGCCCATTGGCCTCTCGCTCTGGCTGGGGGCACCCGTGGGCAGCGCAGGCGGCATGACGCTGGCGCGCGCCGATGTGGATCTGGCGCAACTGCCCATCGTGGTCGCCGTGGGCCTCTTGGGCCTTGGGGTTGGCAAGGCGCTGCACCTGCCCGCCGGTCAGCTGACCGGCCCCCTCTTCGTGGCCGCCGCCGTCAGCCTCAGCGGGCTGGTGCCCCTCGACATGCCGCAATGGCTCATCAACGAGGCGCAGATCGTCATCGGGGCGAGCCTTGGCATGCGCTTCGGCGGGCTCAAGGGGCGCGCGCTGATGAAGGGCATCTGGCTGGGCCTTGCCTCGGTCGCGCTCATGATGGCGATTGCCCTGGTGCTGGTCACCATCGTGCAGGACCTGACCGGCGCGCCTTTCGACACGCTGCTGATCAGCTTCGCCCCCGGGGGTGTCACGGAAATGGCGCTGATCGCGCTCAGCCTGCAGGCCAATCCGGCGCTGGTGACCGCCCATCACATCTATCGCATCATCCTGACGGTGATCGAAATGTCGCTGATCCAGCGGTTCCGCCGCAACCGCCGGTAAAGGGCGGCAGGCACGCGGTCTTTGACACCGCCCCGCTGCGGGAGTAACTGAACCCATGTTCAATTCAAAGGGAAGAGGGCTCACATGCTGATGCAAGACACCGCTGCCGTCATCACGGGCGGCGCCTCCGGTCTGGGCGAGGCCACGGCACGCCTGTTCCGCGCCTCGGGCGCGCAGGTCACGATTCTTGACCGCGACACCGCGCGCGGCGAAGCCGTCGCCGCAGAAATCGGCGCGACCTTCGCGCAGACCGATGTCACCGACGAGGCTTCGGTCAAGGCGGCGATTGCCAAGGCCATGGCCGCCATGGGCAAGATCAACGCCGCGATCAATTGCGCCGGCGTCGGCACCGCCGAAAAGACGCTGAACAAGGACGGCCCCCACAGCCTTGAGCATTACAACCGCGTCATCGGCATCAACCTTGTGGGCACCTTCAACGTTGCCCGTCTGGCCGCCGCCGAGATGGCCAAGAACGCGCCCACCGAAGATGGCCAGCGCGGCGTGATCGTCAACACCGCCTCGGTCGCCGCCTTCGACGGGCAAAAGGGCCAGGTGGCCTATGCCTCCTCCAAGGCCGGGATCGCGGGCATGTCGCTGCCGATGGCGCGGGATCTGTCGCGTGAAGGCATCCGGGTCATGGCCATCGCACCGGGCCTGTTCCTGACACCCATGCTGATGGGCCTGCCGCAGGAGGTGCGCGACCAGCTCGCCGCCGACGTGATCTGCCCGCGCCGCCTTGGCCGCCCCGAGGAATATGCGTCGCTGGCCCGCTTCATCGTCGAATCGGGATACCTGAACGGCGAGACGATCCGCATCGACGGCGCCCTGCGGATGCGCTGAACGTCGCGCAGCAAGACATTGATATCAAACGAAACGGCGGGCCTGTCCCGCCGTTCGCATGTCAGCCTATCCCTTGTCGGTCTCGCGCCGCATCCGGGCGGCCATCGCGTCCAGCCCCCGCGCCTCGAACGACCCGACCACGCCCGCATGATCCGCCGCCTCGCGGTTCTGGCTCAGCTTGGCCTTGGCGATGATGCCCGTGATGTCGATGCGGAACGCCACGATCGCCGCCAGCATCCCCTCCATGTAGTCGCGCGGTGCATCCGCCATGCGCCAGGCCGCGTCCCCATTCATCTGCCGCTCATGATCGCGCGTCAGCCGCCCCACCACGGCCCGTTTGACCTTGTCGTCATGCTGAAAGCTGATCCGCCCTGCCACATGCACCACCTGATAATTCCAGGTCGGCACATGCCGGTGATGCGCCGCCTTCGTGGGATAGAGATTCGGCGAGACATAGCCGTCCTGCCCCCGGAAGATCGCCAGAACCGGCGTGCCATCGGGAATGATCCGGTGCATGTCATTGTTCAGCGCCACATGGCCGATCAACGCGGCCTCACCCTCGGCCATCACGGGGATATGGTTTGCAACCAGCCCCTGATCGGTCTGCGCGACAATCGCCGCCAACGGAAAGGCCGCGATCAGCCCCGCCACTTCGGCAGGATCGGTTTCGCGGAAATGATCAGGCAAATACATGGGCTTGCAATCCTTTCCTCATGGGAATCGAACAGCAGGCGCCGCCCTTACCCCTCGGCCTTCGCCTCAAGCTCCAGCCACTCTTCCTCGGCGGCGGCCAGCGCCTTCTGGCGTTCCACCAGCGCCTCGGTCCCCTTGCGGAACTTCAGCGGGTCCTTCGTGAACAGGTCCGGCGCGTCCAGAAACTGCTCCAGCTTGGCGATCTCGGCCTCCAGCGTGGCGATGATGCCGGGCAAAGCCTCCAGCCGGTGCTTTTCGGTGAACGAGAGTTTCACACGGCCCGTAGGTTTCGCGGCAGGCGCGTTGGATTTCTCGGGCCCCTTGCGCTTGCCGTCATAGCTGACCGAGTTCCACTCCGCCGCGCCGCCCTTTTCGGCCCGCTGCGCCTGATAGTCGGACCAGCCACCCGCATAGACCGTGGCGCGCCCGTCGCCTTCCATGGCGATGGTGGTCGCGGCCACACGGTCCAGAAAGTCGCGGTCGTGGCTGACCAGCAGGACAGTGCCGTCGTAATCGTCCAGCAGTTCCTGCAACAGGTCCAGCGTTTCGATATCCAGATCGTTGGTCGGTTCGTCCAGCACCAGCAGGTTGCTTTCCTTGGCCATCAGCTTGGCCAGCAGAAGCCGCGCCTTCTCGCCGCCCGACAGGCTGCGGACAGGTGCGCGCGCCTGCCGCTCGTCGAACAGGAAATCCTTGAGATAGCCGATCACATGGCGCGGTTGTCCCCGCACCAGCACCTGATCCGCCTTGCCGGACACCCGCATCTCGGGATCACCGGTCAGGCTGTCCCATAGGGTCATTTCAGGATCAAGCTGCGCCCGCGCCTGATCGAACACCGCAGGCATCAGGTTCGTGCCAAGGCTGATCGTGCCGCTGTCAGGCGATTCCTGTCCCATCAGCATCCGCAGAAGCGTGGTCTTGCCCACGCCATTGGGGCCGACAAAGGCCACGCGGTCGCCGCGCTGGATCTTGATGGAAAAGTCCCGCAGGATCACCTTCCCGTCGTAAGCCTTTGAGATACCTTCCGCTTCCACGACCTTCTTGCCGGATTTCGCCCCCGCCTCCAGCGCCATGGCCGCCGTGCCCTGACGCCGGATCTGGCTGGAGCGTTCGGCCCGCAACTCCTGCAACGCGCGCAGGCGGCCCTGGTTGCGCTTGCGCCGGGCGCTGATGCCCTCCACCGCCCAACGTCCTTCGGCCTTGATCTTGCGGTCCATCTTGTGGCGCTGCATGTCCTCTTCGTCCCAGACCTTGTCGCGCCAGGCCTCGAACCCTTCGAATCCTGTCTCCTGACGGCGCACCATTCCCCTGTCAATCCAGAGGGTTGCACGGGTCAATGCACGCAGAAAGGCGCGGTCGTGGCTGATCAGGACAAAGGCCGCGCGGGTGGTGGACAGCTCCGCCTCAAGCCATGCAATCGCCTCGATATCCAGATGGTTCGTCGGCTCGTCCAGCAGCATCAATTCGGGCGCTTCGGCCATCAGCTTGGCCAGCGCAGCGCGCCGCCGCTCTCCGCCCGAGGCGGTGGCGATGGGGCGCGCGGGATCGAACTTCAGCCCCTCGCCCGCGATCTCGACCTTGTAGGATTCGGACGGGTCCAGACCGCTGGCGGCATAATCGCCCAGCGTGGTGAACCCCTCCATCTGCGGGTCCTGCTCCATGTAGCCCACGGTGATGCCCGGCGTGACGACGCGGGCGCCCTGATCCGGCTCGACCAGCCCGGCCATCACCTTCATCAAGGTGGATTTGCCTGATCCGTTGCGCCCCACAAGGGCCACCCGGTCCCCCGGCTGGACCACCAGCGACAGATCGGCAAAAACGGGCTCGCCCCCGAAGGTCAGCGAGATATCGGATAACTGCAAAAGGGGTGCGCGTGCCATTCCCGCCTGCTATCCGGGCCTTGGGGTGCCGTCAAGCGCCGCCACCGCGCGCTGACGCCAATGTCAGGCCGAGACGGCGCGCAGCAGTTTCTTGCGGGCATCCGGGATGGCGCGGATTTCGAGCCCGGTAAAGACATGCAGCGTGTTCATCTGCGTGTCGATCACCGCATGATCGCTGACCCAGCCGCCCATCATCAGATAGCTGCGCAGCAAGGGGGGCATGGATTGCAGCCCCCGCCGCCGGTCCGGCGTGCGCCGCAACCGCGCGCCAAAGCGGAAGACGCGCGGCGCCTTGATCCCCGGTCGCCACTCCGGCGGTGCCAGATGGCTGGCCTTGAGCATGGCGAAGGTGTCCAGATAGCGGGCCTGATCCGTCCCCCGAAAAGACGAGCAGCCGAACATCATCTCGATCCCCTGCGCGTCCACATGCCGGGTCAGCGCGGCCCAGGCGAGGCGAAGGATATCCGGGTCATGGCGGTCGGGATGGATGCAGAAGCGGCCGATCTCGATCATGGGTCCTGAAAAGCGGCTCAGCGGGGCCAGATCATAGAACTGCGCGGAGTAGCTGGTGCCGATCTGCTGCCCGTCGCTGATTTCAAGGACGCGGAAACATCCGACAAGATTGTCGTCGCGCAGGTCTTCGACCAGCACATGGGTGCAGAGGGCATCGAAACTGTCGTGGTCAAGGGCCTGATCACTGTCCGGGTGGTCCGGGTGAAAGGCAAGCTGCCGGAGCCGCTGCGCCGCCCGGAGATCATCTTCCGTCGCGGCCATGCGGACCCGGTAGCGTCCCTTTGTCAGTGCCTGCATCCGGCTTCTCCGCCGCCCATTCGTCACAAGGCTACGATTGGCCCGTCCCGCGCGCAAGAGATGTCATGCCGGTGACGGGTGCGGCCCTATTCGAGGAAGTCGCTGGCGCGGAAGCCGCCGATGCTGCCGATCAGACGGCGGATGATCGACTCGTTGGTGCCCGATGTGCCGGTGATCCGGCGCGAGATCGGCACGACCTGCCCGTCCTCCAGCCCGAACCGCTCGATATTGGTGACGACACCTGCGGAATCATAGCTGATCGCCAGCACCTGCCGCTCGACCACTTCGGGGGCTTGCCAGGCGAACTGGCGCATCCGGCTTTGCACATAATATGTGGCGCTGTCGGTGATCACACCGGACATCGCCGGCGCCCCCACCGCTTCCTCGACCGAGGCGCGCGTGTCGACGCCCACGGTGATCAACGCGAGATCCTCGTCATTGGGCACGTAGCCATGATTGCGGAACTGTGGGCTGCAGGCCGAGAGGGCCACTATGCACAGGACCGCCATGGATGTGCCGAACCGGAAACGCTTGCCTGACATCGCTGCCCTCTTGCCTTGGCCCCTTGTGCCTTCTATCCCGCTTACAGAAGGAATGCCCCCGGTTCAAGAATGGAAGCGTCTGACTGCATGTCCAATCCCCCCGAATCCGACAGCGCCTTGCGGGTTGCCGACCTGCGGCAGAACCGCATCACCCAGTTCGACCTGCATCCCGACGCCCCCGGACGGGCGGGCATCGCGGATGATCTGGGTCTGCTGGGGCTGCGAAAACTGTCGTTCAAGGGCACGATCCGCGCCGAGGGGCGCAGCGACTGGCTGCTGGAGGGTGTGCTTGGCGCCACGGTGGTGCAGCCCTGCGTGGTCACCCTCGAGCCGGTCACCACACGGATCGACACGCCGGTGCGGCGGCTTTATCTGGCCGACCCCTCGCCGATCCTGCCCGAGGGCGAGGAGATCGAGATGCCCGAGGATGACACGGCCGAGCCGCTGGGGGACACGATCGACCCCCATGCCGTGATGATCGAGGAGCTGGTGCTGGCGCTGCCCGCATGGCCCCGCGCCGAGGGGGCCGGGATCGGCAGCGTCACGGTGACCGAGCCGGGCCAGACGCCGCTGAGCGAGGAGGCGATGAAACCCTTTGCCGGGCTGGCGGCGCTGCGTGACCAGCTTGGCAAGCCGCCCAAGGACGAGGATTGAGCGGCCCTGCGGACGCACCCGCAGACGTCCCTTGGGATGTCCCATCATGGGACATCCCCGCAAGCCTTTGATTCCAAACGATCCGTATGGCCCGAATTAGGGAAATCTTAACCCTTTGGCCGGTGTCGCCTGCCCGGTTCCGGCGGCAAGGAGGCGGTCCGAAAAATCTGCTTGCACGCAGCCCGATTCACAGTATTTTCCGCCGCTCAGTCGAATTTAGGGTTGGACACGGGTTCGCCAAGCGAATATGTGCCCCCAGACCCATATGAAACGGGCCGAAAGGCCCCCAAGGAAATCGAGGTGGCACGATGGCCGTCCAGCAAAACAAAGTCTCCAAGTCGCGCCGCAACAACCGCCGGGCGCATGACGCACTGGTTGCAGCAAACCCCAACGAATGCCCGAACTGTGGCGAGCTGAAGCGCCCGCACCATGTGTGTGGCGCCTGTGGCCATTACGCCGACCGTGAAGTCGTCGCCATGACCGAGGAAGTCGATCTGGACGAAGACGCCGCCTGAGCGTCGAAATCAAGGGGCGCCCATGTCCACGTTGTCGGACCAGTCCTCGACGCGAGCAGGGCGCACCATTATTTCGGTTGACGCCATGGGTGGCGATCTGGGGCCGGCAGCCGTGGTTGCCGGCATTGCCTTGTCTGCCAAGATCAACCCCGACATCGCCTTTATCCTGCACGGGCCGCGCGACGAACTCGCGCGGCTTGTTGCCAAGCGCAAGCACCTGAACGGGCGCTGCGAGATCCGCGATGCGCAGGGCGTCGTGTCGATGACCGACAAGCCCAGCCATGTGATGCGCAACGGCAAGGACACCTCGATGTGGTCCGCCCTTGATTCGGTGCGCGACGGCGAGGCGACGGTGGCGGTCTCCTGTGGCAACACCGGCGCGCTGATGGCGCTGTCGATGGTGCGCCTGCGCAAGCTGCCCGGCGTGAACCGCCCGGCGATTGCCGTGCTCTGGCCCTCGCGCAATCCGCAAGGCTTCAACGTGATGCTGGATGTGGGTGCCGATGTGCGCGCCGACGAGCAGGACCTGCTGCAATACGCGCTGATGGGGGCCTCCTATGCCCGCAACGGGTTGAACCTGCCTCACCCGCGAGTCGGCCTGCTGAATGTCGGCACCGAAGAGAACAAGGGCCGGGCCGAGCTGAAAGCCGCGCATGAGCTGATCGGCAACACCGCGGCGCGCGGCAAATTCGAATTCGTGGGCTTTGTCGAAGGCGGCGATATCCCCGGCAATATCTGCGACGTGATCGTGACCGACGGCTTTACCGGCAATGTCGCGCTGAAAACCGGCGAAGGCACGGCCAAGCTGATCGGCGATCTGCTGAAAGAGGCGTTCAAACATTCGCCCCTGTCGCGCCTTGCCTCGCTTCTGGCGCTGACCTCGCTGCGGCGGCTCAAGCACCGGATCGACCCGCGCCGCGTCAATGGCGGGGTGTTTCTGGGGCTGAACGGGACGGTGGTTAAATCGCACGGATCGGCCGATGCGACGGGTGTCTCGGCCGCCGTCAAGCTGGCCTTCACGCTGGCGCAATCGGGCTTTTCCGAAAAACTGGCCGCACGGGTTGCATCTGCCACGGCCCTCGCACACGATACCCAGACGCAACAGGAAGACAGTCAATGACCATTCGTGCCGTCGTCAAGGGCGTCGGGCATTACCTGCCCGAGCGAGTCGTGCCCAACTCGGAATTCGAGGCCTCGGTAGACACATCCGACGAATGGATCCGGGCACGCTCGGGGATCGAACGGCGGCATTTCGCGGCCCCAGGACAGACCACATCGGACCTTGCCACCCGCGCCGCGCAGGCCGCCCTTGCCGATGCGGGGATGCAGGCGAACGATCTGGACGCGATCATCCTCGCCACATCAACCGCCGATTTCACCTTTCCCGCCGCCGCCACCATGGTGCAGGCCAATCTTGGCATGACGCGCGGCTTTGCCTTTGACGTGCAGGCGGTCTGCGCCGGTTTCGTCTTTGCGCTGGCCAATGCCAACGGCATGATCCTGTCGGGTCAGGCCAAGCGCGTGATGGTCATCGGGGCCGAGACCTTCAGCCAGTTGATGGACTGGACCGACCGGTCGACCTGCGTTCTGTTCGGGGATGGCGCAGGCGCGCTGATCCTCGAGGCGCAGGAGGGCAGCGGAGAGAACAGCGATCGCGGTGTCCTGTCCAGCGACCTGAACTCGGACGGGCGTCACCGCGATCTGCTTTATGTCGATGGCGGCGTCTCGACCCGCAGCACCGGGCATCTGCGGATGCAGGGGCGCGAGGTGTTCCGCCATGCTGTCGAAAAGCTGGCCCAGACCGCCCATGCCGCGCTGGACAAGGTCGGGCTGACCGGCGGCGATGTGAACTGGATCGTGCCGCATCAGGCCAATCTGCGCATCATCACCGCCACAGCCCAGCGGATGCAGGTGCCGATGGAGCGCGTGGTCGTCACCGTGCAGGATCACGGCAACACATCCGCGGCCTCGATCCCGCTGGCGCTGTCGGTGGGACGCGCGCGCGGACAGATCAAGGACGGCGACCTGATCGTGACCGAAGCCATCGGCGGCGGCCTGGCCTGGGGTGCGGTTGTTCTGCGCTGGTGAAGGGTGCAATTCGGGGTGGTTTTCCTCGCGCGGGGCGGGAAGATGGGACCGGGTGATGTTCCGCTCAAAACCCGCTGTCCAAGCCATTGATATTGACTCGAAAATGACCCTGCCCCTATGGTTGTTCAAAATGTGATGGGGGATGTATCCGTGAGCGACAAGACCTTGACCCGAATGGATCTGAGCGAGGCGATCTTCCGCGAGGTGGGCCTGTCGCGAAACGACAGCAGCCAGCTGGTCGAAAGCGTGCTCCAGCATATGTCCGATGCGCTGGTGGCGGGCGAGCAGGTCAAGATCTCGTCCTTCGGGACCTTCTCGGTGCGCGAGAAATCGGCGCGCGTGGGCCGCAACCCCAAGACCGGGGAAGAGGTGCCGATCAACCCGCGCCGCGTTCTGACCTTCCGCCCCTCGCATCTGATGAAGGAACGCGTCGCGTCAGGGCCCGAGGGCTAAGAGGGATCAGGGCGCATGGCAGGCAAATCCCCGGAGGCCTTTCGCACGATCAGCGAAGTGGCAGACTGGCTTGACCGTCCTGCCCATGTGCTGCGCTTCTGGGAAAGCAAGTTCAACCAGGTGAAGCCCGTGAAACGGGCGGGCGGGCGACGGTATTACCGGCCCGAGGACATGCTGCTGCTGGGCGGCATCAAGAAGCTGCTGCACGATGACGGGATGACCATCAAGGGCGCGCAGAAAGTCTTGCGCGAACAAGGGGTTCGCTATGTCAGCGGGCTGTCTCAGCCGCTGGAGGAGGATGGCGCGTCGCAGGTGATCGAGGCGGTGGCGCAGCCCGACGCGGTGCCGACGCCCGCGCCGGTCACGCCTGCGCCGCCCCCGCCTGCGTTCGAGGCGACATCCTTTGAGCCGCATGTGCCTGAGCTTGATGAGCTTGAGCCTGATGAGCTTGAGCCTGATATGCCAGAGCCGGACGTGGCTGAGCCGGACGTGGCTGAGCCGGAACCCGACATGGCGGAGGCGGCAGAGGATGACGCCCTGCCCTCGGCCCCTGAGGACGAGGCCCCCGCGCGCCCGTCCGAGGATATCGCGCCGGTGCCGATGCCGGATGCGCCGCATCTTGTGGAGATGCCGGCAGCGCAGGAGGTGGTCGCCGCCAATACCCCCGCCGCCCCCGAGGCCCCGCCCACCGTCGACAAGCCCGCACTTGGTGCGGACCAACCGCCGCCCCCCGATCTGGACGCGATCCGGGCCGATCCCGGCATCCTGAGCGCGATCACCGCCCGGCATGATCCGCTTCCCGCCGCCGCGCGGGCGGCCGTGGGACCGATTCTGGCGCGGCTTGACGATCTGGTCGCGCGCATGTCCGCAGGCCGCAGAAGCTGAGGCGAAAAGTGGGAATTACCCCTTGCCCCCGCTTGGAAATACAGTATGACTGCCGAACCGTCGGGCTATAGCGCAGCCTGGTAGCGCGTCCGTCTGGGGGACGGAAGGTCGCAGGTTCGAGTCCTGCTAGCCCGACCAAAAATTCGACGGTTCCGCAATCGCTCGTGTGCTGCAAGGCTCCGGGCGATTTGCACATAAGGCCACAGGCCATCACGCTGCGAAGAGGGCGCGACATGACCGGAGTGATCCCCAGCCAGGACATCGAAGCGATGATCGTCGCGGGACAGATCGCAGCCGCCCCCGCGCCCCTGCCCGACCAGATCCAGCCTGCCAGCCTTGACCTGCGTCTGGGCACCGTGGCCTACCGGGTCCGCGCCTCGTTTCTGGCGGGACATGGGCGCAGCGTCGCCGACCGTCTGGCCGAGTTCGAGATGCACCGCGTGGACCTGACCGAGGGGGCCGTTCTGGAAAAGGGCTGCGTCTATGTCGTGCCGCTGATGGAGCGCCTGGCCCTGCCCGACGGCATTCAGGCCGTGGCCAATGCCAAATCCTCGACCGGGCGGCTGGACCTGCTGACCCGCACGATCACCGATGGCGGCACCGAGTTCGACCGTATTCCGCAGGGCTATACCGGCCCGCTTTATGCCGAGATCTGCCCCCGGTCCTTTTCCGTGCTGGTGCGCCCCGGTATGCGGCTGAACCAGATCCGGTTCCGGCAGGGGCAGTCGGTGCTGACCGATGCCGAACTGACCGCGCTGCACCGGGCCTCGCCGCTGGTGGATGGCACGGCGGTGATCGACGATGGTCTGGGATTTTCGGTCGATCTGCGCCCGGCCAAGGGCACGCTGGTCGGCTTTCGCGCCAAGCCCCATACCGGGGTGATCGACCTTGACCGGATCGGCCATTACGACCCCGCCGAATATTGGGAGGATGTGCGTTCCGACAATGGCCAGATCATCCTCGATCCCGGTGCCTTCTATATCCTTGTCAGCCGCGAGGCGGTCAGCATTCCGCCCGCCTATGCGGCGGAAATGGCGCCCTATCTGGCGATGGTGGGGGAATTCCGCGTCCATTACGCGGGCTTTTTCGACCCCGGTTTCGGCCATGATGCGGCAGGCGGGGCCGGATCGCGCGGCGTGCTGGAAGTGCGCTGCCACGAGGCGCCCTTCGTGCTGGAACACGGGCAGATCGTGGGGCGTCTGGTCTATGAGCGGATGCGCGCAGAGCCTGCGCAGCTTTACGGACGCGGCATCGCGTCCAACTATCAGGGCCAGGGCCTGAAGCTGAGCAAGCATTTCCGCATGGGCTAGGCTTTGCGCCCCGCCCCTGTTTCATCTTGCTTCAAATACTCAATCACCGCCGCTGCCGCCTGTGCAAGGGCTGGGTTCCTGTCACATCTTGCCCATGCGCCGGGCCGCCCGTGCCGCCTGCCGCGCCTTGCGCACGGCCTGCTTGCCCTGGTTCGCATCCATCGACGCGCCGCCCTGGCCAGCGGATTGACCAGATTGTTGGCCAGCGGATTGACCACCGCCCTGCCCGCCCCGGCCACCGGACATCTTGCGCATGCCGGCATTGATCCCGCCGTTCACCGCCTTGCGCACGAACAGCTTGAGAACCATGTTGATCAGTTGATTGACGTTCATCCTGCACTCCTCGACCACACTGGCCTGTTTCGGCTCTTGGCGAGAACATAACACCGGATTGTGGAATTTTCAGGGATATTCGCGAATTTTTCCGTTTCAGTCCTCGAAAAGCTCGCTCTGGCCCTCGCTCGCCTCGTCTTCGGGCTCCTCGCCCTCGCCCAGTTGCGGCATGGCCGAGGGCGGCAGGCGGTTGTCCAGAAGGCCGGCGGCGCGCAGTTCCTTGAGGCCCGGCAGATCGCGCGCGCTTTCCAGCCCGAAATGGTCCAGAAACGCCTCGGTGACCACGAAGGTCACCGGGCGTCCGGGCGTCATCTTGCGCCGCCCGAAGCGGATCCATTCCATCTCGAGCAGCTGGTCCACCGTGCCACGGCTGACCGAGACGCCCCGGATTTCCTCGATCTCGGCGCGTGTGACGGGTTGGTGATAGGCGATGATCGCCAGTGTCTCGATCGCGGCGCGGCTGAGTTTGCGGGTCTCGACCGTTTCCTTCTGCATCAGAAAGCCCAGATCGGGGGCCGTGCGCATGGCCCATGCGTCGCCCACCTTGACCAGATGCACGCCGCGCCCGGAATAGCGTTTGCGCAGATGCACCAGCGCCTCGGCGGCGTCGCAGCCATGGGGCATCCGCGCCTCAAGCTCGCGCACGGTCACGGGTTCGGCGGTGGCGAAAAGGATCGCCTCGACCATACGCTCCTGCTCGCCCATGGGCGGGGCTTCGAACAGGCTTTGCTCCTGTTCCTCGGGCAGTTCCGCCTCGGGCAGCGCGTCCTCGTCTTCCACGGGATCGAAGGGATCAGACATCGCGCCCCTCGCGTTTGCGCAGCTGGATGGGGGCGAAGGTTTCGGACTGGCGCAATTCGGCGCGGCCTTCCTTGACCAGTTCCAATGAGGCCGCAAAGGTCGAGGCCGTGGCCGAGCGGCGGCGCATCGGGTCCACCTCCCAGCCCTCGGGCAGGTAGCTGGCGATATCGGTCCAGTCGCCCGCGAAACCGATCAGCCCGCGCATCCGCTACAGTGCCTGTTCCATGGTGAAGACGGAATCGCGGTCCATCACGAAGGGGCGGAATTCGTCACGGGTGCGGATGCGGGCATAGCCCTGCATCAGGTCGAGCAGCGTCGCGGAATAGCGCACGGTGCGGATGCGCATCACATCCTCGGGCACGCCACGGGCAAAGAAATCGCGGCCCTATCTGGTCGCGCGCCATCAGCCTTGCGGCCACATCGCGCATCGCCGCCAGCCGTTCCAGCTGAAAGGCCAGATGGGCGGCCAGTTCCTCGCCGCTGGGGCCTTCCTCATGGGGATCGGGGGGCAGCAGCAGGCGGGATTTCAGGAAGGCGAGCCAGGCCGCCATCACGAGGTAATCCGCCGCCAGTTCCAGCCGCAGCGCCTTGGCGCGTTCGACGAAGGCGAGGTATTGCCGCGCCAGATCCAGCACCGAGATCTTGCGCAGATCGACCTTCTGGGTGCGCGAGAGCGTCAGCAGCAGGTCGAGCGGGCCTTCGAAGCCGTCCACATCGACGATCAGCGCCTCGGCGGCCAGCCGGTCGGCGACGCTGCCGGGACCATCGCGATGTCCCTGATCCTCGAAGATGTTGTCAGCCATGCAAGCGCCCGTCCAGAAGCGCCTCAAGCTGCGCGTCCAAGGCCGCGATGTCAACCATATCCGGCGCATGTCGTGCGCGCCAGCACGCGTTCTGCACGCGCCTGCGCGGCCGGGGTCATGCGGCCAGAGGCCTCGGCCACCGCGCGGCGTTCGTCCAGCGTGCCATTGCAGAGCAGGATCACGTCGCAGCCTGCGGCCAGCGCATCGCGGCTGATCTGGGCCAGATCGCCCTTGAGCGCCTTCATCGAGATGTCATCGGTCATGATCAGCCCGTCATAGCCGATCTCGTCCCGCATCAGCTGCATGACCTTGGGGGAGAGCGTGGCGGGCAGATCGTCGATCGCCGCATAGACCAGATGCGCGGTCATCGCCATCGGCAGGTCATTGAGCGCTTTGAACGGTGCGAAATCGCTGGCGCGCAGCTCATCGAGGCTGGCGGTGACGCGTGGCAGGTCCAGATGGCTGTCCGCCGTGGCGCGGCCATGGCCGGGGATGTGTTTGAGGACGGGCAATACGCCACCGTCCAGTAAACCATTCGCTACCGCACGGCCCATCAGTGCGACCTGCGCGGGATCGGTGCCGTAGCAGCGGTTTTTCAGGAAAGGATGCGTGATGTCGCTGGCGATATCGGCCAGCGGCGCGCAGTTGCTGTCAACGCCCAGAGCGCGCAATTCGGCCGCGATGATGCGGAAGCGCAGATACATGGCCTCGGCCGCACGCTCGCCCGCCGCCGCCACGTGATCGAGGGCGGGCAGCCATTCGCGCCATTGCGGGGCGCGCAGGCGCTGCACCCGGCCGCCTTCCTGGTCGATGGTGATGACCGCATCGCGGCCCACGGCCTCGCGCAGGTCGGCGCAGAGGGCGCGGACCTGATCGGGCGTGTCGATGTTGCGGGCGAAGAGGATGAAGCCGAAGGGATCGGCCTCGCGGAAGAATGCCTTTTCATCCGCGCTCAGGCGCAGCCCTTCGGCATCGAGGATCGTGGCCCCGAAGCGGCTCACCGGGCGCTGACCGGGATGCATTCGGCGCGTTCGGCCACGAGGGCGGAGCAGAAACGGCGCGAATCGTTGATATCGGCAAAGCCCATGGCGCGCAGGCGATAGAAGTTGCGCCCGCCGCTTTCGGCCAGCTGGATCACGCGGGATTTGCCCGCGAGATAGTCGCCGAACCGGGCGGCGAGGCGGTCCCATTCGCGCTTGGCGACCTCGGGGCTGTCATAGGCCCCCAGTTGCACAAGGCGGGTGCCTGCGGGGATCGTGTCGGGGTCCACATCCTGCACGGCCAGCGGGGTGGCGGTCATGGCCACGGCCCCCAGCGCCGCCGCCGACCCGGCCGCCGAGGCGCGCAGGACCGATGCGGGACGTGCCTGCGGGCGCAGGGACTGGCCGATGCCGCCTTCGACGGCGGGCACGCTGATCTGGGGTTCCGCCGCCGCTTCCGCATCGGCGGGCGCTTCGCCCTGAAGGACCTGCGCGAGGATCTGGTCCACCATGGCCGACATCGAATCCGGCTCGGTCCGGATCATCGCCACGTTCTCGATCCGCGCCTCACCCGGCAAGGCGGCGTTGTCCGGCCCGGCATCGGCGACAGCGGCGGCAAGGGCGGGATCGACCGTGGTCTCGGCCACGGGCGGCGGGGGCATCGGCAGGATCTGCGCCACGGCCATCAGTTCGGCGGCGGCCACATCCTCGTCCATGAGATCGACCGGGCGCGGTGCCAGCACCAGACGATCCGGCGGCGGGGCGGCGGTCGCCGGTGGCGGCCACGACGTTGACGGCAAGGCCCAGATGGTCCGCCGTGCTGCCGCCGGGTGTTTCGGGTTGCATCCGCATCGGGCCTTCGGTGGCGCGCACCACGGGAATGCCGTTCACGTCGCGCATCAGCAGCTTGTAGCCCCAGACCGTGACGCCCACGACCAGGGCGAGCGACAGCCCTGCCCCGATCCAGTTCGCAAGGTGCCTATGGATCTGCGCGATCCTGGCGCGTCATCATGGTCGCGCGCGCCGGGCGCGGCACCATATTCGCGCGCGCCGGGCGCGACCTATTCGCGCCGCCGGGCGATGACGTGCAAGATAATCTGCCATGTCCGCCTTTCCGCCACAGGGGATACTTTGCCCCCTGCGGTTCGCTGCTCTGCCTTGGGCTGCGGACCCTTCGTGCGCCTTGTTCTTACGTCACATCGAACCTGAAAAAGTCTGTCGACCTTTTCTCAAATCGTCACGCCTAGCGCATCTCGTCCACAGCTTCGACGCCCAGAATACCAAGACCGGCGGAAATGACAACGGCCACGGCCCGTGCAAGGGCGATTTTCGCCTGTGATGTGGCCGCATCGCCCTCCTGGATGAAGCGCAGGGCGGGCTCGTCATTGCCCCGGTTCCAGAGCGAGTGGAAATCGCTGGCCAGTTCGTAGAGATAGAAGGCCACGCGGTGCGGCTCGTTGGTGCGGGCGGCGATCTCGACCAGACGCGGCCATTCGGCCAGCTTGCGCGCCACGGCCAGTTCCGCATCGTGGGTCAGACCCGCGCAGGTCCGCGCCCTGCAAGGCGGCATCGGACACGTCGATCCCCGCCTCGGCGGCCTTGCGCAGCACCGAGGCCACGCGCGCATGGGCGTATTGCACATAGAAGACCGGGTTGTCCTTGGACTGTTCCAGCACCTTGTCGAAATCGAAATCCAGCGGCGCGTCGTTCTTGCGCGTCAGCATGTGAAAGCGGGTCACGTCCGGGGCCGACCTGTTCGACCACATCGCGCAGGGTGACGAAATTGCCCGCCCGCTTGGACATCTTGAACGGCTCGCCGTTCTTCCACAGCTTGACCAGCTGGCATCAGCTTGATGTCCAGCGGCACCCGGCCATCGGACAGGGCCGACACAGCCGCCTTCATCCGTTTGACATAGCCGCCGTGATCCGCGCCGAAGACGTCGATCAGCATGTCGAAACCGCGTTCGACCTTGTCATAGTGATAGGCGATATCGGGGGCGAAATAGGTCCAGCCGCCATCGGATTTCTTGACCGGGCGGTCCACATCATCGCCATGCGCGGTCGAGCGGAACAGCGTCTGTTCGCGCGGCTCCCAATCCTCGGGCGTCTTGCCCTTGGGCGGTTCCAGCACGCCTTCATAGATCAGGCCCTTGTCATCGCAGCGCCTTGAGGGCGGCTTCGATCAGCCCCGTGCCGTAGAGCGATTTTTCGCTGAAGAACACGTCCATTTCCACGCCGAGGGAGGCCAGATCCTCGCGGATCAGGTCCATCATCGCGTCGGTGGCGAAATCGCGGATCTCTTCCAGCCACTCGGATTCCGGCTTGCCGACCAGATCGTCGCCATGCACTTCGGCCAAAGCCTCGCCCACGGGGATCAGGTAGTCGCCGGGATAGGTGCCGTCGACGAAGGCCACCTCCTGCCCGCGCGCCTCGAGGTAGCGCAGATAGACCGAACGGGCGAGCACATCGACCTGCGCGCCGCCATCGTTGATGTAATATTCGCGCGTCACGTCATAGCCGGCATAGGCCAGCAGGCTGGCCAGCGCATCGCCGAACACCGCGCCGCGCGTATGGCCCACATGCAGCGGGCCGGTGGGGTTGGCGCTGACATATTCGACGTTGACCCGCTTGCCCTGCCCCATGGTCGAGCGGCCGAAATCGGTGCCCTCGGACAAGGCGGCGCCGACGACGCCCTGCCAGAGCGCGTTGGACAGGCGCAGGTTGATGAAACCGGGGCCTGCCACATCGGCGGTCTGGATGCGCGGATCGGTGGCCAGACGGCGGGCCAGTTCCTCGGCGATGGCGCGGGGGTTCTGGCCTGCGGGTTTGGCCAGCACCATGGCGGCATTGGTGGCCATGTCGCCATGGGCGGCATCGCGCGGCGGCTCGACCGTGACGGCGGCGGTGTCCAGCCCTGCGGGCAGCAGCCCTTCGGTGGTCATGGCGGCCAGCGTGTCCAGCACATGGCCGCGCATCTGGGTGAAGAGGTTCATCAGTTCATCCTTTCGACCCGCGCGCGTCACCTGCGTTTCACGTCAGGCAATCCACGCGGGCTTTGCGATATGGCATGTCAGACCGCGCAAGACCGGGCCTCCGCTTGCGCGGCATGCTTTGGCCAGCGGTTTACCACCGCCAGCGCCCGCGTCAATCCGCAGCCGCCGCCGTGGATGGGCCTGCGGGCACCGGATCATCGGCGGTCCGCGCCTGTGGCGCGTCGTCACCACGCCCGGTGCCGGGGGGCGCCATATAGACCAGACGCATCCCTTCGGCCCCTTTCAGGCTGTCGCCCTTGAACGGCAGGCGCAGATCGCCCGAAGGCTGGATGACAAGAACCAGCAGCGCATCGGTCATCTCGGCGCGCCAATGTTCCAGCGTATATGCGGCCGTCAGCCGGGTCAGGCGGAACTCCCACCCGTCGCGGATCAGGCCCTCGAACTCGGCATAGGTCTTGCCTTGCGCGAAGGCCCGCCCGCCAAGGGTCGAGGGCAGCGCGTGACGCGCACGGCTCTCTTTTTCGCGGGTCAGTTGATAGACGTTCTCGCGCCCGAATTCGGGGGCAAGGTCGGTGGCGACCAGCGTATTGTAGGCATCGTTGTCGGTTGCCGCGACAAGGGTGGCGTAGGAGACCAGTTCGATGTTCTGCTCGGCCGCCTCGGACAGGATGTCGCCGTAGAAGGTCGGGATGCCCTGCCCGCGCGCCGGGCGCAGGTGCCCGTGGTTCGGATCGGTCATCAGCACCGGCACCTCGGCCTGTTTCAGGACTTGCGGCGAAGGCGGTGCTCCAGCGCGACCCGCCGACCAGCAGAACGCCCGGCGTGTCGCCGCCGGTCAGGCCCAGAACACCGGGCAAAGGGCGTCAGGGTAAAGCCGTGCAGCACCACCGTGGCCGCCACCAGCGCAAAGGCCAGCGGGCCGATCAGGGCGCCATCCGCGATCCCGAGCTGCGGTCAGGCGTTCGCCGAACAGGCCCGCCACCGCGACCAGCACCACGCCGCGCGGCCCGGTCAGCGCGATCAGCAGCGTTCGGCCCAGGGCAGGCCGGTGCCCAGCCAGCGCCGATCATGCACCGTCAGCGGCCGCGCCACCAGCACGACCACCAGCACGAAGACCACCGCGCGCCAGTTCAGGCGCGCCAGTGTCCGCGAAATCCAGACGCGCCGCCAGCAGGATGAACACGCCCGAGACCAGCAGGACGGTGGCGTGTTCCTTGAACCGGCGCAGTTCCTCGTAGCTGGGCAGGTTGGCGTTGGCGATCACGACGCCCATGATCGTCACCGCCAGCAGACCGCTTTCGTGCAGGACCCGGATCGGACAGCGGCGAAGACCCCCAGAAGCGTCACGAACAGACACCGGCACCTTCATGTATTCCGGCACCTAGCCGCGCCGGAACGCGCGGCCAGCCCGAAGCCGCCCGCCGCGCCCAGACACGCGTCGCCACCGGCGATGCCGAGCGCAAGATGCGGCCACGGCCATCGCCGTGCCTCGCGCGGTCTGCCAGACCAGCACCACCTCGAACGCCAGCACCGCGGCCAGCGCGCCGATCGGATCGTTGACGATCGCCTCCCATTGCAGCAGCGCGGCGGGCCGGCGCGCCAGTCGGCGCCTGGCGCAGCAGAGGCGCGATCACCGTCGGGCCGGTCACGATCATGATGCCGCCGAAGACAGCCGCACGTCGCCCAGCTCAGCCCGGCGCCGTAGCGCAGGGCCGAGCGCCGACAGGAGCCAGCCCAGGGGCGCGCCGATCACCACCAGGCGCCTGACCCCCTGCGCCGCGTCGCGCAGCGTGTGGAAGTTCAGCGTCAGCCCGCCCTCGAACAGGATGATCGCCACGGCGATCGAGATCATCGGCCCTGTGCAGCGCCCCGATGTCGCGCTCGCGGGTCGAACATGCCGAAGACCGGCCCGACCAGCACACCCGCCAGCCAGCATCAGGACGATGGCGGGCATGTTCAGCCGCCAGGCCAGCCACTGCGCGCCGACGCCAAGCGCGCCGATCAGCGCGAAGGCCGTCACGGGGTCAAGGCCGGCGCTGTCGGGTCCGGTCATGGATGGCTGTCCTTCATACGCCCGGCGGGCGGTCTGCCGGGTCCGATCCCAGCAGGCGGTGATGTTCCTGCAGCGCGAAACGGTCGGTCATGCCCGCGATGTAATCGGCCACGATCCGCGCCAGCGCCTGATGATCCTGCGCCTCCTCGACGTCCTTGCGCCACTGTTTCGGCAGAAGCTGCCGGCTCGCGCATGAACAGCGGGAAAAGGTCATCGACCACCTGCGTCACGTATTTGCGCATCGTGACGACGGCGGGCGCGCGGTACATGCGGTGGAACAGGAAGTTCGCGGATCACCTTGAGATCGGTCCAGAGCGCGGGCGAGAATTGCACCATCATGCGGCCCGCATCGCGGATGTCCTGCGCGCGTGGCGGGTTCAGCGCGGTCAGGTTGGCGCGGCTGACGTCGATCACATCCGACACGAGGATGCCGAAGAACCGGCGCAGCGCCTCGTGCCGGCGGCGGTAGTAGTTGAGGCCGGGATAGAGCCGGTCCACCTCGGCAAAGCAGCCATTCAGGATCGGCAGTTCGGCCAGTTCGTCGGTCGAGAACAGTTCCGCCCGCAACCCGTCATGCAGATCGTGGTTGTTATAGGCGATGTCATCGGCCAAGGCCGCCACCTGCGCCTCGGCGCTGGCATGGGTGTGCAGTTCCAGATCGTGGCGCGCGTTGTAATCGGCCAGCGCGTAGGGAATGTCGCCGGTGACCGGGCCATTATGCTTGGCGATGCCTTCCAGCGTCTCCCACGTCAGGTTCAGCCCGTCCCATTCGGCATAGTGCCGTTCCAGCGAGGTGACGATGCGGATGCGCCTGCGCGTTGTGGTCGAACCCGCCGTAGGGCGCCATCAGCGCCTGCAGCGCATCCTCGCCCGTGTGGCCGAAGGGCGGATGGCCCAGATCATGGGCCAGCGCCACCGCCTCGGTCAGTTCCGCGTTCAGCCCCAGCGCGCCTGCGACGGTGCGCGCCACCTGCGCCACTTCGATCGAATGGGTCAGGCGGGTGCGGAAGTAATCGCCCTCATGCTCGATGAAGACCTGGGTCTTGTGTTTCAGGCGGCGGAAGGCGCTGGAATGGATGATCCGGTCACGGTCGCGCTGAAAGGGCGTGCGAAAGACGCTTTCCTCCTCGGGCACAAGCCGCCCGCGCGTCCTGGCCGGGTCTGACGCATAAGGTTGATGGGTCACGGGCTGCCTGTCCTTTGCCTGCCTTGGCCTGAGCCGCAGTTAACCCGCGCCTACCGGATGCTACAAGCCCGCACATCGGATTTCACTGGCTTGCGAACAGATCGTGCAGCGGTGTGCCTTCGGCCCGCGCCCAGGCCGGAAGGTCGGGCGCTTCCCACAGACGCCGCAACACGGCGGCCACGGGCGGGCGGTTGGCATAGTCGACCAGCGCCCAATCGGCCACCTGCCCCGGCGCCAGAAACGAGGAGCTGCGATAATGGTTCATCGCCACCGCCTCGGCCGTCGTCGATCAGGCCGGGCTGCTGCGGCGCGGCATCAAGAAGATGCGCCAGATACGCCGTCAGATCGACCACCGGCAGATCCAGCATGGCGGCGGAGGCGCCGAATTTGACCGCCACAGGCACCGTGGGATCATCCACAAGGCGCATCATCAGCGGCAGATAGGCGGGTGCGGTGCTGCGGATCTCCTGAAAGAACGGCGTTGTGGCAGGGGTGAAGGAGATCAGATCATCGGCGTCATGGGCCAGATCGGCCATGGCGCGGGTGCGAAAGTCTTCATAGGTCATGGCGACGTCCCCTGTTGCAAAGATGCCCTGCGTGAGGGCCCACCCTGCCCCCGCTGCAACGGCCAAACCGCCAAGCAAAAGCGTGCGGCGCATCATTTCTTGACCTCGATCCCCGCGGCGGAGGAATTGAGGCTGTTGGTGCCGGGGCTGCTGCTGGTGCGGAAACCCCAGTCATTCTCGACGACCCTGCGGCCGTCGGCCGAGATGGTTTCGCCCTGCATGATCACCGCCACCGTGTGCCTTGCCCCGGCCACCTGCGCGCGAATCGTGGCCGGCGCGGGATAGGAGACGATCCCGACATGCCCGGTCGCATCGGAATAGGTGGCGCTGATCGCAAGGATCGACCCCGGCCTGACGGGTTCGGCGCGCGCCCCCTTGTAGGTGATGTTGCGCCAGCCTTCGGTCTTGTCATTGGCGGAATTGTCATGCTCGGCCCAACTGCCCGCCAGATCGGGCACCGTCCTGGTCCAGAGGCCAAGTGTGAATCGCCGTGCATAGGTATAGGTCGGGGCGCTGCCATGGACCTGTTGTATCATGTCATAGACGAAGAAATTGCATTTGTTCGTGTTGGCATCCATCGTCAGGGTGCCATCAAGCGATGTGATCTCGGCCGTGTAGCTCCAGCGCGTGCTGCCGACCTCGCGGCGCGCCCTTTCGACAAGCGGATCCCGGCCGGTAAAGATCGCGCTGACCATATAGGCGCCGCAGGGAAGATCATCGAACACGATCCGGCCGGAGGTGGTCTTGTTCTCGCGCCTGACGGGGCCGGTGACACGCACGGTCACCTCGCCGCCCACGGCCACGCGGCTGTTGCGCATGTAGCTGCCCGACACATCCATGTCGTTGCCCCAGACAAGGTTGACCGTCAGCGTGCCGGTGCAGCGCGCGGTGCTGCTGCTGGCGGATCGGCTGGAGCCGGGATTTTGCGGCAATCCGGTCATCCGGCGGCCTCCTGTTCCAGAGGGGCGACGCCAGTGCGCGCCTGCACGGCGATCAGAAAATCCTCGGCCCGCTTGTCCTGCGGGATCGCCTCGTTCGACAGAAGGGCAAGGTCGGCCTGATCGAGCTGCCGCAGGCTTTGGCCCACGACATAGAGCCCGGCCAGAACATAGCGCAGCGCGTATTCGGATGTGATGCCCAAATCCGACAGCGGCCCGATCTGGCGCAGCGCGGCGGCGGTCAGCACATCGCGCGCCACGCCCTTGTCGCCATAGCTGTCGCAGACCCAATCCATCGCGGCGGCGCAGACCCTTTGCCGATGCGCGGCATCGAAGACCGCGATATCGCTGGCGCGCAGGCAGGGCGGCCTGTCCGTGTAGGGAACGAGGGTGTCATCGGGCAGATGCCACAGGGCAAAGCGTGTCGGCGACAGTTCGGACAGGATGTCGAGCGGTGGTGCCGCGGGACCCGGCCGGAACAGCCATGACAGGGCCTGCGCATCGGCCGCATTGGCCCGCAGGTAGATGGCAAGGACCGCCGGATCCCAGAAGCGGAAGAAGCGTCGCTCCGATCCCTCCTCAAGCGGCAGCAGCATCAGCCGGGCAAGGTGCTGGGCCAGCGCGTCCAACGGAAGGGCGCTGCGCAGGAATATCCCGACCGATTGTCCGGGACAGGTGCGAAAGATCAACCGGTGCGCGGCGGGCGGCACGGCGCCGGGGGCCAGTGTCAGGTCAAGCAGATGGGGGGCGGCGGCCGAAAGATCATCCTCGCAGACCAGATCGGTCAGGCAGCAGGCGGGCAGCGCGGCGCTGTCGATATCGCGCCCCCCCGTGGCGGCGCGCCAGCGGGTGGCATCCGCCAGAAAATAGGTGTGCCATCCCTCGGGAAGATCATCGAACAGCGGGGCGCGCAAGGCGGGCGCGATCCAGGGCTGGTCCCAGAATGGCTTGCGCGCGGATGCCGGAAGGGGCGGCACCTCGATCACGGTGGACGTCGCCAGAGCCTTGACCATGATCAAACCTGTTACCTACTACCGCCTCATGCGTCCTGCGCGAGCAGTCACTTGAAAACACCCGTTCCGCGCCCCATAGTTAGGGGGTGCACACGCCGTGTCAACGTCTGCCGATCCCGGAGTATCCCCCATGCAACTGCCCCCCAAAGTCACCCCCCGCGCCTTTGCCCGGCTGGCCGAAATCGGTGCTGCGGGACAGGGGCAGGCCCTGCGCGTGGCGGTGGAAGGCGGCGGCTGTTCCGGCTTTCAATACGAGATCAAGCTGGATCAGCCCGCGCCCGACGATCTGGTGCTGGAGGGTGAAGGCGAGCGTGTCGTGGTCGATTCCGTGTCCTTGCCGTTTCTGGCCGGGGCGGTCATCGACTTTTCCGAGGAACTGATCGGCGCGCGCTTCGTGATCGAGAACCCGAACGCCTCTTCCTCCTGCGGCTGCGGCATTTCTTTCTCCATGTAATCATGGATTTGCGGCGATACCTTCATGTATCGCATGAGGTGTTGCCGGATAAGGCGGGCCACAGCGGGCTTGCATGATCGCGCCCCCTGCGGGATAGACGGATCATCCGCATCACTGACCCATCCGAGGACGCGCCGCCATGAAGATCGCCACATTCAACATCAACGGCATCAAGGCGCGGATCGAGGCCCTGCCGCAATGGCTGGACGAGGAACAGCCCGATGTGGTGGTGCTGCAGGAGATCAAGTCGGTCGACGAGGCCTTCCCGCGCGAGATCATCGAGGAGCGCGGCTACAACCTCGAGACCCACGGGCAGAAATCCTTCAACGGCGTGGCGATCCTGTCGAAACTGCCGCTGGAGGATGTGACACGCGGTCTGCCCGGCGACGAGACGCGATGAGCAGGCCCGCTATATCGAGGCCACGGTCGTGGGCAAGACAGCGCTGCGGATCTGCGGGCTTTACCTGCCCAATGGCAACCCCGCGCCGGGGCCGAAATACGATTACAAACTGGCCTGGATGAAGCGCCTGCAAGCGCGGGCTGCGGCGCTGCTGGCGGAAGAAATCCCCTTCCTGATGGCAGGCGACTACAACATCATCCCGCAGGACGAGGACGCGGCAAAGCCCGACGCCTGGCGCACCGATGCGCTGGCCCTGCCCGAAAGCCGCGCGGCCTTTCGCCGGATCGTCAACCTTGGCCTGACCGACGCGTTTCGCGCGCGGGTGCAGGGGCCGGGGCATTACTCGTTCTGGGATTATCAGGCGGGCGCGTGGGAGCGGAACAACGGCATCCGCATCGACCATCTGCTGCTGAGCCCCTCTTGCGCGGACATGCTGACAGGCGTGGGGATCGACAAACAGGTGCGCGGGCGCGAGAAGCCGTCGGACCATGTGCCGGTCTGGATCACGCTGGACAACTGACGCGGCGCGGCGGCGATGTGAAAAGAGCGACGCCGGGGCACCGCTCTTTCGCGTTTCAATCAGACCTTTTTCAGAACGAGCCGACCAGCGTGGTCGTCAGGGCAGTCCGGTTCGGAGACATGGCGCCTGCGGCCACGCTGTTCATCGGCGCGCCCTTGGCTGCGCCGAACGGCAGGGTGATGCCAAAGCGGATGCTGTCTTCATCGTAATTGTCGACACCATCATCCAGCGACGAACGCGCCAGTTCCACCGAGAGCGTCGCCGGGAAATTGGCCACCGCCGTCAGGTCATAGCCAAGGCCGAAACCGAATGTTGTGACGTCGCCCACCAGCACATCGACCTCGGCACGGGTCACACCGGCGAATCCGGTGAGGCCGTTTCCGAAAGCATAGTGACCGCCGATCCCGATCGAGGTGAGATCCACGTCAACGCCCCCGTTCGACAGGCGCGACCGCTGCACATGGCCGCCCACGGCCCCTTCGGTGCCGATGTTGAACACGGCGCTTGCGCCAATGTCCGTCCAGTCCACACCCGTTCCGGTCAGGATGTCGGTGTCGGTTTCCCCGACAAAGGCCTCGAAGCCCATGAGGTCGCTGGCATAGCCCAGGGACAGGCCATAGGAATCGGTGGACTCGCTTCCCAACCCGTCGATGTCGATCTCGGCGAACTCGAAATAGGCACCTGCCGTCCAGAAATTGGCGAACTTGTAGCCAGCCGTCAGACCGAAGGTGTTGACGCTGAGGTCCTCTGCGATCCCGTCGATATCCGCCTTGGCGGTGGACGCCGTGCCGCCGAAGGTCAGCCCGTTGTCATACGTGACATCAAGGGCACCATCCAGCGACAGCACGGAGGTGTCCGGGAAACCATCCGAGGCGTTGAAGCTGCCGTAGCCGAAGGTGGCCGCGCCAGACAAGTCCTGTGCCGCAACGCTGACGGGAAGGACGGCGACGATCGCGCCTGCGAAATAATGAACGTAACTCTTCATGATAACTCCTCGATACATTTGCCTGAGGATCTGCGCTTGGCGTGTGTCCGCTGGAACGATCTGTCTGGTAGAGATCTGTTGCCATTACAATGTGCAATCCTCGATTGCATGTATCAGCCATTCCACGGCCCCCCGCAAGCGGGATCGGGGCGGCGCAACCACGCGTAACACATGACATTTATTTTGATTGACGTGCAATTCATGGCGCAGCCGGATGCGCGGCTGATTGCAGGCGTTCAATTCATGGCTGTTTTGCGGCCGCAGCGTGGTCGCGCGGCCACAGTCATTCAGCGGTCACGTCATGGGCATAGAGCCAGTCGAACTGCCGCATCATCCGGTCCGGGGCAAGCTGCCCGCCAAGGCGCATGACCGTATGCGCCGCCATCCTGAGCGGTGCCGAGCGGATGTGATATTTCCAGGCGTTGCCATTGGCGGCGGCGATGACGCGGCGCACGCGGCTGTCGCGCCGCGCCTGATAGGCGGCGAGCCCCGCGCCGATGCTGTCGCTGCGCGCCAGTTCGTCCGCCAGCACCCAGGCATCCTCGAGCGCCATGGACGCGCCTTGCGCCAGAAAGGGCAAGGTCGGATGCGCCGCATCGCCCAAGAGCGCCAGATGATCGCGCTGCCAGACCCGCGCCACGGGATGGCGGAAGAGACCCCAGAGGCGCGCCTCGGTCACGCGGGCCAGCATGTCGCGCACAGGCGCGCCGAAATCGGCGAAGGCGGCGCTGAGGTTGGCGGGATCATCCGTCTGGGTCCAGCCTTCGGCGGCCCATTGCTTGCGCTCCTGCACGGCGACGATGTTGAGGGCTGTGCCACCGCGCAGGGGGTAGCTGACCACGTGGCGGCCCGGTCCCATATGGACCCAGGCCTCCGGCCCGCGCGCGTCCGTATTGGGCACCACCGCGCGCCAGGCCACCTGTCCGGTGAAGAAGGGCGCATCCGCCTGATTGAGTGCGGGGCGCAGGACCGAATGAAGCCCGTCGGCCCCCACCACCAGATCGGCCGAGAGCGTGGTGCCATTGGCGATATGCACCATCGGTTGCGCGCCGCCATCGACCGAGGTGACCTTTTGCAGCAGCCGGATCCTGACCCCCGCCTCGCGCGCGCCGGAGGCCAGCAGGTCGATCAGATCGGCGCGGTGCACGAAGTGATAGGCGCTGTCCGGCAGGCGGGTCAGGTCCAGACGCACGACCTGCGCGCCGTGGTGGTTGTGCAGGCAGACGGCACGCGCCTGCACCGCGGCGGCGACCAGCGCGGCCTCGAGCCCGAGGGCGCGCAGCACGGCCATGCCGTTGGGGCTGATCTGGAGGCCCGCGCCCACTTCGGTGATCTCGGCGGCCTGTTCCAGCAGGGTCACATCCGCGCCGCGCAGCGCCAGCGCGCGGGCCACGGCCAGCCCGCCGATCCCTGCCCCGATCACAATGGCACGCAGGCCCAGAACGCTCATACCGCCCCTTTCAGACGAAAACGCCGAAGCAAGGGCTCCGGCGTTTCGATGTCATGCCAAGACTGTCCCGCTCAATCGTCGCGGTGCACTTTTTCCCGACGCTCGTGACGCTCCTGCGCCTCGAGGGTCATGGTTGCGATGGGACGCGCGATCAGGCGCTTGAGGCTGATCGGTTCGCCCGTCTTTTCGCAATAGCCGTATTCGCCATCGTCGATCCGGCGCAGGGCCGCGTCGATCTTGGCGACCAGCTTGCGCTGGCGGTCGCGTGTCCGCAGTTCCAGCGCCCGGTCCGTTTCCTCGGAGGCGCGATCGGCCACGTCGGGAATGTTGCGGGTGCCGTCCTGAAGACCTTCGATCGTGTCACGGCTGTCTTCCAGCAAGTCCATCTTCCACTTGATCAGGGCATTGCGGAAATAGTCCAGCTGACGCTCGTTCATGAACGGTTCGTCTTCGGCAGGCGTGTAGTCTGTTGAATGAAAGGATTCGGCTTTCATGTCTGCTCCCTCATAAAGGCCCGCATCTGTCATCGCGTGTTCCTTTGACATCTGGTGCCTCCCCTGGCGGTGCAAATAGCCCAGCCTTGCCGGATTGTCACTACCCCTTTGTGGCCGCATTGCAGGGATTGGGGCTTCGCGATAGTGTGCCGCAACAATTGCGTTCATCAGGTTGGAGAGACGATGAAATTCGAGGGAACCGATGCCTATGTGGCGACAGATGACCTGACCGTTGCGGTCAATGCCGCCGTCACGCTGGAACGGCCGCTGCTGGTCAAGGGTGAGCCGGGCACCGGCAAGACGGAACTGGCCCGGCAGGTGGCCGCCGCGCTGGGGCTGCGGATGATCGAATGGAACGTCAAGTCCACGACACGGGCGCAGCAGGGGCTTTACGAATACGACGCCGTCAGCCGGTTGCGCGACAGCCAGCTGGGCGACGAGCGGGTCAACGACGTGCGGAACTACATCCGCAAGGGCAAGCTCTGGGAGGCCTTCGAGGCGGACGAGCGGGTGGTCCTGCTGATCGACGAGATCGACAAGGCCGATATCGAGTTTCCCAACGACCTGTTGCAGGAACTCGACCGGATGGAATTCTTCGTCTACGAGACCGGCGAGACGATCCGCGCGCGGGTGCGCCCGATCGTCATCATCACCTCGAACAACGAGAAGGAACTGCCCGACGCCTTCCTGCGCCGCTGCTTCTTCCACTACATCCGCTTCCCGGACGAGGACACGATGCGCCGCATCGTCGAGGTGCATCACCCCGGCATCAAGGAAAAGCTGCTGACCACCGCGCTGACGCAATTCTACGAGCTGCGCGAGACGCCGGGTCTGAAGAAGAAGCCCTCGACCTCGGAAGTGCTGGACTGGCTCAAGCTGCTGCTGGCCGAGGATCTGACCCCGGAGGACCTGAAACGCGACGGGGCCAATGCCCTGCCCAAGCTGCACGGCGCGCTTCTGAAGAACGAGCAGGACGTGCATCTGTTCGAACGCCTTGCCTTCATGGCACGCGGTCAGCGGTGATCGCGGGCGATGGTGCGCCCCGCAAATCCGTCTGCGCCACGTCCGGTTGACCGCCGTGGCGCTGACGATCCGGGGGTTGTGCCGCAAATTTGCCGCCAACTGTCCATAGCCCCGACAGGAACGCCGGTGACAGTCGCCGTCAGGTCAACTCAAAAGGGGCAGGACATGTTACGATTTTCACCTCTCTGCATGAGGGGGGCGCATGTCGTGTGCCAACTCATGCGCTGTTTCGATCACCTCCTGCGGTCCCTTGGAAGCGATGGCACGTGGCGGCAGCCCCGGATGCAGGCAGCGGTCGCCCTCGCGCGCGGCCCGCGCCCTGCGGTGCAAGGTATCCCGCATGTTCAGGTCATGGGGCGACGTAGATGAAAACACCGTTTCCCTTTATCTGGTTGCCTCTTTGTCTTGCGCTGGGTGCCTGCATGCCCGGCACCACCGCCGACATGCCCAGCCGTGCGGTCGAGGCGATCGACGACGATCTGCCGCCCATGCGTGTCTTCACGGCGCCGCAGCCGACGGTCTTCGGCATATCGAACAGCGACCTTGCCCGCGATTTCGTCGATCTGTCCTTCTTGCTGGAATCAGGCCGCCCCCTGCCCGTCTTCACCCGGTTCGAAGGCCCGATCAGCGTGCGCGTGACGGGCAATCCGCCGCCCACCATGGCCTCGGATCTGAACCGTCTGTTGTTCCGCCTGCGCAATGAGGCGGGCATAGACATCCGCCAGACATCCGAAGCGGATGCCAATATCACGATTGAAGCCGTCAGCCGGGCCGAGATTCGCGCGGCACTTCCGCAGGCCGCCTGTTTCGTGGTGCCGAACATCACCCGCCTGTCCGAGTTCCGGCTGGCCCGGCGCAGCCCGCGCACCGATTGGGCGCGCCTCACCACGCGCGAGCGGATGGCGATTTTCCTGCCCAACGACGCCTCGCCGCAGGAGGTGCGCGACTGCCTGCACGAGGAACTGGCGCAGTCCCTCGGACCGCTCAACGACCTTTACCGGCTGCCGCAATCGGTCTTCAACGATGACAATGTCCATGCCGTGCTCACGGGATTCGACATGATGATCCTGCGCGCCACCTATGCGCCGGAGCTGCGCTCGGGGATGACCCGCAGGGAGGTCATGGACCGCCTGCCCGGCGTTCTGGCCCGGATCAATCCGGGCGGTCAGTTTCTGCCCGCGCGCAACGATGGCACCACGCCGCGCGCCTGGACCGATGCGATGCAGACAGCACTTGGCGCGGGTGCCGCCCCCGGCGCGCGCCGGACGGCGGCCGCCCGTGCCCTGGACATCGCCCAGACCCTGGGCTGGCGCGATCACCGGCTGGGCTTTGCCCATTACATCCTGGGTCGGCTGAGCCTGCCGCTCGATCCGGCCGAGGCGGTGGCGCATTTCCAGACCGCCGACAGCATCTTCGCACAGCGCCCCGAATACGCGCTGCACCGCGCGATGGTCGCGGCACAGCTTGCCGCCTATCTGGTGGCACAGGGGCGCGGCCCCGAGGCCGTGGACATGGTCGGCGTCCACCTGCCCACGGTGATCCGCCACGAGAATGCGGCCCTTGTCGCCACGCTCAACATGCTGCGCGCCGAGGCGCTGGAGCTGTCGGGACGTGGCGTCGAGGCGCAGGCCGTGCGTCTGGACAGTCTGGGCTGGGCACGTTACGGGTTCGGAGCGGACGGGGCCATTCGTGCCAAACTGCGCGAGATCAGCGCCCTCAATCCGCTGCACAGGAGAAACGGGCGGATATGATCGTATTGGGCGCGGCGCTACTGGGCGCCATCATCGGCGGCATGACGGCATCGCGCCGCAAGGGCGGCAGGCTGGACATCGCGCAATATGCGGCGGGCTATGCCATCGCCTTTGCGCTGATCGGCCTGTTCGTCACCCTGTTCGTGCACCGCGCCGCGTTGTAACGCCGATGTTCCTGCCCTTCTTCGAAAACCTCAGGAAAGGCGGCGTCCCGGTTTCGTTGCGCGAATACCTCGCGTTTCTGGAGGCCATGTCGGCGGGTCTGGTGACCTATGACGTGGAAGGGTTCTATTACCTCGCCCGCACGGCGATGGTGAAGGACGAGCGCAATATCGAC
Organism: uncultured Alphaproteobacteria bacterium; assembly: GCA_963715835.1. Lineage (GTDB taxonomy): Bacteria > Pseudomonadota > Alphaproteobacteria > Rhodobacterales > Rhodobacteraceae > Seohaeicola. The sequence goes on along the minus strand of CAVQSH010000002.1, from coordinate 375,764 downwards.
AAGTTCGACCGCGCCTTCGCCGCAACCTTCAAGGGGCTGGAAGACATCAAGCTGGAGGATGTGCTCAAGGCCGTGAACATCCCCTCCGAATGGCTGGAGAAGCTGGCCGAAAAGCACCTGACCCCCGCCGAGATGGACGAGATCAAGGCGCTGGGTGGCTTCGACAAGCTGATGGAGACGCTGAAACAGCGCCTTGAGGAGCAGAAGGGCCGCCATCAGGGCGGCAGCAAATGGGTCGGCACCGCCGGCACCTCGCCCTTCGGCGCGCATGGCTACAACCCGGAAGGCGTGCGGATCGGGCAGGACAAGTCCCGCCACCAGCGCGCGGTCAAGGTCTGGGACAAGCGCGAGTTCAAGAACCTCGATGACACGGTCGAGCTGGGCACGCGCAACATCAAGGTGGCGCTGAAACGGCTGCGCCGCTGGGCGCGCGACGGGGCCGCCGAGGAGCTGGATCTGGACGGCACGATCCGCTCGACCGCCGAACAGGGCTATCTGGATGTGAAGACCCGCCCCGAACGGCGCAACGCGGTGAAGGTGCTGTTGTTTCTGGACGCGGGCGGCTCGATGGACCCGCATGTGAAGGTGGTGGAGGAGCTGTTTTCCGCCGCGCGGACCGAGTTCAAGCATCTGGAATACTACTATTTCCACAACTGCCTCTATGAAGGTGTCTGGCGCGACAACCGCCGCCGCTGGGACCAGCAGACCCCCACATGGGAAGTGCTGCGCACCTACGGGTCCGATTACAAATGCATCTTCGTGGGCGACGCCAGCATGTCCCCCTATGAGATCGCCTATCCGGGCGGCGCGAATGAACACTGGAACGCCGAAGCGGGTCAGGTCTGGCTGCAACGCGCCCGCGAGCAGTGGCCGCATCATGTCTGGATCAATCCGGTGCCCGAGAAATACTGGGGCTATACCCAGTCCATCAAGATGATCCGCGAGATTTTCGAGGACCGGATGGTGCCCATGACCCTTGCCGGGATCGAACGCGGCATGAAGGAAATGGCGCGCTGAGCGCCTGCGCTGCGGCCTGTCACAGCCTTGCCGCGGGAGGGTGCTGCGCAACCGGCGGTTTATCGCCCGTTTCCCCCTGATGATTTTTTTGTGAAGCGGCGGATGGTTCCCGCCCTTTCCTGCGTTCTGTAGTGACACGTCAGTGTTCCACCGTCACCGGACAGGAGTTTTCACAATGACCAAGGATGACACGCCCGATCCCACGCGCCGCCGTTTGCTGACCCGTCTGGGTCTGGCCGCAGGCGTGGCCTATGTGGCCCCCACCATGCTGCATCTGACCCCTGCCAAGGCCTCGGGGCGCAGCGGCTATTCGCGCCCGTCCCATTCGCGCCCCTCGCGCGGGCGGGGTCGCGGCAAGCGCGATGCCTATGAGCAGGGCTTCCGCGACGGGCGCAAGGACGCCTATCAGCGCGAGCGTTACAATGAGGGCTACCGTGACGGGCGCTACCGCGAGCCGCTGACGCGCGAGGAACGGGCGCTGGAATACCTGTTCGAGACGCTGACAACGCGCTGACCTCTGGCGCGGGCTCTTGTGCGGCGGGCCGGGCCGGGCCAGACTGGCCCGGTCCACCCGCCCTGCAAGGTCGCGCTTCATGTCAGATGCCCCCGTCACCCATATCGACCCCGCCGCCTTTCGCGCCGATCCCTACCCGGTGCTGGCGCGGATGCGGGCCGAGGCTCCCGTGACCTATGTGCCCGAACTGGGGGCCACGCTCTTTACCCGGCGCGACGACATCTTCGTGCAGGAAAAGCGGATCGAGGTCTTTTCCAGCCACCAGCCCGACGGGCTGATGAGCAAGCTGATGGGCGAGAACCTGATGCGCAAGGATGGCGCGGCGCATCAGGCGGAGCGGCGCGCGCTGTTTCCCGCGCTCAGCCCGCGCACGGTGCAGGGTCACTGGCTGGCCAGGTTCCGCGCCGCCGCCGAAACCATCCTTGCCGATCTGAAACCCGCAGGCCGCTGCGATCTGGTGCGCGACTATGCCATGCCGGTGTCGGCCGAGGCGCTCAAGGCGATTACCGGCCTTGCCACCATGCCCGCGCCCGAGATGGACCGGGTGAGCCAGGGCATGATCGACGGCTGCGCCAATTACGCGAATGATCCCCGGATCGAGGCGCATTGCCACGATTGCACCGCCTCGATCGACGCGCATATCGACGCGATGCTGCCGGTGGTGACAGCCACGCCGGACCAGTCGGCCCTGTCGGTGATGCAGCGCGCGGGCCTGCCGATGGAGAGTATCCGCGCCAATATCAAGCTGATCATCTCGGGCGGGCAGAACGAGCCGCGCGACGCCATCGCGGGCACGATCTGGGCGCTTCTGACCCATCCCGAACAGTTGGACATGATCCGCGCGGGGCGCGCCACATGGGCGCAGGCCTTTGACGAATACGCCCGCTGGATTTCCCCCATCGGCATGTCGCCGCGCCGCGTGGCGCAGGGCGATACCGTCTGCGGCGTCACCTTTCAGCCCGAAGACCGCGTCTTCTTCATGTTCTCCTCTGCCGGGCGCGACGAGGCGCATTTTTCCGACCCCGACCGCTTCGACATCACCCGCGATACCGGCCCCGCCATCAGCTTTGGCGCAGGCCCGCATTTCTGCGCAGGCGCCGCCGCCGCGCGCGCCCTGATCGCGGATGTCGCCCTGCCCATGGCCTTTGCCCATCTGCCGGGCCTTGACGCTGGACGGTCCCGCCCCCTTCGCGGGCTGGGCCTTTCGCGGCCCGCTGTCCGTGCCCGTGCGGTGGAACGCCTGACGCCCGGTGTCATCTTGCCCCGAATACGCATCTGCGCGCACCTTGCCGCAGGCCCTGCCCTTGCCGCAACGCCCTGACAGGACCATATCTGACACATGCTCAAGTTTACCCCGATCCTGCTGGCCATCCTTTATGCTGTCGCCATGTACCGTTTCTCGGCATGGCGCACCGCCAAGGAGCTGGACACCCGCTCGACCGAGCTGGCGGACCCGGTCCTGAAGAAGGTGACCGACCGTCTGGCCGCAGCGCTCGACCTGCCGCGGGTCAAGGTGCATATCTACGAGATCGACCCGGTCAACGGTCTGGCCGCGCCCGACGGGCGCATCTTCATCACGCGGGGCTTTTATCGCAAGTTCCAGCAGGGCGAGGTCACGGCCGAGGAAATGGCCAGCGTCATCGCCCATGAGCTGGGCCATGTGGCGCTGGGTCATGCGCGCCGCCGGATGATCGACTTTTCGGGCCAGAACGCCCTGCGCACGGCGATGGCCATGGTGTTGTCGCGGTTCCTGCCGGGGGTCGGCGTGATGATCGCCAATGCCCTGACCTCGATGCTGGCGGCGAAACTGTCGCGCAGCGACGAATACGAGGCGGATGAATATGCCTCGGCCCTGCTGACCAAGGCGGGGATCGGCACAGGGCCGCAGAAATCGCTTTTCGGCAAGCTGGAGGCGCTGACCAATGCGCGCGGCGGGGCGGCCCCGGCGTGGCTGATGAGCCATCCCAAGACGCCCGACCGGATCGCCGCGATCGAGAAGAACGAAGCACGCTGGAACGTGCCGCAGAGCTGACCTGTGCTTGGCCCCTGCGGGCCTGCCGGTCTATGCGGCCGCCAGCGCCTTGCCCAGCTTGGGCAGATGCGCCTTTTTCATCAGGCGGCGGATGTCCCAGTCCTGACCCGAAAGGCGCGTGGCCTCCTGCCGGACCGCCTCGGCGGCCAGTGCCACGGCGTCCGGGTGATCGGCGTGAAGCGACATCAGGAACTGGTCGGGATCGGCGCGCTCCAGCCCTTCCTCGCTGAGGATCTGGCGCGGGAAATCCTGCGCGTTCAGGGTCACGATCAGATCGGCATGGCCTGCGATGGCGGCGGCCAGCACATGGGTATCGGCCGGATCGGGCAACCACAGCCGCGCCTCCAGCGAGGGGGCGTAGCTGACCTCGGACGCCCGGCCAGCGGGCGCGGATCATCGCGACCTCGCCCCGCGCCTGCGCCTCGGCACCCGGACCCAGCTTCACCGTGGCACGGGCCCATTCCTCAAGGATGCGCGCGGACCACAGCGGCTGGTAAAGCCCCGCCGCCGCCACGCCCAGAAGCACCTCGCGCATCACCGTGGGGTAAAGAACGCAGGTGTCGAGCAGCACTTTCATAGGCGGAAGAACAGCGCCTTCAGATAGCCGCTTTCCGCCAGTTGCGGCAGCAGCGGATGATCCGGCCCGGCAAAGCCGGTGTGGATCTGTTGTCCCTGCCGCCCCGCGCGGCCGATACCGCGCAGACAGGCGCCGTGGAAGCGTTCCAGATCGGCAGCATGCGAACAGGAGCAGAGCACGAGGAACCCGCCCTCGGCCACCAGCGACGCGCCAAGACGGGCCACCCGTTCATAGGCGCGCAGACCCGTTTCCAGCGCCTGTTTCGACGGCGCGAAGGCCGGCGGATCGCAGACCACCATGTCGAAACGCGCGCCTTCGGCGGCCAGTGCGGTCATGACGTCAAAGGCATCGCCCTTGCGCGTGTCGAACTTTGCGGCCACGCCCGTGGCCTCGGCCCCGTCGCGGGCCAGCGCCAGTGCCGGATCGGAGCCGTCCACGGCCAGCGCGTGATCCGCGCCCGCCGCCAGCGCCGCCAGAGCGAAACCGCCCACGTGGGAGAACACATCCAGCACCCGGCCGCCCTTGGCCAGACGCGCGGCAAAGGCGTGATTGGGCCGCTGATCGAAGAAAAGCCCCGTCTTCTGCCCGCCGGTCAGGTCGGCCATATAGGTGGCCCCGTTCATCGGCACATGGACCGGCGCATCGGGCGCCTGCCCCAGCACCACACCGCTTGCGTCATCCAGACCTTCCAGCGTGCGCGCACGGCCCGAGGCGCTTTTGATCACGCAGGTCACGCCCGTCACGGCCACAAGGGCCGCCACCAGGTCGTCCAGCATCATCTCGGCCCAGGCCGCGTTGGGCTGGATCACGGCGGTGTCGCCGAAACGGTCGATCACCACGCCCGGCAGGCCATCGGCCTCGGCATGGACCAGCCGGTAGAAGGGGGTGTCATAGAGCCGCGTCCGCAGCGCCAGCGCGCGGGTCAGCTTCGCCTCAAGCCATGCTTTGTCCACCACGGCGGCGGGGTCACGATCCATCACGCGGGCGATGATGCGGGAGTTGGGGTTCACCGTCACCAGGGCCAGAGGCGCGCGTTCGGCATCCTCCAGCACTGCAAGGCTGCCCGGCTCGAGGCCGCGCGAGCGCCGGTCGGTGACCAGTTCATTGTCATAAACCCACGGAAAACCGTGGCGGATGGCGCGCGGCTGGGCTTTGGGGCGCAGGCGCACAACGGGATAAGAGGGCGATGTCATATCGCCCTCTTACGCCGGTTTCACAATGCTGGAAAGGTCAGATCGGCTTGCCGGTTTCCAGACCCGCGACCAGCTGCGTGATGCCGCGGTTGCCGCTCATGCTGCCGGGCCGTGCCAGTTCCGCGCGGAACACATTGGCCAGGTGGCGGGTGACCCGCAGTTTCTGCGTCAGACCCTCGCGTTCGGCCTGCATGGCGCGGTCGCCGCCATATTCCTTGAGATCGGCGCGGATCTCACGCGTCGGTGCCAGCGCGGCGCCGGTCTTGGGATCGCGCAGCGTCAGGTTGAAGCGGATGGAATGCACCCCGCCCACCGAATAGCGTGTCTTCTCGGTCAGCGAGTGGAACCGCTTGAGTTCGATCTCGACCACGGCGGGCAAGGAGCCGCTGTGCCCGTCGCGGGCAAGGCCCATGCCTTCGGACAGGATCGCCTCGATCTGGGCATAGCGGTCGCCGAAGGCATCGCCGCGCCAGACGATGTCGCCCATCGGGTAATAGCTGTTGGATTCGGACACCTGCAGGCTGCGCGGCACGATGATTCTCGTGTCCACGACCTTGATGGCCGGCAGTGCGGCGACGCTGGTGGCTTCCCGCGTTGCATCCTCTGACACGACGTTTCGCGTCGCCAGATCATAGGAGCTGCAAGCGGACAGTCCGAGAGCGAGAATCAGGGCTGTGACAATACGATAACGTGACATGTGGACCTCATTGCGGACGTATTCCGCTGAACATGGAAGATTTTTGCCAGAGGAATGTGGTCTGTTCTGGGCAGGCTTGATGCCAAAACAGGGCATTAGTGGGAATTTTCGCGGGAAATCCGCCACTTTTGGCGGCCTTTCCATCGCAAGATGCAGTCACGGATTCGACACGTTGATTAAGTTGTATCCCCGGCTGGCCGATGCCGCATCCGCTTGCGGTGTTACCGCTAACAGCCTATATCCGGGGGATCAGGACCAGACCGAGGGGGAGGACGTCCGATGCCTTTGCATGATGAGGTGGCCCGCGTGACCGACCGGATCATCGCGCGCAGCCGCGACAGCCGCGACCGGTACATGCAGACGATGCGCCGCGCCGCCGCCGAGGGCCCGCGCCGTGGTCATCTGAGCTGTTCGAACCAGGCCCATGCCTATGCGGCGATGGGGCCGGACAAATCCACCATGGCCGCGACCCCTGCCCCCAACATCGGGATCGTGACCGCCTATAACGACATGCTCTCGGCGCATCAGCCCTTCGAGCGGTTTCCCGATCTGATCCGCGCCGCCGCGCGCAATGTCGGGGCCACCGCGCAGGTGGCCGGTGGCGTGCCCGCCATGTGCGACGGGGTCACGCAGGGCCAGACCGGGATGGAGCTGTCGCTGTTCTCGCGCGATGTGATCGCGCTGGCCGCAGGCGTGGCGCTGTCGCATAACACCTTCGATTCCGCGCTTTATCTGGGCGTCTGCGACAAGATCGTGCCGGGTCTGGTGATCGCCGCCGCCACCTTCGGCTATATTCCGGGGGTGTTCCTGCCGGCGGGGCCGATGGTCTCGGGCCTGCCCAATGACGAGAAGGCAAAGGTGCGCCAGCAATTCGCGGCGGGGCAAGTGGACCGCGCGGCCCTGATGGCGGCCGAGATGGCGTCCTATCATGGCCCCGGCACCTGCACCTTCTATGGCACGGCCAACACCAACCAGATGCTGATGGAGTTCATGGGGCTGCACCTGCCCGGCACCTCTTTCGTGAACCCCGGCACGGCGCTGCGCGAGGCGCTGACCACGGCGGGCACCGAACGCGCCGCTGCGATCACGGCGCTGGGGAATGCTTACACCCCGGTCTGCGACGTGCTGGACGAGCGCGCCTTCGTCAACGGGATCGTCGGGCTGATGGCGACGGGTGGTTCGACCAATCTGGTGCTGCACCTGCCCGCCATGGCCCGCGCGGCGGGTGTGCTGCTGGAGTTGCAGGATTTCCACGACCTGTCACAGGTGACGCCGCTGCTGGCCAAGGTCTATCCCAACGGTCTGGCCGATGTGAACCATTTCCACGCCGCGGGCGGTCTGGGCTATACGATCGGGCAACTGCTGGACGCAGGCCTCCTGCATCCCGACACGATGACCGTCGCGGGCAAGGGGCTGGAGCGTTACACGCAGGAGCCGAAGCTGACCGAGGCGGGCCTGACATGGGAACCCGGCGCGCGCGACAGCCAGAACACCCGCATCCTGCGCCCGGTCAGCGATCCTTTCGACGCGACGGGCGGTCTGCGCCAGTTGAACGGCAATCTGGGCACGGGCGTCATCAAGACCTCGGCCGTCGCCCCGGAGCGTCATGTGATCGAGGCCCCCGCCCGCGTGTTCGAAACGCAGGAGGCGGTGAAAGAGGCGTTCAAGGCCGGTGAATTCACCACCGATACCGTGGTCGTCGTGCGCTTTCAGGGTCCGCAGGCCAACGGGATGCCGGAGCTGCACGCGCTGACGCCCGTGCTGGCCGTCTTGCAGGATCGCGGGCTGAAAGTGGCGCTGGTCACCGACGGGCGCATGTCCGGCGCATCCGGCAAGGTGCCCGCCGCCATCCACATCAGCCCCGAGGCCGCCGCCGGTGGGCCGCTCTCGCGCCTGCGCGACGGCGACATCATCCGGCTGGATGCCACCACGGGCCGGATCGAGGCGCAGGTCGCCGATCTGGACAGCCGCACCCCGGCCAGCCCGGACCTGACCGGCAATGGCACCGGCGTCGGGCGCGAGCTTTTCGCGATGTTCCGCGCGCAGGTCGGCCCCGCCGCCACCGGTGCGGCCGTTGTGGTCTGAGATGCGGGCCCAGTTTCTTCTTGCCTCAAATATCCATGCGCCGCTCGCGCCCCGGGCGGCGCGGTCTGAAAGGATGACCCCATGACCCCGCATCACGCCTCGGACGCCACGCTGACGCTCTGCCGGATGGCCCCGGTGATCCCCGTTCTGGTGATCCGCGACCCGGCCCATGCCGCCCCCCTGGCGCGCGCGCTGGTGGCGGGGGGCCTGCCCGTGCTGGAGGTGACGCTGCGCACCCCTGCCGCACTGGAGGTCATGGCGGAAATGGCGCGTGTGCCCGGCGCGGTCGTCGGCGCGGGCACGGTGCTGTCGCCTGCCGATGTGCGCAACGTGCTGGCCGCGGGCGCGGGCTTTGCCGTCTCGCCGGGTGCCACCGACAAGCTGCTGGAGGCCTGCGAGGAGCGAGGCCTGCCCCTGCTGCCCGGTGCCGCCACCGCGACCGAGGCGATGGTGTTGCTGGAACGCGGCTATACCACGCAGAAGTTCTTTCCCGCCGAGGTCGCGGGCGGGGCGGCCGCCCTGCGGGCGCTGTCCTCGCCCCTGCCGCAGATCACCTTCTGCCCCACGGGCGGGATCGGCCCGGCCAATGCGGCCGATTACCTGTCGCTGCCCAATGTCGCCTGCGTGGGCGGCAGCTGGGTCGCGCCCGCCGACATGATCGCGGCGGGGGACTGGGACGGGATCGAAGGCCTTGCCCGCGCCGCATCCGCCCTGCCCCGGTCGGGCTGAGGCCCTTCCGTCCGGCCTTACAGCCGTTCTAGGACAATAGCGCGCGCCGTTCAGTCGCGCGGGCGCGAGCGCCAGCCGCCGCGCCGTCCGGTGCGGGTCATGGCCTGCAACCCGTCGCGCATCACCTGTGTCATCGGGTGATCCGGCGCATCCGGGTCGTAGCGGTCCACCAGCACCGCCAGCACCGTGCGGCTGTCGGCCCCGTCCGGCAGGCTCAGCGCCCAATCCAGAAAGATCGTGCGGCATTCGCCTTCCGTGATCCCGTCGATCCGGTAGGCCTCGGAGATCAGACCCTTGGGGTCTTCGGGCGTGCCCTTTTTCATGCGTCCCCCTCGGGTGCGGTCCCCTCGGGCGCGGTTCCAAGGGCCGCGTGGATGGCCTCATCCGCCCGCGCCGCCACTTCGACCAGCGCGGCCTCAAGCCCCTCCAGCGTCTCGAACCCTGTCTCGCGCAGCAGCATCCTGCATCCTCCCTCGCCGATCCCCGCAGGATCGAGCGGCCTGTCACTCAGCAGCTTGGCTACAAGCTGCAAGCGCCAGAAGAGCAGATAGGCCTCGAGCAGCGCTGCGCCAGAGGCGGCGTCCAGCCACCCGCAGGCGACAGCCGCCTCGAGCCCCATGCGCGCGCCGCGCGCCTCGGAGCGCTGCCATCAGGCTGCCGGCCTGTCCGATCAGTTCCACATCCTGCAACCGGCCCGGCCCCAGCTTGGCGTCCCAAGGCCCCTCGGCGGGCTTGGCAGCGGCGATCCGGGCGCGCATGGCGGCGACCTCGGCGATGATCTTGTCGCGGGGATGACCGCGCGCCAGCACCGCCAGCCGGACCGCCTCGACATCCGCCGACAGTCCCGCCTCGCCCGCCACGGGGCGCGCGCGGGTCAGCGCCAGATGTTCCCAGACCCAGGCCTCGTTCATCTGGTAGTCGCGAAAACTGGTCAGGCTGGTCGCGACCGGCCCCTGCGTGCCCGAAGGGCGCAGGCGCATGTCCACCTCATAGAGCTTGCCCTCGGCCATGGGGGCGGTCAGCGCCGTGACCATGGCCTGGGTCAGGCGTGCGTAATAGGGCCGTGCCGCCAGCGGGCGGCGACCGTCCGACATCTCGACCCCGTCCGCGTCATAGATCACGATCAGGTCCAGATCCGATGTCGCGTTGAGCCGCCCTGCCCCCAGCGATCCCATGCCCAGCACCATCGCCCCGCGCCCCGGCGGCGCGCCGTGCTTGGCGGCGAATTGCGCCACCACCACGGGCCAGAGCGCGCGCAGCACCGCTTCGGCCAGATCGGCATATTTCGGCCCCGCCGCCTCGGCGTCGATCAGGCCGCGCAGGTGATGCACGCCGATGCGGAAATGCCATTCCTTGGCCCAGCGGCGCGCGGTATCCAGCTTGCGCTCGTAATCGGCCTCGCTATCGAGCCGCAGCGCCAGCTCATCGCGCAGCGCCTCCATCCCCGGCCAGGGGGCGAAGAAATCCGCCGCCGATGACCGCGTCGAACACGCTGGAATGGCGCGACAGATGCTGCGCCAGCGCGGGCGAGCTGCCCACGATATCGACCAGCAGGTCGATCAGCTGCGGATTGGCGTCGAAAAGCGAGAAAAGCTGCACCCCGGCGGGCAGACCGGCCAGAAAGCCGTCGAAGGCCAGAAGCGCCTCGTCCGGTTTCGCGGCGCGTGCCAGTTGCGACAGGATTTCGGGGCGCAGGCGCTGGAAGATCTCGACCGCGCGGGCCGAGCGCAGGGCGGGATAGCTGCGCCAGCGGCTGGTGATTTCGGTGTCGAAGCTGTCGGCCACCTCGGCGGGCACCTCGGGCGTGGGCGTGACGCCGCTGCCCGCGAAGAACCCTTCGGTCAGCGCGTGCACCTCGCTGATGCGGGCTTTCAGATCGGCCTCGAGCGCGCCCTGCTCCATCCCCATGAAGGCGGCCAGCCGGGCAAAGCCCTCGTCATTGCGCGGCAGGCTGTGGGTCTGGGCGTCGTTGATCATCTGCAGGCGGTGCTCGACCTCGCGGTGGGCGCGGTAATGCCCCGTCAGGGTCTGGGCCACATCGTCGGGAATCCAGCCCTTGCGCGCCAGCACCGCCAGCCCCTCGACCGTGCCGCGCACCCGCAATTCGGGATCGCGCCCGCCTGCGATGATCTGGCGGGTCTGGGTGAAGAACTCGATCTCGCGGATGCCGCCGCGCCCCAGTTTCATGTTGTGATCGGCCAGGATGACCGGCCCGCCCAGCCCCTTGTGGGCGCGGATGCGCAGGCGCATGTCATGGGCGTCCTGAATGGCCGCGAAATCCAGATGCTTGCGCCAGACGAAGGGCAGCAGGGTTTTCAGGAACCGCGCGCCCGCCGCCAGATCGCCCGCCGCAGGCCGCGCCTTGATATAGGCGGCGCGTTCCCATGTGCGGCCAAGGCTTTCGTAATAGCGTTCCGCCGCCTCCATCGACATGCAGACCGGCGTCACCGCCGGATCGGGGCGCAGGCGCAGGTCGGTGCGGAAGACATAGCCCTCGGCGGTATTGTCGTTCAGCATCGCCGCCATCTTGCGCGTGGCACGGATCAGGCTGGCGCGCGCCTCGTGATAGTCATCGGGCGTCAAAGCGCGTCTCGTCGAAAAGGCAGATCAGGTCGATGTCGGACGAATAGTTCAGCTCGTACGCGCCCATCTTGCCCATGGCCAGCGCCACCATGCCGCCGCCGGTTTCGGCATCGGCTTCGGTCGCGCCGGGCAGCTTGCCGCGCCGGATCTCGGCGCCGATGGAGGCGCGCAGGGCCAGTTGGCAGGCGTGATCGGCAAACCGGGTCAGCGCGCCGGTCACCTCCTCCAGCGGCCAGGCCCCCGACAGATCGGCCAGCGCCGTCAGCAGCGCCACGCGCCGCTTGCCCTGCCGCAGCGCATCGGCCAGCGCATCGGGCGCGACCTGCGACAGATCGTGATGCAGTCGCGCCAGCGCGCCTTCGGGATCGTCCAGCGCGGGCAGGATCCAGCCCGCCTCCTTTCTCGATCAGCGATCTTCAGATAGGGGCTGCATCCCCCCGTCCCTTCGATCAGGCGGGCGATGTCGCCCGTCGCGTCGGGCACGGCGGCGCGGGCCTCGGCCCCCCGGTCAGGATCGAAGGGCTGCGGCAGGCGGGTCAGGCGGCGTGCAATGGACATGGCCGCACCATGATATCAGGTCCGCGACAGGGTCAAGTGGCTGGTCAATGGGCCAGCGCACTGGAATAGTGGCGCGCAGGAACGACGGCATCAGGAGGAACCGGGATGAGCAAGAGCATGGCCCGCGTGCGCCGGGCGCTGGAGGAGGCCGGTCTGCCCGCCGAGATCCACGCCCTTGGCGAGGCGCGCACCGCCGCACAGGCCGCCGCCGTCGCGGGATGCGAGATCGACCAGATCGCCAAGTCGATCATCTTTGCCGGGCTGGACAGCGGCCGCGCGGTGCTGTTCCTGACCGCAGGCGGCAATCAGGTGGATACCGCCCGCGCCAGTGCCGCTGGCGGGCGAACCGCTGGGCAAGGCCGATGCCGCCCTGATCCGGGCGCAGACGGGCTTTGCCATCGGCGGCGTGGCCCCTGTGGGCCATCTGACGCCGATCCGCGCCTTTCTGGACCCGCGCCTGATGGAATTCGCCGTGATCTGGGCCGCCGCAGGCACGCCGCAGCACATCTTTCCCATCGCGCCCGCCGATCTGCATCGCCTGACCGGCGCGCAACTGGCTGATTTCACTGTGTGATTCAAATAATGTAAATTTCTTTTACATTGACCCTTGCGCCGGGCGGCCCCCATACCGATCTATGTGATGTGAAGACGATTTACATTAACCTAGAAACCGGCACAGGAGTGACCCATGAATACCGCAACGACACAAATGCCCTATTCCTCGCGATCCTCGCAGCCGATGGGCTGGTTGTCCCGCGCCGAAGCCTGGCTTGACCACAAGGGCAAGGGCGCCTGGATCGCCGCGATGGTCCTTGGCTTCATCTTTTTCTGGCCCGTCGGTCTTGCCCTTCTGGCCTACATGATCTGGAGCAAACGCATGTTCAACAAATCCTGCCGCAGCCGTTCGATGACCCGTCAGGGGTTTTCGGTGATGCAATCCTCGGGCAACATCGCCTTCGACAACTACAAGGCCGAAACCCTGCGCCGCCTGGAAGAAGAGCAGCACAACTTCGAGGCCTTCCTGCAGCGCCTGCGCGAAGCCAAGGACAAGGCCGAGTTCGACGACTTCATGGCGGACCGCGCCCGCGCCGCAAGTGCCCCGCGCGATGCGCAGGACGACGACAAGGCCCGCGAAGACGCCTGATGACAACCGGATGCCGCAGGGACACGCCTGCGGCATCCCCGTCCCTTTTACCAGCATGAGACAGCAATGACCCCCTATTCCTCGCACCTGCCCGACCCCGAGATGCAAGCCGAATTCTATGCCGATGTGCCGATGAAGCGGCTGATCGCCTGGGTCGTCGGATACGGTGCTGATCGCCGTCATCTGCCTGCTGATCCTGCCGTTCACCGCCTTTACCGGGATCTTCTTCTTTCCGCTGCTGATGCTGGCGGTGGGATTTGCCTACCGGGTCGTGACCATCGCCAACCGCTCGGCCACATGGGGGATGCGCCTGATGGCGATCGAATTCCGCACCGCCAATGGCGAAAGGTTCGGCCTGGGGCTGGCTTTCGCGCATACGATGGGGCTATCGATCTCTTTCGCGATGCCGTTGTTGCAGGTCATTTCGGTGGTGCTGATGCTGACCACGGCGCGCGGACAGGGCCTGACCGACCACCTGCTGGGCACCGTCGCGGTGAACCGCGCGGCGAGCTTCTGACGGGCGGTGCAGGCCGGGCAAAGCGCGCTACGTTAACGCGGTATTTATTCAACTCTTGGCGGATGAAGACTTCGTTGCTATCGTCCGCTCAGAACCGCATCAGGGACCATCATGCGCCACACCCTGCCCATCGCGCCGCAATTCTATGTGACGGCCCCGCAGCCATGCCCCTATCTTGAGGGGCGGATGGAGCGAAAACTGTTCACGGCGCTGCAGGGAGAGGGCGCCGAGCGGCTGAACGACAGCCTGTCCAAGCAGGGATTCCGCCGCTCGCAGAACGTGCTTTACCGCCCGTCCTGTTCGGAATGCGCGGCCTGCCTGTCGGCGCGGATCCGTGTGGCCGACTTCTCGCCCTCGCGCAGCCAGAAGCGCACGATCCGCCGCAACGCCGCCTGGAGCGGCGCGCGACCAGCCCTGGGCGACCGAGGATCAGTATGACCTGTTCCGCCGCTATCTGGACAGCCGCCATGCCGATGGCGGCATGGCCGACATGGATGTGTTCGAATTCGCCGCCATGATCGAGGAAACGCCGATCCGCACCCGCGTGATCGAATATCACGACACCACCAGCAACGAACTGGCCGCCGTCTGCCTGACCGATGTTCTGGATGACGGGGTGAGCATGGTCTATTCCTTCTACCAGCCCGACCGGCCCGGCGACAGCCTTGGCACCTATATCATCCTCGATCACATCCGCATCGCGCGCGAGGCGGGCCTGCCTTACGTCTATCTGGGCTACTGGGTGCCGGGTTCAGCCCAAGATGGGCTACAAGGCCAAGTTTTCGGGGCTGAAGTCTGCATGTGGGCGGCAAATGGCAGAAGATGCGCGACCCGGCCGACTATTCCGCCGAGATGCACCCGCTCTCGACCGATCCGATTGCCGAACAGGTCGCCAATATCTCCCTGCCCGGTTCGGTTCCCGCGCGTTCGTGACGCCGCAGCCCGCGCAGCCCCCTCATCCCTTTACCTGATCGACGTCCGGCCATGCAGCCGCCCCGTGCCCCGTGCGGGACGCGGTCATGCGCCGGATTTTGCCGCCCATAATTCCTTTCCTGACGTTTCAAGCCCCGAAAACGTAATAAAGATACAAAAATAATCGCCGCCGCGACATTAAATTCACCGAATTGGCGGTTGACGCTGCCGTGCAGCACTCATAATGTCTCGCCACGCAGTAAGGAGCCCCCCGGCTATGACACCTCTAGTGATCATCGTAAGGATTTGGCGCATGGGCCGGTAACGGACACCCAAAAGGTACCCCATGCGCCCCCGCCAAGATCGGGGGCTTTTTTATGCGAATGGATGACTGCGAACAGTATGACGGCGACAACGGAGCAAAGCACATGACACGTCAGATGACCGGAGCGAGAATGGTGGTTCAGGCCCTCAAGGATCAGGGCGTGGACGTCGTATTCGGATATCCCGGCGGCGCCGTGCTACCGATCTACGACGAGATCTTTCAGCAGAACGAGATCCAGCACATTCTGGTGCGCCACGAACAGGGCGCGGTGCACGCCGCCGAAGGCTATGCCCGCTCCACCGGCAAGCCCGGCGTGGTGCTGGTGACATCGGGCCCCGGTGCGACCAACGCGGTGACCGGCCTGACCGACGCGCTGATGGACAGCATCCCGATCGTGGTGCTGACCGGGCAGGTGCCGACCTTCATGATCGGCTCTGACGCCTTTCAGGAGGCCGACACCGTGGGCATCACCCGCCCCTGCACCAAGCATAACTGGCTGGTCAAGGACACCGACAAGCTGTCCACCGTGCTGCACGAGGCGTTCCACGTCGCCACTGCCGGGCGTCCCGGCCCGGTGCTGGTCGACATTCCCAAGGACGTGCAATTCGCCACCGGCACCTATCATGCGCCGCAAAAAGGCGGCTCGCGCCGCTACCAGCCGCAGGTCAAGGGCGATCTGGACGCGATCACCGAACTGGTGGCCGCGCTCGAAACCGCGAAACGCCCGATCTTCTATACCGGCGGCGGCGTCATCAACTCCGGCCCCGCCGCCAGCCAGCTGCTGCGCGAACTGGTCGAGGCGACCGGCTTTCCCGATCACCTCGACCCTGATGGGTCTGGGCGCCTATCCGGCCTCGGGCGAGAACTGGCTGGGTATGCTGGGGATGCACGGGCTCTACGAGGCCAACATGGCGATGCATGACTGCGACCTGATGATCAACATCGGCGCGCGCTTTGACGACCGGATCACCGGGCGGCGTCGATGCGTTCAGCCCGAACTCGAAGAAGGCGCATATCGACATCGACCCCTCGTCGATCAACAAGGTGATCCGCGTCGATATCCCGATCGTGGGCGACGTGGCCCATGTGCTGGAAGACATGCTCAAGATCTGGAAGGCGCGCGGCCGCAAGACCAACAAGGAAGGTCTGGCCAAGTGGTGGGACCAGATCAACGAATGGCGCAAGGTCGATTGCCTGAAGTTCGAACAGAAGGGCAAGATCATCAAGCCGCAATACGCGCTGCAAGCGGCTTGAGGAGCTGACCAAGGACCATGACCGCTATATCTGCACCGAAGTGGGCCAGCACCAGATGTGGGCCGCGCAATACCTCGACTTCGAGGAGCCGAACCGCTGGATGACCTCCGGGCGGTCTGGGCACGATGGGCTATGGCTTTCCCGCCTCGATCGGCGTGCAGATGGCGCATCCCGACGCGCTGGTCATCAACGTGGCCGGCGAGGCGTCCTGGCTGATGAACATGCAGGAAATGGGCACCGCGATGCAGTATCACCTGCCCGTCAAGCAGTTCATCCTGAACAACGAACGTCTGGGCATGGTGCGCCAGTGGCAGGAACTGCTGCATGGCGAGCGCTATTCGCAAAGCTGGTCGGAATCCCTGCCCGATTTCGTGAAACTGGCCGAGGCCTTCGGCGCCAAGGGCATCCTGTGCAACGATCCCGACGATCTGGACGACGCGATCATGGAGATGATCAACTACGACGGCCCGGTGATCTTCGACTGTCTGGTGGAAAAGCACGAAAACTGCTTCCCGATGATCCCCTCGGGCAAGCCGCACAACGAGATGCTGCTGGGCGATGCGTCGACCAAGGATGCGATCGGCGCGAAAGGGGCGGTGATGGTCTGACCCTGCCGCGCAGGACTGACCGACCGAACCTGACACCATCAAAGGACAAGACCATGTCTGCACTACAGATCAAGAAAGGCGCGACCAGCCACTCGGCCTATAACCTGCGGCCCACCTTTTCGGATGTCGAGGAACGCCACACCCTGGCGGTCATCGTCGATAACGAACCGGGCGTTCTGGCCCGCGTGATCGGCCTGTTTTCCGGGCGCGGCTACAACATCGAAAGCCTGACCGTGGCCGAGATCGACCATACCGGGCATCTGAGCCGCATCACCATCGTCACCACCGGCACGCCGCAGGTGATCGAGCAGATCAAGGCGCAGCTGGGCCGGATCGTGCCCGTGCATGAGGTCCACGACCTGACGGTCGAGGGCGCTGCGGTCGAGCGCGAACTGGCGCTGTTCAAGGTCGAAGGCACCGGCGACAAGCGGGTCGAGGCGCTGCGTCTGGCCGATATCTTCCGCGCCAATGTGGTCGACAGCACCCTGAGCAGCTTCGTGTTCGAGATCACCGGCGCGCCGGAGAAGATCGACGCTTTCGCGGAACTGATGCGCCCGCTGGGCCTGCTGGAAGTGGCGCGCACCGGCGTGGCGGCCCTGTCGCGCGGCAGGGCCTGAGCCGCGGCACATTGCTTCAGTCAGGCGCGGCACCCCCATGGGGCCGCGCCTTTTTCAATGGTCGGCTGTTACCAGCCGGTAAAGATGCCATGTCGCGTGCCCCAGAAGCGGCAGCACGATGAACAACCCCAGAAACCCCGGCACCATCGCCGCGAATGTCAGCGCGGCGATCAGCGCGGCCCATGCCAGCATCGGCACCGGGTTCGCCGTGACCGTCTGGAAACTGGTGATCATGGCCGTGACGAAATCCACCTCGCGTTCCAGCAGCAGCGGCAGCGCGATCACCGTGATCATGTAGAGCAGCAGCGCGAACACGCCGCCCACCACCGTTCCCACGGCCAGCATCGCAAGCCCGTTCGGCGTCAGGAACACCCCGTAAGAGCTTGATACATTGGTCATTGTCGACAGACCAAGGAAGAGCGCAAAGATCATATGCGCCAGAAAGAACCAGAACAGGAACACCATGATGATGATCGCGCAGATCGAGGGCAACTGCCGCCGCGACTGGCGCAGGACCACGCTCAAGATTTCCGACATGACCAGCGGGCGGCCCTGTTCCAGCCTGCGGCTGACGTCATAAAGGCCCACGGCGGCGAAGGGCCCGACCAGCGGAAAGCCGACGGCGGCAAAGACCAGCCAATAGGTCTTGCCCGTGGCCCATGTGATCGCCGCCAGCACCAGCCCCAGCGCGACATAGACCGAGGCGAAGAACAGACCGTAAAGCGGCGCGCGCCGCATGTCGGACCAGCCACGCCGCAGCGCCTCGGCCAGCATCGCGATGCTGACCGGCCCTATGTCGGGCAGTCCTTCCTTGGGTGTATCCGGCATGGTCCCTCCCCGTCACATTCCGGTATCTGCGGATGAGACGCGCAAATCCCGCGAAAAGCAAGCCTCAGGACAGCGCGGGCGGTCTTTGGTTCGGCCAGTCGGTGGCAAGATGCCAGGCCTGGGCCAGTTGCAGCAGACCCGCATCGTCGCCGTGCCGCCCGAAGATCTGCATCCCCATCGGCAGCCCCGCACCGGGACCACCCGCCGCGCCGAAGCCCGCAGGCACGCAGACGGCAGGCAGGCCGATCAGGCTGACGGGGATCACCACCTCCATCCAGCGGTGATAGGTGTCCATGGCCTGGCCCGCGATCTCCTTGGGCCAGTCAAGGTCCACGGCGAAGGGCCAGAGCTGCGCGGACGGCAGGACCAGCGCGTCATAGGTATCGAAAAGTTCCGCCGCCCGGGCATACCAGCGCGAGCGGATCACGCTGGCGCGCTGGATCTGCATCGGCGTGAGGGCAAGGCCCATCTCGATCTCCCAGATCGCCTCGGGTTTCAGCAGCTTGCGCTTGGCGGGGTCGCTGTAGAGCGGGTCCAGCCGCCCGGCATTGGCGAAGGCGCGCAGGGTCACCCAGCTTTCCCAGATCTCGGCGGCACTGAAAGGGGCGTCCACGGCCTCGACCGTGCAACCCAGATCGGCGAATCCCTGCATGGCATCGCCCACCAGATCAAGCACCCCCGCCTCCATCGCATAGGCGCCGCCCCAGTCGCCCAGCCAGCCGATTCGGCGCCCTTTGACCGAGCCGTCGATCCCGTCCAGATAGCTGTCTTTCGGCAGGCCGAAGGGCACGCGGCGGTCCGGTCCGGCCTGCACTTCCAGAAGGGCTGCCATGTCGCGCGGGCTGCGCGCCATCGGCCCCAGCGTGGCCAGCGGGTGCAGGAAAGTATCGCCCACCGGATCGGCAGGGATACGCCCCCAACTGGGCCGCATCCCATAGACGTTGCACCAGCCCGCCGGATTGCGCAGCGAGCCCATCATGTCGGACCCATCCGTGACCGACAGCATCCGTGCCGCCAGCGCCACCGCCGCCCCGCCGGAGGAGCCGCCGACGGTGCGCGCCAGTGTCATAGGGGTTATGCGTCGCCCCGTGCACCGGGTTGAACGTATGGCTGCCCAGCCCGAATTCGGGCGTGTTGGTCTTGCCGATGAAGAGGCCACCCGCCGCGCGCATCCGCGCGACCATGCCGCAATCGGCCTTGGGGATGTTTCCGGCAAAGGCGGGCGAGCCCATCGAGGTGGGGATACCCGCCACATCGGCCAGATCCTTGACCGCCAGCGGGATGCCATGCAGCCAGCCCTTGCGCGGGGCCGCATCCGCCGCCCGCGCCTCGGCCATCAGATCGTCAGGGTCGCGCAGGCTGACCACGGCATTGACCGCGCCGTTCACCCGGTCGATCTGGTCCAGCGTAGCCTGCATCAGCTCGGCCGCGCTGATCTGGCCTGCGTCCAGCATCGCCGCCAGATCGACCGCGTCGCGGTTCATCAGATCGTCCATGAGTTATCCCTCCCTGCCCCGGTTCCAGTGGCAGTTTCGACAGATAACTTGTGAAGGATCAAGCGGTATTCAGCCCTCGGCCTGCGCTTCGGCGCGGGATTTGCCGGACACGTCCATGGCCAGCGTCGCCGCCATCAGCCCGTCCAGATCGCCGTCCAGCACGCCCTGTGTGTCCGATGTCTCGAACCCGGTGCGCAGGTCCTTGACCATCTGGTAGGGCTGCAACACGTAGGACCGGATCTGGTTGCCCCAGCCCGCCTCGCCCTTGGCGTCATGGGCCTCGTTGATGGCCGCGTTGCGCTTGTCCAGCTCCAGCTGGTAGAGCCGCGATTTCAGCGCCTTCATGGCGATATCGCGGTTCTGGTGCTGCGATTTCT
The DNA here is from genome assembly GCA_963715835.1 of uncultured Alphaproteobacteria bacterium. Classification (GTDB taxonomy): domain Bacteria; phylum Pseudomonadota; class Alphaproteobacteria; order Rhodobacterales; family Rhodobacteraceae; genus Seohaeicola. The sequence goes on along the minus strand of CAVQSH010000002.1, from coordinate 355,701 downwards.
CGGAACTGGTCACGACGATTCCCGTGGGAAGGTGCGTGATCCGCACCGCCGAGTCGGTGGTGTTCACGTGCTGCCCGCCCGCACCGGAGGAGCGATAGGTGTCGATGCGGATGTCGTTCGGGGCTCACTTCGATCTCGATATTGTCATCCACCACCGGATAGACCCAGACCGAGCTGAACGAGGTATGCCGCCGCGCGGCGCTGTCATAGGGGCTGATCCGGACAAGGCGGTGCACACCGCGTTCCGACTTCAGCCAGCCATAGGCATTGTGGCCCGAGATCTTGTAGACGACCGACTTGATCCCCGCCTCTTCGCCGGGGCTCTGGGCCTGCATTTCGACCTTGTAGCCCTTGCGCTCGGCCCAGCGGACATACATCCGCGCCAGAATGCTGGCCCAGTCGCAGCTTTCCGTGCCGCCCGCGCCTGCGTTGATCTCGAGGAAAGTATCGTTGCCATCGGCCTCGCCATCCAGCAGCGCCTCGAGCTCCTTCTCGGCGGCCTTGACCTTGAGCGCCTTGAGCGCGGCCTCGGCCTCCTTGACGACCTCGGCGTCGTCTTCCATCTCGCCCAGTTCGATCAGCTCGATATTGTCCTGCAATTCCTGCGCGATGCCCTTCACGGTGCCGATGGCATCGACAAGGTTCTGCCGGTCCCGCATCAGGGCCTGCGCCTTTTCGGGATCGTTCCACAGCGTCGGGTCCTCGACCCGTGCGTTGAACTCCTCGAGACGGTGCGGCGCCATGTCCCAATCCATGCGCTGGCGCAACAGCTCCAGCGATTTCTGGATCTCGGCAATCGTGTTCTGAACCTCGGCGCGCATGGGTCTTCCTGCTGGATGGATCACGTGGAATGGATCGGATGATCGCCCCGCGTGATAGACCAGCATCGGCGGCGGGGCAAGCGGATGGGCGACGGGCCCTAGTAAAGCCCGCCCGACGAGACGGTGCCGAAATTGGCCTTGGGGCCGACGGTGGCGGTGTTCCCGGTCGACGTGGTGACCTCGCGCCCCGCCCGTGCGCCCGCCTCCTGCACCAGTGGCAGGTTCGAGCCCATGGCGAAGCCGCCGTCATAGGTCATGCCGAAGATCGGCTCCTCGCCGTCGCGGAAATATTCGGCCACCACATAGTCGCCGCTGGCATCATCGGACAGACGCGCCCCGGTGAACCGGTCGATCTTGATGAAGCGGCCGCCCGGCGGAATGGCGAAGGGACCGCCGCCATATTTCACGGTGGCTTTCTTCATGAACTCCTGGAACACCGGACCGCACATCCCGCCGCCCGAGGCCCCCCGCCCCAGCGGACGCGGCTGGTCATAGCCGATGTAGCAGCCAGCCACGATATTGCTGGTGAACCCGATGAACCAGACATCCTTGGCCTCGTTGGTGGTGCCGGTCTTGCCCGCCACGGGCACATCAAGGCCCACGGTGCGCGCGGCGGTGCCGCGCTCGACCACGCCGGTCATCATCGAGGTCAGCTGATAGGCGGTGATCGCGTTCATCACCCGCTCGCGGTTGCTGTCGATCCGCGGCGCCACTCCGGGGGCAAGACCCGGCACAAGGCAATCGACGCAGTTGCGCTGGTCATGCCGATAGATCGTGCGGCCATAGCGGTCCTGCACGCGGTCCACGAGGGTGGGCTGCACCCGCTCTCCGCCATTGGCGAACATCGCATAGGCGGCGACCATCTGGAACAGCGTGGTCTCCTCCGAACCCAGCGAGTTGGCGAGATAGCGGCCCATGTTGTCATAGACGCCGAATTTCTCGGCATAATCCGCCACGACTATCCATGCCGACTTCCTGCGCCAGACGGATCGTCATCAGGTTGCGCGACTGTTCGATGCCGGTGCGCAGCGGTGTCGGCCCGTAATACTGGTTCGAGGAGTTGCGCGGCCGCCAGAGGCCCTGCGGCGTGTTGATCTCGATCGGCGCGTCCACCACGATCGTGGCGGGGCTATAGCCGCTGTCCAGCGCTGCCGCATAGACGAAGGGCTTGAAGCTGGACCCCGGCTGGCGACGCGCCTGCGTGGCGCGGTTGAAGACCGATTCCTGATAGCTGAAACCGCCCTGCATCGCGATCACGCGACCGGTGTTCACGTCCATCGCCATGAAACCGCCCTGCACTTCGGGCACCTGCCGCAGGCTCCAGCGGATGAAACTGTTGTCGCTGTCCGAGGTGATGGCGCGCACCAGCACGATATCGCCCACCTCCAGCAGATCGGCAGGCACCTGCGCGCGGCGCGCAAGGCTTCCGTTCTCAAGCCGCTTGCGCGCCCATGTGACATCATTGGCGGGGATCACGTGATCCTCTCCGTCATGGCCCTCGATGCCCAGACGCGCCTCGTTGCCCGCCAGTTCCAGCACCACGGCCGGAAACCATGTCCCGTTCAGGACGATGTCGCGCGGCACTTCGCTGCGCGCCAGCGCCGCGCGCCAGTCGCCCAGTATCCTCGGCGGCAAGTCTTGCGCCCGGTGCCGCGCCAGATGCCACCCTCGCGGTCATAGCTTTCCAGCGCCCGGCGCATGGCCAGGGCCGCTTCGACCTGCATGTCGGGATCAATCGTCGCGCGCACGGTCATGCCGCCCGAGAAGAATTCCTCCTCGCCGAAATCAAGCGAAAGCTGGCGGCGGATCTCATCGGTGAAATAGTCGCGCGGCGGCAGGGCGGAGCGGAAGGTCTCGAAATCGCCCGCCTGCACCGACCGCAGCGGCATCGCCACTTCGGTCTGGTACTCCGCATCGGTCAGATAGCCGTTCTCGTTCATCTCGCGCAGCACGAAGTTCCGCCGCGCCAGCAGCCGCTCCTGCCTGACGCACCGGGTGATAATCGGACGGGGCCTTGGGCAGGGACGCAAGGAACGCCGCCTCATGCGGGGCCAGATCGCGCAGCGGTTTGTTGAAATAGGTCAGCGCCGCCGCCGTCACGCCATAGGAGTTCTGGCCAAGGAAAATCTCGTTCAGATAGAGTTCAAGGATGCGGTCCTTGCTCAGCGTTTCCTCGAGCCGCGTGGCGAGGATGATCTCCTTGATCTTGCGTTCCGCCGCGCGTTCGCCGCCCAGAAGGAAGTTCTTCATCACCTGCTGGGTGATGGTCGAGGCACCGCGCACGTCCTGCCCGCGCGAGGCCACCGCATCATAGGCCGCCGCCGCGATACCGCGCGCGTCATAGCCCTTGTGGGTGTAGAAATTCTTGTCCTCGGCCGAGATGAAGGCCTGTTTCACCAGATCGGGGATTTCCGCCGCCGGGGTGAAGAGACGCCGTTCCTTGGCGAATTCGTCGATGATCCGCCCCTCGGCCGAATAGATCCGGCTGATCGTGGGCGGCGTGTATTGCGCCAGGCTCTCATGGCTGGGCAGGTCGCGACCGTAGATATAGAAGACCGCACCGATACTGATCGCCACGGCGAAAACGCCCAGCGTGACCAGGGTGAACAACCCGCCAAGGGTGGAAAGGATGAATCTGATCACACGGGGCCCCTGAACATGTCGCTCTCTCTATACGCCGACCGCGCGGCAGGGTCAAAACAAGAACCCGCGAGAGCAGGCAAGGTTCTGCCATATCCCCGCGTCAAGCGATCGACCGCCGGACGCAAGGCCGCACGGGCTATTGCCGCACCAGATCGGACAGGATCGCATCCTCCGCCACCCAGAGCGACAGCCCGTCGCGGATCGCCTCGGCCATGCGCTGCCGCCAGTCGGGATCGCGCAGGTTCCTGAGATCGCGCGGGCTGGACAGGAACCCCACCTCCAGCAGGACCGAGGGGATATCGGCGGCCTTGAGCACCGAAAAGGCGGCGCGGCGCACGGGACGGCTGTTGAGCGGCAGATCCGCCTCGCCGATACCCGCCACCAGCGCCTGCGCCAGCCGTTCGGCGCGCGGCTGGGTTTCCTGCCGGGCCAGATCCATGAGGATGCCCGCCACCTCGTCATCCTGACCGCTGAGGTCGATCCCCGCCAGAAGGTCGTCGCGGTCATGCCGCTCGGCCAGCGTGGCCGAGGCCGCGTCAGAGGCGCTGTCGGACAGAAGATGCACGGTCGCGCCATGCGCCTGCCCTTCGGACAGCGCATCGGCATGCAGCGAGATGAAGATCTGCCCGCCCGCCGCATGGGCCATCGCCACCCGCCGGTCCAGCGAGACGAAACTGTCATCGCTCCGGGTCAGCACCACCTCGAAATTGCCGTCGCGCAGCAGCACCTCCTGCAATTCGCGGGCGAAGGTCAGCATCAGTTCCTTTTCGGACAGCCCGTCACGCTCGGCCCCCGGGTCGATGCCGCCATGGCCGGGGTCCAGCACCACGATCAGCGGGTCCTCGCCCACGCGGCGCAGGCCGGGACGGGCCACGACCTCGGGCAGCGGCAGATCGAAGCCCGGATCGCGCGGCGCCCCGGCCTGCGCGGCGAAAGCCTCGGCGCTGGCCGGACGCAGCATCACGCGAAGCCGTGCCCCGCCGGTGGAGGGATCGACCGTCATCCCCGCCCGGTCCAGAACCATGGGCCGCGTCAGATCCAGCACCAGCCGCGACCAGCCGGGCCGCACCGGCCCGAAGCGCAGCGCGCTGACAGCCGCGATCTGCCCCAGCGCATCCGGCGTCAGCCCCTGCCAGTCCACCTCGCGGAAATCCAGCACCAGACGGCGCGGCACCTCGCCCACGCTGTCCAGCGTATAGGCGCGGTAGGGCACGCCCTGCGACAGCGCCAGATCCAGCGTCACGCTGCCCTCGGTCTGCGTCAGACCGCTCTGGGCCGCATCGACCCGCGCCACCGCACTGAAATCGGCGGACTGGGCCTGCACCACGGCCGCCAGCCCCATCCCCCACAGCAGCGCAACCGCTGCGATCACCTGTACAAGTCTGCTCATCCATCGCCTCTGGCCAGTTCATCCGGCTCTGGCGGCAGACTATCAGATTTGCCGTATATCGGAAGACCGCATGGGCACCTGCGACGCCGCTATCCGTTCAGGCATCCCAGCGATCCGGCCTGCGCGGTCAGGAACCCCAGCACCGCGGCACGGCTGTCCCGATGGTTCAGCACGAAATGATCCGGGGCGGCATGGATCTGCGGGGCGGGCCGCCCTGCCCCCGCCAGCCGCCTGACGATGGCGGGAACCATGATGTCGGATGGCCAGACCCGATCATCCGGGGCATAGGCCAGAAACAACGGCGCCGCGATCCGCTCGACCGGGATCGCCGCCGCCGCGACTGCGTTCGCATCCTGCAACGCGCGCATGTGCATGTCGCGGTAGCCCGACAGGCCCAGCACCCCGCGCAGGGTCGCGACATTCAGGACCGGATAGGGCACGAAGGCCAGCGGCACATCGCCCCGTCGCCAGGACGACTGCCGGCGCGGGGTGATCCGGCTGGACTGGAACACCACATGCGAGGGCACCAGGGCCGCCACCGCCGTCAGGCGCGGATTGTCCGCCGCGAGCAACAGCGCCAGTTCGCCGCCTTTGGACGCGCCAACGACAAACAGGCAGCGCGCATCCACCGCCGGATCTGCCGCCAGCGCGGCGATCAGGTCGTCGAACGGGTCAAGGGCTACGCGGTCCAGATGCCGCGGCGTGCCGGGCGCACCGAAATAGGCGACCCGGACGACATGAAACCCGGCCTCGCGCAGGCTGACCGTCATGGGATGGGCTGCCCCGAACCGCCCCCCTTCGGACCCGCCCAGCATCATCACCACAGGGGCGCGCTGCGGCTGGGAATCCACGTCTACGGCTATCGCATCCACCGGCAAGGCCGGGGACAGGTCGGGAACAGAAAGGCCCGCAAACAGGGCGCACACAAAAGCAAAGGCTGTTCTCAAAGATGACCCTTCCCGCGCATGAACCGTTCCAGCCGCGCCAGCCCCTCGACGATATCCGCCGTGGCGCGGGCATAGGAAAACCGCAGCGTGCCGCCCCCGCGCGCGGGGTCGAAATCCAGCCCCGGCGTCACGGCCACGCCGGCCGTTTCAAGGATCTCGGCGGCAAAGGCGCGGCTGTCATCGGTCAGGTGGCTGACATCGGCATAGACGTAGAAGGCCCCGTCCGGCGGCGCGATCCGGTCGAAGCCCGCCTTCGGCAGCCCCTCCAGCATCAGGCGGCGATTCTCGCGGTAGACATCCATGTTGGCCTGCAATTCGTCACCGCACTCCATCGCGGCCAGCGCGGCGATCTGGCTGGCATGGGGCGGGCAGATGAACATGTTCTGCGCGATCCGTTCGATCACGCGCACATGATCGGGCGGCACCACCATCCAGCCCACGCGCCAGCCCGTCATGCTGAAATACTTGGAAAACGAGTTGATCACATAGACATCGTCGCTGATCTCGAGCGCGGTCACGGCCTTCGCCTCGTATTCGATGCCGTGATAGATCTCGTCGCTGATGAAGGCGGCCCCTGCCCCTTGGGCGGCGTGGATCAGCGCCGACAGCGCGTCGCGGTCCAGCATCGTGCCCGTGGGATTGGCAGGCGAGGCCACCATCAGCCCGGCCAGATCCATCCCTGCGAAATCCGCCGCCACCGGCTGGAACCGGTTTTCGGCCGAGGTGGGCAGATCGACGGGTTCCATCCCCAGGGCCCGCAGGATCTGGCGGTAGCTGGGATAGCCGGGCGCGCCGATGCCGACCTTGTCGCCGGAATCGAACAGCGCCGTGAAGGCAAGGATGAAGGCCCCGGAAGAGCCTGACGTGACCACCACCCGCGCCGGGTCCAGATCGACACCGTACCATTCGCCGTAAAGCTGCGCGATGCGGGCGCGCAGCGCGGGCAGACCCAGCGCCACCGTATACCCCAGCGCATCGGTCTGCATGGCCTGCGCCAGCGCATCGCGCGCCCCTTGCGGCGCAGGCGTTCCCGGCTGGCCCACCTCCATGTGGATGATGTGGCGGCCTGCGGCTTCGGCGGCGCGCGCCGCCTCCATCACATCCATCACAATGAAGGGATCGACGGCCCCGCGCCTTGAGTTTCGCATGTCTTCTTCCCTATGCTGCAAGTTGAGGCGCAATTCACAGGGAAACGACAGGCAGGTCAATGCAGCAGCTTGGACATCTTCTTGCGGCGGCGGTGGTCTGGCTGGCGATGACCCTGCAGGCCGGGGCCGCGACGCTGATCCGCGATGCCGATATCGAACATGCCCTGTCCGAACTGGCGCGCCCGATCCTGCAGGCGGCGGGCCTCTCGCCCAACAGCGTCAAGGTCCTGATCATCCAGGACGACACGATGAATGCCTTCGTTCTGGACAACAACCACATCTTCATCCACTCGGGCCTGCTGCTGCGGATGAAGACCGCCGCCATGCTGCAATCGGTGATCGCCCATGAGGCGGCGCATATCGCCAATGGCCACATGGCCCGGCGCAGCCAGAACATGGCCCGCGCCAACACCATCTCGGGGCTGGGCGTGGCGCTGGCCGCAGCGGCGGCGGCCGCCTCCGGGCGCGGCGATGCGGCGGCGGGGCTGGGGCTGGGCATCAGCGGATCGGCCCGCCGGATCTTCATGTCCCATACGCGGGCCGAGGAATCCGCCGCCGACAGTGACGGCCTGCGCTATATGGAGCGCGCCGGGATCGACACGCAGGGCTTTTCCGAGGTGCTGGGCCTTTTTCGCGGGCAGGAGGTGCTGTCAGAGGCGCGTCAGGACCCCTATGCCCGCACGCACCCCCTGTCGCGCGACCGTCTGCGCGCGGTCGAGGCCTATATCCAGGCCCGCCGGGGCGCGGTCACGCCCGATCCTGCCGCGCAATACTGGTTCGCCCGGATCAACGGCAAGCTCTCGGCCTTCCTGCGCGCGCCGCGCTGGACGCTGGACCGGCTGGACCAAAGCGCGACGCCCGATATCGCCATGATGCGGCAGGCGGTGGCCTTTCACCGCACGCCCGACCCGTCCCGCGCCATCGCCGCCATCGACAGGTTGGTGGCGATGCGGCCCGATGACCCTTTCGTGCATGACCTGCGCGGGCAGATCCTGCTGGAAAGCCGCCAGTTCGGCGCGGCGGTCGCGGCCTACAGGCAGGCGGCGGCGCTGGCACCGCGCAACGCGTTGATCCAGGCGGGCTATGGCCGCGCCCTGCTGGCCGCCGATCAGCCCAAAGCCGCGGTCGAGGCCCTGTCAACCGCGCGCGAGCGCGATTTCCGCAACCCGATGATGCTGCGCGATCTGGCCGTGGCCTATGCCAAGACCGGGCAGGACGGCATGGCCTCGCTGGTCACGGCGGAACGTTTCGCGCTGATGGGCCGCCTGCCCGATGCGCTGATCCACGCCACGCGCGCCTCGGGCCTTTTGCCGCGGGGATCGGCCCCTTTCAATCGTGCGCAGGATGTGGTCTTTGCCGCCGAAGCCGCCGCCAAACAACGGAGATGAGTTTGATGATCCACCCTTTCCGCGCCCTGACCCTGAGCGCTGCCCTGTCCGTGATGGCACTGACCGCCCCGGCGCAGGCCTTCGACGTCACCAACATGACCGAGGACGAGCGCGCCGCCCTGCGCGAGGAGATCCGCAGCTATCTGCTGGACAATCCCGAGGTGATCATGGAGGCCGTCAGCGTGCTGGAGCAGCGTCAGGCCGAAGCGCAGGCGCAGGGCGATGTCGAACTGGTCCGCGTCAACGCGCAGGCGATCTTCGAGGACGGCCACTCCTGGGTCGGCGGCAACCCCGACGGTGACATCACGCTGGTCGAATTCACCGACTACCGCTGCGGGTTCTGCCGCCGCGCCCATCCCGAGGTGGAACAACTGTCTGGAAGCGGACGGCAATATCCGCTTCATCCTCAAGGAATTTCCCATTCTGGGCGAGGAATCCGTGCTGTCCTCGCGCTTTGCCATCGCGGTCAAGCAGATCGCGGGCGATGAGGCCTACAAGGCCGCGCATGACGCCTTGATCAGCTATCGCGGCAACATCACCCCCGAAGCGCTGGAGCGGATCGCGGGCGAGCTGGACCTCGATGCCGCCGCCATCATGCCGCATATGACCAGCGACGAGGTCACCGAGGTGATCGCCGCCAATCACGCGCTGGCGGGCCGCTTGCAGATCACCGGGACCCCGACCTTCATCCTCGAGGATCAGATGCTGCGTGGCTACATGCCGCTGGCCGACATGCAGACACTGGTGGCGCAGACCCGTCAGGAATGACCGGTCGCATCCTGAAGGCCGCAACCTGCGCGCTGATCCTTGCTGCGGGCGCCGCGCAGGCCGAACCGCTGTTCGATCCGGCGGGCCGCGCGGCCCTTGGGGCTGAAATCCGCGCCCTGCTGCTGGATGAGCCTGATATCGTGGGCCGGGCCGTCACCCCGCCCTCGGCCTTCGCCGAGGCCGTGACGGAAGACCTTGGCCGTCTGGAACGGCTGGCCCCGCGTCTGTTTGATCCGGCGCAAGCCGGGTTCGGCCCTGCGGATGCCAGCCTGCGGATCGCCTTTTTCACCCGTGACGACTGCCCCGCCTGCGACCGGGCCGAGGCTGAATTGCGGGACCTGGCCGCTGGACATGATCTGCGGGTCACGGTGTTCAATCTGTCGGATGCACAGGCGCGCGACATGGCCGCAGCGCTGGAACTGTCCGAAAGCCCTGCCTATGTCCTGCCCGACATGATGCTTCAGGGCCATATCCCCGCGATCGTGCTGGAACGCTATCTGACGCGGTAGACGCGCCGGGGCCCCGGCGTTACTCGGCGGCTTCCGACGCTTCCGCCGCCTTGCGCTCTGCCTCGATCACCGCCGCGCGGGCCTCGACCTGCTCGACGATATGCTCGACCATCTGGTCATTGCCCAGCTTGTGGCTTTGCTTGCCCGCCAGATAGACCATGCCCGACCCGGCCCCGCCGCCGGTGAACCCGACATCGGTCATCAGCGCCTCGCCCGGACCGTTCACGACGCAGCCGATGATGCTCAGGCTCATGGGCGTCTTGATATGTTCCAGCCGCTTTTCCAGGATTTCGACCGTCTTGATCACGTCAAACCCCTGCCGCGCGCAGGACGGGCAGGAGATGATGTTGACCCCGCGATGGCGCAGGCCCAGCGACTTGAGGATCTCGAACCCGACCTTGACCTCCTGCACCGGATCGGCGGACAGCGAGACGCGGATCGTGTCGCCGATGCCCATCCACAGCAGGTTGCCCAGACCGATGGCCGACTTGATCGTGCCGGACACGAATCCGCCCGCCTCGGTGATGCCCAGATGGATCGGCGCATCCGTGGCCTCGGCCAGTTGCTGATAGGCGGCGGCGGCCATGAAGACATCGGACGCCTTCACGCTGATCTTGAACTCGTGGAAATCGTTGTCCTGCAGGATCTTGATGTGATCCAGGCCGGATTCCACCATCGCATCGGGGCAAGGCTCGCCGTATTTGTCCAGCAGGTGCTTTTCCAGCGATCCCGCGTTGACGCCGATCCGGATCGAACAGTTGTTGTCCCGCGCGGCCTTGATCACCTCGCGCACACGCGCGGCATCGCCGATATTGCCGGGGTTGATGCGCAGGCAGGCCGCCCCCGCCTCGGCGGCCTCGATCCCGCGTTTATAGTGGAAATGGATATCCGCCACGATCGGCACATCGACTTCGCGCACGATCTCGCGCAGCGCGCGGGAGCTGTCCTGATCGGGCACCGAGACGCGCACGATATCGGCCCCCGCCTCGGCCGCCGCGTTGCATCTGCGCCACGGTCGCGGCCACATCGGTGGTCAGCGTGTTGGTCATCGTCTGCACCGAGATCGGCGCATCCCCCCCGACGGGCACGCGCCCCACATGGATCATGCGGCTTTTGCGGCGATAGATGTTGCGCCAGGGGCGGATGTGATTGAGCGACATGAGGTTTTCCTGCTGGGGTCATCTGGGCGCGGTCTTCGCCACGAGCATATCGTGCCGACCACCGGGCTGCAATCACCGCAGGTCAGTCGGTCACGACCTCGACCTGCTGCGCCTCGGCGACGGTGCGGGCCAGGTCCACATCCGGTTTCCAGATCCGCGACCTCGTAATTCGCGGTCACATGATCCACCGACAGCTCCACATTCGACGTGACCGTGCCGCGCGGGCCGACCGGGCCGAAATGCTGCCCGTTGACCGTGAAATAGACGGACCCGGATTCGCCGACGCGCAACCGGGCAGGCTCTTCCGTGGCGGGCACGGCATAACGGTCGCCCGCTTCCATGATCCCCTCGAAGATGACGGTGCCATCGGCGGCGTTCACCCGGACCCAGGCCGAACGGACGGCCACCATCTCGACCCCCGGAGAGGGCTGGGCCACGACCTGCGGCATCTGCGGGCCGAACTGCGCCGCCTCGTTCAGGGCGGTCTGGACGCTGGCCGCGATCTGGTCGGGCGTGGTGCGATCGGCAAAGGCACCGACGGTCGAAGGATCAAGGGTCGAAATCGGCGCATCCCGCGCCACCAGCACCGGCACATCCAGCGCCTTGGGCCGGTACATCCGTGTCAGCGCGTCATTGCTGGGCGGCGTGATGCCGGACCCGGCCACGACAGTGCCAGCGCCATCCGTCGCAGTCACCGGGCGCGCCTGCAGCGGATCAAGGTCGGACAGCACTTCAGGCGTGTTCTCGACCGGGGCGAAGGTCACGCGCTGCACTTCGTTCAGCACCGACCAGCCGCCATAGCCGATGGCCCCGATCAGGGCCAGCAGCACCAGCGAGGACCCGATGGCGCGCGGTTCGATCTGGCTGAAGAACGCATCCTTGGCGGGCGCGAAAGGCGTGGTGGGCGCGGAAAATGGATCGCGCACGCTGTTGACCTGACGCGGCAGCGGGCGCACGCTTGGCCGAGGAGGCCGAGGGCGACATGCCATGCGCCGTCGAAAACCCGCTTTCGGCGCAGAACGCCTCGAAGGCCTTGTCGGGGTCCATGTTCAGGTAACGCGCATAGGAGCGCACATAGCCCGCGATGAAGCCGGGCGTGTCGAAGGCCGAGGGATCGCAATTCTCGATGGCAGCGATATAGGCGGCGCGGATTCGCAGTTCGCGCTGCACGTCGAGCAGGGATTTCCCCATGGTCGCGCGCTCGCCCCGCATCAGGTCACCCAGACGCAGGTCGTAATCGTCGAACCCTTTCGGTTCGACCGCCTTCTCTTCTACCTTTCGGGAGAACCTGCGCCCGATCATACTCGCTGCCCCGTCACTTGAGGTTTCAGACTCGTACCATCCCCGATTCGAGTCTCACTCTTTCTTGAACTAACGGTAACACAGCACAAGGAGTTTTACACCGGTAGGATGGTCACGCGCTCAATTCGGCGCGATTCAGCGCACAATGCGACCACAACTCATCCATGGCGTGCACAAGACGGTCCATCTCCTTGGGGCCATGCACCGGCGAGGGGGTGAACCGCAGCCGTTCGGTGCCACGCGGCACGGTCGGGAAATTGATCGGCTGGACGTAGATACCATAGCGTTCCAGCAGCATGTCCGACAGCTTCTTGGTATGCACCGGATCGCCCACGATCACCGGCACGATATGGCTGCCATGGTCGATGATCGGCAGGCCCAGCCCCTTGAGGCGGGTCTTGAGGATCTTGGCCTGGGTCTGGTGCTTTTCGCGCAAGGCGTGATCGCGCTTGAGATGCGCCACCGACTGGCCGCAGCACCCGCCGCGATCGCAGGCGGCAGCGAGGTGGTGAAGATGAACCCCGGCGCATAGGAGCGGATCGCGTCGCACATCTTGGCCGAGGCCGCGATATAGCCGCCCATCACGCCATAAGCCTTGGCCAGCGTGCCGTTGATGATGTCCAGACGGTGCATCAGCCGGTCACGTTCCGCCACCCCTGCGCCGCGCGGGCCATACATGCCCACGGCATGGACCTCGTCGATATAGGTCAGCGCGCCGAATTCGTCGGCCAGATCGCAGATCGCCTCGATCGGGCCGAAATCGCCATCCATCGAATAGACCGATTCGAAGGCGATCAGCTTGGGCGCCTTGGGATCGTCGGCGGCCAGCAATTCGCGCAGATGCGCCACGTCATTGTGGCGGAAGATGCGCTTGGCCCCGCCATTGCGGCGCACGCCCTCGATCATCGAGGCATGGTTCAGCGCGTCGGAATAGATGATCAGGCCCGGAAACAGCTTGGGCAGCGTGCTCAGCGTGGCGTCATTCGCGATATAGGCCGAGGTGAACAGCAGCGCCGCTTCCTTGCCGTGCAGGTCGGCCAGTTCCTTTTCCAGCCGCTTGTGCCAGACCGTGGTGCCCGAGATGTTGCGCGTGCCGCCCGAGCCTGCGCCGGTGGCGTCCAGCGCCTCGTGCATCGCGGCCAGAACCACCGGGTGCTGGCCCATGCCAAGGTAATCGTTGCCGCACCAGACGGTGATCGGTGCCTCGGTGCCATCGGGCTTGCGCCATACGGCATGCGGAAAATGACCGCGCTGACGTTCGATATCAATGAAGGTGCGGTAGCGGCCTTCCTTGTGCAGGTTGTTGATCGCCTGATCCAGCTGGGCCGAATAGTCCACTGGCATCCCCCTTCTTTCGTCAGTCTCTGCACGGGCAGAGCGGCCCTTGGGCCCATATCTCCGATTTGGAATGGATATAGTTTGAGCCATTCTCTTGCAACAGGTTACAAATTGACGCTGCCTGCGCACCTTGATCTGAGTCAAAAAGATAGCGCTGGAAATCATCTTTCCAGACGCCCCCGTCCCCGCAACGCGCCCGGCCCCGGGCCATGGTCTGGACAGTGGGCGCAAGGGTGATACGGTCTGCCCGAAACGCCCCCTCCGACGGGCGCGATGACCGAAAGGAAGACCATGCCCCTCTCCGACGTTCTGGCGCGTATCGACGCCGACCTGCCCGCCGCAACCGACCGCCTGCTGGATCTGCTGCGCATCCCCTCGATCTCGACCGATCCCGCGTTCAAGGCCGATTGCCAGACCGCCGCCGAATGGCTGGTGGCCGATCTGGAAAGCCTTGGCATCGCGGCCAGCGTCAGGCCCACGCCCGGCCATCCGATGGTGGTGGGTCATGTGGACGGGCCCGCAGGCAGCCCGCATGTGCTGTTCTACGGCCATTATGACGTGCAGCCGGTTGATCCGCTGTCGCTGTGGCATTCCGACCCGTTCGATCCCAAGGTGGAAGACACCCCCAAGGGCAAGGTGATCCGGGGACGCGGTGCCGCCGATGACAAGGGCCAGCTCATGACCTTCCTCGAGGCCTGCCGCGCGTGGAAAGCGGTGAACGGCGCGCTGCCCTGCCGCATCACCTTCCTGTTCGAGGGAGAGGAGGAATCAGGCTCCCCTTCCCTCATCCCCTTCCTGAAGGAGAATGCCGACGAGCTGCGCGCCGATGTGGCGCTGATCTGCGACACCGGCATGTTCCAGGACACATCGCCCGCCATCATCACCATGCTGCGCGGCATGGCGCGCGAGGAATTCACCATCCACGCCGCCACCCGCGACCTGCATTCGGGCATGTATGGCGGCCCCGCGATCAACCCGATCCGCGTGCTGACCCGCATCCTTGGCGGCCTGCATGACGATCACGGCCATGTCACGGTGCCCGGCTTCTATGACGGCGTGCCCGAACTGCCCGACGCGATCCGCGCGCAATGGCAGAACCTGGCCTTCGACCACGCGGCCTTTCTGGGCGACGTGGGCCTGTCGCATCCCGCGGGCGAGGATGACCGCACGCCGCTCGAGATGATCTGGTCGCGCCCCACGGCAGAGATCAACGGCATCTGGGGCGGCTATACCGGCGAGGGGTTCAAGACCGTCCTGCCCGCCGAAGCCCATGCCAAGATCAGCTTCCGCCTTGTCGGCCAGCAGGACGCGGACGCCATCAGCCGCAATTTCCGCGACTGGCTGACCGCGCAGCTGCCGCCCGATTGCACGGTCGAATGGAAGGAACTGGGCGGCGCGGGTGCCAGCCAGATGCAGATCGACCACCCCCTGTTCGAAAAGACCCGTCACGCCCTGACCGAGGAATGGGGCACGCCCGCCTCTTACGTCGGCTGCGGCGGATCGATCCCGATCGCGGGCTATTTCCAGTCGATCCTCGGCATGGAATCGATTCTTGCGGGCTTTGGCCGCGACGACGATCAGATCCATTCGCCCAACGAGAAATACGACATGGAATGCTTCCACAAGGGTATCCGCAGCTGGGCGCGCGTTCTGGACAAAATCGCATGATTCCGGGCTTTTCCGAAGCGGTCTTCACCCATGACGGGGTCGATGTGGCCTATAGCGCCGGGGGCGACGGCCCGCCCTTGGTGCTGCTGCACGGCTTTCCCCAGACCCGCGCCATGTGGGCGCATATCGCGCCCGCGCTGGCACAGGGGCGGCGCGTGATCTGCCCCGATCTGCGCGGCTACGGCAAATCCGGCAAGCCTGCGCGGGTCGAGGATTACAGCTTTCGCGCCATGGGCAGCGACATCCTCGCCCTGATGGATCATCTGGGCCATGACCGTTTCGATCTGGTGGGCCATGACCGGGGCGCGCGCACCGCGCACCGGATCGCGCTGGACGCGCCCGAGCGGGTGAAAAGCCTGACGATGATGGATATCATCCCGACCCACCTGCTGTTGACCGAACTTTCACATCAGGTTGCAAAAGCCTATTATCACTGGTTTTTTCTGGCGCAGCCTGAACCTTTCCCCGAAACCCTGATCGGGGCGGACCCGGATTTCTACTACCACTCCTGCCTGCTGGGCTGGGGTGGTGCCACGCTGGATGATTTCGACCCTGCGCAACTGGCGGCCTACCGCGCGTCATGGCGCGACCCCGACACGATCCGGGGCATGTGCAACGACTACCGCGCGGCCATCCAATACGATCTGGCACTGGACGAAGGCGACCTCGACCGCCGCGTGACCTGCCCGACACTGGTGCTCTATGGGGCCGACGGGGCCATGGCGCGGGCCTATGACGTGCCGGCCACATGGGCCGACCGCTGCACGGACCTGCGCGCAGGCACCGTCCCCGGCGGGCATTTCTTCCCCGATACCGCGCCGCAGGACACGCTGGCCGCGATCAGCGCCTTTCTGGACCGGGGCTGACCCGGTTCAGACCACGCCGTTGAACCGCTCGGGCAGGATGAACTGCTGCGTGTAATCGGGCCTGTCGAAACAATAAAATCCCGTATCGCCCCGCGCGCGGAAGCTGCGCCGCATCTTGCGGCGGAAGGGGGACATGTCGAAGCCTTCGACCATCTCGAGATCGGCGAACGCCTCGAATACCGCGCGATCCTCGCCGCGCGCCTCGGCGAACCAGTGCCGCCCGATGGCCGTGTCCTTCACATCGCCGCCCACCTCGGCAGTGGTGGCGTTGCGACGGTCCATCACCTCGGCATAGGCGGCGAAATCGCAGAATTTCAGATGCAGCAGATAGAGATCATCCGGCGCGTTCAGCTTGGGGTATTGGGTGAAATGCCCGCCCCGCGCGATCTTGGTCCCGGTCGAGACGATGCAGGGTTTGGAGTAATGCGGCGCCACGCGCACATGGCGGCGCGGGCCGATGATCCGGTCGGTGATCACCTCGGGCTCCAGATCGGTGCGGTGGATCACCTCAAGCCCCAGCGGCGTGATCACCTGCTTCTCGGGCGCCAGCGACAGATAGTCCAGCAGGCTCTGCCCCGTGGCGGGATCGACCACGACCAGTTCATCCACATCGCCCACGATCACATGGCGGTAGTAGCTTTTCAGCCCGGCCACCAGATTGTTCAGCAGCCGCCAGCGCTTCATGTCGAAATTCTTGTGAGGATCGCCCGGTATCCCGATGATATTGCAGCCCTTTGCAAGATCATTCACGACATCGCCACGGCCATGGTTGACGACATAGCAATTCTCGCGCCCCAGAACCTGCCCGTAATGGCGCAACCATGCGTTCAGGAAGAACGCATCGTCCCGCACCATGGTCACGGCTGCCGCCACCGTTTGCATCACTGACCCTCACCAGAACTTGCCTCGGACCCTGTTTAGCCTGTTTGCTGGCGCGTGAGAATCGCTAAAAGCAAATGACCGCGCAAGCACTGGAAGCTCCATGATGATCCCGGCCGATTTCGCCGCCACCGGCCTGCATGTCGCAGGCAACGGCACCCGTCCCACCCGGTTTCAGGTGCTGGGCGAGCGCAGCTCGGGCACCAACTACGTCAAGCGCCTGCTGGGCCGCAACACGGCCCTGACCCCGACCGAGGCGCTGGGATGGAAACATGGCTATCCCCATGCCACGGCGATCCCTGCCGATCTGGCGGTGATCTGCGTGGTGCGCCATGCGGTGCCCTGGGCGCTGTCGATGCATGCCAAGCCATGGCACTGCCCCCCCGCGATGCAGGCGCTGGCCTTCACGGATTTCATCCGCGCGCCATGGGAGACCATCGTGGACCGCGCCAAGTATTTCGGCGGGTCCGGCGACCTTGTGGGCCAGCCGCTGCAGCTGGACCGCGACCCGCTGACCGGGCTGCCCTATGCCGATCTGGCGGCGCTGCGCGCGGGCAAGCTGCGCGGCTTGCTCAGCCATGCGGCGCGCGGCTGCACCTTTGTCCTGCTGCGGATGGAGGAGGCCACGGCCAACCCCGGGGCGGTGCTGCACACGATCAGCGCAAGGCTGGACCTGCCGCCGCCGGTCACGCCGCTGCGCCCCGTCGTCAAGCGGCTGGGATCGAAATTCCAGCCCGCCGTGCCCGACCGGCCCGCAACGCCCGACAGAATGGATGCCGCCGATCTGCGGTGGTTGCGCGACAGGCTCGATCCGGCGCAGGAGGCAGCGCTGGGATACAGCTACGACTGACGCAACTGCCGCAGGCCCTTGGCCAGCGCCACCAGCCACGGCAGGCCGTGAAACAGCATATCGAAGATATCGACAGGGCGGCGCAGGTCGCCCGCCACCAGCATCCTGAGCTTTTCCCAGATATGCGGTTCGGGCGTGAAAGGCGCGAGGCCGAGGGTCAGGCAAAGCACGATCACGATGGGCCAGCTGATCTTGTCCAGAAGGGCCATGGGAATGTCCTGACAGGGAAGGAAAGTGGCGCGGTTGACGGGGCTCGAACCCGCGACCCCCGGCGTGACAGGCCGGTACTCTAACCAACTGAGCTACAACCGCGCATTGCGCTTCAGGATCAAGGGACAGCGATGGCGCGGTTGACGGGGCTCGAACCCGCGACCCCCGGCGTGACAGGCCGGTACTCTAACCAACTGAGCTACAACCGCTCGCTATCCGCAAGGTCTCCCAAGCGTGAGAGGCTACTTATGCGGTCCATCCCGCCCCGTCAACAAGGTTTTACCGAAAAGAGTCCTCCCCCTTTGACAGGCGCGATCACCGCTCCGGCAAGGGGATATGGTCCGCATCATCGCCCGGCGGCAGGCGGAAGCGGCCATGTTCCCAGTCGCCCTCGCGCCACGCCTCTTTCGCGGCCTCGATCCGCTCTTTCGTTGATGCCACGAAGTTCCACCAGATATAGCGCGGCCCCTCCAGCGTCTCGCCCCCCAGCAGCAGAACGCGCGCGCCCGCAGGCCCGGCGGTCAGGCTGATCCGGTCACCGGGGCGAAACACCATCATGCGGCCCGCGTCGAAGGTCTGGCCCGCCACGGTCACAGCACCTTCCAGCACATAGACGCCGCGATCCTCGTGATTGTCGGGCAGCGGAATCGCCGCACCGGCCTGCAGGACGGCATCGGCATAGAACATCTCGGACGGGGTCTTGATCGGCGCGCGCGCACCCCAGGCATCGCCCAGGATCAGGCGCACGGATTTCCCCTCTCCCTCCAGCAGCGGCAGCGCGTCCTGGCCTGCATGTTCGAACGCCGCCGCGCCATCTTCGGCCCCCTTGGGCAGCGCCACCCAGGTCTGGATACCGAAGAGGCTGTGAGGCGCATTGCGAATCTCGCCATCGGTGCGTTCGGAATGGGTGATCCCGTCGCCTGCAACCATCCAGTTGACCGCACCGGGGGTGATCCACTGATCGGTGCCAAGGCTGTCGCGGTGATGGATCTGCCCGCGCATCAGATAGGTGACCGTGGCCAGCCCGATATGCGGATGCGGGCGCACGTCGATCCCCTGCCCGGTCACGAATTCCGCAGGGCCCATCTGGTCGAAGAAGATGAAGGGGCCGACCATCTGGCGGCGCGGCGCAGGCAAGGCGCGGCGCACCTCGAACCCGCCAAGGTCGCGGGCACGGGGCACGATCACGGTCTCGATCGCATCCACATCGTCACCTGTCGGGCAATGCGGATCAAGGGCGGGGTTCCAGCTCATCTCGGTCTCTCCTTCAGCAACAGCGTCACATCGGGATAATAGAGAAAAGCATTATTGCACGTAACGCCCACCGACGGACAGTTTATGTGCAAAAAAGTCAGATAGCCGAGATGCGCGGCTCGTCCGCGGGGGGCAAGGCCTCGACGGTTTCGGCATTCATCAGCCCGGCCACACGTTCCAGCGCCGACAGAAGCATCAACTGTTCCCACTCCGGCAGCGACTCGAACCTTGCGCTGAAGGCGGCGTAGAGCGGGTTGGGCGCATTCGCCAGCAGCGTCCGCCCCGCTTCGGTCGCGGTGACGCGGATCAGGCGGCGGTCCTGCTCGCTGCGGCGGCGGGTGACGAATTCCCGCGCCTCCAGCTTGTCGATCAGCGAGGTGATGGTCGCCTGGCTGACGCCGGAGCGGCGCGCGATTTCCTTGGGCGTGGTGCGGTCATCCTCGGCCACGATCTCGAGCACGATCATCTGCGCGAGCGTCAGCCCCGTGCGCCGCGCCAGCGCGCGGGCATTGGTGTCGGTGACATGCATGATGCGGCGCAGCGTGACGAGAGCGGATTCGGATCGGCTGGTCATGGAAATACCCCAAGTGGACGGCGGGCCATTTTGACCCAGCCGCTCTGCGCTTGCAAGATATTCATTTGATTGCCGAAGCATAACACACTCTCCTATATCTTCGTCTATCGAAGTAATTTTCTGTCGCCAGCATAAACTCACAGCCGCCGAATACTCGATTATATATAGATTTTGCGATAAATTGCAAATTTTGATCATATTGCCCAAAAGGGTTGCAATTTGATAATCGAAGTATATGTTTCGGTCATCGAATGAAATAGCGCCATGAGGGACCAATGTCAGACGACATGAACACGATCAAGACGACACGCAGGGCCAACGTGCACCTGCGCAAGCCGACCGTCGAGGACGGCTCGGACGTCTGGGAGTTGATCAGCGCCTGCAAGCCGCTTGACGAGAACTCGATGTATTTCAACCTGATCCAGTGCGATCATTTCGCAGACACCTGCATCCTGGCCGAGCGCGAGGGGCAGATCGTCGGCTGGATCTCGGGCCATATCCCGCCCGAAAAGCCCGACGCGCTTTTCGTCTGGCAGGTCGCGGTCAGCCCCGAGGCCCGTGGCCTTGGTCTGGCAGGCCGCATGTTGCGCGCGCTGTTCGACCGGCCCGAGCTGGCCGATGTCACCCGCATCGAAACCACGATCACCCGTGACAACAAGCCCTCCTGGGCCTTGTTCCGCGCCTTCGCCAAGAAGCGGGGCGGCACCCTGACCCATGCCCCGCATTTCGAGCGTGGCGCGCATTTCGATGGCAACCATGCCACCGAATATCTGGTCAACATCGACTTTTCGGCTGCCGCGCAAAGCCGCGCACAAGCCGCACCTGCCACACGGCAGGATCAGGACGCCGCGCCACAGCAGCACGCCGCCTGACCCCCAAAACACATCCGAGAGGTATCACCATGACACGCACCGACTCCGCCGGTGTTTCCGGCATCTATGACCGTCGCGAATCCGCAGCCCGCAGCTATTGCCGCAGCTTTCCGACCGAATTCGTCAAGGCGACCAACGCCACGATGACGGACGCGCAGGGCCGCGACTACATCGACTTTCTGGCGGGCTGTTCCTCGCTGAACTACGGGCACAACGACCCCGACATGAAGGACGCGCTGATCGCCCATATCGCGGCGGACGGCGTGACCCATGGTCTGGACATGCACACCAATGCCAAGACCGCCTTTCTTGAGACGTTCGAGAACCTGATCCTCAAGCCGCGCGGCATGGACCACAAGATCATGATGACCGGCCCCACCGGCACCAACGCGGTCGAGGCCGCGATGAAGCTGGCGCGCAAGGTCACGGGACGCCACAACATCGTGGCCTTCACCAACGGCTTTCACGGCATGACGCTGGGCGCCTTGGGTGCGACCGGCAACGCCGGCAAGCGCGGCGGTGCAGGCATGCCCATCCCCGGCGTGACCCACCTGCCCTATGAAGGTGCCTTCGGTCCCGAAGTGGACACGCTGGCACAGATCGAGATGATGCTGGACAACCCCTCGTCGGGCATGGACGCGCCCGCGGCCTTCCTGCTGGAACCCGTGCAGGGCGAAGGCGGTCTGAACGCGGCCTCGGCCGAATGGATCAAGGGCATCGCGGCGCTGGCCAAGAAGCACGGCGCACTGCTGATCCTGGATGACATCCAGTCGGGCATCGGCCGCACCGGCACGTTCTTCTCCTTCGAGGAGATGGGCGTCGTCCCCGACCTGATCCCGCTGGCGAAATCGCTGTCGGGCATGGGCCTGCCCTTCGCGGCCCTGCTGATCCGGCCCGAATTCGACATCTGGAAACCGGCCGAGCACAACGGCACCTTCCGGGGCAACAACCATGCCTTCATCACCGCGCGTGTCGCGCTTGAGAAGTTCTGGGCCGATGACGCCTTCAAGACTGAGATCGCCGAAAAGGCCAAGGTGCTGAACACCCGTCTGGTCGAGATCGCGGGCCTCGTGCCCGGCGCCACCCTCAAGGGGCGCGGCATGATGCAGGGCATCGACGTCGGCTCGGGCGATCTGGCGGGCGATATCTGCGCCACCTGTTTCGATCACGGCCTGATCATCGAAACCTCGGGCGCCCATGACGAGGTGGTCAAGGTGCTCGCGCCGCTGACCATCCCGATGGCGCAACTCAAAGCGGGTCTCGACATCCTCGAGGCCGCCACCCGTGCCCATACCCAGACCCACAAGATTGCAGCGGAGTAACCCCATGATCGTACGTGACTTCAACATCGAGAAGAAAACCGACCGCCGGTTGCGGATCAGAAATGGGAACTCTGTCCGCCTGCTTGCTGGCCGATGACGGGATGGGCTTTTCCTTCCACATCACCACGATCGAGGCGCGGCAGCGAGCATACGTTCCACTACAAGAACCACTTCGAGAGCGTCTATTGCATCTCGGGCGAGGGCGAGATCGAGGATCTCGCCACCGGCGAGGTGCATCAGATCACCCCCGGCGTGATGTATGCGCTGAACCTGCATGACAAGCACACCCTGCGCGCGCGCAAGGAACTGGTGCTGGCCTGCTGCTTCAACCCGCCCGTGACCGGCACCGAGGTGCACCGCGCGGACGGCTCCTACGCCGCCGCCGACTGACCCACCCCCTGACCCAAATACGAAAGGGCGACCGGCTGACATCAGGCCGGCGCGATTCCCACATGACACATACCGTTGAAAAGATCGGCGGCACCTGCATGAGCCGCGCCCCCGAATTGTTGGACAGCCTCTGGATGCGCGATGACCCATACGGGCGCATCTTCGTCGTCTCGGCTTTCGGCGGGATCACCAACCGCCTTCTGGAGCACAAGAAATCCGGCCAGTCCGGGGTCTATGCGCTCTTTGCCAATGCCGACAATGACGAAGGCTGGTCCGAGGCGCTGACCGCCACCGGGGCCGAGATGATCCGCCTGAACGGCGAAATCCTCGAGGATATCGGCGATCGCCAGCGCGCGGATGCCTTCGTGCGCGACCGGATCGAGGGCGCGCGCGCCTGCATGATCGACCTGCAACGGCTCTGCTCCTATGGGCATTTCCGGATCGAGGCGCATCTGCTGACCCTGCGCGAACTGCTGTCGGGTCTGGGCGAGGCGCATTCCGCCTTTGTCTCGACCCTGCTTCTGAACCGCAATGGCGTGAACGCGCGTTTCGTCGATCTGACCGGCTGGCGCGATGACGAACAGCCTGACCTTGCCCGCCGCATCAAGGACGGGCTGGCAGGGCTGGACCTGTCGTCCGACCTGCCCATCGTCACCGGCTACGCGCAATGCGCCGAAGGGCTGATGCGCGAATATGACCGTGGCTACACCGAGGTCGTGTTTGCCCATCTGGCCGCCCAGACAGGGGCCGCCGAGGCGATCATCCACAAGGAATTCCACCTCTCCAGCGCGGATCCCAAGCTGGTGGGCCTGGACGCCGTGCGCAAGATCGGGCGCACCTCCTATGACGTGGCCGATCAGCTCTCGAACCTGGGGATGGAGGCGATCCACCCCAATGCCGCCAAGATCCTGCGTCAGGCCGATGTGCCGCTGCGCGTGAAGCATGCGTTCGAACCCGACGATCCCGGCACCTTCATCGGGCCGGAGGGCGGCGAGGCCGGCCGGGTCGAGATGGTCACGGGTCTGGGCGTCTATGCCTTCGAGCTGTTCGAGCCCGACATGGTCGGTGCCAAGGGCTATGACGCCGCGATCCTCGAGGCGCTGACGCGCCACAACATCTGGATCGTGTCCAAGACCTCGAACGCCAATTGCATCACCCACTGGCTGGACGGCTCGTTGAAATCCATCCGCCGCGCCGAACGCGATCTGGCCAAGCGCTTCCCGAACGCCGAGATCACCACGCGCAACCTCGCGCTGGTCTCGGTCATCGGCAGCGACCTGTCCTCCCTGGGCGTAATGCGGCAGGCCCTGAATGCGCTTGATGCGGCGGGCATCCATCCCATCGCCATGCAGCAGGGCACCCGCCGGGTCGAGATGCAGGTGATGGTGGACAAGGCGCAGATGTCCGAGACGATCAAGGTCCTGCACAGGGTCCTGATCGAACAGGCGCAGGATGAAGATATCGAACCCGAACACCCGGCCATCGCCGCCGAATGATCGGGTTACGATAAGCGCATACGAAGGGGGGCTTTGGCCCCCCTTTTCGCATGGCTCAACCCTGATCCCGCGAAAACACCGCCATCTGGCTGGCCCCGCCCAGATCGGGATGGGCCCCCGCCACATCGCGGATCGCAAGCCCGTAGCCGGTCCTCTGCGCCACCCCGTCGGCCCAGTCGCGGAACTGCGCCCTTGTCCATTCGAACCGGTGATCCGGCCTGCGGAACCGCGTGCGCGGCACCCCCAGCAGATCGTTGAATTCGGCATTGGGCGTGGTCACCACCACCGCGCGCGGCTGCATGACGCCGAACACCGCCGCCTCCAGCGCAGGCAGGGCCGAGGGCGGCAGATGCTCGATCGTTTCCACAAGGCAGGCACAGTCGAAGCCCGCCAGATCGGGCTGCGCGACCGTCATCGACGCCTGCCGCACCTGCGCCCGCCCCCCGCGCGGATGCGCCGCCACCCGGTCGCGGCACCGCGCCAGCGATGGCGCGTCCACATCCAGCCCCACCACAGCCTCGATCCAGGGCTGATCCAGCAGCGGCAGCAGCAGATCGCCCGACCCGCAGCCAAGGTCCAGCACGCGACCCGCCCCCATATCGCGCAGCGCGCCCAGCACCGCCGCCAGCCTTTCCTCATGCAGCCAGCTGGTCATGCGATCCGCCGGATAGTCATCTGCCCTGCCCCCGTTCCCCGTCTCATGCTTCCCCTTAGCAGAGTGTTTGGTGCTGGACAGCCTCCTGACGATCAAAGATCATATTCAGGATATGGAGGATATCACATGACACCCCGCGCCCTGATCCTGAGCCTTGCCCTGACCTTTGCGACCTCTCCCGGCATCGGACAGGCCGAAGTCCTGACCGTGCAGCCGGTGACGCAGGATGTCTGGGCGCTTGTCGGCCCCAAGGAACAGCGCGCCCCCGAGAACCTGGCCAATAACGCGACCTTCGGTCTGGTGGTCACCCCCGAAGGCGCGGTGCTGGTCGATCCCGGCGGATCGTGGAACGGGGCCGCGATGATCCACGAGGTGATCCGCGGCATCACCGATCAGCCGGTGACCCATGTGATCGACACCGGCGGGCAGGATCACCGCTGGCTTGGCAATGGCTACTGGCAGGCGCAGGGGGCCACGGTCATCGCCTCGAACGCCGCCGTGGCGGATCAGACCGCCCGCGCCTCGATGCAGACCAGCGCGCTGGCGCAGCTTCTGGGCGAGGGGCTGGCCCGGACAGAGCCTGCCTTTGCCGATGTGACCTTCGACAGCGACTACCAGTTCACCCTCGGCGGGCTGACCTTCGAGATCATGCACCGCGGGCAGGCCCATACCCCCGGCGACAGCTTTGTCTGGCTGCCCGCGCGCCAGACGGTCTTTACCGGCGACATCGTCTTTACCGAGCGCGTTCTGGGCATCCTGCCGCAATCAAACGTCAAAAGCTGGATCGAAGCCTTCGACGCGGTGGCCAGCCTTGACCCCGCGCATCTGGTGCCCGGCCATGGTGCCGCCACCACGCTGGATGTCGCGCGGCGCGACACCCATGACTATCTGGTCAATCTGCGCAGCCGGATCGGCGCATTGATCGAGGATGGCGGCACCATCATGGAGGCCCCGATGATCGACCAGTCCGCATTCAGCTACCTTGAGCAGTTCGACACCCTGGCGGGCCGCAACGCGCAGGCCACCTTCGAGCAGATGGAATGGGAATGACCCCGGTTCAGCCCTGCTGCCACCCGGTCAGGAAACTGGTCAGGTTCGCCCCCAGATCGGGTTGCAGATAGCCGCCCTCCTGCACGATCAGCGCAGGCAGGCCCGTCGCGGCAATCGCCGCCGCGATCCGGCCAAAGCCCGGCGTGGTCACGGCAAAGCCCTTGAACGGGTCGTTCTCATGCGCGTCCAGACCCAGCGCCACCACCAGAACATCGGCCCCGAAGGCGGCGATCCGCTCCAACCCGCTGTCCAGCGCCGTCAGGAAAGCCGCATCATCGGTGCCGCGCGGCAAGGGCAGGTTCAGGTTGTAGCCCAGCCCCGCGCCCGCCCCGCGTTCATCCGCATGGCCCCAGAAGAACGGATAGAACCGCGCCGGATCGGCATGGATCGACACGGTCAGCACATCGCGGCGGTGATAGAAGATGCCCTGCGTGCCATTGCCGTGATGCACATCGACATCCAGGATCGCGGGCCGCTTGCCCGCCCGCAGGAACGCCTCGGCGGCGATGGCGGAATTGTTCAGGAAACAGAACCCGCCTGCCAGATCGCCAAAGGCGTGATGCCCCGGCGGGCGCGACAGCGCATAGGCGACATCAGCCCCGCCCAGCACGGCCTCCGCACCTGACAGCGCCGTCTGCGCCGACCAATAGGCGGCCTCCCATGTGCCCGCCGCGATGGGACAGGCGGTATCGGCCTGATGATACCCCGCCTGCCCCACCGCCGAGCGCGGATAGGACGCGCCGCGCCGGTCGGGATGGATATTCGGGATCACCTCGTCGCTGGCCCCCTCGATCCGAGACCAGCGGGTGTGGATGGTGCGCAGGAAATGCAGGTATTCCGGCGAATGGATCGCGCCCAGCGGCCCCATCCCGTGATCGGCGGGCGCGGCAAAGCGGCACCCGGCCGCAACCGCCGCCTTGTGCAGCACCTCGATCCGTGCGGGCTGTTCGGGGTTGGGCGACATCGCTCCATTGGCCATGAACATCTTGGGATCATGCGCCCATTGGCGATCATCGAAAAAGGCTTGCATTGGCTTGTTTTCCTTCACGTTTTGCGCAAGGTGCCGCGTCAGAACGCCACCGAGCCCTGCCCTTTCAGTCCCAGCATCGCGCGCGCCTCGTCGGGTGTGGCAAGGCTGTGACCCAGCTCTTCCAGCATCCCGCGCAGCTTGGTCACCTGTTCGGCGTTGGACCGCGCCAGCACGCCTTTCGAGATGTAGAGATTATCCTCCAGCCCCACGCGCACATGTCCGCCCAGACTGGCCGAGACCAGCGCCATCGGCATCTGCTGCCGCCCCGCCGCAAGGGTCGAGAACAGGTAATCCTTGCCGAACAACCGGTCGGCGGTGGTCTTCAGATGCACCAGATGCTCGGGCTCTGCCGCGACGCCGCCCAGAACACCCATCACGAACTGGATGAACAGCGGCCCCTGCACCAGACCCCGGTCCCGGAAATGCGCCAGCATGTAAAGGTGCCCCAGATCATAGCATTCGAATTCGAACCGCGCGCCGCGCTCGGCCCCCATCAGGCGCAGCACACCTTCGATGTCGCGCGGGGTGTTCTTGAACACCAGATCGTCGCTGTCGCGCAGGAACGGCTCTTCCCAGTCATGCTGCCAGTCGGTGCGCTTGCCCAGCATCGGATACAGCGCGAAATTCATCGTGCCCATGTTCAGGCTGCACATCTCGGGTTCCGCCGCCATCGGCCCCGCGATCCGCTCATGCAGCGGCATCACGGCGCTGCCGCCCGTGGACAGGTTGATCACCGCGTCGCAGCCTGCCTTGATCTGCGGCAGGAAGGCCATGAAATTGTCGGGCCGGGCCGAGGGCCGCCCCGTCAGCGCATCGCGCGCATGCAGATGCAGGATCGCCGCCCCCGCATCCGCAGCGCCGATGGACTGCGCGGCGATCTGCTCCGGCGTGACCGGCAGATAGGGCGACATCGACGGTGTGTGAATGGACCCGGTGATCGCGCAGGACAGGATGATCTTGGCCATCCGCTACACCTGTTCCGTCATGGCGCGCAGCGCCTGCGGGGCAAAGGCGGTCAGGGCGGCGGTCAGTTTCGCGATGATCTCGTCCACATGCGCCTCGGTCGCGGTCATCGGCGGGCAGACAAGGAAATGATCACCCGCCCGCCCGTCACGGGTGCGGCGGGAATAGATGATCAGCCCCTCGGCATAGGCCAGCTCCACAAGCTCCAGATAGGCGTTCAGCTCCGCAGGCAGCGGCTCCATCGTGGCGCGGTCCGCGACCAGTTCGAAGGCCAGCAGCAACCCCTTGCCGCGCACATCCCCGATGAAGGGGAAGCGGTCCATCAACCCCTCCAGCCGCGCTTTGAGCAGCGCGCCGATGCGGGCGGCATTGGCGGTCAGGTCTTCCGTCTCGATCACCTCCAGCACGGCCAGACCCGCGGCGCAGGCCAGCGGATTGCCCGCATAGGTGAAACCATGGGCAAAACCGCCCTGATCCAGTACCGGACCCACGATCCGGTCATGGGCGATCATCGCACCCAAGGGCGCATAGCCCGCCCCGAACCCCTTGGACAGCGCGATGATATCGGGGGCCACACCCCAGTGATCGGCCCCCAGAAACGTCCCCGTGCGCCCGCCGCCGCACATCACCTCGTCATGGATCAGCAGCACACCGTGGCGGGTGCAGATCTCGCGCACCGCCTGCATATAGCCCGCAGGCGGCACCAGCGCGCCGGTCGAGGCGCCGCCGACGGGTTCATGGATGAAGGCCAGCACGGTATCGGCCCCTTGCGCGATGATCTCGGCCTCCAGCATCGCGGCGTAATGCGCGCCCGTGGCGGGATCATCCGCGTCCAGCCCGTCCAGATAGGCGCGCGGCGCGGGGATCTTGGGCATGACCTGCATCATCGGCGCGAAAGGATCGGCCAGCGGGCCATAGCCGGTGATCGCCAGCGCCCCCAGCGTGCAGCCGTGATAGCTGGGCTGGCGCGAGATCACCTTCCACCGGCTGCCCTGCCCCACGGCCAGCGCATATTGCCGCGCGATCTTGAGGGCACTTTCCACCGCCTCCGACCCGCCCGAGACGAAGAACACCTTCTCCATCCCTTCGGGCATCAGCGAAGCCGTCTTGGCGGCCAGCCGCTCGGACGGGTCCGTCTCGAAATGCAGCCGGTAGCCGAAGGTGGATTTCTCCATCTGCGCCCGCATCGCGGCCAGAACATGCGGATGCGAATGGCCGATATTGCTGACCATCGCGCCAGACGAGCCGTCAAGGTAACGCTTGCCCTCGACATCCCACATATAGACGTCGCGCGCCTCGGCCAGCACTGGGCGGCGGGCGCGGGTCTGGTAGAAGAGATGGCTTTCGGGCCGGGAATTCAACAGGGGCTGGCTCATATCAGGGGTCTTTCAGGTGACGGGAAGGGCCGCGCAATCGCGGGGCAACAGACGCAGGACCACGCTATCGCCCGGCGCGAAAGGCGCAATGTCAATCATGTTGATCGCCTGCAGCGCGTGATCGTTCACCCGCAGGAAATAGCGTGCGGCCTGACCCTGGTAATCCACGGCCTCGACCGTGGCGGGAACCATGATCGCCGTGTCATCGGTGCTGTCCGCAGGCATCAGTTTCAGCTTTTCGGCGCGGATCACCAGCTTGGCGGCGCTGGCCTCGCCCAGCTTCGGGGCGCGTTTGCGCGGGATCACGACGCGGGCAAAACCGGCCACATCCAGCGCCACGGCATCGGCCTGACGGTCGGTCACGCGCGCCTCGAGGATATTGGCCGCCCCCAGAAAACGGGCCACGAATTCGCTGGCCGGGGTGTTGTAGACCTCGTCCGGCGGGCCGACCTGTTCGATGCGCCCCTCGGACATGACGATGATCTGATCCGACATGGCCAGCGCCTCGGACTGGTCATGCGTCACGAAGATCGAGGTGACGCCCAGCCGTTTCTGGATGTTCTTCAACTCGACCCGCATATCCTCGCGCAGGTTGGCATCCAGCGCCGACAGCGGCTCGTCCAGCAGCAGCACATCCGGCTCGATCACCACCGCACGGGCCAGCGCGATACGCTGTTGCTGCCCGCCCGACAGTTCCGACGGATAGCGATGCGCCAGATGCGGCAGTTGCACCAGATCCAGCGCCTGCATCACGCGCCGCTCGGCCTCGGCCTTGTCCACGGGGCGGTATTTCAGACCGAAACCCACGTTCTGCGCCACGGTGCGATGCGGAAACAGGGCATAGTTCTGGAACACGATCCCCAGATTGCGCTTGTGGATGGGGATGTCGTTGACGCGGCGGCCATTGATGCTGATGTCGCCCTCGGTCGGGTCCAGAAGGCCCGCCACCATCCGCAGGGTCGTGGTCTTGCCACAACCGGACGGCCCCAGAAGCGTGCAGAAACTGCCCTCGGGGATATCCAGCGACATCTTCTGCACCGCCGTGAAGGTGCCGAAGCGCTTGACGATATTGCTGAGTGTGACGGCGGCCATGGAAGATCCTTCTCGCAGGCAGGCGGGGTGCCCCAGCGGGGACACCCCAGAAATCGGGCCTTGTTCAGAACCCGCGCTGCACGCGGCTGAAGGTCTCGGACCATTCCGCCTCGTTCCCGTTCCAGTAGGCGGGATCGGCAAAGGTCAATGAGGCCAGCGTGCCGGTCGGGTCATAAGCGGGCAGCGTCGGGATCTTGGTGCCCAGATCGACCTTGGTGCCGTCCAGTGCGGGCGGATAGTTCTGCCCTTCCGCGACCGCGATCGAGGTTTCGGGGGCCAGCATGAAGTTCAGCAACTCCTCGCAGGCCTCGACCGGAGAGCCCTTGATGACGAACAGGCATTCCTGCCAGCCGAACCCGTTGGGCGGATCGTAATAGCCGATATCGTGACCCTGTTCCTGCAAGGCGGCGATGCGGCCCGACCAGCCTTCGGTGACGTAGATTTCCTCCTCGGCCAGCAGGCTCATCAACTCGGCCCCCGAGCCCCAGTATTTCAGCGCCAGATCGCGGTGGCTGCGGATCGCGTCCCAGACCGCTTCCATATCCGCGATGGCATTGGGGTCCTGCCCGGTCTGCAGCGCACCATACCAGATCCGCGTGCGCCAATCCGACCAGCCGCCGATCTTGCCCTTGTAGGCCTCGTCGATCAGGATGCTGGCGCCCTTCTCCTTCATCTCCTCGTCCGAGATGTATTTGCGGTTATAGGCCAGCCCCGTGGTGCCGTAGTTGTAGGGCACCGCCGACAGGTAATCGGGCGTGACACGGCGATAGGCATTGGTCAGCGCGTCCATCACCAGCCCCATGTTGGGGATGTTGTCCGTGTTCAGCTCGACCGTCAGGCCGAAATTGACATAGCGGGCATAGTCGAAGACGCCCGACAGATGGGCGATGTTATACTCCCCCTCCTGGCTGGAGCGGACCTGCGCCAGATACTCGTCGCCGCCCGAAAAGGTGCCATCCACCACATTGATGCCGCGTGGCCGCCGTATAGGGATCGAAGGCATGTTTGCGGAACGCCTCGGACACCACGCCGCCCCAGCCGTCAAAACGGACCTGCTGCACGGCCTGCGCATTGGCATATCCGGCGAAAGGCGTCTGCAAGCCGTAGGCCGCGCCCGCGGCCCCGATCAGGCCCAGAAAACTGCGCCGGTCCATATCGCCGTTGCGATAGCGTTCCAGTAGACGGTCATAGCGTTTGGTATTGTCCATATCGGTCTCTCCTTGGGTTGGAATGATCGCGGTTCTACTTGCCGCGTTTCGTTGAAAGGCTGCGGGCCAGCGCCGCCCCCAGCAATGGCAGGCCCACGGTCAGCAGGATCATCACCGTGCCCAGCGCATTGATTTCCGGGCTGATCGAATTGCGCAGCATCGAGAAGATCTGCGTCGGCACCGTCTCGACCCC
Organism: uncultured Alphaproteobacteria bacterium; assembly: GCA_963715835.1. Taxonomy (GTDB): domain Bacteria; phylum Pseudomonadota; class Alphaproteobacteria; order Rhodobacterales; family Rhodobacteraceae; genus Seohaeicola. Next base: position 324,339 of record CAVQSH010000002.1, on the reverse strand, counting down.
GCCGGGTTTCCAGAACAGCGTCCCGGTGATGTCGTCAAAGCTGATGGTGAAGGCGAACAGCGCCCCCGCCGCCACGGCAGGCGTCAGCAGCGGCAGCGTGATGGAAAAGAAGGTCTGCACCGGCGATGCGCCAAGGCTCAGCGCCGCTTCTTCGACATCGCGGCGGATGCTGACAAGCCGCGCCTGCACCACAAGGATCACGAAAGGCAGCGTGAAGATCACATGCCCCGCCAGCAGCAGCGCAAAGCTCTTGCCGATGCCCAGCCAGTTGAGGAACAACAGCAGCGCCACGGCCAGCACCACCTCGGGCACCAGAATGGGCGCGATCAGCGCGGTGGTGATCAGGTTCTTGCCGGGCACGTCATAGCGCACCAGCGCAAGGCTCGCCAGAACGCCCAGCGTCGTGGAAATCACCGCCGTCATCAGCCCCAGCACCAGCGAGGTGCGAAAGGCGCGCATCACCGCGTCATTGTTCCACAGCGCCTCGAACCAGCGCAGCGACAGGCCCGTCATGGGAAAACTGCCGAACTGGTTGGCGTTGAACGACAGCAGCACCACCACCGCCACCGGCAGGAACATGAACGCATAGACCGCGATCGCGTAGGAACGGATCAGAACCCAGCCCATCAGCCCAGCCCCCCCATCAGCCCAGCCCCTTGGCAAGCTGCGACATGCCCAGATAGCGGTTATAGACCGCCACCAGCACACCCAGCACCATCAGCAGCAGCAGCGACAGCGCCGATCCCAGCGGCCAGTTGAGCTGCGTGATGATCGCCTCGAACACCAGATTGGCGAACATCGCATCGCGCGGCCCGCCCAGCACCAGCGGCGTGATGTAGGTCCCCGCCCCCAGCACGAAGCACAAGAGCCCCCCGGCAGCCAGACCCGGCAGCGACAGGGGCAGCGTGACCTGCAGGAAGGACTGCCAGCGCGTCGCCCCCAGCGACGTGGCGGCGTCCTCAAGGTTCGTGTCGATCCCCTCAAGGCTGACATAGACATTCAGCACCATGAACGGCAGCAGGAAATGGACAAGGCCAAGGATCACGGCGGCCTCGTTATAAAGCATCTGGAGCGGCTCCGAGATCACGCCCAGCGCCATCAACCCCGTATTGACCGCGCCCGAGGCCCCCAGAATGTTGATCCAGCTCATCGTGCGGATGATGTAGCTGATCCAGAAGGGCAGCATCAGAAGCAGCAGCAGGATCATCTTGTTCCCGCTGGAGCGCGCGATGAAATAGGCCGCCGGATAGCCAAGCAGGGCGCAGAGCACCGTGGTGATCGCGGCGATCTTCAGCGTGTTCAGCAGGATGAAGCGATAGAAGGGATCGGTCAGCGCCTTGATCCAGTTGTCCAGATGAAAGCCTGCCGTATCCGCCCCCACGGACGAGCGCAGCCAGAAGGAATAGACCACGATGAACAGCAGCGGCACGAACAGCAGCAGGGCCACCGCCCCAAGGGCCGGGGACAGCAGGATCCAGGGCTGACGCGCCTCGCGCCTTTCGATGCTCATGCCGGTTGCTCCATCATTCGCGCAAAGATTGACAGGACGGGGCGCATTGATCCAATAGATACTTAAGATACTGAATATTGATGGGATCAATGGCAGCCTCACCGGAAAAACTGGCCCGCGAACTGGACTGGAACCTGCTGCGCACCTTCGTGGTCCTGGCCGATGCAGGCTCCATCACCCGCGCGGCCGAGGTTCTGGGCCTGCAACAGCCCAGCGTCTCGAGCGCGTTGAAACGGCTTGAGGCGCATCTGGGACGGCAGCTGATCGACCGCAGGCCCGGCCGCTTTGCCCTGACCGAAGCGGGCCGCCTGCTCTATCAGGAGGCCGTCGATATCACGGGCGCGGTCCTGCGCATCGGCACCGCCATCCGCGAGGTGCAGGAGGAGGTCCGCGGCCATGTCACCATCGCCATCGCCAGCCACGTGGTCTGCCCCCTGCTGAACGAGGCCCTGGGCGAGTTTCACACCCGCCACCCGGCCGCGACCCTGTCCATCGACGTCAGCGCCAGCCGCGAGGCGCTGGAGAAACTTCTGTCCCGGCGGGTGTCCTTCGCCATCTGTCTGGTGAGGGAGCGCAACCCCAAGCTGGAATACCGCCGCCTCTTCCGCGAATTCTTCGGGCTGTTCTGCGGCCCCTCGCATCCGCTCTACGGGCGCAAGGGGCTGGCCACCACCGAACTGGCCGGTCAGGCCGCCGTCAGTTTCGTGACCGACCAGATGACCGACGCGCTGCGCCCGGTGACGCTCATGCGCGCGGCGGCGGGGCTTGAGGACCGGGTGGTCGGATACTCGGCCAATCTCGAAGAGGTGCGCCGCATGATCGTGGCCGGTCTGGGCATCGGCCCCCTGCCCCTGCATGTGGTGCGCGAGGATGTGGCGATGGGACGGCTCTGGCGTCTGCCTCCCTATGAGGACCCGCCCGCCATCGACGTGCATATCGTCTGGAACCCCCGCGCACGGCTGAACCGCGCCGAAAGCTCGCTGCTGCAAGGTCTGCGCGACAAGATCGACGCCACCCCCGAGGCCGAACGGATCTACACCTGATCGCCGCACCGATCCCCCTTGAAGCGGCCGGGGAAACGCCCTAGCTTGCCCCTTGCAAACCGTTGGGGTGCCCCGTCCGGGGCTGAGAGGCGCGAGCCAACCCATCGAACCTGATCCGGGTCATACCGGCGGAGGGAACGGTGCATCATCAGGGCCATCGCGCCCGAAGGTCCCTTTCCCCCTGTCGCTGATCCACATGACACGCGGGAGACATGGGATGACCCCCATCGCTTTGACCATCGCAGGCTCCGACAGCGGGGGCGGTGCCGGTATTCAGGCCGATCTCAAGACCTTCTCGGCGCTCGGTGTCTATGGTGCCAGCGTCATCACCGCGCTGACCGCGCAGAACACCCGCGCGGTGACGCGTGTCGAACCCGCCAGCCCCGCGATGATCGCCGCCCAGATCGCGGCGGTCTTCGACGATCTGGACATCCGCGCCGTCAAGCTGGGGATGCTGGGCGGGGTGGACGCGATCCGCACCGTCGCGGCGGGCCTTGCCGACCGCGACGTGCCCCTCGTCCTTGACCCGGTCATGATCGCCAAATCCGGTGATGCGCTCCTGCCCGGTGACGCCGTGGCCACCCTGCGCGATGCGCTGCTGCCCATGGCAAGCCTGCTGACCCCCAACCTGCCCGAGGCCGCGCGCCTGCTGGACACCACTCCCGCGCAGGACGAGGCCGCGATGCAGGATCAGGGCCGCGCCCTCATGCGGCTTGGCGCAGGGGCCGTCCTGATGAAGGGCGGCCACGGTGCGGGCGAGACATGCACCGATCTTCTGATCACCACGGGCGGCACCCTGCGCCTGACAGCGCCCCGCCGTGCCACGCGCAACACCCACGGCACCGGCTGCACCCTGTCGGCGGCCATCGCCGCCGGGCTGGCGCAGGGCATGGACATGGCGCAGGCCGTCACCCGCGCCCATGCCTATCTGCAAGGGGCCATCGCCGCCGCCGACAGCTTGCACATCGGCCATGGCCACGGCCCGGTGCACCATTTCCACGCGCTCTGGTCCCCGATGGTGCAAGATGTCTGACGTCACCATCATCGGCGCAGGCGTCGCGGGCCTCTGGGCCGCCTATGCCCTCTCGCAACGCGGGCTCACCCCCCGCCTGATCGACCGCCACGGCGCCCCCGGCGCGCATGGCTGTTCGTGGTGGGCAGGCGGGATGCTGGCGCCCTTCTGCGAAGGGGCCACGTCGGAACCCGCCGTGATCGCCCATGGCCAGCAAGCGGCAACAGACTGGGCCGAGGTGACGGAAGTCGCGCAGAAAGGCTCTCTCGTCGTCACCCTCGCCCGCGACAGGGCCGAACTGGACCGCTTCGCCCGCCGCACCACGGGCCACAGCCGCATCGGCGGCGCGGCGCTGGCCGATCTGGAACCCGACCTTGCGACAGCGGGGCGCGAGGCGCTCTATTTCGCCGACCGAATCCCACCTGACGCCCCGCCGCGCCGTGGCCGACCTTGTCGCCACCCTCGCCCGGCGCGGGATCTCCATCGAACAGGCCGAGGCCACGCCCGACGACATCCCCGGCACCGTTCTGGATTGCCGTGGCCTTGCCGCCAACCTGCCCGGCCTGCGCGGTGTGCGCGGCGAGATGGTGATGCTGCGCACCCATGAGGTGACACTCACCCGCCCCGTGCGCCTGCTGCACCCGCGCCATCCCGCTCTATATCGTGCCGCGCGGCGACGGTGTCTTCATGCTGGGTGCCACCCAGATCGAAAGCGCCGCCCCCGGCCCCATCACCGCCCGCGCCCTTCTGGAACTGCTGTCGGCCGCCTATGCGCTGCACCCGGCTTTCGCCGAGGCCGAGGTGATCGAGACCGGCGCCGACCTGCGCCCCGCCTTTGCCGATCACGTCCCCCGCGTGATCCGGCAAGGCCGCGTGCTCCATCTGAACGGCCTCTTCCGCCACGGCTATCTGATGGCCCCGGCGCTGGCGCGACAGGCGGCGGATTACCTGGAAACCGGCACGAAAGGAGACCTGTTCCATGAGGATTGAGGTGAACGGAGAGGCGCGCGACCTGACCGCCACAACCCTGGCCCAGGCGCTGGTCGACCTGGGCTGGGGCGAGGCCAAGGTGGCGACAGCCCTCAACGGCGAATTCGTCCCCGCCACGGCCCGCGCCACGCAGACCCTGCGCGACGGCGACCGGATCGAGGTCCTTGCCCCGATGCAGGGGGGCTGAGCGATGCGCGATTTCTATGGCGTCACCCTCGACAGCCCGCTGATGCTGGGCACGGCGCAATACCCCTCCCCCGCCGTGATGGAAGCGGCCTTCCGCGCCTCCGGTGCTGCGGTCGCCACCGTGTCCCTGCGCCGCGAAACCGCAGGCGGGCCAATGGGCGGGGGCCAAGCCTTCTGGCAGATCATCAAGGGTCTGGGCGTGCATGTCCTGCCCAATACCGCTGGCTGCTATTCCGCGCGCGAGGCGATCACGACCGCCCGCATGGCCCGCGAGGTGTTCGAGACGAACTGGATCAAGCTGGAGGTCATCGGCCATGCCGACACCCTGCAACCCGATCCCTTCGGCACGCTCGAGGCGGCGGAAACCCTCTCGGCGGAAGGGTTCGAGGTCTTCCCCTACATGACCGAGGATCAGGTGCTGGCCCAGCGCCTTGTCGATGCGGGATGCCGCGTGCTGATGCCATGGGGCGCGCCCATCGGGTCCGGTCTGGGGCTGAACAACCGCTACGGGCTGCGCACCCTGCGCGCGGCCTTCCCGGATATTCCCATGGTCGTGGATGCCGGGCTCGGCCTGCCCAGCCATGCCGCCGACGCGATGGAAATGGGCTTTGACGCGGTGCTGCTGAACACCGCCGTGGCGCAGGCCGACGATCCCGTGGCCATGGCGACAGGCTTCGGTCTGGCCGCCCGCGCCGGGGCCATGGCGCATCGCGCAGGCCCCATGGCCCCGCGCGACATGGCTGTCCCCTCAACCCCCGTCATCGGAAAGGCCTGGCTCTGAATGGTTCTGACATTGCCCCGTTTCTATCCCGATCTTCGATTCCGCCGCATGGCTGGAACGCGCCCTGCCCCTTGGCGTCAAACTGGTGCAACTGCGCCTCAAGGACATGGACGACGCCGCCCTGCGCGCTGAAATCCGCAAGGGCCTGATCCTCGCGCGCCAGCACGGTGCCGCGCTGGTGGTGAATGACCACTGGCAGATCGCCATGGATGAGGGCGCGGACTGGCTCCATCTGGGGCAGGAGGATCTGGATACCGCCGACATCCCCGCGATCCGCCGCGCCGGGCTGAAACTGGGCCTCTCGACCCATGACCATGCCGAACTGGACCGCGCCTTGGCGCTGTCGCCCGGATTACGTCGCCCTCGGGCCGGTCTACCCCACGATCCTCAAGCAGATGAAATGGCACCAGCAGGGCGTGGCGCGGGTCACCGAATGGAAGCGGCTTGTCGGGCGACGTGCCCCTCTGCGCCATCGGCGGGCTGACCCCGGAACGCGGGCGGGAATGTCTGGACGCCGGGGCCGATCTGGTCGCCGCCGTCACCGACATCACCCTGAACCCCGACCCCGAGGCGCGGATGCGCGACTGGCTGCGGGTGGAGCGATGAGCCGCTACGCCCGCCAGATGATCCTGCCGCAGATCGGCGCCGCCGGTCAGGCCCGGCTGGCCGCCGCCCATGTGCTGGTGGTGGGCGCAGGCGGGCTGGGCGTGCCGGTGCTGCAATACCTCGTCGGCGCGGGCGTGGGCCGCATCACGCTGGTCGATGGCGACCGCATCGCCGCGCACAACCTGCACCGCCAGCCGCTCTACCGCATGGATCAACTGGGCCGTTTCAAGGCCGAAGCGGCGGCCGAGGCGCTGGCCGCCCTCAACCCCGAGGTGACCGTCACCCCCGTCACCACATGGCTTGACCCCGCGAACGCCCCCGCACTGGTGGCGGGTGCCGATCTTGTCATGGACTGCGCCGACACCTTCGCGGCCAGCCTGACGCTGTCGGACGCCTGCATGGACGCAGGCAAGCCCCTGATCGCCGCCTCTGCCCTTGCCCTGTCGGGCTATGTCGGCGGCTTCTGCGGCGGCGCACCCAGCCTGCGCGCCCTCTTCCCCGACCTGCCCGAACGGGGTGCGACCTGCGACACCGCCGGCGTCATGGGCCCCGTGGTCGCCACCATCGGCGCGATAGAGGCGCAGATGGGGCTGTCGGCCCTTCTGGGCCTCACCCCCTCACCGCTCGGTCAACTCATCAGCTTCGACGCAGCGCGCTGGCGCTGTGGCGGCTTCCGTTTCGACACCGCCCCCGAACCCGCACGGACCCTGCCCTTCATCGCGCCCACGCAGATCAGGCCCGACGACCTGATCATCGACCTGCGCACCGAAGAAGCCAGCCCCTTCCGCGCCGATGCCCTGCATCTCCACCCCGATCACGACTTCACCCCGCCCCCCGGCACATCCCGCGTGATCCTCGCCTGCCGCACCGGCCTGCGCGCGCATCACGCAGGTCTGGCCCTGCAAAACCGCTGGGACGGCGCGATCGCCCTTCTGGCCGTGCCACCCACCGATCACTGACCCCTGAAAGGCCCCCGATGAAACGCACCCTCGCCACCCTCGCCCTGACCCTGACACTCGCCCTGCCCGCGCAGGCGCAGGACAAGCTCACGCTGATGCTCGACTGGTTCGTGAACCCCGACCACGGCCCGATCATCCTGGCGCAGGAACTGGGCTATTTCGACGAAGCGGGCCTCGAGGTCGAGATCGTCACCCCCGCCGACCCCAACGACCCGCCCCGCATGGTGGCCGCAGGCCGCGTGGACCTTGCCGTCTCCTATCAGCCGCAACTGCACCTCAGCCGCCACGCGGGCCTGCCGCTGGTGCGCGTGGGCACGCTGATCGAAACCCCGCTCACCTGCCTTGTCACGCTGGCGGATGGCCCGGTTGCGGTCCATCCCCGACCTCAAGGGCCGCAAGGTCGGCTTCGCCGTCGCGGGCGTGCAGGAGGTGATGTTGGCCGCCATGCTCGCCCATCACGGGCTGACCCCCACGGATGTGGAACAGATCAACATCGGCTGGTCCATCAGCCCCGCGCTGATGTCCGGGCAGGTCGATGCGGTCATCGGCGCATTCCGCAATTTCGAACTGAACCAACTGGCGCTGGAAGGGCGCGAGGGCCGCTGCTTCTACCCCGAAGCCGAAGGCATCCCCGCCTATGACGAGCTGATCTACGTGGCCGACCCCGCCCGCATGGACGCAGCGGTCATCGCGCGCTTCCTGCACGCCACGGAACGCGCCGCCCTGCATATCGTGAACCAACCCCAGCCCGCGTGGGAGATGTTCCGCGACACCGACGCCACCCTGGATACCGAGCTGAACCGCCTCGCATGGGCCGACACATGGCCGCGCTTTGCCATGCGCCCCGCAGCACTCGACCTTGGCCGCTATGACCGGTTCGAGGCGTTTCTGGCCGCCTCCGGCGCCACCCCCGGCGGCATCCCCGCCGCCGATCTGGCCGTGGACGTGGGCGGGGGCGCGGAATGACCGCCCCCGACTATGGCCGCGCCTTCACCCTCTGGCGCTCTCAGTCACCACACTGGCACGCCTACACCCATCACGCCTTTGTCGAGGGGCTGCGGACAGGCACCCTGCCGCGCGATGCCTTCCTGCATTACCTCAAACAGGACTACGTCTTCCTGATCCACTTCTCGCGCGCATGGGCGCTGGCCGCCGCCAAGGCCGACACCCTGGCCGAGATGCAGGCCGCCAGCGCCACGCTCCACGCGCTGGCCCATGTGGAAATGCCGCTGCATATCCGCACTCTGCGCCGCCGCCGGCATCCCCGAGCAGGCGCTGCAAGCGACCGAGGAGGCCCCCGCCAACCTCGCCTATACCCGCTACGTGCTCGAGGCCGGGTATTCCGGCGACTTTCTGGACCTGATGGCGGCGCTGGCCCCCTGCGTGCTGGGCTATGGCGAGATCGGCGCAAGGCTCGCCGGATCGGACGGACCCTATGCCGACTGGTGCGCCACCTATGGCGGGGATGACTATCAGCAGCTCTGCCGCGATGTGGGCGCGCTTGTTGATACCGCATTGGAACATCGCCTCGGCCCCGACTGGCCCGACCTGCCCCGCGCCGCCACCCTCTCGGCGCGGTTCGCCACGGCCACCCGGCTGGAAGTGGGCTTCTGGGACATGGGGCTGTCCCCCGCATCGCCCCGGTGACCGCGCCCGCCCTGCATATCGCGGGCGACCTGCGGCTGGGGGCGCAGACGCTTTGCCCCGGTCTGGACCTGACCTGCCCGGCGGGGGCGTGGACCGTTCTTCTTGGCCCCTCGGGCGTGGGCAAATCCACCCTCGCCCGGCTGATCGCCGGGCTGCCCTGCCCCGCGCATCTGACAGGCGGGATCACCGCCAGCGATGGCGCGCCGCTGGCGGGGCGCGTCACCCTGATGGCCCAGACCGACCAGCTTCTGCCTTGGGCCAGCCTTCTGGACAACGTCACCCTTGGCGCAAGGCTGCGCGGGCAAAGCCCGGACCGCACGCGCGCGCTGGCGCTTCTGACCCGCGTGGGGCTGGAAGGCTACGCCACGCCGCCGCCCCGGCACGCTGTCGGGCGGGCAGCGCCAGCGCGTGGCACTGGCCCGCACGCTGATGGAGGATCGCGGCATCGTCGTCATGGACGAGCCATTTTCGGCGCTGGATGCCGCCACCCGCGCCGCGATGCAGGACCTGACCGCAACCCTGCTGCAAGGGCGCACGGTGATCCTGATCACCCATGACCCGTTGGAGGCCGCACGCCTTGCCCATCACGCCCATCTGATGCGCGCGGGCGGCCTGCACCCTGTCGCCCTGCCACAGACCGCCCCGCCGCGCGCCCTGTCGGACCCGGCCACGCTGGCCGCACAGGCCGATCTCTACGCCCTTCTGATGCGGGCCGAGGCCCCGGCATGACGCGGTTTCTGCCCGCACTGGCGGCGCTGGCCTTCGCCCTGACCCTCTGGCAGGGGATCGTCTGGGCGACGGGCGTGCCGCATTTCATCCTGCCCGGACCTGCCCGCGTCGGCGCGGCGCTGACAGGCAACGCCGCCCTGCTGGTGGAACAGGCGGGCTTCACGCTGGCCAACCTCGCCATGGGGCTGACGGCGGGGATCGCCCTCGGCATCGCCTCGGCGCTCAACCTTGCCATGTCACCCGCGGCACGGCTGCTGCTGCGCCCGCTCATGGTCTTTGCGCAGGCCGTGCCGATCTTTGCCCTCGCCCCCATCGTCACGCTCTGGCTGGGCTATGGCGCACCGTCCAAGATCGTGATGGTGGCGCTGGTCACCTATTTCCCGGTCACCTCGGCCTTCTTCGACGGGCTGATGCGCCTGCCCGCCGACCTGGACGACCTGACCCGCCAGATGCAGGCCCGCCCCTGGCGCCGCATGATGCTGGTGCAACTGCCCCATGCCCTGCCCGCGCTGGGGTCCGGGCTGCGGCTGGCAGCGGTGCAGGCCCCCTTCGCGGTGATCATCGCCGAATGGGTCGGCGCCTCGAAAGGGCTGGGCCATCTGATGCTGCTCTCCAACGGGCGCGGCCAGACCGACCTGATGTTCGCCGCGCTGATCGTGCTGGCGGGCCTCAGCCTGTGCCTCTTTCTGGGGGCCGACCGGCTTGCACGCCGCTGGGACAGGCGCTGACGCCGCCCGCGCCGACCGGTCACGACTTTAACGGGTAAGCGGTGGATTTTGCGGTTGGATGTCGCGCATTCCTTCAATATGAAAAAAGGATTGATACACGCCGGGCGGAGTTCGTCGCGCGGTCGTGTCCGGTTCGGTAGGAGTAGATGCGTGCTGATTACCCTGGATTCCCAGTGGACCGCCCCTGCCTGGGAGGGGATCAAGGTCCTGGCCCTTCTGCCCGACACCGCCGCCCCCGCCGAGACCGGATCGCCCCGCAAGACGGCCGAGCGCGCAGACGACTGGCGGCTTTTTCATTTCACACGCCCCCGCAGCGCCCTGGCCATCATCCAGACCGTGCTCGACCGTCTTGACCGCCACCGCCAGTTCGCGCCCGATCCGCTGATCTTCGCCGCGCAGGCCATGGATGACGCAGACTGCACCGCCGAGGCCGCCCGCCTCTCCGCCGACCCCTGGCGGCTGGATCTGGCAACCGAACCCGACAGCCGCGCGATCCGGCACCTCGTGATCGGCCACGGCTTCACCGGCCACCGCATGTTCCTGCACTACTTCCGCAGTCTCAACTATATCGACGGGCTGAACCCCTCCGATGTCGTGGCGCAGCTCGATCACTACCTGGGGCCCAAGGCGACATGACCGATACGATGACCGACACGATCACCGCAGACAGCCTCTGGGCCGCCCTCGCACCCGCCCGCATCCTGCGCCAGCGCCCCGATTTCCGCTTCGATCCGGCCTTCTACGCCGACACCTACCAGGACCTCGCCGCCACCGGGATCGACCCCGAGGATCACTACACCACCCATGGCCGGGCCGAGGGACGTCTGGGCAACACCTATGCCCGGCTGCGCCTGTCCCTGCCCGATCTGGACAGCGCGCTGGCGGCACTGGCCGCAGAGCCGCAGATCCGCGCAGCGCTCGAGGCAGGCCTGCCGGACATCCCCGCGCTCCTGTGCGAACTCATGCTGCTGGGCGACCCCGTCGACCGCGACGTCTCGCATTTCTCGCAGCGCTTCTACCTCGAACGCTACCCCGACCTGAAGAAGGCGGGCATGGCGCCGCTGCTGCATTTCCTGCAACACGGCATCAAGGAAAAGCGCGTCAGCCTGCGCGACCTGCGCGAGAACCAGCACCCGGGCCGCGCCCCCTTCGATCCCGAACGGCCGACCCTGCTGATCGGCGTGCATGAATTCTCCAGAACCGGCGCCCCCATCGTCGGGCTGGACCTCGCGCGCGAGGCGGCACGGACCCATAACGTCGTCGTCGCAGGCCTGCGCGGCGGCCCCCTGATCGAATCCTTCTGCGACCACGCGGTCTGCGTCCTTGTCACCGATCTTCCCGATCTGGGCTTCGACTATCTTCCAGCACCCGGCCCTCGCGAAGATCGACATGGCCCTGCTCAACTCGGTCGAATGCTACATCTTCGCGCCCCTGCTGGTGCGGCGTGGCATTCCATGGGCCAGCTATATCCACGAATACACCGAACTACACGCGCCCAATCTCCGATGCATCTTCATGGCCCTCTATCTCGGACCTGATCGTCTTTTCCTCGGAACAGGTCGCGCATCAGCTGGGCCGATGTGCTGGCCGACCTGCGCGTCGACACCGCCCGCGATACCATCGTGCTGCCGCAACAGCCGTTCCACTCTGGCGGCCTGCCGCGCGCGGCACTGACCAAGGCGCGCCAGACCCTGTCCGACCTGATCGGGCTGGACCTGACCGGACGGCGCGTCGTGGTGGGCGCGGGCCATGTCCAGTGGCGCAAGGGCACGGACCTCTTCATCCTCACCGCCCAGATCGCCCGCGCACAGGGCGACGACTCGGTCTTCGTCTGGATCGGCGACGGGCTGAACCACGAGGATGTCCATTTCGGCGTCTGGCTCGACAAGCACATGCGCGCGGCCCAGGCCAACCAGCCCGGCAGCAACCTGCATTTCCTGCCCGCCGGCCCCTATTACAAGGACGTGCTGCGCGCCGCGGATGTCTTCTACCTGCCCTCGCGGCTGGACCCGCTGCCCAATGTCGTCTTCGACGCGGCCCAGAGCGGCTGTCAGGTGGTGCTGTTCGAACAGGGCTCGGGCTTCGACGATCCCGCCTATACGACGCACCCCATGATGCACGCAGTCGAATACGGCAATGTCGCGGCCGCCTGCACCGCGATCCAGGCGCTCCCCCTGAAACGTCCCGCCAGCAAAGCCCGCCCCGCGCCCTCCGCCGACACGGCCGAGGCCGTGCTGCCCCGCATCCTCAAAGCCCTGACCGACAGGTTGCAGGCGCAGCGCCGCTTCGTCGCGGGCGGCGGGGCCTATGACGTGCCGTTCCTCTTTCCCAACACCCCCGAACGCGCCGCCGCCCGCCTTGCCGAACGTGACAAGATGTGGAGCTATGGCCGCCGCCTCGTCTGGCCCGGTCTGGACAGGATCCGGCAGGAGGTCGCCGCCTCGGACAACTGGGTGCACAAACGCCTGCGGGTGGACCGCTTCGCCGCGACCGGCGACACCGACCTGCCCCCCTATGCAGTGCATATCCACGCCCATTACATCGACGACCTTGGCGGCGACCTGCTCTACTACAAGGCGCTGCGACAGGCCCCCCGCGTGGTCGTGACCACCGACACCGCGCGTAAGGTCGATCAGATCAACCAGATCAGCCGCGACAGCGGCGTCCCGCTCGAGGTGCTGTTGATGCCCAATACCGGGCGCGACATCCTGCCCTTCATGCGCCTCTTCTCGGAAGGCCACGCAGGCACCGACCCGGAGGAGATCTGGTGCCACATCCACCTCAAGAAATCGCTGGCGACCAGTGACACGGGCGATATCTGGAAGCGCTTCCTGCTGGCGATCGTGCTGGGTGACAACCCGACGGTCTCGGATGCGATCATGCGGCCAGCGACCCCGGTATCGGGTCTGGTCGCTCCGCTTGACCCCTATCGCTTCGGGTGGCTCGAGAATCGCGCCGCTCCTGGCACGCATGGCCCCCCGTTTCCCCGAGCCGCTCCCGGACCATCCGATGCTCTGTTCCCGATCGGAAACATGTTCTGGACCCGCGCGCGGGTGGTGCAGCGCATGAACAGCGATCTTCGGCCCCACCTACCCCTGGCCGAACGAACCCCTGCCCAATGACGGGACCGAGTTCCACCTGATCGAGCGCCTCTGGCCCACCATTGCCGCGATGGAGGGCCTCGACTCGCTTTTCCTTGAAAAAGCCGACCAACCGCGAGGATGAAAATCTCCGCTGCTATTCAACCAAACCTGCCGACCGCTGAAATGCCTGTCGGATTAAAAACGAAAAGGATAAATCGTCATGCCATACCAGAGCTTTGATGGAGACAACGGCGACAGCAAATCGTTTGAAAAACTCCAGCACCTGCAACTTCCCGATGATCTAACAGGCAAAAGTGTTCTTGATCTGGGATGTAACGAGGGGTTCTTCTGCATGGAGGCCTTGAAGCGAGGAGCCTCACGGGCTGTAGGTTATGATGCGAACGCCGAGATCATTGAGAGCGCTAGACAGCGTGTTCCGGAGGCTGTGTTTCACAACAAGACGTGGTGGCAACTCGACGAAGAAAAATTTGATGTCATTCTCTTTCTCTCGGCAATTCATTACGAGCGTGAACAGAAGAAACTTCTGGCTGAGTTGAGAAGACGCCTCAAACCAGGTGGCCTTCTGGTTTTGGAGGGAGGAGTCGACATGGATTTCGCCAGAACTGGTTGGAAATGGGTGCGGCGCTATGACGGCCTTATGAAGTTCCCATCGATTTCCTATTTGATGGATGAGTTGCTGGAAGGATTTAGTTCACGGGTAGTCGGACCCTCGGTAAACCAAAGTGGCGATCCACAACCGCGGTACGTTTTGCACTGCACACCAAGGCTACCGACACTTCTGCTTGTGTTCGGAGAGTCGAAAGCGGGAAAAACAAATTTTTCCAGATTGTTCTCACGCAAAGGGATTAAGACGATCCACCTCGATGTCCTCATTGGACAGATTGCCTCTCTACCATCAGCTGGAAAGCCGAATATCCTCGACTACATCAGATCAAAGATGGACGAGACAAAATTTGATGTCTGGCAATTAATGAAGAGGATCGAAGCAGATCAGAAAGAAAAGGAGGTGGCGAAACTGATCTTTGACATCATGATCAAAGACGAAGAATTGACAGTTGTCGAAGGCTATATGCTGAAAAATCCAACTCTCCGCGAACATCTCGTCAGATACGCGCAGGACGGCGGGTTCAAAGTGGCAGAGACCAATCTCAGCGCGTAGGTCCTGAACTGCTACCGGTCGCTATGTTGGGAAACCTTTCGCACGAACTGCAACAGGTTTCTTTAACGCTGAAAGGATTCCGCAAATGTAACTGTCCTGCATGTCGGGATCGTTGATCTTGGAGAGAGCTCGACCAGCATGCTGTCAGAATTTCGAAGTTAACTCTTGAAGTTTGGCCCGGATCAAAGGCCCGCTCGGCTTGGCTTTCACAGCCAAGCGGAGCAACATTATTGCCTGCTGTTCATTGAGTACACGACCTGCTTCGTAGGACATTGCAACGCCGTAAAGTAATGATGCATCTTCATCTGTCATTGACCTGACACTCAAAGCGTCTTGAACAACTCTGATTTGTTCATCAGAAAGACTGGTGGTTGATCCACTTTCATCAGATGTCGGCAATTTCAGCAAAATCTTGTCTCTAGACGCGAGAAATTCATTCACCATAGAAACTGCATCACTAATGCGGTCTCGAAATTCTTTTGCCTCGTTCCGTTTAAGCTTCAAAGGTTCAGCATTCACTACTGGCAACTGATTTACCAACGCATCTGAGACACGCGCACCAACAGCTTGTCCAAATATTTGATTCACAAAAATAACGAATTGCAGTTCCACATAGGACAGTGACCGGTTCACCGTCCCGAGGTTCTTTTCTTGCTCTTGGTCGAACAAAGGCCCAACCCCAATTTCCTCGAAAATACGTTTTGTTATTCGTTGTTTTTCTTTTGAATAGTTAATCACGGTAAATGGAACGCCTAAGTCCCTCATGCGAGAAATAAGATAGGCTGAATGGGCGATGTGACCTTCACGCTTTACATATTCCGACAGTGTTCCGGTGTATCCTCCCCTCTTCACGGCCTGCATATAGGCTGATGACAGCATTTCAAATGGCTCATGCACTGAAAGAAGAACGTGAAAACTCAGAGCATTCTCAGCTTCTTGAATCCTTTCGAACAAGGTATCCAGACGCCAAAAAAGATTCTCGTTCGAGAATACATAAGTCTGAAAGGTCGGATTTCTCTCAATCGCAGGTAAAACTTGGCCTACAAGCCAATCCGGCCTTGATCCGTCCAGATTTCCTGATGAAATCTTTCCGTCTTTTGCCGCAGCAAAGGAAGGGTGTTCCGGATAGCATACGCCGTGAAGTTTCAATTCAGAATGAAGCCGCGCAAAAGCGGTTTGGGTGGCCGACGTCCCAGTCTTGCCATGGCCGACGTGCAGAAAAACCTTCTTCATCGACGGCCTCACATTCTAAATCGTTAAACAACCAAACAACTTGGTGGGTGATGAGAGACTCGAACTCCCGACATCTTCGGTGTAAACGAAGCGCTCTACCAACTGAGCTAATCACCCGTGACGCCTGATTAGCGCCTGCCCGCCATCAGTGCAAGACTGCTGCGATGCAAAAAGAGCTAATGCGGCGCGCGTTGCGTGCTTTGGGATGCCTGTATTGATTCCAAAGGATTTTTTCCGGTGTCCCATCGTGGGACAGGCCTAAATCGGGGGAAAATGGTGGGTGATAAGAGATTCGAACTCCTGACATCTTCGATGTGAACGAAGCGCTCTACCACTGAGCTAATCACCCTGCCCGGGCGCTTTTAGACTCAGTCGTCATCCTCTGCAAGAGCCTCTTTATCCCCATTTCCATTGCCCCCGCCCTGCCGCACCCGGCAGACCAGAACCTGGCCATTTCCAGTGTCCTTGACCCGCGCGACCTTGAGCCGCCCCATCGGTTGCAGGTTCAGCTCCCGCCCCTCGGCCATCGCCTCGCCCAGCACCGCCAGCATCGCCTCGACCACCGGCTTGGCATCCTTCTTCTTGATGCCCGAGCGCGTGACGACCCGGTCCACCAGCTCCTTCTTCTTCATCTCGGGTCCGGTGACGACAGGCACGGTCGAGGTGACCAGCTTCGGCTCCACCGGCATGGGCGTCATCTCGGCAGGCGCGGCGCTCTCCTGCGGTGCGGGCGGTGCCACCACCTCGACCACGGCGGTTTCCACCTCGGCAGCCATGACCGGCTTCGGCGCCGTCTTGGGTGCCGCCTTGGCAGCCGTCTTGGTCGCCTTCGGCGCAGCTTTCCGCGTGGCCTTGGGGGCCGCCTTCGCAGTGGTCTTCTTGGTTGCCCCGACCGCGCTGGCCGAACCGCTTACCTTCACCATCATTCATGTCCCGTTTTTTGTTTCCTGTTCAGAAACACATACCGCGAAAATCTGGACAGTGCATGAAAAAAATCGGCGGCCCCTCGCGGAGGCCGCCGATCTGTCTGTCAGTCCCGGACGCACCGGGCACGGTCCCCTCAGTGGGTGACGGCGCTGGACGGCTCGGCCTTGGCGACCGCTGCGGCCGCCGCGGCTTCCTCGGCCTCCTCGTCCCATTCGATGGGCTCGGGCGCGCGCACCAGCGCCAGTTTGAGCACCTCGGACACGTGATTGACGGGGATGATCTCCAGCCCTTCCTTCACATTGTCCGGGATCTCGGCCAGGTCCTTTTCGTTCTCGGCCGGGATCAGCACCGTCTTGATGCCGCCGCGCAGCGCCGCCAGCAGCTTCTCCTTCAAGCCGCCGATGGGCATCGCATTGCCCCGCAACGAGACTTCGCCCGTCATGGCGATGTCCTTGCGCACGGGGATCTGCGTCAGCACCGACACGATCGAGGTGACCATGGCCAGACCGGCACTCGGCCCGTCCTTGGGCGTGGCGCCATCGGGCACGTGGACGTGGATGTCGATCTTGTCGAACTTCGTCGGCTTCACCCCGATCTTCGGGCTGATCGAGCGGACATAGGAGCTGGCCGCGTCGATGCTTTCCTTCATCACATCGCCCAGCTTGCCCGTGGTCTTCATCCGGCCCTTGCCCGGCAGGCGCAGCGCCTCGATCTGCAGAAGGTCACCGCCGACAGAGGTCCAGGCAAGGCCGGTGACGACACCGATCTGATCCTCGGCCTCGGCCAGACCGTAGCGGAACTTCTTGACGCCCAGGAACTGGTCCAGGTTGTCCTCGTCCACCACCACCTTGGTCGCTTCCTTCTTGACGATCATCGTCACCGCCTTGCGGGCCAGTTTCGCGATCTCGCGCTCGAGGTTCCGCACGCCCGCCTCGCGGGTATAGCGGCGGATCATCTCGTTCAGGGCACCATCGGTGATCTCGAACTCGCCCTTGCGCAGGCCGTGGTCCTTGATCTTCTTGGCGATCAGGTGATGCCGCGCGATCTCGCGCTTCTCATCCTCGGTGTAGCCGGCCAGCGAAATGATCTCCATCCGGTCCAGAAGCGGGCCGGGCATGTTGTAGGAGTTCGCCGTGGTCAGGAACATCACGTCCGACAGGTCGTATTCCACCTCAAGATAGTGGTCCACGAAGGTCGCGTTCTGTTCCGGATCCAGCACCTCGAGCATGGCGGATGCCGGATCGCCCCGGAAATCCTGACCCATCTTGTCGATCTCATCCAGCAGGATCAGCGGGTTCGTCGTCTTGGCCTTTTTCAGCGCCTGGATGATCTTGCCGGGCATCGAGCCGATGTAGGTCCGCCGGTGGCCCCGGATCTCGGATTCGTCGCGCACGCCGCCCAGCGAAATGCGGATGAACTCACGCCCCGTGGCGCGGGCCACGGATTTGCCGAGGCTGGTCTTGCCCACGCCGGGAGGGCCGACGAGGCACATGATCGGCCCCTTCAGCTTCTGGCTGCGCTGCTGCACGGCCAGATATTCCACGATGCGCTCCTTGACCTTTTCCAGACCGTAATGGTCATCGTCCAGAATGGTCTGCGCCTTGTGCAGGTCCTTCTTGACGCGGCTCTTGATGCCCCATGGCAGGCCCAGCATCCAGTCGAGGTAGTTGCGCACGACCGTGGCTTCGGCGGACATGGGCGACATGTTCTTGAGCTTCTTCAGCTCCGCCTCGGCCTTGTCGCGGGCTTCCTTGCTCAGCTTGGTCGCCTTGATGCGTTCTTCCAGCTCGGTGACTTCGTTGCTGCCGTCTTCGCCATCGCCCAGTTCCTTCTGAATGGCCTTCATCTGCTCATTCAGGTAATATTCGCGCTGGGTGCGCTCCATCTGGCTTTTGACGCGGGTCTTGATCTTTTTCTCGACCTGCAGCACCGACATCTCGCCCTGCATCAGGCCATAGACCTTTTCCAGACGCTCGCTCACGCTCAGGGTTTCCAGAAGCTCCTGCTTCTGGCCCACGTCGATCCCCAGATGACCCGACGACCAGATCGGCCAGCTTGGCGGGATCAGTCGTCTCGGACACGGCGACCAGCGCCTCTTCGGGGATGTTCTTCTTGATCTTGGCGTAACGCTCGAACTCTGCCGTCACGGTGCGCAGCAGCGCCTCGATCGTGGCGGGATCGCCTGCGGTTTCGGTCAGGTATTCGGCGCGCGCCTCGAAAAAGCGGTCGTTCTTCAGGTATTCGGTGATCCGCACCCGCGCCTGGCCCTCGACCAGCACCTTCACGGTGCCATCGGGCAGTTTCAGCAGTTGCAGCACATTGGCCAGAACGCCGGTCTGGTAGATCCCGTCAGAGGCGGGGTCGTCGATGGACGGGTCGATCTGGCTGGACAGCAGGATCTGCTTGTCATCGGCCATCACCTCTTCCAATGCGCGCACCGATTTCTCGCGGCCCACGAAGAGCGGCACGATCATATGCGGGAACACGACGATATCGCGCAGAGGCAGAACGGGATAGGAGGGGTTCAGGGGGTCTTGCATGCTCGGTCCTTTGTTCGGCAGACGGCGCGGTCCCGACAATCGGCAACCTGGGCGTCTCCATTTATCTGTCGTTAATCTGGGGCACAGGGGCCACAGTTTCAAGCACCCGACCGCAACGGGCCTGTCCAGAATGCCCCTGCGGCGCGCGCAGGGCAAGGCGCGAAATGCAGCAAGCCTTAACCGCTACCCCGCACGGCCCCGCGCGCAGAAGCAGGACACATCGACGGGCAGGTCAGCCCGGGCCATGGCCAGATCGAGCCTTTGGCGTATCAGCCGCGCCTCCGCTGTGGTGGCGGCACCGCGCGCGGTCAGGCATTCCATCAGCCCGCGCAGCGCCCAGACGTTGTCTGGGTGGATCTGCGCCCGCGTCAGCGTGCCACCCAGCCCCAGATCCTCGCGGTAGACGGCCTCGGCCTCCGCGACCCGCCCCTGTTCCAGCAAGAGCGCGCCAAGCGCGTGGCGTGTGGGCTGCATCCAGCCCCATGGCTCGTCATAGGGCAGGTTGTCATCCGCCGCGACCGAGGCGCGCAGATGCGCGAAAGCCAGATCAAAGTTGCCGCGACGGTATTCGATCTCGCCCGACAGCATCTCCTCGGCGATGGCGAAAAGGTCCTGGCAGGTGTTGTTATGCAAAAGCCGCGTCTCCGGCACGCGGGCGCGCGCGACACGGAACAGGGCCTGTTCGGCCAGCGCCCGGTCCACCTGCCCGAGTGCGGCATGGGCCACCCCCTTGGCGTAATGGATCATCGCGGTCAGGTTCGAGAAGAGCCGCGGATCGTCCGGCAGATCCTGGGCGATGATCTCCTCCCATTTGCCGAAGCGGACATAGACATGCTGCTTGACCGCCAGGTAGCTTTCAAAGAAATCCGCCATGGGCGGCGACGGGATGCGCAGGAAATCCGCAGGCATCGTGGCGATCAGCTCCTCGGCCGCCGCGAGAGCAGGCTTGTATTGCCCCAGAAACATCGCGCCATAGACCGCGAAATGGTAGTTGTGCACGCGGTAGCCGGTGTAGAAATTCATCACCCCTTCGCGGTCCAGATACTTGCGATCCGCCGCGATGGCGGCCTGGTTCCAGTGCAGCGCATCGTGGTAATTGCCGCAGAGCACGTCGATATGCGTGGGCATATGCACCAGATGGCCCGCGTCGGGCACCAGGGTGCGCAGCACATCCGCCGCCGGCAGCGCCTTTTCGGGAAAGGGCGACATCTCCATCAGATGCACATAGAGATGCAGGATGCCGGGATGCGCCATCGCGCCGGGCAGACCCTGCATCGCGCCTTCCAGCAGCGCGCGGACCTCGGGCGTTCCGGCCTTGGGCGCGGGCTGGCCCGTGCGCAGGTCCCACATCTGCCAGGGCGTCAGGTCCATGATCGCCTCGGCCGTGACCGACAGGATATCGGCATCATGGGGATGGGCCAGATGCGCGGCGCGCATCGCATCGGCGAAGGCCCGGTCCCAGGGGCGCATGTCGGGGATGGGGTCGGCCTGCGGATAGCGCGCGGCCAGGGCCGTGATCAGCGCGGCCTCGGGCGGGGTGACGCGATCCACCAGCGCCAGAGCCGCCTGCGTTGCCGCATGGGCCCGCCCTAGCGCCGCCGCCTTGCCTGCCGCGTCATAGAGCACCCAGGGCATGTTGTAATTCGGCCCCATCGCATAGGCGATGCCCCACTGGGCCATGGCGCACCCCGGATCGGCGGCAAGCGCGCGCTCGAAACAGACCACCGCTTCCGCATGGTTGAAGCCGAAGACCCAGTTCAGACCCCGGTCGAACCAGCGCTGCGCCTCGGCCGAGGCCGTGGTCACGGCGCGGGAATAGGTCCCCAGATCATAGCCATAGTCCATCCCCTGCCCCTTCGCGCCTGCTGCACCCTTGGATGGATATTTAAGGCAAGAAGAAACGGAATGTTAAGGTTAATCGGCGAGGGTGATGCCACGGTACAGGCGGGGACGCCGATGACCGTGCAAGGAGAAACCCCCTTCCGCACCCGCCGCCGGCCCCTCTGCCTGTCAGCCCCGTGCGGGAGGGGTCACGTCCCTGTCGGTTTCTTCTTGCCCCAAATATCCGATCCGACCGCCGAGGCAGGCTCAGAGCGCGGGAATATCGCCTTCGGCCCGCTGCGCGTGGAAATCGGCCTCGAATGCGGCGAAAGTGCCCGCCGCGATGGCGTCGCGCATCCCCTGCATCAGGTCCTGATAGTAATGCAGGTTGTGCCATGTCAGCAGCATGCCCGAGATCATCTCGCCCGCGCGGAACACATGGTGCAGATAGGCGCGGGAATAGCCGCGGCAGGCGGGACAGGTGCACGCCTCGTCCAGCGGGCGCGGATCGTCCTGGTGGCGCGCGTTCTTGATGTTGACCACGCCATGGCGCGTGAAGGCCTGCCCGGTGCGGCCCGAGCGCGAGGGCAGCACGCAATCCATCATGTCGATGCCGCGCTTGACCGCGCCCACGATGTCGTCGGGCTTGCCAACCCCCATCAGGTAGCGCGGCTTGTCTTGCGGAAGCATGTCGGGCGCGTAGTCCAGCACGCCGAACATCGCCTCCTGCCCCTCGCCCACGGCAAGGCCGCCCACGGCATAGCCGTCAAAACCGATCGCTTTCAGCGCCTCGGCGCTTTCACCGCGCAGATGCTCGGTCACGCCGCCCTGCTGGATCCCGAAAAGCGCGTGGCCCGGACGGTCGCCGAATGCATCGCGCGAGCGCTGCGCCCACCGCATCGACAGGCGCATGGCGCGCGCCACCTCGGTGTCATCCGCAGGCAGGGCCGGGCATTCGTCGAAGCACATGACGATATCGCTGCCCAGAAGGCGCTGGATCTCCATGCTGCGCTCGGGGCTCAGGTGGTGCTTGGACCCGTCGATATGGGATTTGAAGGTGACGCCTTCCTCGGTCAGCTTGCGCAGACCGGACAGGCTCATGACCTGAAAACCGCCGCTGTCGGTCAGGATCGGCTTGTCCCAGTTCATGAAACGGTGCAGGCCGCCCAGGCGGTCGATCCGTTCCGCCGTGGGGCGCAGCATCAGATGATAGGTGTTGCCCAGCAGGATATCCGCACCCGTGGCCGCCACGCTTTCGGGCATCATGCCCTTGACGGTCGCCGCCGTGCCCACCGGCATGAAGGCAGGCGTGCGGATCACGCCGCGCGGGGTGCTGATCTCACCCGTGCGCGCCTTGCCGTCGGTTGTCTTGAGCGTGAAGCTGAACCGCCCTGCCGTCTGTGTCATGTCATGGCCTTCTGTGCCGCCTGTCGCATCCGCCCCCTATGGGACGTTTTGCGCCAAATGCCAAGACAGCAGGCAGGGCGGTTCAGGGCTCTATTTGACGGATTTGCCAGCAACAACAAGCGCAGGCTTGCCCGCGCCGGAATTGGCCGTGGCCAAGACCTTGGGCTTTTCCTGCTTGGGTTTCTTGGTTTCCTTGTTGCCTTTGGTCTTGTTACCTTTTTTGGACATGACCGGTTCCTTCCGGCTGAAGCTCCGGGCGGCGGATGCCGTGCGGATCGATCCCCTGCCCTGTCCGCCTTGCCCCCCGAACGGAGCGGGGCGCAGGCAGGCAGTCAACGGGGCTGGATAGTGCGTGCAATCAGACGCCGCGTCCGGATCGGCCCGGCGCATCGGCGCGTGACACCAAGATATGCCTGCGGCAGCGCCGTTACAAGGACATCGCCCCGGTGATGGCCCCGGAGATGGACCCGGCGCAATGATCCCGCTGGCAGCACTGGACGAATCCGGCCCCTATCCTTATATGTTCAGTCAGGAAATCCGCAGGACAGACCGCAGGACAGAAAATGACCCAGAACGCCGAGCCGCTTGAAGGCACCCCGCTGATCGCGCCATCCAGCACCGATCACCCGCTCTACGAAAAGGTCGTGGAGGCCTGCCGCTCGGTCTATGACCCGGAGATCCCGGTGAATATCTACGATCTGGGGCTGGTCTACACGATCGACATCAACCCCGAGAACGAGGTCAGGGTGATCATGTCCCTGACGGCCCCCGGCTGCCCCGTCGCGGGCGAGATGCCGGGCTGGGTGGCCGATGCGATCGAACCGCTGCCCGGCGTCAAGCATGTGGATGTGGAACTGACATGGGAGCCCCAGTGGGGCATGGACATGATGAGCGACGAGGCCCGGCTGGAACTGGGCTTCATGTGATCCTCCTCCGGTGATACACTCACCGGGGTCGAGCAAGCGCTGAAAGGCAGGAACGATGTTCGCCATACCCGGAAAACAGGCTGTGACCATTACCGAGGCCGCAGCGCGCCAGATTGCGCGCCTGATGGAGAAGGACGGTCACAAGGGTCTGCGCATCGGCGTCAAGAAGGGCGGCTGCGCGGGCATGGAATACACCATGGAATATGCCGCCGACATCAATCCGATGGATGAGGTCGTGGAACAGGACGGCGCGCGCGTCATGATCGCGCCCATGGCCCAGATGTTCCTGTTCGGCACGCAGATCGATTATCAGACATCGCTGCTGGAATTGGGGTTCAAGTTCAACAACCCCAATGTCGAGGATGCCTGCGGTTGCGGCGAATTGATCAAGTTCAAGGATGTCGAGGAACTGGCTGCCGAACGCGGCGGCGAGTAACCTTCACGGTCCCTGCCTTGCGTCTGGAAAACGCCGCCCCCTGTCTGTAAGGAGGGGCGGATGGAAGACGGAGGGCGGACCATGCGGCGCAAACTGGCAGCAGGCAACTGGAAGATGAACGGGCGGCTGGCCGATCTGGACCAGCTCGACCGTATCATGGCCGCCTGCCCTGCCCCTGCCGCCGATCTGCTGATCTGCCTGCCTGCAACGCTGCTCCATGCCGCCGCCACCCGCTGCGCGGACCACGCCCTGCGCATCGGCGGGCAGGATTGTCATTGGCATAGTGCCGGCGCGCATACGGGCGACCTTTCCGCCGGGCAACTGGCCGATGCGGGTGCCAGCGCCGTGATCCTTGGTCATTCCGAGCGTCGCGCCGACCATCACGAAGACAGCGCCATCGTCCGCGCCAAGGCGCAAGCCGCGCAGGCGGCGGGGCTGATCGGTGTGATCTGTCTGGGCGAAACCCTTGCGGAACGTGATGCCGGGCAGACACTCGACGTGATCGGCGCGCAGCTTGACGCCTCGGTCCCCGACGGTGCCACGGGCGAGGCGACCGTGATCGCCTATGAACCGGTCTGGGCCATCGGCACGGGCCGCATCGCCACCACCGACCAGATCGCCGAGGTGCACGGCTTCCTGCGCGCGCGGCTGATCGCCCGTTTCGGGACCGCGACGGGCGCTGCCATCCGCCTGCTCTATGGCGGGTCGGTCAAGCCCGACAATGCCGCGCAGATCTTCGCGGTGGCGGATGTGGACGGCGCGCTTGTCGGCGGGGCCAGCCTGACGGCGGATGATTTCTGCCCCATCATCGCGGCGCTTGAACAAAGCTGACGGCTGCAACGAAAACGGCGCGAGGTTGCCCCCGCGCCGTCCTTTGTCCGGTCATTGCGCAGCGTCGCTAACGCACCAGTATCTCCGGTCCCATCATCATCGTCGGCAACCATGTCGAGATGATCGGGATATAGGTGATCATGATCAGGAACACGAAGAGCACCGCCAGGAAGGGCAGCGCCGCGCGCACGACGCGCATCATCGGCATACCCGCCACGCCCGAGGTCACGAAGAGGTTCAGACCCACCGGCGGCGTGATCATCCCGATTTCCATGTTCACGACCATGATGATGCCCAGATGGATCGGGTCGATCCCCAGTTCCATCGCGATCGGGAAGACCAGCGGCGCCACGATCACGATCAGGCCCGACGGTTCCATGAACTGACCGCCGATCAGCAGGATCACGTTCACGATCACCAGGAACATGACCGGACCGAAACCCGCCGCCAGCATCGCGCCCGCGATCTGCTGCGGGATCTGCTCGTCCGTCAGCACATGCTTCAGGATCAGCGCGTTGGCGATGATGAACATCAGCGTGACGGTCAGCTTGCCCGCCTCGAACAGCGTGTTGCGGATGTCGCGGTGGAAGAAGGCCGTCACCAGCGCGATGGGTTTGTCCAGAAGGGTCAGGTTGCGCTCGCCTTCCGGGCGGGCCAGCGGGCCCATGTCGCGGTAGACGAAGCAGGCGATCAGGAAGGCATAGACCGCAGCCACGGCCGCCGCCTCGGTGGGCGTGAAGATACCGCCGTAGATGCCGCCCAGGATGATGACGATCAGCATCAGGCCCCAGCCCGCATCGCGGCCCGAGGCCCAGACCTCGCCCCAGCCCTGCCATTCGCCCTTGGGCAGGTTCTTGACCCGCGCCATGACGTAGATGGTGAGCATCAGCATGAAACCTGCCATCAGGCCGGGGATCACACCGGCCAGGAACATCCGGCCCACCGACACATCGGTGGCCGAGGCATAGACCACCATCACGATGGACGGCGGGATCAGGATGCCCAGCGTGCCGGCCTACCGCGATCACGCCTGCGGCGAAATCCTGGTATAGCCCACCTGCCGCATGCCCGCGATCACGATCGTGCCGATGGCGACAACCGTGGCCGGGCTGACGAGCCGGACAGGGCCGCGAACATCATGCAGGCAAAGACGCCCGCAATCGCCAGACCGCCCGGCAGATGGCCGACCAGCGCGATGGAGAAACGGATGATCCGCCGCGCCACGCCGCCCGTGGACATGAAGCTGGAGGCCAGCACGAAGAAGGGGATCGCCAAGCAGCGTGTAATGCCCGGCCATCGCCGTTGTAGAGCGATGCGGCCACAGCGGCCAGCGAGGTATCGCTGAGCGCCAGCAGGAACAGGATCGAAGACAGGCCCAGCGACACGGCAATCGGCACGCCGATCAGCATCAGGCCGATGACCATCGCGAAAAGGATAAAGACGTCCATCGGTTACTCCTGTCCGCGGCGGGTTTTGGCGATCTCGTCCAGCGCGTCCTCGACCTCGTGGCTGACGATCATGCTGTGCTGTTCGCCCTTCACGATGCGGATGGTCACCTGGATGATGCGGAACAGCATCAGCGCGGCGGCGATGGGCAGGATCATGTAGGGCACCATGCGGGGCAGCTTGGAATAGGCCTCGCCCTGGTTGATCGCATCTTCCAGCCAGCGCAGCCATTCCAGCATCGGCACCTGATCGGTC
Organism: uncultured Alphaproteobacteria bacterium; assembly: GCA_963715835.1. Lineage (GTDB taxonomy): Bacteria > Pseudomonadota > Alphaproteobacteria > Rhodobacterales > Rhodobacteraceae > Seohaeicola. The sequence continues at coordinate 298,063 of CAVQSH010000002.1, read as the reverse complement.
TCGAAGAAGGCGCGGTCGCGGGTGTTCGGATCAAAGCCGGTCGGGAACCAGTGCCCGGTGGTCTGCTGCAATCCGGCGAACGGCGCCCAGTAATCCCAGGCCCCCTTGGCGATCAGCAGGCGCATAGGCCAGACAGCAGGCGGCCGACAGCAGCGCAAGGATATAGCGCGTGCGCGGCGACACGACCGAGATGATCGCATCCACGCCCAGGTTCGCCGTGACCTTGAAAGCATAGGCGATGCCGAACAGCACCAGCCAGGCGAACAGGATCAGAACGACCTCGAGACCCCAGATCACCATCGAGTTGAAGACATAGCGCATGATGACGTTGACGAAGGTCAGAAGCGTCATGACCCCGAGCATCACGGCAATCGCCGTTTCCTCGAATTCATGCACGACCTTTCCCAGCATGCTGCGCGGCTCGTATCGGCCAGGCCCAGACATCGGCAGTCCCCCATTTAGTGTGAACGTGTGTTCCGAAACAGAACGATGGGGTGCGCCGGTTGTGGCGCACCCCCGATGTGATCCTGACGGATCAGTTGTTGAACGACTGCGCCGCTGCGATGTTCTCGGCGCCGACTTCGGCCTCGAACTGCGCCCAGACGGGCTTCATCGCTTCGACCCATGCCGCACGCTGCTCGGGCGTCAGCTCGACGATCTTGCCACCGGCATCCAGGATGGACTGGCGTGCCGCGCGGTCCACTTCCAGAACAGCCGCGTTGCGCGCGGTGGTCACCTCGTCGAGGATGGTCTGCAGCTGGTCACGCACGTCGGCGTCCAGGCTTCCCACCAGTCAACGCTGGTCACGACCAGATAGTCGATGATGCCGTGGTTGGTTTCGGTGATGCCGTCCTGCACTTCGAAGAACTTCTGGCCATAGATGTTGGACCAGGTGTTTTCCTGACCGTCGACAACGCCGGTCTGCAGCGCGCCGTAAACCTCGGCAAAGGCCATCGGCTGTGCGGTGGCGCCCAGCGCGTTCATCTGTGCGACCAGCACGTCAGAGGGCTGCACGCGGAACTTCAGGCCCTGTGGCATCCTCGGGCGAGATCAGCGGCTTGTTGGCCGAGAACTGCTTCATGCCGTTGTGCCAGAAACCAAGACCCAGAACGCCGCGGCGGGTCATCGACTGCAGCATTTCCTGCCCGGTGTCCGAGGCCTGGAACGCGTCAACGGCCGAGATGTCCTTGAACATGAAGGGCAGGTCGAACAGGCGGAACTGCTTGGTGATCGGCTCGAACAGCGACAGCGAGGGGGCTGCGAACTGGACGTCGCCCTGCAGCATCGCTTCCAGCACCTTCTCGTCGGTGTAGAGCGTGGAGTTCGGGAAGACCTCCATGCAGGCCTTGCCGTTCATCTCGGTGTTCACGCGCTCGGCGAACAGGGTCGCGGCGATCCCCTTGGGGTGCTTGTCCGAGTTGGTCACATGGCTGAACTTGATGACGATTTCGCCCGGATCGCAGGCTGCGGCAGCGGCCCCTGCGGTGACGGTCAGAGCCAGCGCCATGGCGGCGGAAGTCAGGAATTTCATAGGTCTCTCCTCCCAGAATTGAGACGTTGCATTCTGCGCCCCCTGAAAGAGGCACTGCGGTGCAGACTTTGACCTCGATCACGCACGACTCAAGCAAATGTGCGGAAATTCCGGGCAATCCAAGAAAGCCAAGGATTTTTAAAGACTTGGCCATGCGCTGACCGCATGTCGGCCATGCGACAGAGACAAGTTGTGCGGAAATCCGCACAAGGATCGGCGGAAAATTGCAGGAATCCGCACAGGCCCCACCGAATCGCCCTGCCGAATCACCGACACGAGGGCCTGTCCCCCGGCGCTCCGACCCGGATCAGCGAAAATCCTCGGGCTTGAGACCGTAGCGCGCCAGCTTGTCGTAGAACGTCTTGCGCGGCAGCTTCAGATCGCGCGCCGCATCCGCCGCGCGGCCCTGCTGGCGGCGCAGCGCCGCCGCCAGAAGCGAGCGTTCGACCTGCGCCATCTGCTCGGCCAGACCCAGACCCGGACCATGCCCGGTCTCGGCCCCCTTGCCCTCGCCCAGACCCAGGGCAAAGCGCATCGCCGCCGACATCAGCGCGCGCGCATTGCCGGGCCAGTCCTGCGCCATCAGCGCGCCGATCACCTCGGGGCCGATGGGCGGCGGCGTCAGCCCGGCCTGTTCGCTGGCCTGCGCGACATATTGGCGGAAAAGCACCGGGATATCCTCGCGCCGCTCGCCCAGCGACGGGATCCGCACCGGCATGACATCCAGCCGGTAATAGAGATCGGGGTTCAGCCGCCCCCGCGCGACCAGTTCCGCCAGATCGCCGCTGCTGCCCGCGATCAGGCGGGCCGCACCGTCCCGCTCCAGATGATCCAGCAGGGCGAATTGCGTCTCGGCGGGCATCGCGCCCAGCTCGTCCAGAAAGAGGCTGCCGCCCGCGGCACTGTCCAGCACCTGCCCCAGACCCGCGGGGTCAAGCCCGGCTGCGGGTGTCTTGACGAAAGGTCCCTTGGCCAGGGCCGAACACAGGTGGATCACTTCGGCCACCTTGGAAATGCCGCTGCCCGGCGGGCCGCTGACCAGCACCTCGGCGCGGGTGCGCGCCACCGCCCGCACCCGTTCGCGCAGGGCCACCGCCAGCGCCGAGGTGCCGAACAGCATCCGCGCCGCAGGATCGCCCGCCTCCAGTTGCGCCTTGAGGCGGCGGTTCTCCAGCACCAGCGCCCTTGTCCTGAGCGCGCGTTCCACCTCGGCCAGCAGATCGGCGGCGGCGCAGGGCTTTTCCAGAAAACCGAAGGCCCCCTGCCCCATGGCGCGCACCGCCATCGGGATGTCCCCCTCGCCCGTCAGCAGGATCACCGGCAGATCGGGGTCCATTTTCTGCGTGTGATCCAGCAGGAAGAACCCGTCACGCCCCGGCATCCGGATATCCGACAGGATCACGCCTTCGAACGTGTCCGAGATGTGATCCTTGGCCTCGATGAAACTGCCGGTGCAGCGCGGGCTGAGGTCCGCCAGTTCCAGCGTCTGCGCCAGTGCCTCGCGCACGGCGACGTCATCGTCGACGATCAGGACCTGCCGGATCATCCTGCCGCCTCGGACCGGGCGGGCGCCTCGGGCGAGGCCGGTGTCAGTTCCACCGTGAACACCGCCCCGCCACCGGGCCGGTTGCGCCCCCGGATCGCGCCGCCGAAACTTTGCACCAGCCCGTAGGAGATCGACAGGCCAAGGCCCATCCCCTCGGCGGCACCGACCGCCTTGGTGGTGTAGAAGGGCTCGAAAATCTTCTCCGGCTCCTCGATCCCCGGTCCGGTATCGGCCACCTCCAGCACGACACGGCCGTCATCCCGGCGCAGGGACAGGGTGATGCGCCGCTCCTCCAGCCCCGCCATCGCATCGGCGGCATTGCCGATCAGGTTCAGCACCACCTGCCCCAGCCGCACCTCGCCGCCGATCACATGGACGGGTGCGGGCGGGGTCCATTCCACTGTCACCGCATCGCGCGCCAGCCGCGTCTCGGACAGTTCGAGCGCGGAATTCACCACCGCCACCAGATCGACCCGCCCCATCGGCTCGCTCTCCTGCCGGGCGAAGGCGCGCAGGTTGCGGATGATGCGCCCCATGCGATGCGCCAGATCCCCGATCCGCCGCAGGTTCTGCGCCGCCACATCGGTCTTGCCCCGCTCCAGCAGCCCGACGCCATTCTCGGCATATTGGCGGATCGCCATCAGCGGCTGGTTCAACTCATGGCTGATGCCCGCGCTCATCTGGCCCAGCGCGGACAGCTTGCCCGCCTGCACCAGATCGTCCTGCACCTTTTTCAAGGCGGCCTCGGCTGCGGCGCGTTCGGCCACCTCGCGGCGCAGCGCGGCATTGGCGCCGGACAGCTCATGCGTGCGCTCGGCCACGCGCCCTTCCAGCCGGGCATTGGCCTGCGCCAGCGTGCGCCGCCGCTCGGTCGCAAGAAAGAGCAGCGCCCCGAAGGCCAGACAGACCGCCGCCACCAGCCCCGCCTGCAAGGTCGCCAGCCGCCGCGCGGGTTCCACATCCACCAGCGCCTCGGCCCGCATCCCGATCACCGGCAGATCGCGCGCCAGATGCAGGGCGCGCGCGGGGATATAGGGGCTCCAGCTTTCGCGCCAGATCATGTGCGGGCCCTGCCTGACAAAGCTGAACTCCCCCTCCACGCCGGTGGGAGAGGACAGCCCCACCTGACCCGGACCGCGCCGCCAGAACAGCAGTTCAGAGCGGTTGGTGATGAAGACCAGTCCCGCGTCATCGGTGAAGAACACCGTGGGCCGCGCCCCGCGCCATTCCGCCTCGACCAGCCCGATATCGACCAGCACGATCACCGCGCCCTGCACCTGCGCGTCCGGCCCGAAGATCGGGGCCGCGAAGGTATAGCTGCGCTGCCCGCCCACGGGGTTGATGCCATGCCCCTCGCCCAGCGCCCCGGTCATGGCGCGCGCGAAAGAGGCGCTGGCGGCAAGCCCGTCGTCGATCATCCCCTTGGCCGACGCCAGAACGCGCCCCTCACGGTCGGCCAGTTGCACGTCAAGCGCCCCTGTCTTGTCGGCGGTCGCCACAAGGATGGCGCGCACATCCGCCTCCTCGCCCTGCCGCAGCGCCCCGGCCAGCGAGGGATGGGCCGCCATGAGCACCGCAAGCTGCTGATAGAGCTGCAACTGCCCGGTCAGCCGGTCCGTCGCCAGCAGCAGGTCCGCCTCGCCCCGCTGGGCCAGCTGATCCAGCGCCTGACGATAGCCCGTGCGCCAGACCCCCGCCGAGAAGGCGGCCACGGCCAGAACGAACAGGGCAAAGACCGCAAGGCGGCGGGCGGTATCTGATCTCATCGCTCCAATCTACCCGCGCCGCCCTTGTCTTGACCAGAGGGGTCGGGCATCCCTTGTCGCATGTACCGCTTTCAGCAATCCCCGACCGATCCTGCCTTCGTGCAGAACCCCTATCCCGCCTATGCCCGTGCCCGGGCAGCGGGGGGCGCGCTGGTCTGGTGGGAGGACTACGCCATGCCCTGCGCGCTCGGCCACGGGGCGGTCAACGCCGTGCTGCGCGACCGCCGCTTCGGGCGCGAGATCCCGGCCGAACTCGCCAGCCCGCCGCCCGCGCATCTGGCCCCGTTCTATGCGGTCGAGGATCATTCCATGCTGGAGCTGGAGCCGCCGCGCCACACCCGCCTGCGCGGTCTGGTGCTGCGCGCCTTCACCACGCAGCGCATCGCCGATCTGGCCCCCGGCATCACGGCGCTGACGCATCGGTTGATCGACGCCTTCCCGCAGGACGCGCCTTTCGATCTGCTGCCCGCCTTTGCCCGCCCGATCCCCGTCATCACCATCGCGCGCCTGCTGGGGGTGCCGGAAGACCGCGCCGATGACCTTCTGGCCTGGTCCAACGCGATGGTAGGCATGTATCAGGCCAAACGCACCCGGCAGATGGAAGAAGACGCCGCCCGCGCCGCCGCCGATTTCAGCGCCTTCCTGACCGGATATATCGACGCGCGCCGCCATGCCCCCGCAGAGGACCTGATCACCCAGTCTGATCGCCGCCGGTCAGGATGGCGCGCGGCTGTCCACGCCCGAACTGATCTCGACCTGCATCCTGCTGCTGAACGCGGGGCATGAGGCGACGGTGCACAGTATCGGCAACGCCACGCGCCTCCTGCTGAAGCAGCCCGACCCGCGCGCCCATCTGGCCCCCGACCGGATCGCGGCCACGGTCGAGGAACTGCTGCGCCTCGATCCGCCGCTGCACATGTTCACCCGCTACGCCTATGAGGAGGTGGAGCTGCACGGTCATACCTTCCGGCGCGGCGACCGGATCGGTCTGCTGCTGGCGGCTGCCAACCGCGACCCCGCGCAATGGCAGGCCCCCGACCGTTTCGATCCGGCGCGCCCTGCGAAACCGCACGCCGCCTTCGGCGCCGGGCTGCATTTCTGCGTCGGCGCAGCGCTGGCGCGGCTGGAATTGCAGATCGCGCTCAAGACGCTCTTCGACCGCTGCCCGGACCTGCGCCTGTCAGGCCAGCCACGCTTTGCCGACAGCTATCATTTCCACGGGCTCAGCCGCCTGATGGTCCGCGTCTGACCTCCTGTTTCTTCTTGCTGCAAATATCCGGTCCCGCCCTCACAGCGGCAGGGCCGTCGTCGACTTGATCTCCTCCATCGACAAAAGCGCGGTGACGTTATGCACCTTCACCTCGGAAATCAGCGCCTGGTAGAAGGCGTCATAGGCGCGCGCGTTCTTGACCCGCACTTTCAGGATATAGTCGATATCACCCGCCAGCCGGTGCGCCTCCTGCACCTCGGGCCGCTTCTGGAGCGCCTTGAGGAAGGCCGCCTGCCAGGTCGCCTCATGCTCGGATGTGCGGATCAGCACGAAGAAACAGGCCTCGAACCCCAGCGCCTCGGCATCCAGGATCACGGTCTGCGGCCCCATGATTCCGGCCTCGCGCATCTTGCGGATTCGGTTCCACACCGGCGTCTTGGAAGAGCCCACCTGCTTGGCGATCTCGTCCAGTGACTGGCCCGCGTCGCGTTGCAGCTCTGCCAGAATTTTCCGGTCGGTGGCATCCAGTCGGATCGACATTTTTCTTATCTCCGTTCATGTGGAAAATCATTACGCAACCATCCAAAGCAGGAAACAATATTCCTTATCTGCCGCAGATACTGGCGCTTGGCGGGAAATATTTCCTATATTGGCGAAAAGGTCAAACCGAAAGCTGACGGTCGCGCCCCCCGCCTGAAGGAGAGTTTCATGCCACGTTTCACCCCCAAGGTGGTCACCGCCAATGCGCTGATCGAGGGCGATGTCATCTATCTGGCCGCCGATGACAGCTGGACCCGCGATCTGGCCCGCGCCGAGGTGATCGAGGATGAGGCGATTGCCCAGATGCGCCTGCTGGATGCCCAGCGTCAGGCGGGCCAGGTGGTCGGCGCCTATCTGGCCGATGTGATCCCCGGCGCGCGCGGCCCGCAGCCTGCGCATTTCCGCGAGGATTTCCGCCGCAAGGGCCCTTCCAACTACGCCCATGGCAAGCAGGAAGCGCGCAAACAGGAGGATACGGCCAATGTATGATTACACCGAATTCGACCGCGCCTTTCTGGCCGAACGCAATGCCCAGTTCCGCGCGCAGGTCGCCCGCCGCATCGACGGATCGCTGACCGAGGATGAATTCAAGCCGCTGCGCCTGATGAACGGGCTCTACCTGCAACTGCATGCCTATATGCTGCGCGTCGCCATTCCCTATGGCACGCTGAACTCCGCCCAGATGCGGCAGTTGGCGCTGCTGGCGGAGAAATGGGACAAGGGCTACGGCCATTTCACCACGCGGCAGAACATCCAGTACAACTGGCCCAAACTGTCCGATGTGCCCGACATGCTGGACGCGCTGGCCGAAGTGGGGCTGCACGCGATCCAGACCAGCGGCAACACGATCCGCAACGTGACCGCCGATCATTTCGCGGGGGCCGCCGCCGATGAGCTGGCCGATCCCCGCCCGGTGGCCGAGCTGATCCGGCAATGGTCCACGGATCATCCCGAATTCCAGTTCCTGCCGCGCAAATTCAAGATCGCCGTGACCGGCAGCCCCAATGACCGCGCCGTGACCCGCGCCCATGATATCGGCCTGCGCATGGTCGAACGCCATGGCGAGACCGGGTTCGAGGTGATCGTCGGCGGCGGCCTTGGCCGCACCCCGATGATCGGGCAGGTCATCCGCGATTTCCTGCCGCGCGCCGACCTTCTGCCCTATCTGGAGGCGATCGTCAGCGTCTACAACCTGCTGGGACGGCGCGACAACAAGTACAAGGCCCGCATCAAGATCACCGTGCACGAGAACGGGATCGACACCATCCGCGATCTGGTCGAGGAGCGCTTTGCGACCCTGCGCACCGCCTTCAACGGCGCCGATCAGGCGCTGCTGGCGCAGATCGAGCCGCAATTCGCCCCGCCCGCCTTTGCCGCGCGCGACACCCATCCCCATGACATCGCCTATCAGAACGATCCGGTGTTCCGGTCATGGGCCGATACCAACCTGACCGCGCACCGCCGCGCGGATCATGCCATCGTGTCGATCAGCCTCAAGGCGCATGGCGCGACACCGGGCGATGCCACGGCCGAGCAGATGCGCCTGATGGCCGATCTGGCGGCGCGCTACGCCTATGACGAGCTGCGCATCAGCCACGAGCAGAACGTGATCCTGCCCCATGTGGCGCGCGCCGATCTGCCTGCCCTTCATGCGGCGTTGAAATCGGCGGGCCTCGCCACCGCCAATATCGGGCTGATCAGCGATATCATCGCCTGCCCCGGCATGGATTACTGCGCCCTGGCCACCGCCCGGTCGATCCCCGTCGCGCAGGAGATCGCCACCCATTTCGACGCGCTCAAGCTCGAGCATGACATCGGCCCGCTGAAGATCAAGATCTCGGGCTGCATCAACGCCTGCGGGCATCACCATGTCGGCCATATCGGCATTCTGGGGCTGGACCGCGCGGGCGTGGAAAACTACCAGATCACGCTGGGCGGTGACGGCGACCGAGGATGCGGTGATCGGCGAACGCGCGGGCCCCGGCTTTGCCGCCGAGGATCTGCTGCCCGCCATCGAACGCCTGATCCGCACCTATCTGGACCTGCGCGAGGGGCGGGAGGAGACCTTCCTCGACGCCTACCGCCGCCTGGGCCTCGCCCCGTTCAAGGCCGCCCTCTACCCCGAGGCGCGGGATCGTCATGCCGCTTGAGGCCCCCCTTGCCCCGGTCGCGACCCGCGCGGCAGAGCTGAACGCGCGCTACCGCCACCACGCGGCAAGCGCCGTGCTGCGCCATGCGCTGTCCGACCCGCAGGTGGGCCGGATCGCGCTGGTCAGTTCCTTCGGCGCGGAAAGCGTGGTGCTGCTGCACATGCTGGCGGTGATCGACCGGACGGCACCGGTGCTCTTCATCGACACGCAGATGCTGTTTCCCGAAACGCTGGACTATCAACGGCAGGTCGCCGCGCGTCTGGAGCTGTCCGGATCTGCGGATCATCCGCGCCGCGGCCTGTTGCCTTGGCTGCGCAAGACCCCGAAGGCCTGTTGCACCAGACCGACCCCGACGCCTGCTGCGCCCTGCGCAAGACCGAACCGCTCGACCGCGCGCTTGCGGGGTTCGACGCATGGATCACCGGGCGCAAACGGTTTCAGGCCAGCACCCGCGCCGCGCTGGAGTTCTTCGAGGCCGACACCGACGGGCGGCTCAAGGTCAATCCGCTGGCCCATTGGGACAAGACGGATGTGCAGGATTACATGATCAACAACCGCCTGCCGCGGCATCCGCTGGTGGCGCGGGGCTATCCCTCGATCGGATGCGCGCCCTGCACCTCGGCCGTGAAACCCGGCGAGGATGAGCGCGCGGGCCGCTGGCGGGGTGCCGCCAAGGAAGAATGCGGCATCCATTTCGTGAATGGCAAAATGGTCAGAACAGGAGCAGGTCAATGACATCGAACAGCACCGTGATCGTGCGCGACACCGGCTTTGCACCCGAGGATTGGACAGCACCTTTTGTCCCCTTGGCCGAGGCGGCCCCAGATGCAACCGCCATCGACCTGCCGGCCGAGGCCGATCCTGACGCACTGGCCGCTGGAAGGCGTGCAGATCATCCGCATCCCCTTTGCCAGTTTCGCCGACGGGCGCGGCTTCACCCTTGCCCGCCGCCTGCGCCTGCGCGGCTATACCGGGCGACTGCGCGCGTCCGGTCACGTGATCGCGGACCAATACGCCATGGCGCGGCGCGCGGGCTTCGACGAGGTCGAGATTTCCGCCGCCCTCGCCGCCCGCCAGCCCGAGGACCAATGGCTGGCCCGTGCCGACTGGCGCGCCCATGACTATCAGGCGCGCCTGCGCGGCTGAATGTCCGGGCCCGCTTTCATCTGACATGGATCAAAGATAAGGAAAGGATGCCGGTTTATCCCCGGCAGGACATATATGACCGAAAGCCTGACAGTGACCGAGATTTCCATTCCCAAAGTCCCGACCCTGCCCGACGCCCAGACCGTGACATCCGTCACCCATTGGACGGACCGCCTGTTCTCCTTCCGCGTGACCCGCCCCCAGAGCCTGCGGTTCCGGTCGGGCGAATTCGTGATGATCGGGCTGATGGGCGAGAATGGCAAACCCCTGCTGCGCGCCTATTCCATCGCCTCGCCCAGCTGGGACGAGGAACTGGAATTCTATTCGATCAAGGTGCAGGACGGTCCGCTGACCTCGAAGCTGCAGCATATCCAGCCGGGCGACCAGATCATCCTGCGCCCCAAGCCCGTGGGCACGCTGGTGCTGGACGCGCTTCTGCCGGGCAAGCGGCTGTGGTTCTTCGCCACCGGCACAGGTCTTGCCCCTTTCGCCAGCCTGATGCGCGACCCCGACACCTACGAGCGGTATGACGAGGTCATCATGATGCACACCTGCCGCGATGTGGCGGAACTGGAATACGGTCGCCAACTGGTCGAAAGCCTGCCCGAGGATCCGCTGATCGGCGAATTCGTCGCCGGAAAGCTGCGCTACTACCCCACCACCACGCGGGAGACGAGCGCGCGGATGGGCCGGATCACCGACAACCTGACCTCCGGCAAGGTCTTTGCCGATCTGGGCATTCCGCCGATTTCGCCCGACACCGACCGTGGCATGGTCTGCGGGTCGCTGGACTTCAACACTGACATGAAAACGGTTCTGGAAGGGTTCGGCCTGCGCGAGGGCGCGAATTCCGAGCCCGCCGAATACGTGGTCGAAAAGGCCTTCGTCGGCTGACACCCAAGCCTGCTTCGCACAGCAAAAGGCCGCGCAGGATAACCCGCGCGGCCTTTGTTCATTCGGTCGAAAGGATGTGCCTCGGGATCACATACCCAAGGCGGTGCGGACCTGCTCCAGCGCGACCCGCAACAGATCGGGGTTGTCGCGCGCCTGTTCCAGCGCGGATGTCAGCAGCGTCTTGCGCATATCGGCGATGTCGGAGGCTTCGATCGCCGCGACAGCACGGTCATAGTCGAACCCGTCCACGCTCAGCACATTCTGCAACTCGGTTGCGGTCATGTCCGCATTGGCGGCCGCATCCGCAGCGGCGGCATCCGTTGCAGCGCCAGTCGCGACCTCGCCAGCCGCCGGTGCGTCACTGCCGGTCGGTGCGGCCTCGGGCGCGGGCGTTGTTCCGGTTGCGTTTTGCAGCGCCTCGCGCGCGGCTTGGGTGGCGGTCTCGACGGCTTCGGCGGCGGTATCTGCGGCGGCATCCGCAGCGGTCGTGGCAGACTCCACGGCGCTGTTCACGGCCTGCGCGGCCTCATCAGCCATCTCGCGGGCGGTATCGGTCGCCGCTTCGGCGGCGTCGCGCGCAGCGGTGGCGGCATCGTCGACGGCCTCCTCGACCGCTTGGGCCGCAGCGTCCGCCGCGTCCTCGGTGGCCTCAACCGTCTCCTGCACCGTTTCCTCGACCGTCTCTTCGGGTGCCGGTGCGGTCGCAGGCGGCGCGCTGGTCTCCATCGGGGGCACATCGTCGGCCTGGTTGGCCCAGAACAGGTAGCCGGCAACAACGGCTGCGACTGCGGCGACAGGCAGGATCACTTTGTTCATCGGTCGTCTTCCTTCATCGTTACACATCACGCGGCGTGACCGGGGTCAGCCGCTTCCACCCCTCCAGATGAGGATGCATCGGTGCTGGCGCAACCCCGAACGGGTCAAATCGGCATCTATCAGCCGATTTGCCGCTTGAAGTAGGCACGGCCCAAGGTTAGGTTGCGGCCTCGAAATGCGCCAACAATTGAAGGATCACCACCATAGCCCGCAGACCGCATAACGCGCCCCCGCAGCGCGAAACAGGCCCCCGCATCAACGAACGCATCCGCGCCCCCGAAATCCGGCTGATCGGCGCAGATGGCGAGAACGTCGGCGTCGTCACGCCCGAGCGGGCCCTTGTGATGGCCGAGGAAGCGGGCCTTGATCTGGTCGAGATCTCTCCCAATGCCGTGCCGCCGGTCTGCAAGATCATGGATTTCGGCAAGTACAAGTACGAGACGCAGAAGCGCGAGTCCGAAGCGCGCAAGAAGCAGAAGATCATCGAGATCAAGGAAATCAAGTTCCGCCCGAACACCGACAAGCATGACTACGAGGTCAAGATGCGCTCGGTCTTCAAGTTCCTGGAGGAAGGCGACAAGGTGAAGATCACCCTGCGTTTCCGTGGCCGCGAGATGGCGCACCAGAACCTGGGCCGCGAATTGCTGGAGCGGGTCGCCGAGGACACCAAGGAGGTGGGCCGCGTCGAGAACTTCCCCAAGATGGAAGGCCGCCAGATGATCATGCTGATCGGGCCGCTGCCGAAGTAATCCGGCCGATATGGCCTTGCAAACCGCCCCCGTCCACGCGACGCCGGGGCGGTTTTTCTTTGTGGATCAGACCGCGGGAAAAGACTGTCCCACGATGGGACATTTTTCAGATCAAGCATTATCAACGACTTACGCGACCGCGTTCAGGATATTTTAACGATTGCGGGCCGGGTGGGCCTCTCAGGACGAAAAAGCCTGCCAGGACTGAAGCCGAGGCCGTGGCACGGAGTGGCCGTGCGGACATCCGGCAGGAGGGCAAAGCCCGGACTTCCCCAAGATGCAAGGGCGTGAGATGATGATGCCGGTCGGGCAGTTGCCGCAGCAACGCGCCTTCATGGCAGAATCGAACCGCCACGTCCCCCGACGCCCGGACGGTTCTTGATCGAGGAGAGAGGCCCATGTGGGAAGCGCGTTTTGCAACGGATGACTATGTCTTCGGCACGGAACCAGCGGCCTTTCTGCGCGATCATGCAGGCTATCTGACGCCCGGTGCCACGGCCCTGTCGGTCGCCGATGGCGAGGGGCGCAATGCAGTCTATCTGGCGGAGCGTGGCTTGCAGGTGACCGCGCTGGAATATGCCCCCTCTGCCATCGCGAAGGCGCGGAAACTGGCCGCCGCGCGCGGGGTCACGGTCGATGTCCGCGAGGTCGATGTGCTGCGTCACGACTGGGCCGAGACCTTTGATCTGGTCCTTGGCATCTTCATCCAGTTCGTGGGCCCTGCGGAACGCGCGTCTTTGTTCGCGGGCATGACGCGCAGCACAAGGCCCGGCGGCCTGATCCTGCTGCATGGCTATACGCCCAAACAACTGGACTATGGCACCGGTGGTCCCCGCGCCGTCGAGAACCTTTACACCGAGGCGATGCTGCGCGCGGCATTCGACGGCTGGGACATCCTTGAATGTCGCAGCCATGAACGCGTGCTGTCCGAGGGCAAGGGTCACGCAGGCCGCTCCGCGCTGATCGACTTCATCGCGCGCAAGCCGGGCTGATCTGTCCGGGGCTGCGGCCTATTCGCTCCATTCATGCATGTGGACGTCCTTGCCGGAATGGCCCTTCATGATCTTCATGGCCAGTTCCTGCTTTTCGGGCGTGGCAGCGCGCACCCAGATGAGGATCCCGCCCTTGGCGATCTGATCGGCATAGTAATCCTTGTGATGCTTTCCGACCCGGCGGGCGAGCAATGTCCCGATCACGGCGGCGGGTCCGCCGCCGATGGCGATGGCCGCAATCGAGGCCGCCAGCGTGCTGGCCGGGGTCAGCAGTGCCGCCATGGCGATGTAGGAGCCCAGAAAGAAGAAGCCGCCGGCGACTGCGCCCTCCAACTCTCCGATCGCCTCTTCCGAGACGAAGGAGGCGCGGGGCGCGTCGGGGTTGTCCTCCAGGTCCTTCGCTTGCCAGTATGACCGGCCCAGCTTCTCCTCGATCGCCTCGCGGCTGCCCAGAAGGCTGATGTCATAGCGGCTGAAACCGGCCAGCATCAGGTCATAGATCGCCTTCTGCATGACGTCGAAACTATCGAACACACCAACAACCTCGGGCACATTGATATAGGTGGTCTTGCCGGACATGGTCTGTCTCCTGTCTTGAATACATGCGGACAATCGCAGGTAAAGACAGGCCCGACCTTGATACAGGTCATGCCGGGCGGGGATGATCCTGTTTCAGCAGAGAAAAAGCGCCTGTCCCATGATGGGACATTTTTCCGAGCAAGCGTTATCAACGGGTTACGCGGGCGCGTTCAGGCGTTGGTAACGAAGGTTGAGGGAATGGGAAGGGTTGGGGTGGGGTTGCGCGGTCGATGGCCACTTGGCGGAAGCCAGAACGACACATGCGCCCGGACAGCGCCGCGCCCGGTCCTCAGCGTGGAAGAAGCTCGAACCGCAGCGCGTCTGGCGTGCTTTGGACGTTGGCGATGACCCAGACACGGTTCGGATCCAGGCCCGTGGGGAATGACATCCGCGACATGAGGGTGCCAAGCCCGGTGCCAAGGCTGTCGCGGATGCGTTCCGCCTCGGCCTCGGGCAGGTTGGGCCTGCCGGGGATTGGCCCGATCCCGTCGACCGAGGCGAGTTTGATGGTCAATGACCCGGCTTCCACGCTCCACCACATCAGCGGGACCGAGCCGAAGAACGTGATGTCGGGCGGCGGATAGGTCCCGGTTGCCGGATCGACGAACCGCGCGCGCCCCTCGAACCCAAGGCCCGCCGTATGACGGAACCGCAACGCCTCGAAGCGGGTCTTTTCGGGAAAATCGACCTCTCGGCCCTGAGCCAGCGTTGCCGAAAGCGCTGAGTTCGAGCGCCGCCGGTGTGATCTCTATGGCACGAAGGGGTGCTGCCGCCTCGGGGACGCAGTTTGCAACCACCGCAAGGCCAATCAGCGCCAGCATTGCCCCGATGATCTTGCTGCGCATGTCCTGATCACTCTCCACTGCCTGGGGCACGCCGCCCTTACGGGAGCAGATACCTATTCCCTTCATGGGTCAAGGCGACGGGCCGTGGTGCAGGCTGCTGCGGGCATGGAGCAAGGCGGGCGGAGGTATGGTGCGTGCAAGCACGCACCCTACGGCCGAAGAACAAAAACGCCCCCGCGATCTCTCGCAGGGGCGTTTCTCAGTCCATCAAACCCGGATCACGCCGCCGCAGCGACCGCCCGTTTGGTCATCACGCCGACCAGATGCGCGCGGTATTCCCTGGAGCCGTGCAGGTCGCCGATCATGCCGTCGGCGGGGACGGTCAGGCCGTTCAGCGCATCGGCCGTGAAGATTGGCCGACAGCGCCGCTTCGGCCTCGGTCCAGCGGAACACGCCGTCTTCGGAGGCGCCGGTGACCGCCACGCGCACGCCGTCCGCGTATTTGGCCACGAACACGCCCACCAGCGCGAAGCGCGAGGCGGGTTGCTCGAACTTCTGGTAGTTGGCCTTTTCCGGCACCGGGAAGCGGACCTCGGTGATGATCTCGCCTTCGTCCAGCGCGGTGGTGAACATGCCCTGGAAGTAGTCATCCGCCGCGATCTGGCGGGTGTTGGTCACGATCGTCGCGCCCGAGCCCAGCGCCGCCGCCGGGTAGCAGGCCGAGGGGTCGTTGTTGGCAAGGCTGCCGCCGATGGTGCCACGGTTGCGCACCGCCGGATCGCCGATATGCGCGGCGAGGGCCGCCAGCGCGGGATAGTGCGCCGCCGCCTCGCGCGCCACCGCGGCATGGGTGGTGGCCCCCGCCGATGCACAGATCGGCCCTCATCGCGCGATGCAGACGCCCTGCATCTCGGCGATGCCGGTCAGGCTGACCAGCGTTTCGGGGCTGGCCAGCCGCTGCTTCAGCGTCGGGATCAGGGTCTGCCCGCCGCCCAGCGCCTGCGCGCCCTCGTGGCCCAGGGCTGCCACCGCATCGGCGATCGTCGTGGGGCGTGACAAAGTCGAAGTTATACATGATCGGCTTCTCCTCAGGCCGTTCATCGCGGCCCAGACCCGCGCGGGCGACAGCGGCATGTCGATATGGGTCACGTTGGTCTTGCCGCCGGATTGCAGCGCGTCGATCACGGCGTTGACCACCGCGGGTGGCGAGCCGATGGCCCCGGCCTCGCCGCAGCCCTTCACGCCCAGCGGGTTGTGCGTGCAGGGCGTGACGCAGGAATGATCGACCGTGTAGAACGGCACATCGATCGGCGCGCGGCATGGCGTAATCCATGTAGGACGCCGGTCAGCAGCTGGCCGTTCTCGTCATAGACGCAGTCTTCCAGCAGCGCCTGGCCGATGCCCTGCGCCGATCCCGCCATGCACCTGACCCGCGACGATCATCGGGTTGATGATATTGCCGAAATCATCCGCCGCGGTGAAGCGTTCGATCGTGACCTGGCCGGTGTCGGGGTCGACCTCGACCTCGCAGGCATAGGCGCCGGCGGGGTAGGTGAAGTTGGACGGATCGTAGAAGGCGGTTTCCTCGAGCCCCGGTTCGATGTCTTCGAGCGGGTAGTTGTGCGGCACGTAGGCCGCCAGGGTCACATCGCCCCAGGCCACCGACTTGTCGGTGCCCGCAACGTGGAACTTGCCGTCCTTCAGCTCGATATCCGCCTCCGAGGCTTCCATCAGGTGGGCCGCGATCTTCTTGGCCTTGTTGATGATCTTCTCGGTCGCGCGGACCATGGCGCTGCCGCCCACCGCCAGCGAGCGCGAGCCATAGGTGCCCATGCCCATCGGACTCTTGGCGGTGTCGCCATGCACGATCTCGATCATGCTCTCGTCGATGCCGAGCATTTCGGCGACCACCTGCGGGAAGGCGGTTTCATGGCCCTGCCCGTGGCTGTGGCTGCCGGTCATCACCGAGATGCGAGCCGGTGGCGTTGACGCGCACCGTGGCGCTTTCATAGAGCCCGGCGCGCGCGCCAAGCTGGCCCACGAGGTTCGACGGCGCGATGCCGCAGGCCTCGATGATAGCAGTTGACGCCGAGGCCGCGCAGCTTGCCCTTGGCCTCGGAGGCTTTGCGGCGGGCGGCGAAACCCGCCAGATCCGGCAATCTCTTCCAGCTTGTCCATCGTGGCCACGTAATCGCCGGTGTCATATTCCACGGCGACGGGCGTGTGCATAGGGGAATTCGCGTGATGAAGTTCTGCCGACGCAGCGCGATCGGATCGACGCCCAGTTCGCGCGCGGCCTTGTCGATCACGCGCTCCAGCTGATAGGTCGCCTCGGGGCGGCCGGCGCCGCGATAGGCATCGACCGGCACGGTGTTGGTGAACACCGCCTTCACGTTCACATAGATCAGCGGCGTGCTGTAGTTGCCCGCCATCAGCGTGCCATGCAGCCATGTCGGCACCGAGGGCGCGAAGGTGGACAGATACGCGCCCATGTTGGCATAGGTATCGGTGCGCAGCGGCGACGAAGTTGTTGTCCTTGTCCAGCGCCAGTTCGATCTTGGTCACGTGGTCGCGGCCATGGGCGTCGGACATGAACGCCTCGGAGCGCGAGTCGAGGTCCATTTGACCGGCCGGTTCAGCGCCTTGGCGGCGAAGGTGCAGAACGCCTCTTCGGCGTAGTGGAAGATCTTGGTGCCGAAACCGCCGCCCACATCGGGGGCCACCACGCGCAGCTTGTGCTCGGGGATGCCCAGCACGAAGGCGCCCATCAGCAGGCGGATCACATGCGGGTTCTGGCTGGTGGTGTAGAGCGTGATGTTCGTCGGTCGCGCGGTTGTAGTCGCCCACCGCCACGCGCGGCTCCATCGGGTTGGCGACCAGACGGTTGTTGACCAGTTCCAGCGTGGTGACATGGGCGGCGGTCTTGAACGCCGCGTCCGTGGCGGCCTTGTTTTCCTCGACGAAACCCCAGTCGTAGCACAGGTTGTCGGTCAGATCGTCATGCACCTTGGGTGCGCCGTCCTCGAGCGCCGTGCCTTCATGTCGACGACGGCGGGCAGTTCCTCGATGTCGAGCACGATCGCCTCGGCGGCGTCGCGCGCCTGCTCCAGGTTTCGGCCACGACGGCGGCGATCGGATCGCCGACATGGCGCACCTTGCCCTGGGCCAGAACCGGATGGCCGGGTTCCTGCATCGGCTTGGCCGTGCTTGTCGGTGACCTGCCAGCCGCAGGGCAGACCGCCGACGCCTTCGAAATCCTCGCCGGTGAAGATGCGCACCACGCCGGGCATCGCCTCGGCGGCGCGTGGTGTCGACCTTGTTCGATGCTGCCATGCGCCACGTCCGAGCGCAGGAAATGCACATAGGCCTGGCCGCGCAGTTGATGTCGTCGGTGTAATTGCCGTGTCCGGTCAGAAACCGGACGTCCTCGCGCCGCTTCGGGCTGGCGCCAATGCCATGATCCTTGGGCATGGTGTTCCTCCTCCCTGAGTGAAGACTGCCCTCCGCTCCTCGGGGGCTGTGCCTTCGTTCATGAGCCTAGGTAATGCGAAGCAGCGCCGTCGCGGGCGCAGCCCTCGATCTTATTCGGCCGCGACTGCGGCACGTCCTGACCGGATGCCGCCATGATCGCCTTGACGATGTTGTGGTAGCCGGTGCAGCGGCAGATATTGCCTTCGAGGTAGTCGCGGATTTCCGCCTCGGTCGGGCTTGGGGTTGTCCTTGAGCAGGGCCGCCGCCGACATCACCATGCCCGGCGTGCAGAAGCCGCATTGCAGCCCGTGGTGATCCTGAAACGCCTGCTGGATCACGTTCAGCGAGCCATCGGCATTGGCCATGCCCTTCGATGGTGCCGACCTCGGCGCCTTCGGCCTCGGCGGCGAGCATGGTGCAGGATTTCACCGCCTTGCCGTTCACATGCACGACGCAGGCGCCGCACTGGGTGGTGTCGCAGCCGACATGGGTGCCGGTCAGGTGCAGGTTTTCGCGCAGAAATTCGCACCAGCAGCGTGCGGCCTTCGACCTCGCCGGACGCGGCCTTGCCATTCACGGTCATCGTGACCTGTGCCATGAGGCTCCTCCCAGAGTCATTTTATGTCGCTCACGATATCAATCTAATCATGCCCCCGACGATTGAGAAGCATGAATTTCTCGCGCCTCGCAAGGATGTGACTTGCCACGGCTCTGGGCGCACAATCGGTCCGAGGGCTGCCGGGCCACCCGACGTCACAGGGGGTTCGCGCACCCTGCCCGCCGCGGCCCGGAACGCGGCTGGGCGCGAGGGGATTTCCTTGAGCAAGCCGCCCACCCCCATCGCCGCGATATCGGCGCCCGGTGACCGCAAGGCCGCAGGCGATGCGCGCCAGCACCCAATCCGCCCCGTTCAGCGCGGGCGAGCGCGCGCAGCCCGGCAGGCCGATCACCGGCCGCGCCCCGAGTTCGGCCCAGAAACAGCAGGTTGCCCGGATCGACCGGCATGCCGAAGCGGTCGACCTGCCCGCCCGCCGCCGCAGCGCCGCGGGCGCCGACATCGTCGATGTCCGAGGTGGCCGAGCCGGTCAGGATCAGCACCATGTCGCGCGTGCGCCGCCGCGATGGCCGCGGCCAGATCGCGCCGTCTGCATGCGGCACGATGCGCGACCCGCTCCAGCGCCATGCCCAGCGCGCGCGAGCCGCGCCGCGATCGCCGCGCGCGCCCTTGTCGGCTGCGCCTCGGTGCCGTCGAGCCCGCCGCCGATCTCGGTCACGATCAGCGTGGCCGGCGCGCAGCACCGGCGCGCGCCAGCCGGATCGCGCCCGCGCCCACGCCGCGCAGGCCGCGGTCCAGACGCCGCCGCGCGCCACGGCATAGGCGATGATCTTGACCGTGGCCGACCATCGCCGCCCGCGCGCCATCTGGTGAAACGGCGGGCACCGTGGCCAGCGTGATCATCGGATCGACCGCGTTGAGCGCGGTCAGCGCCGCGCACGTCCAGCACCACGACCCCCGGCCCGGTCGGCCGATCAGGTTGACCCGGCCCGGTGAAGGGCGCGCGTCAGCCGCAGGCCCGCGGCATCCGGGTCGGGCACCAGCGCCGCGGCCAGCCGCGGCGGCCGCCGCATCCTCGTGCACGTCGCCCGGATCGAGCCGCGCCACGATCACCGCGGTCATGCCCCGCCGCCGCCAGCGCCGCGACATGCGCCGCCTCGCAGCGTCACGCCCTTGCGCAGCCGCTTGCCGCCCAGCATCGACCGAATGGGCCAGGATCGCGCCTTCGGCCTGCGCCAGCGGGAACCGGGCCGAACTTCATCCCCTGCCTCAGCACCTGCGTGCATCTGCCGCAAGGATCGACAGCGCGATCTCGGCCGGGCCCGCCGCGCCGATATCCAGGCCCGACGGGGCCGTGGATGCGCGCGATCTGGTCGGGCGTGAAGCCCGGCGCGTCAGCCGCTCCACCCGCTTGGCATGGGTGCGTGTCGAGCCCAGCGCGCCGATGTAGAACACGTCCGAGGCCAGCGCCGCCTCGATCGCGGGATCGTCGAGCTTGGGGTCATGGGTCAGCAGCACCAGCGCGGTGCGCGCATCCAGACCCAGCGTGGCGATGGCCTCATCGGGCCAGTCGTTCAGGATCGTCTCGCCGGGAAAGCGCGCCTGCGAGCCGAAGGCGTCGCGCGGGTCGACGATCACCGGATCATAGCCCGCGATCCGCGCCATCGGCACCAGCGCCTGCGCGATATGCACGGCCCCCACGACGATCATCCGCAGCGGCGGGTTGTGGATGGCGACGAACAGCTGCCCGTCCTCCTCGAAGCCCGAGCGGTCCATGCGGAACCGTTCGGGGTAGCCATGCCGTGGTCAGATGCCGCGCGCCGCTGTCCAGATCGGCCACATAGGCCACCGGCGCGGCGCGCGGCGCGGGCGGCGACCAGATCGGCCAGCAGCGCCTCGGGCAGCTCGGCCGCCCACCGGTTCCACCAGCACCCGGATCGTGCCGCCGCAGGCCAGCCCCACGGCAAAGGCCTCGCCGTCGCTGACGCCATATTCCAGCAGCCGCGCGCGGCCATCCTCCAGCGCCTCCAGCGCCTCGATCACCACCGCGCCCTCGACGCAGCCGCCCGAGACCGAGCCTTCGATCTCGCCCGCGCCCGAAATGACAAGCTGGCTGCCCACCCGGCGCGGGGCCGATCCCCAGGTCTCGACCACCGTGGCGAGCGCCGCGCCGCGCCCGTCGCGGTGCCAGTCCAGCGCGATTTCGGGGATGCGGTCATATCTGTCGGTCATGTCATAGCCCTCCCTTGGCCCAAAGGGGCCGCGTCGGTCATGGCGCGCGCAGCGCGGCCATCAGCCGTGTCTTCTCGCCCGTATCATCCTGCTTCGAGATGGCCGCCGCAAGCGCCTCGAGGCTGTCGATGGAATGGCCGGCGCGGAAACTGTCCACATGGGGCAGCATCGCGGCGATCCCGCGCGCCTTGGGCGCAAAGCCGTCCCAGCGCAGCAGCGGGTTGAGCCAGATCAGGCGGCGCGACGACAGGTGCAGCCGTTCCATCTCGCGGCCCAGATCGGCGGCGCTGTCGCGGTCCAGCCCGTCGGTGATCAGCAGCACCACCGCCCCCTGCCCCATGACGCGGCGCGACCAGTCGCGGTTGAAGGCGTGCAGGCAGGTGCCGATGCGGGTGCCGCCCTCCCAGTCCTGCGCCTCGGCCCCGGCCGCTTTCAGCGCCTGATCCACGTCGCGCGTGGCCAGATGGCGGGTGATATTGGTCAGCCGCGTGCCGAAGGTGAAGGCATGGACCTGCGCCCAGCCCGCGCCCTTTTCATTCGCCACGGCATGGAGGAAATGCAGGACCATCCGGCTGTATTGGCTCATCGAGCCGGAGATATCGCAAAGCACCACCAGATTGGGCCAGCGCGGGCGCGGTTTCTTCAGCGAGAGTTCCTGCAACTCGCCGCCGCGCCGCATCGAGGCGCGCATGGTGCGGCGCCAGTCGATGCGTTGCCCGGTCAGGCTGGGCTGGCCCCGGCGCGAGGGGATGGGTTTCACCGGCAGGGACAGCCGCGCCAGCATCCGCTTGGCGGCGGCGATCTCGGCGGTGCTCATCTGTTCGAAATCGAGGGTCTTCAGACGTTCCTCGGTCGAGATGGTCATCGAGGCATCGACCTCGATCATCGTCTCTTCCTCGCGGGGCTGTTCCTGCTCCACGGGCCGGTTGGCCCCGTCGAGCAGCGCCTCGGCGGCGCGTTTCTCGGCGGCCTGCGCCGTGCGCTCTTCCTGCACGCCGCGGATGGCGGGCAGCATCATGGACATCATGTGTTCCAGATAGCGCGGGTCGCGCCAGTAGAGGCGGAAGATCTGCGAGAAGACCGCACGATGTTCGGGCCGGTTCACGAAACAGGCATGCAGCGTCCAGAAGAAATCGCGCTTGTCGGTGAAGCCCGCCGCCTCGACCGCGCGGATGGCGTCGATCACGCGGCCCGTGCCGATGGGCAGCCCGGCCTTGCGCAGGGCGCGGGCGAAATGGGTGATGTTCTCGGCCAGCCGGGGATTGTCGGGCAGTTCGAGGGGGATGTATTCGGCCATGGACTCTACGCCCGTTCTCCGGAGTTCGACGCGAGGCTCAGCAATCGAGGCGCGGGCCTCGTCCAGCAGGCGTTTCGCTTCGCTTCCCTGCAATTTGGCGATGTCGTCCTGATATTTCAGGATCGCGCCCAAGGTGTCGGCGATCACCTCGGGCGAGAGGCTGATGACGTCGAGCGCCAGCAGGCATTTGGCCCAGTCGATGGTTTCGGCCACGCCCGGTTTCTTGAACAGATCCTCGGTGCGCAGGCGCTGGACGAAGGCCACCACCTCGCGGCTGAGGGCTGCGGAGGCTTCGGGCGCGCGGGCGTGCAGGATCTCGATCTCGCGATCGAAGGTCGGGTAATCGACCCAGTGATAGAGGCAGCGGCGCTTGAGCGCGTCATGCACTTCGCGCGTGCGGTTCGAGGTCAGGATCACGATGGGCGGCTCGGGCGCGTGGATGGTGCCGAGTTCGGGGATCGTGACCTGGAAATCCGACAGCGCCTCCAGCAGGAAGGCCTCGAACGGCTCGTCGGTGCGGTCCAGCTCGTCGATCAGCAGGACGGGCGCGCCGCCCGCCTGCGGGCGCATGGCTTGCAGCAGGGGGCGTTCGATCAGGTAATCCTGGGTGAAAAGCTCGGTCTTGCAGCGCGTCGCGGTCGGCCCCGCCCGAGGCTTCGGCGGTGCGGATGGCGATCATCTGCGCGGCGAAGTTCCATTCATAGACGGCGGAAGAGGCATCCAGACCTTCATAGCATTGCAGCCGGATCAGACGACGCCCCAGGGCGGCGGCGATGGCCTTGGCGATCTCGGTCTTGCCGGTGCCCGCCTCGCCTTCCAGAAACAGCGGACGGCCCAGTTTGAGCGACAGGAACGTGACCGTGGCCAGCGCCCGGCCACAGACATAATCCTGTCCGGCCAGCAGGCTTTGCACCTCGTCGATGGATTGCGGCAGCGGCATATGTGATCCTCCCTTTGGCACGAACCCTGCAACTGGCCCGGGGCAGCGTCAAGGCAAGACAGCGTGACCCGAATGCCCGCAAGGTGCGGAAAATTTTGTGAAAGATTGACGGATTCCGCGTGACCTGCGATGGTTTTGCGAAAGAATAATCCGCCACAATGGTGGAACAGCGGCGCGCGACCAGCGGGCCGGGGCAGAAGACGGGCACGGGTGTCATGAGTGAAATGGACCAGACGCAGCGGACAGGGCTGCGCATCACGGCGGTGACCTGCGTGAAGAACGAAGGCCCCTTCCTGCTGGAATGGATCGCCTTTCACCGCGTGATCGGGGTGACCGATTTCCTGTTCTATTCCAACGATTGCACCGATGGCACCGACCGGATGCTGGATGCGCTGGCCGCGCGCGGGATCGTGCAGCATCTGCCCAACCCCGCCGAGGGGCGCAATTACCAGATGGAGGCGCTGAAACACGCGGCCACGCAGGATATCGTGACCGGGGCGGACTGGGTCTGGATCGCGGATGTGGACGAGTTTCTGAACATCCACGCTGGCGATCACACGATCCCCGCGCTGATCGAGGCTTGCGGCGATCCGCAGGCGATCAGCGTGACCTTCCAGTTCTTCGCCAATGCCGGGATCGAGGCCTTCGAGGATCGGCCTGTCATTGCGCAATTCACCCGCAGCCATAACCCGGATATCTGGTGCGGCGAGACGGCGATCGAGGTGAAGTCGCTGATCCGCAACGACTTTCCCTTGCAGTATTACGGCGCGCATCGGCCGTTCTTCAGGTCGAAGCTGCCGCCGCGCAAGCATCCCAAATGGACCGATGGCGCAGGCCGCGCCGTGCCGCACAAGTTTCTGGTGGCGGCCAATCCGCGCCGCATCCGCAAGTTTCCGGCCATGGGCGCACGGGTCCATGCCACGCTGAACCACTATGCCTTGCGCAGTCTGGACAGCTATCTGGTCAAGAACGACCGGGGCGATGTGAACCGCGAGAACCGGGCCTTCGACGACAGCTACTGGCGCGAACGCAACGATCCGGCCTGGGAGGATACGAGCATCCATCGCTATCTGCCCGCGCTGGAGGCCGAGATGGCGCGGTTGCGCGCCGACCCCGAGATCGACGCGCTGCATCTGGAATGCGTGGCCCTGCATGGCGCGCGGGCCGCGGCCTTGCTGGAGCAGCCCGCCTATCAGGAGATGCGCGCGCAGTTGCGCGCCGCCTCGACCCTGCCCCCGCAGGAGGAGGCGCTGCTGCGCGAGCTGGGCCTGTGGGAGGATGCGGCATGACTGAGGCCACGTCCGCCCCGCGTCTGCGTGTCGTCAACCTCGGGCTGCCCAAGACCGGGACCACGACGCTGGCCCATGCCCTGCGGCTGAGCGGGTTGAAGATCGCCGACTATCGGATTCGCCGCCGCCAGACCTCTGATCCAGGCCTGCAGGGTGCCTTTGTCGGGCAGTGTCTTTACGAGGGTTATTTCCATTCCGGCGATCCGCTGGCCAGGATGGGCGGTTTCGACGGCTTCTCCGAGATCAGTTGCCTGCGCGAGGGACAGTCCTTGTGGCCGCAGATGGATTGGGGGCTGATCACCGCGATCCGGGCGCATCACCCCGGCACGCGGTTTCTGGCCAGTTGGCGGGAGGCGCGCGCCCTGTCGGATTCGATGCTGCGCTGGTCGAACCTTGGCACCGAGCGCCTGCCGGGCAGTGACGTGCCGGGCCTGCCGCGCGGTTTTGGCGCGACCACGGCCGAGCGTGTCCGCTGGATCGAGGGGCATTACGCCCATTTGCGCGCGCTTTTTCGCGACGATCCGGCGCTGTTGATCTATGACGTGGCGGACCCCGAGGCGCCTGCGCGGATCGGGGCCCATATCGGGCGGCCGGTCACATGGTGGGGGCGCGCCAATCGCAACCCGAAACCGGGACGCGCGACCGAGGGACAGGCCGCATGACCCGTATCCATCTGCATATCGGGCTGGAACATGTGGGGGCTGCGCGCCTGCAACAGGTGATGGCGGACAAGCGTGACCAGTTGCTGGCCAAGGGCGTGCTGTTCCCGCGCGCCGCCGGGCCGCGCAACCATACGCGGCTGTTCATGGCGGTGACCGACCCGGATCATGTGGACGTGCTGCGCGCCAATCGCGGCTTTGCGGATCCTGCCCAACAGGCCGCGCTGCGTGCCGAACTGGCCGCGGCGCTGGCCCGCGATATTGCGACCCATCAGCCGCAGGCGATGATCCTGTCGGCCAGCCAGTTGGGCACCGGGCTTGCGCGGCGGTCCGAACTGGAACGGCTGCGCGATCTGCTGGCCCCCCTGTCGGAGGACATCCGCATCGTCGCCCATGTCGATGCCCCGGCCCGGATGTTGGCGCGGCACTATGCGGCGCAGGTGATGGACGGGCGGCACCGGACGCTTGATCTGGAGCGCGATCTGCCCGCCGGGACATGGTGGGACGCGGCCCTTGCGGCGGCCCCGGCCATCGATGCGGCCAAGGGACGGTTCTTCGAGACGCATTGCCCGCCCTTCTGGCTGGATTACGAGGCGCTTGTGGGCCATTGGGACGGGGTTTTCGGAGAGGGCAGCGTGACCTTGCGCCCCTATGACGAGGCGCTGTTTCATGGTGACAGCGTGACCGAGGAAATCCGCGCGGCCTTCGAGATCACCGAGACTTTGGGCCGCGCGACGCCGGCGACCCCGGCCGTGGCACCTTCGGCGGCGTGGGTCACCCGGGCACGGCAGTTGAACCTGTTGCTGGGCCAGCTGGAGGATGTGACCGGACAGGACGTGCCGCGCGCGCTGTGGAAAAAGCTGATGGAGGAGATCAGGATCGAGGGTGATCCCATTGATCCTGCGATGCTTTCGTCGATCACCAAGCCGCTTGACGCGCGCCTGAAGGCGCTGCTGCATAGTCAGCCTGCGCTGGATGCGGGGCTGTTCGCCCAGCCGCGCGGCCGCAAGGCCCCGGACTGGAGCGAGGCCGATCCCGGTCAGGGCTTCCGCGCGAGCCAGTATCTGCTGGCCTTCCGCGCCAGGATCGACCGGGCGATCAAGGCCGCCAAGTCGCGGCGCAGAACGCGGCATCCGCCGACGCGCCCGGCACGGAGCGGACAGCGGCACCGTCCCAGGCGCCCGGCGGGCCCGTTCCGGCCAGAGCCGCCGGGCAGAAGGCCGCATCGCTGAGCGAGACCGCCGCGCGGATCATGCCGCCGCTGGCGGTGGAGAATTTCCACAAGCTGCAAGCCTCGCCCTTTCGTCCGCACAACCGCCTTGGCATGGTGAACGAGGAGGAACTGGCCGCCGCCTATGCCCCCATTGCGCCGCGTATCCTGCCTGCGGGATCGACGGGCCGGGTGATCGTCGGCTGCATGAAGAACGAGGCGCCCTACATCGCCGAATGGGTCGCCTATCACCGCGCCATCGGGGTCGACAACTTCCTGATCTACACCAACGACTGCACCGACGGGACGGCGGAGATCCTGGACCGGATGCAGGCGATGGGTCTGCTCCAGCATCGCAACAACGACGGCTGGAAGGGCAATTCGCCCCAGCAATCCGCGCTGAACAAGGCGCTGAAGGAACCGTTGATCCGCGATGCGGAATGGATCATCCACATCGACGTGGACGAGTTCATCAACATCCGCTGCGACAATGGCACGCTGGATGATTTCTTCGCCCGCGTGCCCGATGCGACCAACGTCGCGATGACATGGCGGCTGTTCGGGCATGGCGGCGTGACGGATCTGTCGGACGATTTCGTGACCGATCAGTTCGAATGGTGCGCGCCGCGCTTTTGTCCCAAGCCGCATACGGCATGGGGTTTCAAGACCATGTTCCGCAACATGGGGGCCTATGCCAAGTTGAGCTGTCACCGGCCCAACAAGCTGGATCACGACCTGCGCGAGCAGGTGCGCTGGGTCAACGGCTCGGGGCAGGACATGACCCGCGAGGCGGCCGAGAAAGGCTGGCGCAACTCGGTCAAATCCATCGGCTATGACCTGTTGCAACTGAACCATTACGCGCTGCGGTCGGCGGAAAGCTTCCTGATCAAGCGCCAGCGGGGGCGCGCGCTGCATGTGGACCGCTCCATCGGCATCAACTACTGGATCCGGATGGACTGGTCCGATGTGCGCGACATCACGATCAAGCGCAACGTGCCGCGCCTGCGCGCCGAATATGAGGCGATGATGCAGGACGACGCCCTGCGCGCGCTGCACGAACAGGGGCTGGAGTGGCACCGCGCCAAGGCGGCCGAACTGCACGGCCATGCCCGAGTTCCGCGAGCTTTACGAGCAGGCGCTGACCCTCAAGCTGACGGCGGCGGAGCGCGTGGCCTATGCGCTGGCGCTGGACATGGAAAGCTGATGCGCGCGCTGGCGATTCTGACCCAGCGCAACGAGGGGGCCTTCCTGCTGGAATGGCTGGCCCATCACCGGGTGGTCGGATTTACCGATTTCCTTGTCTTTTCAAATGACTGTCAGGACGGATCGGACCTGATGCTGGACCGGCTGGAGCAGATGGGAGAGCTGACCCACCTGCGCAACCTGCCCCCCTATGACAAGGCGGGCATCCAGTTCTCGGCGCTCAAGACCGCCGCCAGCCATCCGCTGCTGCGCGAGGTGGACTGGATCCTGCCGCTGGATATCGACGAATTCGTCAATATCCATCTGGGCGATCGCAGCCTGTCGGCCCTTCTGGCGGCGCTGCCGCAGGCCACGGCCATCACCCTGACATGGCGGCTGTTCGGCAATGCCGGGGCGATCGTGCATGAAGACCGCCCGGTCACGGAACGCTTTACCCGGGCCGCGCCCGGCGTCATGCACTGGCCGTGGCGCGCGTCGATGTTCAAGACGCTTTACCGCAATGACGGCACCTATGCCAAACCGGGCATCCACCGTCCCCGCGCGCCCGATCCCGCGCGGCTGGAGCAGGCGCGCTGGTTCGACGGCGAGGGGCGCGCCCTGCCCCAGCGCTATCGCCGGGCGGGGCTTTTCTCGGCTTTCGGGCAGCCGAATCATCAGCTGGCGCAGATCAATCACTACCCGCTGGGCGCGATGCAGGATTTCGTGCTCAAGGCCGACCGGGGCCGCGCGGTCCATGCCGGGCAGCGCCTTGGACTGGATTACTGGGTCGAGCGGAACTTCAACAGCGACGAGGATCGCTCGATTCTGGCGCTGGCCCCCCGGGTGCAGGCCGAACGGGACAGGCTGATGGCCGATGCGGACCTGGCCGGGCTGCACCGGGCGGCGGTCGCATGGCGCCACAGCCGGTTTGCCGAACTGATGCGCGACGAAGACATGCGCGCCCTGATGGGGCGCCTGATGATGGCACCGCCCTCGCGCGCGCTGAGCAAGCAAGAGGCGGCCCCTTTGCTGGCCCATGCGGTGGCGGCGCAGAAGGCGCAGGCGGGCCGGCAGGACGGCTGACCGGCGCTGCCCTTCAATCGCCTTGAACTGCTTGGTATTCTCCCAATTTTTGCCCTAAACACGGGCTAATCCGGACGCATAATGCACCTGCCAGATGCGGCAGGACCACGAGGACGTGCAGCGATGTCAGAGACGATTCCCTTGCCAGACCGGTCCCTCTCGGGACTGAAAAAGCGCGAATGGCTGGCGCAAGTCGCGGAAATCGCTGCAGAGTCCGGTGAGTTCGAGGCCTTGGGGTCGCGCCATGTCGCCACACGCGTGACGGCGGGCAGCACGCTTCTGGTCAGCTTCGAGACGATCCAGGGCATCCAGTTGCATTCGGACATCGGCCAGCCGCTGGGCTGGGAGATGGTCAAGGCGCATGGCTGGTCGCATATGTGCCTGATCAGCGATGGGGACACGTGGTTCCGCGATCCGGCGGTCTATGCGCTGTTCGACCGTCTGACCGACGAGGGCTGGTTCGAGGAATTCGACCGGGTCATCTTCTACGGGGCCGGTCCCTGCGGCTATGCGGCGGCGGCCTTTTCCGTGGCCGCGCCCGGCGCTTTCGTCATGGCCGTGCAGCCGCAGGCGACGCTTGATCCGCGCGTGACCGAATGGGACAACCGCTTTGCGCATATGCGCCGCACCTCGTTCACGGACCGTTATGGCTATGCGCCCGACATGCTGGACGCGGCGCATCATGGCTTTGTCATCTATGACCCTTCCGAGGATCTGGATGCGATGCACGCGGCCCTGTTCACCCGGCCCAATGTCACCAAACTGCGGTTGCGCCATATGGGCGATGCGCTGCAGGGCGATCTTGTCGAGATGGAGATCCTCGAGGATCTGCTGCTGGCCATAGATGCGGACAGGCTGACGACGCTGGAATTCGCCCGCATGGCGCGGGCCCGGCGCGACCACCCGTCCTATCTGCGCAACCTTCTGGGGCATCTGGACGTGGCGCATCGGCCCTATCTGGCGATGCTTCTGTGCCGCAATGTCGTCGAGCGCATGAACGCGCCGCGAATCCGCCGCCGTCTGGACGGGCTGGAGAAGGCCGCCGCCGATGGCGAGTTCACCCCGCCGCCCGCGCGCAATGGCAACGGAAGCGCCACCCCGACACCGACCGGCACCTGATACTGCGGCCCGGCGCGCATCAGCCTCTGGTCCTGCGCGCGCGCTTTGTGTAAGCGATGCGCATGAGCACCTCGATCACGATCCGCCGCCCCGACGACTGGCACCTGCATCTGCGCGATGGCGCGATGCTGCGCGCGGTCCTGCCGGAAACCGCCCGCCATTTCGCGCGCGCCATCATCATGCCCAATCTGGTGCCCCCCGTGGTCACCGGCGCGCAGGCCGCCGCCTATCGCGACCGGATCATGGCCGCCCTGCCCGCAGGCATGCGATTTCGCGCCGCTGATGACGCTCTACCTGACCGAGGAGACGGACCCCGATGATGTGGCGGCCGCCCATGCGAGCGGCCTGATCCGCGCGGTCAAGCTCTATCCGGCGGGGGCCACGACCAATTCCGCCTCGGGCGTGAAGAATTTCGACAAGGTGCGCCCGGTGCTGGAGCGGATGGCCGAGATCGGCCTGCCGCTGTGCATGCATGGCGAGGTGACGGATCACGAGGTGGACATCTTCGACCGCGAGGCGGTGTTCATCGACCGCGTGCTGGACCCGATCCGCCGCGCCACGCCCGGCCTGCGTGTGGTGATGGAACATATCACCACCTCGGACGGGGTGGATTACGTCAAGTCCGCGCCTCAGGATCTGGGCGCCACGATCACCACGCATCACCTGATCATCAACCGCAACCATATCCTCGTGGGCGGGATCAAGCCGCATTACTATTGCCTGCCCGTGGCCAAGCGCGAGAGCCACCGTCTGGCGCTGCGCGCCGCCGCCACCTCGGGCGATGCGCGGTTCTTTCTGGGCACGGATTCGGCCCCGCATGTGGATGCGCTCAAGGAACATGCCTGCGGCTGCGCGGGATGTTTCACCGCGACGAACACGCTGTCGATTCTGGCCCATGTCTTCGAGGAAGAAGGCGCGCTGGAGCGGCTGGAAGGCTTCACCTCGCTGAACGGCCCCGCCTATTACCGCCTGCCGGTGAACGAGAGCCGTATCACGCTGACCAAGGGCACGGCGCCGGTCGACTATCCCGCCAAGATCGACGGCGGCGATGGCCCGGTCACGGTCTTCGATCCGGGTTTCCCGCTTTTCTGGCGGGTCAGCCCGTAATTCCCCATCCTTGCCGCCTGAAAGGACTGCGTCATGATCCCCTCCTCCTACCCCTCTGCGCAAGAGATGGCGCGTCTGACCGCGCGGATGCTGCTGGAAATCAAGGCGGTGCATTTCAATGCGGATGAGCCGTTCATTTTCGCCTCCGGCCTGCCCTCGCCGGTCTATATCGACTGCCGCAAGCTGATCTCGTATCCGCGCATCCGCTCGACCCTGATGGATTTCCTGACCGTGACCGTGATGCGCGAACGCGGGGTTCGAGGCTTTCGACAATATCGCGGGCGGCGAGACGGCGGGCATTCCCTTTGCCGCGCTGGTGGCCGAACGTATGGCCCTGCCGATGACCTATGTGCGCAAGAAGCCCAAGGGTTATGGCCGCAATGCCCGGATCGAGGGCGCGATGACGCGAAGGCCAGCGCGTGCTGCTGGTCGAGGATCTGACGACCGATGGTGGATCGAAGCTGAGCTTCGTGGATGCGATTCGCGAAACCGGTGCGTCCTGCGGGCATACGGCGGTGATCTTCTACTACGGGATTTTCCCGCAGACCGAGAAGGTTCTGGCCGATCATGGCGTCGCGCTGCATTACCTGTGCACCTGGTGGGACGTTCTGGCCGAGGCGCGCACGTCGGGCGCCTTTGACGACAACACGCTGGCCGAGGTCGAATCCTTCCTGACCGCGCCGGATGCCTGGCGCGCGGCCCGCGCCGGAAAGTAAGGATGCGCGCAGCCCGCGCCGGAAAGTAAGGGCGCGCGCGGCATGACGGCAGGTGGCGGGAAACCGCCGCCAGCCCTGCAAGCGACAAAAGTCGCAGCCCCCGGCACATCAATATGTTGACGCACGCCCAAGGCGCGCCCCATGATGCGGTAGGCAGCCGGGATATGCACAGCCTATCCCCAGAAACATACAAGTTGCCCCCGCCGCCCGCGCTTCCTATGACACGGGCTGGAATGACAGGGACGATCATGAGCACAGTCAGCGTTTTCAATGCCACCGGCACCGTGGTCCAGGAACCCGACACGATGCCCCATTCGATCGAGGCCGAGCAGCAGCTTCTGGGCGCGATCCTGACCAATAACGATGTCTATGACCGTGTCGCCGCCATCATCGGCGCGCAGCATTTCTACGATCCGGTCCATGCGCGCATCTATGAGGTGGCCGCCGCGCGGATCGCCAAGAACAACCTTGCCTCGCCCGTCACGCTCAAGGCGTTTTTCGAGGGGGACGCGGGGCTGGAGGAACTGGGCGGACCGGCCTATCTGGCGCGTCTGGCCGGGTCTGCGATGTCGTCTTACGCGGTGCGCGACTATGCGCAGATGATCTATGATCTGGCGATCCGGCGCGAGCTGATCGGGCTGGGGCGCGATATCGCGGCCAAGGCGGCCAAGGTCGATATCGTGTCGGAGCCGCGCGAACAGATCGTCGAGGCGGAACAGGCGCTCTACAAGCTGAGCGAACAGGGCAAGACCGACAGCGGCTTTCAGTCCTTTCTGCGCGCGGTCACCGATGCGGTGAACGTGGCCAACGCCGCCTATCAGCGCGAAGGCGGGCTGGCGGGCATCTCGACCGGGCTGATCGACATGGACAAGAAGCTGGGCGGGCTTGCACAAGTCCGACCTTCTG
The DNA here is from genome assembly GCA_963715835.1 of uncultured Alphaproteobacteria bacterium. Taxonomy (GTDB): domain Bacteria; phylum Pseudomonadota; class Alphaproteobacteria; order Rhodobacterales; family Rhodobacteraceae; genus Seohaeicola. The sequence goes on along the minus strand of CAVQSH010000002.1, from coordinate 265,592 downwards.
ATCCTTGCGGGCCGTCCGTCGATGGGCAAGACATCGCTGGCCACCAACATCGCCTTCAACGTCGCCAAGGCCTACAAGCGCGGCATCCTGCCGGACGGCATGAGGGCACGGTCGAAGGCGGCGTCGTGGGCTTCTACAGCCTTGAAATGAGCGCCGAGCAGCTGGCCGCGCGGATCCTGTCCGAGGCCGCCGAAGTGCCCAGCGAACAGATCCGGCGCGGCGACATGACCGAGGGCGAATTCCGCCGCTTCGTCGAGGCCGCCAAGTCGCTGGAGGCCTGCCCGCTCTACATCGACGACACGCCCGCCCTGCCGATCAGCCAGCTGGCCGCCCGCGCGCGCCGCCTGAAGCGGACCCATGGGCTGGACCTGCTGATCGTGGACTATCTGCAGCTTGTGCGCGGTGCCGGCAAATCCGAGAACCGGGTGAACGAGATTTCCGAGATCACCATGGGCCTCAAGGCGATCGCCAAGGAGCTGAACATCCCCGTGATCGCGCTGTCGCAGCTGAGCCGTCAGGTCGAAAACCGCGAGGACAAGCGCCCGCAGCTGAGCGACCTGCGCGAATCCGGGTCGATCGAGCAGGACGCCGATGTGGTGATGTTCGTGTTCCGCGAGGAATATTACAAGGAACGCGAGAAGCCCGGCGATCACGAGCTGGAGAAGATGGCGACCTGGCAGGCCGAGATGGAGCGTCTGCACGGCAAGGCCGAGGTCGTGATCGGCAAGCAGCGTCACGGTCCCATCGGCACGGTCGAACTGAGCTTCGAGGGGCGCTTCACCCGCTTTGGCAACCTTGTCAAACCGTGGCAGCAGGGCAGCAACGAGGATGTGGGTTTCTGACCGCGGCCACGGCTTCATCTTGCTGAAAATACGCATCCGCGACATCGGCCCCAAGGGTGGCGTCCGATTTGGCCTTGACCTTGGAACCGGGCGTGCCACAACGGCCTCATGACTGCTGCGACCCTGACCATCGACCTTGACGCGCTGACCGCCAACTGGCGGGCGCTGGATGCTGCTTCGGGTGCGGGGGTGCAGACCGCCGCCGTGATCAAGGCGGGTGCCTATGGTCTGGGTGCGGGGCGCGTGGGCCGGGCGCTGGCGCGGGCGGGCGCGCGGCGCTTTTTCGTGGCCGTCACCGAAGAGGCGGCGGAACTGCGCGAGGCGCTGGGTCCGGGGCCTGAAATCAACGTGTTTTCCGGGCATATGGCAGGCGATACCGACCGCATCCATGACCTGCATCTGACGCCGATGATCAATTCCATCGACCAGATGCTGCGCCATGTCGAGGCGCTGCCGGGCCATCCTTTCGGCGTGCAGCTGGACAGCGGCATGAACCGGCTGGGGATGGAACCCGCCGAATGGGCCGCCCTGCGCGACATCGCGCTGGAGCAGAACATCACCCTCATCATGTCGCATCTGGCCTGCGCGGACGAGCCGGATCATCCGATGAACAAGATCCAGCTTGCCACCTTCCGGGCCATGACCGACGGGCTGGACGTGCCGCGCTCATTGGCGGCGACGGGCGGCATATTGCTGGGGCCGGAGTATCATTTCGACCTGACCCGTCCCGGTATCGGTCTTTACGGCGGCGCGCCCTTTACCGAGGCGCAGCCCGTGGCCCATGTCAGCCTGCCCGTGATCCAGACCCGCATGGTCGAGGTGGGCGAGCCTGTGGGCTATGGCAACAGCTGGACCGCCACCCAGCCGATCCGTCTGGCCACCGTCGCCGCGGGCTATGCCGATGGTATCCACCGCGCCCTGTCCAAGGGGCTGCATCTTTACGCCGGTGACGAGCCCTGCCCGGTGCGCGGGCGGGTGTCGATGGATCTGATCACCGTCGATATCTCGCATCTGTCCGAGGAGCCGCGCAGTCTGGATCTGCTGAACGATGTGCAGACCGTGGACACGCTGGCGGATATCGCGGACACCATCGGCTATGAAATCCTGACCTCTCTGGGCAGCCGGTATCAGCGGCGCTATACGGGGGCATGATCCTGTCGTCCCCCCTTGCCGCGCTGGGCCGTTCGACCCTTGCGCTTCTGGCCGCCCTTGGGCGCTTCGTGATCTTTACCGCACAGACCATCAGCCATCTGGCGCGCCCGCCCTTCTATCCGCGCGAATTCGGTCATGCCCTGATGCAGATCGGGTATTTCTCGCTGCCTGTGGTGGGGCTGACGGCGCTGTTCACCGGCGGCGCGCTGGCCTTGCAGATCTATGCGGGCGGCGCGCGCTTTTCGGCCGAGGCGGTGGTGCCGCAGATCGTGGCCATCGGCATGGTGCGCGAGCTTGGCCCCGTGCTGGTGGGCCTGATGATCGCGGCGCGCGTCACCTCGAGCATCGCGGCCGAGATCGCCACGATGAAGGTGACCGAGCAGATCGACGCGCTGGTCACGCTGTCCACCCATCCGATGAAATACCTGACCCTGCCCCGTGTGCTGGCCGCGACGCTGGTGATGCCGCTGCTGGTGGGCGTGGGCGATGTGATCGGGATCTATGGCGGGTTTCTGGTGGGCACCGAGAGGCTGGGCTTCAATGCCACCACCTATCTCAAGAACACCGCCGATTTCCTTGAGATGCGCGACATCGTCTCGTCGCTGGCCAAGGGCGCGGTCTTCGGCTTCATCGCGGCGCTGATGGGCTGCTACTATGGCATGAACTCGGCCCGTGGCGCGATGGGCGTGGGGCGCGCGACCAAGGGATCGGTCGTGGCGGCGGCGATCCTGATCCTGGCGGCGAACTTCATCCTGACGGAGGCGTTTTTCTCGGCATGATCCGGCTTACCGATGTTCACAAGGCCTTCGGATCGAACCGTGTTCTGCGCGGGGTGAACCTGCATGTGCCCAAGGGCACGTCGATGGTGATCATCGGCGGATCGGGGACCGGCAAGTCGGTGGCGCTGAAATGCGTGCTGGGGCTGGTGGCGCCCGACAGCGGCACGATCGAGGTGGACGGGCAGGACGTGCGCAAGGGCGACCGCGATGCCTTTCTGGCCCGCTTCGGCATGCTGTTTCAGGGCGGCGCGCTGTTCGATTCCCTGCCCGTCTGGCAGAACGTGGCCTTCCGGCTGATGCGCGGATCGCTCAAGCGGCCCAAGGAAGAGGCGCGCGAGATCGCCATCGAGAAGCTGCGCCGCGTGGGGCTGAAGCCCGATGTGGCCGACAAGCTGCCTGCGGAACTGTCGGGGGGCATGCAGAAGCGCGTGGGCCTGGCCCGCGCCATCGCGGCGGAGCCCGAGATCATCTTTTTCGACGAACCGACCACCGGGCTGGACCCGATCATGTCCGGCGTCATCAACGAGCTGATCCGCGAGATCGTGACCGAGATGGGCGCGACCGCGATGACGATCACCCATGACATGTCATCCGTGCGCGCCATCGCCGACAATGTGGCGATGCTGCATGACGGGGTGATCAAATGGACCGGGCCGGTGGCGCAGATGGATGCCTCGGGTGATCCCTACCTCGACCAGTTCATCCATGGCCGCGCCGAAGGGCCGATCGAGGCGGTGCGATGAGCACGCTGTTCGAGCCAAGCCCGATCCTGCTGGCGTTTCTGGCGCTGAAGACCACGATCTATCTGCCGGTCCTGCTGATGCTGGCGCTGTTGCGCGGGATCATCGGGGCGGGTCCGGCGCGGGGTCTGGCCCTTGTCGCCGTGGCGGTTGCCGCAATCGGCATCGCCGCGCGCTTTGCCCCGCCGCTCATGGGCCTGACCGGGGGTCCGCTGGCACAGGCGGCCTATAGCGTGGCCAATGCGGGTGGCGGCATGGTCATTTTGCTGGCCGCGTCGCTGCCGCTGGCCCTGTCCGGCGTGGTGCCGGTGCGGCGCTGGCCGGTGATCGACGCGGTGCACGGCCTGCTGATCGCGGCCCTGTTCGTCCTGTGGTGGCTGACCCAATGACACCGCCGGTGCTGCGGCCCCGCGCGCAAAGCGCGCGGATCGCGGCCAATCTGGCGCTGCTGATCCTGTTTCCGCTGGCCTGGTTCGCGCCGCTGATGCGCGCGCAACTGCTGCCGTTTTTCCGGGCTGACGAGATTTCGGTCATGTCGGGTCTGGTGACGCTCTGGTCCGAGGACGTGCTGCTTGCGCTTGTCGTGATCCTGTTCGCGCTGGTCGCGCCGATGCTGAAGACCATCGGGCTGGCGCTGATCCAGCTGGGCCGCCTGCCCCGGCGCCTGTTGCCCGCCGTGGCGCTGATGGGCAAACTTGCGATGGCGGACATCTTCCTGATCGCGCTTTACATCGTGATCGCCAAGGGCATGGGTGTGGGACGGCTTGAAGTGGCCTGGGGCCTCTATCTTTTCACCTTCTGCATCCTGCTGTCGCTTGCCCTATCTATGACAGAACGGAAACAATGACGCGCTGAATGCGGTGATTGTTTTACAATATTCAACAATTACCCCGGGTTGCGACAGAAGCGTGATGCAAGCTGCCGGAACCGCACGAAAACGCTTTGGGAATGACCGGCGCGCGGTCTAGGCTGAGCGTGTTTACGCGTGCGATGTTTCTGGGGGGAAACATGTTGTCTTCTGTATGGTCCGTGACCCGGTCTGCCCAGGTCATTCTGCAAACCCTGTCATTCGGTATGGTCCTGATCGCGGCGGCGGGTCTCAGCCTGCTGACGCTTGGGGCGGTTGTCGGCCTTGTGCCATGGCTGAGCTTTGCCGTGCATCTGGGCGATCAGGTCTTCGAGAATGCGGGTCAGGCGACGCAGATCGCGGGCACGCTTGTCTGCGTGATGCTGGCCGGGTTCCTGCCCACGAACGCAAGGATCATGGCGCTGGAGAATTCGCACAGGCAGTTCTCGCTTGGAATGCAGGACGTGGCCCATGCCTATCAGATGGCCCATGCGGCGGATCGTGCCGGGGTGTTCCGGCTGAAATCCGAGTTCGAACTCGGTGCGCGAGCGGCTGGCCTATATGCGGCGGCACCCGGAGCTGGCGAATCTGGAGCCGGAGATCCTGGAGATCGCGGCGCAGATGTCGCATCTGAGCCGGGCGCTGGCCGAGGCCTATTCCGATGCCAATGTCGGCCGCGCGCGGATGTTTCTGAGCCAGCGCCAGCAGGAGATCGCGACGTTCAAGGACCGGCTGGTGAAGGCGCAGGCGATCAGCGCCGAACTGCGCCAGTGGCTGCACCAGGTCGAGCAGGAAGAGGCCGGGGCCAGCGCGCAACTGTCGCGGTTGCAGGCGGAACTGGCGGATATGCTGCCCGAGGCGCTTGGCATCGAAACCCGTGCGCGGGCGCGGGCCAGACCGGCACAGCCGCATCTGACCGGCGATGTGCCGCCGGGATTGACCCGCGCGGCGGAATAGAGAGGCAGGCCCCCCGGCGCATTGAGGGTTTGACCGCCCCCGCCCGCTGGGGCATCACTGCGGCATGGCAAAATCCAACAGCTTCTCGTGTAACGCCTGTGGCGCATCCTTCAACAAGTGGTCGGGGCGCTGTGACGCCTGCGGCGCATGGAACACGATTGTCGAGGAGGCGCCGCTATCCGCCGGGCCGGCGTCGAAATCGCTGGGGTCCAAGCGCGGCATCGCCCATCAGGCTGACCGATCTGGCCGACCGAAGAAGCCCCGCCGCCGCGCACCCATTCGGGCATTGCCGAGCTGGACCGCGTGCTGGGCGGCGGGCTGGTGCCGTCCAGCGCCATCCTGGTGGGCGGCGATCCGGGGATCGGCAAATCGACGCTGCTGTTGCAGGCGGCGGCGCGTTTCGCGCAAGCGGGGCTGAAGACGCATCTATGTCTCGGGCGAGGAGGCCTCGGCGCAGGTGCGGATGCGGGCGCAGCGGCTTGGGTCTGGGCGATGCGCCGGTGCAACTGGCGGCGGCGACCAACCTGCGCGACATCCTGACCACGCTGGAGGCCGAGAAACCCCAGACTGGCGATCATCGATTCGATCCAGACGATGTGGGCCGACAATGTGGAAAGCGCGCCGGGATCGGTCAGCCAGGTGCGCGCGGCGGCGCATGAGCTGACCACTTTCGCCAAGCGGCGCGGCATGTCGGTGATCCTGGTCGGCCATGTCACCAAGGACGGCCAGATCGCCGGGCCGCGCGTGGTCGAACACATGGTCGATACCGTGCTTTATTTCGAGGGCGAGCGCGGCCACCAGTTCCGCATCCTGCGCGCGGTCAAGAACCGCTTTGGCCCGGCCGACGAGATCGGCGTGTTCGAGATGACGGGCGCGGGGCTGGCCGAAGTCGCCAACCCGTCGGCGCTGTTTCTGTCCGAGCGCGGGCGAACCCAGCGCCCGGATCGGTGGTCTTCGCGGGCGATCGAGGGCACGCGGCCCGCTGCTGGTCGAATTTCAGGCGCTGGTGGCGCCCTCGCCGCACAGCCAGCCGCGCCGGTCGGTGGTGGGCTGGGATGGCGGGCGGCTGGCGATGATCCTGGCCGTGCTGGAGGCGCGCTGCGGCATCCCGTTTACCGGGCTTGATGTCTATCTGAACGTCGCGGGCGGCATGAAGGTCACCGAACCGGCCGCCGATCTGGCGGTGGCCGCGGCCCTGCTGTCGTGCGCGCGAAGACGTCGCCCTGCCCGCAGGAAACGGTGGTTTTCGGCGAAATCAGCCTGTCCGGTGCGCTGCGCCCGGTCGGTCAGACCGAAAACAGGTTGAAAGAAGCGCAAAAACTTGGTTTCACCAGCGGCCATCGCGCCCATCGGCGGCAAGCCGGCGGCGCGAGCGGTGATGAAGCTGACGCGCATGGCTGATCTGACCGCGATCTGGGCGAGGTTTCGTGGGCGATAGTGTTTCGGCGCGGGGTGAGAGTCGCGCAGGAACGCGCAGACAGGAACGGGACGACATGGAAGGTTTCACCATCATCGACGGCGTCGTGGCCGTGGTCATCGTGCGTCTCGGCGCTGCTGGCCTATTCGCGCGGCTTCGTGCGCGAGGCGCTGGCGATTGCCGGCTGGATCGTGGCGGCTTTCGTGGCCTTCATCTTCGCCCCGCAGGTGCAACCGCTGGTCAAGGAAATCCCGGTCGTCGGGCGACTTCATCGCCGACAGCTGCGAATTGTCGATGATCGCGGCCTTCGCGCGCGGTCTTCGCGCGTGGCGCTGGTCGTGGCGTCGCTGTTCACGCCGCTGTTTTCCTCGCTGGTGCAGCGCTCGGCCCTGGGCGGGCTGGATCAGGGCGCGGGCTTCCTGTTCGGCGTGCTGCGCGGCATCCTTCTGGTGGCCATCGCCTTTTTCGTCTACGAGACCGTGGTCACCGCGCAGCAGATCGCGATGGTCGACGACAGCCGTTCGGCGCGGGTCTTTGCCCGTCTGACCGGCCAGATCGAAGAGCGGAACCCCGAAGAGGCGCTGGGCTGGATCACGCAGCAGTACGAGCAGCTGGTCGGCGTCTGCGAAGCGCCGCAGTAAGCCGGCTTGCCGCGTGCGGTGATCGGCGCGCGAAGGCCGTGACCTTTGTGATCCTTTCGTGACACTGGCGCGCTGACCCCTTATGAGGGGGCAGACGCACGCCATCGGATTCGGAGCTTGCCTTGTCCAAGACTCATGCCCCCCGCCCATCCATTCGACTGATGCCTATGGCAGCGATGGCGATGACAAACTGCAGAAGAATGCGGCATCTTCGGTGTGCTCGGGTGTCACCGACGCGGCCAATTTCGTGGCCCTCGGCCTGCACGCGCTGCAACATCGCGGCCAGGAGGCGGGCGGCATCGTCGCGCATCGATCCCGAACATGGGCTTCAACTCGGCCCGCCGCTTCGGCTATGTGCGCGACAATTTCACCAAGCAATCGCTGATGGAAACCCTGCCCGGCCCTCTGGCCATCGGGCATGTGCGCTATTCCACCGCCGGGTCGAAAGGTGCCGTCGATCCGCGACGTGCAGCCGTTCTTCGGCGAATTCTCGATGGGCGGCGCGGCGATTGCCCATAACGGCAACATCACCAATGCCGATGCGCTGCGCAAGCGAACTGATCGAGCGCGGCTCGATCTTCCAGTCCAGCTCCGACAGCGAATGCATCATCCACCTGATGGCGCGGTCGCTTGCAGCGCAACATCCCCGAGCGGATGGAAGACGCGCTGCGCCGGGTCGAGGGCGCGTTCTCGATCGTCGCCATGACCCGCACCAAGCTGATCGGCGTGCGCGATCCGCTGGGCGTGCGCCCGCTGGTGCTGGGCCAGATCGGCGATGGCTGGGTGCTGTCGTCGGAAACCTGCGCGCTGGACATCATCGGCGCGGAATTCGTGCGCGAGATCGAACCGGGCGAAATGGTCGTGATCGACCGAAGAACGGGCGTGGAAAGCCACTTTCCCTTCCGCCAGCAATCGCCCGCGCTTCTGCATCTTCGAGCATGTCTATTTCTCGCGCCCCGACAGCATCATCGGCGGGCGCTCCGTCTATGAGACCCGCCGCCAGATCGGTGTGGAACTGGCCCGCGAAGCGCCGCGTCGACGCGGATCTGGTCTGCCCGGTGCCCGACAGCGGCACGCCTGCGGCGATCGGCTTCGCCCATGAAAGCGGGCATTCCCTACGGCATGGGCATCATCCGCAACCAGTATATGGGCCGCACCTTCATCGAGCCGACCGAGCAGATCCGCAACATGGGCGTGCGCCTGAAGCTGAACGTCAACCGCGCCCTGATCCAGGGCAAGCGGGTGATCCTGGTGGATGACAGCGTGGTGCGCGGCACCACCAGCCGCAAGATCAAGGAAATGATCCTTGATGCCGGCGCCAAGGAGGTGCATTTCCGCATCGCCTCGCCGCCCACGGCATGGCCCTGTTTCTACGGCGTCGACACGCCGCAGCGCGACAAACTGCTGGCCGCGACCATGACCGAAGAAGAAATGCGCGAGCATCTGGCGGTGGACAGCCTCAAGTTCATCTCGCTCGACGGGCTCTACCGCGCCGTGGGCGAGGCGCAGGGGCGCAACGCGAAATGCCCGCAATATTGCGATGCCTGCTTCTCGGGCGAATATCCCGTGGCCCCGTCCGACATGATCGAAAAGGGCTTTCAGCTGAAGGCCGCCGAGTGATCTGAAGGACCCCACGGCCTGTCCGCGCAAGAGGTGTGGACAATCGGTCGCAGCCGCCTGATCCGTCCTGTGGCAAGGTTCTGCCCGCCTTTCGGCGTGGGATCGCGCATGGCGCGCCGCCTCAGGTCTGTGTGCTGCCGCCCCCCTTTCCTCGCGCCATCTGCCATGCGACAGGGCCAGCCTGACGGCAACAGCACAAGGCACGACAGACCAGCATGGCCACCGCACATCCCACGTGACGACACCACCCCGACCACCGAAAAGACCCAGTCCGCCGCGACGCTGTCCGGGCTGTTGCCGCTGGACGGCACCACGCTTCTGGGCACGGTGGTCGCGGGCGAGGCATCGCGCGCCCTGATCCGCATGAGCAATGGCAGCGTGCAGCAATTGCGCCTTGGCGACCGGATCGGCGACGCCACCATCGCCGCCATCGAGCCGGGCCTGATCCACATGATCCGCAACGGCGAGGCCCAGCGACTGGCCATGCCGCTGAGCCATCGGCCCCTGCCCCCTTGACCTTGGGCGCGCAACCCCTCACATCGGGCGCGACGCAAGCCCGCAGATGCCTTTAGGAGAGCCGAGATGTCCGAGAAAATCGCCCTGATCACCGGAGCCTCGCGCGGGCTGGGTGCCGCAATGGCCGAGGCCCTGGCCGCGACGCATCACATCGTGGCCGTGGGCCGCACCACCGGCGCGCTGGAAGAGCTGGACGACCGGATCAAGGCCGCAGGCGGTCAGGCGACGCTGGCCCCGATGGACATCACGAAACCCGAGGCGATGGCGCAGCTCTGCCGGTCGATCCATGACCGCTGGGGCGCGCGTCGATCTCTGGGTCGCATACGGCGATCCATGCGGCCCCCCTGTCGCCCGCCAGCACCATCGACGCGCGCGACTGGGACAAATCCGTGGCCTGCAACGTCACGGCCACCGGCCAGCTGATCCCCTATGTCGCGCCGCTTCTGGGCGCAGCGGGCACGGCGGTGTTCTTCGACGATCCGCGCGCGGGGCAGAAGTTCTTCGGCGGCTTACGGCGCGACCAAGGCCGCGCAGATCGCGCTGGCGCAAAGCTGGGCGGCGGAGACCGTCAAGACCGGACCGCGCGTGCATGTGCTGACCCCCGCGCCCATGGGCACCGCCACGCGCGCCCGCTTTTTCCCGGGCGAGGATCGCGCCACGCTGGCCCATCCGCGCGACGAGGCCGCGCGGATCGTGGCGCTGCTGGGCTGAGCGGCCCCGAGGGCAGCGGCGCTTTCCGCGCCCTGCCTGCTTGCTCCTGTGGCCCTGCTCCTCTACACCATGAAAAAAGGTGAAACGGGGCAGGTATGCGCATTCTCATTACCAATGACGACGGGATCAACGCACCGGGTCTGGCCGTGCTGGAACGCATCGCCGCCGATCTGGCCGGGCCGGACGGCGAGGTCTGGGTCGTGGCCCCCGCCTTCGAGCAATCGGGCGTCGGCCCATTGCATCAGCTATACCCATCCGATGATGATCGCCAAGCTGGGCGAGCGCCGCTTTGCCGCCGAGGGCAGCCCTGCCGATTGCGTGCTGGCCGGTATCCATGACGTGATGGAGGGCGCGGTGCCCGATCTGGTGCTGTCGGGGGTGAACCGGGGCAACAACTCGGCCGAGAACGCGCTTTATTCCGGCACGCTGGGCGGCGCGATGGAGGCCGCCTTGCAGGGCATCCCGGCGATGGCGCTGTCGCAATATCTGGGCCCGTCGAATTTCGCCGCCCCCGATCCGTTCGAGGCGGCGGGCGTGCATGGTCCCGCGCTGATCCGCAAGCTGCTGGCGGCCACGCCGCAGGCCGAGAATGACACCGATTACCGCGTTTTCTACAACATCAACTTCCCGCCCGTCCCGGCCGACGCCGTGCGCGGCGCGCGCGTGGTCCCGCAGGGGTTCCGCCGCAACACCCGCTTTTCGGTCGAACCGCATCTGTCGCCCTCGGGGCGGCGGTTCCTGTGGATCAAGGGCGGCGAGCAGCATGTGCCCACCCTGCCCGGCACCGATGCGGCCGTGAATCTGGACGGCTATATCTCGGTCACGCCGATGCGCGCGGACCTGACCGCGCATGACCTTCTGGAGCCGCTGAAAGGGATCGAATGAGCGACGAGGCGGAACGCAAGATGCAGTTCCTCTTTGCCCTGCGCTCCAAGGGGGTGACGGACAGCCGCGTGCTGACCGCGATGGAGAAGATCGACCGCGGGCCGTTCATCCGGGGTCTTTTCGCCGAGCGCGCCTATGAGGACATGCCGCTGCCGATCGCCTGCGGGCAGACGATCAGCCAGCCCTCGGTCGTGGGGCTGATGACGCAGGCGCTTGCAGGTCACCGCCCGCGACACGGTGCTGGAGGTGGGCACCGGGTCCGGCTATCAGGCCGCGATCCTGTCGCCAACTGGCGCGCCGGGTCTATACGGTGGACCGTCACCGCCGTCTGGTGCGCGAGGCGCGCGAGATCTTCGACGCCCTGGACCTGAGCAATATCACCGCCTTCACCGCCGACGGCAGCTTCGGCCTGCCCGATCAGGCCCCGTTTGATCGCATCCTCGTGACCGCCGCCGCCGAAGACCCGCCCGGCCCCCTCTTGGCGCAATTGAAAATCGGGGGTATCATGGTTTTGCCGGTGGGACAGTCCGACACGGTGCAGAGCCTGATCCGCGTGACCCGTCACGAGGGTGGCTTTGATTATGACGAATTGCGCCCGGTCCGGTTCGTGCCCCTTGTCGAAGGGCTTGGGCGCGATTGACAGGCACGCAATGACCCCGACCCGGCCCCATGGCCGGCGTGACACATAACAACCAGGCCCCGGCGCAAGGGGCAGGACAGAGGAAATCGAGATGACCCAACAGAGCCGTCCCGCACCCCGCCGCATGTTCCGCCCGGACCTGACACGCGGGGGCCGGACCCTGCGCCGCCTGATGCTGGCCGGTACGGCGCTTGGCCTGCTGGCCGCCTGTGACAGGCCGCTGGATTTCGACATGCGCGGCAATTTCGGCAACACGCTCGACACCGCCGAGGCGGCGCGCCAGCCTGTCGCCAACCGTCCGGCACCGGATGCGCGCGGCGTCATTTCCTATCCCAACTATCAGGTCGCCGTGGCCCGGCGCGGCGATACGGTGAGCGATGTGGCCAGCCGTGTCGGTATCAGCGCCGAGGAACTGGCCCGGTTCAACGGTCTGCGTCCCGCCGACACCCTGCGCCCCGATGAGGTGGTGGCCCTGCCCCGCCGCGTGGCCGAACCCTCGCCCGCGACAGGCGGCTTCGGCACGGTGCAGGCACCGGGCACGGATATCACCAGCCTTGCCAGCAGCGCCATCGACCGCTCGGATGCCGCCGCCGTCAGCACCACGACCCTGCCGCCTGCCGGAGGCGGGATGATCACGCCCGTCGCCTCGGCCCCGGCACCTGCCGCGACCACGCCGCGCCCGCAGGTCGGTCAGGAACCGACGCGGCATCAGGTCAAGCGCGGCGAGACGGCCTTCACGATTTCGCGGCTCTACAACGTATCGGTCCGTTCGCTGGCGGAATGGAACGGTCTGGGGGCCGATTACACCATTCGCGAGGGTCAGTTCCTGTTGATCCCCGTGCCCGACACGCAGGCCCCGGCCCGGCCCGCCGCCGCTGTCGTGACCGCGCCGGGGGCCGGATCGCCCACACCCGTGCCGCCGTCGGCCGCGACACCGCTGCCGACCGAGACGACGCGGCCCGCCGCAGCCCCGGCACCGGCCACGACCGCCCCGAACCTTGGCGCGGCGCAGACGGCCCCCTCGCGCAATGCGCAACTGGCGACGCCGGTGCAGGGCACGATCATCCGCGATTACCAGAAGGGCAAGAATGACGGTCTGGACATCCAGGCTCCGGCGGGCACCGCCATCGTGGCCGCCGAAGGCGGAACCGTGGCGGCCATCACCGCCAGTGCGGACCAGATCCCGATCATCGTGATCCGTCATCCGGACAACCTGCTGACGGTCTATGCCAATGTGGAAGGCGCTGTGGTCAAGAAGGACGACAAGGTCACGCGCGGCCAGAAGATCGCGCAGATCCGTTCGGGGTCGTCCAATTACCTGCATTTCGAAGTGCGCAAAGGGTTCGACAGCGTCGATCCGACACCCTATCTCGCACCACGGTAAGTCGCTGCCGGGTCAGCCTCGCGGACTGTCAGGCAGGCTATGGTCATGAGAACAGGGTCAGCCTTCGGTGAGGCTGATCCCCTCGCGTCCCGCAAGGTCGGTCACGAATTGCCAGGCCACACGGCCCGAGCGCGCGCCGCGCGTGGCCTGCCATTCGATGGCCTCGGCGCGCAGGCGTTCCTCGGGGATGTTGATCCCGAAAGCCGCGCAATAGCCCCGGATCATCGCCAGATACTGGTCCTGATCGCAGGCATGGAAGCCCAGCCACAGGCCGAACCGGTCGGACAGTGACACTTTCTCCTCGACCGCCTCGGCGGGGTTGATGGCGCTGGAGCGTTCGTTCTCGATCATGTCGCGCGGCATCAGGTGACGCCGGTTCGAGGTGGCGTAGAAGATCACATTCTCGGGCCGCCCCTCGATCCCGCCGTCCAGCACCGCTTTCAGCGATTTGTAATGCTGGTCGTCATGGCTGAACGAGAGGTCGTCGCAGAAGAGCACGAAACGTTCGGGCCGCAGGCGCAGCAGGTTCAGCAGGCGCGCCACCGACGGCAGATCCTCGCGCTGCAATTCCACCAGCTTCAGCGGCAGGCCCTGTGCCTGAACTTCGGCATGGACCGCCTTGACCAGACTTGATTTTCCCATGCCGCGCGCACCCCAGAGCAGGGCATTGTTCGCGGGCAGGCCGCGCGCGAATTGCAGCGTGTTCTCGAGCAGCGTGTCGCGCGAGCGGTCCACGCCCACCAGAAGCCGCAGCGCCACGCCCGAGACATGGGGGACGGGTTCCAGACGGTCGGGTTCGACGTGCCAGACAAAGGCCTCGGCGGCGTTGAAGTCCGGGGCCTGCGACCGGGGCGGGGCCAGACGTTCCAGCGCCTCCGCGATGCGTTTCAGGGTCTTGGACGTCACTTCGATTTGTCCCCGGCGTCTGTCTCGCTGGCCAGATCGGCGTCGAATTCCTTGATCAGGGGATCGTCGAAATCCTCCTCATCGTCGTAATAGCCTTCGGCGCGCAGCTTCTCTTCGCGCTTGGTCTCGACCCGGCGCACGAGGAAAATGGAGACTTCGTAAAGGCCATAGACCACCACGAAGAGGATGATCTGGGTGATCACGTCGGGCGGCGTCACCAGGGCGGCAAGGATCAGGATCGCCACGACGGCGTATTTGCGGACATTGCCCAGCCCTTCGGAGCTGACGATTCCGGCCTTGCCCATCAGGGTCAGCAGAACCGGAAGCTGGAAGCACAGGCCGAAAGCCACGATGAACTTGATCGTCAGGCTGAGGTATTCCTGCGCGGAACCCTGGAAGGCGATGCCGGCCACGGCATTCCCTGCGGGCGCGTCATCGCCAAGGATGGTGCCGGGTTGCTGGAAGCCGAGGAAGAAGTCGAAGGCGAGCGGCGTGACCACGTAGAAGGCGAAGGCCGAGCCGAGGAAGAACATGAAGGGCGAGGCCAGCAGGAAGGGCAGAAACGCGCCCTTCTCGGACTTGTAGAGGCCCGGCGCCACGAAGCGCCACATCTGGTAGGCGATGTAGGGGAAAGGACAGCATCAGCCCGCCCATGAGCGAGATCGACACCGCCACGAAGAAGCCCTCTTGCAGACGGATCAGGATCAGGCCGCAATCCTCGTGCCCGCGCTCGGCCATGGCCGAACACAGCGGATGGGTCAGGAAGTTGAAGATCGGGTTCCAGACCGTGAAGCAGATGATCATGCCGATGATGAAGGCGACCACGGAATGGATCAGCCGTGTGCGCAGCTCTGCCAGATGCTCGATCAGCGGGGCGCTGCTGTCTTCGATCTCGTCTTGATGGGTCATGATCTACTCTTGCGCCGTGGGATCGGCGGTCTTTGCCTTGGACCGGGTCCGGGGCGCAGGTTTGGCGGCGGCCTGTGTTGCAGCCGGTTTGGGCGCGGCCGGTTTGGGCGCGGCTGCCTTTGGCGCGGCCTTCGGTTTCGCCGCGGCTTTGGGCTTGGCCGGTTTCTTGGCCGCAGCGGGCGTCGCCGGGGCCGGTTGCGCGGCCGCGACGGCCTTGGCGCTTTCGGCCTTGGCGGCAATCGCCGCCGGGGTGGACTGTTCGCGCAGCTTGGCGGCCGCCTCGGCGCGCTCGGCCGCCAGTTTGGCGGTCTCGCTTCCCGGCTTCCACGCTTTCAGCTCGTCCGTCGCTTCCCGGATCTTGTCCAGACCCATCTGTTTGGGGTCCGCCATGGACTTGAGGCTTTTGGCCATGTCCCGCACGCCGGAATCATCGGCCGCGTCCTCCATCGCCCGGCTGAACTCCCGCGCCATGCCCCGCGCCTTGCCGACGAAGTGCCCGACATTGCGGAACAACACCGGCAGGTCTTTCGGCCCCACCACGATCAACGCGACGATGCCGATGAGCAGAAGCTCGGTCCAGCCCAGATCGAACATGGATCAGACCTTGTCTTTCTCTTTGTCCGGGCTGACATCCTTGGCCATCTCGCCGGTCCCGTCTTCCAGTTCCTTGGAACCGTCGCTCACGCCCTTCTTGAAGGCGGTGATCCCTTTGCCGACTTCGCCCATCAGCGAGCTGATCTTGCCGCGCCCGAAAAGCACCAGCACGACCACCGCGATCAGCAGAAGACCGGGAAGTCCGATATTGTTCAACATTGCATTTCTCCCTTGCTCGGCCCGCAGCGGCTTGGTCCGCGCAGGCCTTTAGCCATCACTTCCAACATCTAATGACGATCCGCGCCGGTTGGAAGAACCAAAGCGGCGATCATCCGGGGTTTTTCTGCCCCCACTCCTCAGAACGGTGGCGGGATGCCGCTTATTCCGCCCTGCCCGCCACCCTGCATGAGGCACCTGTCCGTCCGGCGCAGCCGGAAGTTGCAGCGCGGCCTCCGTGCACCGGATCAGCGGACCGGAAAGACAAAGCAGCGATCCCGGCGGATCATGAGCCAGAGCGGCTTGCCCGGGCTGGGCAGGAAGACATTGGGCACGGTCGCCTTGAGGATCGAGCCGTCGTGATCCATGCGGATCTCGACCAGGCTTTCGCTGCCCATGAAGCGCGCGCGCACCACCTCGCCGCGTGCCGCGACGCCGTCCTGCACGGTCGGATTGGGGCCGCGCCCGCCCCGGTCGAGGTCGATCTTGATGTGCTGCGGGCGGATCACGATCTCGACCTCGGCCCCGTCCGGCACGCCGGGTGCGAGGAACTGACCAAAGGGCGTATCGGTCAAAGCGCCGCGAACTGTGCCACGTATCACGTTGATATCGCTGAAAAATGCGACAGCGTCGCGATCCTTCGGCGCGTTGTAGATATTGTAGGGCGCGCCCCTTTGCACGATCCGTCCGCCGCGCATCAGCGCGATCTCATCGGCCATGCGCATCGCCTCGTCCGGCTCGTGGGTCACCAGCAGGACGGCGGCATCCTCCTGCTTGAGGATTTCGAGCGTCTGGTCGCGGATGTCATCGCGCAGGCGGTTGTCCAGCCCGGAAAAGGGCTCGTCCATCAGCATGATGCGCGGGCGTGGCGCCAGCGCGCGGGCCAGGGCGACGCGCTGCTGCTCGCCCCCCGACAGGGAATGCGGATAGGCGTCGATGAAGCGCAGCAGGCCGACGCGGATCAGCAGTTCCTCGACCCGCGCCCGGCGCGCCTCGCGCGGGCCGGACAGGCCGAAGGCGATATTCTCGGCCACGCTGAGGTGGGGAAACAGCGCAAAATCCTGAAACATCAAGCCGATAGCGCGCCGTTCGGGCGGCACCCGGAAGACGGTGTCGCAGATGAGGGCGCCATCGACCCAGATCTCGCCCGAATCCTGCATCTCGACCCCGGCGATCATGCGCAGCGTGGTCGATTTGCCGCAGCCCGACGGGCCCAGCAGGCAGGTCACCTGCCCCGGCATCACCGTCAGCGAGACATTGTCGACCACCGCGACGCCATCAAAGCGTCGCAGCAGGTTGCGAATCTCGAGCCGGGGCACCGGCCCCTTGGCCGGGATGGGGGGAGATTGGGTCAAGCGGGCATTTCCGATCAATACAGTCGGGAAAGGGTCCTATCAGGCAGCGACCGGCATCGCAAGACCGCAGCGGCGCACCGCTGCGGTCGGGTCCTGGTCCGATCTGCGCCGATCTGCGCGGCCTCAGATGCGTGGCGTTGGTGGCGCCGCCGTCCAGCAGGACGTTCTGGCCCGACGATGAAGCCTGCGTGAACCGAGCACAGGAACGCACAGGTCGCGCCGAATTCCTCGGAGGTGCCATAGCGGCCCGCCGGGATGCTTGCGGCGCGGCGCACCCGCGCCTCTTCAAGGCTGATGCCCTGCGCCTTGGCCACGCCGCCATCCAGCGCATCGGCGCGGTCGGTGGCGTGGATGCCGGGCAGCAGGTTGTTGATCGTGACGCCCTTGCTCGCCACCTGCCGCGCCGTGCCCGCCACATAGCCGGTCAGGCCGGTGCGCGCCGCGTTGCTGAGGCCCAGCTGCGGGATCGGTGCCTTGACCGATTGCGAGGTGATGTTGACGACGCGGCCCCAGCCACGCTCCATCATGGCCGGCATCAGCGCCTTCATCAGCGCGATCGGCGTCAGCATGTTGGAATCGAGCGCGCGGATGAAATCATCGCGGTCCCAGTCCGACCACAGACCCGGCGGCGGACCACCGGCGTTGGTGACAAGGATGTCCACACCCTGTGCCGCGTTCAGCACGGCGGCGCGGCCATTCTCGGTGGTCACATCGGCGGCCACGGTATCGACCGTCACGCCGAAATCCTTGCGGATGGCGGCGGCGGCGGCCTCGAGCGCATCGACGCCGCGTGCGTTCATCACCAGATCGACGCCCGCCTCGGCCAGCGCGCGCGCGCAGCCCAGCCCCAGACCCTTGCTCGATGCGCAGACAAGCGCCCGTTTTCCCTTGATTCCCAGATCCATGCCATCCTCCTGTTTGGTTCTGCCTTGCGGCCCTGCGCGCCTTGCTAGCATCAGGGCACAGGGAAATGCCAGCAAAAGGCCGGGGCGTTGACCATGTTGCGCCACATTCCTATCTTAATCCCTACGGGATCAGCCATGCGGCCCCGGAGACGGGCACAGTCCCGCATGTGTGTTGACGAGTAGTTTGGATCAGAGCCGCAGACCATGATGACACCGACCCAGCCCCCGTCCCTGTCCGGCACTGCCTTTGCGCTGCCCGTGCTTTCCGGTGCCGCACTCGAAGTCGTGTCGGGGGCGAATCTGGGCGATGCGCTGTCCTTTGCCGACGATCTGATCCACGGGGATATCTATGCGCTGGTCAAAGGCGCGCGGACGCGGCGGCTGTCGCTGCATCCGGACGGGCTGGCGCGGTTCCGCGTGGCCGAGGATACCGCCGCAGGCCAGCCCGGCGCCGTCATCCATCTTGACAGCAGCCTGACCTTCATGTCGCCCGATGGTGACACCGCCGAGATCCTTGTTCTGGTCGAGGTGGACGCCGGGGGCGATGTGTCCGAAGTGCACGCCCTGCCGCTGGTGCCCCTGCGGCCCAAGACACGCTATACGCTGGTGACCATCGACACGGTGGGCGCCAGCACCCGGCTGGCCGAGATCGCCTGCGTGTCCTTCACACGCGGCACCCATATCACCATGGCTTCGGGCGAGCAGCGCCGGATCGAGGATCTGCGCACCGGCGACCGCGTCCTGACCCGCGACGACGGCCCGCAGGAGATCAGGTGGATCGGCCAGACCACCCTGCGCGCCCATGGGGAGCATACGCCCATCGTCATTACCGCAGGCACGCTGCACAATGCCCATGATCTGATCGTGAGCCCGGATCACCGGCTGTTCATCTATCAGCGCTCGGACGTGCTGGGCGCGGGGCGGGCCGAGGTGCTGGTGCGCGCGCGCCATCTGGTCAACGGGGTCAGCGTCTATCGCCAGCAGGGCGGATTCGTGGATTACTTCCAGATCCTGTTCGACCGCCACCAGATCATCTTTGCCGAAGGGATCGCCGCAGAAACCCTGCTGCTGGATTCGCGCACCAGCCCGGCCCTGCCCGCCGATCTGGCCGAACGTCTGGGCAAGACCCTTGATCCGCACCACGCGGCGGGGCTGGAGGATTTCGAAGTGCCGGAACGGTTGTTGAACCTGCCCGATGCCGCCGCCCTGCTGCGCCGCGCCTCGCTGGGATGACGGGAGGCGGGTCGGCGCGGGACAGGCGACAGCCACCTGAATTCCTTGCCTTCGGCCGCATCGCTGCCTATACGCGCGCTCATGCTGGATACCCCGTCGAACCGCCCCGCCCTTCCGCCTGAAATTGCCCGCCGCCGGACCTTTGCGATCATCTCGCATCCCGACGCCGGCAAGACGACTCTGACCGAAAAGTTCCTGCTGTTCGGCGGTGCGATCCAGATGGCCGGACAGGTCCGCGCCAAGGGCGAGGCGCGGCGCACGCGGTCGGACTTCATGCAGATGGAGAAGGATCGCGGCATCTCGGTCTCGGCCTCGGCAATGTCGTTTGATTTCCGCAACTTCCGCTTCAATCTTGTGGATACGCCCGGCCACTCGGACTTTTCCGAGGATACCTATCGCACGCTGACGGCGGTGGATGCCGCCGTGATGGTGATCGACGGGGCCAAGGGTGTGGAAAGCCAGACCCGCAAGCTGTTCGAGGTGTGCCGCCTGCGCGATCTGCCGATCCTGACCTTCTGCAACAAGATGGACCGCGAAAGCCGCGATACCTTTGATATCATCGACGAGATCCAGGAGAATCTGGCGATCGACGTGACGCCTGCCAGTTGGCCCATCGGGACGGGACGCGACTTCATCGGCTGCTATGACATGCTGCGCGACCGGCTGGAACTGATGGACCGCGCCGATCGCAACGTGGTGGCGGAATTCGATGCAGATCGACGGTCTGGACGATCCGCGTCTGGCCGAACACGTGCCCGCCGACCTGCTGGAGAAGCTGCGCGAAGAGGTCGAGATGGCCCGCGAATTGCTGCCCACGCTGGATATCAAGGCGGTGCAGGAAGGCACGATGACACCGATCTGGTTCGGCTCTGCCATCAACTCCTTCGGGGTCAAGGAACTGATGGACGGCATCGGCAACCTGGGGCCGGAACCGCAGCCGCAGCGGGCAGAGCCACGCGATGATTCTTCCCGAAGAACCAACGGTTTCCGGCTTTGTCTTCAAAGTTCAGGCGAACATGGACCCCAAGCATCGCGACCGCGTGGCCTTTGTGCGTCTGGCCTCGGGACATTTCATTCGCGGCATGAAGCTGACCCATGTGCGCAGCAAGAAACCGATGACGATCACCAGCCCGGTGATGTTCCTGGCCTCGGACCGCGAACTGGCGGAAGAGGCCTGGGCCGGGGATATCATCGGCATCCCCAACCACGGGCAGTTGCGCATCGGCGACACGCTGACCGAGGGCGAGGCGCTGCGCGTGACCGGCATCCCGTCTTTCGCGCCGGAGCTGTTGCAGACCTGTCGCGCGGGCGATCCGATGAAGGCCAAGCATCTGGAAAAGGCGCTGATGCAATTCGCCGAGGAAGGGGCCGCCAAGGTCTTCAAGCCCGCCTTCGGGTCGGGCTTCATCGTGGGTGTCGTGGGGGCCTTGCAATTCGAGGTGCTGGCCAGCCGGATCGAGCTGGAATACGGCCTGCCCGTGCGGTTCGAGCAGTCGCAGTTCACCTCCGCCCGCTGGGTGAACGGTGACCGCCAAGCTGTTGAAAAGTTTGTCAATGCGAACAAGCAGCATATCGCGCATGACCATGATGGCGACATCGTCTATCTGACGCGGCTGCAATGGGACATCGACCGGATCGAGCGCGACTACCCGGAGGTCAAACTGACCGCGACCAAGGAAATGATGGTCTGACAGGCCCGCGCGCGGCCATGGCATGGCAGCCATGCCGCAGGCCCTGACAATCTGTGCCGGGTGAGGCTTGGCGGGCTTGCGCGGCGCGCGGCGTCTGACCATTCTCGCCCGCATGAGTGATACCAGTGCCCCCACCTATCCCGGCGGTTTCGACGCCATCCTGACGCAGATGGAGGGGCGGCGCGATCCGTTCACCTATGAGGGCGACGAGGCCCTGCCCCCGCTGGATGTGGATCTTGAGCCGCTCAAGACCGCGCGGGTCGACAAGCGCGCGCCGGGTGTGGATGGATCACGCTCCACCTATGCCCGCAAGCTGCGAGAACTGTCGGACGAGTTCGACGGCCTGCCCGAGCTCATGCTGCTGCACGGTCTGCTGATCGCCCATCTGCGCCGCCGCAGCGCGCCGCCGCATACGGCGGCGCTTTTCCTGCGCCTCTGGGCCGAGGAATCGGACTGGCTTCTGGCGCGGCTGGATGCGCGCTGGCTGGTGTCGGCGATCACCACGTTCGGCGATCACGGCGCGACCGAGGTGCAGCGGCGGGTCGGGCAGTCCCTGAGCCTGATGTTCGGGATGATGAAGCTTTACGAGACAGAGCGGCTCTATTCGGGCGCCCCTCCCGGATGAGGCCTTTGCCTGGGCGAAACGGCCACAGACACCGCTGGCGTTGCAGATGGATACCTATGCGCTGGGTGGCGGCGGGCTGGATGTGAACATGCTGGGGCGCATGTGGCAGGATGCGGGCACCGATCCGGTGCTGGCACCGCTGGCGCGGCATCTGCTGGAACTGCTGATCGCGGATGATCGCACGGTGTTTCGCCGGTTGCGGCTGATGCGCCGCCAGCGCGAGAAGGCGCAGAAGGCGGAAGGTGTGCGCCCCAAGCGCGGCCATGCCGCCCCGGCAGAGCACATTCCGGTGCCTGCCCGTGCCGTCAAGACCGACCCCGCAACGCTGCGCTGGGGCACGGTATCGCTGGTCAAGGCCCCGCTGGCGCGGATCGCCGCTTTCGCCGCGCATCATCTGGACATGGGCGCGGACCGGATACATCTGCATCTGGACGAACCGCAGCCCGAGGTGCTGGATTTTCTGGCGCGCCATCCGGGCATCGCGGTCACGACCTGCGACAGCCGCCTGGTGGGCCGGTCAGAAGAAACCCCGCATGAAGACGCATCAGTTGCGGCAGGCCTGGATCGCCACGCAGACCTATCAGCAGAGCGATCTGGATTTTCTGGCCCATATCGACGTGGATGAATTCATCCTGGCGCCAGAGGGCTTCAAGGACAGGCTGGCCGCCCTGCCCGCCGATATCGCTGCCGTGCATCTGCCACCGGCCGAATTGCTGGCCGGCACCACCGACCTGTTCAAGCTGACCCCGGCCGATGCGGGTCAGGAGAAGGCGGTGCTGGAGGATGTCTATCCCAATTTCGGCGGCCATCTGCGCGGCGGGTTCATCAGCCACCGCGAGGGCAAGCTGATCGCACGCTGCGGCCTGCAGGGGGTCCGCTTCGGCCTGCATGCGCTGCTGCTGAACGGGCATCCGGCCAGCAACCGCATGGCCCTGCCCGAGGTGAGGCTTGGCCATGCCCATGCGCCCGACTGGCAGACGTTCCAGCGGCATCTGGAATTCCGTCTGACGCAAGGGTCCTATCGCAAGACCGATGACGAGGTTCTGGGCCTGCACGATATCCTCGCCCTCTTGCAGGAGGAGGATGGCGAGCATGGCCTGCGCGCCTTCTTCGCCGAGGTCTGCGAGGGCAACGCACGGCTGACCGCGGCGCTGGAGGCGCGCGGGATGCTGCTGCGGGCGCCGCTGGATCATGACGCCAAGATCAAGCGTATTTTTGGCGCGATCCCAAAGGGTTGAATGGCATGTCTCACGCGGAAACCTTGCCGAAATGGGGTATCGTGTCCACCATCAAGGCACCTGTCCCGGCGATCCTGGCCTTTGCCGCCCATCACCTTGATCTGGGCGCGCATCGGATCTTTGTCTATCTGGATGACGACAACCGGGCGGGATTCGACATTCTCAAGTCCCACCCGAAGATACGGCCCATGCTGACGGATGACGCCTATTGGCGCGCGCTCGGCATGAAGCGCCGCGCCAAGCACCAGTCGCGCCAGTTCGAGAACGCCCGCCACGCCTATGGCCGCGCCGGTGATCTGGACTGGCTGGCGCATATCGACGTGGATGAATTCCTGATCCCCGCGCAGCCCGTCGCCAGCCAGCTGGCCGCCCTGCCCGAGGCCTGTTTCTGCGCCCGTGTCCGCCCGATCGAGGCGCTGGCCCCGACCGCTGCGGATCAGCCGCTCCATGCCAAGGCCTGCGCGCTGGACCGGGCCACGCGCAACCGGCAGACCGAACGGCTCTATCCCGATTACGGCGCGCATCTGAACGGCGGGTTTCTCAGCCATGTGGCGGGCAAGCTGTTCTATCGCACCGGCGTCGCGGATCTGAAGGTGAACATCCACAACATCCTGGTCGGCGAGGCGCAGAATCCCGGCCAACAGGAGCTGACCGGCACGGACCTGCTGCATCTGCATGCCAAGACATGGGAGGCCTTCATCGCGGCCTTTCACTACCGGCTGGACAAGGGCAGCTACAGGGCCGAGCTGAAGCCGAACCGGCCCGTGGATCGGGGTGGCCTGACCCTGCACGAGATGTTCAAGGCGATCCATGACGCGGATGGCGAGAGTGGTCTGCGCCGCTTTTTCGATGCGGTCTGCACCGCCACCCCCGCCCATCTGGCCGCACTCGAGGCAGAGGGACTGCTGCGCCGCCCGGTCCTTGACCTTGAGGCGGCCGTGAAACGGCACTTTCCGCAGGCGTGAGACCGGGTCCAGAAGGCGTCAATCCCTGCTCTCATTGACCGCAGCCGCGCTTTAGGCTATGGCCTGCGCGGGGATCACATATGTGGATAACCACGGGGCCAGAGGGGCCCGACCCCCATCAGACGCAACGGGCCGTGACGTGTCCGTACTCAACGGATACACATGATAAAATTCTCTGATCTCAAACTCGACCCCAAGGTCCTCAAGGCGATTGAGGATGCCGGGTACGAAACCCCCACCCCGATCCAGGCAGGGGCCATTCCGCCCGCGCTTGAAGGGCGCGACGTTCTGGGGATCGCCCAGACCGGAACCGGCAAGACCGCCAGCTTCACGCTGCCGATGATCACGCTGCTGGCGAAGGGTCGCGCGCGCGCACGGATGCCGCGCAGCCTTGTGCTGTGCCCGACCCGCGAACTGGCGGCGCAGGTGGCCGAGAACTTCGACACCTATACGAAATACCACAAGCTGACCAAGGCGCTGCTGATCGGTGGCGTGTCCTTCAAGGAACA
Source organism: uncultured Alphaproteobacteria bacterium (assembly GCA_963715835.1). Lineage (GTDB taxonomy): Bacteria > Pseudomonadota > Alphaproteobacteria > Rhodobacterales > Rhodobacteraceae > Seohaeicola. The sequence continues at coordinate 241,315 of CAVQSH010000002.1, read as the reverse complement.
GGATCAGCTGATCGACCGTGGCGTCGATGTTCTGATCGCCACGCCCGGCCGCCTTCTGGATCATTTCGAGCGCGGCAAGCTGCTGCTGACCGGTGTGCAGATCATGGTCGTCGACGAGGCGGACCGAATGCTGGACATGGGCTTCATTCCCGATATCGAGCGGATTTTCAGCCTGACGCCCTTCACGCGCCAGACCCTGTTCTTCAGCGCCACCATGGCGCCCGAGATCGAGCGGATCACCAACACCTTCCTGTCCGCGCCCGAGCGGGTGGAAGTGGCGCGGCAGGCCAGCGCCTCGGCCACGATCACGCAGGGCGTGGTCATGTTCAAGGGCAGCCGCAAGGATCAGGAAGCCAGCGAGAAGCGCCAGCTTCTGCGTGCCCTGATCGACAGCGAAGGCGAGAAATGCCGCAACGCGATCATCTTCTGCAACCGCAAGACGGATGTGGATATCGTGGCGAAATCGCTGATGAAATACGGCTATGACGCAGCGCCGATCCACGGCGATCTGGAGCAGTCGCAGCGCACGCGCACGCTGGACGGGTTCCGCGATGGCACGCTGCGATTCCTTGTCGCCTCGGATGTGGCGGCGCGCGGTCTGGACATTCCGAACGTGAGCCATGTGTTCAACTTCGACGTGCCCAGCCATGCCGAGGATTATGTCCACCGCATCGGGCGTACCGGGCGCGCGGGCAAGCTTGGCACCACGATCATGATCTGCACCCCGCGCGACGACAAGAACTTCGCCGATGTGGAACGCCTGTTGCAGACCGAGATCCCGCGCCTTGCCAATCCGCTGGAGGGTGTGATCACCCCGGCCAAGGATGACGAGGGTGACAGCGCCGAGCGCGGCACCTCCTCGCGCAGCCGGTCGTCCAGCAGCCGCTCGCGGTCCTCGCGCAGCCGGTCGGGCGACAAACCCGCAGGTGACAAGCCCGCCCCCGCCGAGAGCGCCCCCAAGGCGGAGGCGGTGGCCGAGGCGGCTCCGGCCCGCGAAGCCAAGCCGCGTGATGACAAGCCCCGTGACGAGAAGCCCCGCGAAGACCGCGGCAGCGAGACCCGCGCCCGTGAGGATCGCCCGCGTGAAGATCGTCCGCGCGAGGATCGCCCGCGTGAGGATCGCCGCACCGAAGGCCGGTCGGATAATCGCTCCGACAACCGCACCGACAACCGCTCGGACGACCGTCGCGACCGCGACCGCTCGCGCAACAACAACGGGCGCGACAACGGGCCCAAGGTCGTGGGCATGGGGGATCACCTTCCCAGCTTCATCGCGCTGAGCTTTGACGAGCGTCGCACCAGCTGATCCGCTGACCGCACCACGCATGGAAAACCCGCACCGGTCGCCCGGCGCGGGTTTTTTCTTGTCTGGCGATGGTCAGGATCAGATCGGAAAGACCGGCACGCCCATGATCGCCATGACAAAGGCCCCGATTGTCATCAGCACGAAGCCCGCTGACAGGCCCCAGACCGCGCGCAGCGCCGCCTTGGGCGACAGCAGGCGCGCCGCCAGCACACCCCCCAGCGGGATCACATGCATCGCATGGGTCGCCAGGAAATGCGGCAGGCGCAGGTCACCCACCTCCCGCGACCAGCCCATCAGGGGCACCCTCGCGTCGCTTGCGGGCACGCCGACCAGATGGCCGGGCTGCGAGGACATGTAGCCCGCCACGATCACCGTCAGCACAAAGGTCAGCACCAGCCCCAGCGCCACCGACAGACGCAGCGCCCTGTCGGGCAACCCGGCCGGATTGCGCCAGATCGCGATGCCGTAAACCAGACTGGCCGAGGTCAGCGTCACCGCGAACACCCCCATGAGGCCGTAGATCCCCTCCATCACCGGGGAGGACAGGTTGAAATGCGAGGCGGTGCCGAACATGGCCGCGCCGCCGATCCAGGCCATTTCGCCCAGCACGCAGATGATCACGACAGCGGAAAAGATCCGCAAGGCGCGGCGGTCCAGCATACCGTTGGGCAGGAAGCGCGCGAAGAACGCAAGGCTGAGCAGGTAGACGGCCAGCGCGAATTCGAACTTGAGGGGTTTGAGCCAGATGCTTTCGCCCTGAAAGAGGCGCGGATCAAGCTGCATCGCAAGACCCGTCGGGATCATGCTGAACAGCAGGACGCCCCCAAGAATGGCAAGGCGCGGATCGGGTCCGAACAAGGCGGGGATCATGCTGCGCAGGGTCAGGGCAGGCATGGGCGGGGAAAAGGTTGCATCAGTCATATCAGGCCTCGATTTCGCGAAGGGTGAAGGCGCGGCGCGCCGCACCGATGGAGAGGAACAGGACCAGACCCACCGGGCCGAACAGGAAGGTCAGCAGCAGGCAGGGCAGCACAAGCAGATGCGGGACACCGTCGCGGCGGGCGGTTCGCGTGATCCAGCCCCCGATGAACAGATCGAAGGCCAGAAAATGCACCCAGCCCGCCAGCGCCATCCACGGGTTGGACAGAAGCAGCATCACATTGGACAGGCTGTCGAAACCGCCCTGCCCCTGCCACCAGTAGCCGAGGATCACGGCGGCATATCCGACCGACAGGATCGCGGGGATCGTGTACCCGCCGATCCGGTCGGCCCATTTCGGCGCCAGCGGCGCCAGTGCAAGAGAGGCCCAACCGACCATCGCGATCGGACCGGCAATCTGGAAAAGGCTGTCAGGGGTCATGGCTTACCTCATCTGGACAATGACAAGATAAAGGTGCCATTCACATCTGGACACTGTCAAGACTATAATTTGACACTGTCCAGATCATGGATTAAAGGGATGAAATGACGGAAGAAAAGACAACCTACCATCACGGCGATCTGCGCGCGGCCCTTCTGGCGGCCGCCGAATCCGTTCTGGCCGAAACGGGAATCGAAGGGTTTTCCCTGCGCCGCGTCGCGCGCGAAGTGGGTGTCAGCCATTCGGCCCCCGCGCATCACTTCGGTGACACGCAGGGCCTGCTGGCGGCATTGGCGACCGAAGGGTTCCGACGCTTTCTGGATGCGATGCAGGCGCGGCAGGCAAGCTGCCGGAGCGATGACCCAAAGGCATTGCTGATCGCCTCGGGGCTGGGTTATCTGGATTTCACCCTCGCCTCGCCCGCGCTGTTCAAGCTGATGTTCGGGTCGGACAGGGTCGATACATGCGACCCGGATCTGGAGAAGGTCGCAGCAGCCTCATTCGATCATCTGGCCAGCGACATATCCCGCCTGCGCGGTGTCTCGCCCTATGAGGATGCGGATGCCATGGCCGATGTCATGGCCAGTTGGAGCATGGTGCACGGGTTCGCATCGCTGCTGCTGTCAGGCCGGATGTATCCGGTGCAGGCGATGACGCAGGCCGAGCGCGAGGCGTTTTTCGGCAAGATCTTCGCCCGCGTCACAGGGTGAACGCGGGCGAAAGATGTGTCAGGCGCTCAGGCGGCTGATGACCACCGTCACTTCGGGTTTCTTGCCGATCTCGTCCAGTGCTGTCTGGCGGACGATCTTCTTCAGCTGCTGTTCCAGCTTGTCATCATCGGCCAGCGTCACTTCCGAGGCGCGGTTGATGAACTGTTCCAGATCGGCCTCCAGCACATCGACCAGCGGCGCACGGGACCGCCCGGTCTGGGCCAGCCCCATGATCTCGCACCAGGGCTCTCCCAAAGGCTCGTTCTCGTCGTCGAGGATCAGGGTGACCGTGACATGCCCGTTCAGCGCCATGCGGATACGGTCGCGCACGATGCCGTCCATCGCGCCGACCTGTGCGGTGCCGTCCAGATAGGTGCGCCCGGTTTCCACATAGCCCGCCACGGCAGGCTCGTTGCCGCCGAGGTTCACGATCATGCCGTTGGAGGCGAGGATCGACTGGAAACGGTTGCCCTTGGCGATCTTGACCATCTCGCGCAGGTGGCGATGCTCGCCATGCATCGGGATCACGATCTGCGGCTTGACCAGCTTTTGCATGTATTCGATGTCGGGCCGGTTGGCGTGGCCGGACACGTGATACTTGCCGTTGCTGTCATCGACCACATCCACGCCCATTTCGCTGAACTGGTTGATGATGCGGATGACGCCCTTTTCATTGCCGGGAATCGTCTTGGACGAGAACAGGAACATGTCCCCTTCCTTGAGCACGACGCCCTGATACTTGCCATTGGCCAGCTGCGCGCTGGCGGCGCGGCGTTCGCCCTGGCTGCCGGTGACGATCAGCATGACATTGTCGCGCGGCATCATCATCGCGTCTTCGGGGCTGACCACCTTGGGAAAGGATGTCAGCACGCCTGTCTCGATCGAGGCCTCGATCATCCGGCGCATCGCGCGGCCCATGAGGCAGATCGAGCGTCCCGCCGCTTCGCCCGCATCGGCCAGCGTTTTCACGCGGGCGACGTTGCTGGCGAAGGTCGTGGCGACGACCAGCCCTTTCTGCGCGGCGATCAGTTCGACGATCGCGGGGCCCAGGGTGGATTCCGAGCGGCCCTCATGCGCGTTGAACACATTGGTGCTGTCGCAGATCAGCGCCTTGACGCCGCCTTCGGCCACGCTGGCCCAGAGGTCGGGATCGAAGGCCTCGCCCACCAGCGGGTTGTGGTCGATCTTGAAATCGCCCGTATGGATGACGCGGCCTTCCGGCGTGTCGATCACCAGCGACGAGCTTTCGGGGATGGAATGCGAGATCGGCAGGAAACCCACGGTGAAGGGCCCCGCCGTCACGGTTTCGGGCCATTTCGACACGGTCTTCACCACCTTGTCGGAATAGCCGTATTCCGCCAGCTTGCCGCGCGCGATATTCGAGGTGAAGGCGCGGGCATAGACCTTGGGCTCGCCCAGCCGCTCGAACAGATGGCCGATGGCGCCGACGTGATCCTCGTGGGCATGGGTGATGAACACCGCCTCGATCTGGGTCTTGCGCTCTTCCAGCCATGCGATGTCGGGCAGGATCAGGTCCACGCCCGGCGTGCCGTCCATGTCGGGAAAGGCCACGCCCACGTCCACGACGATCAGGCGTTCCTTGTCCTTGGGGCCGTATCCGTAGACATAGCAATTCATACCGATCTCCCCGGCGCCGCCGAGGGGAAGGTAGATCATTCTGTTGCTGCTCATATGTTGCCTTGGTCCTTGTTGTATTGGTGAATGACCGTCAGGCCATGAATGGTCAGGTCGTCTTCGATCCTGTCGAACAGCTCTTCCGAGGCGCCGAACAATGCGGCCAGCCCCCCGGTGCCGATCACGCGCATGTCGCGGTCGCGTTCCGCCTTGATCCTTGAGCAGATTTCCTTGACGAGGCCGACATAGCCCCAGAAAATCCCGGACTGCATGCAGGCCACGGTATTGGTGCCGATCACGCCTTGCGGCTTGGTGATGTCCACATGCGGCAGCGCGGCGGCGGCCATATGCAGCGCCTCAAGCGACTAGGTTCACGCCGGGCGCGATCACGCCGCCGACATAGGCACCGTCATCATCGACCACGTCGAAGGTCGTGGCCGTGCCGAAATCGACCACGATCAGATTGCCGCCATGCCGGTCATAGGCCCCGGCCGAATTGACCAGACGGTCCGGCCCCACGGTCGTGCCCTGATCCACGCGCGGCGCGCGCGGCAACAGGCATTCCGGCTTGCCCACCACCAGCGGGCGGCAGTTGAAATAGCGATCCGCCAGGACCCGCAGGTTGAACACCACGCGCGGCACGGTCGAGGAGATGATGACCGCGTTGATATCCATCGGGATCTTGTTGTGGTTCAGCAGCGCGCTGAGCCAGACGTAATACTGATCCGCCGTCCGCTGATGTTCGGTCGAGGTGCGCAGCGTGCAGAGGAACCGCTCACCATCCCAGATCGAGAAAACGGTATTGGTATTGCCACAGTCGATGGCCAGAAGCATGACAGCGATCCCTAGAAGAAGACATCAGCCGCAGTGATGCGGCGCAGGCCTTGCGGCGTTGATAGGACAAGTTGGCCCTGCTCGTCCACCGTGTCGAAGCGTCCTGTGACCTCTTCGCCCGGAAGGCGCGCGGTGATCGTCTCGCCCAGACGGGCGGCGCGGTCCAGCCATGCGGTGCGGATCGGCGCGAACCCATAGGTGGCGAACTGTGCCTCATAGCGGGCATAGGCCGGGGCCAGCAGATCGAGGAAATCCCCGGGGTCGATGGCCGCCCCGGTTTCGGACAGGAGCGACACGGGCCGCACTGCCGAGAGCTCGACCTGCCCCGCATCGGGGGCCTGCGCGAGGTTGACGCCGATCCCGATCGCCAGCGCATCGCCGCGCGGCCCGATGGATTCCAGCAAGATCCCCGCCACCTTGCCCCCGTTCAGCAGCACGTCATTGGGCCATTTCAGGGCGAAGCTGCCGGGACGCCCGCTGGCCGCGACAAAGGCGTCATGCAGCGCGAGCGAGGTCACGAAGGACCGCAGGGCCGCCGTTGCAGGGGCCAGCGGTCCCGGCAGGACAAGCGTGGCCGCGAAATTGCCCGCAGGATGCCGCCATTCCCTGCCCCGCCGTCCGCGTGCGGCGGTCTGGTGCAGGGCCAGTATCCAGGTCGGGCCTTGCAGCGTATCGAACCGGCGCGCGGCCTCGTTCGAGGTGCTGTCGACCTCGGCCAGAACGATGCGGGCCGTGCCTTGCGGCCAGCCCGCAGGGCGTGCGTCAGTTGACAAGCGTGGCCGCCGCGGCTGCCGCCGCGCCTTCGATCCCGAAGAGGTTGACGACACCGAACAGCATCGCCCCCGCCGAGGCCATCAGGAAGGCCCAGAGCACCGGGGATTTGCCGCCGTCCAGTTCCTCGCCCTCGTCGCCGAAATACATGTAGTAGACGATGCGCAGGTAATAGAAGGCCCCGATCACCGAGGCGATCACACCGGCAATCGCCAGCCAGGCCAGGCCCGCGTCATAGGCGGCGCGCAGCACGTAGAACTTGCCGAAGAAGCCCACCAGCGGCGGCACGCCTGCAAGGCTGAACAGAAGGATCAGCATGGCCAGTGCCCGGCCCGGTTCGCGCTTGGCATACATGTTCAGCGCGGCGATGTCGGTGACGGGCTGGCCGTCCTTTTCCATCGACAGGATGAAGGCGAAGGTGCCGACGTTCATCGTCACATAGATCGCCATATAGACCAGCATCGCCTGCACGCCGAACACCGTGCCCGCCGCCAGACCCATCAGCGCATAGCCCATATGGGCGATCGAGGAAAAGGCCATCAGACGCTTGATGTTGCGCTGCCCGATGGCGGCAATCGCGCCGAGGAACATCGACAGCACCGACAGCAGCGCAAGGATCTGCTGCCAGTCGCCGGTGGCCCCGCCAAAGGCGTCATGCAGCACGCGGGCAAAGAGCGCCATCGCGGCCACCTTGGGGGCGGTGGCGAAGAAGGCCGTGACCGGCGTGGGCGAGCCTTCATAGACGTCCGGCGTCCACATGTGGAAGGGCACGGCCGAGACCTTGAAGGCAAGGCCCGACATCACGAAGACCAGACCGAACAGCAGGCCCAGCGACATGTCGCCCGTTCCCGCCGTCGCGATGATGCCCGAGAACAGCGTGGTGCCCGCAAAGCCATAGACCAGCGACGCGCCATAGAGCAGCAGGCCCGAGGACAGCGCGCCGAGGACGAAGTACTTCAGGCCCGCTTCGGTCGATTTCAGGCTGTCACGGCGCAGCGATGCGACGACGTAAAGCGCCAGCGATTGCAGCTCGAGCCCCATGTAGAGCGCCATCAGGTCGCCCGCGCTGACCATCACCATCATGCCCACGACGCTCAGCGATACCAGAATGGGATATTCGAACCGCAGCAGACCGCGCCGCTCCATGTAGTCCTGGCTCATCAGCAGGACGGCGGCGGCGGACAGCAGGATCGTCACCTTGGCGAAGCGCGCGAAGCCGTCGTCATGGAACATGCCGTTGAAGGCGACGTTGCTGCCTTCCCCGTTCAGCCCGATCCAGGCGGCCAGCAGCACGAAGACAGCCGCAGTCACCCAGGTCAGCAGCGGGGCCACCTTGTCCTTGGTCGTGTAGACCCCGAACAGCAGCGCCGCCATCGCATAGAGCGACAGCAGGATTTCCGGCAGGATAATGGACAGATCAGCCTGGATCATCTCTCAGCGCTCCGTTCAGTTCTGCGCCAGCATGTGGAGGGTGGTCCCCTCGACACGGGCAAGGTCATATTCGGCGATCAGCGCCTCGACCGAGGGGCCGATGATATCGGTCACCAGGGCGGGGTAGACGCCCAAGAGCAGGGTCATCACCACCAGCGGCGCAAAGATCGCCCTTTCGCGGCGGGTCATGTCGGTGATCGACTTCAGGCTTTCCTTGATCAGGTCGCCCAGCACCACCCGGCGGTAGAGCCAGAGCGCATAGGCCGCCGACAGGATCACGCCCGAACTGGCCACCAGCGCCACCCATGTGTTGACCTGGAAGATCCCGATCAGCGTCAGGAATTCGCCCACGAAGCCCGATGTGCCCGGCAGGCCCACATTCGCCATGGTGAAGAACATGAAGATCAGCGCATAGGCCGGCATCCGGTTCACCAGACCGCCATAGGCGTCGATCTCGCGCGTGTGCATCCGGTCATAGATCACGCCCACGCAGAGGAACAGCGCGCCCGAGATGAAGCCGTGGCTGATCATCTGGAAGATCGCGCCGTCGATCCCCTGCTGGTTGGCCGCGAAGATGCCCATGGTGACATAGCCCATGTGGGCGACGGACGAATAGGCGATCAGCTTCTTCATGTCCTCCTGCACCAGCGCGACCAGGAGGTGTAGACGATGGCGATGGCCGACATCCACAGGACCAGCGGCGTCATCACCTCGGACCCGACCGGGAACATCGGCAGGCGAGAAGCGCAGGAAGCCGTAGCCGCCCATCTTCAGCAGGATCGCGGCCAGCACGACCGACCCGGCGGTCGGCGCCTGCACGTGGGCATCGGGCAGCCATGTATGGACCGGCCACATCGGCATCTTGACCGCGAAACTGGCAAAGAAGGCCAGGAACAGCAGCGTCTGCATGCCGCCGACGATCTGGATGCCCAGCAGGCTGAACGTCTCGGATCCGAAATTGTGGCGCATCAGGGTGGGAATATCGGTGGTGCCCGCATCCGAGAACATCGCCACCATCGCCACCAGCATCAGCACCGAGCCGAGGAAGGTGTAGAGGAAGAACTTGAAGCTGGCATAGATGCGCGCCTTGCCGCCCCAGATGCCGATGATCAGGAACATCGGGATCAGACCGGCCTCGAAGAACAGGTAGAACAGCACCAGATCCAGCGCCATGAACACGCCCAGCATCAGCGTTTCCAGCACCAGGAAGGCGATCATGTATTCCTTGACGCGGGTGTTCACGTCCCAGGAGGCCGCGATGACCAGCGGCATCATGAAGGTGGTCAGCATGCACGAACAGGACGCTGATCCCGTCCACGCCCATCTTGTAGTTCAGGCCCAAGCAGCCATGTCGCGCTCTTCGACGAACTGGAAGCCGGTGTTGGCGGGGTCGAACTGCAGCAGGATGAACAGCGACACAGGAAGGTGACCGAGGTCGCGATCAGCGCCAGCCACTTGGCGTTGCGCTTGGCCGCCGCGTCGTCGCCGCGCAGGAACACGACCAGGATCAGCGCCGCCAGCGCCGGAATGAAGGTGACGATGGAAAGAAGGTTATCCATTATTCCGCCCCTCCGGTGAGCGTCATCCAGGTGACCAGGACAACGATCCCGATCACCATCGCAAAGGCATAGGTGAAGATGTAGCCGGACTGCGCGCGGCCTGCGAGACGGGTCAGGATCGGGATCATGCCCATCGCCACGCCGTTGATCGAGCCGTCGATGACATCGCCATCGCCGCGCTTCCAGAAGATGCCGCCGATCCAGCGCGCGGGGCGCACGAAGATGAAGTCATAGATCTCGTCGAAATACCATTTGTTCAGCAGGAACAGATACAGCGGGCGCTGCCTCTCGGCCAGCTTGCGCGGCAGTTCGGGGTTCACGATGTAGAACCAGAAGGCGGTCAGGAAGCCGATGATCATCGCGATGAAGGGGCTGAACTTGACCCATTTCGGCACTTCATGCGCATCGTTCAGGACGGTGTTGTCGGGGCGCATGATGGATCGCCCCCTCGCCCGGCTGCGCCGGTGAAGACATAGTGATGCTCGCCCTCGGCCTTGGCCTCGCCATGGGCCGTATCGGTGGCGCCATGTCCGGCATCGGCGGCGGCGGTGCCGTGATCGGCCCCTTCCTCGCCATGGGCCTCGGCCTCGGCATAGGGGACGCCGAAGAACTTGGCGACCGTATCGGTGTGACCGAAGAAGCTGTTGTACCAGACCATGCCCGAGAAGATCGCCCCCAGCGCCAGAACGCCCAGCGGGATCAGCATGACCATGGGGCTTTCATGGGCGTGATCATGCGTATGCTTGTCGCCGCGCGGCTCGCCGTAGAAGGTCAGGAACATCAGACGCCAGCTGTAGAAGCTGGTGAAGAGCGCCGCGATCACCAGCATCCAGAAGGCATAGCCGCCCGCTGTCGCCGCATAGGCGCTTTCGATCACCGCGTCCTTCGAGAAGAAGCCGGCAAAGCCGATATAGGTCAGCGGGATGCCGACGCCGGTGATGGCCAGCGTGCCGATCATCATCGCCCAGAAGGTATAGGGGATCTTCTTGCGCAGCCCGCCATAGTTGCGCATGTCCTGCTCGTGGTGCATCGCGTGGATGACCGAGCCTGCGCCAAGAAACAGCATCGCCTTGAAGAAGGCATGGGTGAAGAGGTGGAACATCGCCACCGAATAGACGCCCACACCGGCGGCCACGAACATGTAGCCCAGCTGCGAACAGGTCGAATAGGCGATCACGCGCTTGATGTCGTTCTGCACAAGGCCCACGGTCGCGGCGAAGAAGGCGGTGGTCGCGCCGACGAAGGTCACGAACATCATCGCCTCGGGCGCGTATTCCATGATCGGCGACATGCGGCAGACAAGGAACACGCCCGCCGTCACCATGGTCGCCGCGTGGATCAGCGCCGACACCGGTGTCGGGCCTTCCATCGCGTCCGGCAGCCATGTGTGCAGGAACAGCTGCGCCGATTTGCCCATCGCGCCGATGAACAGCAGGAAGGCGATCAGGTTCGCGGCGTTCCATTCGGTCCACAGGAAGGTGAGCTGCGTTTCCGCCAGTTGCGGGCCCATGGCGAAGATGTCGTCGAAGTGGATGCTGTCGGTCAGGAAGAACAGCGCGAAGATGCCCAGCAGCGAAGCCGAAATCGCCCACCCGGTTGACCACGAAGGCCTTGATCGCGGCGGCATTGGCCGAGGGCTTGCGGTAGTAGAACCCGATCAGCAGGTAGGAGGCGACGCCCACGCCTTCCCAGCCGAAGAACATCTGCAAGAGGTTGTCGGCCGTCACCAGCATCAGCATCGCGAAGGTGAAGAAGGACAGATAGGCGAAGAAGCGCGGCTTGTAGCTCTCGCTGTCCTTCCACTGCGGATCGTGGGCCATGTAGCCGAAGGAATAGAGATGCACGAGCGCCGACACGGTGGTGATCACGATCAGCATGATCGCGGTCAGACGGTCCAGCCGGATCGCCCAGTCGGTGCTGAGGCTGCCGCTTTCGATCCAGCGCAGGATCTCGACCTGCGTGGTGACGCCGTCGAAGGTCAGGAACACGATCCAGGACAGCAGCGCCGCCAGGAACAGCAGGCCGGTGGTCACCCACTGCGCCGCCGTCTCGCCGATGATGTGCCAGCCGAAACCCGCGATCAGAGCCCCGACCAGCGGGGCGAAGAGGATGATCGTTTCCATGGTCTCAGCCCTTCATCACGTTGACATCTTCCACCGCGATCGTGCCGCGGTTGCGGAAGAAGCAGACAAGGATCGCAAGGCCGATGGCGGCCTCGGCGGCGGCGACGGTCAGCACGAACAGGGTGAAGACCTGCCCCACCAGATCGCCCAGGAAAGCTGGAGAAGGCGACCAGGTTGATGTTCACCGACAGCAGCATCAGCTCGATCGACATCAGCAGGATGATCACGTTCTTGCGGTTCAGGAAGAGCCCGAAGATCCCGATGACGAACAGCGCCGCCGCCACCGTCAGGTAATGTTCAAGCCAATCATGTCGTCCCTCGGTTCTTCATTTGGCCGGGCCTTGCGCCCGGCATGTATCATTTGCCCGTGGCGGGCGGTCGTGACCGGGCCGTCAGAGGCCCTGCCCCGGTTTCACGTCCTTCAGTTCCATCGCCTTGGCCGGATCGCGCTACATCTGCGCCAGCACGTTCTGGCGCTTGATGTCCGTGCGGTGGCGCAGCGTCAGCACGATCGCGCCGATCATCGCCACCAGCAGGATCAGACCCGACAACTGGAACAGCAGGAAATACTGGTCATAGAGCAGCAGCCCCAGCGCGGCGGTGTTGTGCATATCCGTCGGGCATCACCGCATGCGCGCGCGGCCATCGGCCCCGTCCGACGTCTGCCAGACGCCGAAGGCCAGCGACAGCTGCATCAGCAGCACGACGCCGATCAGCAAGGCCAGCGGCATGTATTGCGCCATCTCCGCCTTCAGCTCGGCGAAATCCACGTCGAGCATCATCACGACGAACAGGAACAGCACCGCCACCGCGCCCACGTAGACGATGATCAGCAGCATCGCGACGAATTCCGCGCCCAGCAGCACGAACAGCCCCGCCGCGGACAGGAAGGCCAGGATCAGCCAGAGCACCGAATGCACCGGGTTGCGGCTGATCACGGTGAACAGGCCCCCCGCCAGCGCGCAGAGTGCGAAGAGGTAGAAGGCAAAGGCGATCATGGTCATGACTTGTCATCCTCTTCGTCTCGTCCAGGACCTCGCGCGCCAGTTCCATCGCGCGGGTCATGGAGGGGATACCGGCGAACATCGACATCTGGGCGATGGTCTCGGCGATTTCCTCCTTGGTGGCCCCGGCCTCGAGCGCATGGCGCACGGTCATGGCGGATCTGCGCTCTCGCCTTGCGCGCCCTGCATGGTCAGCCCGGCCAGCGTCAGCAGCAGCCGCGTCTTGGCGTCCAGCCCGTCCTTGTTGATGCCCTTGCCGAACCACATTTCCATGGCGTCCTTGGGCATCGTCGGCCACATCTTCTCGAACCCCTTGGGGTCGAAAGAGGATCATGCGCCGGGATTGAAGGCCTTGGCCATCTCCTGCGCCTGCTGCATCATCAGCTCGAAGGGGTTTTTGCATCGGTCATCGGTAGGGCGCATCCAGTTCGAGGTTGCGGGCAATCTCGGCTTCCCAGCGGTCGCCGTTCTCCAGAAGCTTGGCCTTGTCGTAGAACAGCTCTTCGCGGGTCTCGGTGGCGAATTCGAAATTCGGGCCTTCGACGATGGCATCCACCGGGCAGGCCTCCTGGCAGAAGCCGCAATAGATGCATTTGGTCATGTCGATGTCATAGCGCGTGGTGCGGCGGCTGCCGTCATCGCGCGGTTCGGCGTCGATGGTGATCGCCTGCGCGGGGCAGATCGCCTCGCACAGCTTGCAGGCGATGCAGCGTTCCTCGCCATTGGGATAGCGGCGCAGCGCATGTTCGCCGCGGAAACGCGGGGCAGCGGGCCCTTTTCATGCGGGTAGTTCAGCGTGGCCTTGGGCGCGAAGAAATACTTCAGCCCCAGCTTGAAGCCCTTGAAGAAGTCCGACAGCAGGAAGTATTTCGCCGCGCGGGTATAGTCGATCTGTGTCATATCAGCCCCCAATCGCCCAGCGGGCATAGACGCCGCCGAACAGTTCGAATTTCGCGAGGAATGCCACGATCACCACCCAGGCCAGCGACATCGGCAGGAACACCTTCCAGCCGATCCGCATCAGCTGGTCGTAGCGGTAGCGCGGCGTGATCGCCTTCACCATCGCGAAGAGGAAGAAGAAGAACGCCATCTTGCCGACCATCCACAGCGGCCCGTCCGGCAGGCCGGGGATCGGCGACAGCCAGCCGCCGAAGAACAGCAGCGATCATCAGCGCGCACATCAGGAAGATGGCGATGTATTCGCCCGCCATGAACAGCAGGAACGGCGTCGAGGAATATTCCACCTGATAGCCCGCCACCAGTTCGGATTCCGCCTCGGGCAGGTCGAAGGGCGGGCGGTTGGTTTCGGCCAGCGCCGAGATGAAGAACAGGAACACCATCGGGAAATGCGGCAGCCAGTACCAGCTGAAGAAGCCGTAATCCCCATCCTGCGCGCGCACGATGTCGCCGAAGTTCATCGACCCGGTCGAGATGATCACCCCGATGATGATCAGGCCGATGGAGACCTCGTAGGAGATCATCTGCGCGGCGGACCGCAGCGAGCCGAGGAACGGGTATTTCGAGTTCGACGCCCAGCCGCCCATGATCACGCCGTAGACCTCGAGCGAGGAGACGGCGAAGACATAGAGGATGGCGACGTTGATATCCGACAGCACCCAGCCGTCGTTGAACGGGATCACCGCCCAGGCGATCATCGCCAGCACGAAACTGGTCATCGGCGCCAGCATGAACACGGTCTTGTCCGCGCCCGCCGGGATCACGACTTCCTTGACCACGTATTTCAGCGCGTCGGCCACGGTCTGCAGCAGGCCGAAGAGCGCCCACCACGTTCGGACCGCGCCGCATCTGCACCGCGGCCCAGATCTTGCGGTCGCCGTAGACGAGGAACAGCAGGCTGATCATCACGAAGCCACAGCACCGCCAGGGATTGCGCCACCAGATAGACACTGCGATCCCAAGCGGGGTTGTAAAGAAGTCAGCCATTGGTCCTCACACCGTCGGTATTCCGTTTTCCGCGCAATGCGCCACGACGACTTCGGCGTCGATCGTCTGCAACCCGCGGGGCAGCTGCGGCCGAGATGGTGTAAACCGCATCTCCGCGCCAAAGGCCACCCTCTTCCGTCACATTTGTGCGCAAATGTCGCGCAAAACCATAGCCCCGGATCAGCGCGTATTGCGCCGCCGCGCATTCGGCATAGGCGGCCACATCCTCACGGTCGCGCGCGCCGCGCATCGCCACGTGGAAGTTCACCAGATCGCCGTCCAGCAGCCGGGTCTCGACGCCGTCGTAGGCGGGCGCGAAAGCGGGCCACCTCGGGCGGCGGCGTCATCGCACCCGGCAAGAAGGCCCGCGCCCGATGCCAGGGCTGCGGCGGATATGATCGCGCGCTGCTGTCATCACTCCGCCGCCAGTGCCTTCTGTCCGCGCGCCTTGCATTCCGGCGCTCAGCTCGGCCATCAGCTGGCTGGCGCGGGCGATCGGGTTGGTCAGGTAGAAATCCGCGATCGCATTGCGGAAATCGGCCTTGCCCAGCGTGCCGTGCGCCAGCGGGGTCCAGTCGTTTTCGGGCACCTCGTCGATCATCGCCCAGATGCGGATGCGCCGCGACCAGCGCCTGGCGCAGTTGCGCCAGGCTGTCAAAGGGCAGCGTCGCGCCCAGTTCCGCCGACAGCGCCCGCAGGATCGCCCAGTTTTCCTTGGCCTCGCCCGGCGCGAAGCCCGCGCGCAGCGCCAGTTGCGGGCGGCCTTCGGTGTTCACGAACAGGCCCTGTTCCTCGGTATAGGCGGCACCCGGCAGGATGATATCGGCGCGATGCGCGCCGCGGTCGCCGTGGCTGCCCTGATAGATCACGAAGGCACCCGGCGCGATCTCGACCTCGTCGGCGCCCAGGTTGTAGATCACCTCGGCCCCGTCGATGGCCGCGGCATCCCGCCTTCGGTGACGGCGCCCACATCCATCGCGCCCACGCGGCCGGCGGCGGTGTGCAGCACCAGCATCCGGCCCGACAGCGCCATGCATCGCGCGGCCAGAACCGCCTCGCCATCCGCCTCGCGCAGCGCGCCCTGCCCGACGATGACGATGCGTGCCTTCGGGCGGCCTTGGCCTTGCGACAGCCGCGCCGCGCGGTCGGTGCCCAGATGGTCGTAGTCATAGGTCAGATCGACCGCCTCGCCGATCAGCGCCACATTGGCCCCGCGTGTCCATGCCTTGCGGATGCGCGCGTTCAGCACCGGCGCCTCGTCGCGCGGGTTCGTGCCGATCAGACAGGATCTCCGTGGCGGTATCGATATCCTCGATCGCCGCGGTGCCGACATAGGCCGAGCGGTTGCCCGACGGGCAGACTTCGCGCCATCGGTGCGGCATTCGACATGGCCGCCCTGCCCTTCGATCAGTTGCTTGAGCGCAAAGGCCGCCTCGATCGGGACCAGATCACCGACCAGACCGGCCAGTTTCTTGCCCTTCATCGCCGCGGCGGCGGCGCGCAGCGCCTCGGCCCAGCTGGCGCGGCGCAGCTTGCCGTTTTCGCGGATATAGGGCGTGTCCAGACGCTGGCGGCGCAGACCGTCCCAGACGAAGCGCGTCTTGTCGGAAATCCATTCCTCGTTCACGCCGTCATGGTTGCGCGGCAGGATGCGCATCACTTCGCGGCCCTTGGTATCCACGCGGATGTTCGATCCCAGCGCATCCATCACGTCGATGGATTCGGTCTTGGTCAGCTCCCACGGCCGCGCGGTAAAGGCATAGGGCTTGCAGACCAGCGCGCCCACCGGGCACAGGTCGATGATGTTGCCCTGCAGGTTGCTGTCCAGCGTCTCGCCCAGATAGGAGGTGATCTCGCTATCCTCGCCGCGCCCGGTCTGGCCCATCTGGGTGATGCCCGCGACCTCGGTGGTGAAGCGCACGCAGCGGGTGCAGGAGATGCAGCGCGTCATGTGGGTTTCGACCAGCGGGCCCAGATCCAGATCCTCGGCCGCGCGCTTGGGTTCGCGGTAGCGGCTGAAATCGACGCCGTAGGCCATCGCCTGATCCTGCAGATCGCATTCGCCGCCCTGATCGCAGATCGGGCAATCCAGCGGATGGTTGATCAGCAGGAATTCCATCACGCCTTCGCGGGCCTTCTTGACCATCGGGCTGTTGGTCTTGACCACCGGCGGCTGGCCTTCGGGGCCGGGGCGCAGATCGCGCACCTGCATCGCGCAGGAGGCGGCGGGCTTGGGCGGGCCGCCCACGACCTCGACCAGACACATCCGGCAGTTGCCCGCGATGGACAGCCGCTCGTGATAGCAGAAGCGCGGCATCTCGATCCCGGCCTGTTCGCAGGCCTGGATCAGGGTCATCGCGCCGTCGACCTCGACCTCGTGCCCGTCGATGATGATCTTGCGTAGGTCAGCCATTTGATCTCACTTCATTCTCAGGAAGGCGCCGATCTGGCTGCCCTTCGCGATTTCCGCCTGACCCAGCTTGCACAGGTCGGCGTCATTGTCGGGGTTCAGGCCGTTGCTGCGGACATAGGCCTCGCCGCGCGCGCGCATCCGCGCCTTCTCGGCGTCGCTGTCCACATAGGCCTTGATCTCGGCGTTCGAGTAGCCAAGTTTCTGCGCCTCGGCCCTGATGTTCCACAGGTAGCTCAGACCGCGCATCGTGCGCGGGTCGATCGTCTCGCAGCGGTCGCTTATTTCGAGGGCGATGGCCACCCAGAGCATCCGGTCGTCGATCTGCGGCAGATCACGCAAGGCAGGTTTTCCCGCCGCCATCACGGGCGTGGCCAGCACAAGCGCCAGCATTCCCGCCATCAGGGTCTTTTGTCCGAAGAGGGTCACACGCATGTCATGTCTCCTTCCATGCCGACGGGGCGGCGAGCAGCAGACTGCCCCCGTCCTCTGTCGCACAGATGGGTCGGGGCCGGGCTGCTATGCAATATCAGCCCCCCCGACATACCTGTCATGATCCGACCCTGAATCATCCCGTGCAGCGCCCCGTCAGAACCAGCGTGCCGCCGTCGATCACCAGCGCCTCGTCGGGGCTGTCCGGTCCGACCTGCCATACCGCCGCCGAATTGCCGAAATATTCGATGCAATGCTTGGTCGCCTCGTAGCGGCCCGCCTCGCGGGCACCGGCCAGAGACTTGCCCGCATCCTGAACGCGCACCACAAAGTCGGCGGCGGCGTCACGGTCAAAGGCCAGCGAGGCGCGGAAGAACTGCCCGTCGAATGACTGCTTGTTGCTGCCAGTGAGCCGGTCGGTCACGCTGGATATGGTCGAACACCCAGCCAGCGCCAGCACCGCGCCCAGTGCAAGCCCCTTGAGAGCGGAAGAAGATTTGAAAATACTCATCAGGTCAGCACCCCGTTGCCCGCTTCTGTGCCCACCATCGAATAGACCGGCGGGAAAACCGGGCCCTTCTCAAGCACAAGAATGCTGTCATGGATATGTAGCCCCGAGACTTGCCCATCCGTGGCCGCATGTTGATTCCCATGTCCATGATAGGGTCGGTGCATATCGTCGATGATCGGAAGCAGATCGTTGAACAGGTTCTCCTGCTGACCGAAGCCGCCGCCGAAGGACGGCCAATAGGCCGTGTGCAGATCCTCGATCATGTATAGCCCGCCTTGCTGAAGCGCAGGAAACAGCGTCCGCAGAGAGGCGCGGATGTGCTGCATGACGTGGCTGCCATCATCAAGAACCACATCGACACCGCCCATCTCGGCGATGACGCTGGCCAGAAACGCGGGATCGTCCTGCGAACCGATCCGCACCTGCGCAGCCTGACCGTCGAAACGAGCGCAGGCCGGATCGATATCAATGCCGAAGATGGTCGCGGATGGCCCCAAGTAGCGCCGCCACATTTGCAGGGAACCGCCCTTGGACACGCCGATTTCCAGAAACCGCACATCGGAGCCCCGAAATGGCGCAAAATAGCGGTCATAGATCGGAATATAGTGGTGCCATTTGTGCACCATGGCCCCGTCGATTCCCATGAAGATATCAAGAAGATCACCGGAAAATCCATATTTCTTCCGGATATCTCCGGCGATGTCGTCACCGCGATAGGGATAGGGGTCGACGCTGTCGTTCCGAGGTTCGGTCACAGCCTCCTCGGGCACGGCACCTTGTGGTGACGTCACACCCTTAGACCTGCCACTGTCGGTCTTGAAAACTCCGTTGAAGGCCTTCTGGAGAAGGTTCATCGCCATCACTCCGCCGCCACGGCGCTGACGCGGCCTGTGCGCTTGTGTTTGATCCGGTCCTCGATCTCGTCGCGGAAATGGCGGATCGAGACCCTGGATCGGCCAGGCCGCCGCATCGCCGAGCGCGCAGATCGTGTGGCCTTCCACCTGCTTGGTGACATCCAGCAGCATGTCGATTTCCTCGACCTCGGCCTCGCCCTTCACCAGACGGTCCATCACGCGCATCATCCAGCCCGTGCCTTCGCGGCAGGGCGTGCACTGGCCGCAGCTTTCGTGCTTGTAGAACTTGGACAGACGCCAGATCGCCTTGATGACATCGGTGGAGTTGTCCATCACGATCACCGCCGCCGTGCCGAGGCCCGAGCGCTGTTCGCGCAGGTAGTCGAAATCCATGATCGCATCGCGCATCGCGGCACCGGGGATCATCGGCACCGAGGAGCCGCCGGGGATCACGGCCTTGAGGTTGTCCCAGCCGCCACGGATGCCGCCGCAATGGGTCTCGATCAGCTCCTCGAAGCTGATCGACATCGCCTCTTCGACCACGCAGGGGTTGTTCACATGGCCCGAGATCGCGAAGAGCTTGGTGCCTGCGTTGTTCGGACGGCCAAAGCCCGCGAACCATTCCGGGCCGCGCCGCAGGATCGTGGGCACCACCGCGATGGATTCCACGTTGTTCACCGTGGTGGGGCAGCCGTAAAGACCCGCCCCCGCCGGGAATGGCGGCTTCATGCGCGGCATCCCCTTCTTGCCCTCAAGGCTTTCCAGAAGCGCGGTTTCCTCGCCGCAGATATAGGCGCCCGCGCCGTGGTGCAGGTAGATGTCGAAATCCCAGCCCGACTTGCAGGCGTTCTTGCCGACCAGACCGGCCTCGTAGGCCTCGTCGATGGCGGCTTGCAGGGCTTCTTTCTCGCGGATGTATTCGCCGCGGATGTAGATGTAGCAGGCATGGGCGTTCATCGCGAAGGACGCGATCAGGCAGCCCTCGATCAGCGTGTGCGGATCGTGGCGCATGATCTCGCGGTCCTTGCAGGTGCCGGGCTCGGACTCGTCGGCATTGACCACCAGATAGGCCGGGCGACCATCGCTTTCCTTGGGCATGAACGACCATTTGAGGCCGGTGGGGAAACCCGCACCGCCCCGACCGCGCAGGCCCGAGGCCTTCATCTGGTTGATGATCCAGTCGCGGCCCATTCTGCAGGATACCCGCCGTGCCATCCCAATGACCACGCGCCATGCGCCCCTTTCAGCGTGCGGTCATGCATGCCGTAGAGGTTGGTGAAGATGCGGTCCTGATCCTTCAGCATCACAGCTATCCCTTGTCACTCTGGCGCAGGCGCCAGATTTGAAAAATTATCACGACAGCCCAGACGAACCCCGCCAGGGCCATCAGATCGAACAGGGCGCGGGTGCGCTGGGTCAGGCCCAGTTGCCCGCCCAGCAGGATCGCCAGAACCCAGAACACGGCCGTGCCCGCGATGATCATCGCGGCCAAGCGTCCCTTGCGTGCCAGTTCCGTATCCCGTTCCCGTGTCATGTCCTGTTCCGGTTACCGTGGCGCGGCATCAGTAGACGTCGCCGTCCTCGACGCGTTTCGAGAATTCCGTCTCGCCACCGCTGGCCAGGATCTTCGCCTGGTCAACCCAGTTGTCGCGGCTGACGCGTCCCTTGAAGCCGGTGAGGTTCTCATCGACCCAGGCGACCTCGGCTGCCGTCCAGGCGGCGATCTGGTCGAAATGGTAGAAGCCCATCCCGTGCAGCATCGCTTCCATCTTGGGGCCGACACCCTTGATTTCCTTGAGGTTGTCCGCCTTGCCGCCCCGCGCCGCCTTCAAGGTCGCGGGCTTGGCGCCCGCTGTCGCGCCGGCCGGAGCAGGCGCCTCTGCGGCAGGTGCCTTGGGCTTGGCTTTTGCCTTGGCCTTGGGGGCTTTGGCTTTGGAAGCCTTGGCCTTCGGGGCTTTGGCCGGTTCGGGCGCGGCCTCGGCCTGATAGGTCCAGCTTGCCTTGCGGTGCGCCAGTTCCTCTTCGCCGTCCAGCAGCGTGTCGGACTTCACCTCGGCCGCAGGTGCGGCGGCGGCCGCGACAGGTGCCGCAGCAGCGGGCGTAGCCGTGGCGGCGGGTGCAGGCGTGGCGGCCGCAGGTGCGACGGGTGCCGCGGCGGTCTCGGCCGTGGCGGCGGGTGTCGCGTCAAGCTCTTCCATGCCGGCCCTGATCTCGCCCAGCGCGGGAAGCGGCTTGCACAGGATCCATGACAGCAGACCACCCAGCACGGCGAACACGACGCCAGCCATGAACACCGCCTGAATGAAGCCCCAGCCGCCCAGCGCCATCAACATGACGAAGGCCACGAAGCCCGCAGCTGCACCGATCGCCCAACAGGCAATCTGGCAACTGGTATTTTTCATCGGCTCACCCATCGTTCCAACTCCTTTCCACTATCCGGTCGGTCCTTGCTCAGACCTCGCCCTTCTTAGCACGGTTGGAGAATTCAGTCTCGCCCCCTTCGGCCAGCACGGCCGCCTGCGCAACCCAGTCGTCACGGGTCACGCGGCCCTTGAAGCCTTCAAGGTTCTCATCGACCCAGGCGACCTCGGCGGCGGTCCACTTGGCGATCTGGTCGAAATGGAAAAAGCCCATCTTGTGAAGCAGCGCCTCGAGCTTGGGACCGACGCCCTTGATCAGCTTGAGATCGTCCGCCCCGGCCTTGCGCGGTGCCTTCATCGTCTTGGGCTTTGGCCGCTCGTTCCGGCGGCGGGAGACGGCGTGGCGGCGGGCTTGACCGGCGGCTTGGCGATCTTTTCGGCCTCATCCGGCACGGGGGCCTTGGCGGCAGGTGCCTTGGGCGCACGGGGCGTTTCCTTGGCAGCCTTGCCCTGCCATGGCGCGGTCAGCGGCACTTCGGTGCCATCGATGCGCTTGACGGTATCGCCGATGTCCACCGCCAGTTGCACCGAGGCGTTATACTGCGTCTTGCCGCTGTCCATGTCCTTGAGGCTGGTCAGACCCGAGAGCGGCTCGGACGCATAGCGCCCGTTCTGCGGACCCGGCACCGGCACCTTGCCAGCGGCCAGTTCGTCGATGATCTCGGCCAGCCGCTTGGCGGTCAGGTCCTCGTAGTAATCCTTGCCGATCTGCGCCATCGGCGCATTCGCGCAGGAGCCGAGGCATTCCACCTCTTCCCAGCTGAACTTGCCATCGGCGCTGAGGCGTGTGCGCCTTGTCCGCGATCTTTTCGCGGCAGACGGCCACCAGATCCTCGGCGCCGCAGATCATGCAGGACGTGGTGCCGCAAATCTGGATATGCGCGACCGAGCCGACGGGTTGCAGCTGGAACATGAAGTAGAACGACGCCACTTCCAGCGCCCGCATATAGGCCATGCCCAGCATGTCGGCCACATATTCGATCGCGGGCCGGGTCAGCCAGCCCTCCTGCTCCTGCGCGCGCCACAGCAGCGGGATGATCGCCGAGGCCTGACGCCCTTCGGGATACTTCGTGATCTGCGCTTCGGCCCAGGCCCGGTTGGCGGGCGTGAAGGCAAAGTCCGCAGGCTGATCGTGATAGAGACGGCGAAGCATCAGGCACAGACTCCGGTGGTCAGTTTGATCCCGCCCTCGGGCAGGCTTACGGCGCGGCGGGCGGTCAGCTGATACTGGGTCATCGCCAGCAGCTGTTCGCGGCTGAGGCCCGTCTGCAGGCCCACGGCCAGATAGTCAGGTTCGGTCACAAGCGAGCAGCCGATGCTGGCCACGGCCGCCTCGTAATTGGCGATGTCCTGCGCATTGGTGCCCTGCGGCGGCACGGCGCAGGCGGACAGGAACAGGCCAGCGCCAAGGAGAAGCGCGCTAATACGGGTCAGGTTCTTCAACGGTCAATCTCCCCGAAGACAACATCCATGGTGCCGATGATCGCCGCCACATCGGCCAGCTGGTGGCCGCGCGCGATATGATCCATCGCCTGAAGATGCAGATAGCCCGGCGCGCGCAGCTTGGCGCGGTAGGGGCGGTTGGTGCCATCGGCCACCAGATAGACGCCGAATTCGCCCTTGGGTGCCTCGACCGCGCATAGACCTCACCGGCGGGCACGTGGAAGCCTTCGGTGTAGAGCTTGAAGTGATGGATCAGCGCCTCCATCGAGGTCTTCATCTCGCCGCGCTTGGGCGGCGTGATCTTGCCGCGCGCCATCACGTCGCCCTTTTCCACGCGCAGCTTGGCGATGGCCTGACGGATGATGCTGGTGGACTGGCGCATCTCCTCCATCCGGACGAGATAGCGGTCATAGCAGTCGCCGTTCTTGCCCACGGGGATCTGGAAGTCGAATTCGTCATAGCATTCATAGGGCTGCGCACGGCGCAGGTCCCAGGCAAGGCCCGATCCGCGCACCATGACACCCGAGAAGCCGAAGTTCTGGATGTCTTCCTCGGTCACCACGCCGATATCGCAGTTGCGCTGCTTGAAGATGCGGTTCTCCGTCAGCAGACCGTCGATATCGGCCAGCAGCTTGGGGAATTCCACGGCCCATGTGTCGATATCGTCCAGCAGATCATCGGGCAGGTCCTGATGCACGCCGCCGGGCCGGAAATAGGCCGCGTGCAGACGCGCGCCACAGGCCCGCTCGTAGAAGATCATCAGCTTCTCGCGCTCTTCGAAGCCCCAGAGCGGCGGCGTCAGCGCGCCCACATCCATCGCCTGCGTGGTCACGTTCAGCAGATGGTTCAGGATGCGGCCGATTTCGGAATAGAGCACCCGGATCAGGCTGGCGCGGCGCGGCACCTCCACCCCGGTCAGCTTTTCGATGGCCAGACACCAGGCATGTTCCTGGTTCATCGGGGCCACGTAATCCAGCCGGTCGAAATAGGGCAGGTTCTGCAGGTAGGTCCGGCTTTCCATCAGCTTTTCGGTGCCACGGTGCAGCAGGCCGATATGCGGATCGCAGCGTTCCACGATCTCGCCGTCCAGCTCCAGCACCAGACGCAGCACACCGTGCGCGGCAGGGTGCTGCGGGCCGAAGTTGATGTTGAAATTGCGGATCTTCTGCTCGCCCGTCTGGGCGTCGTTGAAGCCCTTGGAGCCGTCCATCACTTCGCCCCCTCTTTCTTCTCGTCACCCGGAAGAATGTATTGCGCCCCTTCCCAGGGACTCATGAAATCGAACTGGCGGTATTCCTGCACCAGATTGACCGGCTCATAGACGACGCGCTTCTGCGCCTCGTCATAGCGCACCTCGGTATAGCCGGTGGTCGGGAAATCCTTGCGCAGCGGATGGCCGCGAAAGCCGTAGTCGGTCAGGATGCGGCGCAGGTCGGGATGGCCCGAGAAGAGGATGCCGAACATGTCGAACACCTCGCGCTCGAACCAGTTGGCCGAGGGGTGGACAGTCGTGATCGAAGGCACCATCTCGTCCTCGCGCACCGCGACCCGCAGGCGGATGCGCTGGTTCCGGTACATCGACAGGAAGTGATAGACCACGTCGAAGCGCTTTTCCCGGCCGGGGTAATCCACCGCCGTCATGTCCACCAGCGACGAGAAGCGGCAGTTGCGGTCGACCTTCAGGAACTCGACGAAATCCTCGATATTCGCGGGCGCGATATCCATGTTCAGCTCGTCATGGCTCACATCCCAGGACAGCACGCATCCGGGCCGCCGGGCCGCGATATGCTGTCCCAATTCGTTCAAGCGCATCACTCATTCTGTCGTTCCTTCTGGGTGCGTGCCGCAGGCCCCGTCGGGGGCCAGGCGGATCAGCGGACGATTGTTCCGGTGCGGCGGATCTTGCGCTGCAACTGCATCAGACCATAGAGCAGCGCCTCGGCCGTCGGCGGGCAGCCCGGCACATAGACGTCCACCGGCACGATCCGGTCGCAGCCGCGCACCACCGAATAGCTGTAGTGGTAATAGCCGCCGCCATTGGCGCAGCTGCCCATCGAGATCACATAGCGCGGCTCGGGCATCTGGTCATAGACCTTGCGCAGCGCCGGGGCCATCTTGTTGGTCAGCGTGCCCGCCACGATCATCAGGTCGGACTGGCGCGGGCTGGCGCGCGGCGCGATCCCGAAGCGTTCGACGTCATAGCGCGGCATCGAGGTATGCATCATCTCGACCGCGCAGCAGGCCAGACCGAAGGTCATCCAGTGCAGCGATCCGGTGCGCGCCCAGTTGATGATGTCCTCGGTCGAGGTCAGCAGGAAACCCTTGTCCGCCAGTTCGGCATTCAGGGCCTGCGTGGCATGTTCGCGGTCGCCGCCCGCGGTGTTGGCGCCTGTCATCACTCCCATTCCAGGGCCCCCTTCTTCCATTCATAGGCAAAGCCCACGGTCAGCACGGCCAGAAAGACCATCATCGACCAGAAGCCCGTCATGCTGATGTCCTTGAAGGCCACCGCCCAGGGGAACAGGAACGCGATCTCGAGGTCGAAGATGATGAACAGGATCGACACCAGGTAGAACCGCACGTCGAATTTCATCCGCGCATCGTCGAAGGCGTTGAAACCGCATTCATAGGCGCTGACCTTTTCGGGGTCCGGATTGCGCACGGCGATGATCACGGCGGACAGGATCAGGACAAGGCCCAGTCCGATGGCGATGGCCAGAAAGACGAGGATCGGCAGATATTCTCGCAGCATCCCTTCCAAGAGTGGCTCCTTTCGCGCATCAAGGCGCAATCTGCTGGCTACAGGTTTGCGCGCAGGTTTACTCCTGCCCCCGGTCAGGGTCAACCGAGCGGCTGTCATATTCGCTGTTTTGAACCTGTCTGGAAAAGGCAGCGCATACAATGGGATACCAAGCCTGCCGCAGAATGATGCGGCAATTCGCCAGCCTGCGGCGGTGAAATAACGACTGAATATTCAACGCATTGGCCCGATTTTGCCGCAGTGCGGCATGACCCGGCGCGATTCTGGGCCGCGCCGCGCTGCCAGGTGTCACCCCTGCCAGCGCGGTTTGCGCTTGGCAAAGAAGGCGCCGATCCCCTCGGCGCGCCTCCTCGCCTTCCCAGCAGGCGGTCAGTTCGCTGATGGTATGGGCGATGGTGGCCTCGTCGATCACCGGACCCAGGTGGCGCAACAGCGCCTTGGCGCGCGCCACGGCCTCTGGCGCGCAGTCCAGATAGGGCGCGACCTCGGCCGCGACGGCCGCATCCAGCGCATCGGCGGGCACCGCGCGGGCCAGCAGGCCCAGCTCCACCGCCTCGGCCGCATCGAAGCGGCGGCCTGACATGAAGACCCGCCGCGCCCGCGCCTCGCCCATGCGGGCGCAGACATAGGGGCCGATGGTGGCCGGGATCAGGCCCAGCCGCGTCTCGGTCAGGCCCATCAGCGCGCTGTCAGCCCCGATGGCGATATCGCAGACCGAGGCCATGCCGACCCCGCCGCCAAAGGCATTGCCCTGCACGCGGCCGATCAGGGGCTTGGGCAGCGTGTTCAGCGCCTGCAGCATCCAGGCCAGCTTCGCCGCCTCGCGCCCGCGCGTGTCCGGCATCGGCGGCCATCTGCTCCTGCATCCAGCCCAGATCGCCGCCCGCGCAGAAGGTGACGCCCCGCGCGGCCAGCACCACCACGCGCACCGCAGGGTCCGCGCCCAGCGCCTGCGCGGCATCGGTCAGTTCGGCGATCATCTGCGCCGACTGAGCGCATTGTGCTTGTCCGCCCGCGCCAGCCAGAGCGTCGCCACCCCGCGTGCGTCCGTCTCGATCTCGATCGTCTCATAGCTCATCCCTGCCCCCTCATGGCCCGCGCCATATCCGCTGCCTGTGCCAGAACCCCGGCGTCCAGCCCTGTCTCATAGCCCAGCGCGACCAGCCGCGCGTGCACCGCCTCGGTCGCCACATTGCCTGCCGCGCCGGGCGCATAGGGGCAACCGCCCAAGCCCGCCCACGGCGGCGTCGAACACCCGCAGCCCGCGCGCCAGCGACGCCTCGATATTGTCCAGCGCCCGCCCGGCCGTGTCGTGGTAATGCCCGGCCAGTTGCGCGGCCGGCACCTCCTCCAGCACGGCGGCCAGCATGGCGTCGATGGTCTCGGGGCGTGGCCTGCCCGATGGTGTCGCCAAGGCTGATCTCGTAGCAGCCCATGGCAAAAAGCGCCCGCGCCACCCGCGCCACCTGCGCAGGTGCCACCGGCCCGTCATAGGGGCAATCGGTCACGCAAGAGACATAGCCGCGCACCGGCAGCCCCGCCGCCCTTGCCGCCTCGGCCACCGGGGCGAAGCGCTCCAGACTTTCGGCGATGCTCGCGTTGATATTGGCGCGGGAAAACCCTTCCGAGGCCGACCCGAAGATCGCCACCTCATCGGCCTTGGCCGCCAGCGCGCCCTCAAGCCCCTTCATGTTGGGCGTCAGCGCCGCATAGCGCACGCCCGGCGCGCGCCTGATCCCCGCCAGCACCGCGGCGCTGTCGGCCATTTGCGGCACCCATTTGGGGCTGACGAAACTGGCCACCTCGATCCGGCGGAACCCTGCCCCGCTCAGGCAATCGACCAGCGCGATCTTCTCGTGCCGTCGGGATGGCGCGCTTTTCGTTCTGCAACCCGTCGCGCGGGCCGACCTCGAAGATCTCGACCCGCCCGCTCATGGCCGCGCCCCCTGTTCATCTTGCCCCAAATACTCATGGTGCCGCCCCCGCCGCCTGTTCCCACGCCGGGTAGAAGGGCTGCGTGTAGATCAGCGGCTGGTCGGGCTTGGGCAGGGCCGCGCGGAACCCGTCGCGATCGGTGATCCGCTCCATCCATTTCTCAAGCTCGGGAAAACCCTCGGTCTTCGCGAAATACCGCCCCAGATAGACCGCCTGCCCCACGGCGATGTCACAGGCCGAAAAGCCGCTTGTCAGCAGGTGATCCCGGTTCTCGATCGGGGTGCTCAGCCGCGCCTCGATGGCCGCATAGCACTTGGTCAGCCGCGCCGCCTCCAGCTTCATCACGATGGGGCTGCGCATCGCGTCGTCATAGAGCAGGATATGCTGCTGCGTCAGGGCGGCCAGATGCTGGCTGATGGTTTCCGCGAAATGCAGCCAGACCAGCCAGGCCATGCGGTCCATGTCGCCCGGCAGACGGCCCAAGCCCGGCCTCGGGGAACCGCTCGCAGAGATATTCCATGATCGCGGCGCTTTCGAACATCCGCTCGCCGTCGATCTCGAGCGCGGGCACCCGCCCTGCGGGCGAGAGGCTCAGGAACTCCGGGGCGCGCAGGCTCTTGTCGAAAGAGCGTAGCTGCACCCGGTAGGGCACGCCCAATTCCTCCAGCAGCCAGAGCACCCGCATCGAGCGGCTTTGCGGGCAGTGATGCAGCGTGATCATGCGCCTGCCTCCTCGGCCTCCAGCCGCACCAGCGCGGCCCCCGCCTCGACCTGCGTGCCGGCGGTGACCAGCACTTCGGCCACGACGCCGTCGCGCGCCGCCAGCAGCGCATGTTCCATCTTCATCGCCTCCAGCACCGCCAGACGGTCGCCCGCCGCGACGGCCTGGCCCGCCTTGGCGAAGACCGCCTTGACCATGCCCGGCATCGGTGCCTCGATCAGATTGCCGTCGCCGGTGGCCCCTGCCGCCCGCGCCAATGGATCGACGATCCGAAAGCCCAGCCCGGCGCCTGCGAAAACCGTCACCAGATCGCCTGTCAGCGCGCACCTCGGGCGCCACCTGCCCGTCCAGCAGCCAGCGGCCGCCCTGCCGCGGGCATGGACCTGCGCCCCGTCCAGCAGCACGCGGCGCGCCTGCGGCCCGTCGCAGATCACCCGGGCCTGCCATTCATCCCCGCCATGCTCCAGCGTCACCGCCCGCTCCAGCGGCTGCCAGAGGGCAAAGCCGCTGTGCCCAGCCCCGTCCAGCAGACCCAGCGCCGCCAGCGCCGCCAGCGCCATATCCGCAGGCCGCGCCGCAGGCACCGCCACCAGCTGCGCCAGATCGCGCCCGATCAGGCCGGTGTCCACATCGCCCGCAGCAAAGCCCTGATGCGCGCAAAGCGCCGACAGAAAGCCGAGGTTCGTCACCGTCCCCGCCACCTGCGTGCCTGCCAGCGCGCTGCGCATCCGCGCCAGCGCCACATCGCGGGTCGGACCATGGGTGATGATCTTGGCGATCATCGGATCATAGAAGGGGCTGATCGCATCCCCGGTGCGCACGCCGCTGTCGGCGCGGCATCCGGCGGGAAAGCCCAGATGGGCCAGCGTGCCGGTGGCAGGCAGGAAGCCCTGCGGGCACATCCTCGGCGTAGAGGCGCGCCTCGAAGGCATGGCCGTTGATCGTCAGATCCTCCTGCCGCGCGGGCAAGCGCCTCGCCCGCCGCCACGCGCAACTGCCATTCGACCAGATCGACGCCGGTGATCGCTTCGGTCACCGGATGTTCGACCTGCAGGCGCGTGTTCATCTCCATGAACCAGAACCCGTCGGTGCGCAGGCCACGGCTGCCATCCACGATGAACTCGACCGTGCCTGCCCCGCTGTAGCCGATGGCCTCAGCCGCGCGCACGGCCGCGCGGCCCATGGCGGCGCGCATCTCTTCGGTCATGCCCGGCGCGGGCGCCTCCTCGATCACCTTCTGGTGGCGGCGCTGGAGCGAACAGTCGCGCTCGAACAGATGCACCGCGCGGGTCCCGTCGCCAAAGACCTGCACCTCGATATGGCGCGGTTTCTCGACGTATTTCTCGATCAGCACATCGCGCGTTGCCGAAGGCGTTCTGCGCCTCGGACCGCGCGCTTTCCAGCGCCTCGGCGAAGCGGGCGGGCGTCTCGACCAGACGCATCCCCTTGCCGCCGCCGCCCGCCACGGCCTTGATCAGCACCGGATAGCCGATGGCATCGGCCGCGCCCGCCAGATGTTCGGGGTCCTGATTGCTGCCATGATAGCCCGGCACCACCGGCACACCCGCCTTTTCCATCAGCGCCTTGGCCGCATCCTTGAGGCCCATGGCCCGGATCGCATCGGCGCGACGGGCCGATGAAGACCAGCCCCGCCGCCTCGACCGCATCCACGAAATCGGGGTTTTCGGACAGAAACCCGTAGCCCGGATGGATCGCCTGCGCGCCCGTATCCAGTGCGGCCTGCAATGATCCGCTCGCCGCGCAGATAGCTGTCGGCGGGGGCCGAGCCGCCGATATGCACCGCCTCGTCGGCCAGGCCGCCACATGGGCGCGCATGCGCATCGGCATCGGAATAGACCGCGACCGTCGCGCACCCCCATGGCGCGCGGCCGTGCGGGCCACGCGGCATGGCGATCTCGCCCCGGTTGGCAATCAGGATCTTGTCAAACATCGGAATTCCTTTTCAGGCCTTTCACGGGGTGATGCGGCGCCAGCGAGGGGCCAGCCCCTCGCGCTCCCCGGAGTATTTGCGGCAAGATGAAGCAAGGGGTCATTATCATGAAAAGACCTCGACGCAGGTGAAGGTTTCGACCAGCATGTCGACGTCGGGCGCGAACAGGCCCGCGCGGGTCAGATAGGCGCGATAGCCCGCGCGCCAGTCGTCCAGATCCCGGAACTCGCCCTGCGCCGCGACAAGATCTGCGGTCATGGCGTCAAATGGCATGCGCGCCACATCGACGGTGCGGATGGCCAGGGCGGGCGCTCCGTCCCAGTCGAGCGCGATGTCGATGCGGCCCGGTTCCGGCAGGGGATCGCCGCGCCTGGCGAAGTTCGCCACTGCGTCGCAGGTCACGGTCTTGCGCCCCTGCCGCACCAGATCAAGGATCTGCGCGTTCAACGCCCGGCTGTCGCCGAAGCGGAAGCTGCCGGCACCGGGATAGCGGGCAAGGGCTTCGGTCATGGTCAGCGGCAGGGTCATGGTCACATCCGGAACACGCCGAAGCGTGTCTCCTCGATCGGGGCGTTCAGAGCGGCGCCGAGAGCGACAGCGCCAGCACATCGCGGGCGCGTGCGCGGGTCGATGATCCCGTCATCCCAGAGCCGGGCCGAGGCATAGAGCGGATGCGACTGGCGCTCGAACATCTCGATGGTGGGGCGTTTGAAGTCGGCCTCGTCCTCCGCCGACCACGTGCCGCCCGCGCGCTCGATCCCGTCGCGGCGCACGGTGGCCAGCACCCCTGCGGCCTGTTCGCCGCCCATCACGGAGATGCGGGAATTGGGCCATGACCACAGGAAGCGCGGCTGATAGGCGCGCCCGGCCATGCCGTAATTGCCCGCGCCGAAGGACCCGCCCACCAGCATCGTGATCTTGGGCACATTCGTGCTGGCCACCGCCGTCACCATCTTGGCGCCGTGGCGGGCGATGCCTTCGTTCTCGTATTTCCGGCCCACCATGAAGCCGGTGATGTTTTGCAGGAAGACCAGCGGGATCTTGCGCTGGCGAGCACAGTTCCACGAAATGCGCGCCCTTCTGGGCGGCCTCGGAAAAGAGCACGCCATTGTTGGCGACGATCCCCACCGGGCAGCCGCGCACATGGGCAAAACCGGTCACCAGCGTCTCGCCGAAGCGCGGCTTGAACTCGTCGAAGCGCGAGCCATCCACCACCCGCGCGATCACCTCGCGGATGTCATAGGGCGTGCGCAGATCGGCGGGCACGACGCCCAGGATCTCGTCCGGGTCATAGGCGGGCTCCTCGGAGGCCTGCCATTGCACGGTCGCGGGCTTGGCCCGGTTCAGGTGGCTGACCGCGCGGCGCGCCAGGGCCAGCGCGTGGGCGTCATCCTCGGCCAGATAATCGGCCACACCGGACAGGCGCGTGTGCACATCGCCGCCGCCCAGATCCTCGGCCGTCACGACCTCGCCCGTCGCGGCCTTGACCAGCGGCGGACCGGCCAGAAAGATCGTGCCCTGATCGCGCACGATGATCGTGACATCCGACATCGCGGGCACATAGGCCCCGCCCGCGGTGCAGGAGCCCATGACGACCGCGATCTGCGGGATGCCCTTGGCGCTCATCCTGGCCTGATTGTAGAAGATGCGCCCGAAATGGTCGCGATCGGGGAAGACCTCGTCCTGATTGGGCAGGTTCGCGCCGCCGCTGTCGACCAGATAGATGCAGGGCAGATGGTTCTCCTCGGCGATCTCCTGCGCGCGCAGGTGTTTCTTGACGGTCATCGGGTAATAGGTGCCGCCCTTCACGGTGGCATCGTTGCAGACCACCATCACCTCGCGGCCCATGCACCCGGCCCATGCCCGCGATCACGCCCGCGCCGGGGGCCGCCCCGTCATAGAGCCCATGCGCCGCCGTCGCCCCGATCTCCAGAAAGGGCGCGCCGGGATCGAGCAGGTTCGCCACCCGGTCGCGCGGCAGCATCTTGCCCCGTTCCAGATGGCGCGCGCGGGCCTTGTCGCCGCCGCCCGCCGCCGCCGCCTCGGCCGCCGCCTGCACCACCTCGAGTGCGGCCAGATGGCCCGCGCGATTGGTCTGGAACGCCTCGGATGAGGGGATGGCCCGGGATGTCAGTTTCATGTCGCACTCTCCCTTTCCCGCGTGGCGCGGGCCTTCAGTTCCTTGCGGATCACCTTGCCGGTCACCGTCATCGGCAGGGCGTCCAGAAATCCGATCTCGCGCGGATAGGCATGCTGTGCCACCCGCGCCTTGACGTGCTGCGCCAGTTCATTCGCCAGCGCATCCGAGGGGCTGAAGCCCGGTTTCAGGACCACATAGGCCTTGACCATTTCGGTGCGCAGCGGATCGGGCTTGCCCACCACGCCCACGGTCGCCACGGCGGGATGGGTCAGCAGGCAATCCTCGATCTCGGCCGGGCCGATGCGGTAACCTGCCGAGGTGATCACGTCATCCTCGCGGCCCACGAAGCGGATGAAACCGCCCTCGATCACGCCGCGATCGCCGGTCAGCAGCCAGTCGCCGCGAAACTTCTCGGCCGTGGCGTCGGGGCGGTTCCAGTAGCCCAGCATCATCGAGGCCGCCCCGCGCCGCACGGCGATATCGCCCTCGCCCGTCGTCGCCTGCCCCTGATCGTCGATCACCGCCACGTCGAAACCGGGCACGGCGCGCCCGATGAAGCCCGGTTTCGGGCTGAACAGGGCGCCGCAGGATGAGGCCACCATGTTGCATTCGGTCTGGCCGTAGAATTCGTTGATCGTGAGGCCGAAGGCGCGCCGCCCCCAGTCCAGCATCTCGGCCCCCAGGGGCTCGCCGCCGCTGGCCACCGAGCGCAGCCCCGGCACGGTCGCATCCGCCGCCTTGAGCATCCGCAGCGCCGTGGGCGGGAAGAAGACGTTGCGCACCCCGCCCCGCGCGATCACGTCCAGACATTCGCCGACACTGAACTTTGCCATCCGCGCGGCCACCACCGGCACGCCCAGCGCCAGACCCGGCATGGCCACATCGAACAACCCGCCGATCCACGCCCAATCGGCCGGGGTCCAGATGCAGTCGCCCGGCTGTCCCAGCAGGTCATG
Organism: uncultured Alphaproteobacteria bacterium; assembly: GCA_963715835.1. Lineage (GTDB taxonomy): Bacteria > Pseudomonadota > Alphaproteobacteria > Rhodobacterales > Rhodobacteraceae > Seohaeicola. Next base: position 208,104 of record CAVQSH010000002.1, on the reverse strand, counting down.
GCTGATCTCGACCCCCGGCAGATGCCCCGTGAGGATGCGGTGCCCGTGCAGCGCGCCCTTGGCCGCCCCCGTGGTGCCCGAGGTATAGATCAGCACCGCCGGGTCTTCGGGCCCGGTCTCGACCGTATGCGAAGACCGCTTCGGGCAGATCGACCTCTTCCGGGACCAGAACGCCCAGATCGAACCCGTCGAGCAGCGCCACGCCTTCGGCATCCGTCACGACCAGCCTTGCCCCTGCGTCCGTCAGGCGGCTGCGCAGCGCATCCTGACCGAACAGCTTGAAAAGCGGGATCGACACGGCCCCCAGTTTCCAGATCGCCACATGCGCCGCCGCCGTCCAGGCCGATTGCGAGCGCAGCACGCCGACCCGGTCACCCCGCGCCACACCGCGCGCGGCCAGCGCATGGGCCAGACTGTCCGCCATCCGCCGCAGGTCGGCATAGGTCACGCGGGTTGCGCGCCCCTCGGACAGATCGAGGATCGCCAGCCGGTCGGGCCCGCGCAAGGCCCAGTCGTCGCAGACCTGCGTGGCCATGTTCAGCCGCGCGGGCAGGTCCCAGCGAAACCCCGCCACCAGTTCCTCGTAGCTGCGTCCTGTTTCCAGCATCGCCTCAGACCTCGGGGGCCATCGGGCCGGAAAACGGGCTGTCCCCGGCCCGGCCCACATGCAGCAGCCCGCCGCCCGGTGCGACGAAATAGGCCCGCTCCGCATCGCTGTCCTGGGCGCAGACAACGACCAGCCAGATCACGGTCATCCCGGCCCGGCACCGCATGGCAGCGCCGGATCGCCTCGGGTGCCAGCCCCTTCTCGTCGACATAGCGCTGCGCATAGGCGGTGATCACATCCGTCTCGCTCAACCCCGCCTGCCGCAGGCCCGCGACATAGCCCAGCGTGCCTGCCAGCACCGTCAGCACGGCGATCACCACAAGCACGGCGGGCGGAAGTTTCATGACCCTGACCTCATGACCCGGACCTCATGCTCCATAGCTCATGCCATGGCCGCCATCATCTCGCGGCCCACCAGCATCCGGCGGATTTCCGAAGTGCCCGCCCCGATCTCCATCAGCTTGGCATCGCGGAAGATGCGCGCCACCGGCGCATCGGCCAGGAACCCGGCCCCGCCCATGGCCTGCACCGCCTGATGCGAGACTTTCATGGCCTCCTCGCTGGCATAGAGCACGCAGGCGGCGGCATCGGCGCGCGTCACCTCGCCCCGGTCGCAGGACTTCGCCACCTCGTAGACATAGGCGCGGGCCGAATTCATCGCCGTGTACATATCCGCGATCTTGCCCTGCATGAGCTGGAAATTCCCGATGCTCTGCCCGAACTGCTTGCGCTCGGCCATGTAGGGCATGATCTCGTCCAGACAGGCGGCCATGATGCCGGTGCCGATGCCCGACAGCACCACGCGTTCGTAATCCAGACCGGACATGAGGACACGCACGCCGCGCCCCTCCTCGCCCAGCACGTTCTCGAAGGGCACTTCCACATCGTCGAAGATCAGCTCGGCGGTGTTGGAGCCGCGCATCCCCAGCTTGTCGAAATGCGGGCTGGTGGAAAATCCCTTCATGGTCTTTTCGATCAGGAAGGCCGTGATCCCCTTCGATCCGGCATCCGGGTCGGTCTTGGCATAGACGACCAGCGTGTCGGCATCCGGGCCGTTGGTGATCCAGTATTTGTTGCCGCTCAGACGGTAGTGATCGTTGCGCTTTTCCGCGCGCAGCTTCATCGAGACCACGTCGCTGCCCGCCCCCGGCTCGGACATGGCCAGCGCGCCGACATGCGCGCCGCTGACCAGACCGGGCAGATACTTCTGCTTCTGCGCCTCGGTCCCGTTCAGCTTGATCTGGTTGACGCAGAGGTTCGAATGCGCGCCGTAGGACAGGCTGACGCTGGCGCTGGCGCGCGCGATCTCCTCGACCGCGATCACATGCGCCAGATAGCCCATGCCCGCGCCGCCATAGGCCTCGTCCACCGTGATGCCCAGCAAGCCCAGATCGCCCATCTCGCGCCACAGCTCGGCCGGGAATTCGTTGCTGCTGTCGATCTTGCCCGCCATCGGACGGATGCGCTCCTGCGCCCAGCGATGCACCATCTCGCGCAGCGCATTCACATCCTCGCCAAGGTCGAATTTCATCGTTGCGGTGAACATCGGGGCTCCTCCCAGAGTTGGCCTGACCGGCCCTTTATTGAACGCTTGTTCATTAATAGACAGGACATCCGAGTCGCGTCAACAGGCAAGCCGTCGCAGGCCCGCTCTGCAAGCAGAGGCTGACCCGCCCTCCCTGCCCTGTCAACATGCGTGACATGTCGGTCCGATGCGTCTACCACCGTGACATCACAGAGGTGACGGAGTGACCCATGCCGCTGACGCAACTGATCTACTCCTCCCGGCCCTTCGGGTTCGATGATGCCATCCTCAGCCAGATCCTGATGACGGCCCGGCGCAACAACGCCAATGCCCATGTCACGGGCTGCCTGATCTGCCGGGGCGATCTCTACCTGCAACTGCTGGAAGGTCCGGAGGAAGGCGTCAACCGCCTCTACGAGGCGATCTTCGAGGATGATCGCCATCTTGAGGTCACGCGCCGGATGCACCGCCAGATCGAGACGCGTCTCTTCGATGGCTGGGCCATGCGCGACGATCCGGCGCAAAGCTGGCTCTGGACCAAGGACGAGGTGGATGCAGGGGCGCTCGACCGCGCCACCGCTGCGGAATTTCTGGCGGTGTTTCAGCGCGTGGCCGATGGGGCGCACTGACCGCCGGGTTTCATCTTGCAAAAAATACTCAAATCAACGGCCCCTGCGGGTCACGCCGCCTGATAGACGGCACTCACCTCGGCCCGGATGATACGGGCCAGGGTCGCGCAATCCTCCAGACTGAAAGTCAGCGGCAGACGCATGTCCAGAATGCCCGCAAGGATGCGGTCGCTGGCGGGCATCGGCTCGCTCGGCGCATAGCGCCAGCTGTCGTAGCGGCTGGTGAAACCCGCAGGTTCCGCCGCGCCGAACCATTTCAGCTCCACCCCCCGCGCGGCACAGCGCGCCACGACCTCGCGCACCGACGCAGGGGCCCAGTCCGTCAGCAGGAACTGGAAGGACGAGCCGACGAAATCCTCCTCGGCCGGGCGCGGGATCAGATGCAGGCCGGGACAGCCCTGCAACCCGGCCTCGACCCTGCGATAGCGTTCCGTCCATGCCGCGCATTTCCGCGACAGGACGCGCAGTTGCGGACGCAGGATCGCGGCGCGCAGATGATCCATCCGGCCCGAGATATTGGGCGTGTCGTATTTCACCGCCTCGAACACATCCGGTGCAGGCGCGGCCAGATGGCGCGGATAGAGCATGTAGGACCCCGACAGCATCACCGCCCGCGCCATGACCTGATCGTCATTGGTGATCAGAAAACCGCCCTCGCCCGAGTTCATGTGCTTGTAGGTCTGGGTGGAATAGCAGCCGATGATCCCGTCGGTGCCCGACAGGCGCCCGCGCCAGCGCGCGCCCATCGTATGGGCGCAATCCTCGATCACCCGCACGTCATAGCGCGCGCAGATCGCCAGCAGCCGGTCCATGTCGCAGATATGGCCGCGCATATGGCTGAGCAGCAGGACCGAGGCACGATCCGCCTTGGCCTCCAGATCATCCAGATCAATGGTCAGCGCCTCGGTCACACCCACGAAAACCGGGATCGCCCCCACGGCGGCGATCGCACCCGGCACCGGGGCCAGGGTGAAGGCATTGGTCAGCACCCTGTCGCCGGGCCTGACCCCCAGCGCACGCAGCGCCGTGGTCATCGCATAGCCGCCCGAAGCGACGGCAAGACAGTATTTCGCCCCCATCGCGGCGGCGAACTCCTGCTCCAGCAAGGCCACCTCGCCGGCCTCCTCGCCCCTGACGTTGTAGCGGTGCAACCGGCCCGATTGCATCACCGCCACGGCGGCGGCGATCCCCTCTTCGGGGATCGGCTCCTGCTGGGTGAAACTGCCGGTGAAAACTTCGGGCTGGGTGTTTTTCTGGTCCATGGCTCTGTTCTGGGGCGGTGGGATGGTTTCGTCAATGCAGCCGCAGGGTTTTGTCGCAGCCATCTCTGCCGGTCAGCCGATCAGGCGTCGCACCACGCCGTGCAATTCGTCGAAATGGTCGATCAGCGCCTCGGGTTTCAGCGCCGCCACATCCTCGCCGCCGGGACCGAAAGTCACCAGAACCGACGGCACGCCCGCCGCCCGCGCCGTCTCGCGGTCCGTGACCGTGTCGCCGACCAGCAGCGACCGCGCCGGATCGCCGCCCGCGCGGCGCACCGCCTCGACCAGGGGGGCGGGGTCGGGTTTGCGCACCGGCAGCGTATCGGCCCCGACCAGCGAGGCGAAGGCGTCGCGCACACCCAGACGCGTCATCAGCGTCTCGGCCAGCCCTTCGGGCTTGTTGGTGCAGATGCCCACGCGCATAGCCATCGCGGCTGAGCCGCGCCACCGCCTCCATCGCGCCGGGATAGAGGACCGTGTGCATGTCGATCGCCGCGCCGTAGGCCTCCAGCAGGACGGGATAGAACCGTTCGATCTGCGCCTCGGCATCGCTGTGCCCGATCCGGCCCAGCCCCAGCCGCAGCATCGCCTTGCCCGCCGCGCAGCGCCGTGCCCGCATCGGTGGCGGCGCTCAGCACCTCGCCCGCCCCCATCTGCGCGAAACAGGCATTGGCCGCCGCGATCAGATCGCCGCTTGTGTCGGCCAAAGTGCCATCCAGATCGAAAATCACCGTTCGCATGTTTCTTCCCTTTCCGGCGCTTCGACGCCGATGCCTGTCATAACTCGCAATCATGACTGTGATCCGATGCAGCCTTGCGCCCTTGGACCAAGCGGATAAAACGGGCGCAACAAAAGGGCAAAGAGAAACAGCATGAACACAGCACTTGATCATTCTGGCGGCCGGGCATGGGCACGCGGATGAATTCGGACCTGCCCAAGGTGCTGCACCCGCTGGCGGGGGCACCGCTGCTTGTCCATGCGATGAAGGCGGGCTTTGCGCTGGACGCATCGGCCTGCGTGGTCGTGACGGGCCACGGGGCCGAGGCGGTCGCGGCCGCCGCCCGCGACTGGGACGACACCGCGCAATGCGTGGTGCAGGACCCGAACAGCTTGGCACCGCCCATGCGGTCGCACAGGCCGCCCCCGCGCTGGCGGGTTTCGACGGCGATGTGATCGTGCTTTACGGCGACACACCCTTCATCCGCCCCGAAACGCTTGAGGCGATGCAGGCCGCGCGGGCGGATCACGACATCGTCGTGCTGGGCTTTCGACGCCGCCGATCCGGGCCGCTATGGCCGTCTGGTGATGGACGGCGACCGGCTGGACCGGATCGTGGAATTCAAGGATGCGACAGATGAAGAGCGCGCCATAACCCTCTGCAACAGTGGTGTTATCGCGGCGGATGCCAAGACGCTGTTCGATCTGGTCGCGGCCGTGGGCAATGACAATGCGGCAGGTGAATACTACCTGACCGACATCATCGGCATCGCCCGCGCGCGGGGTCTGTCGGCCACGGCCGTGACCTGCCCCGAGGCGGAAACCATGGGCATCAACACCCGCGCCGAACTGGCGCAGGCCGAGGCCGCCTTCCAGACCCGCGCCCGCGCGCAGGCGCTGGAGGACGGCGTCACCCTGATCGCCCCCGACACGGTGCATTTCGCCCATGACACGGTGATCGGCCGCGACGCGGTGATCGAACCGAACGTGGTCTTCGGCCCCGGTGTCACGGTGGAATCCGGTGCGCGCATCCGCGCCTTTTCCCATCTGGAGGGCTGCCATGTCAGCCAGCGCGCCATCGTCGGCCCCTATGCCCGCCTGCGCCCCGGCGCGGAACTGGCCGAGGATGTGCATGTCGGCAATTTCGTCGAGATCAAGAACGCCGTGCTGCACGAGGGCGCGAAGGTCAATCACCTGAGCTATATCGGCGACGCCACAATCGGTGCGGGCACCAATATCGGCGCGGGCACCATCACCTGCAACTATGACGGCGTGATGAAACATCACACCGAGATCGGCGCGGGCGCCTTCATCGGCTCGAACACGATGCTGGTGGCCCCGGTCCGCGTCGGCGATGAGGCCATGACGGGCAGCGGATCGGTGATCACGACAGATGTGCCCGACGGCGCTCTGGCGCTTGGGCGCGCGCGACAAGCAGGTCAAACCGGGCATGGCGCTGAAGCTGTTGGACATGCTGCGCGCCAGAAAAGCCAAGAAAAACAGGGAAAACAACTGATGTGCGGTATTGTCGGCGTTCTGGGCAATCACGAGGCCGCCCCCCTTCTGGTCGAGGCGCTGAAGCGGCTGGAATATCGCGGCTATGACAGCGCGGGCATCGCCACGGTCAACAACGGCAAGCTGGACCGCCGCCGCGCGGTGGGCAAGCTGGTGAACCTGTCAGCGATCTGCTGGTGCATGACCCGCTGGCCGGCAAAGCCGGGATCGGCCACACCCGCTGGGCCACCCATGGCGCGCCAAGCGTGACCAATGCCCATCCGCATCGGGCCGGCCCCGTGGCCGTCGTGCATAACGGCATCATCGAGAATTTCCGCGAATTGCGCGCCGAACTGCACGGGCACGGCCTGAACTTCGTGACCGCAGACCGACACCGAAACCGTGGCCCTGCTGACGCAGCATTACATGGCACAGGGCGCCGGTCCCATGCGACGCCGCGCGCCAGACCATCGCACGCCTGCACGGCGCCTTTGCGCTGGTCTTTCTGTTCGAGGGCGAGGACGATCTGCTGATCGCCGCCCGCAAGGGCAGCCCGCTGGCCATCGGGCATGGCGACGGCGAGATGTTCGTGGGCTCGGACGCCATCGCGCTGGCGCCGATGACCGACCGGATCACCTATCTCGAAGAGGGCGACTGCGCCGTCCTGACCCGCACCAGCCTCGAAATCCGCGACGCGCATGGCGAATTGGCGCAACCGCGCCGATCAAGACCATCCAGATCGAGGCAGCGCAGGTCGACAAGGCGGGCCACAAACACTTCATGGCCAAGGAAATCGCCGAACAGCCCCGCGTGATCGGCGAGGCGCTGCGGTTCTACCTGTCTGGCGAGGGCGACACGATCCGCCTGCCCGGCGAGGGCGTGGATTTCACGCAACGTCGACCGTCTGTCGATGGTGGCCTGCGGCACCGCCTTTTATGCCTGCATGACCGCGAAATACTGGTTCGAACAGATTGGCGGGCCTGCCCGTCGATGTCGATATCGCCTCGGAATTCCGCTACCGCGAACCGCCGATCCCGCCGCGCACCGTGGCGCTATTCGTCAGCCAGTCGGGCGAGACCGCCGATACGCTGGCCGCCCTGCGCTATTGCGAGGGCAAGGCCGCGCAGATCCTGTCGGTCGTCAACGTGCCCGAAAGCTCGATCGCGCGCGAAAGCGATCTGGCGCTGCCGATCATGGCGGGGGCCGAGATCGGCGTCGCCTCGACCAAGGCCTTCACCTGCCAGTTGACGGTGCTGTTGCTGCTGGCGCTGGAGGCCGCCCATCAGCGCGGCCGCCTCAGCGACCGAGGACCTGTCCGACCACCTGAGCGCCCTGCGCGCGCTGCCGGTCGCGCTGAACGCGGCGCTGGACCTGAGCGGGTCGATCAAGCTGGCTGCGCGCAAGCTGTCGGAATCGACGGATGTGCTGTTCCTGGGACGCGGCCTGATGTATCCGCTGGCCCTGGAAGGCGCATTGAAGCTGAAAGAAATCAGCTATATCCACGCCGAAGCTTATGCATCGGGTGAACTGAAGCACGGCCCCATCGCGCTGATCGACAAGACGATGCCTGTCGTTGTCATGGCCCCGCGCGATGCGCTGTTCGACAAGACCGTATCGAACATGCAGGAGGTGATGGCCCGTGGCGGCAAGGTGATGCTGATCACCGATTCCGAGGGCGCCGCCGAGGCGTCCGACCAGACATGGGAGGTGATCGTGATGCCCCGCGTGGATGCGGTGCTGACACCGATCCTCTATGCCCTGCCCGCGCAATTGCTGGCCTATCACACGGCGGTCGCCAAGGGCACCGATGTGGACCAGCCCCGCAACCTGGCCAAATCGGTGACAGTGGAATGACCCTTGATGACGCAATGGCGCAGCTGCGCGCCCTGTCCGATCCGGAACGCGCCAAGGGATTGGCCGAGTATCACAAGGTGCCGCGCGAATACCTGGGCCTGACCAACGCCGCAGATCACCGATCTGGCAACCGCATGGCGCGAGGGGATGGATGTCCCGGCCCGCGTCGCCCTGGCCGATGCGCTGTGGCAGTCGGATATGTTCGAGGCGAAGATCGCCGCCGCCAAGCTGCTGACACAGGCGCGCATCAAGCGATGATGCCGCCGTCTGGTCGCTGATTGCCGCATGGGTGCCGACGTTCGATAGCTGGGCGATTGCCGATGCCGCCGCCATCGCGGGGCAGAAACGCCTGCTGGCGGACCCGTCGCGCGTCAATGATCTTGAGGCATGGACCAAGTCCCCCCATCACTGGACGCGCCGCGCCGTCATGGTCTTCACCCTGCCCTGGACCAAGCAGAACCACCCCAAGCCCGCCGATCTGGCGATCCGCCAAAGGGTGCTGGAATGGGCCGCCGGATATGTGCATGACCCCGAATGGTTCATCCAGAAATCCGTCGCATGGTGGCTGCGCGAGCTGTCCAAGCATGACGCGGAACGGGTCAGCTATTTCCTGAAGAACCACGCACGGCACATGAAGCCCTTTGCCCGGCGTGAGGCGTCCAAGTATCTGGCGTCCGAGGAACCCGCCCCGAAGGCGTGATCCTCAGTTCACGAAGACATCGACCTGTGGCAGGCCCGTCAGCGGTGCATCCAGCATCCGCATCGCCGAAATCGACAGGCGGCTTCCGCCCGAGGGCGGGCCGTCGATCGGGATCAGATCGACATTCAGCCGCCGTCCGGTGGGCCGGTAAAGGACGCTGCCGCGCGTCGGCGTGCTGACCAGCGGTGTCTCCATCCAGAAGCCGGGCCGCGCCGGATCGCCCAGCGATGCGACCGTGATCCCGATGGCGCCCGAAGCGGCGGTCGGCGTGGCAATCGCGGCTTGCCGCTCTTCCTCGGTCACACGGTCGAAATCGGCAACCGTGCGCGGCGCACCTGTCAGGGGCGGGCGCGTGCTGGCGGCAGGGGCGCTTGACGGGGCCGAAGCCTGCTGTCCGCCTTGCGGGGTCAGGGCGAAATCGGCGCAACCTGCCAGAAGCAGGCCGGAGAGCGAAAGGGACAGGACATGTTTCATGTGCGCCAGTCTAGGCCTGCCCATCGAGAGGCGCAATCGCAACAATCCCCCTTGCTCAGTCTTCCGCCGATCCTTACCTTTCCACCATGGACAAGATGAACACCCCCACCGCCACGGCACCGCTGATCGACCCGTTCCAGCGCGCGATCTCTTATCTGCGCGTGTCGGTCACGGATCGTTGCGATTTCCGCTGCGTCTACTGCATGTCGGAAAACATGACCTTCCTGCCCAAGGCAGCAGCTTCTGACGCTGGAAGAGCTGGACGTGATGTGCTCGACCTTCATCCGGCTGGGCGTGGAAAAGCTGCGCATCACCGGCGGAGAGCCCTTGGTGCGCAAGGGGATCATGACCTTCTTCGACGCCATGTCGCGCCATCTGGACAGCGGCGCCCTGCGCGAGCTGACGCTGACCACCAATGGCAGCCAGCTGGAGAAATTCGCCCCCGATCTGGCGGCGGCGGGCGTGCGGCGGATCAATGTCTCGCTCGACACGCTGGATGATGCCAAATTCGCCCAGATCACCCGCTGGGGTCGCCTGCCGCAGGTGCTGCGCGGGATCGACGCGGCGCAGAAAGCGGGGCTGCGGGTCAAGATCAACGCCGTGGCCCTCAAGGATTTCAACGAGGATGAGCTGTTCACCCTCGCGGCCTGGTGCGCGGAGCGCGACATGGACCTGACCTTCATCGAGGTCATGCCGATGGGCGATATCGGCAACGAGGACCGGCTGGATCAATACTGGCCCCTGCGCGACCTGCGCGCCCGGCTGGCCGAACGCTTTACCCTGACCGATCTGGCCGAGCGCACGGGCGGGCCTGCGCGCTATGTCCGGCTTGAGGAGACGGGCCAGAAGATCGGCTTCATCACGCCGCTGACCCATAACTTCTGCGAAAGCTGCAACCGCGTGCGCCTGACCTGCACCGGAGAGCTGTACATGTGCCTGGGCCAGGAAGACATGGCGGACCTGCGCGCGCCGCTGCGCGCCAACCCCGGCGACACGGCGGCATTGGAGGACGCGATCCGCGCCGCGATCCGCCTGAAGCCCAAGGGTCATGATTTCGACTATTCGCGGCAAGTGGTGGACGGCAAGATGACCCGCCACATGAGCCACACCGGCGGATGATCCGCAGATGACGGGCGGGCCAACCGCTGCCCCGAGGCCGGGGCTGACCGCTCTTCTGCGTCTTTATCTGGGCGCGACCGCCGCAGCCCCCGGACTGCTGTCCCGCATGGCGCGCAAGGGCCATGTGGCGCAGGGTGCCGCCCCTGAACGGCTGGCGGAACGGTTCGGGCAAGCCTCCGCGCCGCGCCCGGCCGGGCGGCTGATCTGGATCAACGCGGCCTCGGTCGGTGAGGTGGCATCAAGCCTTGATCTGGCGCGCGACCTTGAGGCCGCCACCGGCGCAGGCCTGATTTTCACCACCACGACCGCCACGGGGGCCGAGACACTGGCAAGACGCCTGCCGCAGGCGATCCATCAGTTCCAGCCCATCGACACCCCCGCCGCCGTGCGCGCCTTTCTGGATCACTGGCAGCCCGATCTGGCCTGTTTCATGGAAAACGACCTCTGGCCGCGCCTGATCATCGAAACCGACCGCCGCGACATCCCCATCGCGGTGATCAACGCCCGCGCCTCGAAGACCCGCACCCGCGCCCCGCGTGCCATGGCGGCACTTCTGGGCCGGGCCGCGCTGATCAGCACGCAGGATGCCGCGACCGCCAAGCAGATCGCGGCGCTTGGGCTTGATCCGGCGCGGATCATCGACACCGGCGATCTCAAGGCGGCGGCAAGCCCCCTGCCCGCCGATCCGCAGGCCCTGACAGCGCTTCGCGCGGCCCTCGGCACACGCCCGGTCTGGGTCGCCGCATCCACCCATCCCGGCGACGAGGCGGCGGTGATCGCAGCGCATCAGGCGGCCCTCACGACCCATCCCGACCTGCTGCTGATCCTGATCCCCCGTCATCCCGCGCGCGGGACCGAGGTGGCCGATCTTCTGGCAAAAGCCGGGCTGACCCATGCGCGGCGCAGCGCGGGTGCTCTGCCGGACAGGGCGACAAAGGCCTATCTTGCCGACACGCTGGGCGAGACGGGCCTGTTCTACCGGGTGTCGCCGCTGGTCTTTCTGGGCGGCTCCTTCGGACCGGAAGGCGGTCACAACCCCTATGAGCCCGCCACGCTGGGGGCGGCTGTCCTTTACGGGCCGCGCGTCGCCAATTTCCGCCTGGCCTATGCCGGGCTGACCCGCGCTGGCGCCGCGCGCAAGGTGGGCGACGGGGCCGCGCTTGCGTCGCAGGTGACGCCAGCTGACCGGCAGCCGCGCGCTCAAGACCATGGGTGCGCAGGCCAAGGCGCTGTCCCACCACAGCGAGGGGGCGCGCCAGAACCTGCTGGCGCGGCTTATCCCGCTCTTGCGCGCGGATTGACCTGCCTCAGGCGGCGGGCATCCGGCGTTCCACGATCTCGGCCCACCAGCTGCATCCCACCGGGATCGCCTCGTCGTTGAAATTGTATTCCGGGTGATGCACCTGCGCGCTGGGGCCGTTGCCCACAAGGATATAGGCCCCCGGACGTTCCTCCAGCATGAAGGCGAAATCCTCGCCGCCCATCACCAGCGGTGCCTCGATCACATTGCCGCCCACATTGCGGGCCACGTCGCGGGCGAAGTCGGTCTGCTCCTCGGAATTGACCATGACCGGATAGCCGCGGTGATAGGTCACCTCGGCGACACCGCCATACATCGCGCCCGTGGCAGCGGCGATCTCCTTGATCCGGCGCTCGGCCATGTCGCGGTTCTCGTTGCTCTGGGTGCGCACGGTGCCCTTGATATGCACCTTCTGCGGAATCACGTTGAACGCGGTCGAGGATGTCTCGAACGAGGTGACAGACACCACGATCTGGCTGACCGGATCGGCATTGCGGCTGGCGATGGTCTGCAGCGACAGCACCAGTTGCGCGGCCATGACGGTCGTATCCACGGTTTCCTGCGGACGCGCGGCATGGCCGCCCTTGCCTTCCAGATGGATCTCGAACTGGTCGGTGGCGGCGAAGAACGGGCCGGAGCGGATGGCGAAATGGCCGATGGGCAGGTTCGGCATGTTGTGCATCCCGTAGACCTCCTGGATGTTCCAGCGGTCCATCATGCCGTCCTCGCACATCTCACGACCGCCGCCGCCGCCTTCTTCCGCGGGCTGGAAGATCACCACGACCGAGCCGTCGAAATTGCGCGTCTCGGCCAGGTATTTCGCAGCCCCCAGCAGCATGGCGGTATGCCCGTCATGGCCGCAGGCATGCATCGCGCCGGGCGTTTTCGACGCATAGGGCAGCCCCGTCGCCTCGAGGATCGGCAGCGCATCCATATCGGCGCGCAGCCCGATCACCTTGCCCGATGTGTCGGTCTTGCCCTTGATCACCGCCACGACCCCGGTGCGTCCGATGCCGGTCACGACCTCATCACAGCCGAATTCCCTGAGCTTTTCGGCCACCATCGCCGAGGTGCGATGCGTGTCGAACAGGATCTCGGGGTTTTCGTGCAAATCGCGCCGCCAGGCGGTGACTTCATCCTGCATTTCTGCAAAGCGGTTCTTGATGGGCATGGGTTTTCCTTCTCAGTCTTCATGTCCGCAGGCCAACGGGCCGTGCGGGTGCCGGATCAAAGCCGTTCCAGAAGACGGCGCATGAAATCATGCCCCGCCTCGAACTGGGCCTTGGTGATGTATTCATCGGGCTGATGCGCCTGTGCGATGTCGCCGGGGCCGCAGATCACGGCGGAATAGCCGCGTTCCTGGAACTGTCCGGCCTCGGTGCCATAGCTGACCACATGCCCGCCATTGTCGCCCGTGATGGCGCGCACCAGCGTTTCGGCCTCGCCCTCCGCCTCGGGTTTCAGGCCGGGCACCACGAATTTCTCCGAGATGTCGATCCGGGCGGCGGGGTGGATCGCCTTCATCTCGGCCTCGACCTCGCGCACGCGCGCCAGATAGCGGTCGCGCCAGTCGCTCAGGTTTTCGCCGGGAACGGCGCGGAAATCCATGCCGAAGCGGCAATCCTTGGCGGTGATGTTATGGGCGGTGCCGCCCTGGATCGTGCCCACATGGGCGGTGGTCCAGGGCGGATCGAACATCGCGGCCAAGGGGCCGGGCGTGCGGGCCATGCTCTCGGCGTTCACCTGATTGGCCCAGTCGATCAGCTTGGCGCCGAACATGATGGCATTGACGCCCGTATGCATGATCGAGCTATGCACCTCGAAGCCCACCACATGGGTGTTGAAGCCCTGCCCGCCCTTGTGGCCGGTCACGGCCTTCATCATCGACGGCTCCCCCACGATCACGGCCGAGGCTTTCGGCAGCACCTCGATCATCCGGTCGATCATCGGCGGCGCGCCGGTGCAGCCCACTTCCTCGTCATAGCTCAGCGCCAGTTGCAGCGGGCGCTTGACGCCGCGGTGATGCGCCTCGACCAGCGTCCAGATCGCCAGCGCGTCGAAGCCCTTCATGTCGCAGGTGCCGCGCCCGTAATACTTGCCGTCCCGCTCCACCACAGTGAAGGGATCATCCGCCCAGGGCTGGCCATCCACCGGCACGACATCGGTATGGCCCGACAGCACCAGCCCGCCTGCCACATCGGGGCCGACATGGGCAAAGATCGCGGCCTTCTCGTTATCCTCGTTGTAATGCCGGTGCGCTGTGATGCCGTGGCTGTTCAGGTAATCCTCGACCCAGTCCACCAGCGGCAGATTGCTGTCACGGCTGACCGTGGGAAAGCTGACCAGCTTTTCCATAAGCTGGAGGGGCGTCAATCGGGTAGTCATGTTATCCTCAATTCACTGTCAGTAGCCGCTGTCCGTGGTCAGCACGAAATGGCCCTTCGAGACTTCTTCATATTCCGATGGAGCAGGAACATAGCCCGCCTGATGGATCGGCGAGGGGATCGGCTTGAAATTCAGATCACGTTCGCTCTTGCGCTGGCGCGGATCGGCCACCGGCACCGCCTTCATCAGGGCGCGCGTATAGGGATGCTGCGGGTCCTCGAACACGGCCTGACGCGGCCCCATCTCGACGATCCGGCCCAGATACATCACGCCCACATCATGGCTGACACGTTCGACCACGGCCATGTCGTGGCTGATGAACAGGAAGGACAGGCCCAGATCGGCCTGCAATTCCATCATCAGGTTCAGAACCTGCGCCTGCACCGACACGTCCAGCGCCGAGACCGCCTCATCCGCGATGATCAGCTTGGGGTTCAGCGCAAGCGCGCGCGCGATCGCCACACGCTGCCGCTGCCCGCCCGACAACTCATGCGGAAACCGCCGCATGAAGCTGCGCGGCAGATGCACCCGGTCGAACAGGTCCGCCACCTTGTCCGTCAGCGCGCTGCCCTTGTGCGTGCCGAAATTGCGCAAGGGTTCGGCCACCTGATCGGACAGCTGCATCTGGGGGTTCAGGCTGGCGAACGGGTCCTGGAACACCATCTGCATGTCCTGCCGCGCGCGGCGCAGCGCGGAAGGGTCCAGCGCCATGATATCCGTGCCGTCCAGCAGGATCGACCCCGACAGCGGCTCGACCAGCCGCAGGATCGACCGACCGGCCGTTGATTTGCCGCAACCGCTTTCGCCCACCAGCGACAGGGTGCGCCCCTTGTTCAGGGTGAAGGACACATCCTCGACCGCGTGAACATTGGCCACGGTGCGCCGCAGCAACCCGCCGCGCACCGGAAAGCGCGTGGTCAGGTGCTTGACCGTCAGAAGCGGTGTGTCCGTGCCCGGGATCGGCACCGCCGCAGGCCCGGTCGAGCCCAGAAGGCGCATCGGTTCGGGATAGGTCTTGCCCGTCATCTCGCCCAGACGCGGCACGGCGGACAACAGCGCCTTGGTGTAATCGTGCTGCGGGTTCTCGAAGATCTGTTCGACCGTGCCCTCTTCGACCTTGTTGCCGCGGAACATCACGACCACGCGGTCGGCCATCTGCGCCACCACGGCCATGTCATGGGTGATGAACATGACCGCCGTGCCGGTTTCACGCTTCAGCCTGTCGATCAGGGCCAGAATTTCCGCCTGGATGGTCACGTCCAGCGCCGTGGTCGGCTCATCCGCGATCAGCAGGCGCGGCTCGCAGGCCAGCGCCATCGCGATCACGACCCGCTGGCGCATCCCGCCGCTCAGCTCGTGGGGATATTGCAGCAGACGGCGTTCGGGTTCCGGGATGCGCACCTGCTTCAAAAGGTCCAGAGCGCGGGCCTCTGCCTCTTTTTTGGTCAGGCCCTTGTGCAGGCGCAACCCTTCGGTCAGTTGCCGCCCCACCGTGAAGACCGGGTTCAGCGCCGTCATCGGCTCCTGGAAGATCATCCCGATCTCGTTGCCGCGAATCGTGCGCATCAGGTCCTGATCGGTCTGCGCCAGATCGACCTGCCCCCCGGCCTTGCGGTCGAAAAGCAGCCGACCGCCCGCGATCGTGCCGCCGCCGAACTCGACCAGACGCATCAGCGACAGGCTCGAGACGGACTTGCCCGAGCCGGATTCACCAACCACGCATACCGTTTCGCCGGGATTGATGCTGAAGGAGACATCCTCGACCCCGACCACCGGGCCGTCCTTGGTCTGGAATTCCACACGCAGGTTTTCGATCCGTGCAATCGGCTGGTCCAGCATGCCTGCAATCCTGTCTCCGGGGTCATGATCCGCGACGCTACAGACAGCGGTCCGAGACTGTCAAACCCCTTTCACCACCGCCACGCCCCCGGACAGGTCCGCGCCGCCCCGGTGCGACGCAGGGGCAGGTTCAAAAACGCGTGCTTGATTTTTGCGCGGCAAGGGTTTGTGATGAACCCCATCCAGAGGGCTGTCGCTGCGGCGACAAACTCTGGACGCCTTCGGGGTGACGATCCGGCGACACGGCGCGGCTGCGGCCTCGACGCGGACACCGGGAAAAAACGAGAGACACTGACGTGTCCAACATGGAGTGAGAAATGACACTGAAATCAACGCTGCTTGGCGCGGCAGCACTTGTTGCCATCGCCCCTGCGGCCTTTGCCGAGCGTGGCGCAGACGGCCATGTGAACGTGATCTACTGGCAGGCCCCTTCGATCCTGAACCCCTACCTGTCGGGTGGCACGAAGGACCTCGAATCGGCGTCCATGGTCATCGAGCCTCTGGGCCGCTATGACCCGGAGGGCGCATTGGTGCCGTTTCTGGCTGCGGAAATCCCCACGCTCGAAAACGGCGGCGTCAGCGCGGACCTGACCTCGATCACCTGGAAGCTCAAGCCGGACCTTCTGTGGTCGGATGGCACAGCAGTGACCGCCAATGACGTGAAATTCACCGCCGACTACTGCATGCATCCCGAAGGCGGCTGCGCGCAGCTGGCCAAGTTCGAAGGCGTGTCGGCTGTCGAGGTGATCGACGACCTGACCGTCAAGGTGACCTTCTCCGAACCGAAGCCGAACCCTTACGGTCCCTTCATGGGCGGCCAGTCCCCGATCATCCAGGCGGCGCAATTCGCGGAATGCCTTGGTGCGAAAGCCCCCGAATGCACCGAGGCCAACTTCAACCCGATCGGCACCGGCCCGTTCCGCGTGACCGAGTTCCGGCCCAATGACGTGATCTCGCTGGAAGCCAACCCCAACTATCGCGATCCGGCCAAGCCTGCCTTCGCCACCATGACCTTCAAGGGCGGCGGTGATGCAACCGCAGCCGGTCGTGCGGTTCTGGAAACCGGCGAATTCGACTATGCCTGGAACCTTCAGCTGGCGCCCGAGGTGATCCAGCAGATGGCCTCCGCCGGCAAGGGCCAGACCATCGCGGCCTTCGGCTCGCTGGTCGAGCGTATCATGGTCAACATGACCGATCCTTCGCCGTCCCTGCCGGAAGGCGAGCGCGCCACGACCAAGCATCCCCATCCGTTCCTGTCCGATCCGGCCGTGCGCAAGGCGCTGTCCATGGCGATCGACCGCGAACTTCTGGTGGAAATCGGCTATGGTCAGGCCGGGCGTCCGACCTGCAACCTGGTGCCCGCACCGGCGATCTACGCCTCTGACAACACCGACTGTCTGACCCAGGACATCGCGGGCGCCAATGCGCTGCTCGATGAAGCGGGCTGGGTCCGTGGTGCCGACGGCATCCGCGCCAAGGACGGCGTGCGCCTGTCGCTGCTGTTACCAGACCTCGACCAACGCCGTGCGTCAGGACTTCCAGGCGCTGATCAAGCAGTGGTGGGAAGAAATCGGCGTCGAAACCGAGCTGCGCAACGTCAGCGCGTCGGTGTTCTTCGGTGGTGATCCGGGCAGCCCCGACACCTTCCAGAAGTTCTACGCAGACGTGCAGATGTATGCCAACAACTTCGACGGCACCGACCCCGAGGCCTATCTGGCGCACAGACCTGCGACAAGGCCCCGCGTCCGGAAACCCAGTGGCAGGGTGAGAACATCACCCGTTTCTGCGATCCGGCCTATGACGCCCTGGTCGCCGAACTGGCCGTACCGGGCGAGCTTGAGAAGCGTGGCGAGATTGCCCGCAAGCTGAACGACATGGTCACCAAGGACGTCCAATGTCATCATCCCGCTGGTCGATCGTGGTCGCGTCTCGGCGCATTCGAACACCCTGGGCGGTGTGGTCCTGAACACCTGGGACAGCGAACTGTGGAACGTCGCCGACTGGTATCGTATCAAGTAAGCAACTGACACGCGCGGCCCTGCCCCCTTGCGGGCGGGGCCGTTGAGTCTCCGCTATCTCTTTCAAGCGACCCGCAAAGGCGCCGCACATGCTGACCTTTACCATCCGGCGACTGGTTCTGGCCGTCCCGACCCTTCTGTTCATCTCGCTTGTCATCTTCATGCTGCTGCAACTGGCCCCCGGCGATCCGATGGCCCAGGTGCCGCTGACGGTGCCGCCAGAGGTCAAGGAGAAGATGCGCGAGGCCCTCGGCCTCGGTGCCCCGGTCCATATCCAGTTCTTCAAATGGATCGTCCAGTTCTTCTGGGTCGAACCGCAGGTCCTCATCGACCATCTCTTCGGCACGACCTTCTCCGAGGGGCAACTCCGCGTCCTGTCCTGGCAGACCCGCAGCCCGGTCATGGACATCGTGGTGCAGCGCCTGCCCCAGACCCTCTGGGTGGTGGGCATGTCCTATGTGCTGGGCGTGCTGATCGCCCTGCCCATCGGCATCTATTCGGCCTACCGGCAATATTCGGCCTTCGACCAGATCGGCACCTTCGTGTCGATGGTGGGCTTTTCGGTGCCGACCTTCTTTACCGGCGTGCTGCTGATCGTGATCTTCTCGGTCAATCTGGGCTGGTTCCCGTCGATCTACGACACCACGCACAAGGTCACGGACTGGGACAGCTTCGTCTACCAGCTCCGCCAGATGATCATGCCGGTCATGGTGCTGGCACTCTATAACGCCGCGCAGATCAGCCGCTTCATGCGCGCCTCGATGCTGGACAACCTGAACCAGGATTACGTGCGCACCGCCCGCGCCAAGGGCCTGGGCGAAAAGACCGTGGTGCTGGTCCATGTGCTGCGCAACTCGATGATCCCGGTGATCACCGTGATCGCGCTGGGTGTGCCGCAGGTCTTTGGCGGCGCCATCATCACCGAGCAGGTGTTCAAGGTGAACGGCCTCGGCCAGCTTCTGATCACCGCGATCGAGGCGAACGACCTGCCGATGGTGCAGACCCTGACCTTCATCTTCGCCCTGCTGATCGTCATCTTCAACCTGATTGCCGATATCCTCTACGGCATCCTTGATCCGAGGATCCGCTATGACTGAGCTGATCGACCAGCCGATCCCGACCGCACCGCCGCGCAGCCAGTGGCGCGATGTCTGGGACCAGTTCAAGACCCACAAGGGCGCGATGCTGGGCGGGATCGTCTTTCTGCTGATCGTGCTGGCGGTCTTTGTCGGACCATGGCTCTGGCCCTATGACGCGACATTCATCGACATCCGCGTCGCGCAACCAGGGACCAAGCTGGGCGCATCCGCTGGGCACCGACCAACTGGGCCGCGACATGCTGGCGCGCATGATGGCGGGCGGGCAGACCTCGATTGCGGTGGGCATCACCGCGATGCTGCTGGCGCTGTTCCTGGGCACGTCTGATCGGCGTGGTGGCGGGCTATTTCAAGCGGCTCGACGGCCTGCTGATGCGCCTGACGGACCTGTTCCTGGCCCTGCCCCTGCTGCCGCTGCTGCTGGTCATGGTGCTGCTGTTCCGCGAGCCGCTGAACGCCGCTTTCGGCCCCGAGACGGGCATCTTCATCCTGATCGTCACCGCCATCGGCATCACCAGCTGGATGCCCACCGCGCGGATCGTGCGCGGCGATGTGCTGGCGCTGAAGGAACGCGAATTCGTTCTGGCGGCCCGCTCCATCGGGACCACCAACTTCCGCATGATCACGCGCCATATGCTGCCCAACGTGATGTCGCCCATCATGGTCTCGGCCACGCTGGGTATCGCCAACGCGATCATCACCGAAAGCGCGCTGTCCTTCCTTGGCCTCGGCTTTCCGCCGGACTTCCCGACCTGGGGGCGGCTGCTGTTCGACGCGGTCGATTACATGCAGCAATACCCCGAGCGGGTGCTCTGGCCCGGTCTGGCGATCTCGCTCACCGTGCTGCAGCGTCAACTACCTGGGCGACGGTCTGCGCGACGCGCTCGACCCGCGCATCCGGGGACGCTAGCGCGCGCCAGAGGCGTCGAAATAAGAACATGCATGTGGCCCGCACCATTGGTGCGGGCCTTCTGTTTTGCGCCATGGCGACAGGCGAACGGACATTGCCCAAAGACCCGGACAGATCAGAAAATTGTTCCGCCAAACATGGCACTGAAAGCGATCCCGCACACTTGATTACAGGGAAATTCCAGCGCAAACTGGAACAGAATTCCTGAAAGCGGAGAAAACCCATGTTCGAATCCTTCGGCTTCGAAACCCTGACCGCCCCGCAGGCGGCTGTCTATTTCGCCCTCGCCCTTGGCCTTGCCTTCGGCGTTCTGGCGCAGATCACCCGCTTCTGCTTTCGCCGCGTCGATCGTCGGCGATGATCGTCGGCAGCGCCGCAGGCGTCTGGCTGACCGCGCTGGCCGTGGCCGTGCTGGGCACGCAAGGCGCCGTCGCCATGGGCTGGATCGGCTTTGCCGATCACCGCTTCATGGCCGCCGACCTGCCCGTTCTGGCCATCGTCGCGGGCGGTCTGCTCTTCGGTGCCGGCATGGTGCTGACACGCGGCTGCGTCTCGCGGCTGACCGTGCTGACCGGATCGGGCAACCTGCGCGCGGCGCTGGTGCTGGTGGTCTTTGCCGTCGTCGCCCATGCCACGCTGAAGGGTGTGCTGGCCCCGGTCCGCACCACGCTGGGATCGGTCACCTGCCGTCGGCTGGACAGCGCCGCCCTGCCGGCGGCGCCGCTGGTCTGGGCGGGCCTGATCGCGCTTGCGGCACTGGCCTTCGCGCTGCGCTCGGGCAACCGCGCGGGCACGCTGGCGCTGGCCGCCCTGATCGGCGCGCTGGTGCCGCTGGGCTGGGTCGGCACGGGCTTTGTCCTGCTGGACGAGTTCGATCCCGATCGCGATGGAAAGCCTGTCCTTCACCTCTGCCGCCGCCGAGGCGCTGTTCTTCACCATCGCCTCGACCTCGATCTCCGCCAGGTTCGGCGCGGCCTTGATCGGCGGCGTCGTCGTGGGGGCGCTGATCAGCAGCCTGCTGCGGGGCAGTTTCGCTGGCAAAGCTTCGCCAGCCCCGCGCGAAACCGGGCGCTACATGTCGGGCGCGGCGCTGATGGGCGTGGGCGGCGTGCTGGCGGGCGGCTGCACCGTGGGCGCGGGTCTGTCGGGCATCCCGACCCTGTCGGTCGCGGCCATCCTGGCGATTGCGCTGCGATCGCCGCAGGCGGTCTGGTGACCAACCGGCCTGCTCAGTGCAACTGCTTCCTGAACGCGGCGCACAAGCCACCAGACAAGCAGCCATTACCGGCGGAGTAACGCACCGCCGTCAGCGTGCCCTTGCTGACATGCCCAGCAGCCTCGGCCACCGGATAGACCACATAGGCCATCAGCGACACCGCGTAATAGCTGATCGCCACCACCGACAGCCCTTCGACCGTCTTTTGCAGGCGCAATTGCAGGTCGGCGCGGCATGTTCATGCTTTCCAGCAGCTGCTGGTTCTGGGCCGAGCGTTCCACATCGACCCGCGTGCGCAGCAACTCGCCCGCGCGCATCGCCCGGTCGGCCATGGCCGCCAGCCGCGCTTCGCGCGGATTTGACCGTGCGCATCGCGGGATCGTAGCGGCGCATCATGAATTCGGCAAAGGTCTGCCGCCCGTCGAACCGCTCCTCGCGCAGGACCTCGATCCGCTGGTGCACGATCGCCTCATAGGCGCCGGTCGCGCCAAAGCGGAACGACGGACTGCGCCGCCATGCTTTCCAGCTCGGCCGAGACTCGCCAGCAGGCTCGTGCAGCGTCTCATCGGCGGGCTTGTCGCCGCGGGTCATGTCATCCATCAGTTGCGTCAGCTGCGGCGTCGATGCGCCGATCAGCGTGCCGACATCGCGCGACCCGCGAGAAGCCCAGCATCGACATGGTCTTGTAGGTCTCGATCTCGCACAGGCGCTGCACGATCCGGCCGACCCGGCGCGCGCCGGTGCTCGGGCGCGACGAAGACGGCAAAGCGCAGATGCCCTGCCGGATCGATGCGGAAATCGCCCGCCACGACGGCGCTGTCATCCAGCACCCGGCTGACGGCCAGGCTTTCGGGCACGAACCAGTCGTCCAGCTTGTCGATGATCGGCGTCCTCGTCGGCCGTATCCTCCATCCGGATCAGGGCCGAGGTGATCCGCACGCCCGGTGCCTCGCGCCAGCCAGTCTGCCGGGAAACACCTCGAAATCCGTCGGGATCGAAGGCGCGGCGCTCAGGCCTTCGGTGAAGACCGTGTAGGTCACGAATTCGGTATGGCTTTCCCATTTCAGCATGTGCCGCCCGATCTGGCCCGAAGTAATGCGTGGCCCCGGGCTGCGGATGGGCCGCGCCGTAGCGGTCCAGCAGCGCGGTCAGATGCGCCAGATCCGCGCCCGGTCGCGGCTGGCCGCATCGCTGCGGCTTCTTGATCGCCAGATAGACCGCGCGGCACGGGCGCATCAAGCGACGGGAAACGGCCGCGCGTGCAGCTCGTTGGCCAGTTCATAGCGCAGCGGATGGTCCTGAATGGGCGACATGAGACGACTCCTGAGTCTGCGCTGACCATATACGCTAGCCCGGTTAAGTAAAAGATAAAGTTCTTTTATATCAAACCTTTACGGAACACGATTGTATACGGCCGCCTGTTGTTTCGGCGCAAGCCGTCTGCGACGGCACGAAAAAAGGCGCCCCGAAGGGCGCCTTTCATGTCTTTCCGAACGGATCGCGATCAGCTGATCTTGGGCAGCAATTCGTCCAGCGACTTCTTGGCATCGCCGTAGAACATCCGCGTGTTCTCCTTGAAGAACAGCGGGTTCTCGATGCCCGGAATAGCCGGTGCCCTGCCCGCGCTTGGACACGAAGACCTGCTTGGCCTTCCAGCACTCCAGAACCGGCATCCCGGCGATGGGGCTGTTGGGATCGTCCTGCGCGGCCGGGTTCACGATGTCGTTCGAGCCGATCACGATGGCCACATCCGTGATCGGGAAATCCTCGTTGATCTCGTCCATCTCCAGCACGATGTCATAGGGCACCTTGGCCTCGGCCAGCAGCACGTTCATGTGGCCGGGCAGACGCCCCGCAACCGGGTGGATGGCAAAGCGCACGTTCTTGCCCTTGGCGCGCAGCTTGCGGGTCAGTTCGCGACACGCTCTGCTGCGCCTGCGCCACCGCCATGCCGTAGCCCGGGATGATGATGACGCTGTCGGCCTCGTTCAGCGCCGCGGCCACACCGTCGGCGTCGATGGCGATCTGCTCGCCCTCGACCGCCATCTGCTCGCCCGCCGGGCCGCCGAAGCCGCCCAGGATCACGCGGACGAAGCGACCGGTTCATCGCCTTGCACATGATGTAGGACAGGATCGCACCGGACGAGCCGACCAGCGCGCCGACCACGATCAGCAGATCGTTGCCAAGGCTGAAGCCGATGGCCGCCGCCGCCCAGCCGGAATAGCTGTTCAGCATCGACACCACGACCGGCATGTCCGCGCCGCCGATGCCCATGATCAGGTGATAGCCGATGAAGAGCGCCAGCAGCGTCAGCAGAACCAGCGTCCAGCTGCCTGCGCCGTTCAGATACATGATCGCCAGCAGCACCGACAGTGCCGCCGCCGCGGCGTTCAGCATGTGCCCGCCGGGCAGTTTCTTGGCCGATGCAGTCGACCTTGCCCGCCAGCTTGCCATAGGCGATGACCGAGCCCGGTGAAGGTCACGGCCCCGATCCAGATGCCCAGCACCAGTTCGACCCGCAGGATGGCGATCTCGACCGACGTCTTCTTGGCGATCAGCTGACCGAACGAGGACAGACCGTCATAGATCTCCTTGGGCAGACCGATGGCCGCATGCCGCCTTCGGCCACGGCGCCCAGGACAGCTCGTTGCCGCATAGACCCCGGCGATGTCGTTGATCATGAGGTCGGCGTTGAAGCCCACGAAGACCGCCGCCAGACCGACGAGCGAGTGCATGATCGCCACCAGCTCGGGCATCTGGGTCATCTGCACCTGGGTGGCCAGCTGATAGCCGACGCCCGCCCCCAGCGCGATCAGCACGAGCGACACGCCCCAGAGCCCCTGCCCCGGTCCGATCAGCGTGGCCACCACCGCGATCGCCATGCCCGCGATGCCGTACCAGACCGCGCGCTTGGCGCTTTCCTGTCCGGACAGCCCGCCCAGCGACAGGATGAAGAGAACGGCCGCGACCGCATAGGCCGCAATGGTAAATCCGAATTCCATGATGCCCGCTCCCTTAAGATTTCTGGAACATGGCGAGCATGCGCCGTGTCACGAGGAAGCCGCCGAAGATGTTGATCGAGGCCATGAAGATGCCGCAGCGCGGCCAGAAGCGTGATCAGCATCGAGCTGGACCCGATCTGGATCAGCGCGCCGAGGATGATGATCGACGAGATCGCGTTGGTCACCGCCATCAGCGGCGTGTGCAGGCTGTGCGCCACGTTCCAGATCACCTGGAAGCCGATGAAGACCGACAGCACGAAGACGATGAAATGCTGCATGAAGCTGGCCGGCGCGACCAGGCCCACCGCCAGCAGCAGCGCCGCACCGACGGCCAGCAGCGTCACCTGGTTGCGGGTCTGCGTCTTGAAGGCGGCGACCTCGTTGGCGCGCTTTTCCTCGGGCGTCAGCTCCTTGGCCTTTTCCTTGGGCTTCTGCGCCGCAATCGCGGCCACCTTGGGCGGCGGCGGCGGGAAGGTCACTTCCTTGCCGAAGGTCACCGTCGCGCCGCGGATCACGTCATCTTCCATGTTGTGCACGATCTGACCGTCCTTGCCGGGCGTCAGATCGGTCATCATGTGACGGATGTTGGTGGCATAAAGCGTCGAGGACTGCGCCGCCATCCGGCTGGGGAAATCGGTGTAGCCGATGATCGTGACACCGTTGTCGGTGACGATCTTCTCGTCCATCTTGGTCAGCTTGCAGTTGCCGCCACGCTCGGCGGCAAGGTCGACGATGACCGAACCGGGCTTCATCGCCTCGACCATGTCCTTGGTCCACAGCTCGGGCGCGTCGCGGTTGGGGATCAGCGCGGTGGTGATGACGATGTCCATGTCGGGCGCCATCTCGCGGAACTTGGCCAGCTGCGCCTCGCGGAACTCGGGCGAAGACGGGGCCGCATAGCCGCCCGTCGCCGCACCGTCCTGCGCCGCTTCGGCGAAATCGAGGAAGACGAACTCCGCGCCCATCGATTCGATCTGCTCGGCCACTTCGGGGCGCACGTCGAAGGCATAGGTGATCGCACCCAGGCTGGTCGCGGTGCCGATGGCGGCCAGACCGGCCACACCCGCGCCCACGACCAGAACCTTGGCCGGGGGCACCTTGCCCGCCGCCGTGACCTGACCGGTGAAGAAACGGCCGAAGTTGTTGCCCGCCTCGATCACCGCGCGGTAGCCCGCGATATTGGCCATCGACGACAGCGCGTCCATCTTCTGGGCGCGGCTGATGCGCGGCACCATGTCCATCGCGATGACGTTGGCGCCCTTGGCGGCGGCCTGCTTCATCAGCGCCTCGTTGGCGACGGGATAGAAGAAGGAGATCAGCGTCTGCCCCTCGTTCAGCCGCTTGACCTCGGCCTCCGACGGCGGGCGCACCTTGGCGACGACATCGGCGGCCTTCCACAGGGCGGCGGCGGTCTTCACCACCTCGACGCCCGCGTCCTCATAGGCTTGTCCGAGAACCCGGCGGCCATCCCGGCCCCGGTTTCGATCACGCAGTCATAGCCCAGTTTCTGCAGCTGAGCCGCAGAGTCGGGGGTCATCGCCACACGGGCTTCGCCCTCGAATATTTCCTTTGGTGTACCGATTTTCACGTCTCGCGTCCCCCTTTTCGCAGGTCATGCTCCGGCTGCACCGCTACCGGAACCATGGTTATAGTGCGGCGCAACAATATTTCACAAGCAGATCGGCTTTGCGATGCACTTATTGCGCGGCACTGTCAAATCCATCGGCGGGTTTTCTGGCAATAGCGGGCAAAATCGGCCCGGAATTTGCGCCGAAGGCGGTTTTCTTCCGGGATCACGAAACGCTTTTCCAGTATCCAAAGGAATACCGGCACCAGTGGTAGCGCCAGCACCGCGTCAAAGCGCAGAATCAGACCCGCCAGCACCAGCACGTCCCCCAGATAGATCGGATTGCGACTGCGGCTGAAGATGCCCGACTGCACCAGCTTGCCCGCCTCCAGATGCGGGATGATCGTGGTGCGGGCCTTGCGCATCTCGTGGACGGCCAGCACCATCAGGATCAGCCCGCCGCCCACAAGGATACCGCCCGCGAAATCGGCCCATGCGCCGCCGAAGCTCAGACCCGACGGCAGAAAGCGCGCCTGCGCCCAGGCCAGCGCGATCATCGCGGCCAGCCAGACGGGCGGCAGGTCGATCCATTTCAGCATCGCGCGGCTCATTCCGGCCGATAGGCCGCATGGGCCTGCCAGCCGTCATAGCCGGTTTGCAGCACCAGCACGTTCTCACGCCCCAGAAGCCGCGCCGCAAAGGTGGCCTGCGCCGAGAGGCTGCCGGTATTGCAGTAAAGAATGACCATGCCGCTGTCGGGCAATTCGTCCAGCCGCCCCGGCACCTCGCGCCATTCGATGTTGACCGCACCCGGGATATGCCCCGCCGCGAACTGCGCCGCATCGCGGGTGTCGACGAACAGCGCCGCCTCGAACACGGTCCGGTCAAGCTGTTCCGGCACGATAATGCCGGAATCGTAGGTGGCGAAATCCATGTAGCCGGTGACCGCCTCGGCCAGCGTCTCCTCGGCCTGCGCGGCAAATGGCAGGCCCAGCGCCGCACACAGCGCCAGCGCCTTGAGCAAAGGTGTCATTCGAACTCCATTTCCTCGAACACGCGGCCCGCGTTCTTGGTGGCCAGTTCCTCGAACGTATCCAGATGCCGCCACCGCTCCTGATCCACATAGAAGGCGCTGGCCAGATCGCCGCCCTCTTCCAGATGGGCACCGACCTTTTCGCGCAGGTCCACAAGGTAGTCACGCGTATAGCGGCGCACCTGCGCCAGATTGGTCGGATGACCGTGGCCGGGGATCAGATAGGTCGGGTTCAGCGGCTCCAGCCCCGTCTCCCATGTCTCGATCCAGCAGGAGGTGCAGGTATCGGCGAAGATCGGCGGCATCCGTTCATGAAAGGCGATGTCGCCCGCGATCATGATGTTCCACTGCGGAATCCAGACCTGCGTATCGCCGGGGCCATGCGCCGGGCCAAGGTGCAGCACCTCGAAGGCCACATCGCCCATGGTGAAGTCATACCGGTCCTCGAAGGACAGGTTCGGGACCACCACCCGCGTGCCCTCGGCCCGGTCCTTGTTGTAGCCCTGCATCCCCGCCAGAATCGCGCCGCCATGGGCCTCGACCTCGGCGATGGCATCCACATGGGCCAGGATATCCACACCCAGATCCGCCCAATAGGAATTGCCCAGCATGGCATGGCCCTGCCCGTTCTCGTTGATCACCAGCTTCACGGGCTGATCGGTGATCGCCTTGATCTCGTCATGCAGCGCCGCCGCCAGCCGCGCCGAGGCGCTGCCATTGACCACGACCACGCCATCGCCCGTCACCACGAAGGACAGGTTGTTGTTATGGCCTGCATTTTCATAGGTGGGCGGAGCGGTCGCACCGATGGCCGACCAGACATGCGGGATCACCTCGACGGGTTTGTCGTAAAGCTCGGACTGCGGATACTTGTCCGCGATATCCTCGCTCGCCATGGCCTGCGCGGCCAGAAGTGCTGCCACCGCAGCAAAAGTGAAACTCTGTCGCATCGGATCCTCCAATCCCAGGGGACTCTCCCCTCCATCGGGCATCACATTCACAGAGGCGAATGTCATTGTAAAGTAACCTTGCGGCGCAAGACACCACTGCCCGTGTCACTGCCCTTGCCACCGGGCGCAAGGCCGGTAGTCTGGCCCCGAACAGGGAGGATCACAATGATACATGCAGGAAAACACGCGCTGGTCACGGGCGGCGGCACCGGGATCGGGCTGGCCATCGCACAGGCCCTTGCCGCCGAGGGCGCGCAGGTCACCATCACCGGCCGCCGCGCCGATGTGCTGGAGGCCGCCGCCCGCGCCACGCCCGGCCTGCACCCGCTTGTCGATGGACGTGATGGACGAGGCCCAGATCGTGGATGGCATCACCGCCGCCGTCGCCGCGCGCGGCCCGATCCAGATCCTGATCGCCAATGCCGGCATCGCCGAGGGCAAGAGCCTGCAAAAGACCGATCTCGATTTCTGGCACCGCATCATGCGCACCAATCTCGACGGCGCCTTCCTGACCATCCGCGAGGCGATGCGCGGCATGCTGGGCACCGACTGGGGCCGGGTGATCGTCGTGTCGTCGATGGCGGGCCTGCGCGGATTGAAGGGCGCGGGCGCCTATTCCGCCTCGAAACACGGGGTGATCGGCCTCGTGCGCTCCTATTCCGAGGAACACATGGCCGGTCCCATCACCTTCAACGCCCTCTGCCCCGGCTATGTGGAAACCGACATCGTGGCGCTGCAATCGGAATCCATCGCCAAGCGCACCGGGATGACCGCCGAACAGGCGCGTGCAGGCGATGGCAGAGAGCAACCGCCACAAGCGCCTGATCTCGGTCGAAGAGGTCGCCACCGCCGCCATGTGGCTGTGCCATCCGCTGTCGGGATCCATCAACGGGCAATGCATCGAAATCGCCGGTGGACAGGTGCGCTGAGCGCCGCTGCCCCGCGGGTTTTCAGTGGACAAACCGGGGCGCAGTCTCTAATCGGACGGAAATTCCTTTAGGCTTAAAATATCTCCGGGGGTCCCATGACCGATTTCGCCGCGACCAAGGCCATGTTCCACCTGCCCGAGGGGATGATCTATCTCGACGGCAACTCGCTGGGCCCGCTGCCGCGCAGCGCCGCCGCCCGCGTGGCGGCGCGTGATCGCGGACGAATGGGGCGAGATGCTGATCACCGGCTGGAACAAGGCCGGCTGGATGGAGCAACCCACCCGCGTGGGCGACCGGATCGCGCGGCTGATCGGGGCGGAGCCGGGCCATGTGGTGATGGGCGACACGCTCTCGATCAAGGTCTATCAGGCGCTGGCCTCGGCGCTGGAGATGCGCCCCGACCGCCGGGTGATCCTGTCGGACAGCGGCAACTTCCCGTCCGATCTCTACATGGCCGAGGGGCTGATCGCGCTCGCTGGACCGCGGGCACGAACTGCGCGTCGTCGCCCCCGAGGATGTGGCCGCCGCCATCACCGACGAGGTCGCCGTGACCCTGATCACCGAGGTCGATTACCGCACCGGGCGCATGCATGACATGGCCGACCTGACCGCCCGCGCCCATGCCGCAGGCGCGCTGACCGTCTGGGATCTGGCCCATTCCGCGGGCGCCTTGCCGGTCGATCTGGCGGGTGCGGCGCCGATTTCGCGGTCGGCTGCACCTACAAATACCTCAACGGCGGCCCCGGCGCGCCCGCCTTCATCTATGTCGCCCCGCGCCATGCCGACGCGGCGCGCCCCGCCCTGTCGGGCTGGCTGGGCCACGAGGCGCCCTTCGCCTTCGATCGGAGCTATCGCCCCGGCGCGGGGATCGAGCGGATGCGCGTGGGCACCCCGCCGGTGCTGGCGCTGGCCGCACTCGAGGCCGCGCTCGACATCTGGGACATGACCGACATGCAGGACATGCGCGCCGCGCTCCATCGCGCTGCAGCGAGCAGTTCATCGACGGGGTCGAGGCCGCCTGCCCCGATGCTGACCCTCGCCAGCCCGCGCGACGCGCGCAGCGCGGCAGCCAGGTCTCGTTCCGCTTCGACAATGGCTATGCCGCGATGCAGGCGCTGATCGCGCGCGGCGTGATCGGCGATTTCCGCGCGCCCGGACATCATGCGCTTCGGCTTTACCCCGCTGTTCATCGACGCGGGCGATGTGGACCGCGCCATCGCCATCATCGCGGATGTGATGACGAACAGGCTCTGGGACCGGCCCGAATACAAGACCCGCGCCCGCGTGACCTGATGTATGTGCACCTCGCCACCACCGAATGCCTGCCCCTCTGCCGCCCCGCCGGCTGGGCGGCACTCTGGCGGCGGCTGGCCAATTGCGCGGCGCTGAACGCCTGACCCTCGACCTCTCGTTTCTTCTTGCTTCAAATATCCATCGCGACGCCACCACACCGCGCCGCGCAGCAGAACCAGAGGCCACCATGACCAAGACCCCCTATGATCCCGCGACCGAGGGCGCGCAGATGTCCTTTGACGGGCGCATGTCCTATGGCGATTACCTGTCGCTGGACCTGATCCTGAACGCGCAGAAGACGTGGACCGATACCCATGACGAGATGCTGTTCATCATCCAGCACCAGACCTCCGAGCTGTGGATGCGCCTTGCCATCCATGAGATCGCCGCCGCCCGCAGCGCCTTGAGCAGCGGACAGTTGCGCCCCGCCTTCAAGATGCTGACCCGCGTGGCGCGCATCTTCGAGCAACTGAACAACGCCTGGGACGTGCTGCGGACCATGACGCCCAGCGACTACACCGCCTTTCGCGATGCGCTGGGGCAATCCTCGGGCTTTCAGTCGCATCAATACCGGCAGATCGAATTCATGCTGGGCAACCGCAACCACGCCATGCTGCGCCCGCATGCCCACCGCCCCGATGTGGTCGCCCTGCTGGAGGCCGAACTGGCGCAACCCTCGCTCTACGATGTGGCGCTGCGCCTGCTGGACCAGACCGTTCCGCTGCCCGACGAGGTGCTGCACCGCGATGTGACCCAGCGCTACACCCCGTCCGACGCCGTCAAACAGGCCTGGATCACCGTCTACCGCGACCCGCAGACCCATTGGGAGCTGTACGAACTGGCCGAGAAGCTGATGGATTTCGAGGATTATTTCCGCCGCTGGCGGTTCAACCACGTCACCACGGTGGAACGCGTGATCGGCTTCAAGCGCGGCACCGGCGGCACCGGCGGGGTCAGCTATCTCAAACGGATGCTCGAGGTGGAACTCTTCCCCGAGCTTTGGCACCTGCGCACCGATCTGTGACGCGGCACCCGGTCGCTCCTCGGGGATCGGATATTTGGGGCAAGAAGAAACAGGGCGCGGTCAGCGCGGCTCCAGCGCGCGGGCAAAGACCCCGGCCAGCAAGGTGGCGGCGGCCCGGTAATCCGCGGGCGTCGGCATCGGCGCCTTGAGGCCGTGCAGCGCCGCCATCATGGTGGCGGCAAGCCCCGCCGCGTCGCCCGCACTCACGGCAAGGCTGATGCGCCCGGCCGCAGCCTCATGGCGCAACCAGTCGGCATAGACCGCAACCAGCCGCGCCTCGCCCGCCTGCGCGATATCGGCGCCATGGGCATATTTGGTGTCCAGCAACTCATCGCCATGGGGCGAGGACAGCAGCGTCTCGAAGATCTGCCCCGCCTGCGCCGCAAAGGCCTGCGCCAGCGCCTGCGCCACGGGCAGGTCTTGCGGCGAGCACGGCCCTGACCTGCGCGACCGCATCGTCATAGTAGAACTGCGTCAGCGACCGGAAGATATCTTCCTTGTTGCGGTAATGCAGATAGATCGCCGCGCGCGACATGCCCGCGCCGCGCGCTATGTCCTCCATCGAGGTCCGGCGGAACCCATAGCTGGAGAAGGCCTCGAACGCGGCCTTGAGGATCGCTTTCTGGCGCGGATCCTGCGCGGTGGTTGTGTCTGTCTGCGCCTGCATCCTGACCGTGTGACAGAATCCATCCATTTCGTCAATTTCCCAGATTGACAATCTGACATTTAGCGATCATTTTGTCATAACCCTTTCCTGCTAGGCGGAGCGACCCCATGGCAACCACCCTGACCATCAACGGAACCGACCACAGCGTCGACCTGCCGCGACGAGGTGCCGCTGCTGTGGGTCCTGCGCGACGAGATCGGCCTGACCGGCACCAAATTCGGCTGCGGCGTCGCCGCCTGCGGGGCCTGCACCGTGCATATCGACGGGCGAGGCCGTGCGCTCCTGCCAGGTGGCGCTTGGCGATGTCTGGGGCGCGGTCACCACGATCGAGGGGCTGGGCACGCCCGACGCGATGCACGCGCTGCAAGCAGGCCTGGGTCGCGCATCAGGTCGCGCAATGCGGCTATTGCCAGTCCGGTCAGATCATGCAGGCCGCCGCCCTTCTGGCCGAAACGCCCGACCCGACCGATGACGATATCGACGACGCGATGCAGGGCAACCTCTGCCGCTGCGGCACCTATCCGCGCATCCGCGCCGCGATCCATGACGCCGCCCGCGCCCTGAAGGAGGCCTGAGCCATGGCCAGCATCGGCAAGATCGCCCGCCGCACCTTTCTGATCGGCTCCGTCGCCATCGCCGGCGGCGTGGCCTTCGGCGTCTACAAGGCCCGGCAAACCCCGCCCAACCCGCTGTCGCCCGGCGCAGGGCGAGGCCGCTGAACCCCTTCGTGTCTGATCGACGCCGATGGCGTCACCCTGATCGCGCCGCGCGCCGAGATGGGACAGGGCGTCCACACCACCCTGCGCCGCCACTGGTCGCCGAGGAACTGGATGTCGCCTGGGAGGATATCACGCGTCCTGCACGGCCCGCCCGCGCAGGCCTATTACAACGGCGCGCTGATGGGCGCAGGCGCTGCCCTGCAAGGACTATGACCGCTGACCGACTTGCAGCACAGCCTGAGGCAAGGCGCTGGGCGTCCTGCCCAAGATGATGTCGCTGCAGGTCACCGGCGGCTCCACCTCGACCGTGGATGCCTTCGACCGGATGCGCGCAGGCCGGTGCCACCGCGCGCGAGACGCTGAAGGAGGCGGCGGCCGCAGCGGCTGGGCCTCGACGCGCGGCGCGCTTGCGACCGAGAGCGGGCCATGTCATCGCCCCCGATGGCACGCGCGCTGTCCTATGTCGAACTGGCCGCGGATGCCGCGCAGCATCGACCCGCCGCAGGTGTGAGCCTGCGCCCGCAGCGCGCAGTGGAAATACCTGGGCAAGTCCATGCCGCGCCTGGACATGCTGGCCAAGGTCACCGGCACCGCCGACCTTCGGCATCGACGTGCGCGCTGCCGGGGATGAAATTCGCCACCGTGCGCATGAACCCGGCACCTGGGCGGCGCGATGCGCAGTTTCGACCCGCGCCCGCGCGATGGCCATGCCGGGCGTGGAGCGGGTCGTCGATCTGGGCGACGGGATCGCGGTGGTGGCCACCAACACCTGGCTGGCCATGCAGGCCGCCGAGGCGGTGCGTGATCGACTGGGCCCGCCCCCTACCCGCCGAAACCACCGAGGACGCTCTTCGCGGTGATCGCCGCCGCTTTCGACGGCAAGCCCGAACTCCACCATGCGCGACGACGGCGACACCGACACGCTGCCCGCAGGCGCGACCGAGGTCACCGCCGAATACCGGCTGCCCTATCTGGCCCATGCCACGATGGAGCCGATGAACGCCACCGCCCTTATCACCGGCGATGGCGCTGGACGATCTGGTGCGGCAACCAGGCGCCCGTCATCGTCCAGCGGCAAATGCGCCGAGGCGACGGGCCTCGACGCCCGAACAGGTCACCGTGCACACGCACCTATCTGGGCGGCGGCTTCGGGCGGCGCGGCGAAAGCGATTTCGCCGGTCTATGCCGCACGCGTGGCCGCTGGCGATGCCCGGCACGCCGGTGCAGCTGACATGGTCGCGCGAAGAGGACATGCGCCACGACTTCTACCGCCCCGGCTGCCATCGCGCGCTTTCGCGGCGCGGTGCAGGACGGCGCGCGGTGCTGCTGGACGGGCAGATCGCGGCGCAATCCACCACGCGTCAGGCAGGCCAGCGGCTGGCGGGCTTCGCCCCGCCCGGCCCCGACAAGGGCCATGTGGAGGGCGCCTTCGATCAGCCCTACGCCATCCCGAACTACCGCATCCGGGGCTATCTGGCCGATCTGGACGATCCCGGTGGGCTTCTGGCGCGTCGGTGGGCAACTCGTTCAACGGCTTCTTCCATGACACCTTCATCGACGAGATGGCCCATGCCGCAGGCGCGACCCGCTGGAATTCCGCCTGACCATGATGCGCGAGGCACATGCGCCATCGGCCGGTACGCTGGAGGCGGTGCGCGAGATGTCGGGCTGGACCGGCCAGACACCCGAGGGCATCGGGCGCGGCGTGGGCTTCACCTACAGCTTCGGCACGCCGGTGGCGCAGGTCATCGAGGTGATCGACGAAGGCGGCGCGATCCGCATCAACCGCGCCTGGATCGCCTGCGACGTCGGGCTTGCGCTTGATCCCGACAACATCGCGGCGCAGATGGAAGGCGGGCATGATCTATGGTCTGTCGGCGGCTGTCTTCGGGCAGATCACCTTTGCCGACGGGGCCGTGGAACAGGGCAATTTCCCTGATTACGACGCGCTGCGGCTGCACAACTGCCCCTTGATCGAGACACGCATTCTGGAAACAAACCGGCATATGTCGGGCGTGGGCGAGCCCGGCACACCACCCTCGATGCCTGCCTTGGCCAATGCGCTGTTCGACCTGACAGGCACGCGTGCCCGCAGTCTGCCATTATTGGATCAGTTCGATTTGCTGACCTGAGAACAGGCCCGAAACCCATTTCAAACCCCGAAGGCCCCGCTGCAATTGTGGCGGGGCCGTGTCATGCCTAATTGTCCCGGTCGTGAAAATGCCGCCATTTTTACGAAAATCAGCCCTGTCCTGACTGTATCCCGACGCGAAACACCCTGCGGCGCAAACCTGCCTCGGGTCGCAAGGATGGAGTAAGGTCATGCCCGACGGTTACAGGGTCACACTCGGCAACGGTTCGCTGGACAGCGGCGACGCGATCGGTGGACCGCTCGTAACCTTCACGACCACCAGCACGCTTGGCGCAGGCAGCTGGACATGGTCCGGGACCTGGAACGGCCAGACCTTCGTCAATACCTTCGAACCGGGCGTCTATTTTCTGGGCAGCGACGGCTTCGTCTATTTCGTCCCCGACTTCGGCCCCGTCACCACCATCACGACGGCCAGCGCGACATCTGCCCCAAGCTATACGCAACCCGACGGGATCGTGACCGGGTCGGACGGGGCCGAACTCATCGACAGCTCTTTCACCGATGACGACGGCGACAGGCCCGGCGCGGGTGCCGATCGGATCGACGCCGGTGCCGGCAATGACACCGTGCTGTCCGGCGCAGGCAATGACACCATCAAGGGTGGCGGCGGCAATGACAGCATCGACGGGGGCACGGGCAACGACCTGATCCATGGCGACATGGCCGCCCCGCAGGTCAGCGCCGCGACCGAGGTGCTGGACTGGACCGCGCAGGGCCCGGACGGCACCAGCCTTGCGGCCGGCTTCACGCAGGATACGGGCACGATGAACGTGTCCGTCAGCTTCGTGAACAACGGCAACAACAACCCGACCTATCAGGTGGAGTCGACGGACGCGACCTTCGTGGCGGGGGGCGAGCCTTTCGATCCGAACTCGAGCCTCTATCTGTTCGGCAGCGGCGACGCGGCCACATCGACGACCGTGATCGACTTCGCCGCCGAGGCCAACAGCGGCATGTCCGATCAGGTGCAGAACGTGCGGTTCCGCATCAATGACATCGACTGGGGCAGCGGCAACCACCGCGATCTGGTGACGGTCAACGCCTTCGACGTGAACGGCAATCCGGTGACCGTGACGATCACCCCCGGCGCAGGCGATACCGTCACCGGCAACACGATCCGCGCGAACAACCTGGCCGACAACCCCAACAGCGCCTCGGGCTCGGCGCTGGTGCAGATCACGGGGCCGGTCAGCCAGATCTCGATCTCCTATTCCAACGGTCTCAGCGGGACACAGGCCATCTGGGTCTCGGACGTGCATTTCACCACGATCCCGCAGGTCGCAGGCAATGACACCCTGTCAGGCGGCGACGGCAACGACACCCTCTATGGCGAGGCCGGGGCGGACTCGCTGTCCGGGGGCACGGGCAACGACCAGCTTTACGGCGGTGCGGGCAATGACACGTTGCAGGGCGACGCAGGCAATGACCTGCTGAGCGGCGGCACCGGCATCAACCAGCTCTTCGGGGGCGATGGCAACGACACCTTCGTCGGTGGCGCGGGTGCGGATGCCATGACGGGCGGCGCGGGCCTGGACATCGTGGACTATTCCGCGTCCGGCGCGGGTGTCTCGGTGGATCTGTCCACCAACATCGTCTCGGGCGGGGACGCGGCCAATGACACCTTCACCGGCGGTATCGACGGGATCATCGGCTCGGCCTGGAACGACACGCTGATCGGCTATGACGGACAGGGCCCGGACTGGACCAATGTGTTCTATGGCGGCGCGGGCAATGACCTGCTGGACGGGCGCGGCGGCGACGACTTGCTTTACGGCGGCGATGGCAATGACACGATCATCGGCGGCACCGGTGCCGACCTGATCGAGGGCGGCGCGGGCGACGACCTGATCTATGTGGGCGCGGGCGACACTGTCTTTGGCGGGGCGGGCAACGATACCTTCCTGCTGGACCCCACGGCGATGGGCGGCGGCACCATCACCATCGACGGCGGCGAGACGGACGAGCCGGGTGGCGACACGCTCAACTTCGGCGGCCTCGTCGATTGGGAGGATGTGACCTATACCAGCACGGACCCCGGCGCGCTGGCGGGGACCGCGACGCTGGCCGACGGGACGGTGATCACCTTCTCGAACATGGAAGGCGTGATCATCTGCTTTACCGCAGGCACCACGATCCTGACCGACAAGGGCCCGCGCCCGGTCGAGGACCTGCGCCCCGGCGATCTGGTCGTCACCCGCGACAACGGGCTGCAACCGCTGCGCTGGACAGGGCGGCGCACGGTGGCGGGGCGGGATGACTTTGCACCCGTCCGGTTCGAGACCGGCACCTTTGGCAATACCCGGCCGCTGCTGGTGTCGCCGCAGCACCGGATGCTGCACCGTTCCAGCAGTGCCGCGCTTTATTTCGATACGCCCGAGGTGCTGCTGTCGGCCAAGCATCTGGTCAATGGCCGGACGGTCACGCAGGAGGACTGCGCGCAGGTGACCTATCTGCATCTGCTGTTCGACCGGCACGAGATCATCTTTGCCGAAGGGGCCGCGACCGAAAGCTTCCATCCCGGTCATGTCGGCCTGAAGGCGCTGTCGGATGCCAGCCGCGAGGATCTGTTCCGCTGCTTTCCTGCCCTGCGCAGCGATCCCGGCGGCTATGGCGACACGGCGCGGACCTGTCTGCGCAAGCATGAGAGTCGTCTGCTGATGCCCGGCTGACCCGGCATCCGGCCCGCCGGACGGGATGTCCCACGATGGGACATTCCGCAGCCTCAATGATTTCAAGGGCTTGGCGGCGCGGATTCAGGAATTTTTAACGCTTCGCCGCAAAAGCCCGCCTCAGACCGCCCAGCGGCGCATGAGCGCGGCCAAAGCGTCCCAGTCGGTATATTCCTTGTCGGCATGGGGATCGACCTCTTCGCCCTTGTTATGGGCGATCCAGCGCATGGCGAGGCTTTTGAAGAAGTCGTATTGCGTGAAACGGAAGGCACCCGCAACATGATGCACCTCATCCGGGGACCAGCCGGAGGTTTCTGCGAATTCAGAGGCAATCCGCGCAATATCCGCGCGTTCCTGCGGGTCATTTCCCGCAGCGGCCAGCGAGACCATCAGGAAAAGACCGGGCCGATCGTTCAGCGCCGCGGCGTGGCGGGCGGCGAAGCGAACAAGCTGTGGCTGCAAACGGCCCCCGTGCAACGATCCGGCGAGGATGGCCTGATCGAAACGGGACATATCGACGGGGTCTTCCTCCTCGAGATCGACCAGCGGGAGCAATTCGACGCTTTTTCCCAGTGAGATCAGATGATCGGCGCTGAAACGCGCGATCTTGCGGGTCTGCCCCTCGGTCGTGGCATAGGCGATCAGGACGGTCATGGCGGCACCTTTGGCTAATGGACAACCAGAAGGGTAGCACGCGCCACGGGGCGATTCCTTGCGCTGGCGCAAGGTGGCACAGGAATCACATCAGGGATCAGGTGCCGGGGTCGGCAGCAGGGATCAGGCGGATTTCAGCACCTTGGCCGCGCGACCGGCCCAGGCGCGGACCGCATCGCCAAAGGCGGTGAACAAGCGGGCGCGACACAGGGTCATTCGCCGCGTCCCATTCCGGATGCCATTGAACCGACAGGGTAAATCCGGGCGCATCCTTGACATAGATCGCCTCGGGCGTGCCATCGGGGGCATAGCCGTCGATCACGATCCGCGCGCCGGGGCGGCTTGATGCCCTGCCCGTGCAGCGTGTTCGTCATCACCTCGCTGCGCGCCCATCAGGCGGTGGAACGACGCCGCCTTCGGTGAAGGTCACGGCGTGGCGCAGGGCGAATTTCTCCTCCAGCGTGCCGTCGGGGGGCATGCGGTGGTTCATCCGGCCCGGCAGATCGCGGATCTCGGGATAGAGCGTGCCGCCCATCGCCACGTTGACCTCCTGAAAGCCGCGGCAGATGCCGAGGAACGGCTGGCCACGTTCCACACAGGCGCGCACCAGCGGCAGGGCGATGGCGTCGCGGGCCCGGTCGAAGGCGCCATGCGCCTCGGTCTCGTCCTCGCCGTATTCCTCGGGGTGCACATTGGGCCGCCCGCCGGTCAGCAGGAACCCGTCGCAGACGTCCAGCAGTTCCGGCACCGAGACGAAGCGCGGATCGGCGGGGATCAGCAGCGGCAAGCAGCCGGCGACACCGGCACATCGCCTCGGAGTTCATCGCCCCGCCCGCATGGGCCGGATACTGGTCGTTGATCAGATGATGGTTGCCGATGATGCCGACGACGGGTCGTGCCATGCCTGCTGTCCCGATGGTGGTTTGCGCCTGATTTGTCCCAAGATATAGGTTTCCGCCGCGCAATGGAACACGAAAGCGGGGCAATTATGCCCCGCCTTGTTGCATATGCCTGTATCTGCGGCGCTTTTGCGCCGGTCAGAGGACAATCCCGCCCGACCCGAGGGTCAGGCCTGCGCCGCGAAACCCGCCGCCTCGATCCCTGCCACGGCCACGGCCGCATCATTGTCGGAGGTGTCGCCGGTGACGCCGACCGCGCCCACGACCGCATCGCCCTGCATGACCAGCACGCCGCCCGGCACCGGGATGACCTTGCCGTCATAGGCGCCGTTCACGGCGGCCATGAAATAGGCCTGCTGCTTCGGCCCGCGCCAGCTGGCCGAGCCGGGCATCCCCAGCATCACCGCACCGTAGGCCTTGCCGCGCGCGATCTCGAACCGGCCGGGGCTTGCGCCATCCTCGCGCTCGAAGGCCAGCAGATGCCCGCCCGCGTCCAGCACCGCCACGGAGAGCGGCTTGAGCCCCATCTCGCGGCCCTTGTCGCGCGCGACCGCGATCATCGTCTGCGCCTGTTCCAATGTGATCATCATGCTACTCCCCTGTTCGCGCTCAGATGCGCCGCCTTCAACTCCAGACGCCGGCGCGATGCAGCACCGGCTCGGTATAGCCGGAGGGCTGCTCGCGCCCCTTGAACACCAGATCGCAGGCCGCCTGGAAGGCGATCCCGTCGAAACCCGGGCGCCATCGGGCGATAGGCCGGATCGCCCGCGTTCTGACGGTCCACCACGGCGGCCATCTTCTGCATCGCGTCATCACCTGATCGTCGGTCGACCACGCCATGATGCAGCCAGTTGGCGATATGCTGCGCCGAGATCCGGCAGGTCGCGCGGTCCTCCATCAGGCCGACATCGTTGATGTCGGGCACCTTGGAGCAGCCCACGCCCTGATCGATCCAGCGCACCACATAGCCGAGGATGCCCTGGGCGTTGTTCTCGACCTCGCGGCATGATCTGCGCTGTCGGTCCATTTGCTGATAGGTGGCCAGCGGGATATCCAGCACGCGCGTCCACATGGCCGCGCCGCCCGCCCTTTGCCAGACGCGTCCTGCACCGCGAAGACATCGACCTTGTGGTAATGCAGCGCATGCAGCGTCGCCGCCGTGGGGCTGGGCACCCAGGCGCAGTTGGCGCCCGCCTTGGGATGTCTCGATCTTCTGCTCCAGCATCGCGGCCATCATGTCGGGCATGGCCCACATGCCCTTGCCGATCTGCGCCTTGCCGGACAGGCCGCATTCCAGACCGATATCGACGTTCTGGTTCTCATAGGCGCGTGATCCAGCCCTTGCGCTTGATGAAATCCTTGCGGCTGAACGGGCCTGCCTCCATCGAGGTGTGGATCTCGTCGCCGGTGCGGTCGAGAAAGCCGGTGTTGATGAAGGCCACGCGGTGCTTTCGCGGCGCGGATGCATTCCTTGAGGTTGACGCGAGGTGCGGCGTTCCTCGTCCATGATGCCGATCTTGACGGTGTTGCGCGGCAGGCCCAGCACGTCTTCGACGCGGGTGAAGATCTCGTCGGCGAAGGCCACTTCCTCGGGGCCGTGCATCTTGGGTTTCACGACATAGACCGAGCCGTGGATGCGAGTTGCCGCCCGTCCGTCTTGCAGGTCGTGCATGGCGATCAGCGACGGTGATCATCGCGTCCATCAGCCCCTCGAAGACCTCGTTCCCGTCGGCGTCGCAGAATCGCGGGGTTGGTCATCAGGTGGCCGACATTGCGCACCAGCATCAGCGCGCGGCCCTTGAGCGTGACGGTGCTGCCATCGGGCGCGGTGATAGGTCCGGTCCGGCGAGCAGCGCGCGGGTCATGGTCTTGCCGCCCTTCTCGAAGCGTCTCCTCCAGATCGCCCTGCATCAGGCCCAGCCAGTTGCCATAGGCCAGCACCTTGTCCTCGGCATCGACGCAGGCGACCGAATCCTCGCAATCCATGATCGCCGAGATGGCGCGTTCCAGCCGCACATCGGCCAGCCCCGCCTGATCGCGCGCTGCCGATGGGATGGGTGCGGTCGAAGACCAGTTCCACATGCAGGCCGTTGTTGACCAGCAGCACCG
This sequence comes from uncultured Alphaproteobacteria bacterium, assembly GCA_963715835.1. Taxonomy (GTDB): domain Bacteria; phylum Pseudomonadota; class Alphaproteobacteria; order Rhodobacterales; family Rhodobacteraceae; genus Seohaeicola. The sequence continues at coordinate 167,289 of CAVQSH010000002.1, read as the reverse complement.
CATCGGGCGCCTTGGGATGGCCGCGGTAGCCCGCGAATTTCGCCGGGTCCATCAGCGGCTGATCGTCGATCAGAAGCGCGCCGTCCTGCACGTGATAGCGCCGCGCATCGGCATGGCTGGTGCCCTGCGATCGGGAAGGCCTCGTCCAGGAACACCCGCGCGCGGGCCACGACGCGGGCGCCGCGGCCCCGGTCATAGCCGCCCTTGGGCGGGGTGCTGCCCATGGCGTCGGTGCCGTAGAACGCATCGTAAAGGCTGCCCCAGCGGGCATTGGCGGCGTTCAGCGCGAAGCGGGCGTTGGTGATCGGCACGACAAGCTGCGGGCCGGGGATCGAGGCGATCTCGGGGTCGACATTGGTGGTGTCGATCTCGAAATCCGCGCCCTCGGGCAGCAGGTAGCCGATCTCGTGCAGGAAGGCCTTGTAGGCCGTCGTGGTCATGCGGCTGGTTGCGGCGCGCGATGTGCCAGGCGTCGATCTTGCGCCTGCAGATCCTCGCGCTTGGCCAGCAGCGCGCGGTTGTCGGGGCGTCAAGTCGTGGATCAGCTTGGCGAAGCCGGACCAGAAGGTCTCGGCGGCGACACCCGTTCCCGGCAAGGCCTGCGTCTTCGATGAAATCGAACAGCTGGCGGTCCACCTGCAACCCGTGCGTTGTGACGCGATCTGACATGGTTCGGCTCCCTTTTCCGCACGGCATTCCGCTGCATACCTTGATTGCGTCGCTTATTAGGAGCAAAGTTTCCGATAGGCAACAGAGGCGGTCAGAAAACCTGACCAATAGCGCGCTAGGACGCGGATTTCGGCGCGTTCTGCTTGACCTTGCCACGCTCGCCCGCGGCAGCGGTCCGAGCAATAGCGGACCTCCTCCCAGACCTTGGCCCATTTCTTGCGCCACGTGAAAGGCCGCCCGCAGGTGGCGCAGGTCTTGTCGGGAAGGTCGGATTCTTGCGCCGCATCGGCCATCAGAAATCGAACCCCATCTGCGCGGTCGTCGCTTGGCTTGAGCGCCGACGCGGATCGCGCGGTCGTTGACGAACTGGCCCTTGCGCATCCTTGCGGCTGGCATGTTTGTGCACGACCCGCGCGGCCTGCGACCGGAACCCGCTCGCCCTGCCGCACCGCCCAGACGCGGTCGCGCGCCCACGCGGCGGCCTGTGTCACATCGACGATCGGCGCGGGATAGGCCAGCCGCGCCCGCCCCGTCCCACCGTCCACGGCTCTTGCAAGAGCGCATCGGGCACGGCGGCCAGTTCCGGCACCCAGCGCCGGGTGAAGACGCCCGTCGGGTCCTGATCCATCCCCTGCTTGACCGGGTTGTAGATCCGCAGCGTGTTGATGCCCGTCGTGCCCGATTGCATCTGCACCTGCGACCAGTGGATGCCCGGCTCGTAATCCGTGAACATCCGCGCCAGATGCTGCCCCGTCGCGCGCCAGTCGAGCCAGAGGTGATAGCTGGCCACGCCATCACCATCGCGCGCATCCGGAAATTGAGCCAGCCGGTCGCCGCCAGCGAGCGCATGCAGGCATCGACGAAAGGCAGGCCCGGTCTCGCCCTTCTCCCATGCCGCCAGCCGTGCGGCATCGGGCTCGGCGCGGGCGCAGCCCTTCATAGGCGGGATGCAGGCAGCGCCATTCCAGCGCCGGCTCATCCTCCAGCTTCTGCATGAAATGATCGCGCCAGGCGAGGCGCGAGCTGGAAGGACTTGCAGCGCACCCGACCCAGCCATCGCGCGCCCCGCGCACCTGCGCCGCGCGCGCGCGCCGCCGCCTGCGCCGCCTCGCGCACCGAGAGCGTGCCGAAGGCCAGATGCGGGCGAGAGCCGCGAACAGGCCTCCGCGCCCTGCAGCGGCGAGGACATGGCGCGGCGGTAGGTCCTGCCCGCGCGTCGTCAGGAAACTCTCCAGCAGCGCCAGCGCCGTGGCCCGCCCGCCCCTTTGCCGCCGCGGGCAGGCATCCGGCCGCCAGACCCAGCGCCGCGCGCCTCCGGCAGGGCCTGCGCGTCAGCCCCGTCGAGCATCGCACGCCGGCGCGCTGTCACCTGCGGCTGCCGCCATGAAACGGTCGCGCGCGCGCGCCCAGCCATCGCGCCCGCGCAGCCGCCGCACCACGCCGGATTGCGGCAGCTCCTCCCAGCGCGACACCCTGCCCCCGCGCCCAAGCCGCCACCGCCCGGTCGCGCGCATAGGTCCAGCCGTTGCCGGTTTCCTCATGGCTGACCAGATGCGTCGATGCCATGGTCATGGCGCAGCGCCTCGAGCACCGCGACCGCCTCGCCCACCCGGACGACCAGCGGCGCAGCCCAGTCCGCGCCAGTCGATCGCTGCAGATCCGCAAGGCACTCGCGCAGAAACGCCATACTGCCGCGCAGAGGCATCCGGCTGCGCCCAATAGCTCCGGCTCGACGATATAGAGCGGCAGCACCGGCGCCCGACCTGCGCCGCCAGCGCCAGCGCCGGATGATCCGCCACCCGCAGATCGCGCTTGAACCAGAGAATCGTGCCCGTCATCGCCTGCGATCTAGCGGTGCCATGCCAAAAGCAACGCCGCCCCGCTTCATCTTGCCGAAAATGCTCATATCCGACAGCGGCCTGCGCGCGCGCCCATTGCGCAGGCGCACCCCGCGCCCTACCCTCAGGCGCAACAGCATCCCCGAGGAGCATCATGAAAGACGCCGCCCCCCAGCCCGATCTATCTGTCCGACTACACCCCTTTCGGCTATCTGGTCGAGGATGTGCACCTGACCTTCCGGCTGGACCCCGACCGCACCCGCGTGATCAGCCGCATCCGCTTTCGCCCCAATCCCGACAGCACGGACCGCCGCTTTTTCCTGCATGGCGAGGAGCTGACGCCTGATCGCGGCGCGCATCGACGGCGCGCCGCGTCACGCCGGAGATCACCGACGCAGGGCCTGACGCTGCGCCGTGCCCGACGCGCCCTTCACCTGGGAGGCCGAGGTCGAGATCGCGCCCGCAGACCAACACCGCGCTGGAGGGGCTCTACATGTCGAACGGCATGTATTGCACGCAATGCGAGGCGGAAGGCTTTCGCAAGATCACCTATTATCCCGACCGTCCCGACGTGATGGCGGTCTTCACCGTGCGGATCGAAGGCGACCGAACCGGTGCAGCTGTCCAACGGCAACCCGGTGGCTGCGGGCGAGGGCTGGGCCGAATGGCACGATCCCTGGCCCAAGCCCGCCTATCTCTTTGCGCTGGTGGCGGGCGATCTGGTGGCGCATCGCGGACAGTTTCACCACCGCTGTCGGGCCGCGAGGTCGAGCTGAACATCTGGGTCCGCCCGGGCGACGAGGACAAATGCGCCTATGGCGATGGACGCGCTGAAACGGTCGATGCGCTGGGACGAAGAGGTCTATGGCCGCGAATACGACCTCGACGTCTTCAACATCGTCGCGGTCGACGACTTCAACATGGGCGCGATGGAGAACAAGGGGCTGAACATCTTCAACTCCTAGCTGCGTTCTGGCCTCGCCCGAAACCTCGACCGATGCGAATTTCGAGCGGATCGAGGCGATCATCGCGCATGAGTATTTCCACAACTGGACCGGCAACCGCATCACCTGCCGCGACTGGTTCCAGCTGTGCCTGAAGGAAGGGCTGACGGTGTTCCGCGACGCGCAGTTCACGGCCGACATGCGCTCGGCCCCGGTCAAGCGGATCGAGGATGTGATCGACGCTGCGCGCCCGCCAGTTCCGCGAGGATCAACGGCCCGCTGGCCCATCCGGTGCGGCCCGACGAGCTTTGTCGAGATCAACAATTTCTACACCGCCACCGTCTATGAAAAGGGCGCCGAGCTGATCGGGATGCTGAAGACGCTGGTGGGGGATGATGCCTATGCGCGCGGCGCTCGATCTCTATTTCGACCGCCATGACGGGCAGGCCGCCACGATCGAGGACTGGCTGAAGGTGTTCGAGGATGTGACCGGCCGCGATCTGGCGCAGTTCAAGCGCTGGTATACCGAGGCGGGCACCCCGCGGCTGAGCGTGACCGACGAGTTGGCAGGACGGCACCTATACGCTGACCTTCCGCCAGAAGACGCCGCCCACCCCCGGCCAGCCCGACAAGGCGCCGCAGGTGATCCCGATTGCGGTGGGGCTGCTCAATCCCAATGGGGACGAGGTGGTGCCGACCACCGTTCTGGAGATGACCGAGGCGGTGCAGAGCCTTCCGCTTCAAGGGCCTTGCCGCGAAGCCCGTCCCCTCGATCCTGCGGGGCTTTTCCGCCCCCGTGATCCTCGAGCGCGCGACCGACAATGCCGAGCGCGCCTTCCTGCTGGCCCATGACACCGATCCCTTCAACAAATGGGAGGCGGGCCGCGCCCTTGGCCGGGACACGCTGATGCGGATGGCGCAGACCGGGGGCGATGCCGACACGGCCTATCTGGACGCGCTGCGCGCCGTGCTGCGGGACGAGAGCCTTGATCCCGCGTTCCGCGCGCTGGCGCTGCGCCCGCCGAGTCAGGACGACATCGCCCAAAGCCTGCATGACGCGGGCCACACGCCCGATCCGCAGGCGATATACGAGGCCGCCGACCGCTTGGGGCAGAACATGGCGCAGCATATGGCCGACCTGCTGCCCGGTCTTTATGACGCGATGACGGTGCCGGGTCCCTACAGCCCTGATGCCACGGCGGCGGGCAAGCGCGATCTGCAGGGGCTGGCCGCTGTCGCTGCTGACCCGGCTGGACGCGGGCCAGACCGCCCGCGCGCAATTCGCCGCCGCCGACAACATGACCCAGCAACTGACCGCGCTGTCCTGCCTGATGGCGCGCCAGATCGGGGATGCCGAAAGCCGCGCCTTCCACGACCAGTGGCGCCATGACCGGCTGGTGATGGACAAATGGTTCGCGCTGAGCGTCAGCCATGCCCGCCCGGAGGACGCCGCCACCCGCGCCGCCGCACTGACCGCGCATCCGGATTTCAACATCAGCAATCCCAACCGCTTCCGCGCCACCTTCGGCGCGCTGGCGGGGCATGCGGCGGGGTTTCATCATGCCTCGGGTCAGGGCTATGCGACGCTGGCCGACTGGCTGATCCGGCTCGATCCGCTGAACCCGCAGACCACCGCCCGCATGTGCGCCGCCTTCGAGACATGGACGCGCTACGACGCCGGCCGGCAGCGCCACGCCCGCGCCGCGCTGGAGCGGATCCTCGCCACGCCGGACCTCAGCCGCGACACGACGGAAATGGTCAGCCGCATTCTGGGCACGTGACAGCAAAGGACCGTCCACTGTTTCATCTTGCCGCACATACGCATCCCCGGCCTGCCCCGTGACGCAGGCTTTGCTGGATCATCGGGCAAGGGGGCGCAACGGGCGCACGGCGGCGGTGGTGGCGGCGGTCTGGGTCGTGCTGGTGCTGCTGCTGACGGTGCTGGACGCCGCCCCTGCCATCGTCGCGGGAATGGGGCTCTTCACCCTGCCCGCGCTGTGGGATCTGGTGTCGGACCGGCCCTCGGGCCTGACGCTGACAGAGGACAGCCTGCACTGGTTCAGCGGCAAGCAGGCGGACACGATCCCGCTGCCCCGCATCAAGGCGGTGCGGCTGGACCGCCGTCTTGACCTCAGCTTCCGGGTGTCGGTCGTGCTGCGCGATGATCGCCGCATCCGCCTGCCGCAGGAGTGTCTGCCGCCGATCCCGCTGCTGGAAACCGCGCTGACCCGCGCGGGCCTCAGGGTCGAGCGTCACCCTTTCTCGCTGCTCTGAGCGATGCGCAACCCTGCGGGGCGCGCCTGCGGCCGGACCGTGGACAGCGGGCGGCAATAGCTTTGCTGGCTGAGCCAGCCCTGCATCTGGTCGCGCTTGGCGGCATCGCGCATCGGCCCCCAATCGGCGGCCACGCCGCGCCAGCGATCACCCTGCTGGGCGATGACCCCGTCACGCGCCACGGTGCGCGCCATGATCCGCAAACCGCAGGAGAGGTTCGCGGACCCGTCCTGCAAATCCGGTCCGCTTTGCGCCGCACATCCATAGCCTTGCGCCGTGGCGGGCAGGATCTGCAACAGCCCGTGATAAAGCCCGCCGCCGCCCACGGCATTGGCCCGGTGGCCGCTTTCATACCGCGCCAGCGCCGAGGCGAACCCGGCCCAGAACGCCCGCCGCTGCGCCGCATCCGCCTGAGGATAGGCCGGGCACCAGTCCGCGATGTCGCGGGGCACGGTATTCGCCAGAGCGCTGGCATGGCCCTGAAGCGCCGAGAGCGCCGCGCGGGTCCAGAGCGCCGTGCCTGCCTTGCGGCCCCAGGCCATGCGGGGCAGCGCCTCGGTCCGGGCGCGGGGGCGCGTCACCGGCGGGGCAATGGTGCCGGAGGTGGCAAGGTCACGGGAGGTGCGGCCACCTGCTCTGCCGCAACCGGCAGGGCGAGACTGAAAGAAAGAAGCAAAGGCAGCAGGCGCAGCAGCATCGCGGCAGGATGCCCCGCCCTGCCGAGTCGGGAAAGCCCGGTTTTTCGGCATAGGCGCCGGTTTGCCCATGCCGGGCGGTGCGTGCTGTCGCTCTGCCCTCTTGCCCCGCCCCGGCCCCTGTCCTAGAACGCTCCAACCCCAGACCAAAGGACCGGACCGATGCTTGATCTGACCTATGAGACCCCGAAACCCCGCGTCATCGCCGGCGCGAAGCAGGATTGGGAGCTTGTGATCGGGATGGAGGTCCATGCGCAGGTATCCTCGAACGCCAAGCTGTTTTCCGGCGCATCGACGAAATTCGGCAACGAACCCAACGCCAACGTGTCCTTCGTGGATGCGGCCATGCCGGGGATGCTGCCGGTCATCAACGACTTCTGCGTCGAGCAGGCGGTGCGCACCGGGCTGGGCCTGAACGCGCAGATCAACCTGTGGTCGGCCTTTGACCGCAAGAACTATTTCTATCCCGACCTGCCGCAGGGCTATCAGATCAGCCAGCTTTATCACCCCATCGTGGGCGAAGGGCAGATGCTGGTCGAGATGGGCCCCGGTGTCGCCCGTCTGGTGCGGGTCGAGCGCATCCATCTGGAGCAGGACGCGGGCAAATCGATCCATGACATGGACCCCAACATGTCCTTCGTGGACCTGAACCGCACCGGCGTGGCCCTGATGGAGATCGTCAGCCGCCCCGACATTCGCGGCCCCGAAGAGGCTGCCGCCTATGTCACCAAGCTGCGCCAGATCCTGCGCTATCTGGGCACCTGCGACGGCAACATGCAGAACGGCAACCTGCGCGCCGATGTGAACGTGTCGATCTGCGCGCCCGGCCAGTATGAGAAATATCAGGCGACCGGCGATTTCAGCCATCTGGGCACGCGCTGCGAGATCAAGAACATGAACTCGATGCGCTTCATCCAGATGGCGATCGAGGTCGAGGCGCGGCGTCAGATCGCCATTGTCGAGGCCGGCGGCGAGGTCGTGCAGGAAACGCGGCTTTACGACGTCGAGAAGAACGAGACACGGTCCATGCGCTCCAAGGAAGAGGCGCATGACTACCGCTATTTCCCCGATCCCGACCTGCTGCCGCTGGAGATCGAGCAGGCCTGGGTCGATGACATCAAGGCGCGTCTGCCCGAACTGCCCGACGCCAAGAAGGCGCGGTTCATGGGCGATTTCGGCCTGACGGATTATGACGCGAGCGTGCTGACCGCCGAGTTGGACGCGGCCAGCTATTTCGAGGCCGTGGCGCAGGGGCGCGACGGCAAGATGGCCGCGAACTGGGTGATCAACGAGCTGTTCGGGCGTCTGAAGAAGGACAGTCTGGACATCACCGACAGCCCCGTGTCCCCGGCGCAACTGGGCGGGATCATCGACCTGATCGCATCGGGCGACATTTCGGGCAAGATCGCCAAGGACCTGTTCGAGATCGTCTATACCGAAGGCGGCGATCCGGCGCAGATCGTCGAGGCGCGCGGCATGAAGCAGGTGACGGATACCGGCGCCATCGAAACCGCCGTGGACCAGATCATCGCGGACAACCCCGCGCAGGTCGAAAAGGCCAAGCAGAACCCGAAACTGGCGGGCTGGTTCGTGGGTCAGGTGATGAAGGCCACGGGCGGCAAGGCCAATCCGGCGACCGTCAACCAGCTTGTGATGGCAAAGCTGGGGCTTTGACCCCAGACCCAACCGGCACCGCGACAGGAGACGCCCATGACCATTCCCGCGCCCTTCACATCCTCGGTGATGGAGGTCGAGCCGCAGTGGATCGACTTCAACGGTCACATGAACATGGCCTATTACAACGTGCTGTTCGACCGTTGCGCCGACGAGGCCTATAGCCTGATGGGGTTCGGCCCCGATTACATCAAGGCGCGCCAGCACACGACCTTCACGGCGGAATTCCACATCTGCTATGTGCGCGAGCTGCATCTGGGCGCGAAGGTGCGCTGCACGTTCCAGCTGATCGCGCATGACGAAAAGCGGTTCCACACCTATCAGGAGCTGTGGCACGAGGATGGCTGGCTGGCCGCCACGGGCGAGGCGCTGGGGCTGCATATCGACATGTCCGGCCCCCGCGTGGCGCCGATGCCCGAGGATATCCGCGCGAATCTTGCCGCACTTCAGGCGGCCCATGACACGCTGCCGCGCCCCGAGCGTGTGGGGCGGGCCATCGCGCTGAAGCGGAAATAGGCGCGGGGGGCGCGGGTCTGCCGTGTCCCAGCGGCCTGTCGCATTGCGAATATTCGCCCAATCAGCGGCCTTGCCGCGCATGGCACTGGAACCTGCCGGGTTTGACTGCTACAACCCCGCGACCCAGACGTCAGGACCCCGCTCATGAGCTATGAATATCGCGTCATTCCCGCCCCCACCAAGGGCACCAAGGCCAAGGGGGCCAAGACCGCCGAGGACCGTTTCGCGCTGACCCTGCAGGAGGCGATGAACGCCATGGCGGCGGACGGGTGGGAGTTCCAGCGGGCCGAGACATTGCCTTCGGAGGAACGCACCGGCCTGACCGGGCGCAAGACCGTGTATCACAACGTGCTGGTCTTCCGGCGCAACAGCCAGGCGGCGCTTGCGGATTTCCAGCCCAGAGAGGTGCAGCCCGCAGCGGTCCGCGAACCCAAGGTGGATGCGCCGGTGCCGTTCATCCGCCCGACCCTGTCGGCCGTGTCGGAACCATCGGGCAAGGCACCGCCCGTGCCCTCGCCCCGGTCGCTGTCGGGCACGCTTGCCAAGGAGAACGGCGAGACGTCGCGCGACTGAGGCCACGGGAGGGGCACGCCGGTGGCGCGCCCGGATCAGCCCGGATCAGCCCGTGACGTCCAGTGCCAGTGCATGAATACGCCCGATCAACTGCGGGCCAAGGGCCGCGTGAATGGCGCGGTGGCGTTCCAACCGGCTCATGGGCGCGAACTGCGGCGACCGGATGACCACGCGGAAATGACTTTCGCCACCCTCGGCATAGCCGGAATGGCCGCGATGCTGTTCACTTTCGTCAATGACCTCAAGGCGTTGTGGTGAAAACACCGAATTCCAGCGCTGCTCTGATCTCTTCCGTCCTGCTCATAATTTTACCCTCTGCCCCCCTTCAATCCCTGTGCAAACAGTCTAAACTCTGTGCTCCGAGTCGAAAAGGTGAACCTATGTCCAAGCCAGATCCCTTCGGATTCGACATGTCCGTGTCGTCGGCCAAGAAGAAGAATCCTCGCGGTCGGCGGGGCATGTCGGGCGCTGTCGAAACCTCGAGCCGCATCTGCGATCACGAGGGTTGTCAGGAGGCCGGCAAGTTCCGCGCGCCCAAGGCGCCGGATGTGCTGGACGACTATTTCTGGTTCTGCAAGGACCATGTGCGCGAATATAACCTCAAGTGGAACTTCTTCGACGGCACCACCGAGGCCGAGATCAACGCGCAGATGTCCAAGGACAAGGTCTGGGAACGGGCCACGAAACCGATGGGCGACCCCGAGGCGCGCGCCTGGGCCCGGCTGGGGATCGAGGACCCGCATCAGGTGCTGGGCAGCAATGCCACGCGCAACCCCGGCAAGTCGATCACCGGCGGCACCCGCAAGCTGCCGCCCACCGAACGCCGGGCGATCGAGATTCTCGAAGCCAAGGACCACTGGACCAAGGCCGAAGTGCGCAAGTCCTACAAGGCGCTGATCAAGGTGCTGCATCCCGACATGAACGGCGGCGACCGCAGCCAGGAAGACCAGCTGCAAGAGGTGGTCTGGGCCTGGGATCAGATCAAGGACAGCCGCAACTTCAAGTAAATGGCGCGCCGGAACGCGGCGCGACCGGTGCGGCATGTGCCTATTCCGGCGCGATGTCAGCCGCGCAGCGCCTGCACGTCCTTTTCGTCCGGCGCATCCTGTGCGTCCGCGTCATCATCATCGCGCGCCGCCAGACGGCCGCGCAGATCCAGTAGCATCTCGGAATAGTGACGCACCTGTTCGAGGCTGAGACCCAGCTCACCGACGATCTGCCAGGGGATTTGCGCACAGCGCGCCGCGACCGTGCGCCCCGCGTCGGTCAGGAACAGATCGACCCGCCGCTCGTCCTCGCTGCTGCGGGCGCGGCGGACAAGGCCCATCGCCTCGATCCGCTTGAGCAAGGGTGACAGGGTGTTCGTCTCAAGGCAGAGGTCCCGCGCAAGGCTGCCCACATGCTGGCCATCCGCCTCATGCAGGCGCAGCATCACAAGATACTGCGGATAGGTCAGACCCATCGGCGACAAAAGCCGCTTGTAATAGCGCGTGAACGCGTGGCTGGCCGCATAGAGGTTGAAGCACAGCATCGCATCGGGCTGAGGAGCTTTCGCCATTGTCGCCGGTCCAGTCTGGCAGGTCTGATATCGGTCCGACGACTATATCGCCCGCGATCAATTCCACAAGCGAATGTCGCTGATGTGCCTCGGATACAGGGCGCAGATCGGTCTCAGGCCGGTTTGAAGACCAGCGACACGCCGTTCAGGCAATGGCGTTTGCCGGTGGGCTGCGGTCCGTCATCGAAGATATGGCCCAGATGGCTGCCGCAGCGGCGGCAATGGCATTCCGTGCGCACCATGAACAATTTGCGGTCCTGCTTGGTGCCGATGGAATCGGGCAGCGCCTGAAAGAAGCTGGGCCAGCCGGTGCCGCTGTCGTATTTCGTGCTTGCGTCATAAAGCGGCAGGTCACAGCCCCGGCAATGGTAGACGCCGGGATCATAGACCTTGTCCAGCGGCGAGGACCCGGCCCGTTCGGTGCCTTCCTCGCGCATGACCTTGTATTCTGCGGGCGTCAGCATCGCGCGCCATTCGGCCTCGGTCCGGGTGACCTCGAAGGTTTCGGATTGCGCCGATCCGCGTCCTGCGCCGAACAGGCCATAGGCAAGGCCGGAGCCTGCCAGAAGGGTGAAGCTGCGTCGGTTCATGGCGATACCTCTCATTCTGTATCAGGATGCATGCACCGCCCGCCTTTCCGCAAGGGCGGGCGGTGCACGTTCACGTGACCGGGTGGCACGCGAACAGGACACCACCTTGGCGGGCCATGAGGAAGACACGCGGCGCGAGGGCGGAAAGTTTCACCACCGGGAGTGATGCGGCCTGATCACGTCCGGCCCTGCAAAACCCGCGCGGCGCGGCCCCTGCCCGCGGCTGCGGCTATCTGCAGCGCCGTGACGGAAAACGGCGCGCCCCCTTGCCCTTGCCCGCATTATGTTGCACCAAACCTGAAAGCGATATCACACAGATGCACGAGGGCCAGGGGCCCGACACGGGAAGGACAATTCCATGGCCGACGGCATGATCGACATCAACGCGAAACCCACCGAAGACATCTCGGTCCGCGAGGTCTTCGGAATCGACACCGACATGGTGGTGAAGGGCTTTCCCGAGCGGACGGACCGCGTCCCCGAAAACGACAGCACCTACAAGTTCGATCCCGACACCACGCTGGCGATCCTTGCGGGCTTTCAGCCACAACCGCCGCGTGATGATCCAGGGCTATCACGGCACCGGCAAATCGACCCATATCGAACAGGTCGCCGCCGCGGCTGAACTGGCCCTGCGTGCGCGTCAACCTGGACAGCCACATCAGCCGGATCGACCTGATCGGCAAGGACGCGATCAAGCTGAAGGACGGCAAGCAGGTCACCGAATTCCACGAAGGCATCCTGCCCTGGGCGCTGCGCAACCCGACCGCGATCGTGTTCGACGAATATGACGCGGGCCGCGCGGATGTGATGTTCGTGATCCAGCGCGTGCTGGAGGTGGACGGCAAGCTGACGCTGCTGGACCAGAACGAGGTGATCACCCCGCACCAGTATTTCCGCCTGTTCGCCACCGCCAACACCGTGGGTCTGGGCGATACCACCGGCCTCTATCACGGCACCCAGCAGATCAACCAGGGCCAGATGGACCGCTGGTAGCCTGGTCGCCACGCTGAACTACCTGAGCATCGAGGCCGAGACGACGATCGTGCTGGCCAAGAACCCGCATTACAACACCGAGAAGGGCCGCAAGACCATCAGCCAGATGGTCACCGTGGCCGACCTGACGCGCACCGCCTTCATGAATGGCGATCTGTCCACCGTCATGAGCCCGCGCACCGTGATCGCCTGGGCGCAGAACGCCGAGATCTTCCGCAATGTGGGCTATGCGTTCCGGCTGTCCTTCCTGAACAAATGCGACGAGCTGGAGCGCCAGACCGTGGCCGAGTTCTATCAGCGCCTGCTTCGACGAGGAACTGCCGGAAAGCGGCTGCCAGCATGGCGATGAAGTGATCGGAGGGCGCTCGATCCACCCCGGCGGGATGTCCTCGCGACGCCTGCCCGCCGGGCGGAGGAGCACCCACGCAGGCCCAGCGGGCCGCAGCGCGACCGGAGAGGTGAGATGAGCAAACCGACTGACAACCCCGCCGATCCGTTCAAGAAGGCCCTGGCCGAGGCCACCAAGGTCATGGCCCATGACCCGGATCTGACGATCAGCTATTCGGTCGATCCGTCGGGCCTGTCGGGCGATGCGATGCGCCTGCCGCAGGTCAGCCGCCGCATGACGCGCGACGAGGTGTTGCTGGCGCGTGGCACCGCCGATGCGCTGGCGCTGCACCGCCGCTATCACAATGACGCGACTGCACGCCCGCTATGCCCCGCCGGGGGCGATGGCGCGCGACCTTTATGAGGCGATGGAGACCGCCCGCTGCGAGGCGATGGGCGCGCGCGACATGCCGGGCACGGCGGGCAATATCGACGCCAAGATCGCCCATGAGGCGACGCGCGCGGGCTATGAGCAGATCACCCAGGCCTCGGACGCGCCGCTGGCGACGGCGGCGGGCTATCTGATCCGGCATCTGGCCACCGGGCGCGCACCTGCCCGCCGGCGCGCAGAACGTGATGGAACTGTGGCGCGGCTTTATCGAGGATCAGGCCGGCGGCACGCTGGAAGGTCTGCAGGACAAGCTGTCGCGATCAGGCGGCCTTTGCCCGTTTCGCCCGCAAGGTGATCGAGGATCTGGGCTATGGCGATCAGCTGGGCGATGACCCCGATCAGCCCGACGACGATCAGGACGACGCCGAGGACAGCGCCGAGCAGCAGGAAGACCCCGACAGCAGCGGTCAGGACGACCAGCAGCAGGAAGAGGCCGAGGCCAGCCCCGAGCAGTCGCAGGACGACAGCCAGGACGCGAGCCAGGCGCAGGTCAGCATGGACGAGCTGGCCGATCAGGAGATGGGCGAGGAGACCGAAATGCCCGACGGCGAGGCCCCGCTGGAGCCGCCCGCGCCGCAGCCGGTGTCGGATGCGGACCCGAACTACGCCGTCTATGTCACCGATTTCGATGAGGAAATTCCCGCCGAGGAACTGGCCGATCCGGTCGAGCTGGAACGGCTGCGCGCCTATCTGGACCAGCAGCTTGAACCGCTCAAAGGGGCCGTGAGCCGTCTGGCCAACAAGCTGCAACGCCGCCTTGCAGGCGCAGCAGAACCGGTCATGGCTGTTCGACCTGGAGGAAGGCATCCTGGATGCGGGCCGTCTGGCGCGGGTCGTGGCGAACCCGACCACGCCGCTGTCCTTCAAGGTCGAGAAGGACACCGAATTCCGCGACACCGTGGTGACGCTGCTGCTGGACAACTCCGGCTCCATGCGCGGTCGCCCCATTTCCATCGCCGCGATCTGCGCCGATGTTCTGGCGCGCACGCTGGAGCGGTGCTCGGTCAAGGTCGAGATCCTGGGCTTCACCACCCGCGCCTGGAAAGGCGGGCAGAGCCGCGAGAAATGGCTGGCCGAGGGTCGCCCGCAGCAGCCCGGCCGCCTGAACGATCTGCGCCACATCATCTATAAATCCGCCGATGCGCCATGGCGGCGGACGCGGCCCAATCTGGGGCTGATGATGAAGGAAGGCCTGCTGAAGGAAAACATCGACGGCGAGGCGCTGGAATGGGCGCATCGGCGCATGATGGCCCGGCCCGAGGCGCGCAAGATCCTGATGGTGATCTCGGACGGGGCGCCGGTGGATGATTCCACCCTGTCGGTGAACCCGGCCAACTATCTGGAAAAACACCTGCGCGACGTGATCGCCATGGTGGAAAAGCGCCGCGCCGGTGGAACTGATCGCCATCGGCATCGGCCATGACGTGACGCGCTACTACCAGCGCGCGGTCACGATCACCGATGTGGACCAGCTGGCCGGTGCCATGACCGAGCAACTGGCGGGGCTGTTCGACAGCGATCCGCGCGCACGTGCCCGGATGATCGGCATGAAGAAGGCGATGTAGCATGTTCCAGAGTTTCGAGGAAAGCGCCCGCCCCGAGCAGGGCCCGCCCCGGCTGGCCGCGCTGCGCGACCTGTTGCAGCGCGAGGGTCTGAGCGGTTTCCTGATCCCGCGCGCCGATGCCCATCAGGGCGAATACGTGGCCCCGCATGATGCGCGGCTGGCGTGGCTGACGGGCTTTACCGGCTCGGCGGGGTTCGCTTGCGTGCTGCCGCATGTGGCGGGTGTGTTCATCGACGGGCGCTACCGCACGCAGGTGAAAGGTCAGGTCGATCTGGCCCATTTCACCCCGGTGCCATGGCCCGAAACCGGTCTGGCCGACTGGCTGCGCGGTGCCTTGCCCAATGGCGGCGTGATCGGCTTCGATCCCTGGCTGCACACCGCCGAGGAGATCGGCAAGATCGAGGAGGCGCTGGCGGGCAGTGACATCACGCTGCGCCCCGGCCCCAATGAGGTGGACCGGATCTGGCCCGACCAGCCTGCCCCGCCCATCGGCCCGATCACGCCCTATCCCGACGCACTGGCGGGCGAGACGAGTGCGGAGAAACGCGCCCGGCTGGCAGAGGGGCTGCGCAAGGCGGGCCAAAGCGCCGCGGTCATCACGCTGGCCGATTCCATTGCCTGGCTGTTGAACATCCGCGGCGCGGATATTCCGCGCAACCCGGTGCCGCATGGCTTTGCCGTGCTGCATGACAACGGGCATCTGACGCTCTATGCCGATCCCGCCAAATGCGACGATGCCCTGCGCGCCCATCTGGGGGCCGAGGTGACGCTGCGCCCGGTCACGGCCTTTGGTCCCGGATTGCGCAGCCTGACCGGGCCGGTGCGGGTGGATCGCGCCACGGCGCCGCTCTGGGTCTCGATGGAACTGGCCGAGGCGGGTGTCGCCTGCGTATGGGGACAAGACCCCTGCATCCTGCCCAAGGCCACCAAGACCGCCGCCGAGATCGCCGCCACCACCGAGGCGCATCTGCGCGATGCCGCCGCCATGGTGGAATTCCTGTGCTGGTTCGACGCGCAGGAACCCGGCAGCCTGACCGAGATCGAGGTGGTCACCGCCCTGGAAGGCTTCCGCCGCGCCAGCAACGCGCTGCGCGACATCAGCTTCGAGACCATCGCGGGCACCGGTCCCAACGGCGCGATCATGCATTACCGTGTCTCGCGCAGCAGCAATGCACGGCTGGAACCGGGTCACCTGATCGTGGTGGACAGCGGCGGGCAATATCTGGACGGGACCACCGACATCACCCGCACCCTGCCCGTGGGCGAGGTGGGCGAAACCGAAAAAGCCTGTTTCACCCGTGTCTTGCGCGGCATGATCGGCATTTCGCAGCTGCGCTTTCCCAAGGGGCTGGCCGGGCGCGATATCGACGCCATCGCGCGCGCGCCGCTCTGGTCGGCGGGGCTGGATTTCAACCACGGGACCGGCCATGGCGTGGGCGTCTATCTGTGCGTGCATGAAGGCCCGCAGCGGATCAGCCGCGTGTCCGAGGTGCCGCTTCAGCCCGGCATGATCCTGTCGAACGAACCGGGCTATTACCGCGAGGGGGCCTTTGGCATCCGCATCGAGAACCTGATCGTGGTGCGCGAGGCCCCTGCCCTTGCCGGGGCCGATGACCGCGCCATGTTCAGCTTCGATACGCTGACATGGGTGCCGATCGACCGCCGCCTGATCCTGCCCGGCCTGATGAGCGCCGAGGAACGGGCCTGGTTGAATGCCTATCACGCGGCATGTCATGACAAGATTGCGCCGCGGGTCTCGACAGAGGCACAACGCTGGCTGGCCGAGGCAACTGCTCCGCTGTGACGCTGACATGATGGCGTTACATCACCGGGGCACAGAATAATGAAACGAGGGAATGACATGGCTGACCACATCACGATCCGCAAGGCAGAGGGCACCTGGGTGGTCCGCGCGGGCGGCGCGGTCCTGGGCGAGTCGCATGACGCACTGGAACTGACCGAGGGGTCGATGCCCTTTGTCATCTATTTCCCGCGCAAGGACATCGCCATGGCCTTTCTGGACCGCACCGATCACAGCACCCATTGCCCGCACAAGGGCGATGCCAGCTATTACTCGATCGTGACGAAGAGCACGACCCTGAACAATGCGGCCTGGTCCTATGAGGACCCCAAGCCGGGGATGGAACGGATCAAGGATCATCTGGCCTTCTATGCCTCGGACACGGTGGCGGTCGAACAGGTCTGATCCGGCCTGCCCCTGTCAGCTGTGCTCCTCGGCCGCCGTGGCGGCGAGGGCACGGGTGTAGGTCTTGAGCGCATCCACATGGAAGAGCGCGCCCCAGAGCTGCGGCTCGTCCTGACCTTCGACGCGCGTGATGACCGGCAGGAACGGCGCGCCCGCGCGGTCGAAGAGCGGCAGCGCCGCCTCGAGCGTGGCGCTGGCATCGACGAAGATCCCGTCGTCGATCATCTCGTAGCAGATGGTCTCGTCCGGCATGTCGGGATCGCCGACCTTGCGCATCACGGCGGCGACGCGGAACATCGACAGGAGATAGGCCTGCGGACCTGCCGCCAGATGCACCCCGCGCCGTTCCAGTTGCGTCAGGAAGAACGACCTGTCCACCAGACGCGAGGCCAGCGCCGTGGACAGCGACACCGCCACCATCACCGCGATCCCGATCTGCCAGTCGCCCGTCATCTCGAAGACGATCAGCGTGGTCGAGATGGGCGCGCCCAGCACGGCGGCCGAGACCGCCCCCATGCCCGCCAGCGCATAGATCGTGGTGGCCCCTGAGACATCGGGGAAAATCGCCGTGGCGATCATCCCGAAGGCCAGCCCGGTCAGCGCACCGACCATGAGCGAGGGCGAGAAGACCCCGCCGCCCATGCGCCCGGCCATGGTGATCGCCACGGCCACGACCTTGAGGATGCAGAAGACCACCGCCTCCCACAGCAGCAACTGTCCGGTCAGCGCGGCGGATGTCGTCTCGTAGCCGACGCCGATGATATGGGGAAACCAGATCGCCATGGCCCCCAGCATCGCGCCCGAAATGGCCGGACGCAGCCAGCGCGGCAGGCCGGTCCTGGCCTGGATGCTGTTGCCCAGATCCTCGGCCAGAAAGATCGACCGCATGAGCACCGTCGCCACCAGCCCGCAGAGCAGGCCGAGGATCAGGAAGGCCGGCAATTCGCCGTAGAATTCCAGCGTGCTGAAGCCCGGCAGGGTGAACTCGGTCACGCCGCCATATTCGATCCGGTTGATCACCGTGCCCGCCACGGCGGCGATGGCGATCGGGCGCGAAGGCATGGACCGCGAAATGCCGCAGCACCACCTCAAGCGCGAAAAGCGCCCCGGCGATGGGCGCGTTGAAACTGGCCGAGACCGCCGCGGCCACGGCGCAGCCCAGAAGGTCGCGCCCGGTGATTCCGTCGGCGTGGATGCGTTCGCTGACCCAGCTCGAGATGACGGCGGCCATATGCACCACCGGGCCTTCGCGCCCGCTGGAGCCGCCCGTCGACAGCGTGATGAGCGAGGCCGCGGCCGAGGCGATCCCGGCGCGGTGCTCGACCCGGCCGTCCTGAAGGGCCGCCCCCTCGATCACATCGGCGACCGAGCGCACGCGCCCGTCGGGGGTGAAGCGGTGCAGGATCAGCCCCACGACCAGACCGCCCAGGATGGGCAGGACCAGCACCCAGTACCACGGCATGGTTTGGGCAAAGGAATGCAGGCGCGCCACGTCATCGGTGCCGTAGAGCACGGCCTGCAAGGTCTCGATCCCCTTGCGGAACAGCAGCGCGGCGAAGCCTGCGGCGATCCCGATCACAAGGGCGATCAACCAGAACTGGAACTGGCTCGGGCCCCGCCTGCGCAGGACGCGCCAGATTTCGGCCAGTGACCGGCATGTGCCTGTCCAGAGCTGTGACAATGGCCCGCGCAGGCGTTCGGGCATCAGATCGAACCCGCGAATCCACGGGGGGTGCCCGCGCCGGACCATCCGCACCCTGCTCTGACCATGGCCTTGCCCCTTCCCCGTCCTGTCGGCTTGGCCTAGGGTCGCTGCATCCGCACTTCCCGGAGACCCAGATGCCCCACATGACAGCCTTTGACGATCTGACCTCCTTGTTAGGACAACGCGCCACCCGGTCCAAGTCCGAACTGGACCAACATGGCCGGTCGGAAACGCATTTCCCGCCAATGCCGCCCGATGCCGTGGTCTATCCCGAAACGACCGCCGAGGTGTCCGCGATCCTGCGCATCTGTGCGGCCCATGGCCTTCCGGTCGTGGGCTATGGCGCGGGCACCTCGCTGGAGGGACAGGCGCAGGCGCCGCAGGGCGGGATCTGCGTCGATTTCCGGCTGATGAACCGGGTGATGCAGATCAATCCCGAGGATATGGATGTGGTCGTCCAGCCCGGCATCACGCGCGAGGCGCTGAACGCCGAGTTGCGCGCCACGGGTCTGTTCTTTCCGGTCGATCCCGGCGCCAATGCCTCGATCGGGGGGATGGCCTCGACCCGGGCCAGCGGCACCACGGCGGTGCGCTATGGCACGATGCGCGACAATGTCCTCGCGCTCGAGGTGGTGCTGGCCGACGGGCGGATCATCCGCACCGGCACCCGCGCGCGCAAGACCGCCGCAGGCTATGACCTGACCGGGCTGTTCGTCGGGGCCGAGGGGACGCTGGGCCTGATCACCGAACTGACGCTGCGCCTGCAGGGCCAGCCCGAGGCGACGGCGGCGGCGATCTGCGGCTTTGCCGAGATGACCGAGGCCGTCGCCGCCGTGATCGACACGATCCAGATGGGCCTGCCCATGGCGCGGATCGAATTCATCGACGCCGCCAGCGTGGCCGCCGTCAACGCATGGTCCGGCACCGACATCCCGCTGACACCGCATCTGATGGTGGAGTTCCACGGCTCGGACGAAGGCGTGCGCGAACAGGCCGAAACCTTCGGCGCGATCGTGGCCGATCATGGCGGCAGCGGTTTCGACTGGGCCACCCGGCCCGAGGACCGCAATGCCCTGTGGGCGATGCGGCACAATGCCTATTACGCGATCAAGGCGTCGCGCCCCGGATCGGTGGCGCTGGTCACCGATATCTGCGTGCCGATCTCGCGGCTGGCCGAGGCGGTGACGCAGACCCAGGCCGATATCGCGGCATCCCCCATCGCGGGGCCAATTCTGGGCCATGTGGGGGACGGCAACTTCCATGCGATCCTGCTTTATGACGACCAGAACCCGGCCGAGGTCGCGGCGGCGCATGACCTGTCGCACCGGATGGTGATGCGCGCGCTGGCGCTGGGAGGGACGGCCACGGGCGAGCATGGCGTAGGCCTTGGCAAGCTGGACTACATGCAGGCCGAACACGGGACCGCCTGGGATGTGATGCAGACCGTCAAGATGGCGCTCGATCCGGCCAATATCATGAACCCCGGCAAATTGCTGCGGCAGGGGAATTGAGGCGCACCGCCGCCTGCTCCATCTTGCCTCAAATACTCAAGACATGACGCGGCCTCAGTCAGGCCGTTCGCGGATCAGGCCATGCAGGATCAGGCCACGCCCGCCAGCAGCGCCCGCGCCGCGCCGCGCGCCTCGTCGGTGATCGTGTCACCGGCGACCATGCGGGCGATCTCGTCCACGCGGGCGGCGGCGTCGAGCGGCACCACGGTGGTCGTCGTCATCTCGTCCCGCACACGCTTTTCCACGCGCCAGTGATGCGCGCCAAGGGCCGCGACCTGCGGCGAATGGGTCACGACCAGCACCTGCCCGCCATCGGCCAGCGCCGCCAGCCTGCGCCCGACGGCATCGGCGGTGGCACCACCGACGCCTCGGTCGATCTCGTCGAAGATCATGGTGATGCCGGCGTCGCTGTCGCTCAGGCAGACTTTCAGCGCCAGAAGGAAGCGGCTCAACTCGCCGCCCGAGGCGATGCGCGCCAGGGGTCCGGCGGGGGCACCGGGGTTGGTCGCCACGCTGAAGGTGACGCTGTCGCGCCCCTCCGGTCCCGGCTCGGCGGCGGTGATCTCGGTCCGGAAGACCGCGCGTTCCATCTTCAAGGGGGCGAGTTCGGCGGTCACCGCCGCATCCAGCCGCCCTGCCGCCTCGGACCGCGCCGTGGTCAGGGCGCTTGCGGCGGCGTCGAAAGCGGCCTCTGCCTCAGCCAGTTCGGTCTTGAGGGTGCGCAGATCGGCGTCGCCCCGGTCCAAGCGCCACCAGCCGGTCGCGCAAACCGGCGGCGAACTGGCCCAGATCGTCGGCCAGCACGTCATGCTTGCGCGCCAGCGCCCGGATGGCGAAGAGGCGTTCCTCGGTTTCTTCCAGCTCATGCGGGTTGAAGCTGAGCACATCCTGCGCGCGCTCCACGCCCTGCACCGCCTCGGCCAGTTCATTCATCGCGCGTCCCAGCGCCTCGAGGGGGCTGTCCAGCATCCCGTCCGCCCGGTCGGCCAGCCCGTCGAGCCAGCGCAGGGCGTCGCCCATCGCGCCTTCGGCCCCCTGCGGGCCAAGCGCGGCATGGGCGCGGGCCATATCCTCGCGCATCCGCTCGGCCCCCTGCATCAGGCGGCGGCGGGCGTCGAGTTCCGCCTCCTCGCCCGGTTGAGGGTCCATCGCGTCCAGTTCGGCGACGGCGTGGCGCAGATATTCCTCCTCGGCGCGCACGGCGGCCAGAGCGGCCTCGGCCTCGGCCAGACGCTTGGCCAGACGCGAGCGCGCCCGCCATGTCTCGCGCGTGGTGTCGATCAGCGGGGCCAGTCCGGCGAAGGCGTCGAGCAGCGCGCGGTGGCCCTTGGGGTCCAAGCAGGCCCCGGTCATCGTGCTGCCCGTGCAATTCCACCAGCCGGTCCGACAGGGCGCGCAGCACCTCGCCCGAGCAGCGGCGGTCGTTGACCCAGGATGTCTTGCGCCCGTCGCGTGTGTTGATGCGGCGCAGGATCAACTCGGAGCCTGAGGGAATCCCTGCCTCTTCCAGCACGGCATGGGCGGCGTGGTCTTCGGGCAGGTCGAACACCGCGACCACCTCGCCCTGATCGGCCCCCTGGCGCACCAGTTCGGCCCGGCCGCGCCAGCCCAGAACGAACCCCAGGCTGTCCAGCAGGATCGACTTGCCCGCCCCGGTCTCGCCGGTCAGCACATTCAGGCCCGGCTGGAAGGTCAGGTCCAGCCGGTCGATGATGAGCATGTCGCGGATTTCAAGCGCGCGCAGCATGTCCCCTGTGCCCCCGGCTCAGGCCAGACCAAACAGGGACCAGCGCGCCGCAAGCGGCTGGGCAAGGCATCACAGCCACTGCCCCCGGATCGTCTGACGATAGATCTGCGCCAGCCAGCTGTCGCCTGCCGCCTCGAGTTCCAGCCCGCGCCCGGTCAGCAGTTTGAAGCTGTCCTCATACCATGTGGTCGAGCGGAAGTTGTGGCCAAGGATCGCGCCTGCGGTCTGCGCCTCCTGTGTCAGGCCCAGCGAAAGATAGGCCTCGACCAGACGGTGCAGAGCTTCGGCGGTATGGCTGGTGGTCTGGAAATCCTGCACCACAACGCGGAAGCGGTTGATGGCGGCGGAATAATGCCCGCCCTTCAGGTAGTAGCGCCCGATTTCCATTTCCTTGCCGGCCAGATGGTCGAAGGCCAGATCGAATTTCAGGATCGCCGAGGAGGCGTATTCGCTGTCGGGATAGACCTCGATCACGGTGCGCAGCGATTGCAGCGCCTGGAACGTCAGGCCCTGATCGCGGCCCACGTCGTCGATCTGGTCGTAATAGGACAGCGCCAGAAGATATTGCGCATAGGCGGCATCATCGTCGGCCGGGTAGAAATCAATGTAGCGCTGCGCGGCGGCGCGGCTGTTCTCGAAGTCCCGCGCCGAATGATAGGCGAAGGCCTGCATGATGAGACCACGCTTGGCCCATTCGGAATAGGGATAGAGCCGTTCGATCTCGGAGAAGTAGAAGGCGCCGTCTTCGGGACGTCCGCGATCAATCTCGAATTCGCCACGCTCGAAGATCTGTTCTGCGGTGAAACCGTCGAGGGGAATCGATCCGCGCCCCGCCCGTTCCGTCACGCTATCGCATCCAGCCAGCCAAACAGCCAGTAGAACGCCACCGATCAGCTTTGCCCGGGACCCGCCTGTCATGCTTGCTCTCACCCTTGTCTGGTCACGTCAGCAGGTCTGTATCCTGCCGTTGACCACGGTCCTAGCACAGAAAATTCCGGTGCAAAACGCCTTTGGCACAAATACTCTGATCCATGCTATCCGGTCACGGCAGCATGTGGCTTATGCGACGGCGGGAATTTCATCCATGTGGATGTCCACACCCGGCAGGCGCGCGGTCGTCGCCGGGTCGCAGACCACCATGCGATAGGCCGAAGGGCGCTGGAACAGCGCGCGCAGAAGATCGTTGGTCACGGCATGGCCCGCGCGGTGGCCGGTATAGGCCCCCAGCAACGGCGCACCGGCCAGCGCCAGATCGCCCAGGGCGTCCAGCATCTTGTGGCGCACGGCCTCGTCCTTGTGGCGCAGACCGCCGGGGGTCAGGATACGGTCGCCATCCACCACCACGGCATTTTCCAGCGTGCCGCCAAGGGCCAGACCCTTGGCGCGCATGGCATCCACATCGGCCTGACGGCAGAAGGTGCGGCTGTCGCAAAGCTCGCGCACGAAGGTGCCGTTGGACATCGGCAGGAATTTCGACTGCTCGCCGATGGCGGCATCGTCGAACTTGATGCGGAAGTCGATTTCCAGACGATCCGACGGCGTCAGACGCGCCCAGGCATCGCCACGGCGCACTTCGACGGTTTCCAGCACGCGAATGGCCCGCACCGCGGCGGACTGGCGGCGCAGACCGCGATCGAGGATGGCGCGGACAAAGGCGGCGGAGCTGCCGTCAAGGATCGGTACTTCGGGGCCGTCGATCTCGACCAGCGCGTTGTGCACGCCGCACCCGGCAAGGGCGGCCATCACATGCTCGACCGTCGAGACGCTGACGCCCTGTTGATTCTCGAGGAATGTGCACAGCGGCGACTGGCGCACCGAATCCCAGCGCGCGTGGATCATGGCATCGCCGAACAGCACGTCGCTGCGGCGGAACCAGATTCCGTGCTCGGCTGCGGCGGGATGGATGACCATCCGTGCGGGCAAGCCGGAATGCAAGCCGATCCCGTCAAAGCGCACTGCCGATTTCAAAGTATGCTGCACGTCAAGCCCCTGCATTCATTAACGCGGTGTTCTCCCGCTGTGACACAAAAATAGGGATGTGACGCTTTAGTAACAATTCAATCTTTGTAACGGATTGAAACATCCCAGAAACCGATGGGCGGATAATTGCCGCACCGCGGCGCGACGCCCCGCAAGCACCTGATAATAAAAGAAAAAGACCGCCCGAAAGCGGCCTTTTCCGATCATCTCTGTCACGCGGAAAAGCGCGGGATCAGTTTGCCTGACGACGCAGGAAGGCCGGGATCTCGATCCGCTCCTGATCGGGGTCGGTGCCCTCGCTCGGGTTGGCGCGGGCCTGCTGCGCGTAGCCTTGCTGGCCCTGCGGCGCCTGGGCGCGCACCGGCGGTTGCTGGCGCGGAGGCTGTGCGGGCGCACGCTCCTGTGCCTCGGGCGCGTGGCCGGTCATGCGGTTGATCAGCGAGTTGATACCGAAGCGCGGACGCTGTTCCGGCTCGGGCTGCTGCTGGGGTGCCGGGCGTTGCGGCTGCTGCACGGCCTTGCCGACGGCCTGCTGCAGACGGGCCAGCGCCTCGGGGGTCGGTGTGCCGGGCGGTGCCGGACGCGGGGCCACGAAATTCTGCGCCTCATCCTCGAACCGGGCGGTGGGCGCATGGGTCGGGCGGGGCTGATAGGCGGGCGGCGGCAGGCTGTCGTCATGCTGCGCATCCTCGGAGAAGATGTCATCCATCTGCTCGTTGGCGGCGGCCTGCTCGACGTCCAGATCCTCGAAGAAGGTCGGTTCGGGCGTGCGCGCGGCTGCAGCGGGACGCTGCGGCACCTGCGGCTGGGCCGGGGCGGGCGCGGGTTCCTTGACGGCCACGGGCGCTGCGGGCGCTTCGACCGGGGTCGGCTGCGACAGCGGCTGCGACATGCGGCGGCGCGGGACCGGCATGTCGGTGTTGACTTCGACGGCGTCGATCCCGGTGGCGACGACGCTGACGCGCATCATGCCTTCCATCTCGGTATCAAGGGTCGAGCCGACGATGATATTGGCATCCGCGTCCACTTCCTCGCGGATGCGGTTGGCGGCCTCGTCCAGTTCGAACAGGGTCAGGTCATGACCGCCGGTGATGTTGATCAGCACGCCCTTGGCACCGCGCAGGCTGATTTCATCCAGCAGCGGGTTGGCGATCGCCTTCTCGGCGGCCTGGATCGCACGATCCTCGCCCTGCGCCTCGCCGGTGCCCATCATCGCCTTGCCCATCTCGTCCATGACGGCGCGGACATCGGCGAAATCGAGGTTGATCAGGCCGGGACGGACCATCAGGTCGGTCACGCCCTTCACACCCTGATAGAGCACGTCATCGGCCATGCGAGAAGGCTTCGGTGAAGGTGGTCTTTTCATTGGCCAGACGGAACAGGTTCTGGTTCGGAATGATGATCAGCGTATCGACCATCTTCTGCAGCGCCTCGACACCGTCTTCGGCCTGGCGCATCCGCTTGGCGCCCTCGAACTGGAACGGCTTGGTCACGACACCGACGGTCAGAACGCCCAACTCGCGCGCGGCCTGCGCGATGATCGGCGCGGCCCCGGTGCCGGTGCCGCCACCCATGCCGGCGGTGATGAAGCACATATGCGCGCCCGCCAGATGATCGACGATCTGTTCGATGCTCTCCTCGGCAGCAGCAGCCCCGACAGAGGCGCGGGCCCCTGCGCCCAGACCTTCGGTGACCTTGACGCCCAACTGGATGCGGCTTGGCGCGTTGCTTTGCTGCAGCGCCTGCGCGTCGGTGTTGGCCACCACGAATTCGACGCCCGTCAGCTTCTTCTCGATCATGTTGTTGACCGCGTTGCCGCCAGCACCGCCGACACCAAACACGGTGATACGGGGCTTCAGTTCTTCATGTCCGGGCATCGAAAGGTTCAATGTCATGATCTGTCCGCCTGAGGTTTCGGCCCGCATTCGCGGGCATTTTTCTGCCTAATCGACACTGATGTTAACCTGTGCCGCCCTGAACGTCACCAAAAAAACGCGAATTTACCACAAAATGTGGCAAGGAAATGCTCGCCTCACGCGGGATTTCGCTCATAACGCCACATATTGCGGTTACCAGTTGTCCTTGAACCATTTGACGGCCCGCTTGAGCGACCGCGCCGGATAGCGATCCACGGGAATCTCGAAGTCCCACCATTCGTCCTGCGGATGCGCCGCGAAAAGGCACAAGCCCACCGCGCTGGCAAAGCCGGGACCCGTCGCCGCCTGCGGCAAGCCGTGCACACGCAGAGGGCGACCAAGCCGCACCTGCTGGCCCAGTATCCGGCTGGCCAGCCCGTCCAGTCCGGGGATCTGGCTGCCGCCGCCGGTCAGCACGATCTGCTGGCTGGGCAGATGGTCGAACCCGGCCGCATCCAGCCGCGCGCGCACCTCTTCGAGGATCTCCTCGACACGCGGGCGCATGATCCCGATCAGCTCGGCCCGGCTGACGGTGCGCCGGTCATGTTCCCAGTCGCCGGTATCGCCGCCGATCTCGATCATCTCGCGGTCGTCCATGCCGGTGGCGACAACGCCGCCGTAGAAGGTCTTGATCCGTTCGGCGGTCGAGGTCGGCACCTGCAGCCCCATCGAGATGTCGCCGGTCACGTGATCGCCGCCCATCCGCACGGTGTCGGCAAAGATCATGTGTTTCTTCATGAAGATCGACAGGCCCGTGGTGCCGCCGCCCATGTCGATGCAGGCCGCGCCCAGTTCCTGCTCGTCCTCGACCAGCGCGGAAATCCCCGACACATAGGAGGAGGAGGCCACCCCGGCCAGTTCCAGATCGCAGCGCTTGACGCAATGCGCCAGGTTCTGGATCGCGATGCCATCCACCGTCAGCATGTGCATGTCCGTGGCCAGCCGCATCCCGATCTGGCCGCGCGGATCGCCCAGACCCGAGCGATGGTCCAGCGCGAAATTGACCGGCTGGGCATGCAGCACCTCGCGCCCGTCGCCGTAGTCCGGCACGTCGCAGGCGCTGAGCACGCGGCTCGACATCCTGTTCGGTGACCACATGTCCCTCAAGGTCGATGGCCCCGGCCAGCCCATAGCTGCGCGGATCGCCGCCCGAGAAACAGGCGATCACGTGATCGACCCGGATATTGGCCATCTTCTGCGCCGCCTGCACGGCGGTGCGGATCGCGCGCTCGGTTTCCTGCATGGCGTCGATCTCGCCGAAGCGCACCCCGCGCGAGCGGGTCGTGGCGGCCCCGATCACCCGGAACCCCGCCTGCCCCGCCATCGAGCCGATGCCCTCGATCTCGGCACCGCGGTCGGCGCCGTCGAAGCGCAGCACCAGGCAGGCGATCTTGGAACTGCCCACATCCAGAATGGCCACCACGCCGCGTTGCATGGCGGCGCGGCGCATGTTCCGCATGGCCCGCTGGCTGTCGATAAAGTTCGATCATCGTCCTGCTATCCCTGCGTTGGTTGCCTGCAATTCCCGCCACTGTTCGACCGCGGCAGGGTTCATCCGGATTGTCGGGCGCGCCGAAAGACGCATGTCGACCACGGCCAGATCCCGCTCCAGCATGTCCTGCGACCTGGTCCAGAGCGATCACCCGCTCCAGCGCCTGCACCGGCGCATCCTCGGGCAGCAGGATGCGCTGATCGCGGTCCAGCACCACGTCCCAGCGCCGCTCGCCGATCCGCACAAGGCCGCGCAGCCGCGCGCCCAGGGGTCCAGCCGCGCGCACCAGATCCAGCGCCTCGGTCACATGTTCGTCCGCCCCCTCGCCCGCGATCAGCGGCAAGGTCGGCAAATTCCTCGCGCGAGGCGGCGGGGCCGGTCGATCATCCCGTCGGCGTCCAGCACCTCGAGGCCCTCGGCCGTGCGCCAGAGCACGGCCGGCAGCCGTTCCGTCACATCGACCTGCAAGAATCCGCCCGAGCGGATGCGCACCCGCGCATCGGCCACGGCGGGCAAGTCGCGGATGGTGGTCAGGATCGTCCTCAAGCTCCAGATCGAAGCTGCTGACGGGGAAATCCAGCGGCAGGATCTCGCGGATATCCTCGGCGACCGTGGTCGAGGCCCCGTCGATCGCCATCAGGTTGACCATGAATTCGGGGCGGCTCTGGAACTGGTCGCGCAGGTCGGTCACGCTGGTCACGACCGCCTCGCGCCGCGTGTCGTCGGACATGTAGATGGTCATGGACCCGAAGGCGATGGCGAAGGGCAAACCGATCCGCAGCAGGTTGCGATAAAGCGGTGTCAGCATCAGCCGCTGCATCCGGTAGGACCAGCGCGACGGTGCGGGATCGAGGCGCGGCCCTATCTGTTGCATGACGCATCCTCCACCATCCAGGCGCAGAACTGCCCGAAGCTCAGGCCCGCCAGCCCGGCCTGTTCGGGCGACAGCGACGTGGGCGTCATGCCCGGCTGGGTATTGGTCTCGAGCAGGACCAGCCCGTCCAGACCGCGCGCCTCGTCCCAGCGGAAATCGGTGCGGCTCACGCCCCGGCAGCCCAGAACGCGATGCGCCCGCAGGGCATAATCCATGCAGGCGTCGGAAATCTCGGCGGGCAGTTCGGCAGGGCAGCACATGGCGCGACCCGCCGGGTTTGTACTTGGCGTCATAGTCATACCAGCCATCGGTGATGATCTCGGTCACGCCGAGGGCGCGGTCGCCCATCACGGTCGCGGTCAGCTCGCGGCCCGGCGCATAGGCCTCGACCATCAGCATGTCGGGCATGTCCCTCGGGCAGGCGCGGCGCATTCATGCCCTCGCGCACGATCACGACGCCGACCGAGGACCCTTCGTTGTAGGGCTTGACCACATAGGGCGGCGCCATCAGGTGACCGGCCGCGATCTCGGCCTGCCGCGCCAGCAGGCTGGGCACGACCGGCAGGCCTGCGGCACGGTAAAGATCCTTGGTGCGCTGCTTGTCCATCGCCAGCGCCGAGGCCAGCACGCCCGAATGGGTATAGGGCAGGCGCAGCCATTCCAGCATCCCCTGCACGCAGCCATCCTCGCCCCAGCGGCCATGCAGGGCGTTGAAGACGACATCGGGGGCGATTTCGGTCAGACGCGCGGCAAGGTCGGGGCCTGCATCGACCTCAACGACCTCATATCCCTCGCCCCTCAATGCAGCGGCGCATTCGCGCCCCGACGACAGCGACACCTCGCGTTCAGCCGAGGGGCCGCCCATCAATACCGCCACCTTGGGGGTTGTCCTGCTCGACATACCCAATTCGTGCCTCAGTTCCCGGGCCTTTTGTGACCCCTGTTCTGTTTGCTATTGCCTGTCAACCGCGTGCAGGGGCCGGTTCGCCGACCCTCATGATTTCCCACTCTAGCGTGATACCGGTTGAATTGTAAACCTTTTTTCGCACCATTTCGCCAAGCATTTCCAGATCGGCGGCCGTGGCCCCGCCGGTGTTGATCAGGAAATTGGAATGCATCTCGCTCATCTGGGCGCCGCCAAGGCGCGCGCCGCGCAGGCCGGCGTCGTCGATCACCTTCCAGGCCTTCAGATCATGCACGTCATCGGCGCGCCCGGTGCTGGAAAATCCGGCCGGATTGCGGAAGGTGCTGCCCGCGCTGCGCTCCTTGGTGGGCTGGCTGGCGTCGCGGCGCGCGATCTGCTCCTCCATCCGCGCCTCAAGCCCGGCGGGATCGCCTGCCGGGGCCTCGAATGTGGCGCTGACCAGCACCCAGCCCTCGGGCAGGTCGCTCTGGCGATAGGCCGAAGTTGCAGCGCATCGCGCGTCAGCGTGACGATCGCCCGTCGCGGGTGACGGCGCGGACGCTGACCAGCACATCGGCCACATAGCTGCCATAGCAGCCCGCGTTCATCCGCACGGCGCCGCCGATGCTGCCGGGAATGGTGCGCAGGAAGGTCAGGTCCAGCCCGGCCTCGGCCGCGCGCCGGGCCACATGGGCATCCAGCGCCGCCGCCCCTGCGGTCAGCCGCGGTCCCCGCGATCTCGATCCCGTTGAAGCCGCGCCCCAGCCGGATCACCACCGCGCGCAGGCCGCCGTCGCGCACGATCAGGTTGCTGCCCACGCCCATGGGAAAGACCGGCACATCCGGATCCAGCGCGCCCAGGAAATGCGCCAGGTCCTCGGCATCGGCAGGCTGAAAGAGCCAGTCCGCCGGTCCGCCGACGCGCAGCCATGTCAGATCGGACAGGGCCCTGCCGGCTGTCAGGCTGCCGCGCAGCCCCGTGATCGCATCGGGTCGGGCCATCTCATTTCTCCATCCGGCGGCGCAGCCAGCGGCCCAGATAGACCACCGGCCAGCGCAATATGCTCATCCCCGCCGCCATGGCGATCAGCCCGACGACCGGCCCGTTCTCATAGGTCACATAGCCCAGAAGCGGAATACCGCAGGCGATCAGCACATAGGCGCGCCGCCAGTGATTGTCGCGCGACGGGATCATCGCGGCCAGGTTCGCGGCCAGCGCCCAGAAACAGGCAAGGATCAGCGACAGGGTCATGACATCACCCCGATCAAGGAGGCCGCGAAAGTGGCAAGACAGGTCACGATCCCCAGCACCGGCACCGCCATGGGCACCACGAAGGGCCCGTCCGGCACCCGCCGCTTCAGCCCGATCAGCGCGGCGTTGACGATGATGAAGACGATCAGCAGCGCCTGTGTCGTGATCTCGGCCAGCACCGCCACCGGCAGCATGAGCGCAGATGCGATGACCGCGGCCCCCACCAGGACCGTGCCCAGCACCGGCGTGCCGAAGCGCTTGTGCGCATGGCGGAACACCGCCAGGCCCGGCGAGCGTTTGCCCAGACCGAACAGCACCCGCGCCGCCATCACGATCTGCGCCAGCACCCCGTTCAGCGCCGCCGCCACCGCGATGGCCGCACAGGAAAGCCGCCGATGTGCCCATCCCCGCTTCCCAGACCAGCGCCAGCGGGCGCTCCGATGGCCGCCAGCACCTCGCGCGGGACGGCGCGCACCGCCGCCAGCGACACCAGCGCGTAAAGCGCGCCCGTGATCGCCAGCGCCCAGCAGGATCGCGCGCGGCATGGTGCGCTGCGGGCGAATGCGCCTCCTCGGCCATGTTGACGATATCGTCGAAACCGATGAAGGCGAAAAAGGCAAAGCATCGTCGCCGCCGCGACGCCGGACCATTCCGGCGCGGGCGGTGCGCTCCAGTCCGCCACGGGGGCCGCGGCAAAGCCCGCGCCGATCACCAGCGTCGAGGCCGATCACCTCGATCACCGTCATGACGGCGGCGAAGGCCAGGCTTTCCAGCACGCCCACCACCGCGATCAGCGTCACCGCCGCGCCAAGGCCGACCACACCGCCAGACAAAGGGAATGTCCAGGATCGAGGTCAGATAGCCGACACCGCCGCGCAGCACCGCCGCCGCCGCCACCGTGCCCGCGATCACATTGACCGCCCCCACCAGCACGGCCAGCCAATGCCGCCGCAAGCCCATCTCGACATAGGAGGAATCGCCCGCCGCCTCGGGGATGCGCGCGGACAGTTCGGAAAAGCTCAGCGCCGTCGGCACCGCCACCAGGGCGGCCAGCGCGAAGGAGAGCGGCGCCCAGACGCCCGCGGCCCCGGCGGCGGCCCCGGTCAGCACGTAGATGCCCGCGCCCACCATGATGCCGACGCCGTAGGCTGTCAGCAGACCCGGTCCGATCCGTCGCTTCAGCGTCTCAGCCATGGCAAGCCTCCCGTCGACGCGTGCCCTGTTTCATCTTGCCAGAAATACTCATCACTCGACCGTTCCGCGCGAACCAACGGGCGCGGACCGGGCGCACGCGCTCAGCCCTGCAGCCGCGCGGGCAGGTTGTTGGCCCAGGCGCTGATCGTGCCCGCGCCAAGGCAGACCACCATGTCGCCCGGCCGCGCCTGTTCGCGCACCAGCCGCTCCAGATCATCCTCGTCCGTGAACGGCGCGCGCGTGGCGATGGCCGTGGCGGATCAGCCCGGCCACCAGATCGTCGCGGCTGGCGCCCTCAATCGGGTCCTCGCCGCGGCATAGACCTCGGCGATGGCCACCACATCGGCCTCGTTGAAACAGGCGCAGAAATCCTCGAACAGCGCGCGCAGACGCGTATAGCGATGCGGCTGGTGCACGGCGATCACGCGGCCCTCGGTGGCCTGCCGCGCGGCCTTGAGCACGGCGGCGATCTCGACCGGGTGATGGCCGTAATCGTCGATGATGGTGACGCCGTTCACCTCGCCCACCTTGGTGAAGCGGCGGTTGACGCCGCCGAAGGCCGCCAGCGCCTCGCGGATCTCGTCGCCCTTCATGCCCAGATGCCGCGCCACGGCCACCGCCGACAGCGCGTTCGACACGTTGTGATCGCCCGGCATCGGCAGGCGTGCAGCCCTCGATCACGATGTCCTCGGCCTGCAGCGCGATGTCGAAATGCGCCACGCCCGTCTCGTAGCGCAGGTTCACCGCGCGCACATCGGCCTGCGCGTTGAAGCCATAGGTCACGACGCGGCGGTCGGTGATCTTGCCCACCAGCGCTCTGCACCTCGGGGTGATCGGTGCAGCAGACCGCCAGCCCGTAGAACGGGATGTTCGAGACGAAATCGATGAAAGCCCTGTGCGCAGGCGCTCGAAATCGCCCCAATGCTCCATATGCTCGGGGTCGATATTGGTGACGATGGCGATGGTCGCGGGCAGGCGGTTGAAGGTGCCGTCGCTCTCGTCGGCCTCGACCACCATCCATTCGCCCTGCCCCATCCGCGCGTTCGAGCCATAGGCGTGGATGATGCCGCCATTGACCACCGTCGGGTCGATCCCGCCCGCCACCAGCAGCTCGGCCACCATCGTGGTGGTCGTGGTCTTGCCATGGGTGCCCGCAACGGCGATGTTGGACTTCAGCCGCATCAGTTCGGCCAGCATCTCGGCCCGGCGCACCACCGGCAGGCCCTGCGGCGCGCCTCGTCCAGTTCGGGATTGCCGCGTCTTGATCGCGGTGGAGATCACCACGACCTCGGCGCCCTCCAGGTTCTCGGCGCGCTGGCCCTCGAAGATCGTGCGCGCCCAGCCCCGCCAGACGGTCGGTGATCTTGGTGCGTCTTCAGGTCCGAGCCCTGCACCGTATAGCCGTGGTTCAGCAGCACCTCGGCGATGCCGGACATGCCGATGCCGCCGATGCCGACGAAATGGATCGGGCCGACATCGCCGGGAAGTTTGGTTGCCGCGTTCATTCTGTGCCTTTCCGGGTCTTGCTTGTCTGGGTCCTGGCGGTCTGGGCCAGCGCCTCGACCATATCGGCCAGGGTCTGTGCGGCGTCGGGGCGTGCCGCAGGACAGCGCCGCCTGCGCCATATCCTCGGCCCCTTGCGGATTGTCCAGCACGCAGCATCATCTGTTCGGCCAGAGCCTGCGACGTCCAGTCGGCTTTCGGGGATCAGGATCGCCGCCCCCGCCTCGACCAGCCCGCGCGCATTGGCGGTCTGGTGGTCGGCGGTCGCCGCGGCATAGGGGATCAGGATCGACGGGCCGCCCGATCACGCGTGATGTCGGCCACGCTCGAGGCACCGGCGCGGCTGATGACCAGCTGCGCCTCGCTCATCCGGCGGGGCACATCGTGAAAGAAGGGCTGCACATCGGCGTCGATCCCGTGCTCGGCATAGATCTGCGCGACCCGCTCGCCATCCTCGTCGCGGGCCTGATGGCTGACGCGGATGTTGCGGCGCATCGGCGTCGGGCAGGGCCGCGATCGGCGGCGGGCACCACATCCGACAGGATGCGCGCGCCCTGGCTGCCGCCGATCACCAGGAGCGACATCGGGTAATCGCCCGGCGCGATATAGCCCGCCCCGGCCCGCTCCAGCACCGCGGCGCGCACCGGGTTGCCCACATCGCACGCCCTCGACACCGTCGGGCAGATCGGTGGGCCATGTGCCGCAGGCCACGCTGTCCACGCGCGTGGCGAACAGCCGGTTCACCCGGCCCAGCACGCCGTTCTGTTCATGGATCATGCGCGGCAGGCGCAGGATCCGTCGCCGCCGCCAGCGCCGGGATCGCCGGATATCCGCCAAAGCCCACCACCGCCACGGGCCGGTCGCGCAGCATCCGCCAGAGCGCGCCCAGCACGCCGCCCAGCACGCGGAACGGCACCAGCGTCTTGGCCAGCACACCGCCGCGCGCGAAGGTGGCGCTGGCGATCTGCTCGATCTCGACCGAATGGGGAAAGCCGCCCGTATAGCGCGCGCCGCGCGCATCGGTGCTCAGCTTCACGCGCCAGCCGCGCCGCAGCATCACCTCGGCCAGCGCCTGCGCGGGGAACATGTGCCCGCCCGTGCCGCCTGCGGCGATGACCAGCAAGGGCGCGTCGCGGTTCATCTGATGCGCCCCCTCAGGATATCTCCGATCTCGCCCTGCGGGCGGGTGCGGGTGAAGGCCAGCAGCATGCCGACGGCGATGCCGCCCGCGATCAGCGACGAGCCGCCATAGCTCACGAAGGGCAAGGTCATGCCCTTGGCGGGCAGCAGCCGCACCGCGACGCCCATGTTGATCATCGCCTGCACGCCGAACATGCAGGCCAGACCGGTGCCCGCCAGCCGGATGAACGGATCACGCTCGCGCATCAGCCGCAGCAGCGAGCGCACCACGACGATGGCGTAAAGCGCGATGATGCACAGCACCAGCACCAGCCCGTATTCCTCGGCCGCGACGGCGATGATGAAATCGGTATGCGCATCCGGCAGCGACCACTTGACCTCGCCCTCGCCGACGCCGACGCCGAAGAAGCCGCCCTCGCGGATCGCGTTGGTGGCATAGCCAAGCTGCGTGCGTCGGGTCGACGTCGGGGCTCAGGAACCCGTCGATGCGGCGCGCGAAATGCTCGGAATTCTCATAGGCGAAGGTGCCGCCCAGCACCACCAGCCCGGCCATGCCGACCAGCAGCACCATCGGCGCACCGGCCACGAAATACATCACGCCCCAGCCGAACAGGACCAGCGCCGGCCTGTCCGAAATCGGGCTGCAACGCCAGCAGCAGCACGATGGCCGCAGCCAGGATCAAGCGACCAGCAACCGGCCCGGCGGGCCGTTGATCTCCTGCCCCGCGGCCAGCATCCAGGCGGCGACGACGATGAAACCGGGCTTGAGAAACTCGGACGGCTGCACGCTGGCAAAGCCCAGCGAATACCAGCGCATCGCGCCCTTGCCGAAATCCGTGCCGAAGAACGGCAGACCCATCAGCGAGATGAACGCAAGCGATGAAGCCGAGCACCGCCAGACGCCGCACCACAAGCGGGGTCATCATCGAGGTGAGGAACATCACGGCCAGCGCCAGCCCGCCGAACATCGCCTGCCGCTCGACATAGTGGAACGGCGCCAACCCGTTCTTGGCCGCCAGCGGCGGCGAGGCGGCAAAGCCCAGAAGCAGCCCGATCCCGAACAGGATCAGGATGCAGGACATCGACCAGTGGTCGATGGTGCGCCACCATTTGGGAAGAACAGGCTCACCGTTCCTGACCGGAACCGAGCCATAGACCATCTCTGTCATGGGTAAACCGCCGTGCACTGCCTCGAATATCGCCCCTTTTCGGGGTCTGATGCGAAAGTGTAGCGCGAAAATAACCGCAATGAAAGCCTTATCCCCTTGCCTTGGCGGGCAAATCGCGCCACCTGCGCCGTCCATGCAGGTTGACACGCTGATCCTTGGTGCCGGGGCCGCCGGGCTGATGTGCGCCGCCCATGCGGGGGGCCGGGTTCTTGTCGTGGACCATGCCAAGGCCCCGGGCGAGAAGATCCGCATCTCGGGCGGCGGGCGCTGCAACTTCACCAACATGCACGCAAGCCCCGCCAATTTCATCAGCCGCAACCCGCATTTCTGCAAATCCGCGCTGAAACGCTACACCCAGTGGGATTTTCTGGATCTGGTCGCGCGCCACGGCATCGCCTGGCACGAAAAGACGCTGGGGCAGCTGTTCTGCGACCGCTCCGCCAAGGAGATCGTGGCGATGCTGCTGGCCGAGATGACGGCGGTGGGGGCGGATCTGTGGCTCTCGACCTCCGTCCTGTCGGTGGCGCAGAGCGGCACGGGTTTCGCGCGTGACGCTGGAGCGTGACGGGCGGCAGGTCGTGGTGCAGGCCGCCAATCTGGTCGTGGCGACGGGCGGCAAGTCCATCCCCAAGATGGGGGCCACGGGTCTGGCCTATGACATCGCGCGGCAATTCGGCCATGCGCTGACCGATACCCGCCCTGCCCTTGTGCCGCTGACCTTCCAGCCCGAGCGTTTCGCCGCCCTTGGCCGGGGTGGCGACCCCCGTGACCGCCGCCTGCGGCCAGACCAGCTTCGACGAGGCGATGCTTTTCACCCATCGCGGCCTGTCCGGTCCCGCGATCCTGCAAATCTCAAGCTACTGGGTGCGAGGGCGAGAGCATCCGCGTCAACCTGCTGCCCGGCGCCGACCCCTATGAGGCGTTGCGCACCCAGCGGCAGGCCAGCGGCAAACGGCAGATGCAGACCGTGCTGGCGCAGATGCTGCCCGGGCGGCTGGTCGATCATCTGGCCACGGAATGGGCGCTGGCGGGCAATCTGGCCGATCAGAACGATGCCAAGCTGCGCGCGCTGGCGGACCGTCTGACCGGGTGGGAGCTGACGCCGACCGGGTCCGAGGGCTACCGCACCGCCGAGGTGACGCTGGGCGGGGTCGACACCGACGGGCTGTCCTCGCAATCCATGATGTCCAAGACCGTGCCGGGGCTTTACTTCATCGGCGAGGCCGTGGACGTCACCGGCTGGCTGGGCGGCTACAATTTCCAATGGGCCTGGTCCAGCGGCGTGGCGGCGGGCCGGGATATCGCCGCGCGGGGGTGATGGGGGATGCCCCCGATTGTGGCGCGGACTTTTGCGGTGCCGCTATTCGCCGGTGTAGCCGCAGCGGCAGCAATTACAGAGGCGTCAGCAGCGGCTGCTGCGGCTGCTCCATTAGCTGCAGCTGCTGCCGCTGCGGCAGAAGACGCCGAAAAGGAATAAGATTTCAGTGAATTGGACAGAGTGTACGTCGCAGAGGTAGAAACGCCTGACATGCGAAGTACGAATTTCTGTGAAACTCCGGCAGTTAGCAGAGTTCGAAGAATCGGAAGACTCGTGAAATCATTGCTGCGCGCCCATTCAGTTGCCATATGTTGCGCAAATAAGGGGAATACGCGCATAGCGGCACGCACTGCAATCGTGATGGCCGTCTTACGCGACTTGCGACTTAGCCATGCACTCAGACTGTCCTCATCCTTGATAATACTCACATCCATACCACACACCCGCCGCTCTCGGCTCACCTTTTACCCAAGCAAATCGTCCAGACCCTACCCCTTCAACCCCGCCTTGACCCGTGCCGCGAAATCCTCGCCGCGTTTCTCGAAGTTGTCGTATTGGTCGAAGCTCGCCGCCGCAGGGGCCAGCAGCACCACTTCGCCTGGCTGCGCCTCGGCCATGGCGCGGGCGACGGCGACCTCCATCGTGGTGCAGATTTCCGTCTCCACCTCGGGCAGTTGCAGGGCGAAGCCCGCCGCCTCGCGCCCGATCACATAGGCCTTGACCACCGACCCCAGTGAGGCGCGCAACCCGTCCAGCCCGCCCTCCTTCTCCAGCCCGCCGCAGATCCAGCGGATCTTGTCGAACGCCGCCAGCGCCTTGGCGGCGCTGTCCACATTGGTGGCCTTGCTATCGTTGACATACCGCACGCCCGCCCGCCTCGGCGATGGTCTGGCTGCGATGCGGCAGGCCGGGATAGCTGGCCAGCCCCGCCTCGATCAGCCTTGGTGCCAGCCCCAATGTGCGGCAGGCGGCATAGGCGGCGCAGGCGTTCTGGTGATTATGCGCCCCCGGCAGGCCCTGCATGGGGCGCAGGTCGATGGCCGCCACCTGCTTGCCCTTGCGCCATTCCGCCAGAAACCCCTTGCGGGCAAAGACGACCCAGCCCGGCCCGCCCAGCTTGCGCGCCGCCGACACCCGGATCACGCGATCATCGGCGGGCCCCTCGGACAGCTGGTTGGCCAGATAGAGCCCCTCGACCTCATCGACGCCGATCACCGCGCGGTCCGGCCCGCCTTCGGCGAAGAGCCGGCGCTTGGCCGCGAAATAGCCGCCCATGCCTGCATGACGGTCCAGATGATCGGGGCTGAGGTTGGTGAAGACCGCCACATCCGGCGTCAGCGCGCGGGCCAGATCGGTCTGGTAGCTGGACAGTTCCAGCACCACCACGCCGCCATCCTCGGGCGGGTCGATATCCAGCACGCCGCGCCCGATATTGCCCGCAAGCTGCGCCGACCGCCCCGCCTGCTCCAGAATGTGATGGATCAGCGCCGAGGTGGTGGATTTGCCGTTCGATCCCGTCACCGCGATGACGCGGGGCATGGTGTCGAAATCCTCCCACTCGCCGACGGCGAGCGAGCGGAAGAAAAGCCCGATATCATTGTCCACCGGCACCCCGGCCTCGAAGGCGGCGCGGATCACGCGGTTGGGTTCGGGATAGAGATGCGGGATACCGGGGCTGACGACCAGGCTGGCGATATCGTCGAAGGCCCCGGGCCGGGTCAGGTCGCGGATCGCGAAACCCTCGGCCTCGGCCTTGTCGCGGGCGGCTCGCATTGTCGTCCCAGCAGACGGGCGTCGCCCCGCCCGCCACAAGGCTGCGCGCCGTGGCCAGCCCCGACCGGCCCAGCCCCAGCACCGCCAGCGTCTGGCCTTCGTGTCCCCGCACCGGAATCATGTCGCACCCTCGTTCAAGTTTCGCGCCCGACAATGCGACGCGCCCCGCATGACCGCAAGGGCGGGCAGAACCCCGCCGATCGCGGATTTCACCGGCGCCGTGGTTGGCATTGTGACGCGCGTGGCCTATCTTTGGGCGATGAAACGCGCAACACAAACCGCCCGCATCGCCCTTGCAGCCCTGTTGCTGGGGTTTGCCCCGGCTTTGGCCGAGGATCAGGCGCATGACTGGATCCCCCAGGAGATCACCCTGCCCGCCGACCGGGAAGTCGTGATCGACCGCAGTATCGGGTCCGCCAACCGGATGCTGTCCTTCACCACCGGCGAGGATGCCGACAGCCTTGCCGATACATGGCGCACCGCGCTGGAACAGGGTCCCTATCAGGTGAAGCCTGCCGCCGAAGGCATGGACCGCCGCCTGATCGAATTCTCGGGCGGGCGCGTGCAGAACGGCCAGATCAGCTTCATGCGCGGGACCGACAGCACCAGCACCACCGTGCAATTCGACGCCTCGATCAACGATTGACGGCCTTGCACGCGGGGTAGCAGGCCGAAGAAGATCCATGCGCCGGGTCTATTCCGCAGTCTTGGACAACGCTTTCAGCAATTCCAGCGCCCGCGCCGCATCCGCTGCGGGGACAAAGACATGGTCATGGTGATAGGCCGCCACCATGTTGCAGGGGATGCCGTGATCGGCCAGCGTGCCTGCCACGGCGGCGGTCAGCCCGACCCCGTCCAGCGCGGAATGGACCGACAGGGTGATGCGGGCCATCGCGATCCCCGGCGTGACCCCGGCCCTGCGCGCCGCGTCTTGCGGCAGGATCAGCGTCAGCCCCTCATCCTCGGCGAAGCTGGCCAAAGCGGCGGCGCGGGTGGCGGCGTCTGCGTGGTTGTCGGGGAAAGTGCAGAATTCATAAACCGCGGGATCCGGCACCGGCTTCATGCCCGCGATCATCGCGGCGCGGTCACGGACAGGGGCAGGCACCGCGCTGTCGCGCGCAGGGCCGCCCGGCCCACTCATCAGCGCACTTTCAGCGTGGCCAGGCCGATCATCGCCAGGATCAGCGAGATGATCCAGAAGCGGATCACGATCTGCGATTCCGCCCAGCCCTTCTTTTCGTAGTGGTGGTGGATCGGGGCCATCAGGAACACGCGCTTGCCGGTGCGCTTGAAATAGAGCACCTGGATGATCACGCTCAGCGCCTCGACCACGAACAGCCCGCCGACGATGGCCAGCACGATCTCGTGCTTGGTGGAGACCGCAATCGCGCCCAGCGCGCCGCCAAGGGCCAGCGAGCCGGTATCGCCCATGAACACCGCCGCAGGCGGCGCATTATACCACAGAAAGCCAAGCCCGCCGCCGATCAGCCCGGCCACGAAGATCAGGATTTCCCCCGTGCCCGGCACGTAATGCACGTCCAGATATTCGGTGAAGTCGACGCGCCCCACCGCATAGGCGATCACGCCCAGCGTGCCGGCGGCGATCATCACCGGCATGATCGCCAGCCCGTCCAGACCGTCGGTCAGGTTCACCGCATTGGCCGCGCCCACGATCACGATCATCGCGAAAGGCACGAACAGAAAGCCGAGGTTCAGCAGCGTTTCCTTGAAGACCGGAAAGGCCAGCTTGTTGGTCAGCGCCTCGGGGTGATACTGCGCCGCCCAATAGCCCGCGATGGCCGCGACCAGCAGGCCCAGCGCCATGCGGACCTTGCCCGAGACACCCTTGGTGTTCTGTTTCGACACCTTGGCATAGTCATCGGCAAAGCCGATGGCGGCAAAGGACATGGTCACGAACAGAACGATCCAGACAAAGGGATTGTCCAGCCGCGCCCAGAGCAGGGTCGAGGTCAGAAGCGCCCCCACGATCAGCAGGCCCCCCATCGTCGGCGTGCCCGCCTTGACGAAATGGCCTTCGGGCCCGTCATTGCGGATCGGCTGGCCCTTGCCCTGCCGCTTGCGCAGCACGTTGATCAGCGGGCGCCCGAACAGGAAGCCGAAGATCAGCGCGGTCATGAAGGCCCCGCCCGCCCGGAAGGTGATATAGCGGAACAGGTTGAAGAAATCGCCGCCATCCGAGAGCGCGGTCAACCAGTAAAGCATCTACTCTGTTCCTTTGTCCGACTGCGGCGCGGCATGGCCCAGTTTGCGCAGCGCGTCAACCACCAGACTGACCTTGCTGCCCTTCGAGCCCTTCACCAGCAGGATATCCCCCGCGTCAACAAGCCGGTGCGCGCGCGCCGCCAGCGCGTCGGCGCTTTCGGCCCAGTCGCCGCGCTTGGCTTGCGGCAGCGCCTCCCACAGGTGGCGCATCCGGGGGCCCACGCAATGCACGAGGGTCAGCTTGGCCATATGCGGCAGATCGGCCAGCGCCGCGTGCAACGCCATCTCGTCGGGGCCCAGTTCCAGCATGTCGCCCAGCACGGCGATGCGGCGGCCCTGCTTGACCCGGCCCAGACCGTCACGGGGAACCGCAGCCGCCAGCACCTCGAGCGCGGCCTCCATCGACGTGGGGTTGGCGTTGAAGGCATCGTCGATCAGATCGAAGTAAAGATCATCCGTCAGCGGATCGAGCAGATAGCGTTCCCGCGTGCCGCGTCCGGCCGGGGGTTGCCAGCTGCCCAGATCATTGGCCGCCAGCACCGGGTTGAGGTGCAGCGCATGGGCCACCGCCAGCACGCCCATGGCGTTGATCGCGAAATGCCGCCCCGGGGCCTGCACCTTGAACAGCACCGGCCGCCGCCATGCCCGGCCATGCACGACCGTGGTCTGATCACACAGCGTCACCTCGGTCACGCGGTGATGCACCGCCGGGCTTTCGCCGAAGGTGATGGTGCGCGCGGCGTAACGCTTCGCCCAGTCCAGCAGGATCGGCGAGGTGTCCAGATCGCCGTTCAGCACGGCGACGCCCCCCGGCTCCAGCCCGGTCAGGATCGAGGCTTTCTCATGGGCGATCCCCGCGAGGTTCTCGAAGGCCTCCAGATGCGCGGCGGCCACGATGGTGACCATCGCCACATGAGGCCGCGCCATCTGCGCCAGCGGCGCGATCTCGCCGGGGTGGTTCATCCCGATCTCGATCACCGCATATTCGGTATCCGCCGGCATCCGCGCCAGTGTCAGCGGCACGCCCCAGTGGTTGTTGTAGCTGGCTTCCGCCGCATGGGTGCGCCCCTGCCCCGACAGGACACAGCGCAGCATTTCCTTGGTCGATGTCTTGCCGACCGACCCGGTCACCGCCACCACGCGGGCCTTGGTGCGGGCACGGGCGGCGCGGCCCAGATCCTCAAGCCCGCGCAGCACATCGGGCACGATCAGCAGCGGCGCATTCTCGGCGCACATCGTCGGGACGATGCGTCACCAGCGCCGCCGCCGCCCCCTTGGCCAGGGCCTGCGCCACGAAGTCATGCCCGTCCCGCGCCGCCTTGAGGGCCACGAACAGATCGCCCGGCTGGATCGTGCGCGTGTCGATGGACACGCCATGCGCCTGCCAGTCGGCGGTCGTCTGACCACCTGTCGCAGCCACGGCCTCGGCGGCGGTCCAGAGCGGGGTCATGCCAGCCTCCCGTCCAATGCGGCCACGGCCACGCTGGCCTGTTCCACATCGTCGAAGGGCAGCACCATGTCGCCCACGGTCTGCCCGGTTTCATGCCCCTTGCCCGCAATCAGCAGCGCATCCCCCGGCCCCAGCGCAGCGACACCGCGCAGGATCGCCTCGGCGCGGTCGCCCACCTCGCGCACATGCACCTGCGCTTCCGCAGGAATACCGGCCAGCACGGCGGCGCGGATCAGGGCGGGGTCTTCCGAGCGGGGGTTGTCATCGGTCACGATCACCTCATC
Organism: uncultured Alphaproteobacteria bacterium; assembly: GCA_963715835.1. GTDB lineage: Bacteria > Pseudomonadota > Alphaproteobacteria > Rhodobacterales > Rhodobacteraceae > Seohaeicola. The sequence continues at coordinate 124,978 of CAVQSH010000002.1, read as the reverse complement.
CGCATTCTCGGCCGCCGCGCGTCCCATCAGGGGCCGCTTGGTCGTGTCACGGTCGCCGCCCGCCCCGACGATGGCCACCAGCCGCCCCATCACATGCGGGCGCATCGCCTTCAGCGCGGTCGCCACCGCGTCGGGCGTATGGGCGTAATCCACGAAGACCGCCGCCCCGTTCTGGCGCGTCGCGGCCAGTTGCATCCGGCCGCGCACGGTTTTCAGATGTGGCAAGGTCTCGAACACCCGGTCGGGATCGGCCCCGCAGGCGATGACCAGCCCTGCGGCCAGCAGCACATTCTCGGCCTGAAACCCGCCGAGCAGCGCCAGATCCGCGCTATAGCTCTTGCCCCGGAACCGCACCAGCACGGTCCTGCCCCGTCGCATCGAACCGCTGCGAGACCAGTTGCAGATCGGCGCCCGTCGCGGCGGCCCACGGTCATGACCTCCTGCCCGCGGGTGCGGGCAACCCCGGCCATCTCGGTGACCATAGGTGTCGTCGATATTGATCACCGCCGTGCCATCCTCCGGCAGGACGCGGTCGAAAAGTCCGGCCTTGGCGTTGAAATAATCCGCAAAATCAGGCGTGATAATCCAGATGATCCTGCGTGAAATTGGTAAAGCCTGCCGCCATCAGCTGCACCCCGTCCAGCCGCCGCTGCGCCAGCCCGTGGCTGGAGGCTTCCATCGCCGCATGGGTCACGCCCGCGCCTGCCGCCTCGGCCAGCACGCGGTGCAGGGTGATCGGTTCGGGCGTGGTATGCTGCAACGGCGTCTCATAGGCGCCCTCGACGCCCGTGGTGCCAAGGTTGACGGCGGGCAGGTCCATCTCCTCCCAGATCTGGCGGGTGAAGGTGGACACGGATGTCTTGCCATTGGTGCCCGTCACCGCGACCATCGTGGCGGGCTGCGCGCCGAACCACAGGGCGGCGGCATAGGCCAGCGCCTGGCGCGGGTCCTCGGCCACGACCAGCGCCGCATCGGACGCGGCCAGTTCGGTCGCCGCAAGGCGCGCGCCTTCGGCATCGGTCAGGATCGCGGTCGCGCCCATGCGCAACGCATATTGGATGAAGTCGCCGCCATGCACTTTTGTGCCCGGAAGGGCCGCGAAAAGCGTGCCCGCCTTGACCTGACGGCTGTCCACGGCAAGGCCGGTGACCTGCGCCTCGCGCCCCGATTTGGCGGTCAGGCCAAGCTGCGCCAAAGTTTTTGCCTGCCCCACCGCGCCCCTCGCAAGTCTCGTCTCAGTTCGATGTCAGCGTTATACCAGTCAATTCCGCCGGTTCAATCTCGGGTCGCAGACCCAGCAGGGGTGCCACGCGGCGGATCATTTCGGCGGCGACCGGCACGGCGGTCCAGCCCGCGGTGCGGCGCGGTTCGGGCCCCGAGGTTTCCACCGGCTCGTCCAGCGTCACGATCAGCACATATTTCGGATCATGGGCCGGAAAGATCGCGGCGAAGGTCGCAGATCACCTTGTCCGTCGTCATAGCCGCGCCCGTCGATGCGTGGGCTTGTCGGCGGTGCCGGTCTTGCCGCCCACGGCATAGCCCGGCACCTCGCCGAAGCTGGCGGTGCCCTGGCTCACGGCCAGGCGCAGCATCCGGCGCAGCTGTTGCCGAGGTCTGCTCGGACATCACGCGCGCGCCCATACTGCGGGCCGTTCTGCTTGAGCAACGTCGGCTCGACCCGCGTGCCGCCATTGACCATCGTCGCATAGGCCGCGGCCAGATGCAGCGGCGTGGCCGACGATGCCGTGGCCGTAGGAAATGGTCATCGTCGACAGCTCGGACCAGCGCGGCGGCAACAGCGGCTTGCCGCCACGGGCCTCGACCATCTCGAACTTGGTGGTCTCGAGCAAGTCCAAGCTGTCCCAGAAACTCGTGCTGCCGCTCGGCACCGATCTCGACGGCGATCCGCGCGGTGCCGACGTTCGAGGATTTCTCGATCACCTTGGACACGGTCAGTTCGGGGCCGTAGTTGCGGAAATCGCCGATCCGGTGCCGCCCCATGTCATCGGGGACTTGGTGTTGATGATCGTGTCGGGCGTGACCAGGCCCAGTTCCAGCGCCTGCGCCACGGTGAAGATCTTGAAGGTCGATCCCAGCTCATAGACGCCCTGCACCACGCGGTTGAAAAGCGGGCTGTCGATCGGGGCGCCCCTGCGTCGGCAGCGCGGGGCGGTCATTGGGATCGAAATCCGGCAGCGACGCGATCGAGATCACCTCGCCCGTATGCACATCCATCAGCACGGCGGCCGCACCCTTGGCGTTCATCAGGCTCATCCCGCCCCAGAGCACCTCTTCGGTGGCGGCCTGGACCGTCAGATCCAGCGACAGCTCCAGCGGCTTGCCCGCACGGGCCGGATCGCGCAGCTGTTCGTCGAACTGCTGCTCGACCCCCGCCACGCCGATCACCTCGGCGGCATGAACGCCCTCGCGGCCAAAGCTGGCCCCGCCCAGAACATGCGCGGCCAGCGTGCCATTGGGATAAAGCCGCATGTCGCGCGGTCCGAACAGAAGACCCGGATCGCCGATGTCATGCACCGCCTGTTGCTGTTCCGGGCTCAGACTTCTTCTTGATCCACAGGAACTTGCGCGTGCCGGTGAAATCCGCGCACCAGCCTGTCATGGTCCAGATCGGGGAAAATGCGCACCAGCTCGGCGGCGGCGTGTTCGGGATCGACCATCAACGGCGGCTGGGCATAAAGCGAGTGGGTTTCGAGATTGGTCGCCAGAATGCGGCCCTGCGGTCCACGATATCGGCGCGCTGCGCCTGAATGTCGGCCCCGGCCGCACTGGCGCGCGGCTCCATCGGCTCGGAAGTGGCCAGAAGCGCCATCCGCCCGCCGACCATCGCGAAGGCGCAGACGAAAAAGCACGCCCAGCACCAGCAGGCGGCCCTCGGCGCGCTGGCGGGCGCGGTCGCGCATCTCCTCGTGGCGCAGGCGCAGGTTCTCGCGCTCGATCGCGTCGGGGTTTTCGCCCTTGGCGCGGGCTTCCAGAACACGGGCCAGCGGGCGCAGCGGCGTGCGGATCATGGCCGGTCCTCCATGGTTCGAGACATCGATCGGATCGGTGATCGGCAGCAGTCCCTCTTCCTCCAGCGGGAAGGCCGACCTGATCGACGCGGCCGAACTGTTCGGGCGCCATCGGCATCAGGCCAAGGCTGTCGAAATTCAGATCCGCCAGATCGCGCAGCCGGTCAGGGCGGTTCAGATAGGCCCATTCGGCCCGCAGCACGGCCAGCCGGTCGCGCGCGTCGCGCGATGTCGCGCTGCAACTGTTCGGCTCACGTTCAATGCCTCCTGCGTGTGGTAATTCTCGCGGTAGGCCCAGAAGGCCAGTCCGATCACGGCCAGGCGGTCAGACACGAACAGGACGGAACGCATCTCAGAACTCTCCCCTTGCATCATTGGCATCCCGAGAGACTGCCTGTCGGTGTCTGCCGGCGGGCGCATCGGTGCGGATCGCGACGCGCAGCTTGGCGCTGCGCGACCGCGGGTTCTCGGCCAGCTCCTGCTCGTCAGGCGCCGATGGCCTTGCGGGTGGTCTGGCTGAACTGCGCGACGGTCTCGGCCGCTCTCAGGGCGCATAGCGGTTGGCCGCGCCCCGCCGCTGCCCGAGCGCGCCTGCAAGAAAGCGTTTGACCATCCGGTCCTCGATCGAATGAAAGGTCACCACGGCCAGCTTGCCGCCGGGCTTCAGCGCGCGCTCGGCCGCCTCCAGACCCGTCGATCAGTTCGCGGTATTCGTCGTTCACCGCGATGCGCAGCGCCTGAAAACTGCGCGTGGCCGGATGCGACTGGCCGGGCTTGCTGCGCGGCAGACATCCCTCGATCATGCCGCGCCAGTTGCAGCGTGCGTGGTGATCGGGGCCGCGGCGCGCGCTCTCGCACGATCGCGCGGGCGATCCGGCGGCTGGCGCGTTCTTCGCCATAGTGATACAGGATATCGGCCAGATCCGCCCTCGTCGGCGGTGTTCACGAGATCGGCGGCAGATGGGCCGGACTGGCTCATCCGCATGTCCAGCGGGCCGTCCTTCATGAAGGAAAAGCCGCGCTCGGCCAGATCAAGCTGCATCGAGGACACGCCCAGATCCAGCACCACGCCATCAAGGTCATGCGCCATAGTCGTCCATTCGGGAAAACACGCCCTCGACCATCTCGATCCGGTCGCCATAGGCGCCGGCCCAGTCGGCGGCCATCTGAAAGGCCAGCGGGTCGCGATCCACGGCGATCACCTTGTCCGGCCCCCGCCTCCAGCAAGCCCGCGCGTATAGCCGCCGGCGCCGAACGTGCCGTCCAGCCAGACGCCCGTGACAGGTGCGACCGCCTTCAGAAGCGGACGCAGCAGAACAGGGATATGGGGGGCGATCGTCAGGGGTCGGGGCGGCAGCGGCCATGGCTCAATCCCCTTTCGCACTATCCAGATAGATCAGCGGATCGAAATCCTCGGGCAACTCGTCCAGCCATGCCTCGGTCCTGGACAACTCCTCGGTCTCATAGGTCTCGGGCTTCCAGATCTGGAACGTGTCACCGGCGGCGATGAAGAAGGCCTCATCCTCCAGCGTCGATCTTCGTGCGCAGCTTGGCGGGCAGCACGATCCGGCCGGTCTCGTCCACGGACGTGGGATAGGATTGGCCGTGGAACAGCCGCTGCAGCATCTTGCGCTGCATCGACGCCGCGCGGCAATCCGTCGATCTTGGCATCGACTTCGGCGATCGCCTCCATCGTGTAGCATTCCAGGTAATTGCGGCGGTGATCGCCATAGACGATGACCAGTTCGGGGTTCAGACCTTCGGTCCAGTTCGGGTCACCGGCCTCGAGCACACGACGAAACAGGGCCGGGATAGACACCCGCCCCTTGCCGTCCACCTTGTGGTGGCTCTCGCCTCTGAACCTGCGACCCACTGTCCCGTGATCCCTCTACCCTGTCCCCCCGAAAATTGATCGTTCACAACCGTTTTGAACGGAAAACGGCGGATTGAGCTGCTGCCACTGCCCAATCCGCCGCCCTCGTCCCGCTCTGCGGGGTGTCCGACTGCGCGCGCCACCTGGGGGGATGTCTGCTCGCTCGCGCGCCGGATCTCTTGGTTCGATGAAAGCGGGTGCCTGTATGAAACCTGACTTGGGATTTTTATTTCGGGGTCTTGGGTGCCCCTTGTTATGTCCCGTCCTCATCGTGAATTCTGGATACCATGGGAATTTCATGGGACGCAACAAAAATTTGGCCCCGATCAGCACATGATCTTGTCCGCAGACCCCCTGAAAAACAACATCTAGACAGGGATTTGCGGCTGTCGCTACCGGGTATTGTTCATATATCAAAAATGAACACTAAATATAGTAGGACCTGCACCCTTGAAAAACTTCCCATGATTTCCCAAAAATTTTCGCCGAAACCGCGAACGCAGCCTCCACCAGCCCTCCAGACGCCGAGCAAAAACAGCAGTTCAGCCCGCCTGCAACCCCGATTCACGCTGAAAACACGCCGAATCTCGACAAAGTGATTCGGATTGCGGGACGCGGACCGGCCCGCCGCCACAGGTCCATCCCATTATTTCCCATGAACCCGGGGCCGACAGAGCGTCCGGCCCATTCAGACCCATGCCGACCCAAATCCGGGCCACGATCCGGGCCGCAATCCGGGCCCGCCGCCTTTGTCCTGTCCCCTGCGCGAGGATTGCGCTATACATTCGGTGACGAAGGCAGTAAGGCCCACCGCTTGACCCACCCTTCCCAAACAAATGACACGGGCGCCCCCGGTCGCGGGACCTTCCGTTCCGCTGCCCGCGCCCAATGACCCGAGTGATTGCATGACCCTGCCCTACCCGACGATGAAACCTCTGGCTGATGCGCTGGAGCGGCGCGGCTATGAGGTGCTGACACCTGTCCAGCTTGAAATGATGCGCCCCGACCTGGTCGAGGCCGATCTGCTGGTGTCAGCCCAGACCGGTTCGGGCAAGACCGTGGGCTTTGGCCTCGCCATCGCGCCCACCCTGCTGGGGGCCAGCGACATCCTGCCCCCCGCCGCAGCCCCCCTTGCACTGATCATCGCCCCGACGCGCGAACTGGCCTTGCAGGTCAAGCGCGAGTTCCAGTGGCTCTATCAGGATGCGGGCGTCGTGCATGGCCTCCTGCGTCGGCGGCATGGACATGCGGGACGAACGCCGCGCGCTGGACCGGGGCGCGCATATCGTCGTGGCCACGCCGGGCCGCCTGCGCGACCATATCATGCGCGGCTCCATCGATCTGGGCCAGATCCGCGCCGTCGTGCTGGACGAGGCCGACGAGATGCTGGATCTGGGCTTCAAGGACGATCTGGAGTTCATCCTCGGCCGAGGCGCCCGAAACCCGCCGCACCCTGATGTTCTCGGCCACCGTGCCGCGCGGGATCGCGGAACTGTCCAAGACCTATCTCAAGGACAATGCCGTGCGCGTCGCCACCACCACGGGCGCCACGCAGCACGCCGATATCGAATACCGCGCGCTGACCGCCGCCTATGACGGCACCGAGGGCGCGATCATCAACCTGCTGCGCTATCTACGAGGCGCAGAACGCCATCGTCTTCTGCAACACCCGCGCCACCGTCTCGCGCCTGGTCGCGCGCTTTGCCAATCGCGGCTTTTCCGTCGTGGCCCTGTCGGGCGAATTGAGCCAGGCCGAACGCACCCACGCGCTGCAAGCCATGCGCGACGGGCGCGCGCGTGTCTGCGTGGCCACCGACGTGGCCGCGCGCGGCATCGACCTGCCCAATCTGGAACTGGTCATCCATGCCGAACTGCCGACCAATTCCGAAACCCTGATGCACCGCTCGGGCCGGACGGGCCGCGCCGGGCGCAAGGGCGTGTCCGCGCTGGTCGTGACACCCAAGACCCGCGCCAAGGCGGAACGGCTGCTGAAATTCGCCAAGATCACCGCCGAATGGGCGCTGCCCCCTTCCGCTGACGAGGTCCGCGCCAAGGATGAGGAACGCCTGATCAACGATCCGGTCTGGTCCGAGCCCCTGAACGAGGGCGAGGAGGATTTCGTCGCCCGCATCGCCGCGACCTATACGGCGGAACAGATCGCAGGCGCCTACCTGCGTCTCTTCTACAGCAAACACTCCGCGCCCGAAGAACTGCCCGATCCCGAACAGCGCCCCGAGCGCAAGCGCGATGCCTCCCCGCGCAAGACCTTCGGCCCCTCGAGCTGGCTGAAACTGTCGGTGGGTGCCAATGAACGGGCCGAGGCGCGCTGGCTTCTGCCGACGCTCTGCAAGGCCGGTGACATCACCCGCGACGATATCGGCGCGATCCGCGTGCAGGCGGATGAGACCTATGTGGAACTGCTCGCAAGCGCGCTGCCGGGCTTCCTCAAGGCGCTTGGCCCCGATGCCGCCCTCGATGGCGGTGCCAAGGTCGTCGTCATGGACGCGGCCCCCGATCTGGCCGCGATGCCCCGCGTGGCCCCGCCCCCGCGTGAAGAACGTGGCGAGCGCAAGCCCCATCGCGGTGCGGACCGGCCCGAACGTGCCGAGCGTGCCGCCCCCGCGCGCCGCGCCCCGCCCCCGGAAGAGGCCGCCGCCTGGGCCGATGTGCCCGACCGGATGCCGCCCGCCGACGCGGCCGCCAAAGCCGAAGGCCCCAAATCCGCCGGGATGAAGTCCCATCGCCCCAAACCCGCGCGCGGCGCGGATGAGGATCGGCCCCGCCCGTCGAAACCCGCAGGCTTCAAATCGACCGGGTTCAAATCCCACGGCGGTGCCCCGCGCGACGGTGCGAAACCGGCCCGCTCCGAGGGGATGAAATCCCACACCGCCAAACCGCGCAGCGACAAGCCCCGCGAGATGGACCCCGAAGTGCATCGCGGCCTCGACGCGCCCAAACCGCGCGCCGACAAGCCCTATGGCAAACCGGCGGGCAAGCCCGGGGCAAAGCCCTATGGCAAGCCGGCCGGCACGCCGGGCGACAAGCCCTATGCCAAGCCCGCGGGCAAGGCGGGTGACAAGCCCTACGGCAAACCCGGAGGAAAGCCCGGTGGGAAACCCGGCGGCAAACCCGGTGACAAACCCTATGGCAAGCCGGGCGCCAAGCCCTTCGGCAAGCCGGGCGGCAAACCCTGGGAGAAGTCCGGCGACAAGCCCGCAGGTGACGCGCCCGTGCGCAATGCGGCCGCCAATGCCTCGGCCCGCCTGGGACCGGGCGGCAAGCCCCTGCCCGCCGGCAAGAGCGGCAAGCCCCGCACAGGTGCCCCGGCTCGCGGTCCCAATGCCGTGCCGCGCCGCAAACCCTGACACGACAAAGGCGCGCGGGGTATCTCGCCCGCGCGCCTCTCGTTCATCTTGCCGTAAATACTCAAAAATACCGCCCTATCAGGCCATCCCGCCCTCGATCAGGCGCTGTGCCAGCGCGGCATAGGCCAGCCCCGCCGCACTGTCGCCCGCCGCGATCGGCGTGCCCGCATCGCCCGCCCAGACGCGTATCCAGATCAATCGGCAGTTCCGCCAGCAGCGGCACGCCCATCTTGTCCGCCTCGGCCTTCACGCCGCCATGGCCGAAGATCGCGGTCTCATGCCCGCAATTGGGGCAGCAGAAGACCGACATGTTCTCGATCAGCCCCAGCACCGGGGTCTTCAGCGTGTTGAACATGTCGATGGCCTTGCGCGCATCCAGCAGCGCCACATCCTGCGGGGTGGAGACCACGATCGCGCCCGTCAGCTGCGTCCGCTGGCACAGCGTCAGCTGCACATCGCCCGTGCCGGGCGGCAGATCGACCAGCAGCACGTCCAGCTCGCCCCATTCCACCTGCCCCAGCATCTGTTGCAGCGCCCCCATCAGCATCGGCCCGCGCCAGACCACCGCCTTGGCCGGGTCCAGCATCAGCCCGATCGACATCATCGTCACGCCATGCGCCTGCAAGCGGGATGATGGTCTTGCCATCGGGGCTGGCGGGGCGCTTGTTCACCCCCATCATGCGCGGCTGGCTGGGGCCGTAGATATCGGCATCCAGCAGCCCCACGCGCCGCCCCTGCCGCGCCAGCGCCACGGCAAGGTTCGACGACACCGTGGATTTGCCCACCCCGCCCTTGCCCGATCCGATCGCAAGGATGCGGTCCACGCCCGAGGGCTTGGTCGGCCCCGCCTGCGGCGTCGGATGCCCCCCGATCTTGAGGCTGGGCGCGGGCGGCTTTTCCGCCGGGCCATGGGCGGTCAGGGCGACGCTGACGCTGTCCACCCCCGGCACACGCGCCACGACCTGCTCGGCGGCGGCCCGCAACGGCTCCATCTGGCGGGCGATCTCGGGGCTGGGCGCCTCGATCACGAATCGCACCTGCCCCCCGGAAATCGTCAGCGCCCGCACCATATCGCGGCTGATCAGGTCGCCCCCGTCAGGCAGCGCCAATTGTCGCAGCGCCTGTTCGATCCTGTCACGCGTTACAGCCATGCCAATTCCTCCGTCATCTGTGCCGCAATAGGTGGCAGGTTTTCCGTGACAGACAAGCCCTGCACGAGAAACGCCCGTTTCAGCACCTTTCTGCCTAAAATATAGGTCAGCCCTTCATATGCATTTGCTGCATAGCAGCATTGCACCAGATAGGTATTGTGCAAGCGCAGCATCGACGTATCTTAGTGACAACAGAGCGGAAACGATACCGCACTCGAGCAAAACCGAAAGTGACCGAACATGGCTTATACATCTGATCTTCGTCTTGCACAGCCCCGCGCCGCCCAGGCCGGGTTCGTCGGCAAGCTGCAGGCGATCAAAGCCGACCTGTCGCAGCGCTATGCCCGCTACCGGGCGTTCCGCGACACCGTGAATGATCTGGCGATCCTGCCCGACAGCGTTCTGGCCGATATGGGCCTGAACCGGTCGCAGATCCGCTCGGTCGCCTACCAGCACGCCTACGGCGTGAAAAAGTAACACCGGGATCAGAAGGCCCTCTCCTCCTCCCTGGGTCTTCTGTGAACTTGCGGCGGCATCCGCTCCTCCTCCCTGGATGTCGCCGCACCTTATAAGAATACGAAAGACTTCCTCCTCCTCCCTGAGGTCTTTCGTTGTCAAGAGCGGCGGCACCCTCTCCTCCTCCCTGGGTGTCGCCGCGTCTTGAAAACCGGATTGCGAAGGCCTCTCTCCTCCTCCCTGAGGTCTTCGTATGCAAGAGCGACGGTATCCTCTCCTCCTCCCTGGATACCGTCGCGTCTTGGATCATACGCTGGCCCTTCTCCTCCTCCCTGAGGGCCACGTTGCAAGCGCGGCGGCACCCCCTCCTCCTCCCTGGGTGCCGCCGTCACTGCCCTCCCCCCCTACATCTCCGATACGCTGCGGCGCACGCTCGCTGGCCCGTCCCGCTTCATGCAGGCCCATGCCGCGCAACACTTAGCCGATCGGCAAAGTGTTGTTGACATGTGGCGCGCATCGGCAAATACTAAGCCACATGGCTAAGCATGATCCCGACCTGTCCCTGCTCTTTCACGCGCTGGCCGATCCCACGCGGCGCGCCATTCTGGCGCGGCTGGCGGAAGGAGCAGCCCCGGTCAGCGAACTGGCCACCCCCACCGGGCTGCGCCTGCCGACCGTCATGCGCCATCTGGCGGTGCTGGAAGAGGCAGGCCTGATCGAAAGCACCAAGGAAGGGCGCGTGCGCACCTGCGCCATCGTGCCCGAGGCACTGGCCCCGATGCGGACATGGCTGGATGAGCAGCGCAGCATCTGGGAAGCGCGCCTCGACCGGCTGGACGATTACGTCATGACCCTGATGAAGGAAGGCGACAGATGACACCCGACCTCGACCCGCAGACCGATCTCAGCTTTACCCGCGTGCTGGCCGCCCCGCGCCAAGCTGATCTGGGACTGCTGGACGCAAGCCGCGCATATCCCGCATTTCTTCGTCCCCGCACCGCACAAGGTGACGGCGGTCCAGATCGACCTGCGCGTCGGCGGGCGGTTCAACACCCGTTTCGACGTGGATGGCCAGGTGATCGACAACAAGGGCGTGTATCTCGAGGTGGTCCCCGCCGAAAGACTGGTGTTCTCCGACAGCCATACCGAAGGCTGGAAGCCCGCCGCCGATCCCTTCATGACGGCAATCCTGCTCTTTGCGGATGCCCCCGAAGGCGGCACGCTCTATACTGCCATCGCGCGACACCGCAGCGAAGACGCCTGCAAAACGCATCGGGACATGGGCTTTTTCGATGGTTGGGGCACGGTGGCCACGCAACTGGAAACCTATGCCAAGGGATTGCCGTCATGACGGACCGCTTCGCCACGCTGACCTTCACGAAGGCGGTCGCCGCCCCCCTCGCAACCCTGTGGCAGGCATGGACAGCCCCCGTGGCGCGCGCCATCTGGGCACCGCCCGCGCCGGATGTCTCGGTCATATTTCTTGAGGCCGACACGCGCGTGGGCGGGCGCGAAATCTCGATCTGCCGGGTCGAAAACCAGCCTGATGTCCGCGTCGAGGCGGGCTGGCTGCACCTGGAGCCCGTCACACGCTGCGTCAATTACGAGGTGGTCTCGTCCGAGGGCGAGACATGTTCGGCCGCGCTGGTCACCGCAGATTTCACTGCGGACGGAGACGCAAGCCGGATCACGGTGACGGTGCAACTGTCGTCCCTGGCCCATGACATGGCCGAAGGCTATCAACAGGGGTTCAGCGCGGGTCTGGACAACCTGGCCGAGGTCGCCGCGCGGACGATGGTCCTGCGCCGCGTGATAGAGGCACCGCGCGCCATGGTCTGGAAGGCCTGGGTCAATCCCGAAACCCTGCCGCAATGGTGGGGCCCGGACGGCTTCACCTGCAAGACCACCCGGATCGACCTGCGCGGCGGCGGCGAGTGGCTTTTCGACATGATCGGCCCCGATGGCACCGTCTATCCCAACCATCACCGCTATGGCGAGGTCCGGCCCGAGACCGGCCTGTCCTACACGCTTCTGGCGGGCGAGAACGGTCCCAAACATGCCGATGCCTGGGTGAGCTTCGAGGACACGGACGGGGCGACGACCGTCACCCTTGGGCATGGTGTTCAGCACGGCCGCCGAATACCAGACCGCCAAGGGGTTCGGCGCCGAGGCTTTGGGCCAGCAAACACTGGGCAAACTGGCGCGCTTTGTCGGCGCGCCATAGGCCGTATCAGAACGGGATGTCATCCGCCCCGGTGATGAAGCGCGCGACCACTTTCTTGGTGCCCGCCTTGTCGAAGTCGATCTCCAGCTTGTCGCCTTCGATCCCGATGATCGTGCCATAGCCGAATTTCTGGTGGAACACCCGCTCGCCCATCGTGTGGGCGCTGACCGCCTGCATGTCGATCACCGTGTTGCGCGCCTCGGACGGCTGGCTGACAGGGCGCTGCGCGCTGCGGCTCTGCAGGCGCTTCCAGCCGGGCGAGTTGTAGACATTGGCCTCCGCCACCCGCGCGTCGATCCCGGATGCGGCCGAACCGCCCGCCGAAACCGCCCATGCCCGCCGCGCCGATAGCCGCCACCATAAAGGCCCGGGCGGCGTCAGCACCTCGACATGATCCTCGGGCAATTCGTCGATGAACCGCGAGGGCAGCGCCGATTGCCATTGGCCGAACACCCGCCGGTTGCCCGCGAAGGAGATCGTGCAGACCTCTTCGGCCCGCGTGATGCCGACATAGGCCAGCCGCCGTTCTTCCTCCAGCCCCTTGATGCCGCTTTCGTCCATCGAGCGTTGCGACGGGAACAGCCCATCCTCCCACCCCGGCAGGAACACGGCGGGAAATTCCAGCCCCTTGGCGGCGTGCAGCGTCATGATGCTGACCTTGGCTCGCCATCGTCCGCGGATTCGTTGTCCATGATCAGGCTGACATGTTCGAGGAACCCTTGCAGGTTCTCGAACTGCTCCAGCGCCTTGACCAGTTCCTTGAGGTTTTCCAGCCGCCCCGGCGCCTCGGGCGTCTTGTCGTTCTGCCACATGGCGGTATAGCCGCTCTCGTCCAGGATCATCTCGGCCAGTTCGACATGGGTGATGTCGCGCATCGCCCGCCATCCGGCCCCAGCGCGCGAGATCCGTCGACCAGCTGGCCCAGCGCCGCCGCACCCTTGCCGGTCAACGCCTTGCTCGCCCACAGCGAGCCGCGCGCCCTCCACCAGCGACACGCCATTGGCGCGCGCGATCGCGCTGGATCGTCTGCTGCGCCTTGTCGCCAAGGCCGCGCTTGGGCGTGTTCACGATCCGCTCGAACGCCAGATCGTCGGCGGGGCTGGTCACCAGCGCGGAAATAGGCCATCGCATCGCGGATCTCCATCCGCTCGTAGAAGCGCGGGCCGCCGATCACGCGGTAGGGCAGACCGATGGTCAGGAACCGATCCTCGAAGGCGCGCATCTGGTGCGATGGCGCGCACCAGAATCGCCATCTCGTCCAGGCGAAAACGGCCGCATGCCGCGCGTGCCGCGCTGCATCGCCTCGATCTCCTCGCCGATCCAGCGGGCCTCTTCCTCGCCGTCCCAATGGCCGATCAGGCGGACCTTCTCGCCCTCCTGCTCCTCGGTCCACAGCGTCTTGCCCAGCCGCCCCTGGTTGCCCGCGATCACGCCCGACGCGGCGGCCAGGATATGCGGGGTCGAGCGGTAATTCTGTTCCAGCCGCACCACATGAGCGCCCGGAAAATCCTTCTCGAACCGCAGGATGTTGCCCACCTCGGCCCCGCGCCAGCCATAGATCGACTGGTCGTCGTCGCCCACGCAGCAGATGTTCTTGTGCCCGCCCGCCAGCAGCCGCAGCCACAGGTACTGGGCGACGTTGGTATCCTGATACTCGTCCACCAGAATATAGCGGAACCAGCGCTGATACTGCTCCAGCACATCGTCATGGGTCTGGAAGATCGTGACCATATGCAGCAGCAGATCGCCGAAATCGACGGCGTTCAGCTCCCGCAGCCGCGTCTGATAGGCGGCGTAAAGCTCCATCCCGCGGTTGTTGATAGGCCCCCGCCTCGGCGGCGGGCACCTTGTCGGGCGTCCAGGCGCGGTTCTTCCAGCCGTCGATGATCCCCGCCAGCATCCGCGCGGGCCAGCGTTTGTCGTCGATGTCGGCTGGCCGCGATCAGCTGCTTCAGCAGGCGCGATCTGGTCGTCGGTGTCCAGAATGGTGAAGTTCGACTTCAGCCCCACCAGTTCCGCATGGCGGCGCAGCAGCTTGACGCAGATCGAGTGGAAGGTGCCCAGCCACGGCATCCCCTCGACCTGCTGGCCCAGCATGGCGCCGACGCGGTTCTTCATCTCGCGCGCGGCCTTGTTGGTGAAGGTCACGGCCAGAATCTCGTTCGGGCCGCGCGCGGCCGGTGTGTCAGCAGATGCACGATCCGCGCGGTCAGCGCCTTGGTCTTGCCGGTGCCGGCCCCCGCCAGCATCAGCACCGGGCCATCCAGCGCCTCGACCGCCGCGCGCTGCGCCGGGTTCAGCCCGTCAAGATAAGGGGCCGCGGGCCGCGCGGCCATGGCGCGGGCGGACAGCGGAACGGCGGCGGCGGCGGGCATGTCGTCAAACTGCTCATGCGCCCGATCCTAGCGCGCCTGCGCGCCATGTGAAAGAGAAGTTCTTGATCTGTTCTTTCGATATTTTCACAAGGCCCCGGTTTTGCCGCAGCGGGTTCTGGACAAATCGCGGAAGGCTCACGCAAATGCGCGCCATGGATCTGTTTGCAACGCTACCCCGCCCTCTCCGACCTCAAGGCCCAGGCGCGCCGCCGGATCCCCCATTTCGTGTGGGAATATCTCGACAGCGCGACGGGCAGCGAGGCCGTCCTGCGCCGCAATCGCGCGGATCTGGACAGCGTCCTGCTGATGCCCTCGATCCTGCATGGCGAGTTCGAGCCGGACCTGTCCGTGACCCTCTTCGGCCAGACCCATGCCCTGCCCTTCGGCATCGCCCCGTGGGCATGTCGGGCCTGATCTGGCCGGATGCCGAGCGGATGCTGGCGCGCAACGCCGACCAAGCGGGCCTGCCCTACGGCCTGTCCACCGTGGCCAGCCGCACGCCCGAGGAAGTCGGCGCCCCATCTGGACGGCAAGGCTGGTTCCAGATGTACCCGCCCCGCGATCCCGAGCATCCGCGCCGACATGCTCAAACGCGCCCGCGACGCGGGGTTTCCGGCGCTGGTGCTGACGGTCGATGTGCCCGTGGCCAGCCGGCGCGAACGGCAGACGCGCTCGGGCCTGACTCACCCGCCACGCCTGACGCCGCGCCTTCTGGCGCAGGTGGCGCGCTGCCCGGCATGGGCGCTTGGCACGGCGCGGCTGGGGATGCCCCGGATGCGGCTGATCGACGGCTATGCCGGGCAGTTGACGGGCCTGCAGCTCCACCGAACATGTGGGCTACCTGCTGCGCACCTCGCCCGACTGGGACTATCTCAAGGCGCTGCGCGATGGCTGGGACGGGCCGCTGATCGTCAAGGGCGTGCTGGATGCCGCGCGATGTGCCGCGCGCTCGAAGCGGCGGGCGTCGATGCGATCTGGGTCTCCAACCACGCCGGGCGCCAGTTCGACGGCGCCCCTCGCCATCTCGATGCTGCCCGGGATCCGGGCGGCGACCAAACTGCCGCTGATCTTCGACAGCGGCGATCGAGGGCGGGCTCGACATCCTGCGCGCCCTCGCGCTTGGGGCCGATTTCGTGATGATGGGCCGCGCCTGGCACTATGCCCTCGGCGCGCTGGGCGAGGCGGGTCCCGCCCATCTGATCGAGATGCTGCGAAAGGACATCGCCTCGAACATGGGCCAGCTGGGCACCCATGCCCTGCGCGATCTGCCCGCACGGGTGATGCCCGCGTGAGCCTGCGTCGGGCAAACCCTGCACGGCCTGCCCGGACAGCAATTCTTGCAGATTGTTACAAACAGACCATCCCCGCACTTGCGCCGCAGTGCGGCGTGACGCTACGCATAGCTATCCTATAGCGGACCGAGGTTCCGGACCGCGACCCCAGCAAGGAGCAGGCCATGGCCGATTCAAGAAAATCCTGATTGCCAACCGGGGCGAAATCGCCATCCGCGTGATGCGCGCCGCCAACGAACTGGGCAAGCGCACCGTCGCCGTCTTCGCCGAAGAGGACAAGCTGAGCCTGCACCGCTTCAAGGCCGACGAGGCCTACCGGATCGGCGAGGGGCTGGGCCCGGTCGCCGCCTATCTGTGCATCGACGAGATCATCCGCGTGGCCAAGCTCTCGGGCGCCGATGCGATCCATCCGGGCTATGGCCTGCTGTCCGAGAACCCCGATTTCGTGGATGCCTGCGTCGCCAACGGCATCACCTTCATCGGCCCCAAGGCCGAAACCATGCGCGCACTTGGGCGACAAGGCCAGCGCCCGCCGCGTCGCGATCGAGGCCGGCGTGCCGGTCATCCCCGCCACCGAGGTGCTGGGCGACGACATGGACGCCATCCGGGCCGAGGCCGCGGAAGTCGGCTATCCGCTGATGCTCAAGGCCAGCTGGGGCGGCGGCGGGCGCGGGATGCGCCCGATCTATAACGAGAAGGAACTGGACGAAAAGGTGCTGGAAGGCCGGCGCGAGGCCGAAGCCGCCTTCGGCAATGGCGAGGGCTATCTGGAAAAGATGATCCTCCGCGCCCGCCACGTCGAGGTGCAGATCCTCGGCGACAGCCACGGCAACATCTACCACCTGTACGAACGCGACTGCTCGGTCCAGCGGCGCAACCAGAAGGTCGTGGAACGCGCGCCTGCCCCCTACCTGACCGCAGGCGCAGCGCGAGGAAATCTGCGAGCTGGGCCACAAGATCTGCGACCATGTGAATTACGAATGCGCCGGCACCGTCGAATTCCTGATGGATATGGACGACGGCAAGTTCTACTTCATCGAGGTGAACCCCCGCGTGCAGGTCGAACACACCGTGACCGAAGAGGTCACCGGCATCGACATCGTGCAGGCCCAGATCATGATCGCCGAAGGCAAGACCCTGGCCGAGGCGACCGGCATGGCCAGCCAAGTATGACGTCCGGCTGAACGGTCACGCCCTGCAGTGCCGGATCACGACCGAGGACCCGCAGAACAACTTCATCCCCGATTATGGCCGCATCACCGCCTATCGCGGCGCCACCGGCATGGGCATCCGGCTGGACGGCGGCACCGCCTATTCCGGCGCCGTCATCACGCGCTATTACGACAGCCTGCTGGAAAAGGTCACCGCCTGGGCGCAGACGCCCGAGGCGGCGATTGCCCGGATGGACCGCGCCCTGCGCGAATTCCGCATCCGCGGCGTCTCCACCAACATCGCCTTTGTCGAGAACCTGCTCAAGCACCCGACCTTCCTGAACAACGAATACCACACCAAGTTCATCGACGAGACGCCCGAGCTGTTCCAGTTCCACAAGCGCCGCGACCGGGCGACCAAGATCCTGACCTATATCGCCGACATCACCGTCAACGGGCATCCCGAAACCGCAGGCCGCCCCGAGCCCGCCGGCCGAGGCGCAGCCAGCCGCGCCCGCCCAGGCTGCGACCGGGCGCGCCTGCGCGACGGCACCAAGACCCTGCTGGACGACGAAGGGCCCGCAAGGCCGTGGCCGACTGGATGATGGCGCAGAAGCAGCTGCTGATCACCGACACCACCATGCGCGACGGGCACCAGTCGCTTGCTGGCCACCCGGATGCGCTCGATCGACATGATCAAGGTGGCCCCCGCCTATGCCGCCAACCTGCCCGAGCTGTTCAGCGTCGAATGCTGGGGCGGCGCGACCTTCGACGTGGCCTACCGCTTCCTGCAGGAATGCCCGTGGCAGCGCCTGCGCGACCTGCGCGCGGCCATGCCGAACCTGATGACGCAGATGCTGCTGCGCGCCTCGAACGGGGTGGGCTACACCAACTACCCCGACAACGTGGTGCAGCGAATTCGTGCGGCAGGCGGCCGAAACCGGCGTCGACGTCTTCCGCGTCTTCGACAGCCTCAACTGGGTCGAGAACATGCGCGTCGCGATGGACGCGGTGCTGGAAAACGGCAAGATCTGCGAAGGCACGATCTGCTACACCGGCGATATCCTCGACCCGGACCGCGCCAAATATGACCTGAAATACTATGTCGCCATGGCGCAAGGAGCTGGAGGCGGCGGGCGCCCATGTCCTGGGCCTCAAGGACATGGCGGGCCTGCTGAAACCCGCCTCGGCCGCGCGTGCTGGTCAAGGCGCTGAAGGACGAGGTGACGATCTGCCGATCCATTTCCACACCCATGACACCAGCGGCATCGCCGGGGCCACCATCCTCGCCGCCGCCGATGCGGGCGTCGATGCGGTCGACGCGGCGATGGACGCGTTCTCGGGCGACACCTCGCAGGCCTGCCTCGGCTCGATCGTCGAGGCGCTGCGCCACACGCCCCGCGACACCGGGCTGCGACATCGAACGCGATCCGCGAGATCTCCGACTACTGGGAACAGGTGCGCGCGCAATACGTCGCCTTCGAGACCGGCCTGCAGGCCCCCGCCTCCGAGGTCTACCTGCACGAGATGCCGGGCGGCCAGTTCACCAACCTCAAGGCGCAGGCGCGCTCCCTGGGGCTGGAAGACCGCTGGCACGAGGTGGCCCAGACCTATGCCGACGTCAACCAGATGTTCGGCGATATCGTCAAGGTCACGCCCTCCTCCAAGGTGGTGGGCGACATGGCGCTGATGATGGTCAGCCAGGGCCTGACCCGCGCGCAGGTCGAAGACCCCGCGACGGACGTGGCCTTCCCCGACTCGGTCATCGACATGATGCGCGGCAATCTGGGCCAGCCGCCGGGCGGCTTCCCGCCCGCCATCGTCGCCAAGGTCCTCAAGGGCGAGAAGCCCAACACCGAACGTCCCGGCGCGCATCTGCCGCCTGTCGATCTTGAGGCCACCCGCGCCGAGCTGGAAAAGCAGCTTGAAGGGCGCAAGATCGACGACGAGGATCTGAACGGCTACCTGATGTATCCCAAGGTCTTCCTCGACTACATGGGCCGCCACCGCATCTATGGCCCGGTGCGCACCCTGCCCACCCGCACCTTCTTCTACGGCATGGAACCGGGCGAAGAGATCACCGCCGAGATCGACCCCGGCAAGACGCTGGAGATCCGCCTGCAGGCCGTGGGCGAGACCACGGATGACGGCGAGGTGAAGGTCTTCTTCGAACTGAACGGCCAGCCCCGCGTGATCCGCGTGCCCAACCGTCTGGTCAAATCCCAGACCGCCGCAGCGCCCCAAGGCCGAAGCCGGCAACCCCAACCATATCGGCGCGCCGATGCCCGGCGTGGTGGCCAGTGTCGCGGCGACAGCGGGCGCAAAGGTCAAGGCAGGCGACCTGCTGCTGACCATCGAGGCGATGAAGATGGAAACCGGCATCCATGCCGACCGTGACGCGACGATCAAGGCCGTGCATGTGACGCCCGGCGCCCCGATCGACGCCAAGGACCTGCTGGTGGAGTTCGACACATGATCCCGCAGATCACGTCGCTGTATGCGGGGCTTCTGGCGCTGCTCTATCTCGGCATCAGCGGCTGGGTGGTCCGCGTGCGCGTGCAGCAGAAGGTCTTTGCCGGCGACAAGGGCGATCCGGTCATGGCCAACGCCATGCGGCTGCACGCGAATTACGCGGAATACGTGCCGCTGGCCCTGATCCTGCTCCTGCTGGCCGAGATGCAGGGCGCGCCCGCGCTGGCCCTGCACGTGCTGGGGGCCGTCCTGCTGGTGGCGCGGATCATGCACGCGCTGGGAATGGCCGCGCAGCCCCACATATCGTCCCTGCGCGGCGGCGGGGCGACGCTGACCTTCCTTGTCCTGCTGGTGGGCGGGGCGGCCAATATCGCCCATGCGCTGTTCTGATCGGCCTTGTTTTCAAGGCGCTTGCGGAGAGGTCGAAAAGTTTTTGGCGAAAGCCGCAATTTTCCTCTTGCGGGTCACGCGCAGAATTTATATCTCACGCCTCACCCAAGGAAGCGGGCGTAGCTCAGGGGTAGAGCATAACCTTGCCAAGGTTAGGGTCGGGCGTTCGAATCGCCTCGCCCGCTCCAAATTTCAAAAAAGCCGGTCCTCGTGGCCGGCTTTTTTGTTTTCGGCGCTTTGGGATTTAATGCTGAGCCGTGACACAAGCCGTGCGGTCGCCGACACGCGGGGTGGCGATGCAACGACAATTCGGGGCAGTTTATCCCTGCCCCGTCATCGAACCTCAGTTCATGCCGGAACACTGTGCAAAATCGCCGCCCCGATGGGGCGTGTCGGCGATCGCGCGGCGGTGCTGCGCACCTTGATTCCGCGCGGGGCGCTGCCCTCGCCCCCTCAGAACGCCTTGAAGGTCAGCGTCGTCAGCGACCGTTCGATCCCCGGAATATCCAGCAGGCTGTCGTTGATGTATTTGCCCACATCCTGCCCCTCGGGGATATAGACCTTCATCAGCAGGTCATAGTCACCGCTGGTCGAATGCAACTCGGAATGGATCTCGCGCAGGGCGACCTCTTCGGCGACCTGATAGGTCTGACCGGGTTTGCAACGCAGCTGGATGAAGACGCAGGTGCTCATGATGGGCCTCGCTCTGATGATGCGCGGGCAGGCTGGCACAGCCTTGCCACAGGGGCAATGGGCATCGTGCCCGCCCCCTTCCCCCGCGCCGCCCATCGGCCTATAAGCGCCCTGACCAAGCAGGAGCCAGACCCATGCGGACCGCCACCATCACGCGCAAGACGGCCGAGACCGACATCACCGTCCAGATCGACCTGGACGGCACCGGGCGCTATGACAACCAGACCGGCGTGGGGTTCTTCGACCACATGCTGGACCAGCTGTCGCGCCACGCGCTGATCGACATGACCATCCGCGCCACGGGCGATCTGCATATCGACGATCACCACACGGTCGAGGATGTGGGCATCGCGCTGGGTCAGGCCCTGACGCAGGCGCTTGGCGACAAGCGCGGCATCCGCCGCTATGGCGTCGTGCCTGCTGCCCATGGACGACGCGCAGGTGCGCGCGCGCGCTGGACCTGTCGGGGCGGCCCTTCCTTGTCTGGAACGTCGATATGCCGACCGCCAAGATCGGCACCTTCGACACCGAACTGGTGCGCGAATTCTTTCAGGCGCTCGCGACCCATGGCGGCATCACGCTGCATGTGGACAAGCTGCACGGCTTCAACAGCCACCACATCGCCGAGGCCGCCTTCAAGGCCGTCGCCCGCGCCCTGCGCGAAGCGGTCGAGCCCGATCCGCGCACGCGCGGATGCCATCCCCTCGACCAAGG
Source organism: uncultured Alphaproteobacteria bacterium (assembly GCA_963715835.1). Classification (GTDB taxonomy): domain Bacteria; phylum Pseudomonadota; class Alphaproteobacteria; order Rhodobacterales; family Rhodobacteraceae; genus Seohaeicola. Next base: position 103,793 of record CAVQSH010000002.1, on the reverse strand, counting down.
GCACGCTCTGACCGCCATGCGCACCGTCATCGTCGACTACGAAAGCGGCAACCTGCATTCCGCGGAGAAAGCCTTTCAGCGCATGGCCGATGAGACCGGCGCGGGGCAGGTCATCGTGACCTCCGACCCCGACGCCGTGCGCCGCGCGGACCGGATCGTGCTGCCCGGCGACGGGGCCTTTCCCGCCTGCCGCAAGGAACTCTTCGACCATCGCGGCCTGTTCGAGGCGATGGAGGAGGCCGTGATCCGCGACGCGCGCCCCTTCCTCGGCATCTGCGTCGGGATGCAGATGCTGGCCACGCGCGGGCTGGAATACACGCCACCCCCGGCTTCGACTGGATCGGCGGCGAGGTGGTGCGGATCACCCCTGCCGATCCCGCGCTGAAAGTGCCGCATATGGGCTGGAACGATCTGGTGATCGACAGCCCCCACCCGGTGTTCGACGGGATCAAGACCGGCGATCACGCCTATTTCGTGCATTGCTACCACATGCGCGTGGCGGACCCCGCGCATCTGCTGGCCCATGTGGATTACGCCGGCCCGATCACCGCCATCGTGGGCCGTGACAATATCCTCGGGATGCAGTTCCACCCCGAGAAAAGCCAGCAGGTCGGCCTGCGGATGATCGGCAACTTCCTGCGCTGGCGGCCCTGATCCGGGCCGCCCGCCACAGGATCACTTCACGCGGGACCAGCTGCCGCCCTCGCGGCAGATGCCCATGACGCAGCCGCTGACCTTCAGCGTATCGCCCGACAGTTCCAGCCGCGAGTTGTAGGTCTTGTCGCGATCCGGGGCCAGACCTTGCCCTTGTAGGACCCGCCCCCCGCAGCGACCGTTTCGGAAATGATCATCTTGCCAGTGTTCGGGCTGGCCATCTCCTTGCCGCTGCCGTCGAAGGACTTCACCAGCGTCCCGCAGATCTGCGGCCCGCAAGGGGCCACCTGGATCAACCCGGTGTTGCCATTGTCATCGGGTGCGGTGTGCCAAGTGCCCAGAAGCGGCTCGGCCAACGCGCGCCCCTGCCCCCAACATCATCACCGCAGCCACCATCATCGTCTTGCGCATTCCATCATCCTCCCTGATGCCTGCGGAAATCTAGGCCTGCGCCCCTGCGCCGATCAAGCCTGACATGAGGTCAGCCGCAGCCCGCGCGTTGCATTTTCCCGCCGCCCATGGTCAAAGGCCGCCAATCCCCGAGCAAACAGGTGCGCCCATGATCCTCTACCCCGCCATCGACCTGAAAGACGGCAAGGCCGTGCGCCTCTACAAGGCGAGATGGAGCAGGCCACCGTCTTCAACGACGACCCCGCCGCACAGGCGATGGAGTTCGTCGACGGCAGGCTGCGAATGGCTGCATCTGGTGGACCTGAACGGCGCCTTCGCCGGCGCAGCCGGTCAACGCCGCCCCGGTCGAGGCGATCCTGGCGCGCACGAAGGTGCCCGCCCAACTGGGCGGCGGCATCCGCGACATGGCCACCATCGAAGGCTGGCTGTCCAAGGGTCTGGCCCGCGTCATCCTCGGCACCGTGGCGGTGGAAAACCCCGCGCTGGTGCGCGAAGCCGCCCGCGCCTTTCCGGGTCAGGTCGCCGTCGGCATCGACGCGCGCGACGGGCGCGTGGCCACCAAGGGCTGGGCGCATGAGACCGATGTGATGGTCACCGACCTCGCCCGCAGCTTCGAGGACGCGGGCGTCGCCGCGATCATCTACACCGACATCAACCGCGACGGCGCGATGCAGGGCCCGAACATCGCCGCGACCGCGGCGCTGGCCCGCGCGGTCAGCATCCCCGTCATCGCCTCGGGCGGTGTGTCCTCCCTGGCCGACCTCATCGCCCTGCGCGACTGCGGTGCGCAGCTCAACGGCGCGATCTCGGGCCGCGCGCTCTATGACGGGGCGCTCGACCTGGGCGAGGCGCTGGCCGCGCTGAAAGCCTGACGGACCGGGCCGGTCGTGACCCTCGTTCTTGCGGTGCTGTTCTGCGCGGTCCCGTTCCTTGTCTGGCGTCACTTCCGCGCGCGCCGCGTGGCCATCGCCGTCATCGCCCTGTGGCTCGGCCCGGTGCTGTTCCTGCTGGGCTTCGACCTTGCGATGTCGGGGTGCGCCAACCTGCCCTACACATCCGTCGCGGGCTACCTCGATTGCCCCACAAGGGCGCATGAGCTGGCCTATGCGGCCTTCGGCCCGCTCGCCGGGCTCATGGTGGTGGCCCTGCTCTCGCATGGCCTCACAAGCCTCGCCCTGTTCCTGACGCCGCTCATCGCGGGCCTTGCGCTGGAACTGATCCTGCGCCGCCGCAGCGGCCGCTAGCCGCAGGCGTCAGAGCACACCCGGCCCGCGCCTGTCATCGCAAGGCGCGCGATCCGCACGGGGGCGCTGGCCGCGCGCAAGGGCCGACCAGCGCCCCGCACAGGCTTACTCCGCCGCTGCAGCCTTGGCGGTCAGGTTGCCCAGGGCCCCCGCCATGGTCGCGAGATAGGCCGCGTCATCCGCGACACCGTCCAGATCGTCCAGCATCTCTTTGGGTTGCTCATAGGCGAGCCAGGTCTGCCCTGCGGCATCCTCATAGACCAGCACCTTCAGCGGCAGATAAAGCCCCGCCAGCGGATTGGCCTGCATCGCCGGCGTGCCGATCTTGGGGTTGCCGAAAATCAGGACCTGGGACGGCGCAAGCTGCAGATCCGCCGCCTGCGCGGCACCGGCATGATCCACACGCGCCACCACCGCCGCACCGGCCCCGGTCACCGCGGCTTCCAGCCGGTCCATCGTGGCGGGCACATCATGGCTGGACGGCACACGGACGATATCGTCCCCGCTGGCCATACCCATCCCCGCCGAGACCACAAGCGCCGCTGCTGCAAGAACATTTTTCATGATCGATTTCCTTCTTCCGGTTCACTCAATGGCCCGACCCTCTGGAATGTGCGGCGGTTTGCCCATAAACAATCCCGTGAAACGCCAAGGAACAGCGGGACCATGCTGAAAACCCGGATCATTCCCTGTCTCGATGTCGCCGATGGCCGCGTGGTCAAGGGCGTGAATTTCGTCGACCTGCGCGATGCGGGCGACCCGGTCGATGCGGCCCGCGCCTATGACGCGGCCGGCGCGGACGAGCTGTGCTTTCTCGACATCCACGCCACCCATGAAAACCGCGGCACCATGTTCGACGTGGTCACGCCGCACGGCCGAGCAATGCTACATCCCGCTGACCGTGGGCGGCGGCGTGCGCACCGCCGCCGATGTGCGCGCCCTGCTGCTGGCCGGCGCCGACAAGGTCAGCTTCAACTCCGCCGCCGTCGCCAACCCCGATGTGGTGGCCGAGGCCGCCGACCAGTTCGGCAGCCAATGCATCGTGGTGGCCATCGACGCCAAGACCGTCGGCCCCGGGCAAATGGGAGATCTTCACCCATGGCGGCCGCAAACCCACCGGCATCGACGCGGTCGAATTCGCCCGCACTGGTCGCGGCCAAGGGCGCGGGCGAGATCCTGCTGACCTCGATGGACCGCGACGGCACCGCGCGCGGGCTTCAACCTGCCGCTGACCCGCGCCATCTCGGACGCGGTGGACATCCCCGTGATCGCCTCGGGCGGTGTCGGCACGCTCGATCACCTGGTCGAAGGCGTCACGCGAGGGCGGCGCCTGCGCCGTGCTGGCCGCCTCGATCTTCCACTTCGGCGACTTACACCATCCGGCGAGGCCAAGGACCACATGGCCGCCGCCGGCATCCCCATGAGGCTTGACATGACGCTGGCCCATGACCCTCGACGACCTCGCCGCCACTGATCGCCGCCCGCGCCAGCGCCGACCCGGACACCAGCTGGACCGCGAAACTGCTGGCCAAGGGCCCCGAGAAATGCGCCGAGAAATTCGGCGAAGAAGCGATCGAGGCGATCATCGAAGCGGTCAAGGGCGACCGCGCGCGCCTGACCTCCGAGGCCGCCGATGTCCTCTTTCACCTGCTGGTGATGCTGCAATCGCGCGACGTGGCGCTGGCCGACGTGATGGCCGAACTCGCCCGCCGTCAGGGCACCTCCGGCCTCGCCGAAAAGGCCGCGCGCAAACCCTGACGCGCCCCCTGCTTCATCTTGCCTGAAATACTCGAAGAACCGCAGGTGCCGCAGGCTCAAAGCTTCGACGAGATGACCCCGGTCGCGAAACCGCCCATGCGCAATTCGCCGAACAGGCGCTGGTATTCGATCTTGGGGCAGCGGTTCATCACCACATCGACCCCGCGCGCCCGCGCCATGGCGGCGGCCTCCGCGTTCTCGACCCCGATCTGCATCCAGATGGTCTGCAGCTTCGGGAAACAGCTCCAGCGCCTCGTCCACGATGGGCGGCACATGCTCGGACCGGCGGAAGATGTCGATCATGTCGACGGCGCCCTCGATATCGGACAGATGGCCCGTCACCGTCTGCGCCGAACAGCCGCTCGCCGGCATGGCCGGGATTGACCGGGATCACCGTGAACCCCTTCAGCGACAGATAGCGCGCCACGTAATAGCTGGGCCGCACCGGGTTCATCGACACGCCCACCACCGCGACGCGGCGGGTGCGGTTCAGGATATCCTTCAGAAAGGCGTCGGAATAAGTCTCGCTCATGCAGGCAGCATATCCCTCTGCCCGCCATCCGAGAAGGCCCACAACGGCGCTTTGCAGAAAAAAGCGCGCGCAGAAAAAAGCGCCCAAGGGAACCTTGGGCGCCAGTCACGGAACGAGGGACAGTGAAGAAAGCGCGGATGTTCCGATAGCGCGCCTCCTACATTCAGATAGGAAGCGTGCACCAGATTATGAAGATGCGGTAATATACCTGTGATCACGGATCGCCGATCAGACCGGCATCAGTCGAAGACATCCTCGACCAGATCCCAGATCTCGCCCGCCAGCCAGCGCGCCAGTGCTCTTGCGCTTCTTGGGTCGCGCCTTGATCTTGCTCTTGCCCTGCGCCGCGCGCGACCAGTCGATCTGCGGCGTGACAGGCCGGTTGCGCGGCCCGCCCCGCTCGGGTTGCGGCGTGACCACGCGGATGATCGCGCACCGCCTCGACCGCGCAGCGATTTCATGTTGTGCAGCGGCGCCCCGCAGGACGAACAGGACAGCTCGTGCCGCTCCTTGCCACGCAGCACCAGCGCCGCGCGGGTGCCGCAATAGCAGCAGGTGGCGATCTTCGTCCCGTAGGTCATGGCCGTCCTGTCCGTTCAATGCTCCATGGACAGCATATAGGGCGACAGCCGCCGCATTTGAGACGTTGAGCGAGCCGAAATCCGCCCGCAAACGCGATTTTGACCAGCGTGATCGCAGGTTTCGCGGGTCTTTTCGCGCAATCCCGGCCCCTCGGCCCCCAGCACCAGCGCCACGGGCCGGTCGCGCTTGCCCCTCCAGCGCCTGCTCGATGGTCTGCTCGGCCTCACCGTCCAGCCCCAGCACGAGATAGCCCATGGCCTGCAGCGCCTCCATCGCCTCGGCCAGGTTGCGCGACCCGCAGATAGGGCTGGCGCTCCAGCGCGCCGCTGGCGGTCTTGGCCAGCGCGCCGGTTTCGGGCGCGGAATGGTGGCGCGGCGCGATCACCGCGCGGGCGCCGAACACCTCGGCCGAGCGCAGGATCGCGCCCACGTTATGCGGATCGGTCACCCGGTCCAGCAGGACCACGCGCGGCGCCCGCCCCGGCACGCCAGCGCAGATATCCTCCAGCGCGCCCCCAGTCCAGCGGCTTGCACCTCAAGCGCCGCCCCCTGATGCACCGACTGCGGATCAATGCGGCGCCGAGAACTTGCGCGGATCGACCATCTCGGGCTCGATCCCGCTGGCGGCAATCGCATCCGCCAGCTTGTCGCGCGCATTGCAGCGTGACGACAAGGCGCAGCTTCTCGCGCGCCGGATTCACCAGCGCATCGCGCACCGCATGCAGGCCGAAAAGCCAAACGCGTTTCATTGGCAGCGGCCTTGCTGCGCCTGTTCCTTTTCGACGACCCATTTGGGTTTTTTCATCGGTTTCGCCCCCGTCCGGTTCGCGTCTGTCACGTTGCGCCCGTTCATGCGCCGCGGGTCGCGCATCTGCAAGGTATTTTCCTGTTGACGTCCCCTTGGTGGGGCATTAATCAGCCCCTCACGCGACGGGCAACCGGCGCAGTGGGCGACAGGCCGCAAGGTGTGGCAGGGGACTGTAACTCCCTCGCGGAGACGCACGCCTGGTTCGATTCCAGGGTCGCCCACCATTCTCCGAAAAGCCGAAAACAATATGCTGGAAGGGCGCGTTGCAGGTCAACAGATCCCGGACCAGGACAGCTCTCCGCCATGCGATCGGCATCGAAGCTTTTGGACAAAAATCTCTTGAAACGCTTAGGTTTTGAGCAGTAAACCGCCAAACGAACAGTCAAATGAGTACGGCCCGCCGAACGAGTGCTTGCGACTGAGGTAAAGTAAATGTTATCGCCAACCTGATTTGTAAGGGAGCGTCACTTTGTCTAAGAAAAAACACGTCTATGATTACAAGGTGGATCTGGACTTTGACGTTGCTCCTGCCCGCGTGATCCGTATGGTCAAGCCAGGCTCCAAAGTCCTCGAAATCGGTGCAGGACCCGGCTCGATAACCCGCCATCTGATCGGCACTCTGGGATGCGAGACAGTCGCGCTGGAAGTTGACCCATCCGCTATTGAACTTTTGCGCACCTACGTGCCGCGTGTTTACGCATCCGACCTGAACGATCCTAACTGGACACAGGAAATTCGGGACGAAAACGGTCTTTTCGATTATGTGATCGCCGCCGATGTTCTGGAGCACGTCTATAACCCCTGGCAGGTACTCGAGGGGATGACATCTCTTCTGGCCGAGGGCGGTGCAGTGATCCTGTCCCTGCCGCATGTCGGCCATGCGTCGGTCGCGGCCTGCCTGGTGGACGAAGATTTCGAATACTGGCCCTGGGGCCTGCTTGACCGAACCCATATTCGTTTCTTCGGCGTCAAGAACGTGCAGTCCTTGATCAACGGAGCCGGCCTTGCAATCGAAGATGCCCAATTCGTCGTTCGGACACCCGAAATGACCGAATTCGCATCACGCTGGAAGCGTATGCCGCCCGATGTGCAGGCTGCCTTGCAGCGGAACAGGTTTTCCCATGTGATTCAGGTCGTGACATGTTCGCGGAAAGCCAAGAACGGGTCGACCGGGATTGATCTCATGACCCTGACGCCGGAACGCCCGATGCGGAAACAGTGAAATACTGGACCGAGACCATGGCTTATCAGGTCAACGACCGCGAAACCGACCTCAGAAGTCCGCTGGAACCACCAACGGAACGCTCGAAGAGTCCCGACCACCCCGGCCCGCAAGGCGAACGAAACCAAATTACAGAAAACGGTTCGTCGCGCCAAACGTCAAATATCCCGTATCTTTAATTAATTCGCGGTAAATTCATGTCCGAGGACCAAGACAAGCCTTTTCGGCTAGTTGCATATCATTTACCGCAATATCCATCCTTTCGCTGAAAACGATGAATGGTGGGGCAAGGGTTCACCGAATGGACAAATGTGACCCGCGCAAAACCGCTGTTCGTCGGCCATTATCAACCGCACCTTCCCGCCGATCTTGGATTTTATGACCTGCGCGTGCCCGAAATCCGCCACGAGCAAATCCGCATGGCGAAGGATCACGGAATAGATGCCTTTTGCTATCATTTCTATTGGTTTTCCGGCAAAGCGTCTCATGGAACGTCCGCTGGACGACATGCTCGCTGACCAAGATCAGACATGCCGTTCTGCCTTTGCTGGGCAAACGAGAACTGGACAAGACGCTGGGACGCATCCGAAAGCGAGATCCTGATCGCGCAGGAGTATCGTCCAGAAGATCCCGTTGCATCGTTCCAGGCGATGGAACCTTATCTCCGCGATCCACGCTACATGACCTATCAAGGCCGAAAGGTCATCGTTGTCTACCGTCCGCAACACCTTCCGGATTCGGCAGCATGGTTGAAGGAATGGCGCGACTACGCGAGAGAAGTGGGTTTGGGAGAACTGCACCTCGTCTGCGCCCTGACGCACGACAACTGGTCCTACGAGACCTATGGTTTCGATGCCGGTGTCGAATTTCCCCCGCACAGCTGCGGCCAGGTGCGCGACAATGGCGGAGCGATCCCTCGGCTATATCGAACCCTTCGAAGGTCTTGTCGCTGGACTACTCGAAAGTCGCAGAACTGTATCTGAACCGCGACATGGGGCCGGAAACCAAGTGCACCGCACCGTTTATCCGTCGTGGGACAACACAGCGAGGCGCAAACACCTTGCACTCGTGACTCTGAACGGCACGCCTGAAAACTACGAATACTGGCTTCACAGTGCGATCAAGGATCACCCAACGCCACACGACGGAGAGGGTATTGTCTTCATAAACGCGTGGAACGAGTGGGCGGAAGGTTGCCACCTCGAGCCAGACCGAAATACGGACTTCGCCTTCCTCGAAGCGACGATGCGCGCCGCAGGGCAGCGAACTGACGGGCTGGACCCATGTCGGACTGCCCAGGAAACCCGTCCGGAAGCTCAGCACGACTACGCGGCCAGCCTGACTGGGATTGCTCAGCACCGAATACCTGCGCAGGCTTTTCGCTCGACCACCAGAAGGCCAAGTCGCGCAACTCCCTCAAGCGGCAGTATCAGAAGATCAGATCCGACACCCGCGAGACGCGGCACGCGATCAGGGGCTTTTTCCGTCGGCTGAAGGGCAAGGCCAAGTAGCGACTGAGCAGAAGCCCTATCGTCTTGTCGTCGCCGGGCAGGTATGTGACACAGTCGCCAATACGAACGGGACAGGACGGTCGTCCATATGCAGGGCAGCGACAACACGGATCAGGCGCGGCAGCCTCTCAAGGACAGGTTGCGCTATCGCGCGGCCGTGGCGCTGGCACGGGCATGCCGGCCTTTCTCGATGCGGCGCTACGAGAAACTGATGGCCTCGGCGGCAAAGCGCGATCCGGCCCGCTGGCAACTGCGCGCCGGGTTGCAGACGCGCCAAGACCACCCGCAGGCGCAGGAAGGGTTCGTGCCCTACGGCCCCCCTGCCCCCATCGACCCGGCCGTCAGGCTTCTGGCCTATTACCTGCCGCAATATCACCCCTTCCCCGAAAACGACGGATGGTGGGGCAAGGGCTTTACCGAATGGACCAACGTGGGCAAGGCGCTCCCGCTGTTTCCGGGACATCACCAGCCCCACTGCCCGATCCATTTCGGCTATTACGACTTGCGCGTCCCCTCGGTGATGGAAGAACAGGCCAGGGTCGCCCGTGAATACGGGATCGGTGGTTTCTCGTTCTATTTCTACTGGTTCGCGGGCAAGGTCCTGATGCACGAACCGCTCGAGGCGATGCTGTCCAATCCCAAGGTGGACATCCCTTTCTGCCTGACATGGGCCAACGAGAACTGGACCCGCCGCTGGGATGGCCGTGAAGATGACGTGCTGATCGCACAGGAACACTCGCCCGCGGATTCACTGGCCTTTCTGAACCATGTCGCCCGCTACTTCCGCGATCCGCGCTATATCCGCATCGACAACAAGCCGGTCCTGCTGGTCTACCGGGTCGAGATCATTCCCGACATTCGCAAGACTGCCGATCTCTGGCGCGCGGAGATGCGCAAGCTCGGGTTTGACGGGATCTACCTGATTGCGGTGCAGGCGGGTGCTGTCAGCGATCCGCGCCCCTACGGCTTTGACGCGGCGGCCGAGTTTCCCCCAACGGCCTGCGTCCCGCGCCGATCACGCAAAGCATGGACATCAGCGATCCGGATTTCACAGGCAAGGTCCTCGACTATGTCGAGGCGCGCGATGTGGCCCTGTCGCGTCCCGAACCCGACTATCGCCTGATCCGCGGGGCGATGCTGTCATGGGACAACACCGCGCGGCGTCAGCACAACCCGACGATCTTTCACAACTTCTCCTGCACGGCCTTTCGGGACTGGCTGATCCCCCTGATCCAGCGCGAGGTCGAGGCGACCGACCGCAGCCCGGAAGAGCGTATCGTCCTGATCAACGCATGGAACGAATGGGCCGAAGGCAGCCATCTCGAGCCTGACCAGAAGCACGGCTTCGGCTATCTGCAGGCGGTTTATGATGCGCTGTGCCACGGTGCCGGGCGCCGTTGTCGCGTCGGACCGACAACAGTCCAGCCAACCGGGCGACAGAACCGACTGACGCGCCGGACCGGTCGACCTCAGCCCGCCACCGCCCGACCGCCGCCGAACTGCACGTCATGCAGCGCCTTGAACTTGCCGTTCAGGGCCAGCAACTCGGCGATGCTGCCCTGCTCCATGATCTGCCCCGCCTCCAGATAGCAGATGCAATCGGCATTCATCACCGTGGACAGGCGGTGCGCGATCACGATCGTCGTCACACCCTCGGTGATCCGCGCCAGCGCATCGCGCACCAGCACCTCGGAATGGCTGTCCAGCGCGCTGGTCGCCTCGTCCAGCAGCAGGATCGGCGCGCGGCGCAGCACGGCGCGGGCAATCGACAGGCGCTGACGCTGCCCGCCCGACAGGAAGGACCCGTTCTCGCCGATATGGGTCTCATAGCCATTGGGCAAGCTTCTCGATGAACTCATGCGCATGGGCGATCTTCGCGGCCTCGATCACCTCATCCTCGGTGGCATCGGGGCGCGCCAGCCGCAGGTTGTCCATCACGGTGGCGGAAAACAGGAAGGTATCCTGCCCGACAAAGGCGATCTTGCTGCGCAGCGAGGCAAAGGTGGCCTTGCCGATATCCTGCCCGTCGATCAGGACACGGCCCTCGTTGGGATCGTAAAGCCGCAGGATCAGGTTCAGCAGCGTCGACTTGCCCCCGCCCGACGGGCCCACCAGCGCCGTGGTCTTGCCTGCGGGAAAGTCAGCTGTCATCGCCATTGCACCACGGATTTGTTGTCGCCATAGGCAAAGTGCACGTCTTCCACCCGCACCGCGCCCGGTCCATCCGGCAAGCGGGGCGGCATCCGGTGCCTCGATCAGGGTCTGCGGCGCATCCAGCAGGTCATACATCATCTTGACACCGAACATGCAGCTTTCGATGATGACGCGCATCCGCGACAGCCGCTTGGCCGGTTCATAGGCCATCAGGAACGCGGTCACGAAAGACATCAACTGCCCCGGCGTGCCGGGGGCCTGACCGAACAGGTTGACAGCGCTCAGGATCACGATGGACGCAATCGCAAGACCCGGTGATCACATCCAGAAGCGGCATCGTCGCCGCCTCAAGCTGCACCATCCGGTTGGCACGGTTTTCGACCTGGCGCACGGCCACATCCATCCGGTCGGCCATGCGCGGCTCCAGCCCGAAGGCCTTGACCACGCGCGCCCCGGTCGAGGTTTCCTGCACGACCTTGATGATCTCGCCCAGCCCGGCCATTTCCTGCGCCATGATCCGCGCGCACCTTCTTGAGGATCTGTCTGCAAGCCATAAAGCGCGGCCGGCCCCACGATCAGGCTGATCAGCGACAGGAAGGGCTGCTGGTAGAACATCACCGCCACCAGACCCACCAGTGTCAGCAGATCGCGGATGAAGCCGGTCACGATCGTGTCGATCGCCCGCCGCGCCATCTGCGCGCTTTGGGTGATCTTCAGCAGCAGGTCCGAGGATTCATTGGTGTTGAAAAACGCCACGCCCTGTTGCAGCAGACGGCTGTAAAGCTGCATCTGCTTTTGCGCCACGATCCGGTTGCCCGCCCGCGCCATCAGCACGGCCTGCGCATAGAACGCGATCCCCTTGAACGAGAAAATCGCCGCCACGCCCAACCCCACCATCAGCACGCGTCTGCGGTCTTCCGGGGTGGACAGCGTGTCGATGATCTCGCCCATCATCCAGGCCGACAGCGCGGTCGAGGCCGCGACAAGCACCATCGCCCCGGACGCCGCCAGGTATTTCCAGCGATGTTCCTGGAAACTTTCCAGCAGCAACCGCAAGAGAAGACTGTCTGCGGGCAGACGCTCCAGCAAGCGCTCGTTCCATGGCTTCTTCTGTGTCATCTGTCCGTGGTCGATGTTTCTACAGTCCTGTCTTGGTGCCCCACCTAGCAGCTTGGCCCGGACGGGTCGACACGTAACTTGGCGTCCGCATGGCGACATGTCGAGGCTGTGACAAGCTCCGGCGGCATCGCCCTCGCTGCCAAACTGTTCCTCGCCACCCCGAATTACAAGTGGCACCGCACTCCCGCGTACCGCCGCGGCCATGATCGGGTGCCAAGCCCCCTTCTGCCCCGGCCAGAACCCGCCTATAGTCCTCGCAAAACAGGCTGTGGCGGTGCAGAGTATGGCAAAACGGGCGAAATCACCTCAATCCTTCAACGTTTTGATCGTGGCGCAACGCGGCCGCCTGCAATACGAGGCGCTGCTCTTCGCCGCCAGCCTGCGCCACAGCACACCGGATTTCCCGGGCCGCCTTTTTGTGGCCGTGCCGCAGCCCGGCCCCCTCTGGCTCGAGGATCCGCGTGTCGCCGATGCGGATGTGCTGGCCCTTCTGGCCGAACTGGGGGCCGAGGTGATCCCCTTCGAAAGCCGGCATTTCGGCGCGAAATACCCCTACGGCAACAAGATCGAGGCGCTGTTTGCCCTGCCCAAGGGCGAGCCTTTCGTGTTCTTCGACACCGACACGCTGATCACCGGCGATCTGACCGCCGTGCCCTTCGATTTCGACCGCCCCACCGCATCGCTCCGGCGCGAGGGGACATGGCCGCAGATCGAGCTTTACGGACCGGGCTACGGGGCGATCTGGAAATCGCTCTACGACATGTTCGGGCTGGATTTCGCGGGCTCTCTCGATCCTGCGCAACCCGATGAATACTGGCAGAAATACCTCTATTTCAACGCGGGTTTCTTCTTCTACCGCTGCCCGCATCTCTTCGGACAGCGTTTCCTGGACATGGCGCTGGCGATCCGCGACACGCCCCCGCCGGAACTCGTCTGCCAGTCGCTGGACCCCTGGCTGGATCAGGTCGCACTGCCGCTGGTGATCCATTCCTTCGGCGGCGGGCGCGACACCCTGCCCGAAGGCCTGCTCGACGGCGACGTCAGTTGCCATTACCGGCTGCTGCCGCTGCTCTACGCCCGCGAAAGCGATGCCGTCGTCGATCTGCTGGAAACCATCGCAGCACCGAACCGGATCAAGCGCGTGCTGAAATCCTATGATCCGGCCAAGCGGATGATCTATCAGGGGCGCGGCACAAAACTGCGCGAGATGTTCGACCGCGACGCCCTGCCCCGGCGCGAGCAGATGATCCGCAACCAGATCAAGAAAGCCGGGTTCTGGATGCGCTGAGGCGCAGCAGCCCCCCAAATACGCAAAGGGCGCCCCGAGGGACGCCCTTCCATTTGGCAATATTGCAAGGATCAGCCGGCTTTTTCCAGCAGCGTATAGGTCGAGATCGCCTCGCCCGAGACCTGCGCGCGGGCAATCCGACCGGCCTCGTTCTTCTTGCTCTTCGCCCCCACGGCACGTTTGATCATCCGGCCAAGCTGCTGATTGAGCGGCATTTTCGCCTTTTCCGGCGCGTCGGCATCATTGGCCGTGGCACCGACCGCAGCGGCGTAAAGCGCTGCGAATTCCTCGTCCCGGGTCGCGGTCTTCATCACGGTCAGGATGAAATGCTCGTCAAAGCCGCCATCCTCGTCCAGTTGCTTGGCCAGGGCCACGGTCTTTTCGATGACCGCCCGCTTGGCGCGCAGACGCTCTGCCAGCGCATCGCCGGGCTCGGCCGTGTCCAGCAGATAGCTCTCGATCGCGCGCTGCAGGTAATGGCCCTCGTCCAGACCGGCCTTCTTCGCCTCCGAGGCGATCAGGCTGCGCACTTCGGGCTCAAGACTGAAGGTCACCTTGTTGGCATTGCTCAACCGCTCCAGACGCTTCTGGCGGCGGGTCACTTCCTTGGCGGGCTTCGCGGCCTTGGCGGCCTTTGCAATCTTCGCGGGTTTCATCTTGCCTGCTGCCTTCTTCTTGGGATTTTCCAGGGCGTTCATGACGCGTCACTCCTTACCTCAACATACATATACGATATGCTGACGAAATCGCTTCGTCAACATGAAGTTACACTATGCTGAAAAAATCCGGAACGCCCTGCAACCCCCTGTCAGGACGCGAAAATCCCCGATGTATCGGCAAAGCCCTTCACCTCGATCGGATTGCCCGACAGGTCGCGGAAGAACATCGTCCACTGCTCGCCCGGCTCGCCCTCGAAGCGCACCGAGGGCGCAATCACGAAATCCACGCCCGCATCCTGCAGCCGCTTGGCCAGCACCTTCCAGTCCGCCAGCCCCAGCACGATCCCGAAATGCGGCATCGGCACCATATGCTCGCCGACCTTGCCGGTATTGGCCGTGGCAAAGGGCGTGCCCAGATGCAGGCTCAGCTGATGGCCGAAAAAGTCGAAATCCACCCAAGTATCGGTGCTGCGCCCCTCTTCCGCACCCATGACGCCGGAATAGAATTCCCGTGCCGCATCAAGATCGTGAACATGAATCGCAAGATGGAATACCGAACGCATCGTCTGTCCTTTCCGGGCCTGTGCCCGCCTGTTGTCTCGCGCTGCCCCGTTGTGATGCGGCGCGGGTTATCCTACTGATGTGCGCAATTCAGTATAAACGGGAGGAGACTTCAATGACAGATGCACCCAGCTACGGCTTCGACACGCTGCAAATCCATGCCGGCAGCCGCCCCGACCCCGCCACCGGCGCGCGCCAGACGCCGATCTACCAGACCACGGCCTATGTCTTCCGCGACGCGGACCACGCGGCGGCCCTCTTCAACCTGCAGGAAGTGGGCTACATCTACTCGCGCCTGACCAACCCCACCGTGGCCGTGCTGCAGGAACGCATCGCCACGCTGGAAGGCGGCGTCGGCGCGGTCTGCTGCTCCTCGGGGCACGCGGCGCAGATCATGGCGCTCTTCCCGCTGATGGCACCGGGCCGCAACATCGTGGCCTCGACCCGTCTTTACGGCGGCACGGTCACCCAGTTCAGCCAGACCATCAAGCGCTTCGGCTGGTCCGCGAAATTCGTCGATTTCGACGATCTCGACGCGGTGAAAGCCGCCATCGACGATGACACCCGCGCGGTCTTCTGCGAAGCGATCGCCAATCCCGGCGGCTATATCACCGATCTGGACGCGATCAGCGCGATCTCGGACGCGGCAGGCCTGCCGCTGATCGTCGACAACACCTCCGCCACGCCCTACCTCTGCCGCCCCATCGAACATGGCGCGACGCTGGTGGTGCATTCCACCACGAAATACCTGACCGGCAACGGCACCGTCACGGGCGGCGCCATCGTGGATTCGGGCAAGTTCGACTGGTCCGCCTCGGACAAGTTCCCCTCCCTCTCGGCCCCGGAACCCGCCTATCACGGCCTCAAGTTCCACGAGACCTTCGGCCCGCTCGCCTTCACCTTCCACGGCATCGCCATCGGCCTGCGCGATCTGGGCATGACGATGAACCCGCAAGCCGCGCATTACACGCTGATGGGGATCGAAACCCTCAGCCTGCGGATGCAGCGCCATGTGGAAAACGCCGTGACCGTCGCGGGCTGGCTGGAGACGCATCCGGCGCGTGGATTACGTCACCTACGCGGGCCTGCCGTCCTCGCCCTACAACCACCGGGTCGCGGCGATCTGCCCCAAGGGCGCAGGCGGTCTCTTCACCGTGGCGCTCAAGGGCGGCTATGACGGCTTGCGTCAAATTCGTCGACAGCCTGGAACTCTTCAGCCATGTCGCCAACCTCGGTGACACGCGCAGCCTCGTGATCCACTCCGCCTCGACCACCCACCGCCAACTGTCCGAGGCCCAGCAGGTCGCGGCCGGTGCCGGGCCGAACGTGGTGCGCATCTCCATCGGGATCGAGGATGCGAACGACCTGATCGCCGATCTGGACCAGGCGCTGAAAAAAGCCTCGGCCTGAACGAAAACGGGGGCGCCAACAAAACCGGCGCCCCCACTTCATCTTGCCAAAAATACTCCGGGGGGCGTCGAACAAAGTTCGACGTAGGGGGCAGCGCCCCCCTTGCCCCACCCCGCCCTCACTCCAGCGCAAAGACCATCTGGACCGAGGCCGAGATCCCCACCTCGCCCGCCGCCACCGGCACGGAATCGGCGCGCATCGCGGCCATCTCCATCATCACCGGACGCGGGCTTCCGCCCCCCGTTTCCTCCAGGCGGATCACCTGCCCCAGCCCGACACCGGCGGCCTCGGCATAAAGTGCGGCCTTGCGCCTTGCATCCAGCACCGCCAGACGGCGCGCCTCATCCATGCTCGCCTCGGGGTCCTGCAAGCCGAAGCTCACCCCGTCCAGCCGGTTGGCCCCGTCGGACACCAGCGCATCCAGCACGGCCCCCAGCGCCGTGACATCGCGCAGGCGCAGGCTGACGATATTGCTGGCCTCGAATCCCCATGGCTCCGGCTGGCCCTGCTGATCGGGACGATTGCGCCACACCGGGTTCAGCGACAGACCCGCCGTCTGCACATCGCGCGGCGCGATTCCCAGCGCGGACAGGCGCGCCAGCATGGCCGCCACCGCATCCGATGTCTGCTGCAACGCCTCCGCCGCCTGCTCGTCCTGATGGGTCACGCCGATCCGCACCATCGCCATGTCGGGGGGCAGATCGACCCGGCCCGTCCCGGACACGCTGATCTGGCGCGGGGCCTCGGCGGTTTGCGCCTGCGCCGCCAGAAAACCGGCCTGTCCCGGCCCTCCCGCCCCCGCAAGGGGCACGACCAGAAGGGCTGCTCCGGCAAAGAGCGTCACCATCATGGGTTTGAAAACATGTCGCATCGGCTTGTCCTTCCATCCTCTGCCCTGACACAGGGCGGCTTTGCGTCGCAGAGTGCACCACCCCCGCACCGTGGCCAAGGGCAGGTTGCTCTCCCACAGGGTGTTTTCCTTCCCCTCGGCAAGAAGCTGCTGTAAAACCAAGACGTGATCCGGGCGGACTCCCGCCTGCCAAGCCGGAATGATAGTCTGAGGTAAATGAAACCGAATTTCGCTCTCACCCTGTCCTTCGATGGCATCGGGCTGCTTCATCGCGTCCCGGGCGGTTGGCATATGGTCGGCGACGTGGCGCTGGATGCGCCCGATCTGGCCGGTGAACTCTCGGTCCTGCGCCGCACCGCGATCCAGCTGGACAGCGCCGGGCTGCGCAGCAAGCTGGTGATTCCGAACGAGCAGATCCGGTATCTGATGCTCCCCGCCCCGCAGAAAGGCGCGGATGTGGCGGCCCATGTGGCCCGCGCGCTGGATGGCGCGACACCCTATGCGGTCGCGGACCTGCGCTATGACTGGATCGCCGTCGGCGACGACCTGCATGTGGCCGCCGTCGCCCGCGAAACCCTGGACGAGGCCGAGGGCTTCGCCGAGGAGCATGACTTCTGCCCCGTCAGTTTCGTGGCCATCCCGCCCGGCGACACCTTCCCGGGCGAGCCGTTCTTCGGCCAGACCAACGCCGCCGCAAAGCTGATCGCCCCCGGCGACAGGCTGATGCGCGACACCCACGCGATCCGCATCATCGGCCGCGCCGAAACGCCGGTGACGGACGACCCCGCCCTCGCCGCGCCTGCCGTCCTCGCGGAAGACCCCGCCGCGCCCGACGTCCTCGCGGAAGACCCCGCCGTGACAGCGTCCCCGCAGACCACCGATGACGCGGCCCCGGCAGACCTGCCGGCCGACAGCCCCGCCACCCCGGACAGCGACCTGCCGCCTCAAGACACGGCCGCCGCGCTTGCGTCCGAACCCGAAGAGCCCGCCGCCGCGCCCGCCGACACGGACCCCGAGGCCGCGCTCAGCGAACCCGAGCCCGATACCGCACCGCCCCCCGCCTTTTCGACCCGCCGCACCCGCGCCGAGGCCCCCGCCCCAACGCCCGACGCGACCGACACCGCCTCAGCGGACCCCGACGCGACACCCGCGCGCAGCGCCTTCCAGGTCGATCTGCCCGCAGCCGCGCCGGAACCGGTCACCGCCCCGAAGACAACCGCCCCGGCCTCGCCCGCCGCACCACCCGTCCCCGCCCCGACCGCCTTCCGCTCGGCCCCGCCACCGGAAGACTCCGGAACCGGAAACGGCCTCACCCAGCTCCTGGCCCGCCTCGGCGGCAAATCGGACAGCCCCGCCGCCGACACCCTGCCCCCGCGCCCGGTCCAGCCACGCGCCACCACACCCGACCTGAGCGAAAAGCAGAAGCTCACGATCTTCGGCGCCCGCAGGCCCGAGGGCGCACCCGCCCAGGTCCGCGGCAAGCCGCGCCACATGGGGCTGATCCTGACCGGCATCCTGCTGGTCGTCCTGGCCGCCGCCGCCGCATGGTCGTCCCTCTTCACCGACACCGCGCCGCGCGACACCGCCATCGCGCCCCCGGCCGACACCACCCCCGACACCCCGCTCGCGCGTGACGACACCCCCCCGCCCGCGGCCCCCGTCGATCTCGCCCGGCTGGACGACAGCGACACCCGCGCCGCCCTGCAGGACGCCCCCCCGGCCCTCGACCCCGCATCCACCGACCTGACCCCGCCCCCCGCCGACCCCGCGCAAAGCCCCGAACAGATCGTCGATGCGGCGCTCTCGTCCTACGCGGCCACCGGCATCTGGCAGATCGCCCCCGATCAGCCCGGCGTGCCCCCCTCCGGCACGCTCGACGACCTCTACCTCGCCTCGATCGACACGCGGCTCCAGAACTTCGACGCCGTGGCCCTGCCCGACGGACGCGCCCCCACCGACCAGCGCCCCGCCGCACAGTCCAGCCCCGCCGCCCCCGGCACCACCTTCGATCTGGACGCGCGCGGTCTGGTCACCGCCACCCCCGAGGGGGCCGAGACACCCGAGGGCGTCATCGTCTACACCGGCCGCCCCGCCGTGATCCCGCCCGGCATCCCCACCCGGTTCGAGCGCACGCCCGACCCCGCCGCCGACCCCGCACCCGGAACGGACCCCGCCGCCCTGCGCCCGCGCCTGCGGCCCGACACGCTGGTCGAAAGCAACGAACGCGCGCAGCTGGGCGGGCTCAGCCGCAACGAACTGGCCGAGGTCCGCCCCCGCCTGCGCCCCGCGACACTCGCCGCCGTGGCCCTCGCCCTGCAAACGCCGGCCCCCGCCCCCGAGGACGAGGCCGCCGAGGATGAGGCCGACGCGCTGGACGGGGCCACCGAACAGGCCATCGCCAGCTCGCTCAAGCCCCTCGCCCGCCCCCGCGATTTCAGCAGCACGGTCGAGAGCACCCGCGAGGCGCAGCAGGCCGCCCCCCAGCAGGTCGCCGCCGCCGCCGTCCTCGCGCCCCAGCGCAACGCCGCGCCGCAGATCCCCTCCTCGGCCTCCGTGGCGCAACAGGCCACCGTGCGCGGGGCCATCAACCTGCGCCAGGTCAACCTGATCGGCGTCTACGGTCAGCCCTCCAACCGCCGCGCCCTCGTGCGCCTGTCCAACGGCCGCTACCAGAAAGTCCAGGTCGGAGACCGCCTCGACGGAGGCCAGGTCCGCGCCATCGGCGAGAACGAACTCAGCTACGTCAAAGGCAACCGCTCGATCGTGCTGACCATGCCAAGGGGGTGATGGGGGGTGCAGCAGGCGGCTTCGGGCCGGAGCAGCAGACGAGGCCTTGGCGCTGCCTCTCAGGAACATGGTCTGCACTGCGGGGCAATCAAACGCCAATCTGCTTCGCCTTAATTGGTTGGCATGCGCTTCGGATAGAACGCTCACTCTGGACCAATTCACAGCAAATAAACGGTATGCACGGATGTAGCTATGGCCGAGAAGCTTGACCACTCGGCTCTCGTCGTTCCTCGTATGGATCAGAAAAATGCCTACTACGGGCGTTTTCGCCACAGGTCTAGATATCATCTCCGTACAATAGTTTGAATTGCGCCTCTTGATGCCGCAACAAGGGTCATTGAGCAGCTGGAATAGCTTCCTATACAGATCAGATAGCCTCGATGATAGCGAGCTGTATCGACCCAGCGGAATCTGCTCAGGTTAAGCCGCTAATCTGAATGCCTCGGCAGGCGTGCGCATGGCGAGCGCCTGATGAGGGCGGCGGTTGTTGTAGAAGCTGATCCAGTCGCCGATGACGCGGGTTGCGTGCTGGATGCTCTCGAAGCGATGGCGATGAACGCATTGCTCCTTGAGCGTCCGGATCACCCGTTCGACCATCCCGTTCTGCTGGGGGCAGTGCGGCGTGATGAACTCCTGCTTCAGGCCATAGCTGCGGACGATGGCCGTGAAGTGGCGACTGGTGAAGACCAGCCCATTGTCCGACCTCAGAAGGAACTCTTCCTCGACGCCGGCCGAGAGTGCCGAACCTGGCGATCAGGGCATGCTCCAGGGCAGCGCTGGCCGTGGTTGCCTTTCCGGACCGCGACAGGTGCCAGCCCAGAAGCTCGCGTGTGTGGCAGTCGATCACCAGCGCCAGCGAGGCCCAGCCATCCTTTCCGGTCCAGACGCGGCCAGATCCGTGGACCAGCGTTCATTCGGTGCCGTGGCGACGGATGGCACCGCCTCGATGCGGGGACGCATGCCGACGGCGCGCTTGCGAACCTGCCAGCCCTTGATCTGGAAGATCCGCTGCACCGTGTTCTTGTTGAAGCCCAGCAGCCAGGCCACCGTCCGGTAGCCGAAGGAGGGCTCCTCCTCGATCATTGCCTTGATCGGCTCTGCGAAGCGGGGATCGACCTTCGGTGCCGCCTTGGTCGGCTTGTAGTAGACCGTCCGTCGCGGAACGCCGAACCAGGCGCAGAGCTTGGTCAGCGGCACCGCGATCCCGTCCGCCAGAAGGCCCTCATGAAGCGTCCGGATCAATTGCCGTCCTCCCGCTCCATGAGGGCCTGCAGCTTTTTTCGGGCGCGCAGCTCCAGCATGGCCTCGCCGTAGGCTTCCTGAAGGTCCTTCAGCTGCTTCTCGTATTGTTCGCGGATGTCGAGCGGATTGGCCCGCAGAGAGTTCTCCATGCCCCGCTTCGCATCCTCGACCCAGCCCTCGATCTCCGAAGGCGAAAGGTCGAAGGACCGGCTCGCCTCGGCCACTGTCGTCTTGCCCTGGATGATCTCGACAACCAGCGCCGTCTTCCGCTTCGCTGTCCATCGTTTGATGCTCTCGTCCATCGTCATACTCATTGCTACGTTCTCCTTTGTAGCATGAGCAGGTTTTCACTGGGTCGATACAGTGCAGCAAACGCTCTACACCCTATCGCCCCTCATGGACGTCCGAAACATCCTGTTCGCTTTCACAAAGCAGCGCCCCTCCCCCTCGAACAAACGGGCGTCTGCCCTCCACGAACCAACCACCAATCCACCCCCAAACCCTTAAAATAAGGTAAACGCCTCCGCCCAACCCCTTGATTTCATTGGCCTCGAAAAATGTCCCATCATGGGACACCCCCAAAAACCAAAAAACGCCCCCGGCGGACCGGAGGCGTTTGCGGGTCTCAAGGCAGGCCGGTCATTCGGCGGCGAAGTCTCCGGCGTTGATCTGTTCCTGTTCGATGGATTCGAACAGCGCCTTGAAGTTCCCCTCCCCGAAGCCGTCATCCCCCTTGCGCTGGATGAACTCGAAGAAGATCGGCCCGATCACGGTCTTGGAAAAGATCTGGAGCAGGATCTTCGTCTCGCCCCCGTCCACCACGCCTTCCCCGTCGATCAGGATGCCGTGCTTCGCCATCCGGTCCAGCGGCTCCTCATGCCCCTGCACCCGCGTCTTGCTCAGCTCGTAATAGGCCGCAGGCGGTGCCGGCATGAAGCGGATGCCGCGCTCAAAGATCTCGTCCGTCGCGTCATAGAGCCGGTCCGTGCCCACCGCGATATGCTGGATCCCCTCGCCGTTGTATTTCTTGAGATAGGCCACGATCTGCCCCGTCTCGCCCCGATCCTCGTTGATCGGGATGCGGATGCGCCCGCAAGGCGACGTCAGCGCGCGGCTGAACAGCCCGGTGAACTTGCCCTCGATGTCGAAGAAGCGGATTTCGCGGAAGTTGAAGATCTTCGCATAGAACGCGAACCACTTGTCCATATTGCCCTTGTAGACATTGTGCGTCAGGTGATCGAGGTAGAAGAACCCCACCCCCTCCGGCTTGGACTGCGTCAGCCAGTCGAATTCGCGGTTATAGGGGCTGGTCTCGTAATACTGGTCGATGAAATAGATCAGCGACCCGCCGATCCCCACGATGGCAGGCACATCCATCGTCTTGTCCGCGCCGGTATATTCCTCGGCCCCCTGCGCCACCGCATGGGCCAGCGCCTTGTCCGCATCCACCACACGCCAGCCCATCGACGGCGCGCAGGGCCCGTGTTCCTCGACAAAGCGCGTGGCCATCGAGCCGGGCTCGGCGTTCAGGATATAGGTGATATCGCCCTGCTGCCACAGCTCGACATTCTTGGTCTTGTGACGGCCCGTCAGCGTATAGCCCATCTTGGCAAAGAGCTCGCGCAGCGCCTCGGGCTCGGGGTGGGCGAATTCGACGAATTCGAACCCGTCCGTGCCAGCGGGGTTCTCGGATGTGATGGCGGCCTTGGGGGCGTCATGCGGAAAGGGTCCCATTGCGCTGTCTCCTGTTGGTTGTCCTGTTGCGTTGGCACAAGGATACCGTCATCATCGCCGGAAATCTGCGCATTATCGGGATGGTTTTCCGCGATTTATGCGGTAAAATCACAAAAATACACAACATACATGCGGAGAATGCGCAGATGCTGGACGATACCGACAAGCGTCTTCTGGCGGCGCTGCAAAAGAACGCCCACCTGACCGCCCAGGACCTGAGCGAGGTGCTGAACCTCTCGCCCAGCCAGGCCGGGCGCAGGCGGCAGCGGCTGGAGGCCGAGGGTTTCATCACAGCCTATGCCGCGCGGCTTGATCCGCTGAAGCTGGGCCTGTCGGTGCAGGCCTTCGTGCAGGTGCAACTGGCCACCCACGGCCCCGAACAGTCGCGCAGCTTTGCGCGGCTGGTCGCCACGCAACAGGCGATCATTTCGGCATGGACCCTGACCGGCGATGCGGATTACCTGTTGCGTGTCTATTGCGACGACCTGCCCGCGCTCAACCGCCTGATCCACGAGGTGCTTCTGCCCCATCCCGCCGTGGCCCGCGTGCAAAGCCAGATCGTCATGGACCAGTTCAAGCAGGACGCCCCCCTGCCCACCTGAGCAAAACCGCAAGGATGCACGATGGAAACCTTCCTCTACCAAGCCTCGATCTATCTGGCCGCCGCGGTGATTGCCGTGCCCATCGCCGCACGGCTGGGGCTGGGGTCGGTGCTGGGGTATCTGGCCGCCGGGATCATGATCGGCCCGGTGCTGGGGCTGGTCGGGATCCGAGACGCAGGACCTGCAGCATTTCGCCGAATTCGGCGTGGTGATGATGCTGTTCCTGATCGGGCTGGAGCTGGAGCCCCGCGCGCTCTGGGACATGCGCCACCGGCTGTTGGGTCTGGGCGGGGCGCAGATCGCTGCTGACCATGGCGGCCGTGATGGCCGCTGGCATGGCGCTTCGGTCTGGACTGGAGCATGGCGCTGGCCGTCGGTCTGGTCCTGGCGCTGTCATCGACCGCGATCGTGCTGCAGACCCTGTCCGAGAAAGGGCTGATGCAGACCGGCGGCGGGCGGTCCGCCTTTTCGGTGCTGCTGACGCAGGATATCGCGGTGATCCCGATGCTGGCGCTGATGCCGCTGCTGGCCTTGCCGATCCTGGCGCAGGTCGGCCCGAATGGCGAGGTGCTGCGCCCCTCGCAGATCGAGGCACCACGGCCACAGCATGTCGCTGGTCGAAGGCCTGCCGGGCTGGGGCGTCACGCTGGTCACGCTGGGGGCCGTCGCGCTGGTCATCCTTGCGGGCGTCTACCTGATCCGGCCGCTGTTCCGCTTCATCCACCATGCCCATCTGCGCGAGATGTATACCGCGCTGGCGCTGCTGATCGTGGTGGGCATCGCCTTCCTGATGATGCTGGTGGGCCTGTCGCCCGCGCTTGGCACCTTCCTTGCGGGCGTGGTGCTGGCCAACAGCGAATTCCGGCACGAGCTGGAAAGCGATATCGAACCCTTCAAGGGGCTGCTGCTGGGCCTGTTCTTCATCACCGTGGGGGCGGGCATCAACTTTCGCGATGCTCTTTGGCGATCCGCTCTTGTTGATCGGGCATGACGCTGGGGCTGATGCTGCTCAAGGGCGTCGATCCTCTACGGGCTGAGCCTTGTGTTCAAGCTGAAGGGGCGCGACCAGTGGCTTTTCACCCTGTCCCTGGCGCAGGCGGGTGAATTCGGCTTTGTCCTGCTCTCCTTTTCGGTGCAGCAGAATGTCCTGCCACCGGCGCTGGCCGGATCAACTGCTGCTGGTGGTGGCGCTGTCGATGCTGATCACGCCGCTGCTCTTCATCGTCTATGACCTGCTGTCGCGCCGGATGAACGAGACGGATGAGGCACGTTCCGGATGACGAGATCGACGAACAGGGCGCGGTGATCATCGCCGGGATCGGGCGCTTCGGGCAGATCGTCAACCGGCTGGTGCAGTCCAGCGGCTTCAAGACCGTGGTGCTGGACCACGACATGGCCACGATCCAGCTGATGCGGCGCTTTGGCTTCAAGGGGTTTTTCGGCGATCCGACCCGCCCCGAACTGCTGCATGCCGCCGGGCTGGACAAGGCGCGGGTGCTGGTGGTGGCGCTGGACGATCCGGACGCGGCCAACCGGCTGGTGACCTATGCCCGGCAGCGAACGCCCGGACCTGCATATCATCGCCCGCGCGCGCGACCGCGCCCATGTGTTCCAGCTGTACAAGGCCGGGCGCCAATGACATCGTGCGCGAGATGTTCGACAGCTCGCTGCGCGCGGGCCGCTATGTGCTGGAAAACATGGGGCTGAGCGAATACGAGGCGCGCAGAGCCGAGACAGTCGTTCTATCATCACGACCGCGATGCGCTGCGCGAACTGGCGGAGCTGTGGGACCCGGACCTGCCCGCCGAGCAGAACACGGCCTATATCGCCCGCGCCCGCGAGCTGGACAAGGAGCTGGAGGTCGATGCTGCTGTCGCCGGATCGAGGCGGATCAGCCTGACGCAGCAGGCTGAGCCCGGCGCCTTCAGCCGCCTCGGACACACCCGCCTCGGCAAAGGTGGCCATGCCGGAATGGCAGGCCACCGCCGCCTTGCAGGATGCCGATGGCCAGCGCCGCGCCCGAACCTTCGCCCAGCCGCAGGTCCAGCGACAGGAGCGGCTCCTTGCCCAGATGCGCCAGCAGGGGCGCATGGCCCGACCTCGGCGCTGACATGGCCGGCAACGGCATGATCCAGCGCGCCGGGCTGCGCCGCCTCGAGACAGGCGGCGGCGGCGGTGCAGATGAAGCCGTCCAGCAGCACCGGAATGCGCAGGTGCCGCGCGCGCAGCGATCGCCCCCGCCATCGCCGCCAGTTCGCGCCCGCCAAGGCAGCGCAGCGCCTGCGAGCCCGTCGTGCGCGCCTGGGCATGCAGGGCCACGCCCTCGGCCACGACCCGTGCCTTGAGCGCGCAGGCCCGCATCATCCACGCCGGTGCCGCGCCCGACCCAATCCGCGCAGGCTGACCGCCGACAGAGCGCATGGGCGAGCGCTGCGGCCGAGGTGGTGTTGCCGATGCCCATCTCGCCCGTCGACCAGCAGATCGGCGGCGGGATCGACCGCGTCCCAGCCGGTGCAGAGCGCCTCCAGCACCTCGTGCCTCGGTCATCGCCGGGGCCTGGGTGAAATCCGCCGTGGGCCGGTCCAGCGTCAGCGCATGCGACATCCATCCGCGCGCCGAAGGTCCTGGCCAACTGGTTGATCGCCGCCCCGCCCTGCCTGGAAGTTCAGCACCATCTGTTCGGTCACCTCCGCCGGAAAGGCCGACACGCCCTGCGCCGTCACCCCGTGATTGCCCGCGAAGACGATCACCTGCGGTGCGGCCGATCATGCGGCCGGTCCGTGCCGCGCCAGCCGGCCATACCAGATCGCCAGATCCTCCAGCCGGCCCAGGGCGCCCGGCGGTTTGGTCAGTTGCCCGTTGCGCGCGGCCGCAGCGGCCAGCGCCGCCGGCATCGGGCTGGGGCAGATCACGCAGGGCGGCGTGGAGGGCGTCGAGGGTGGGGAAATGTCTGGCCATATGCTCGCTCATTGATCGCAGGGTCGATCCCGTGTTTAACCCAAGCAAACCCGGGAACAAGGCTGCAAGAGGCGCTTTCATGACGCAGGACGACACCAGACTGGCGCACCCCGGCGATATCGCGGCAGCGTTTCGTCCTGCTGAGCCGCCTGCCCGTGCGGGCCTCTGACGCGGCGCTGGCGCGCGGGGCGGCGGCGGCCTGGGCCTGTCCGCTGGTCGGGGCCGTGCTGGGCGGGCTCGCGGGGCTGGCGGCCATGCTGCCTGCTGGGGCTGGGCCTGCCCGCACCGCTGGCGGCGGGAGTGAGCCTTGGCCTGCTGGCGATGATGACCGGCGCCATGCACGAGGACGGGCTGGCCGACACGGTGGACGGGTTCTGGGGCGGCTGGACGGTGCAGCGGCGGCTGGAGATCATGAAGGACAGCCATATCGGCAGCTATGGCGTGATCGCGCTGGTCCTGTCGCTGGGGCTGCGCTGGATGGCGCTGAGCGCTGCTGTGCGAGGCGGGGCTGGCCGCTGCCCGCCCTGATCGCCGCAGGCGCGCTGTCGCGGGCGGTGATGCCGTCGCTGATGCATGGCCTGCCCCCTGCACGGGAGGGCGGGCTGTCGCGCAGTGTCGGGCGGGTGCCTTTGACACCGCCGTTCTGGCCGGGGCGCTGGGGGCGGTGCTGGCGCTTCTGGCGCTGGGTCTGGCGGCCTTGCCGCTGATCGCGGTCGTGGCCCTGACGGGCTGGGGCGTGGCGGGGCTGGCGCGGGCCAAGATCGGCGGGCAGACGGGCGATGTGCTGGGGGCGGCGCAGCAACTGGCCGAGATCGCGGCGCTGTTGGCCCTGACGGCGCTGTGACCGCATTTGTCCCATCGTGGGACAGGGATGATTATCCTGCAAAATCAAGGCGGTGTTGCGTCTGGCGCGGATAGGCGCGCGGTGCTGGCAGACCGCAGGCAACGGGACATGCGCTGTCGTCCGACGCTCAAGGTGCTGCGCGCATGAAAAAACCGCGCCCCGATGGGACGCGGTTTCAATCGTGTCGGAGCGCTGCGATCACGCGGCGCGGGAGATCAGCACCTCGTCGACCTGCTTGGCGGCCAGCACTTCGTCGCCGCCGCTGACAGCGGCCACTTCGCGGGTCAGACGCTCGAGCGCGGCTTCGTAAAGCTGACGCTCGGAATAGCTCTGCTCGCGCTGATCGTCGCTGCGGTGCAGGTCGCGCACCACTTCGGCGATGGCGATCAGATCGCCCGAATTGATCTTCTGCTCGTATTCCTGCGCACGGCGCGACCACATGGCCCGCTTGACCTTGGCCTTGCCCTTGAGCGTGGTCATCGCCTTGGACACCACATCCGGGCTCGACAGCGAACGCATGCCGATTTCGGTCGCCTTGTTGGTCGGCACCCGCAGGGTCATCTTGTCCTTCTCGAACGAGATCACGAACAGTTCCAGCTGCGATGCCCGCGATTTCCTGTTCTTCGATCGAGATGATCTGACCCACGCCGTGGGCCGGATAGACCACGTAGTCATTCGGGACGAAACTCGGACTTCTTCGTTTTGGTCATGCAGTCTTTCCTCGCAGCGATCTCCAGTACACCCTGCGCGACAAGAAAACGCGGCGAGACCATTGCTAATCTCGTTGACCGGAAAATGTTGCGCAGAATGATCCATCCGCAGGCAGGCGTCTTGGCGGGATGGTGGCCATGCGGTCTACATCATGTGTGAAGACATCATATCACAAAAATTACGCATACGGAAGCAAGTCGCGCAGGAGCGCGCCCGCCGCCGCATCAACCCCTTGAAATGGCGGGATTATGCCGGAAATGGCGTTCGCGGCATCTGCGGCCCGCCATATCCGCCATGCGAAAATACGTCCCGCACGGCGCGAATCGGGTGTATCAGCCGCCTTCGCCCGGGTGCTTCGGAGAAGTATTTCTCCAGCTTGCCGTCTTCGCCGTCGCGCTCTTCGGCGTCGGGCAGCGGGTCCTTCTTGGAGATGATGACCGGCCACATTTCCGAATACTTGCGGTTGAACTCGACCCATTTTTCCATGTCCGGCTCGGTATCCGGGCGGATCGCATCGGCAGGGCATTCCGGTTCGCAGACGCCGCAATCGATGCATTCGTCAGGATGGATCACCAGCATGTTCTCGCCCTCGTAGAAGCAATCCACGGGGCAGACCTCGACGCAGTCGGTGTATTTGCAGGCGATGCAGTTGTCGATGACGACATAAGTCATGGCAGTCTCTCAATCTGTCGGCCCGTGCCGGACCCTTTGGGACTAGCTAGACAGGCGTCGCCGATCATTCAAGCGTCCGACGGCGATCAAGGTCAAATTTGCCGACGATCGCGCTTGGTCGGCCGTGCCGTCCGTCCTGCGCCTGCGGCGCGGGCGGGACATCTTCCCGCGCGGGGGTCAGGTCTTCGTAGAGCGTCTGCGCCTCGGGGGCGGGTCCGCGGCGCAGTGCCATGGGCGATCACGCGCACCACGCGCACGCTGTCGCCCTGGGTGAAGGTCAGCACATCGCCGGCGCCGACACGCCTGCGCGGGCTTGGCGGCCTTGGCGCTGTTGACGCGCACATGACCCGCGCTGACGACCAGCTTGGCGGCCAGGCTGCGGGTCTTGAAGAACCGCGCGTGCCACAGCCATTTGTCGATGCGCATGCGGGTCGCGAGGGCGTCCAGGGGCGCCCGCGTCAGGTCTTGTCGCTTCAGGCCCATGAGGGCGGCGGCGAAGGGATTGTCCGGGTCGATCCGGTCCTTGGCACGGGGCGGGCGCGCCTCGTAGGTCTTGGCGCCCTGCTGCGGCTTGTCGCCGTCGCGGTTGCGGTCCCTGCCCTTGCCACGGTCCTTGTTGCGGTCCTGCCCGCGCGCATCGCCCTGCGGCTTGCCCTTGCCGCGCGGCTTGCCGCTGCGCTCGGGGCGGGCCTCGCCTTCGGCTTGCGGCTGGTCGGCCTGTGCGCCCTGGCCCTGACGTCCGCGTCCGGGACGGCCCTGCTGCGACGGCGGTTTGCGGCCCCATGTGAAGGTGTAGAAGACTTCCATCTCGGCGGGTTCGGCGGTCGCTTCGGGCTGCGCCTCGGCGGTGGCTTCAGGCGCGACTTCGGCAGTTGCCTCGGGCGCGACTTCGGCGTCGCCTCGGTCGGCGCGCTCGGCGGCCGCCTCGGGCTGCGCGTCGGCGGCGGCCTCCGGTGCGGCCTCTGTCGGTCGCGGCGGTGTCTGCGGCCTCGGTCTTGGGCGTCTCGACGGCCTTGACCTTGGCCCGCTCGCCGCGTTCGGCCTTGTAGCCAAGACCCTGCATCAGGTCGGCGAACTGCTCCAGCGTCATGCCGGTGATCGACAGCATGTCGGCCTTGGCCTCGAACCCGGCGCGGCTGTCCTCGGCGCGCAGCATGTCGGCCAGACGTTCCAGCATGTCGATGCGGATCGCCCGCTCGCCTGCGGCGCGGTAGCCCGACATGATGTGGAATTCGGGATGCGCGTCCTTGATCGTCGGGCACGGTGACCAGCCCCGGCGGCGGCGCTTCGGGGAATTCGTCCAGACCGCTGCGACAGCGACCAGAGCACCAGACGCAGACGCGTCGGCGCGGGTTTCAGCAGCAGCGGCATGAAGACCGTGAACTGGCCGAAGCGGATGCCATGCTTGCGCAGCGCGCCGCGGGCCTCCTGATCCAGCGCCTTGACCTCATCCGCCACGCTCGGCGCGGGGCAGGATGCCCATCGCTCTCGACCATGCGGAAGGCGAAAGCCGCGCGCCAGGCCATTCAGCGCCTCGTCCCGGCTGCAGCGCCAGCAGCGGCTCGAACAGCGCCGCGATCTTGCGGTCGATGAAATGCTGCAGGCGGCGCTGCACCTTCTGCGCCACATCGGGGCCGGCCTCGTCATCGACGAAGGCCACGACCTGCGGCTTCAGCGGATCAGCCCCCGCCACCAGCTTGCCCACCGCCTGATCGCCCCACATGAGGCCACCCTGTTCGGTGAAATCAATCTCGGTATCGGGCGCGTTGTAGAACCGGTCCGCCCGCAGATGGAAATGCGGCGCAAGCGCCTGCAATGCTGGCCTGACGCAGCGTCTTGGCCTCCTGCGCGGTGGCGTCGCTTGTCCTGACGGAACCGGAACCCTTCGAGCCGGCCGACGAATTCGCCTTCGACGGTCACTTCACCCTTGTCGTTCACTTCGGCCAAAAGGGCCTCCTTCTGCTTGAGCCGGCGCAACAGCACGGACGTGCGCCGGTCCACAAATCTTTGGGTCAGCCGCGCGTGCAGCGCGTCCGACAGTCGGTCTTCTACAGCGCGCGTCGCCTCGCGCCAATGGCTTTCGTCATCGCACCCAGCCGTTGCGTTGCGCGACATAGGTCCATGTGCGGATAAAGGCCAGACGTTTCGACAATGTGTCAATGTCGCCATCGGTGCGGTCGATCCGCTTGATCTGCCGGCGCCAGCCAGTCATCGGGGACGCGGCCGCGACTGGTGCAGGAAGTTGAAGATCGCCTCGAGCAGGCTGGCATGTTCCGCGTGGCTGATGCCGCGAAAATCGGGGATGCGGCAGACATCCCAGAGCAGGCTGCACCGAGGCGGCGTCGGAGGCGCGGGCGCGCACTTCGGCGACCTGGGCAAGGGCCTTCAGCGCCATCAGGTCATCGGCTTCGCGGGCGCGGATCAGCCATTCGTCCTTGGGCGTGTCTTCCAGCGAGCCGATCAGCGCGTCGATCGTGCCGAATTGCAGCGCGTGGTTGCGCCATTGCAGTTTGCGGATCGGGCGTGAAGCGATGATCCATGATCGCCTCGGCCACCTCGTCGTCCAGCGGTTCGGCCTCGCCGGTCACGCCGAAGGTGCCGTCCGCCATGCCGCGCCCGGCGCGGCCTGCGATCTGGGCCAGTTCGTTGGGGGCCAGATGCCGCATCCGCCGCCCGTCGAATTTGGTCAGCGAGGAAAAGGCGACGTGGTTGATATCGAGGTTCAGCCCCATGCCGATGGCATCGGTGGCCACCAGGTAATCCACATCGCCGTTCTGATAAAGCTCGACCTGCGCGTTGCGGGTGCGCGGGCGACAGCGCGCCCATGACCACCGCCGCGCCGCCCTTCTGGCGGCGGATCAGTTCGGCGATGGCATAGACATTATCAACCGAGAAGCCCACGATGGCGCTGCGGGCGGGCATGCGGCTTATCTTTTTCGAACCTGTATAGGTCAGCTTGGACATCCGCTCGCGGCGCATGAACTGCGCCCGCGGCACCAGCGCGGCGATGGTGCCGCGCATCGTGTCGGAGCCCAGGAACAGCGTCTCGTGCAGCCCGCGCGACCGCAGCAGGCGGTCGGTGAAGACATGGCCGCGTTCGGGATCGGCGCAAAGCTGGATCTCGTCGATCGCCAGGAAATCGACGCCCATGCCTTCGGGCATCGCCTCGACCGTGCAGACCCAATACTGGGTGCGCGGCGGCACGATCCGTTCCTCGCCGGTGACCAGCGCCACGACCGAAGGACCGCGCAGCCCGGACGATCTTGTCATAGACCTCGCGCGCCAGAAGGCGCAGCGGCAGGCCGATGATGCCCGTGCGATGGCCCAGCATCCGTTCGATGGCGTAATGCGTCTTGCCGGTATTCGTCGGGCCGAGGACCGCCGTGATCCGTGAAGGCTGCCGCCATGGGCCTGTTCCCCGATCAGAGTTTGAGACCCTCGACTTCGGTCTTGAGACGCGTCGACCGCCTCGGCGGCCGGGTCGTAATGCGGGATGGATGGAAAGCACAAGGCGGTAGGCCTGATAGGCCTGCTGGGGTCGGTCCAGTTCTTCGAGCACCACGGCCAGACCATGCGCGGCCTCGTAGTGGCGCGGATCAAGGGCCAGCGTCTGTTCCAGATCGGCCAGCGCCGGACCGATCTGTTCGGTGCGGAAATAGGCCCGCGCCCGCATAGTGGAAGCCTTCGGCGAAATCGGGCGCATGATCGGTGAGCGCCGTGAGATGTTCGATCGCGACGTCGAATTCGCCCCGCTCCAGCGCCTCGCGCCCGCGTTTCAGCAGCAGATCCATCGCAGGAGAGCCGGTCTTGCGCCATTCCAGGCGAATCTCGCGCTCCAGCCCCTTGGCGTCGGCGGGGCTGGCCGTGGCGAGGCTGTCGTAGAGCTGATCCAGCACGGACGGGGCCGGCCCTGCCCCTTGCCCGACAACAGGTAGGGAAAACATGACTATCGCGAACAGTGCCGCGACGATAGGTTTGAGATTGAAACGGATCGCGCTCATAACACTGGAGTGTAACGCGCGGATCGGGAATTGTTAGCCCCTCGCGCATGAAATCAAAGGACCATGCGAATGAGCGACGTAATTAACGCGGCGGTTGCCGCGCTGAACGAAAAGATGGGCGGTTCCGGCTTTGACGGTATCGGCCAAATTCGTGATCGAGGGCGAAGGCGCCGTGATGGTGGACGCCACCGGTGCCCGCGCGGGCGACGAAGAGGCGGACGTGACCCTGACCGCCAGCGTCGACACTTTCGAGGCGATGATGTCCGGCGACATGAACCCCACCGCCGCCTTCATGAGCGGCAAGCTGACCGTGGACGGCGATATGGGCATGGCCATGCAACTGGGCTCTGTCCTGGCGTAAGGGATGGAAACTGCGCCGCTTTTTCATGATGTCGCCGATGGTCCTGCCGCCGGGCAGGCCTTCTGGCTGCGCGCGTCCGACGGCGTGCGCATCCGCGTCGGGCACTGGCCCTGCGCGGCGGGTGAACAGGCGCGCGGCACGGTGCTGCTGTTTCCGGGACGCACCGAATATGTCGAGAAATACGGTCGCGCCGCTGCCGATCTGGCGCAGCGCGGCTTTGACACGCTGAGCATCGACTGGCGCGGCCAGGGGCTGGCCGACCGGCTGCTGCCGGACCGGCGTGTGGGCCATGTGGGCCAGTTCACGGATTATCAAAAAGACGTGGCCGCGATGGTTGCGGCGGCGCGTGCGCTGGACCTGCCGCGCCCGTTCTATCTGCTGGCCCATTCCATGGGCGGCTGCATCGGCTTGCGCGCGCTGATGGAGGGGCTGCCGGTCGCGGCCTGTGCCTTTACCGGGCCGATGTGGGGTATCCAGATGGCTGCGGCCACCCGCCCCGCCGCATGGGCCCTGTCATGGGGCAGCGCGCGTCTGGGTCTGGGGCATCACCTTGCCCCCGGCACCACGGCCCGAGACCTATGTGATGG
Source organism: uncultured Alphaproteobacteria bacterium (assembly GCA_963715835.1). GTDB lineage: Bacteria > Pseudomonadota > Alphaproteobacteria > Rhodobacterales > Rhodobacteraceae > Seohaeicola. The sequence goes on along the minus strand of CAVQSH010000002.1, from coordinate 70,531 downwards.
CCGAGCCGTTCGACGACAACACCCTGACCCGCGACCGCGACATGTATACCTACATGCAGCGCCAGATGACCGCCTATCCCGATCTGGCCCTGGGCGGCCCGAGTCTGCGCTGGCTGAACGAGGCGCTGGTCGAGATGGCGCATCTGGCGCGCCGCCCGCCGCCCTCGCCCCCCTGCCTGACCTATATGGGCACCCGTGAGCGGATCGTCTGCCCCGAGCGGATCGAGGCGCGGATGGGGAGCTGGCCCGCCGGCGAATTGCGGCTGGTGCAGGGCGGCGAACATGAGGTGTTGATGGACACGCCCGCCACCCGCGCGATGGTGTTCACCGGGGTGGCCGCGCATTTCGCGGCGCATCCCGATTGCGTGGCGGGCCTGCAAAGCGCCTGACCCCGGTGGATCAGGCGACTTGAGGCGTCAGGCGTCCTGACGGACCTCTTGCCGCTGCTGGCCAAGGCCCGCGATCGACAGTTCCATCACATCGCCTGCGCGCAGGAAACGCTGCGGTTTCATGCCCATGCCCACGCCCGGCGGTGTGCCGGTGGCGATCACATCGCCCGGATGCAGGGTCATCAGCCCGCTCAGATGGGCGATGATCTGGGCCACGGTGAAGATCATCGTGGCGGTATTGCCGGTCTGCACGCGCGCGCCGTTCAGATCGAGCGTCAGGTCCAGCCCCTGCGGATCGCCCGCCTCGTCCGGCGTCACCAGCCAGGGGCCGATGGGGCCGAAGGTATCGGCGCTTTTGCCCTTGGTCCACTGGCCCGACAAGCTCCATCTGGAAGGCGCGTTCGGACACGTCATTGACCACGCAATAGCCCGCGACATGGCTCAGGGCCTCGGCCTCGGACACGTATTTGGCGCGCTTGCCGATGACGACGCCCAGTTCGACCTCCCAGTCGCCCTTGGCCGCGCCGCGCGGCAGGTAGACCGGATCGTGCGGCCCGCAGATCGACGATGTCGCCTTCATGAAGACGATGGGCATGGCGGGCGGCTCCATCCCCGCCTCGGCGGCGTGATCGGCGTAGTTGAGGCCGATGCCGATGAACTTGCCCACCTGCCCCACGGGCGGGCCGAGACGCGGGTTGCCGGGCACGAGGGGCAGGGTCTCGGGATCGACGCGGGGCAGATCGGCGAGGACATCGCCCGCCAGATCGGGGATCACGCCCGACAGGTCGCGGATGCGGCCCTGTGCATCCAGCACGCCGGGCTTTTCGGCGCCCATCTCTCCGTATCTGACAAAACGCATCCGGTGTCCTCCTCTTGACTGCGGGGGAACCTTAGCCAGCGGCGCGCGATGTGCAAGGCGGGTTTGGGGCTGGTCGGGGGCGGTGCCGCGCCCTACCCTTGGGGCCGGGCAACAGGGGTGAGCGATGGCCGGGCCGGTGCTGACATTGACGGATCGCGGGCTTTACTGCGCGGCGGGGGATTTCTTCATCGACCCCTGGCGGCCGGTGGACCGGGCGCTGATCACCCATGGCCATGCGGATCACGCACGGCCGGGGCACGGCGCTATCTTTGCACGGATGCCTGTATGCCGGTGATGCGGCACCGTCTGGGGGATATTGCCTGCGAGACGGTCCGCTACGGCGAGGTGCGGCGGATCGGGGATGCGGTGGTGTCGTTTCCACCCTGCGGGCCATGTGCCCGGATCGGCGCAGATCCGGGTCGAGGTCGCGGGCGAGGTCTGGGTCGTCTCGGGCGATTACAAGGTCGAGGATGACGGGCTGTCCGAGGCTTTCGAGCCGCGTGCGCTGTCATACGCTTCATCACCGAATGCACCTTTGGCCTGCCGGTCTTTCACTGGCAGCCGCAGGCCGTTGTCGCGGGTCAGATCAACGGCTGGTGGGCGGACAATGCCGCCGCGGGGCGCGTCAGCCTGCTGGCGGCCTATTCTCTGGGCAAGGCGCAGCGCCTGCTGCATATGCTGGACCCTGCGATCGGCCCGATCCTGACCCATGCGGCGGTCGAGAACACCAATGCGGTGCTGCGCGCGCAGGGCTGTGCGCCTGCCCGGCACGATCCAGATCACGCCCGATCTGGACCGCAAGGCCCATCCCGGCGCGCTGATCGTGGCCCCGCCCGCCGTGCTGGGCAGCCCCTGGGCACGGCGGTTCGGGGCGCTCTCGACCGGCTTTGCCAGCGGGTGGATGCAGATGCGCGGCGTGCGGCGGCGGCGGGCGGCGGACCGGGGCTTCGTGATCTCGGACCATGCGGATTGGGACGGGCTTCTGGGCGCGATCGAGGCGACCGGGGCGGAAAGGCTGTTTCTGACTCATGGTTACACGGATATCTTCACGCGCTACCTGCGCGAGGCGGGGTATGACGCCCATGTGCTGGCCACGGAATACGGTGGCGAGGAAGGCGATGACGCCGCCGACACCGGAGAGGCGTCATGAAGCGCTTCGCGGCCCTGTTCACCGTGATCGACCAGACCACCAACACCATCGGCCAAGGTGGCGGCGCTGGCGGATTACTTCGCCACCGCCCCGGATGACGACAAGCTCTGGACCATCGCGCATCTTTGCGGGCCGCCGTCCGAAGCGGGCCGTCACCACCACGCGCCTGCGCGAATGGGCGGCCGAGGCGGCGGGCATTCCGCTGTGGCTGTTCGAGGATGCCTATGCCGTGGTGGGCGATCTGGCCGAGACCATCGCCCTTGTCCTGCCCCCGGCAACCGGCGCATCGGATGACAGCTTGTCGTATCTGGATCAATCACTTGCGCGAGCTTGTGGATTCAGACGATGAGGCGCGCCGCGCGGCGGTCCTGTCGGCCTGGAGCAGGCTCGACACCACCGAGCGGCTGGTGTTCAACAAGCTGCTGACCGGCGGCTTTCGCATGGGCGTCAGCCAGAAGCTGATGACCCGCGCGCTGGCGCAGGCCACCGGGCGGGACGAGGCGGAGCTGGCCCATCGCCTGATGGGGGACTGGTCGCCCGACACCACCAGCTTCGCCGCGCTGATCGAGGCCGATGACCCCGCCGCCGACCTGTCGCGCCCCTATCCCTTCTGCCTGGCCCACGGGATCGACGATCTGGAGGCGCTCGGCCCGGTCACAGACTGGCAGGCGGAATGGAAATGGGACGGCATCCGCGGGCAGGTCATCGCGCGGGGCGGTGCCCTGCATGTCTGGTCGCGCGGCGAAGAGCTGATGACCGACCGCTTCCCCGAACTGGCGCGGCTGGCGCAGGCCCTGCCCGATGGCACGGTGCTGGACGGCGAGATCGTGGCCTGGGACGGGACTGCACCCCTGCCCTTCGCCGCTTTGCAAAAACGCATTGCGCGCAAGACCGTGCCGAAAAAGCTGCTGGCCGAGGCGCCGGTGATCCTGCTGGCCTATGACCTGCTGGAAGCGGGCGGTGAGGACCTGCGGGCGACCCCCTTGCAGGACCGCCGCGCCGCGATGGACCGGATGCTGGCGCGCTTGCCACCGGATGCGCCGCTGCGCCCCTCGCCCCTGATCCCGGCGAGCGATTGGGACGACCTGATGGCGCACCGCGCCACGCGCGCGGCAGATGAAGGCCGAAGGGCTGATGATCAAGCGCCTGTCCAGCCCCTATCACGTGGGGCGCAAGCGGGGCGACTGGTGGAAATGGAAGCTCGATCCGCTGACCATCGACGCGGTGATGATCTATGCGCAGGCCGGGCACGGGCGGCGCGCGAACCTGTTCACCGATTTCACCTTTGCGGTCTGGCAGGGCAACGAGCTGGTGCCCTTCACCAAGGCCTATTCCGGGCTGACGGACGCCGAATTCCGCCAGATCACCGCATGGGTGCGCAGCAACACGCTGCAACGCTTCGGCCCGGTGCGGCAGGTGACGCCGCATCATGTGTTCGAGATCGCCTTTGAGGGCATTCAGGAAAGCCCGCGCCACAAATCCGGCATCGCCCTGCGCTTTCCCCGGATGCTGCGCTGGCGGCAGGACAAGACCGTGGATCAGGCCAATACGCTGGATGATCTGAGGGCGATGCTGGCGCAATATGGCTGATCGCGCTTGAGGGACCCGCGGCCAAGCCCCTATGTCTGAGGCAACGCAACAAGACAGGTGATCCCATGTTCCAGCTTCCCTTTCCCGTCCGTGACGCCAATGCCAGCCGTGGCAGCAAGGATCTGGGTGATCTGCCGGAATGGGACCTGACGCGATCTCTATACCGCCGAAGATGCGCCGGAACTGAAGCGCGATCTGGACTGGCTGGAACAGGCCTGCGCCAGTTTCGCCGCCGACTACGAGGGCAAGCTGGCCGACGCTGGATGCCGAGGGGCTGCTGGATTGCGTGCTGCGCAACGAGAGGATCAGCGCCATCGCGGGGCGGATCATGTCCTTTGCGGGCCTGCGCTACTACCAGATGACCATCGACGCGACCGCGCCAAGTTCATGTCCGACTGCCAGGAAAAGATCACCAATTTCACCACCCCGCTGGTGTTCTTCACGCTGGAACTGAACCGGCTGGAGGATGACCACGTGGCGGGGCTGTTCGCGGCCAATGCCGAGCTTGCCCGCTACAAGCCCGTCTTCGACCGCATCCGCGCGATGAAACCCTATCAGCTGTCGGACGAGCTGGAGAAGTTCCTGCACGATCTGGGCGTGGTGGGCGACGCCTGGGAGCGGCTGTTCGACGAAACCATCGCGGGGCTGGGTTTCGAGGTCGATGGCGAGCCGCTCGAACATCGAGGGCACGCTGAACCTGCTGACCGATCAGGACCGCGCCAAGCGCGAGGCGGCAGCGCAGGAACTGGCGCGCGTTTTCGGCGAGAACATCAAGACCTTCGCCCGCGTGCACAACACGCAGGCCAAGGAAAAGGAAATCATCGACCGCTGGCGCGGGATGCCCACGCCCCAGACCGGGCGGCACCTGTCCAACCACGTGGAGCCCGAAGTGGTCGAGGCGCTGCGCAACGCCGTGGTCGCCGCCTATCCGCGGCTGAGCCACCGCTACTACGAGCTGAAGCGCAAATGGCTGGGGCTGGACCGGATGCAGGTCTGGGACCGCAACGCGCCGCTGCCGATGGACAGACACCAAGACGGTGGACTGGGCCACGGCGCGCGGCATGGTGATGGACGCCTATGCCGGTTTCGATCCGCGCATGGCCGAGATCGCCGAGCCCTTCTTCGCCAAGGGCTGGATCGACGCGGGCGTGAAACCGGGCAAGGCGCCCGGCGCCTTCGCCCATCCCACCGTGACCGACGTGCACCCCTACGTGATGCTGAACTACCTCGGCAAACCGCGCGACGTGATGACGCTGGCGCATGAACTGGGCCACGGCGTGCATCAGGTGCTGGCGGCGGGTCAGGGCGAGATGCTGTCCTCCACCCCGCTGACGCTGGCCGAAACCGCATCGGTCTTCGGCGAGATGCTGACCTTCCGCAAGATGCTGGACGGGGCCAAGACCGAGGCAGAGCGCAAGGTGCTGCTGGCGGGCAAGGTCGAGGACATGATCAACACGGTCGTGCGCCAGATCGCCTTCTACGATTTCGAATGCAAGCTGCACGCCGCCCGCCGCGACGGCGAACTGACCCCGGACGACATCAACGCCCTGTGGATGAGCGTGCAGGCCGAAAGCCTTGGGCCGGCCTTCGATTTCATGGACGGCTATGAGACCTTCTGGGCCTATATCCCGCATTTCGTCCACTCGCCCTTCTATGTCTATGCCTATGCCTTCGGCGACGGTCTGGTGAACGCGCTCTATGCCGTCTACGAGGAAGGCCCCGCAGGGTTTCAGGACAAGTATTTCGACATGCTCAAGGCGGGCGGCTCCAAGCACCACAAGGAGCTGCTGGCCCCCTTCGGTCTGGATGCCTCCGATCCGGCCTTCTGGGACAAGGGGCTGTCGATGATCTCGGGCATGATCGACGAGCTGGAGGCGATGGAGGATTGAGCGTCACGCTCGCCCCGCTCGGGCTGGCCGAGCGTGACCGTGTCGCGCATCTGACTGTCCGGCCTGACCAGTTGCGCTTTTCCGGGACCGTGGCCGAGGCTTTCGACACGCCGCAGCCCGATATGGATTTCCATGTCATCCTGGCGGACGGCGTGGCCGCGGGATTTTTCAAGATCGACCGCGGCTACCCGGTCGCCTACGGTTTTGCCGAAAAGGGCGATCTCGGCCTGCGGGCCGTCATCGTGGACGCCACACGGCAGGGCAAGGGGATCGGAACAGCCGCCATGAGCGCCCTGCCCGCCTATCTGCGCCCCCTCTATCCACAAGCGCCCCGGCTGTGGCTGACGGTGAACCTCGTCAATACGGTCGCCATTGCCAGCTATCTCAAGGCCGGTTTCGTGGATACCGGCGCGATCTGGCCCCACGGAGACGCCGGGCCGCAGCATATCATGCGATTGGCCCTGCGGGACTGACCCGCCCTTCATCTTGCCGGAAATACTCCGGGGGGAGGCGAACAGAGTTCGCCGTGGGGGGCAGCGCCCCCCGGCCCGGTCTGCTATTTCAACTGGCTGTCCTTTGATCCGCGCCGGTTGATCCCGCCGCGTGTCTGTTGCGCGGCCTGACGCTCGGTCTGGCAATCGATGCAGAGCTTGACGCCGGGAATGGCGGCGCGGCGCGCCTCGGGGATGGGGTCTTCGCATTCCGCGCAATGGGTCAGGCTGTCGCCCACGGGGGCGCGGCGGGCCTTGAGGCGGGCCAGCTCATCCTGGATCGAGGCTTCGATCTGTTCATTCACGGCGCCGTCGCGCGCCCATCCGCCTGCCATGATCCCGTTCCTTTCCGCATAACGCAAAACGGCACCAGCCTAAAAGGCCGGTGCCGTCCTGTTCAAGCCCTTCAGGCGATCAGGCGCTTTCCAGCATCCCTTTGGCCATCGCCAGTTCGCGCATCCGCTTTTGCAGCTTCTCGAAGGCCCGCACCTCGATCTGGCGGATCCGTTCGCGGCTGACGTCATATTGCCGACTCAGGTCTTCCAGCGTGACGGTCTCATCGGCCAGACGGCGCTGGGTCAGGATGTCCTTCTCGCGCTCGTTCAGCACATCCATCGCCTGCACCAGCAGGGCGCGGCGGGCTTCCAGCTCGTCGCGTTCGGCGTAATCGGTGGCCTGATCGGCGTCCTCATCCTCGAGCCAGTCCTGCCATTGCATGGTCCCTTCGCCCTCGGACCCGACCGTGGCGTTCAGCGAGGCATCGCCGCCCGACAGGCGCCGGTTCATCGAGATCACCTCATCCTCGGTCACGCCCAGATCGGTGGCGATCGTGCTTGACGTTTTCGGGGCGCAGGTCGCCTTCTTCCAGCGCGCCGATCTTGGCCTTGGCCTTGCGCAGGTTGAAGAACAGCTTTTTCTGCGCCGATGTCGTGCCCAGTTTCACCAGGCTACCAGGACCGCAGGATATATTCCTGGATCGAGGCGCGGATCCACCACATGGCATAGGTCGCAAGGCGGAAGCCCTTTTCGGGGTCGAACCGCTTGACCGCCTGCATCAGGCCCACATTGGCCTCGGAAATCACCTCGGCCTGCGGCAGACCATAGCCGCGATAGCCCATGGCGATCTTGGCGGCCAGACGCAGGTGGCTGGTCACCATGCGGTGCGCGGCCTCGGTGTCCTGCTCCTCGACCCAGCGCTTGGCCAGCATGTATTCTTCTTCCGGCTCCAGCAGCGGAAACTTGCGGATTTCCTGCATATAGCGGTTCAGACCGCCTTCGGGCGTCGGTGCCGGAAGATTTGCATAGTTGCTCATTGACTCCGTCCCTTTCACTTGGGCTCCCCTCTAAGTTAAGGGGCTTAACATCGCATTTATGGCGCTCTCGGCAGCCTTTCAAGACTTGTGAGGCGAAATGTTTAACGAACTATAACCGATTTTCCGTCCTTTCGGACAGTCTGTGACATGAATTGTAACGCCGATGTGCGGGCATGTGTTCCCTGCCCGGAGCGGACACCGGCACGCTGAAGGCGAGAAAATCGCCTCAAGGGCGTGTTCAGCCCTGCAAAAGCGCGATCAGGTCTGCCATATCCTGCGGTATTTCCGCCTCAAAGCGCAACGATTCACCACTCACAGGATGAACGAAGCCCAGAACTTGCGCATGGAGCGCCTGACGCGGAAAGTCGCGCACGGCCGCTGCGGCGGCGTCACTGACAGAGCCGCGCGCCAGTTTGCGCCGCCCGCCATAGATCGGATCGCCGACCAGCGCGTGACCGGCATGGGCCATATGCACCCGGATCTGATGGGTGCGCCCGGTTTCCAGCCAGCATTCCACCAGCGCGAGCACCGCAGGCGCGCCGAAACCTTCCACGATCCGCGCCCGCGTGACCGCATGGCGCCCGCCCTGAAACAGCACCGCCTGCCGTTGGCGGTCGGTCTTGTGACGGGCCAGTTGCGTCGTGATCTTGAGGATGTTGCCCGGCTCGAAACTGACGCCCCGGACCCCGCGCAGGCGCGGATCATTGGCATCGGGCACGCCGTAGACCACGGCCTGGTAATACCGCTCGACCGTATGTTTCTCGAATTGCGCGGCCAGCCCGTGATGGGCGCGGTCGGACTTGGCGACCACCAGCAGGCCCGAGGTGTCCTTGTCGATCCGGTGCACGATGCCGGGGCGCTTCATGCCGCCCACGCCCGACAGATCGTCCGCCGCAATGGTGCCAGAAGCGCATTGACCAGCGTGCCCGAGGGCGAGCCGGGGGCCGGATGCACGACCATGCCGGCCGGTTTGTCGATCACGATCAGATCGTCATCCTCGAACACCACCGTCAGCGGGATATCCTCGGGCGCCGATATGGCTGTCTTCGGCCATCGGGGACGGTGATCTCGACGATGTCGCCTTCCGCCACCCGCGCCTTGGGATCGGTCGTGACCTGCCCGTTCAGCGGTCACGGCACCCTCGGCGATCAGGCGCGCCAGACGGGTGCGCGACAGGCTTGCCTCCTCTGGCACATCGCGCGAAAGCGCCTTATCAAGGCGGGGCGGCGGGTCGTCACTGATCCGGACAGAAAGGCGATCTAGGCCCATGAATGATCAATCCAATCTGCCCGAACCGGGCAATCTGCGGTTTCTGCGCCTGTTGGTGACGGTGCTGACCGCCACGATGATTGCCGGGCTTCTAGTGCTGATCGCACTGTTTGTCATCCGCTTCCCGACAGCCCCTGCCCCGCTGCCTGACGAAATCAGCCTGCCGGATGGCACCCGTGCGCAGGCCTTTACCGCGACACCCGGCTGGTACGCCGTGGTCACGACCGATGACCGCATCCTGATCTACGACCGCGCCGACGGGCAGTTGCGCCAGGAGATTACCGTTCAGGCGGAATAGCTTGGGGGAAGGATGGTACCACCTCCCCGGCTCGAACGGGGGACCTCTTGATCCACAATCAAGCGCTCTAACCAACTGAGCTAAGGCGGCACTGGTGGCGGATTTAACGCCATGCCCCGGTGATTGCAAGCCCGTCAGAGATCAATTTTCCAGCTTTGCTCGACCAGATCGACCCCGAAGGAATGCACGGGTTTCGAGGCCGTCAGCCGCCAGCCATGCGCCGCATAGAGCGCGCAGGCGGCCTTGTGGCTTTCGTGCGTCCAGAGCTCCATCCGCGCGTAGCCGGCGGCGCGGGCGAACTCCATGCAATGGACCAGCATGCGCCGCCCCAGCCCCTGCCCGCGCATCCGCGGCTCCAGCAGGAAAAGGCGCAGCTTGGCGGTTGCCGCGTCAAGCCGCACGCAGAAGATGCTGCCGACGGGCTGACCCTCCGCCTCGCACGATCCAGCCCGCCTCGCGCGCGGGATCGTGGTCGGCGATGAAATCGGCAAGGATTTCGGCGACCAGCGGGCCGAACGTCGCGTCGAACCCTTCGGCCTGGGCATAGAGCGCGCCGTGCCGCGCGGCCAGCCATGGCGCATCGGCAGGGGTGAAAGGGCGGAAGATGGCATCGCTCATGGCGTGGATAAGACCGCGCCCGCGCTTGCCAATCAAGGGTGAAACCGCTAGCAAAAATGCAATCAGCGGAGACCGGATCATGGGCATCAACAGCGAACGCGACCTCGAGGCGAACCTTCAGATCGGGCCGACCGAACTGGGGATGGTGCGGATCTTCGTGGAATCGCAGGGCATCGAGGTGCCGATGGATTTCGACCCCGAAGAGGCCGAGGAGATCGCGGAAGAGATCAGGGCCGCCGCCGCAGCCGCGCGTCTTGTGCGGAAGTAAGCCGGAACCGGGCTAGAACGCCCCTCTTGCGTCCGGATCGCGCAGAAGATGCAGCCGCTGCGCCGCGTGGCGGGCGAACATCTGCGTCAGCTTGCGCCGCCGCGCCGGGGCCAGCGGCGTGTCGGGGGCCATGCGGATGATCTCGGCATCATAGGGGTCGGACAGGATCAGCCCGCTGTCGTCGGGCAGCAGGTCCACGGGGAAATCCGCATCCACCGCCCAGAAGAACCTGTCGCACCATTCCAGATAGCCCTGCCATTTCGCGTCCCCCATGAAATCGGCGCGGCAGGATTTGCATTCGACCACCCAGATCTCGCCTGTCGGGGTCAGCCCGATCAGATCGACGCGCAGGCCGCGGGCGGGCACGAATTCCTCGAGCGTGACGATCCCGTGCCCCAGCAGATGCCGGGCCACGCCACGCGCCAGAAGACGGCCATGTTGCACCATATCGCTCATATGCGCAGTATCGAACGAAAGAAGAACATTCGCAACCCCTTGCCGTGGGCCTGCAGAGCGCCTAACTGTTGCTGTGGCGGGTGCTGCTCTTCACGTGAACGGTTACATTCCAGTGGCCTTAAACACTTCCGAGGGAGTTGGCTCTGATCTGACCCTGGTCTGATTACCTGACGCCCACCTGTACACACAGGCTCTCGGGAATGCGTCAACCACACGGCCGCTGCGGGCCCGCCACTTTCGCCCTTGCTTTGTGTTTTGTCCGGTCCTGACGGACCCTTTCAGGGCATGGCATCCGGACATGCAAAAGGGGCCGAAACGGCCCCTTGCATCGCAGACTATCGGATCAGATCAGCGCCGCTGGCTGTCGCGGGACTTTGCCGCGACGCGGACGGGAATCATCCGCGAGGTATCGACACGGATCGGACGACGCGGACCGCCGCGCGGTTCATCATCGTCATCGTCCTTCATGCGCATCACGGAAATCGCGAACTGCACGCCGCCGAAGACGACGCCATTGGACACCCAGAGCACGAGAACGGCCAGAAAGCCCATGTCGGAATGTGTCACCAGATGCCAGAGGTTCGCGATGTTGAACCACAGCAGCATCGCCACGAAGACGCCTGCAAGGCCAAAGCCGATGGCCGCCTGGGTGATATAGAGGCGTATGAGTTTGGGCATGATGACCTCGCTGTTCCGCTGATACTCAATGTAACCCGAATTATCAGTCTCACAAGGGTCATCCTGCAATACAGGCCATTCGCCGCCGGAAAACCGCCTGTTTGCCCCCGAGGAGGCCCAAGCCAGGTGCTTTATCCGGGATGGAACGCGAAATCGTCGCCGCGCGCCTTGAGGTTTGAGATGTCTGCGATAGAATCGCACACGACAGATGGATCAGGCGAAAGCGGGCGGGCATGGCGACGGCAGCAGAGATTGAGGACCTGATCGCCCGCGTGGCGCTGGGGGACCGGCAGGCCTTCTCGCGGCTCTATGACAGCACCAGTGCGAAACTCTTTGGTGTGGTGTTGCGTGTCTTGAATGACAGGGCCAGTGCGGAAGATGCCGTGCAGGATGCCTATATGAAGATATGGCGCCATGCCGGACGGTATAGCGCGAATGGGATGAGCCCGATGACATGGATGATCACGATCGCGCGCAATACCGCCATCGACCGGCTGCGCCGGACCCGCGCGACCGTCGATCTGGACGGGGTGGCCGAACATCTGACCGCCCCCGGCCCCAACCCGGAGCAAAGCGCCGTGGCCGCCGGTGAGGCGCGGCGGATCACCGCCTGTCTGGATGAACTTGAACAGGACCGGGGCGCAGCCGTGCGCGGCGCCTATCTGGAGGGGCAGAGCTATGCCGATCTGGCCGCGCGTTTCAACGTGCCGCTGAACACCATGCGGACATGGCTGCGGCGCAGCCTGCAATCGTTGCAGGAGTGCATGGCAAGATGACCGACCGGACCGAGGACACCCCGCGCGACGACGACAGCCTGCTGGCGGCCGAATATGTGCTGCGCCTGCTGGACCCCGCCGAGGAGGCCGCCGTGGCTGCACGGCTTGCACAAGAGCCCGCACTGGCCGCAGAGGTCGCGGCATGGACCACGCGGCTGTCGGGGATGGACGCGGAGGTGGCCGAGATGCGCCCCGCCGCTGCCGTCAAGGCAGGGCTGGAACGGCGGCTGTTTGGCCTGACCCCGCGCGCTCCCTTCTGGCAGCGTGCAGGACTCTGGCAGGCGGTCAGCCTTGCGTCGCTGGCGGTCGCGGCCTTTTTCGCGGTGCAGTCGCTGCAACTGCCCCCGGAGCCCGCGCGCGCGCCGCTGTTTGTCAGCGAGATCGCAGCCGAGGATCAGAGCCTGCGCCTGCTGGCCATCTATGACAGCGCTGCGGGCGAGGTGCGGCTGACCCGCACCGCAGGCAGCGCGGCGGACGGCCGTGTCCTGCAACTCTGGGCCATTGCGGGACAGGCGGCACCGGTCTCGTTGGGCGTGTTGCCGCAGGACGCCACGACCGCCGTGATCCTTCCGCGCGGCGCTGCGCGAGGGTGTCGCGGACTTGATCCTTGCCGTGTCGGATGAACCGCCGGGCGGGTCGCCCACGGGCGCGCCCACAGGTGCCGTGCTGGCCGTGGGTCAGGTCAACGCATTGTAAGCGATGCAGTGCAAGTCAGACCGGGAGCAGGCAGGTTTGCGACAGCCGGGCGGAAGCGCCCGGTCAGCCCCGCCTCGGCTACCCGGATGCGATCAGCCGTTCAGAACGCCTCGGGGCGCGCCTCGCGGGCCATGTGGTCCAGCACGGCGTTGACGAAGCTGGGTTCTTTCGTTTCAGGAAAGAAGGCGCGCGCCACGTCGACATATTCGGTGATGATGACACGCGGGGGCGTGTCGTTGTGCACCAGTTCCGCCCCCGCCGCGCGAAACAGCGCGCGCAGCATCGGGTCGATCCGGGCGATGGGCCATTTCGCCACCAGCGCGCGGTCGGTCATCTGGTCGATCTTGGCCTGCCAGTTCACGGCCTGATCGAGGATCAGGCGGAACAGGTCGATGTCGCCATCGACCATCTCGTCGCCTTCGTAGGTCGCGCCGAACCGGTGGTCCAGAAACTCGCGTCGCACCACTTCGACCGTCTGGGCAGAGTGCTCCATCTGGAACAGCGCCTGCACGGCGTAAAGCCGCGAGGCTGAGCGCATCTTGCGCTTTTCATTGCCCGAAAGGGTTCTGGGCGGGGCGGTATCGTCGATCATGCGGAGGGCGTGCCTTTGGTGGAACCGGCCAGTCGGTATTCTTCCGAGGCGGGCTTGAATCCGACCCCCTTGCTGGCCGTGCCCCACTTACGGGCGAGCGCCACCAGATGCAAGGCCGCAGCGGCGGCACCGCCGCCCTTGTTCTGACCCGCCGGATCGGCGCGGACTTCGGCCTGGGGGCGGTTTTCCACGGTCAGGATGCCATTGCCGATGCACAGGCCCTGAAGGCCCAGCAGGCTGATCGCGCGGCTGGAGTCGTTGCACACCGTGTCGTAATGCGTGGTCTCGCCCCGGATGACGCAGCCAAGCGCCACGTAACCGTCGAAATTGCTGAGCCGTTCCGCGATCCCGATGGCGGTGGGCAGTTCCAGCGCGCCCGGCACCTCGACCAGATCCCATGTGCCGCCTGCGGCCTCTATTTCCGCCTTGGCCCCGGCCACGAGGTTGTCGGCGATATCCTTGTAATAGGGTGCGACCACGATCAGGATCTTGACCGGCTTGTCGAATTCCGCGCGCGGCAGCGTGTAATGCGTCTCATGTCCGGCCATATCAGTGCCCTTCCGTGATCTTGCGCGTGCCGGTGATTTCCAGCCCGTAAGCCTCGAGCCCCACGATCTTGGGCGTGGGCGAGTTGGTCAGCAGCACCAGCTTGGACAGGCCGAGCGAGGACAGGATCTGCGCGCCCAGCCCGTATTGGCGCAGGGTCTGCGGGCTGACTTCGGCCCCGGTCGCCAGCTTCATGTGCGGTGTCGCGCAGCAGCACGACGACGCCGCGCCCCTCGGTGGCGATGGTCTGCATGGAATTGGTGAACTCGAACGCGCGGCCCTTGGGCCCGGCGCCCACCATGTCCTTGAGCGGGTCCAGCGCATGCATCCGCACCAGAACGGGGGCATCGCCGGTGATGTCGCCCTTGATCAGCACGATATGTTCCGCGCCCTGTGTCTCGTCGGTATAGATGCGCAGCGTCCAGTCGCCGCCGAATTCGGACTGGATCACCTCTTCCGAGCGGACCTTGACCAGATTGTCATGGCGGCGGCGATAGGCGATCAGGTCGCTGATCGTGCCGATCTTCAGCCCGTGTTTCTGCGCGAAGCCCACCAGATCGGGCAGGCGCGCCATAGAGCCATCCTCGTTCATGATCTCGCAGATCACGCCCGAGGGGTTGAGCCCGGCCAGCCGCGCCACATCGACCGCCGCCTCGGTATGGCCCGCGCGGACCAGCACGCCGCCATCACGCGCGCGCAGGGGAAAGACATGGCCCGGTGTGGCGATATCGGCGGCCGTCTTGCCGGCGTCGATCGCCACGGCGATGGTGCGCGCGCGGTCATGGGCCGAGATGCCGGTGCTGACGCCTTCGCGCGCCTCGATCGACACGGTGAAGGCGGTCTCATGGCGCGAGGAGTTGTAGGAGGCCATCAGCGGCAGGCCCAGCGCATCGACGCGGGCCCCCGTCAGCGTCAGGCAGATCAGCCCGCGCCCGTGCATGGCCATGAAGTTGACGGCCTCGGGCGTGGCCATCTGCGCGGGGATCACCAGATCGCCCTCGTTCTCGCGGTCCTCGTGGTCGACAAGGATGAACATGCGCCCGTTGCGGGCATCGTCGATGATATCCTCGATGGAACTGATCGCGTCGCGCCAGTTTTCCTCGACCGGGCCGGGTGTCTCGAAAGGGGCGCTGTCAGCCATGGGATGTCCTTTTCCTGTTGCCTCGCCAGATAGCGCAGCAGGCCCGCGTTGGCCAGAGGCAACGCGGCGGCAGAAGGGGGACGATGTGGCACGGCAGGCGTGCGGGGGCGCACATATGGACGCGCGCCCTGCCCGTTCAGCCCTCGAACTGCCAGAGCGCGGGCAGGAAGCGCCAGCTCTCGCCCTCGCGCAGCACATGGCCCACGCCCGGGAAGGGGAAATGATAGCCCAGCACCGCGATGCGGTCGGCTGCGGCCATGTCCAGCAGGCGCATCCGGGTGGCGACGGTCTGATCGCCATCGGCGTCGAAGCCGTTGTACCAGCCCGGATGGGCGAAATTGGTATAGGCATGGCTCATCGCGTCACCCAGCGCCATCAGCTGCTTGCCGCCGCTTTCCAGAACGACGCTCATGTGGCCGGGCGTATGTCCCGGCGTGGCGATCATCCGCACGCCCGGCACGATCTCCTCGCCATCCTCGACAAGCCGCCAGTCCACACCGTCCAGCGTCAGGGAATTCACCGCGCCCAGCACGAATTGCTGATCCTCGGGCGCGACCTTGTTGACCAGATCGTCCTGCAGCCAATGGGCATGTTCGGCGGCACCGATCACGTATTCCACATCGGGAAAGAGCGGCTCGTCGAAATCGTCGCGGATGCCCCAGATATGATCGGGATGGGCATGGGTGATGACCACATGGGTGATGCTGGCGGGGTCGATCCCCGCCGCCTCCAGATTGGCCATCAGCCGCCCGGTGGTGGGCATGAAGCGGTTGCCCGATCCCACATCGACCAGCACGACGGCATCGCCCGCCTCGATCAGCAGGTGGTTGGTGTGGGAATAGCCCTCGTCGGGGGACAGGTAGTGCTGTTCCAGAAAGGCGCGCACCTCGGCCGGGTCGGCATTCACCCCCAGTCCCGATGTGGGCAGGGAGAAATACCCGTCCGACAGGATCGTCAGCCGCGCCTCGCCCAGGGTGAAGCGGAAATGCGTGGGATTGTCCGCCGCGGGCGCGCCAAGCTGCGCCAGCGCCGCGCCCGGCCTTGCCAGCGCGGGCAATGCGAAAACGGGTGCCATCGCGGCCAGTTTCATGATCTCGCGACGGCTCGGTTTGAAGATGCTCATGTCGGTCCTCCCTGTTCGCGCCGCAGGATAATGGCGCGCCCGGTCAACGCAACCGATTTCGTGAATATGAAAGGCCGGTTTCTGCTTGCCGGAAATATCCCCGCCGGAGGCTGCTGCCCCCGCAGACCGCCACGCCCTGCGGTGTGGGTCAGGACATCTCGGCCAGGCGCGCGACGTAGCGCGCCAGCGTGTCGATCTCGAGGTTGACGCTGTCACCCAGCGCCACATCGCCCCATGTCGTCATCTGCTTGGTGTGGGGAATGAAATTGATCCCGAAATCGCAGCCATCGACCTCGTTCACGGTCAGCGAGGTGCCGTTCAGCGCGACCGATCCCTTGGGCGCGATGAACCGGGCCAGGGACTTGGGCGCGCGCAAGGTGACGCGGGTGCTGTCGCCCTCGTCGCGGCATCGCCACCACCTCGGCCAGACCGTCCACATGGCCCGACACGATATGCCCGCCCAGCTCGTCGCCCACCTTCAGCGCGCGTTCCAGGTTGACGCGCTTGCCCGGCGCCCAGCCGGAGAGGTTGGTCTTGGACACGGTTTCGGCCGAGATATCCACGTCGAACCAGCCACCCTGATCGTCGCTGCCCATGGCCACCACCGTCAGGCAGACCCCGTCGCAGGCGATCGAGGCGCCGAGGTCGATGCCATCCACGTCGTAGCCGGTGCCGATGCGCGCGCGCAGGTCGCCGCGCTGTTCGACCATGCGCAGGATGCCGATATCGGTGATGATGCCTGTGAACATGTCCTGCCCCTCTTGCCGCACCGGATCACGGCGCACTTGACCTTTGCCTCGCCAGCGGTGTTCCCTTGGCGTGACAGCAGACCTAGCCCCTGCCTGCCCCGGAGACAAGATGCCCTGCGAAACAGCCATATTTTTGCCGCAGCGGCGCGTTAGAACACGGGTCGTGTAATGGTAAGACTGGTTGTCAAGGATATGAGTGCTCGTCCCTCCCCCGCGCCGGGTAACCGCGTTTTCCTGTTCCTTCAGGGTCCGCATGGACCGTTTTTCCACTCTCTTGCGCGGATGCTGCGCGAAGCGGGCTGCACCGTCTGGCGCGTCGGCTTCAACGCGGGCGACCGCGCCTTCTGGTTCCATCGCGCCAGCTATATCCCCTTTCGCGACCGGGCCGAGGATTGGCCCGCCCGCATCGCGGCGCTGATCGCCGAGAAAGGGGTCACCGATCTGGTGCTCTACGGCGATACGCGCCAGATCCATGCCGAGGCGATCGCGGCGGCGCGCGCGGCGGGGCTGACCATTCACGTCTTCGAGGAAGGCTATATCCGCCCCTATTGGGTCACCTATGAACGCGGCGGCGCGAACGGGCATTCGCGGCTGATGCAGATGACCGTGGCCGAGATGCGCGCGGCTCTGGCCACGCTCCGACATGGACGCGCCCGAGCCGCCTGCCCGTTGGGGCGACATGCGCCAGCACATCTTCTACGGGGCGCTCTATCATTGGTTCGTGATGTTCCGGAACGGGCCGTATCGCCATTTCCGGCCGCATCGCGACCTTGGCGTCGGACAGGAATTCCAGCTTTACCTGCGCCGCCTGATCGCTGATGCCCTGGCGCACGGTGGAACGGCGCGTGGCGCACATGGCGCATCCGGCATGGCGGCTTTCCCTATCATCTGGCGCTGCTGCAACTGGAGCATGACGCGAGTTTTCGCGAACACTCGCCCTTCTCGAGCATGACCGAGTTTCTCGAGGTGGTGATCCGGGGCTTTGCCCAGGGCGCGCCCGCCCATCATCATCTGGTGATCAAGGCCCATCCGCTGGAGGATGGCCGCGTGCCGCTGCGCGCGCGAGATCCGGCGCATCGCCAGCCGCGGACGGCGTGGCCCGGCGCGTGCATTTCGTGCGCGGCGGCAAGCTGGCGCAGCTGCTGCACGACGCGCGCAGCGCCGTCACGGTCAATTCCACCGCCGCCCAGCAGGTGCTTTGGCGCGGAATTCCGCTCAAGGTCTTCGGGGACGCGGTCTATGCCAAGCCCGAGTTCGTCTCGCACCAGCCGCTGCCCGAGTTCTTTGCCGGTGCCAACCCGCCCCGATCGCCGCGCCTATCAGGATTATCGCCGTTATCTGCTGGAAACCAGCCAGGTTCCGGGCGGCTTCTACTCGACCCGCGGGCGGCGCCAGTTGCTGCGCCAGGTGGTCGACATGATGCTGGCCGCCGAAGACCCCTATGACGCGCTGCGCTCGGGCACCGCGGCACCACGGCAACAGTTGCGCGTGGTGACCTGAGGCGCGCATGTCGAAAAGCTGGATTTACCGGGGTCTTCGCGGTAGGTTGCCTGCAATACACCAACTTCGCCGGACAAACCGGTGTCGTAAAAAACAAAAAACGTTCCTGAGGCAGTAAAAAACAGGTCGAGGAGACCGAGCAGTGAAACCCATAGCAAATCCCGTGGGCGAAGTCTGTCGCCCTTGTTGTCGTTGTGTCGCTTGTGGCGTCCTGCGGTCTTGCCCCGGGTCGGCCCCAACAAACGCGAGATCTTCGCAGGTTCGGTCCAGAAGCGAAGGCGATGCCTTCGTCGTGACGGTGAACGACCGCGTGACCCGCGCGACCGCCGTTGTCCCGGCGCTTGGCTTCTCCGAGGCATTCATCAACGCGGGCGTCGTGGGATCGGACACGATCCGGCCGGGCGACACGTCTGGGCCTGACGATCTGGGAAAACGTCGATGACGGGCTTCTGGCCAGTGCGGGCACCAACTCGACCATCCTCGAAGAGGTGCAGGTCGATGGCGCGGGCTTCATCTTCGTGCCCTATGCGGGCCGGATCAAGGCCGCGGGCAACACCCCCGAGGCGCTGCGCCGCATCATCACCGAACGAGCTCGAAGAACAGACCCCGGACCCGCAGGTGCAGGTGCGCCGCCTGGCCGGTGACGGCGCGACCGTGTCGCTGGTGGGCGCCGTCGGCGGCCAGGGCGTCTATCCGATCGAGCGCCCGACGCGCACCCTGGCGGCGATGCTGGCACAGGCCGGCGGCGTGACCATCGACCCCGAGATCGCGCAGGTCACCGTGATCCGCGGCAACCATACCGGCAAGATCTGGTTCCAGGACCTGTTCAGCAATCCCCGGTTCGACATCGCCCTGCGCGGCGGCGACCGTATCCTGGTCGAAGAAGACACCCGCGTCCTTCACCGCGCTGGGTGCCACCGGCGCGCAGGCGCGCGTGCCGTTCGAAAGCCAGACCCTGTCCGGCGTCGAGGCGCATGGCCCAGGTCGGTGGCCTGTTGAGCAGCCAGCGCCGATCCGACCGGCGTCTTCATCCTGCGCAACGAACCCGCCGATATCGCCAATGCGGTGCTGGGGCGCGACGATCTGCAGGGCGAGCAGCGCATGGTCTATGTGCTCGACCTGACGCAGCCGAACGGCTGTTCATGGCCCGCGACTTCTCGGTGCGCGATGGTGACACGCTCTATGTGACCGAAGCGCCGTTCACCCAGTGGAGCCGTGCGATTGCTGCGCTGACCGGATCGCTGACCGCCGTGGACACGCTGACGACCGCACCTTCGGGTCTCTGATCCACGGTGCCCGACGACGTGCCTGAGATGGCCGATATGCCAGCCGCCGGGGGGAACACCTCCCGGCGGCTTTACTATTACAACGCAGGTTTCCTGACGCAGCCGCGCATCCGGCGCATTCTGGAACTGGCGGGACATGAGCTGCGCCTCGGCGTGCCGGACGCGGCGGACCGGATCGCGGTCTGGGGCCATTCGCCCTATGCCGCGCGCGGCGAGGCGATGGCCCGCCAGACCGGTGCGGCGCTGGTGCGGATCGAGGATGCCTTCCTGCGATCGGTCCATCCCGGGCGGGACGGCGATCCGCCGCTGGGGCTGGTGATCGACAGCCGGGGGATGCATTTCGACCCCGCGCAGCCCTCGGACCTCGAGGTGCTGCTGGCGACCCATCCGCTGGACGACACCGCGCTGCTGGATCCGCGCGCGGGCGCCATGGCGCGGCTGGCCGAGGCGCATCTGAGCAAATACAACGCCCATGACCGGGACGCCGCCCTGCCCGCCCCCGGCTATGTGCTGATCATCGACCAGACGCGGGGCGATGCCTCGGTCACGCAGGGACGGCGCGGATTCCAACACCTTCCGCGAGATGCTGTTCCATGCGCACGCAGGACAATCCCGGCGCGCGCGTTCGTCATCAAGACCCACCCCGAGACGCAGGCGGGCCACCGGCCCGGCTATTTCGATGCCGCGACGCTGGAACTGGCGCCCGGCGCGGATATCACGCTTCTGGACACGGCCGTCAGCCCGCGCGCGCTGCTGGAGGGGGCGGTCGCGGTCTATACCGTTTCGTCGCAGATGGGGTTCGAGGCGATTCTGGCGGGCCACCGCCCGCATGTCTTCGGCCAGCCCTTCTATGCCGGATGGGGGCTGAGCGAGGATTTCACGCCCGTGATACGCCGCCAGCGCCGCCTGACGCGGGCGCAGCTTTTCGCGGCGGCGATGATCCTCTATCCGGTCTGGTACGACCCCTGCCGCGACCGGCTGTGCTCGCTGGACGAGGCGATCTCGACGCTGGAGGCGCAGGTGCGCGCTGGCGCGAGGATCGCCATGGCTGGCAGGCCAGCGGAATGCGGCTGTGGAAACGCGGCGCACTGCAACGCGTTTTTCGGCGGGGTGCGGCCTGTGCGGTTCCGCGACGGCGCGCCGCGCGACGGGCGGCGGGCGATGGTCTGGGCCGGCAAGGCGGATCAGGGCCCGGAGGGCGCGGTGCGGGTCGAGGACGGTTTCCTGCGCTCGCGCGGGCTGGGGGCCGATCTGGTGCCGCCGCTGTCGCTGGTCTGTGACGATCTGGGCATCTACTACGACCCCGCACGCCACAGCCGGCTGGAGCGGATGATCGCGGCGCGCGCCACGCTGCGCCCCGATCAGGTGGCGCGGGCGCGGGCGCTGATGGCGGCGCTGATGGCGCGGGGGGTCAGCAAATACAATCTGGGCAGGACGCACCCGATCTGGCCGCGCAGGCCGCAGGCCGTACCGTGGTGCTGGTGCCCGGACAGGTCGAGGATGATGCCTCGATCCTTGCGGGCGCGGGCGCGGTGCGGACCAATGCCGCGCTGCTTGACGCGGCACGGGCGGCCAACCCGGACGCCTTTCTGATCTACAAGCCGCATCCCGATGTCGAGGCGGGTCTGCGCCCCGGTGCCTTGCCCGAAGCCGCGGCGATCGCCGATCTGGTGCTGGACCGCACCGATCCCGCAGCGCTGCTGGGACAGGTGGATGCGGTCTGGACCATGACCTCGCTTCTGGGGTTCGAGGCGCTGATGCGCGGGGCCGCGGGTGGTCACGCTGGGCGCGCCGTTCTATGCGGGCTGGGGGCTGACCGATCATCGCGGCCCCGCCCTGCCCCGGCGCGCGGCGCGCGTCACGCTGGAAGGGTTGGTCCATGCGGCGCTGATCGACTATCCGCGCTACCGCGATCCGGTGACGGGCCTGCCCTGCCCGGCCGAGGTGGCCGTGGATCGGCTGGCCACGGGCGCGGTCGCGCAGGGCGGGCTGGCCAACCGGCTGCTGGCGAAGCTGCAGGGGATTTTCGCGGGCCAGGCCCATCTGTGGCGGCGCGGCTGAGGCGGGCCGGGCACCATGAGTATTTTTGGCAAGATGAACGAGGGATTACCCCTCGGGCATCCAGCGATGGAGGATGTCCGGGCCGATGGCGCGTGTCTCGAGCAGTCGGAAGCGCGGTGCCTGGCCAGGCGCGACAGCCCCAGTGCGCCGATGGCGGGCTGGCCTTCCGCGCCGATCATCACCCCGGCGGTGAAGCCGATCACCTCGTCCACCAGATCCGCCGAGAGCAACGAGGCGGCCAGCGCGCCGCCGCCCTCGCAGAAGATCGGGTGAGACCCGCCTGCCCCAGCGCCTGCATCAGCGCGGCAGGGTCGATCTGCCCGGCTTGCGTCGCGCAGGGGATCAGCCTTGCGCCAAGACCCGACCAGGCCTCGATCAGGCGCGGGTCGGCGTCGGGACCGTGGCAGAGCCAGAGCGGCACCTCGGCGGCGGTCTGGGCGAGGTGGCCCGTCAAGGGCAGGTCGAGCCGGCGTGAGACGACGATGCGCACCGGCTGCCGGGTGATGCCAAGGCCGCGCACGGTCAGTGCCGGGTCATCGGCCCGCGCGGTGCCCGCCCCGACCATCACCGCGTCGTGGCGCGCGCGCATGGCATGGACCGCGCGGCGCGCCGCGGGTCCGGTGATCCACTGGCTGTCGCCGGTGGCGGTGGCGATGCGCCCGTCGAAACTGGATGGCGAGCTTGAGCGTGACGCGCGGGCGGCCTTCGCGGATGCGCAGGAAGAACCCGGCCAGGTCGCGGGCGGCCTCATCGGCCAGCACGCCTGTGGTGACCGCGATCCCGGCCGCGCGCAGCATGGCGAAACCCGCCCCGAGACGCGCGGATCATCGTCCTGCAGCGGCGCCACCACGCGGGCGATACCGGCCTCGATCAACGCCTCCGCGCAGGGCGGCGTCTTGCCGTGATGGGCGCAGGGTTCAAGGCTGACATAGGCCGTGGCCCCCCGCGCGGCGGTCCCGGCCGGGCCAGCGCCTGCGGTTCGGCATGGGGCCGCCCGCCGGGCGGCGGTCCAGCCGCGCCCGACGATCCGGCCATCCTTCACGATCACGCAGCCCACCGACGGGTTGGGCCAGGTCTGCCCCTGGCCGCGCCGCCCCAGCGACAGGGCCAGCGCCATGAAGCGTGTGATCCGTCCAGCGCACGGGGCGCGTCACGTCTCGGGGGCGGTGTCGGGACGCAGTTCGCGAGACGAATTTGTCGAAATCGTCCGCAGCCTGGAAGTTCTTGTAAACGCTGGCAAAGCGCACATAGGCCACGGTGTCGATCCGGGCCAGCGCCTCCATCACGATCTCGCCGATCACCTTGGAGGGGATGTCCGTCTCGCCCATGCTTTCCAGCCGCCGCACGATGCCGGAGATCATCTGGTCCATCCGCTCGGGCTCGACCGGGCGTTTCTGCAGCGAGATGCGGATCGAGCGTTCCAGCTTGTCGCGGTCGAAATCCTCGCGCCGGCCATTGGATTTGATCACCACCAGATCGCGCAGCTGCACCCGCTCGTAGGTGGTGAAGCGCCCGCCACAGGCCGGGCAGAACCGCCGCCGCCGGATCGAGACGTGATCCTCGGCCGGGCGTGAATCCTTCACCTGGGTGTCAATATTTCCGCAAAACGGACAGCGCATCGCTGGCCCCCTTTTCCTTGACTCTGCCTCTGACTGTGGGGTTCGCCCCCCACTTATCCACAGGCACTATAGGCGAGCCTCAAGGTTTTGGGTAGAGGGAAATTCCCGCCCCAAGATGAAGCGTGGCCTTTTCGCCATGGCGTCAAAAGAGCGAGGCAAACCCTTGACGAAAGGGCATTTTCTGTCGCGCCCTGCTGCGGCTCAGAAGCGGTCGAAAAGATCCTCGATCCGGTCGTTGCAATAGGACAGTGCATGGCCGATCGACAAGGAGAACCCGACATCGCGCAGCGAGATGGCGTAAGGACCATCCTGCTTTGGCCCCACGGGCGCGACCTTGTCAGGGCTGAACCGCACCGCTGTACGCCCCGGCGCAAGCTCGGTCGGGCCGCGTCCGCGCGCGATGTAGAGCCGGGTCGCCGTGGGCAGGCGCAGCACGTCGCGCCCGTGTTCAGCGGCGGCACACCAGATCTGGCGGGGGCCTGCGGCATGTTCTTCGAGCACGTCGAACTGACGGCTGTCAGGCACCTGAATGACCGTCAGCGGAAACTGGGGGCGGAACGCCTGCGCCGTCTGGGGGGCGAGGGCCACCAGGCAGGTTGCGGCGCAGAGCGCCAGGAAACCATGTCTGATCGGGATCATGCAAACCTCCTTGGCACTGTGTCTTGCGCGGGGTGGCGGGTCAGTCCACCTCGATATGATCGGTGCAGTATTGCAGGGCCTGCGTGACGTTCATGCTGGCCCCGACCCGCTTGACCGACAGGAACACGCCACCCAGAAAACCGCTGCGATCTTCGGTCACGGAGGCGGCGGTTTCCGCTGCGATGGTGAAGGTGACCGCCTTGCTGCCCGGTTTGGTCTGGCTTGCGCCGAGCGGCGAGACCACGGTCAGGCGCTGGGTGCCGGACGCTTGCAGCACGTGGCGTGCGTGATCGGCGGCCACGCACCAGATATGCGAGGGCCCGGCACCGCGGCTTTCGATCACCTCGAACGTGCCGGGTGCCGTCGTGGCGCGGACCTCCAGCGGGATCAGCGGCTGGTAGGCCAGCGCGGGACCGCTGAGCGCGATCATCAGGGCAAGCGGCAAAGCGGTCAAACGGGGCATTTCAGATCTCCTGCGGATGATGGATCAAGGTAGGACATCGGCGGCCGTGAGTAAAACAGTCCCCCGACACAGATGCGTGATGACGCAAAAGGGCGGCAGAAGATCTGCCGCCCCTTGTATCATGAGATTGTCGCGCCCTCAGCCGTCGAGGAAACTGCGCAGCTTGCGCGAGCGGCTGGGATGCTTGAGCTTGCGCAGGGCCTTGGCCTCGATCTGACGGATGCGTTCGCGGGTCACGCTGAACTGCTGGCCGACTTCCTCGAGCGTGTGGTCGGTGTTCATCCCGATGCCGAAGCGCATCCGCAGCACGCGCTCCTCGCGCGGGGTGAGACTGGCCAGAACGCGGGTGGTGGTTTCCTTGAGGTTTTCCTGAATGGCGCTGTCCAGCGGCAGCACGGCATTCTTGTCCTCGATGAAATCGCCAAGCTGGCTGTCTTCCTCGTCCCCGATGGGGGTTTCGAGGGAAATCGGCTCCTTGGCGATCTTCATCACCTTGCGGACCTTTTCCAGCGGCATCTGCAGCTTTTCGGCCAGTTCCTCCGGCGTCGGTTCGCGGCCGATCTCGTGCAGCATCTGGCGGCCGGTGCGGACCAGCTTGTTGATCGTTTCGATCATGTGCACGGGGATACGGATGGTGCGCGCCTGATCCGCGATGGAGCGCGTGATCGCCTGACGGATCCACCAGGTCGCATAGGTCGAGAACTTGTAGCCGCGGCGGTATTCGAACTTGTCCACCGCCTTCATCAGGCCGATATTGCCTTCCTGAATGAGATCAAGGAATTGCAGGCCACGGTTGGTGTATTTCTTGGCAATCGAGATCACCAGACGCAGGTTCGCCTCGACCATTTCCTTCTTGGCCTGACGGGCTTCTTTCTCGCCCTTCTGGACCTGGTTCACGATGCGGCGGAATTCGCTGATGTCCAGACCGACATATTGACCGACCTGCGCCATGTCGGCGCGCAGTTCCTCGACCTTGTCGGTCGAGCGTTCGATCAGCGCCTGCCAGCCGCGACCCGGTTTCTGGGCCATGTGGTCCAGCCAGTTCGGGTCCAGCTCGTAGCCGCGATACTCGTCGACGAATTCGCGCCGGTTGATGCGCGCCTGATCGGCCAGCTTGACCAGCGCGGAGTCGATCTGCATGACACGGCGGTTGATGCCGTAGAGCTGATCGATCAGCGCCTCGATCCGGTTGTTGTGCAGATGCAGCGCATTCACCAAGAGCACGATTTCCGAACGCAGGGTCTGATAGGTGCCCTCGTCAGCGGCGGAGAAGCTGGAATCCTCGTTCAGCGTGGCCGAGATACGGCTGTCCTGCATTTCGGACAGGCGGGCGTAATCGTCCGCGATCCGGTCCAGCGTTTCCAGAACGCGCGGCTTGAGGGCCGCTTCCATGGCGGCAAGGCTCATGTTGGCCTGCTCGTCCTCGTCCTCGTCATCCTCGCGGCTGATCGGATTGCCGTCGGCGTCCAGTTCCTGTTCTTCCTCGCCCGCGGCGCGGGGGGCACGGGCGACATTGGCCGCCGCGACCACGGGGCCATCGCCCACGTCGCCTTCCTCGCCCAGCTGGGTGCCGAAGGTGGCCTCCAGGTCGATCACGTCGCGCAGAAGAATGTCTTCGGACAGAAGTTCGTCGCGCCAGATGGTGATGGCCTGAAAGGTCAGCGGGCTTTCGCACAGGCCCGCGATCATCGTGTTGCGCCCGGCCTCGATCCGCTTGGCGATGGCGATCTCGCCCTCGCGGCTCAGAAGCTCGACGCTGCCCATCTCGCGCAGATACATCCGCACCGGATCGTCGGTGCGGTCCAGCTTTTCCGATGTGCCAGAGGACAGGGCCAGGTCGCGGTTCGACGAGATGTCGACCACGGCGGTGGACTTGGCTTCCTCGTCATCGACCTCATCATCCTCGATGATGTTGATGCCCATTTCGGACAGCATCGACATCACATCCTCGATCTGCTCGGACGAGACCTGATCCGGCGGCAGGACCTGGTTGAGCTGATCGTAGGTGATGTAACCGCGCTCGCGCGCTTCGGCGATCATCTTCTTGACCGCGGCCTGGCTCATGTCGAGAGAGACTTCGGTGTCCTGATCGTCCTGCGGCGTGTCGTCGGTGTCTTTTGCGGCCATGAAATGCTCCTGCATTGGCGGTCGGTCTGTCGCGGTCGATCTACGGCACAGGGTCCGCGCCACTATGGTCTGGTGATTCGTCTTCGAATCAACCTTGATTCGCAGTGATTCGCAAACCGTTTACCCTGATTTGTTTACCAATTCGCTCATAAAACCACTATCTGCCCCGTTTGGTGAAGGTAATCTTGTCCATCAGCGCATCAAGAGCACTGCGTTCATCCCGGTTGATTCGCGCCCCGTTGGGGCCGGTGTCGTATTCCGTGCGGTCCTGCTGCTGACTGCGCAGGGCGCGGTTGCGGGCCTCGGCCGCCTGACTGAGACGCCATGTCACCGCCTCGTCGGCCAGCCCTTCCAGATCCTCCTCAGCCTCGGCGATTTCCGAGATGAGACCGCGCTGACAGGTCAGCTTGGCCAGTTCCTCGGCCACCGTCATGCGCGCCATCTCGGTATTGCCGGGTTGACGCACGGGGGGCACGATACGCACATGGGGCAGTGCGAAGAGGCTTTCAAGAACCTCGGCCCCAACTTCCTGCTCGAGTGACCTGCGCAACGCATCCGGGTCATCCCCATGGGCCAGCGCCGCACGCAAAAGTGCGTCGCGCAAGGCGACATGGTCCGGCCCCTGGCAGTCCATCCGTTCGATCTGGCCTTCGAATTCCTCGATCACGGCGGGGGTCGTGATCAGCGTGGCGAAGATCACCGCCTCGCGCAGGTCATCCTCGACCCCGTCACCGGCCTGCGCCAGAAGCGAGGATTTGGTGCTGGGTTGCGGGACGGGGGCCGCCTGCCAGCGCGGGCTGCCGGGCGTCCATGCACGGCGCGGCGCGCCTGCGCCTGCGGCGGCGCGGCGGCGGGTGCCGAAAAGCTCCCAGCGCATTTCCTTGATCGCCTCGCCGTAATGGGCGCGGATCGACGGGTCCTTGATCAGCTTGATCTTTTCGCGCAGCGCCTTGTCCAGCGTGGCGCGGCGTTCCGGGCTGTCGAAGACCTGACCTTCCGTCTCGCGCCGCCAGAGCAGATCGACCATCGGGATCGCCTGATCCAGCAGCGCCTGCATGGCCCCTGCCCCGCCCGCGCGGATCAGATCGTCGGGGTCCTTGCCATCCGGCATGACCGCGAAGCGCAGGGATTGGCCCGCCTCCAGCAGCGGCAGGGCAAGGTCGATCACCCGCATCGCGGCCTTGATGCCCGCGTTGTCGCCATCCAGCGCGATGATCGGTTCGGGCGCGATGCGCCACAGCAGTTGCAGCTGCGTGTCGGTGACGGCGGTGCCCAGCGGCGCGACGGCGGCGGTGAACCCGGCCTCGGACAGCGCGATCACATCCATATAGCCTTCGGCCACGATCAGCGGCTTGCCCTTGCCCGCCGCCTCGCGCGCGGGGGCGTGGTTGTAGAGGGTGCGGCTCTTGTCGAAAAGCTCGGTATCGGGCGAGTTGAGGTATTTCGCGTTGTCATTGGGGTCCATCGCGCGCCCGCCAAAGGCGATGCAGCGCCCGCGCACATCGCGGATGGGGAACATGATGCGGTTACGGAAGACGTCATAGGGCCGCTTGCCGGTGCTGGAGGGTTTGGCAAGGCCAGCGGCAAGGATCAGATCCTCGGTCACGCCCTTGGCGGTCAGATGATCCCAGAGGTTCTGCCAGCCATCCGGGGCAAAGCCGATCCCGAAC
Source organism: uncultured Alphaproteobacteria bacterium (assembly GCA_963715835.1). Lineage (GTDB taxonomy): Bacteria > Pseudomonadota > Alphaproteobacteria > Rhodobacterales > Rhodobacteraceae > Seohaeicola. The sequence continues at coordinate 42,275 of CAVQSH010000002.1, read as the reverse complement.
CGCTCCAGCGCCTCGGGTTTCAGCCCGCGTTTCGTCAGGTAGTCGCGCGCGGGTCCCGCCGCCCCGGTGCGCAGTTGCAGGGCGAAGAACTGCGCGGCCTGTTCCATCACCTCGACAAGCTGGCTGCGCCGGTCGGCCTTCTGCTGGGCCTGCGGATCGCGGGCGGGCATCTGCATCCCCGCCTCGCGCGCCAGAATCTCGACCGCTTCCATGAAGCCCACGTTTTCCGTCTCGCGCACGAAGGACAGCGCGTCGCCCTTGGCGTGGCAGCCGAAGCAGTAGTAATAGCCCTTGCGGTCATCCACATGGAAAGACGCGCTTTTTTCCTGATGGAAGGGGCATGGCGCCCACATGTCGCCCTTGCCCTGATTGGACTTGCGCATGTCCCACATGACCTTGCGCCCGACCACCTGCGACAGGCTGGTGCGGGTGCGCAATTCGTCAAGGAAACCGGGTGGCAAACTCATGCCGTCAACTATAGGCGCTCGTCCCCGGCAATGCCATGGCCGCCTGCGCGATCATCTGTGGATATCGAAGGCCGCCGACCGGCGTGCTCAGGGCTTGTAGCCGAGGCACTGGGTTTCGAAGGCGGTCGCCACCTCGGGCGTCATCTGATCGGTCGGCAGGGTATAGATCCAGCCGACGAGGATCGAGACGGAGGGGGCGTATTTCGGGTCGATCCCGCTGTCGCTGGCCTCAAGCTGGGCGGTGGTAGCGCCTTCGTCGGTGCCACCTGCGCGCAGGCTGACGGCGCGGGCCACGATCTGCGCCTGTCCGGCGCAGCGGGCCGCACGCTCGGCATCGGATTCGGCTTGGGCGGTGGTGCCACCGACGGCAAGCAGGCTGGCGGTGATCAGGGCAACGGAGCGCATCATGAGAGGCAACCTTCGTGTAACAGGGGTTGGCCGTAAAATGTCAGGCCCCGCTGCGGGCCGCAACCCCCTCCATCGCTGTCCTGAGGTCATGCACCAGCGTCCTGGCCATCGAGCGGAACACCATGATCAGAAAGGCATCCGCGTCCAGCCGCGTGATGGAGGCCTGCATGTGAAAAAGTTCGGTCCGCGCCGTGTGACCGGGCTGGAACACCTGGGCGCGCAGGTCGATGGGGGTGAGCCGGGCCAGTACCTGCGTCGCCCCTGCACCTTCCAGCCGCACGACCGCCCAGCCATCGCTGATATCGGTCAGCGCCGCATGACCCGCCAGCGCCGGATCGGGCGCGGGCCCCATCAGCAGCACATGGGCGCGACCGAACCAGATCGCGCGGGCGGCCTCGGTCCCGGTGGCGCGGCCGGGTTCCGGCAACGTCCAGCCCGTGCGCGGACTTGAGCGCCGCGCCAAGCCCTTTCGCAGGGGCCAGCGCCGTCAGGTGGTCTGGCATCTCCTCGGTCGCGGTGACTGTGCCGATGCGCAGCGGCAAGAGGCCCGCGCAGGGTGTGGTCGCCGACAGGCGCGGTGCAGGTTCAGCCACAGTTCAGCCACAGTCTCAGCCACGGGCGCGCCCTCCTTCGGGATCGAAAAACACCGGATCGCAGACCTCGCACAGGGTCTCGATCCCGCGCAGGTGATCGACCATGCGGATCACCTCGCCATGCCGGGCGCGGCCCTGTTTCAGGAAGGCCAGACCGAGGAAGGTCTCGAGCGTGGGCGAGAAGCCGACCGAGGTGACATAGCCCTGATCGTTCTCGCGCACCGCCGGGGCGTCGCGGTCGAAAAGATGCGCGCCTGCGGTCAGTTGCTTGACGGCCCCCACGGGTTTCAGACCGACAAGCTGTTCGCGGTCGGGATCGACCAGACCGGGGCGCGCGGCCGCGGCCTTGCCGATGAAATCCTTTTTCGCGGACATCATCCGCTCCATCCCGATGTCGAAGGCCGTGATGCGGCCGTGGATCTCGGCATGGGTGATGAACCCCTTTTCGATCCGCAGCACGTTCAGCGCCTCCATCCCGTAGGCCCCGCCGCCCAGCGCCTCGGCCTTGGCCAGCAGCGCGCGGAACAGGCTTTCGCCATAGCGCGCGGGCACCGCGATCTCATAGGCATGTTCGCCCGAGAACGAGATGCGGAAGAGCCGCCCTGCCACGCCCTGCACCGTGACCGCGCCACAGGCCATGAAGGGCCATGTGGCGTCGTCGATGGGCGTATCCAGCAGCCCGTTCAGCAGATCGCGCGATTTCGGCCCCGCCACGGCGAATTGCGCCCAATGCTCGGTGACCGAGCAGAAGCTGACATCCAGATCGGGGCGCAGCGCCTGATGCACGAAGTCCAGATGGCGCATCACCTGCCCGGCGGCGGCGGTGGTGGTGGTCATGACATAGTGATCCGGTCCCAGCCGCGCGGTGGTGCCGTCATCCATGACATGGCCATCCTCGCGCAGCATCAGACCATAGCGGACGCGGCCCACGGGCAGGGTCGAGAAGATGTTGGTATAGACGAAATCCAGCAACTGCCCCGCATCCGGCCCCTGGATGTCGATCTTGCCGAGGGTGGAGACGTCGCAGATGCCGACGGCATTGCGCACCATAGTGACCTCGCGGTCGCAGGACTGCCGCCATGTCGTCTCGCCCGCCTTGGGGAAATAGCTGGGGCGATACCACAGCCCCGCCTCGATCATCGGGGCGCCGCGCGCCACGCTGGCGGTGTGGCTGGTGGTGAAGCGCTGCGGCGCAAAGCCCTTGCCCTGCCCGCCCGCGCCCATCGCGGCGATGGTGACGGGGACGTAAGGCGGGCGGAAGGTGGTCGTGCCGGTCTCGGGGATGCCGCGCCCGGTGGCATCGGCCAGCACCGCCAGGGCCGCGACGTTGGAGTTCTTGCCCTGATCGGTCGCCATGCCCTGCGTGGTATAGCGCTTCATGTGTTCGACCGAGCGGAAGTTTTCCGCGGCCGCCTGTTTCACATCCTTGACCGTCACGTCGTTCTGGAAATCGAGCCAGGCGCGCCCCTTGCCCGGCACGGTCCAGAGCGGGGTGATCCGGTAGGGCGCATCCTCGGCCTGCGGAAGGGTGTGCTCTGCCGCCTTGAAGCCCAGATCGGCCAGCGTCGCGGCGGCGACCCGCGCGCCCTCGGCCAGACAGCCATGCGGTGGACATGGTGCCGTTGCAGGCCCCTGCGGCCACCAGACCCGGAATGGCACCGGGGGTGGGCACGAAGCTGGCAAGGCCCGCATCCCAGGTGGGCCGCCCGTTCATGTGGCAGGTCAGATGCACCGTCGGGTTCCAGCCGCCGGACATGGCAAGGCAATCGGTGCGCAGCTTTTCGATGCCGGATGTCGGTGGCGATGCTGACCGCCTCAAGCCGCTTGCGGCCATGGGCGTCACAGACCTGCGCGCCCTTGTAGAAGGGGATATCCAGATCGGTGGTGGCATCCGGGCGGCTGTCGATCAGGGCGGCGACATGCACGCCTGCCGCGATCAGATCGGCGGCGGTGCGATGGGCGTCGTCGTTGTTGCCGAAGACGGTGACGGCCTGGCCCGGGGCTGACCGCCCAGCGGTTGACATAGGCGCGCACGGCCCCGGCCATCATGACGCCGGGCCGGTCGTTGTTGCGAAACGCGACAGGGCGTTCCAGCGCGCCGGCGGCCAGCACGGCGCGGCGGGCGACGATGCGCCAGAAGGTCTCTCGCGGAGCACCGGGGCGCGCGGCCACGGCGGGCGACAGCTTTTCCAGCGCGCCGTAGGTGCCCTGATCATAGGCGCCGGTCACGGTGGTGCGGGTCATCAGCCGCACATTGCGGCATCGCGGCCAGTTCGGCGGTGACAGCGGCGGCCCAGTCCGCCCCGGGCTGGCCGTCCACCTCGTGGGTTTCGGCGTTCAGCCGCCCGCCCGTGCGCGTATCCTCGTCGCACAGGATCACATCGGCCCCGGCGCGCGCGGCCGTCAGCGCCGCCATCAGCCCGGCAGGCCCTGCCCCGATCACCAGCAGGTCGCAATGGGCAAAGGCCTTCTCGTAGCGATCCGCATTGGCCTGCCCGGACAGCGCGCCCAGACCGGCCGCGCGGCGGATCACCGGCTCGTAGAGCTTTTCCCAGAAGGCGCGCGGCCACATGAAGGTCTTGTAGTAGAAGCCCGCCGCCAGAAAGGGCGAGGCCAGATCGTTGACCGCCAGCAGGTCCAGACCCAGCGAGGGCCAGGCGTTCTGGCTGAGCGCGCGTCCAGCCCGTCGTGAAGCTCCTGCGTGGTGGCGCGCACGTTGGGCTCCTGCGCCGCGCCCTGCCCCGATGGTGACCAGCGCGTTGGGCTCTTCCGATCCGGCGGTCAGCACGCCGCGCGGGCGGTGGTACTTGAAGGACCGCGCCATCAGCCGGATGTCATTGGCCAGAAGCGCCGAGGCCAGCGTGTCGCCCGCGAACCCCTCGTAGCGGTGCCCGTCGAAGCGGAAGCTGATCCGCTGGCCGCGGTCGATCAGCCCGCCCTTGCCCAGCCTCATGCGGCACCCCCTGCGCTGGCCGAGGCCAGTTCCGCGCCCAGAACCTCATGGGTCACCGTGTTGCGCGTCCACCACCAGCCAGGCGCCGCAGCCGGTCTCGTGATACCACAGGTCGCGGGTCACCCCGGCGGGGTTGTCGCGAGGTGCAGGTAGGCGTCCCAGGCCTCGGGCGTGTCATCGGCCGCAGGACGGCGCAGCGCGACGGCATCGCCCTGATAGGAGAACTCGCGCCGGTCCCGTTCGCCGCAGATCGGGCAGGTGATCCGCATGTCTGCGTCCGTCCTTGCGGGGTCTGGCCCCGGTCTTCATGTTGCGTGATCCGGCCTGCAGCCCCCTAGTGCAGATTGTGCTGCGAGCCGGTGCCTTCCTCATCCATCAGCCCGCGCCCGGTGCGGAACCGGTCCAGCCGGAACCTGCGCGGCGGGGTCGTGATGGCGGTCGGTGGCCATCAGATGGGCAAAGGAAAAGCCCGAGCCCGGCACCGCCTTGAACCCGCCGTAGCACCAGCCGCAGTTGAGATAGAGCCCCTCGATCTGGGTCTTGTCGATGATCGGGCTGCCGTCGGGCGTCATGTCCATGATCCCGCCCCAGGAGCGCAGCACCCGGGCCTTGCCGATCATCGGCATCAGGGTCATGCCCGCCTCCATCACATGTTCGGTCATGGGCAGGTTGCCCCGCGCTGGCGTAGGAGGCGTAGAAATCCAGATCGCCGCCGAAGACCAGCCCGCCCTTGTCGGACTGGCTGATGTAGAAATGCCCCATGCCGAAGCTGACGACATGGTCGATCACGGGTTTCAGCCCCTCGGTGACGAAGGCCTGCAGGACATGGCTTTCGATCGGCAGGCGCATCCCCGCCATCGCCGCCACCTGGCCCGAGCGGCCCGCGACGACGATGCCCACCTTCTTGGCGCGGATCGCGCCGCGCGTGGTCTGCACGCCGTTCACCACGCCGTTTTCGATGTCGATGCCGGTGACTTCGCAATTCTGGATCAGGTCGACGCCGCGCTGGTCGGCGCCGCGCGCATAGCCCCAGGCCACCGCATCATGGCGCGCGGTGCCGCCGCGCGGGTGCAGCAGCCCGCCATAGATCGGAAAGCGGGTGTTGTCGAAATCGAGATAGGGCAGATGTTTGCGCACGCCCTCGCGGTCCAGCAGGATCGCATCGTCGCCCTGGTTGATCATCGCATTGCCGCGCCGGGCGAAGGCGTCGCGCTGCCCGTCGGAATGGAACAGGTTGATCAGGCCGCGCTGCGAATGCATCACGTTGTAGTTCAGATCGGCCTCCAGCCCCTCCCAGAGCTTCAGCGAATGGCTGTAGAATTCCGAATTGCCCGGCAGGAAATAGTTGGCGCGCACGATGGTGGTGTTGCGCCCGACATTGCCGCCGCCGATGATAGCCCTTTTCCAGCACGGCGATATTGGTCAGCCCGTGTTCGCGCGCCAGGTAATAGGCGGTCGACAGGCCATGCCCGCCGCCACCGATGATGACGATGTCATATTCGGGCTTCGGCGCGGGGTCGCGCCAATGCGGCCTCCAGCCCCGGTTGCCGGTCAGCCCTTCCTTGAGCACGCGAAGGCCCGAAAAGCGCATGATCCCTGTCCCCTCTGTTCCGGTCAATGAACCGGTTCGCGGACGAGTCTTCAACAGCCAATCGCAAAAGCCTTGCCCGTTCGCGACAGAGTTCGTCGCATAATGCTTGTGCGACAAAGAAGCGGGATGGTCGCTCCGCCGCCCGGTTCAGGCGGCGAAGCGGTCCGTGTCAGAGCCCCTTGGCGCGGTAGCTGGCCGCCACCTTGCCGATCGAGACGAGATAGGCCGCCGTCCGCAGATCCTTGACGTCGTCGCGCGCGTGCCAGACCTCGCGCATCGACTGATAGGCGATCCGCATCGTGTCATCGAGGCCCGAGCGCACCAGTTCCAGCTCGTCCGCGCCGCGCAGGTATTTCTCCTTGAAGGCGGGCGCAGCGCCCAGGCATCGCCCAGGTAGCGGTCCAGGCGTTCCAGCTCGTCGATCAGCAGCTGGTGTCCGCGCCTCCTCGGCGCGGCGCTGCATCCGGCCAAAGCGGATATGGCTGAGGTTCTTGACCCATTCGAAATAGGACACGGTCACACCGCCTGCGTTGGCATACATGTCGGGGATGATGACCGTGCCCTTCTCGCGCAGGATGTCATCGGCCCCGGCGGTGATCGGTCCGTTCGCCGCCTCGATGATCAGGGGGGCCTTGATCCGCTCGGCATTGCCGAGATGGATCACGCCTTCCAGTGCGGCGGGGATCAGGATGTCGCAGTCCTGTTCCAGCACCGCGGCGCCGTTCTCGACATATTCGGCGCCGGGAAAGCCCTTGACGCCGCCGTGTTTGGCGATCCAGTCGCGCACCGCATCGACATCCAGACCGCGTTCATCGACCAGCGCACCGTCGCGTTCGATGATGCCGATGATCTTGCAGCCATCCTCGTCGCGCAGAAAGCTTGGCCGCGTGATAGCCCACGTTGCCAAGGCCCTGCACGACCACGCGCTTGCCGTCCAGCGAACCGGTCAGGCCCGCCGCCGCCATGTCTTCGGGATGGCGGAAGAACTCGCGCAGCGCATATTGCACGCCCCGCCCCGTCGCCTCGACCCGGCCCGGCGATGCCGCCCGCATTCAGCGGCTTGCCGGTGACGCAGGCGCGCGCGTTGATGTCGGTGGTGTTCATCCGCGCATATTGATCGGCGATCCAGGCCATCTCGCGCTCGCCCGTGCCCATGTCGGGGGCGGGCACGTTCTGGGCCGGGTCGATCAGGTCGCGCTTGATCAGCTCATAGGCGAAGCGGCGGGTGATCAGTTCCAGCTCGTGTTCGTCATACTGGCGCGGGTCGATCCGCAACCCGCCCTTGGAGCCGCCGAAGGGCGCCTCGACCAGCGCGCATTTGTAGGTCATCAGCGCCGCCAGCGCCTCCACCTCGTCCTGATTGACGCCCATGGCAATAGCGGATGCCGCCCTTGACCGGTTCCATATGTTCGGAATGGACCGAGCGATAGCCGGTGAAGGTCTGGATCTGCCCGCGCAGCCGCACCCCGAAGCGCACCGTATAGGTCGAGTTGCAGACGCGGATCTTTTCCTCCAGCCCCGGCGGCAGGTCCATCAGCGCCACGGCGCGGTTGAACATCAGATCGACGTTGTCGCGGAAGCTGCGATTCGGTCATGCGTGTCTCTCCCTCTGTCGTCGTGGGCCGTGCTGCCCTTGCGCCATGCTATCGCGGCCATGGCTGAAGCAAGAGTTACCAGTTGCCCGGATTTCGTGCAGCTTTTTATCCATCCTTGCCGCAGAACAGGCCATTCGCCCAAACAGCCAGATGACCGCAGGACGCAAGCCTGCGACGGACCCCCTCCACAGGCCGCCCCGGGGGCGTGGCAGGGCCGTCCACGCCGGACAGGATAAAGCCCGATCCCCGCCATCGTGTTTCCGGGCAGGCAACAATCCGCGGAAAATCGCAGGATAAAATCCTCAAACCCATGTAAAAGAACGGAAAATTTTGCCGAACAGCCAAATTATGGCCATAGTCCTGAGGCATTCATCAGTCTGTGCAGAATTTCCTGCGATCCTGCCGTTCCGATCGTTCGGCGGGTTGATTCGAGGCAAAGTGGTTCATCAGATGACAAACACTTCTCCCACGATCCGACCGTCCTGCCAACCGGCCGGAGAACGCAGGGCGCCAGATGGCCCCCGCCGCACGGCAAGACGTGGCTGGAGCCTTGACCGCTTCCGGCGGGACGAGGACGGGGCCATCGTCATCTTCTCGGTCTTCATGTTCCTGATGATCGTGCTCCTGGGCGCTCTCGGTGTCGACATGATGCGTTTCGAGATGGAGCGCGCCAAGCTGCAAAGCACGCTGGACCGCGCCGTTCTTGCGGCGGCGGACATCGACCAGACCATGGATCCCGACAGCTGTGGTCAACGAATATTTCGCCAAATCCGGTCTTGGCGGCACGGTCACGGGCGTGACTGTCAGCCGAAGGCCTGGGCTATCGCGTCGGTCAGCGCGACCGCGCGCAAGACGATCAACACGCAGCTGATCCACATGCTGGGCGTCGAAACGATGAGCGCCCCTGCTGCGGGCGCCGCGGAAGAGCGCGTCGATGCGGTCGAGATTTCGCTGGTGCTGGACGTATCGGGCTCGATGGCGTCCAACGGCAAGATCGGCAACCTGCGCACCGCCGGCGGCCAGTTCATCGACGCGATCTTTGCCAATACCGAGCAAGACAAGGTGTCGATCTCGATCGTGCCCTATAACGGGCAGGTCAACGTCGGTCCCGACCTGATCGACAAGTACAACATCACCAACCGCCACAACAACAGCTACTGCGTGGACCTGCCCACGTCGGTCTACACGTCGGCCGCGCTGTCGCGCACCCTGCCGATGCCGCAGCATGTCTTCGCGGATACCTACAACAGCTCGAACACCAGTTCCAGCTACAGCACGTCCAGCATGACGCCCTCGAGCTCGAACCGCTGGTGTGACGCCAACCCGGTGAACCGGATCCGCGTGCACAACAACAACGTGCTTCAGCTGAAGGGCCATATCGACAGCCTGCAACCTGTCGGCGCGACCTCGATCGACGCGGGCATGCGCTGGGGCAGCGCCCTGCTGGATCCCAGCGCGCGCCCTGTCGTGACGCGAACTGGTGGCCGAGAACAAGGTGATCGCTCCCTTTTCGGGCCGGCCGCTGGACTACAACGACCCCGAGGTTCTGAAGGTCATCGTGCTGATGACCGATGGGGAACACTGGCCGAACGAATACGTCAACGACGGCTTCCGGTCCGGTCCGTCGACCATCTATCGCAACACTGACGATGACCGCTATTCGATCTTCCACGCGGGCGTCAGCGGCAGCAACAAGTTCTAGATCCCGCACACCAACAGCTGGAGCGCCGTTCCATGGGGCGGCAGCATCACCCAGTCCTGCACGGGCAGCGGCTGGCGTCGGGTCTGCACGGACGTCTATTCCGACGGCGATGCCATCCGCCTGAACTGGGAGACCGTCTGGCAGGAGCTGCGCGTGCAGTGGGTGGCGAACCAGCTTTACCGTCGCGCCCTGGGTGGCTCGCTGAACAGCTGGATCGACATGCTGCGCACCCGTGAGGGCACGGTGATCGGGTCCGGTCCGCATGAGGTGTCGACCATGAACAACCGCCTGCTGAACCTGTGCAGCCGCGTCAAGGAGCAGGGTGTCGTCATCTACACCGTCGCCTTCGAAGCCCCGACGATCGGTCGCAACCTGCTGCGCGACTGCGCAAGCTCGCCCAACCATGCCTTTGACGTGGACGGTCTGGAAATCGCCAGCGCCTTTTCCTCGATCGCCACATCCATCCGCAAGCTGAGGCTGACACAATGACCCGGCCCTTGTTCGATCACGCGAAGCGCCTTGCGCGCAAGCTGCACCCCGGGCGCTTCCTGCGCCGCGAGGATGGCAATGCCACCGTGGAATTCGCGATCCTGTTCCCGCTGTTCGTGATCCTGCTGGTCTCGTCCGTCGAGATCGGCTTCATCACGATGCGCCACACCTTGCTGGACCGTGCGGTCGACCTGACCGTGCGCGACATCCGCCTGGGAACAGGCACCGCCCCGCAATATCGCCCAGATCCGCGATACGATCTGCGCACGCGCCGGTGCCATCCCGGACTGCGAGGACAACGTGAAGATCGAGATGATCCGCATGGACCTGCGCAACTGGACACCGCCGCCCGCGGATTTCGACTGCATCAACCAGGCCGAAGAGGTGCAGCCCGTCCGCACCTTCACCAACGGCATGGAGAACGAGATGATGCTGCTGCGCATCTGCGCCATGTTCGAGCCGATCTTCCCGCTGTCCGGCCTTGGCCGGGATCTGAAGAGCAACAGCGTGAATCGGCTATACCGCCATGATCTCTTCCACCGCATTCGTGCAGGAGCCGAGATGACACCGATGTTGATCAGAACTTTGCAGGACAGGCTGCAACGCTTTGCCCGCGACGCGCGCGGCTCTGCTGACCGTCGAGGCCGTCATCATGTTCCCCATCCTGTTCTGGGCAATGTTGTCGATGCTGGTGATCTTTGACGCCTATCGGCAGAACAGCCTGAACGTGAAGGCCGCCTTCACCATCGGCGACATGATTTCGCGCGAGGTCGTGCCGATCAACGCGGCCTATCTTGACGGGGCGGCCAACCTGTTCGGGGAACTGGCGCGCTCGACCCTGACGCCCAGCATGCGGGTGACCGTGGTCTATTTCAACGCGGCACAGAACCGGTTCTACCGCGACTGGTCGCACCAGCGCGGCGGCGTTCCGGTGCTGACCAATGCCGATATCCTGGCCATGCAGAACCGTCTTCCCGCGGTGCCCGACAACGAGCGCCTGATCCTTGTCGAGACATGGGCCGACTACAATCCGCCCTTCAATGTCGGCATCAATCGGCAATATCTCTACAACTTCGTCTTCACCCGGCCGCGTTTCGCACCGCAGGTGAAATACGAGGCCTGAGACAGACGCAGACCGACACAGGACCTGCAGGGCTGATCCGTCAGCCCTGTTCCGTCCGGCGCTCGTCCAGCAGGGTCTGGATCATGTCGGCCATGTATTTGGTCTGCGCCGCAGGCGTGACACCACCGACGCCGACACGCCGCCCCACGCGCCACCACAGACCCGGGTTCCAGTGCCGTGCCTGCGCGTCGCGGGTGGTCAGCACGAACCCGTTCGAGGGCTTGAAGGCGAACATGCCCCGGTTCACGCTCTGGATCTGGTCAAGCCGCGCCAGCACCCTGCCTTCGGTATCGCGCAGCCCGTCGCGGGTCAGTTCCAGCGTGACCACGGTGGCCCGGCGCATCCGTTCGGTCAGAAACAGCGTGGTGCCCCCTGTCGCCAGCAGCACGATCTGCCAGCCCAGCGCCTCGGGCGGCTGCGTCAGCCCGGCATAGATCAACAAGCCGCCCAGAATCGCCAGAACGACGATGCCCAGCATGCGGCGCGGCGCCGAGGCCGAAACCGTGGCCAGAATCTCGGAGTGTCTGTCCTGTCGCATCTGTCCTGCAATCCTGTTGGCGGCTGTCCTGCCGCTCTCCTAGCGCAGGTCGCCGCTTGAGGCGAGAGGGGATCGCCCTGTCAGGCGGCCACCGCCTTGCGCACCATGTCCCAATAGATCGTCTCGACCTGCGCCACGCTCAGACGGCCCTGCGCGCGATACCATGTCGTCACGCCCGTCAGCATGGCGATCACGGCAAGGGTGGTGATCTTGGTATCCGTCACCCCGAAAAGACCCGCAGCCACGCCTGCGCGCAGGATGGCTTCCAGCTCGTCCTCATAAAGGCGGCGCAGCCCTTCGATCACCGTGAAATTCTCGGGCGTCAGGTTGCGCAACTCCATGTAGGAGACAAAGACGGCGTCAGGCCGTTCCAGATGGAAGCGGATGTGAAAGCGGGTGAAATCCTCAAGCCGCGCCAGCGGACCCTCGGACGGCGGCAGGGCAGCCCGCGCCGCCAGCAATTCGTCCATATGCCCGCGCATCAGGTCGAACAGCAGGCTCTGCTTGTCGGGCGTGTAATTGTAGAGCGCGCCGGCCTGCACGCCCACCTCGGCCGCGATCTGGCGCATCGACACCGCGGCATAGCCGTGACGCGCGAAAAGCCGCAGCGCCGCCTGCGCGACGCGCGGGCCGGTGATGTCGGAATGAGAGCCGATGGTGCGTGCCATGACACCGTCATAACTGAACAGACGTTCAGATCAAAGCCCGGCTTGCGCGCGCGCGCACAGCACGGCCCGCCTTGCGAAACGCGCGGCGCTGTTGCATGACAGGGAAGCCTCTGAAAGAGCCGACCGCATGTCTGCATCCGCCCTCCTCTGTCCGACACGCGCCTGCGGGGCCCGCCCCGCACCCGAGGGCAGGCGACTCCGGCTTGCCTTGGCGGTCGTCGTCATGCTGGCGGGCTGCACCACGTTTCCGGATCTGGACGGCCGTCTGACCGCTTCGGATGCGGAACAGGACTATCCCGCGCTTGTGCCCGCCGAGCAGTTGCTGGCGGGAACGACAGATCCGGCGATCCAGCCCGAGACCCAGACCGATCTGGAGGATCGCGTGGCCGCGCTGGAGCGTCGGGCCGATGCCCTGCGCGCCACCGGCCTCGATCAGACGACACGCGACCGGATGCAGGCGGGCGTGCCAACCACGCAGCCCTGAGCCGCAAGGTGATGCAAAAGGCGCGCCGCGCCGTTGCAAGCATGATCCGAACCCGATACATCGCGGCTGATCACAGATTTTACGGAGGCCCCGATGACCCAACCCCTGCGCCTTGGCATTGCCGGATTGGGCACTGTCGGCATCGGTGTCGTCAAGATCGTCAAGCAGCAGGCCGATCTGCTGGCCGCGCGCACCGGGCGCAAGATCGAGATTTCGGCCATTTCAGCCCGGACGCGCGACAAGGATCGCGGCGTCTCTCTCAAGGGCTTTGCCTGGGAAGACGATCCCGTCGCCCTTGCCACCCGCGAGCGATGTGGATGTCTTTGTCGAGTTGATGGGCGGCATCGGACGGCCCGGCCAAGGCCGCGACCGAGGCCGCCATCGCCGCAGGCAAGGATGTGGTCACCGCCAACAAGGCGATGCTGGCCATCCATGGACAGGCGCTGGCCGAGGCGGCCGACGCCGCAGGCACGCGTGATCCGCTTCGAGGCGGCTGTCGCGGGCGGCATCCCCGTCATCAAGGCCCTGACCGAGGGGCTGGCCGCCAACCGCATCACCCGCGTGATGGGCGTCATGAACGGCACCTGCAACTATATCCTGACCCGGATGGAGGCGACCGGACAGGGCTACAACACCCTGTTCGAGGAGGCGCACAAGCTGGGCTATCTCGAGGCCGATCCCAATCTGGATGTGGGCGGCATCGACGCGGGCCACAAGCTGGCGCTGCTCTCGGCCATCGCCTTCGGCACGCGGGTGGATTTCGACGGTATCGAACTGGAAGGCATCCAGCGTGTCAGCCTCGAGGATATCCGCCAGGCCGCCGACATGGGCTACCGCATCAAGCTTCTGGGCGTGGCGCAGATGACCGGGCGCGGGCTGGAACAGCGGATGTCGCCCTGCCTCGTGCCCGCCAACAGCCCGCTGGGACAGCTGGAGGGCGGCACCAACATGGTGGTGATCGAAGGCGATGCCGTGGGCCAGATCGTGCTGCGTGGCGCGGGCGCGGGCGAAGGCCCGACCGCCAGCGCGGTGATGGGCGATGTCTGCGACATCGCGCGCGGCTTCCGCCTGCCCGTCTTCGGCCAGCCTGCGGCCGGCCTGACCACTGCCCCGCCTGCCCGCTCGGCCACGCCTGCCCCGTTCTACCTGCGCATGGGTCTGCGCGACAAACCGGGCGCGCTGGCCAAGGTCGCGGCGATCCTGGGCAACGCCGGCGTGTCGATCCACCGGATGCGGCAATACGATCACGTCAACGACACCGCCCCGGTGCTGATCGTGACACACAAGACCATGCGCGACGGCACTGGACGAGGCTTTGGAGGCCATCGCGGGAACCGATGTGGTCACGGACGCGCCCGTCGCCCTCAGGATCGAGACGGTGTGAGGGCTGAGGCCCTGATAGACCGGGGCTGCCCGCCTCTCAGGCCGAACGGCGTTCGACCACGCCGCATGTGGTGCGGCGATCCCCCCTGCGGATATTTAGGGCAAGAAGAAGCAGGCGCGCGCGCATGAGCGGTTCGGGCATGAGCTTTCAGGGGATGAGCTTTCTGGGCGTCGATCACTCGCTGGGCGGGCGGCGCTGGGTCGGCCCCGATACCGAAGTCGCCCGGCAGGCCGAGGCGATCACCCAGGACACCGGCCTGCCCGATGCGCTGGCGCTGGTGCTGGCGCGGCGCGGCGTGACGGCGGCCGAGGCGGCGGGATTTCTGGAACCGCAGTTGCGCGACCTGCTGCCCGATCCGCGATCCTTGCGCGACATGGAAAAGGCGGCGGCCCGTTTCGTGGCGGCAGTGGCCGGGCGGCAGCGGATCGCGGTATTCGCGGATTATGACGTGGATGGCGGCAGTTCGGCGGCGCTGCTCATCCTGTGGCTGCGCCAGATGGGGCAATCGGCCACGCTCTATGTGCCGGACCGCATCGACGAGGGTTACGGGCCGAACGAGCCTGCGATGGCGGCCCTCGCGCAGGACCATGACCTGATCCTCTGCGTCGATTGCGGCACGCTGTCCCATGGCCCCATCGCGGCGGCGGTGGGCGCGGATGTGGTCGTGCTGGACCATCACCTCGGGGCCGAGACCCTGCCCCCCGCGCTGGCGGTGGTGAACCCCAACCGGCAGGACGAGACCGGCGATCTGGCGCATCTCTGTGCCGCTGCCGTGGTCTTTCTGATGCTGGTCGAGGCGAACCGCCAGCTGCGCGAGGCCGGGCGGCAGGGGCCCGACCTGATGGCGCTGCTGGATCTGGTGGCGCTGGCGACGGTGGCGGATGTCGCGCCGCTGGTCGGTGTGAACCGCGCCCTGGTGCGGCAGGGCCTGCGCGTGATGGCCCGGCGCGAACGGCCCGGTCTGGTCGCTCTGGCCGATGTGGCGCGGATGGACGGGCCGCCCTCGACCTATCACCTGGGGTTCCTGCTGGGCCCGCGCGTCAATGCCGGGGGGCGCATCGGCAAGGCCGATCTGGGCGCGCGGCTGCTGGCCTGCGACACCCCGGCCGAGGCGCAGCGGATGGCGGCAGAGCTGGACCACCTGAACACCGAGCGCCGCGAGATCGAGGCGGCGGTGCGCGCCTCCGCCCTCGCGCAGGCCGAGGCACGGGGGCTGGACGGCCCGCTGGTCTGGGCGGCGGGCGAAGGCTGGCATCCGGGCGTCGTGGGCATCGTGGCTGCGCGCCTGAAGGAGGCGACGGGCCGCCCCGCCGTTGTGATCGGTCTGGACGGGGCCGAGGGCAAGGGATCGGGCCGCTCGGTCGCGGGCGTGGATCTGGGCGCGGCGATCCAGCGGGTTGCCGCCGAGGGTCTTCTGATCAAGGGCGGCGGGCACAAGATGGCCGCCGGGCTGACCGTGGCGCGCGACCAGCTGGAACCCGCCATGGCGCGGCTGGGCGAGCTGCTGGCGCGGCAGGGTGCCGGCACCGGTGGCCCTGCCGATCTGAAGCTGGACGGGATGCTGATGCCGGGGGCCGCCACGGTCGAACTGATCGAGCGGATCGAGGCCGCCGGCCCCTTCGGCGCAGGCGCCCCTGCCCCGCGTTTCGCCTTTGCCGATGTGGTGATTCATTTCGCCAAGCGCATCGGCGAGAGCCATCTGAAGCTGAGCTTTGGTGACGGTCTGGGCGCGCGGCTGGAAGGGATCATGTTCGGGGCCTATGACGGCCCCCTCGGCCCGGCGCTGGAGGCCCATGGCGGGGCGCGTTTCCATCTGGCCGGTCGGCTGGAAATCAACCGCTGGGGCGGACGACAGAGCGTCCAGCTTCGCCTTGAGGACGCCGCCCGCGCCAACGGATGACCCGCCCGGCAGGACCCGGGAACGGCAGATACGCGCGCAAGGACAGGCGGCGCGACGCCCAGGCCCCACCGCAGGACGTGTTCACGAAAATTCTGACAAAACACGAAAATTTCTGCTTGCACCGGCACGGCGCTTTGCCTAAACACCGCCTCACGCCAAGGCATGGCCCGTTCGTCTATCGGTTAGGACGTCAGGTTTTCAACCTGAAAAGAGGGGTTCGACTTCCCTACGGGCTGCCAACATCTCCAAAAAATCATTATTTTACTGCATGTTGCGCGGAAATATGGACCACGAAGTGTTGAGCGTGGTCCACATCATGTCGATGTCATCCGATTTTTGGCGGCGCTTGCCGCTTCCCTGCGTCTGAACTTTTTAGTGTAGACCGATGCAGTCTTCGGTTCGGTCCAGCCGAATGCAGACATGATCTCATACTCAGTGGCCCCGCGTTCGGCCATGAGTTCGGCGACCCCCTTCCTGATTCCATGTTGCGAACGGTTCATTCAGCCCGCCCGCGACTGGCTCATCGGCTTTGCAAAGCGGATCTGGCAGATCACGCAGCGCGAGAGGGATCTGGCGAAGACAGAGGCCGAGCAGCGCCGCCGCGCCGCCTGCATGGCAGAGGCAGAGGCCAAAGCCGGGCACAGCGTGCCAGAATGGTTGCAGGCGATCGCGCTTGGCACTGCCCTGCAATACGACCCCCGGTCATTTCCCGGGGCTTGGTAATCCCGAAGGACGCCCGCGCAGATGATGTTGACGCGCGCCTCATGCGCAAAACCAATCTCGATCTGTTGCATGCCGGGCGGGCAACCCGCGATGCCGTGGCGCTGTGCGACGATATCCCCGACCTGCGCGATGACTTCAGACGCGGCCTGGAGGTAATTGAGCATGGCGCGCAGCAACGTGGCTTTGATCTGAAAACTGGCAGGCACCATCCCGAACGCGCGCAGGATCCGCAACGGGCCCGGATTCATCGTGACGAACTCCCGGAGTTTATCGAGTTGCAGCCGGATCGCTCCGCTCAACCTCAGGTTCGTTGAAACCTGGCAACTGCTCGTCCTGCTCGCCAACGAGGCGCCCTATTCTTCCCGCCTTCTTGGCCGCCTGCTCACGCGGCGCCGCTTTTGACGCCGCCAGCATCGCCATGATGTCGTCGCGCTCGGCCAGCCGTGCCTGCGCCGCCGCCAAGGCATCTTTCATCGCATCAAGCGCATCCCTGGCTGCTTGCAACTGACCTTCAGCAGCCTCAGCCCGTGCCAACAGCGCCTCGCCCTCCACTTCCAAGGTAGCGATGATCGCGTGCAACTCATAAACCTCCTCGGCGTGCATCGTTTCACGCGCCTGCTGCGCCCGCTTCAGATCAGTAATCTCCGCAGTCTGAAACTCACGTGTTTTGGTCCACATTTCCTTGAGTGCCTGTGAATGGGCAAGGACGAGCTCTTCCGGGATATCCGGCATAGTCCCAAGCTTGGTCTGCAACGCCAACAGCTTCTGCTTGACCTCCTTCACAACGGGACACAGGTCACGGTTCGACCCACCGCCAATCATGGACCGGACGATCTCAACGGATGGCTGCTTGCCATTGTTCTGATCCATGAATTGAAGTATCGCCCTTTCCACCATCTGGGAAAGCCCCAGCTTGCGTGAATGCTCTGTAGCGACGCCAGCGTCAAACTGCAGGGTGGGTATTTCAAGTTTCGTCATTGCATGACCCTTTTTTGTTCGATGGTCATACCCGGTAACGGCCTTACCAAGTATGACCGCCTCATCATGAGGCGGCAAAAGGGACTTGGTATTGTTTGGATCAGGGCAGAAAATTTAACTATGAATTTTGCGTTCGAAAAGAAAAGCCAGAGTCTTCGTCAAAAACGCCGAGATTGAGCTCAGTAGGCGCAATCTAAGATCTAAAACGGGAAAATTCTATGAGCTACTCCACGATCCTTGGACAGGATCTGGCGTAAATCAAGCTACTCTTTGCACCTGCTGATTGGGTTGGGTTTCGTCTTTTCTCAGCCAATAGACCACGGCGGGTGGCCTGCCGCCAAGGGCTGTGTGTGGGCGTTGGTGATTGTAGAAGGTCATCCATTTTCGTATGCCTGCCTTTGCCTCCGAGCCGGGTTCCCACGCATGCAGGTAGACGCATTCGTAATTCAACGTTCGCCACTGCCGCACTATGAAGATTTTGTCGAGGAACCGGCCTTTCCCATCCAGGGAGATATGGCTCCGCCATTTCCTAATATCGATCCGCGCGCGGGTTCTGTGGTAAGGGGTTTCATCCAGTCACCCAAACTCAGAGAGTCACGGCTATTTCAAAGAACGACTTCCAGAAAACAGTAACGCTCCGCCACTTGCGCGTGATTGCTGCCTTGTCCGACCTGAAACTGGTTGCGCGGGTGTCTGAAGCGCTCAACGTTACTCAGCCCGCTGTGTCCAAGCAGATTGCGGAGCTGGAAAGGATTGTTGGTGCTCCTATTGTCACGCGTGACCGGAACCGGCTGTTTCTGACCCCGATTGGGCAACGGCTGGCCGATCACGCCAAGCAGGCTCTCAATCAACTTGACCGTGCCGCGTTCGATATCGAGGCAATGGCGAGCGGGGTTTCGGGCTCCGTTTCGGTCGGGGTTGTCAGCTCGGTTGCTCCTACCCTGTTGCCTACTGCTATTGCGCTATTCAAAGGCAGCACGCCACAAGCCAACATTTCGATAAAAGAGGGCCATTTTGTCGAACTTCTTCCTGAGTTGGAGACAAGTGCGCTTGATGTGTTGATTGCACGGGTCTGGCAGCCTCAGGAATTGCCCGGCATCGATCAGTTGAGCCTTTTTGCAGAACCGGTGGTTGTCGTGGCTGGGCGCAATCACCAGCTGGCAAACCGGCATGATCTCAAATGGGGCGATGTAATCGATTTCCCGTGGATATTGCCTCAGGCAAATTCGGTTGCGCGGCGCGCGATTGATGCGCT
Organism: uncultured Alphaproteobacteria bacterium; assembly: GCA_963715835.1. GTDB lineage: Bacteria > Pseudomonadota > Alphaproteobacteria > Rhodobacterales > Rhodobacteraceae > Seohaeicola. Next base: position 23,424 of record CAVQSH010000002.1, on the reverse strand, counting down.
CTTTGCCGGACATGGGCTGACCCCTCCCGCCAACACGATTGCCTCCTTGTCCCTTACACTGAATCTGGCTTTGCTGGAGGCGATGCCCGCGCTGGGATTGATGCCGCAACGCGTTGCCCAAACCCATGCGGCGCGCGGCGACATCGTTTCGCTTCCTCTGGACACACGCGGATTGCTGTCCGAAGCACGCTGCTTCTGGCGCATTGAGCAGGTCGACACAAATCCGACCTTGGCGTTCTTCCTGAAATGTCTGCAAAAAGCGACTGAAGACCTCAAGACCATTCCTTTTGGTTAAGGATTTGGTCCGAAAACTCAATATTTTTTCTTCTCATCCGGAATTATCAATACCTAAATCGTTTTCTTGGGAGGGGATACGGTGGAAGATTCGATCACGCCGGACGCATCGCGGGTGGACGCATGAACGGGGCCGCATTGATGGCCCTATCAGCTCGCGAGGTGCTGCAGCGATTTGCTGACCAGAAGCTAACGCCAAGTGAGTATCTGGCAGCTTGTCTGGAGCGAATTTCGCAGATCAATCCCAAGATAAACGCCCTGACAGCAATTGATGCCGAACGCGCTGTCGCAGAGGCTGTTCAAGCGACAGGCAGATGGCGCGCCGGAACCCCTAAGGGGCTGCTGGATGGCCTGCCCATCGGCGTCAAGGACCTGCAGAACACCAAAGGACTTCTGACGACCCATGGCAGCATCGCCGCGCGCGGGAACGTGCCGGACCGGGATCTGCCTATGGTTGCGCGCCTGCGGGCCGCCGGGGCCATCGTACTTGCCAAGACTAATGTTCCGGAACTGGGCGCGGGCGGAAATAGCCGCAACCCAGTCTGGGGGGCAACGGGCAATCCATTCGATCCGAACCTGATTGCCGGCGGCTCCTCAGGCGGGTCCGCCGCAGCCCTCGCGGCAGAACTTTTGCCGCTTTGCACAGGATCGGACACGGGCGGATCGCTGCGGATACCGGCGGCATTATGCGGGATCGTGGGCTATCGCCCCTCCGTGGATGTAATCGCGCATCCGACTCGACCCCTTGGCTGGTCCGGGATTTCGGTTTTGGGACCGATGGCGCGCACGATCGATGACGCGATCCTGATGCTGGGCATCTGCCAGGGTTATGATCCCGACGACCCCCTATCGATTGCTGGTGCCCCAGACAGGTTCGCAACGCTGCCAGACATCCGTCTCAAGGATCTGCGGATCGGCTATAGCCCCGATTTTGGTGGTGCCGCCATTGCGCCCGAGATCAGGCAGACCTTCATGGAACGGATCGACCTTATCCGCCCGCATGTGCGCGACTGCCGCCCCGCAGACCTGTCCTTGGGTGAAATGGATCGCTGTTTTGACATCCTGCGCGCGGAGAGCTTTCTGTCGGCCTTCGCAGAAGCGCTGGAGCGGACACCCGAAGCATTTGGCCCGCATATCGCCACCAATGTCGCCTTGGGGCGCAGCTTCACTTTGGCTGATCGGGGCTGGGCGCATAGCGAACAAACGCGCATCCTGCGCCGTTTCAACGCCTTGATGCAGTCATTCGACGTAATCCTTCTACCGACCGCACCCATATCGCCCTTCCCTTGGACCCAGTCCCATGCGCAGGTCATCGACGGACAAGAGATGGACATCTACTACCGCTGGCTTGCTCTGGCTTATCGCGGCTCGCTTGCCGGGGGCCGGCGATCACCCTGCCCTGCGGACGAGATTCCAGCGGAATGCCTTTCGGGATGCAGATGCTGGGCCCGGTAAGAGGCGATCAAGCTTTGCTCGCCAGCGCGCGGGCCTTCGAGCAACTGTTCGCCCAATCGCCGACAACAGCCCGCCCAAGACCCGATCTTGAAGCGACGCTGCCGTCTCGGATCGACCTGCGGTCGATTGTGACGCATCCGCCGCAACTGGATGGGCACGGCCCGCGCGCTGCTCTGCGCATAAAGACGGCGGTATAGGCGATGTTTTATGTCCCACTTGCATTCATCGTTTTGCTGATCACCGGCACGGCCTTTGCCTATCTGATGGGTGCGGTATCGATCCTGGCATTCATCGCGACCGACAAGGCGCAATTCCTGTCAGTCCTGCCTCAACGGATCTTCGCACAGCTTGATGTCTTCGCCTTCATGGCGATGCCGATGTTCATCCTGACCGCCGAGATCATGAGCCGCGCCGGTGTGACACGCAGCTTGATCGACTTTGCGATGTCCATCGTAGGTCGTTTCAAGGGCGGCCTGGGTCATGTGAACATCCTGACAAGCGTCTTTTTCGCTGGCATTTCGGGATCTGCCGTAGCGGATAGCGCGGCACTGTCGCGCACCTTCGTGCCGGAAATGACCGCCCGCGGGTACAACCCCTATTACGCCGGTGCGATCACCGCCGCCTCTTCGATGATCGGGCCGATCATTCCGCCGTCGATCATCATGATCATCTACGGCGGCCTGACCGGCACATCGGTCGCGGCCCTGTTCATTGCGGGATTGGTCCCCGGCCTGCTGCTGGCGGCCAGCCTGATGGCGCTGAACGCCGGTCTGGCCATCGCGCAGGATCATCCTGGCGGCAAGTCCGAGGAACTGCCGCGCTTTCTACCCAGCCTTGTAAATGCGGCCCCGGCCCTCTGTCTGCCTGTCATCATCTTGGGCTCGCTGGTGTTCGGGCTGGCCACGCCGACCGAAGGATCCGCGATCGCTGTGCTTTTCGCGCTCATGGCAGGGCAGTTCTATAAGGGGCTGGACTGGCGCATGATCTTCGACGCGGTCGAGGCGACGGCAAAGATGACAGGCACGATCTTCATCATCCTCGCCGCAATTTCGGTGCTGGGCTATCTGGCCGGGCAATTGGGCTGGTCTCAGGCGCTGGCAGGGTGGGTCGACAGCTTTGGCCTGACTGGCACGAAGTATCTGTTTTTTCTGATGGCGGTCTTCCTGATCGCGGGCATGTTCATGGACACACCCGTGGCATTGACCCTGCTGATCCCGCTCTTTGCCCCGCAGGCCATGGAGCAGGGAATCAGCCCGATACACCTGGGCATCGTGCTGTGCTTCAACCTGTGCGTCGGTCTGATCACGCCGCCACTGGGCAAGTGTTTGGTCGTTGTCGCTGCACTGACCAATCTGAACTACTGGCGGCTGGCCTTTGCCGCGCTGCCTTTCATTGCCGTGCAGGTGCTTGTGTTGCTGGCACTGGTCTACTGGCCAAGCCTTAGCCTCGCATTGCCGCGTCTGTTCGGCTTTGCCGTGAACTGACATTAACTGGAAACTGGGAGGTACCTCATGACACTCAAGGCACTTACACTGGCGGCACTGCTTGCCATGTCCACCGCGGCCGCAGCCGAGGTCAAGATCGCGCTGGATGGCAAACCTGACATGGAGCAATCGGGGTCGTACAACTGGATCTTCGCCTTCAGCAACGCCCTGAAGGCCGGTGGCATGGAGCCGCGCGAAATGCCCGCGGGCTCTGTCGGCAACGAGGCTGAGAAATTCGACCAGGTCTCGACCGGGCTACTGGAGGTATCGCTGTCGGACGTGCGGTCCATCGCGCAGGTCGACCCCTTCATCTATGGTGTGCGCCTGCCCTATATCTTCGACGACGCCGCCCACATGGACCGTGCCGTTGCCGCTGGAAAGGTGTTTGAACGCCTGAACAATAGCCTCGCTGCACAGGATGTGCGGGTTGCGGCCCTTGTGCCGATCGGCCCGTCCTCGGGGATCATTACCACCACACAGGCCGTGCGCAGCCCTGCCGACATGTCCAATCTGCGGATGCGTGCGCTGGATGATGCGCAGATCGCGATGTACCAGGCTTGGGGTTCAAGCGGCACCATCGTGCCATGGGGCGAAGTGCCCGCCGGTCTGCAGACCGGTGTCATCGATGGCTACCTGAACTCGCCCTTCGTGCCCGTGATGTTCGGACAGACCGATTTCGTGCGTAATTTCTCAGACGCGGGCGTGATCATCCCCATGCGCGCAGTGCTCATGTCGAAGGCATGGTATGACGGGCTGACTGACGCCGAGCGCACGACCGTCGATGCCGCCGTTGTCGCCGCCGATGCGGCCAATCGCGAGTGGCTGACCAAAGCCTCGGAATCCGGTCTGACCGCGCTGGAGGAGAAAGGCGTGGCAGTCCAGCGCCTGACCGCCGAGGAACGCGCCGTCTTCCGCGAGGCGTCCAAGGCAGTCTACGAATCCGACCTGATGCCGAGCGCCGACGTCAAGATCTGGACCGATCTGTCCGACTCAAATCGCTAAGCCGGAAAGGCGGGCCACGATCATGGCCCGCCCATCCCCCACACCGGAGAAAGCCGATGCGCAAGATGATCATCAACCTCAGCAACGGCTTGCACCAAGCTGTGCGCCGCATCGCAGTCATGGCGGTCTGCCTTATGTTTTTCACCGTGATGATCCAGATCGTCGCGCGCTACGTGTTCTCCGCGCCACCTGTCTGGACTGAGGATGTGGCCCGGTATGCAATGGTCTGGACCGGGCTTTTGGGGGCGACACTATCTTTCAAGACTCACGCGGATGCGGTCCTGATGGAAAGCGTGTTTCCCCCGCGTCCGCATTTCTTGGGGCACTTGGCCGAGGCGATCCAATCCGCGGCGGTGCTGACCTTCGTGCTGCCGGTCGTCTATTTCTGCTTTATGGGTCTGAAGGGCGGATTTGCAAAAGGCTATCTGGCGCGTCAATCCGGGCTGACGGCCGACACGCTTGGAATTCCGATGGTCTGGATCTCGGTGTCCGTCCCGCTGTCCATGATCATCATCCTGCTGCACCTCGCGGCACGATGGGCGGGCGACGACATCGCCAATACCGCAGAAACGCAATTGGACTGATTCAGGCCAAGCGCCTAAGCATCGCGACGGGCCCAATATGCTATCGTCGGCCACATCTAAAGGTTCTTTCCATGACCACGGACACGACCACTCAAGCCATATCTGACTTGAAAAACCTATTGGGCGAGCGTCTCTCGATGGGCGAATCCATTTTGGAGATGCATAGCCGCGACGAGGCTTATTCGGAACCAGCCTTGCCGGATGCAGTCGCCTTTCCCGAAACCACCGAAGAGGTCTCTGCGATCATGAAGATATGTTCGCGTCACGCGCTTCCGGTCGTCCCGTTCGGCATTGGCACGTCGCTCGAAGGTCACGTCATTCCCATCCACGGCGGGATCAGCTTGGATACCAGTCGCATGAACAAGATTCTCGAAATCCATGAGAGCGATCTGGACGCCGTTGTGCAGCCCGGCGTCTCGCGGTCACAACTCAACGATGAGCTGCGTGCGACAGGGCTGATGTTCACGGTCGATCCCGGCGCGGACGCCACGCTTGGCGGGATGGCCGCCACCCGTGCCTCGGGCACGAACACCGTGCGTTATGGAACCATGCGCGAGAACGTTCTGGCGCTTGAGGTTGTGCTGCCCGATGGCACGATCATCGAGACCGGGTCGCGCGCGCGCAAGTCGTCAGCCGGGTATGATCTAACACATCTTTTCATAGGCTCCGAAGGCACACTCGGGATCATCACCAGATTGACGGTGCGCCTTTTTGGCCAGCCCGATACGATCCTCGCTGCAACCTGTTGCTTTGAGACCATCGACGATGCCGTGAACTCGGTGATCATGGCAATCCAGATGGGCATACCGATGGCACGGGTTGAACTGCTGGATGAGGTCCAGATGAAGGGGATGAACATCTTCAACCCAGAATTGAACTTGCCCGAAAAACCGCATCTGTTTGTCGAGTTCCACGGATCTGACGCCGGCGTGAAAGAGCAGGTGGCGATGTTCAAGAGCGTCGGCAACGAATTCGGCGTGTCGGGGTTTCAGTGGGCAACCAAGGTCGAAGATCGCAACCGACTGTGGACCGCAAGGCACAACGCATATTATGCCGGAAAATGCCTTCGCGTAGGCTGCGAAGCCCTCATCACCGATTGTTGCGTTCCGATTTCAGCCCTGGCGGAATGCATCTCGCGGACCAAGGCACTTATCGCCGAATCCGGCATGATTGCCCCGATTGTCGGTCACGTCGGAGATGGGAATTTCCATCTTATGATCCTCATTGACCGGAATAATCCTGACGAACTGAAACGTGCCAAGTCGCTTGCGTCAGCGGTAAATCATGTCGCGCTGTCCTTTGGCGGCACTGTCACCGGTGAGCACGGCGTTGGCATCGGTAAAAAGAGCTACATGGCCAAGGAACACGGCGCAGCCTATGCGTTTATGGCAACTTTGAAACGCGCGATCGATCCGAAAAACATCATGAATCCCGGCAAGACGGTCGACATTCCTATTGCATAGCCTGGTGGAGCGCCCCCACTGAAATGGTCTACCAACTGGGATGGTATAATCCCGCCGGACCGGAGATGGCCGGAAAGAGGGATGAACCGGAAGATGTGGTGCGGAGGCAAGGCCTGACGGTCGCACATGCAGTACGCAAAGTTGGTGTGACGGTTAAGGCGTATGGTCCACACTTCATCCAGAAGCGTGATCGTCTCCAACCCTGATCTCACGAAGATGAAGCAATACATTCTGTTGAAAACCGCCGGTATCAGAACGCAATCCCTTGGACCTTCGGTCTACGAAGCATTGAGGAGCGTGATTGTGAACGATCGCACCAAGCTTGGCACCCAGCCAAAAGGCGAACTCCCAATACCGGGACATACACATGCCGAATTCCTCAAGAACAACCCGGCAGGGAACGGCGTCATCATCAAGGACTTCACCCGCTTGATCAGCGCTACGAAAATGGGCGGTATCAAAAAGTAGTAGGTGTTCTGGCGACGCTATTTGCCCGAGATGTTCAGAACTCGGCGGCACAACACCATTTTTGGGATAGTTTTGTCGGGTTGTTCGCTATCGCCTGCACAGAAGCAGCCACACGACCAGAGCGCTCCGCAACGGCAAGAAGAACTGCTGCAAGCAAGGACCCGCGTGAGAGCATAGAAGCGTTCGGGAAAGCAAATGCAGCCAAGACCACCCTTGCCACAAAGGCCTACCATGACAATGCGGACCTCCTCTTCCGCGACGTGGATATTGAGGGTCGCGCGTCGGATATCTTTGACAACCCTCTCGGCATCGGCTTTCGGTGTCACGGGTTTCCTACTCATCGTCGCAAATTAAAGGCTAAGATGAGCCAGCAACCCCTACCCTGCAATGCACCAAAACTGTCCTAAGGGCGCTGACGTCAGACACGGCCAATAAATTCGAAGGAGAATTGGCGTTGCGCCCCCGCAGGCGGTTTCGGAAAGGGGGCGGCGCGACGGATGTGATCGAGGGCTACCTGATCCAACTCGGGCGAGCCCGAGCTTTGCAGGACCTGCACCGAGGCGAGCGCGCCCCCTTCGGCGATGGAGAAGCCGACGACCGTGCGCCCGCGCGAGGGGGCGCGGACCTTGCGGGTGCGGCTGATCTGGGTCAGCACCGCACGGCCATAGCTGGCACTGGCGGCGGCGCCCCCGTCGCCCTGCGAGGCGGCTCGGCCGGATTGGGCGGTGGCGGCGCTGGCACTGTCTTTCCCCTGCGTCGTACCACGGGTGGCGTTGCGGTGGGCATTGCCTTGCGTCGGCGGCGTGGCGCGGGTTTGCTGGCGCGCCACGCGCTCCGGTGCGGAGCGGTCGGGCGCGGCTCTGCGGGCGCAGGGACTTGGCAGGGGCGGCCAATTCCTCCTCGGGGACCGGGGCGAGCGCCTCTTGCTGCGGTGCGGGGGTGGCGGTGTCAGGTGGTGTCACCGGGGCGAGAGCGGCCATCTGGGGATGGGCAACGTGGGGTGGCGCCTCAGCGATCGGGACAGTCGTCGCCTTCACCGGGCGCACTGTCGCGGCTTGCGCCACAGGGGGTGAGACTGGCGCGGCCTGCGGCGTGACCGGATCGGGCGGGGACGCGGCAAAGGCCGCCCCCTGCGCCATATCGGCGAAACTGTCGCCAAGGGTGGGAACACTGTCGGCCGCCCCGCCTTGCAGCGCGACATCAGGCAGGTCGGGCAGACGAATGAATCCTGCCGCATGCAGGGTGCCCGACAGGGTCAGGGCAAGGACGGCGATGGCAGCTTGGCGCAGGGGGATCACTCCGTGCTCCTTTCCGTAACGATCCGCACCTCGGCCGCGCCGGCGGCGCGCAGGGTGCGGGCAAGCTGGATGAGGTCCTGCGCCGGAGCATCGCGATCCGGCATGATGCGGGCGATGGCAAGCGCATCGGGCGGCAGGACCGCGACATAGGCAGCGGGATTGGCGGGCGCACCTCGCCACGTGGCGATGCCATCGGCTGCGAGAACGATCACATCGGGCGGCACCGACGGATCGGCTTGGGCCAGTTGCACCAGCCGCAGATCGGAGGGCGGCGGGGCTGCGATCGTGCCCGCGACCAGAAAGAACATCAGCATCAGAAAGACCACGTTGATCAGCGTGATCGTAGGATCGGTGCGGCGGCGCTGGAACGGGGGGCGGCGTGCCATCAGCCCAGCACCTGCACGCGCAGACCCGGCTGTCTGCGAAGGTGCGCCAGCAAATCGGCGAGACGTTGCGCGCTGACGCCGGGGGCAAGGCTGACCAGCACCTGCGGGGCGTCCTGCCCCAATGCGGCGATCCTTTCGCTTACGCCCTCAAGGCTGGCGGGTTGACCGTTCACCGTCAGGTCCTCGGGGGCAAGGCGCAGGAAGACCGGGGCGACCTGAAGGCTGCCGGTGCCGCTGCCTGCCGCCACAAGAGGTAACTCGGCGGTGCGGGTAAAGGTGGTGGTCAGCATGAAGAACAGCAAAAGAAGGAAGATCACGTCGATCAGCGAGGTGAGTGACAGGGGACGGCGGCGAAAGGGGGCGGCGCGGGAGGGCATCGCTCAGGCGGCAGCAGGGCGCAGGCCCGCGCGTTCCTGCGGGTCGGGCAGCGCGGGTTGCGACAGGACCGGCCCGCATATGGTTTCGACCATGCTGTCGGCCAGACGGCGATGGGCGTCGATCCGCGACTCGAGCGCCGTCAGGATCAGCGAGACGGGCATGGCGATGGCCAGACCGACAGCGGTGGTCATCAGCGCGACCCATATGCCCCCCGCCAGGAGCGATGGATCGACCGAGGCCCCTGCCCCTTGCAGCGCCTGAAACGCCTCGATCATGCCCAGAACGGTGCCGAACAGGCCTAAGAGAGGGGCCACCTGCGCCACGGCATCCAGAAAACGCAGGCCGCTGGCGGCGCGGGCCAGTTCGGTGTCGGATTCGCTATGCAGACGGTCACGCAGGCCCGCGCGCGGACCGGGGGATGCCAGCGCGCGCAGGGCCAGCTGTGCCAGCGGATCGCCCAGTTGCGCCAGCGCGTCGCGGCTGACCGTATCCTGCCCCCTGGCCAAGGGGGCGAGCGCCGCCTGAAGCTTTGTACCGCGACCAAGACCCAGCATCTGCAGATGGGCAAGCTTCCAGAGGATCACCGCCCCGGCCAGAACCGAGAGGGACAGAAGAACGGCGACAACCCAGCCACCCAGTTCGATGAAGGCATTCAGCCTGACAGCAAGATCGTGCATCGGATTACCCCGTGATCGTGATGGTTGGGATACGGCTGGTGACCGACATGGCCTGCGCGCAGGCTTCCTGCGCCAAACCATCGCCCGTGCAGGTGCCCACCGCGTTGATCAGGACCTGACCAATCCGGCCACAGGTCAGGCCGGGCAGATCGAACTGCCGCACCCGGGGGCGCGTCTGCGGGAGGCTCTGGAAGTCGAGCAGCGCCAGGCGATCCACCAGCCCCTCGGGCGTGAAGATCACCGCCTCGACTACAAGGGCTGAGAGGTCGGCCGCCAGCCCATTGGTGGCGACGAAGGTGACGCGGCATCCGCTGTCCTGTTCGGTCACCGCATTCAGTTCGAGGCTGAGGGATACCTCCCCGGCATGAAGCGGCGTCCCGGCCAGACTGGCCGCGATGAGCAGTGAACATGCGGTTGCACGCATCGGTTTCTCCTTAGAATGTCTTGGCGACGGACAGGCTGATCATGCGGCCTGGGGCGATATCTTTCGCAAGATTGTTGCGGTAAGTCGCATCGAAGACGTTATCGATCGTAAGATTGACTTCCAGACCCTCAAGCGCGCCGCGATCCGGCGTCCAGGTAGCGAAGATGTCATGAGTGTCATAGGCGCGCGCCGAGGTGTCGACTGACGAGGTGGTGATGCTGTCGAAGAACGAGGCTCGCCAGCCGAGCGTCATGTTCTGCTCGGGCAGCTTGATCCCCATGGTCAGCACGGTGCTTTCGGCGGGCGTGTCTGGCAGGGTCAGGCCGGTGGTGCGATCCTCGCTGTCGATCGTTGCATAGGCCAGTTGGGCGAACCAGCGGTCGGCATCATAGCTGGCCTCGATCTCGGCCCCGCGAATGCGAGCGTCCGCGACATTCGTGAAATAGGGGACAGTCACGGTGCTACCCGCGGGCAGGATCGGGCGCGGAGTGAAGGTGATCAGGTCGGTGATGTCGTTTTCGAATACCGTTGCCTTGAGGCGCAGGCTGTCACCATCGCTCAGGATATTATCGCGCTGGAAGGTGAAGCCCAGCTCATAGGTGTCCGCCTGTTCCGGTTCCAGATCAAGGCTTGCGGTGCGGGCAACAGCCGCCACACCCGGCCCGCGCGGGGCGGGGCCTTCGGTCGAAAACAACTCGTCAAGGTTGGGCATGCGCTCGGTGCGCGCGACCGAGCCGAAGAGGCCCCATTGATCGTTGATCTTGTACATCGCCGCCAGCTTGGGCGAGACGGCGGTGTGCGACTGTTGCGACGCGCCCGCCGCGATGGCAGCGTCGCTGGGGGTCAGTTCACCGAAATCGACGCGCACTCCAGGGATCAAGGTCAGGCGGTCGTTCCAGATGAATTCCCCCTGCGCGTAGAGGCCGATCTTCCGATCCGTGCCTTCGGGGTGGAAGGCCAGGGGGCCACGGATCGAGGTGGCCGTGCGGTCCTGTTCCGACAGTTGCAGGCCCAGTGTGACGTAGTTTTCCCATGCCCCTGTCGTGAATTCCGAGGTATTCTCGATCTTGAGCGTGGTGGTCTGATAGCTGAAATCGCTATCGCACAGCACCAGCGCTTGCCCCGCGCCGCAAGAGGCCATACCGCCCCGGAAATTGCGCTTTTCCAGTTGCGTATCGGTGTAGGAGAGGTTGACCGACAGATCCAGAAGCGGGTTCGCCGCCGCCCGGTGGCGATAGGCCAGCGTCACGGTATCGTCGGTGGATTTCGATATCGGCGCGTCCGAAGACCGCGAACTGGTTGCCGGGACCCGCGACATCGGGAGCGCCGGTCTGGATCACCTCGGTATCGTCCAGCGTGGACACCGTGCGCGACAAGGACAGGGTCACCGACTGGTCACTATCGTTGCCGAAGGTGTATGTGCCCTTGGCCAGTCCGGACCAGCGTTCGAATGCAGTGCCCCGGATATCGCGGCCCGATCCATCCTGCTGCACGCCCCCCTCGGCGTAGTTCAGCGCGCCCAGCATCTCGAAATTGACACCGGGGCGGCTGGCAAAGATCACGCCGCCGCGCAGCCCCTCGCCGTTACTGTCATAGCCCAGCCTGAAACGCAGCGCCTGATCGTCGCCGGGATCCAGAAAATCGCTGGCGTCCTTGGTTGTGAAGTTGACCACACCGCCGATGGCACCGGTGCCGTAGAGGGTCGATGAGGCTGGCCCGCGCAGCACCTCGACCCGCTTGAACAGCTCCAGATCGCCGAAGAAGGAGCCCATGCGATACTGCTCGAAGAACTTGGGGGCACCGTCCACGGTGACGATGATCCGTGCCTCGGCGGCGTTCTGTTCGGTGGTGCCGATGCCGCGGATGTTGAAGGCCTGCCCCAGGGGCCGGGAGGAGGCACCTACCCCCTGCGCACCGGGAACAGATTTCAGCAGGTCCGAGATATTGGCGGGCTGGTCGCGGTCCAGCTCTTCCTGTTCGATGGATGTGACGGCCTGCGGCGTGTCGATGGCGACCTTTTCGGCACCCGCGCCCAGAATCAGGCGGCCCAGCGGCGCAAAACTGCCCGGGGCGGCGTCTTGCGCCAGGGCCGGGCTGGTGACCAGTGCCGCGATGGTGACGGAAAGAAAAAGGTGCCCTTTACGGGCAGTTGTGTTGGCAGGCATGAGCGTCCCTTGATGTTCTGATCTGCGGGGAGGCTGGCCTGCGGTCTGCTGTGGCTGGCGGCAGAATTATCTGACTTGATCTGTCAGGAAAAGGCTTCTAAGATCCTGACTATAACTGTCAAGTATATCCCGAGGATATGTTTGACGCCCTGATTTGCGCTCCAGCCACGGCTTTTGGCCCGCCAGACCCGCGCCCTTCCCTGTCTGAAAGGACCGCTACTATGGCTGACCACACCTCGCTTTCCGCCGAACCGGATTCGGGCCCTGCGCGCCGAAAACCCCAAAGCTCGCGCTCGCGATTTCGCGCAGATGCACGGTATCACCGAGGCCGATCTGGTGGCGGCCCATGTGGGACAGTGGGCCACGGCGATTGACGCCACGCCCGATCGTCTGATTCCGTGGATCGCGCAGATGGGCGATGTGATGGCGCTGACGCGCAACACCTCTTGTGTGCATGAACGCATCGGCACCTATGAGGATTACCACGCGGGCCCGCATGCGCAGATGGTGCTGGGGGCCGAGATTGATCTGCGCATCTTCCCGTCGCATTGGGTGCATGGCTTTGCCGTGCGAAGAGTTGACCGAAGATGGTCTGAAACGCTCGATCCAGGTGTTCGATGCGGCGGGCGATGCGGTGCACAAGGTGCATTTGAAGCCCGGCTCGGATGTGGCGGTTTTCGACCGGATGATCGCCGATCTGCGGCTGGCGGCGCAGGAGAACAGCCTGACCCTTGCCCCCCGCGCCGCCGTAGAAGGGGCGCGCAGCGACACGGGCCGGGCCGATGTGCTGCGCGCGGAATGGGACAAGATGACCGACACGCATCAGTTCCTGAAGTTGGTGCGCAAGCTGAAGATGAACCGTCTGGGGGCCTATCGCGTAGTCGGCGCGCCCTATGTGCGCGCCCTTGATCCCGGAGCGTTGACGTTGGCGCTGCAAGGCGCAGCTCGAGGCGGCGATCCCCGTGATGATCTTCGTAGGCAATGCGGGCTGCATCCAGATCCACGGTGGACCCATCGCGAAGATCGTGTCCATGGGGCCGTGGATCAATGTGATGGACCCGCGCTTCAACCTGCATCTGCGGGCTGATCACATTGCTGAGGTATGGTGCGTGACCAAGCCCACAAAGACAGGTGATGCCGTCAGCATAGAAGCCTTTGACGCGGAAGGCTGCCTGATCCTGCAGATCTTCGGCTATCGCAAGGATATGGATCCGACGGCCTGGGATGCGCTTTGCGCAAGTCTGCCCGAACGTGACGAGGTGATGGCATGAGGCTGACAGTGACAACGTTGCATTTGGGGCTGGGGGCCGGGTTGCTGGCGGTGGGGCTGCTGGCGCTGCCGATGGCCCCGCAGGCACAGGCGGTGGATGCGCCGCGCGTGGTGACGCTGGGCGGGGCTGTTACCGAGATTGTAGTGGCGCTGGGGGCCGGGGATCAGTTGATCGCGCGGGACAGCACCTCGACCTATCCGGCAAGTGTGCTTGACCTGCCGGATGTGGGCTACGTCCGCGCGCTCTCGCCCGAGGGGGTCCTGTCGGTGGCACCGGATCTGATCCTGTCCGAGCAGGGCGCAGGCCCGGCCGAGACGATTGCCGTGCTGGAGGCGGCGGGGGTGGAATTCGTGACCATGCCCGACGATCCCACGCCGCAGGGCGTGCTGGACAAGATCGACGCGGTGGCCATGGCGCTGCGCCTGCCTGAAGCAGGTGTCGCGCTCAAAGCCGAGGTCGGCGCCGGGCTGGAGGCCGCCGCGGTGCGGGCCGCAGCGGTGAGCGATCCGCAGAGGGTGCTTTTCGTGCTGTCATTGCAGGGCGGGCGCGTGATGGCGGGTGGTGAAGGATCATCCGCCGAGGGCATCATACGGCTGGCCGGGGGCGTAAATGCTGCGACTGGATTTGCGGGATACAAGCAGATGACGGATGAGGCGGTGATCGCGGCCGCGCCCGATCTGATCCTGATGATGGACCGCGAGGGCGATCTGGAGATCACCGCCGCCGATGTGCAAGCCCATCCAGCACTGGGCCTGACGCCTGCGGCCGAGAATGGGCGCGTGGTGCGGATGGACGGGATGTTGCTGCTGGGCTTTGGTCCACGCACGCCGGATGCGGCCGAAGCGCTGCACAAGGCGCTCTATATGGCTGAGGGCTGAGCCGTGGTGGCCCTGCCCTGGCAGAAGGGCCAGCCTTTCGGAGGCGACCGAGCCACGCGCGCGGCGCAGACGTTTCGGGGGTTGGTCATGTTGCTGATCGTGGTGTCGGTCCTATCCTTGGGCACCGGAGCGGCGGGGCTGTCGCTGCTGAGCTTGGCACGTGACATTTTGAGTGGTGAGGGGCTTTCGCAGCGCGACCGGGTGATCCTGATGGATATCCGCCTGCCCCGTCTGGCCATGGGTCTGTTGATCGGGGCGGCGCTGGCGATGTCGGGCGCGCTGATGCAGGGGCTGTTCCGCAACCCGCTGGCCGATCCGGGGATCGTGGGCGTGGGTGCGGGTGCGGGGTTGGGGGCCGTGCTGGCCATCGTGCTGGGCGGGCTGCTGCCCGCGGGGCTGGCGGCGCTGGTGGGCGCGCATCTGGTGCCGGTGGCTGCCTTCCTTGGTGGCTGGGCCTCGACCCTTTTGCTTTACAAGGTGGCGACGCGGGGCGGGCAGACCTCAGTGGCGACGATGCTGCTGGCAGGGATCGCGCTGGGTGCGCTGGCAGGGGCGCTGACGGGGATATTGGTGTATTTGGCCGATGACACGCAGCTGCGCGACCTGACCTTCTGGAACATGGGATCGCTGGCTGGGGCCAGTTGGGCCAAACTGGCGGCCAGCCTGCCCCTGATCCTGCCAGTGTTGCTGGCTTGCCCCGCTACTGGGGCGCGGGTTGAACGCGTTGGCTTTGGGCGAAGCGCAGGCGGCGCATCTGGGTATCCGTGTCGAGATGGTCAAGCGGCTCGCCATTCTGGCTGTGGCGGCGGCGGCCGGGGCGGCAGTAGCCGTGGCTGGCGGCATCGGCTTCGTGGGCATCGTGGTGCCGCATCTGCTGCGGCTGGCGACGGGGCCGGATCATCGCTTCCTTCTACCGAACGCGGCTTTACTTGGAGCCAGCCTGCTGGTGGTAGCGGACATCATCGCGCGGGTGATCGTCAGCCCGGCAGAGCTACCCATCGGGATCATCTCGGCCACGATCGGCGCGCCTGTTTTCCTGTGGATCTTGCTGAAGCGGCGCGGATTGGGGGGCTTGTGATGCTGGAAGTTACGGAGCTGTCCGCCAGCCTGTCGGGGCGCGCGATCCTGCATGGTATCAGCCTGACCGCTGCCCCCGGCACGGTCACCGCCATCGTGGGGCCGAACGGATCGGGAAAGACTACGCTGTTGCGGGCCCTGATCGGGGATCTGCCCTATCGTGGCCGTGCGCTGCTGAACGGGATCGATGTGTGTGCCGCCGATCCCCGACGGATGGCCGCGATCCGCGCCGTTCTGGCGCAAGCGACGCAACTGGCCTTTCCCTTCACCGTGGACGAGGTGGTGCGGCTGGGCCTGACATCGCGTGTGCAGTTGGCTGGCCCTGACCTCCCTGCCCGCGCACTGGAGCTTGTGGGTCTTGCAGGCTATGGCTCCCGCGACGTGCAGACACTGTCGGGCGGTGAGCAGGCGCGCGTGCATCTGGCGCGGGCGCTGGTGCAGGTCTGGGAGCCGGTCACGGATCAAGGCCCGCGCTGGCTGTTTCTGGATGAGCCCGTGGCGGCACTGGACATCGGGCATCAGTTGACGGTGATGGAACTGGCGCGTGCCTATGCCGATGCGGGCGGCGGCGTGGTGGCCGTGATGCATGATCTGAATCTGTCCGCGATGTTCGCCGATCAGATCGGCCTCTTGCAGGACGGCAGGATGCTGGCGCGGGGCACGCCCGCGCAGGTGCTGACCGATGCCAACCTGAGCCGCGCCTATGGCTGCGCGGTGCGAGTGAATGCGGCGCCCGCGCAGGGTCCGTGGATGGTGCCTCAGGCGATGACCACCTGATAGCGCTCAGGGGCGAAAAGGGACGGAGCCGTTCTTCAGGACCATCAATTCGGAGTGATCTCACCGGTTACGTGGCAGACGGCGCGCACAGGCTGAAAACGCTGTCGCCACGTACACCGGCGGGTTCTATACCCCTCTCAGGTGACCTTCATCCCCCAGTGTTGTGTTAAACTAAGATGGGCAGCACAGTCAGGCATCTTAGCGCCAAGCTTAGGACGCACCCACGATTTCAGAGGCCATTGAACTCAAAATACTTGGGCGGCCTCACACGGACGGACCTTTTTAGCCGCTCAGAACCGTCTATTTGAATGTCCGTTTCTGTTTCGCTTTGCTTAAAGGAGTTGCGGTTAGATTTTGGCGTGCTCCTGGAGCAGAGCGGAACCACGGCGGAGTGCCAATATGGTATGGCGGCGTTCCTGATCAAACAGAAGATCGCACCCGCGAGCGTTCGCGCCAGAAAAGGACGCCAACGCTCTCGGCTTCGCGTTCAGCGGCTTTCGAAGAAGTTCAGCGGAATCTTAGAGGTAAGATCGGCCGTCCGTTTCGGGTTCGGAAGGTACCGCCGCGAATGTTGATTTGCAGCGCCGCCAGCATCAGCTTGGGCAAAGGCAAGGTCGGCATCTCGGGCATCGCGCACCGCACGATATTCGGTCTCGGTCGGGCGCGTCCTTCCAGTGGATGTTGGTGGCGCGATGCTCGGCGACACGGTCGCTTCGCAAGCCGCCTCGCGGTCCGGGGCGTAGTCATGCCCGACGAACACCCGCGTAGCATCCGGCAGAGGCACAGGATGGCCTGAATGCTGTCATAAAGCGCATCGCAGAGCTGCCGCCTGGGAAATCGGCCCGGCGGATGCCGCTGTCCGGCATCATCAGCGTGTCGTGCACAAAGGCCGCATCACCCGCGACATAGGTGATCGAGGCCAGCGTATGGCCCGGCGAAAACATCACGTCACCGGCACGTTGCCCACCATGAAGCCGTCGCCATCGGCGAACAGACGGTCCCACTGGCTGCCGTCTGACGGGAAAATCCTCTGGGCAGGTTATAGATGCCCTGCCAGAGCTTCTGCACGCCGGTCACCTTGTCGCCGATCGCGGTCGGTGCGCCAGTTTGTTCGCTCAGCCATGGCGCCGCCGAGAAGTGATCGGCATGGGGGTGGGTGTCGAGAACCCAGACCAGCTCGATCCCGTCTCGCGCACGTAGTGCGAGCAACCTCTCAGCGTTGGCGGTCGACGTGGCACCCGGCCAGCGGATCATAGTCGAGCACAGGATCGACGATGGCGCCTTTCATGGTCTCGGGGTCGTGGAAACACGTATTGCCAGCTTCCGGTCGGTGTGTCCCAGAAGCCTTTAACGATGGGATTGGTCATTGGTCATGTCTCCTTGTTCAGTGGGCGCAGGTGCGGCGGCATGCAGCGAGCATGGCCTCATCAGCGCGTGCTGGCCTTCATCATCCACAGTTCTTTCTCGTGCCACTCCAGCCGGTCCGTCAGGAGCACCGGCGGAAACCTCGTCGCCCGGCTTCGCCGGCGGTGCCGCAATGGCATCGCGCAAGCGTGGTCGCCAGCGCCTCATGGCCCGCGATCAGCTTTGCTCATCATCTCGTCTGAGGACTGCGCGGGCGTGTCTTCGGGCGCGGCAGGGCCATCAGATCAGCAACGAGTGCCGGGGCATAGCACCTCTGAGTGCGGATGCGTTCGGCGATCTCGTCCAGTGCGCCCCAGAGGTTCTGATACTGTTCTTCGAACAACAGCATGCAACTGGCGGAAATTCGGGCCTTCGACGTTCCAGTGATAACCATGGGTCTGGACATAAAGGCGGAATGTCTCGCCCAAACGGCGTTCAGGGCGTCGATATTGGTTTGGGATACGTGTCATGGGCTGTGTCTCCTCGGGGAATAAATTCGTGCCTCGGCAGATGTGCGAATGGGGCGGTAGCGAGCCGGCCGTGACGGCCCGCCGCTCGTGTCACAGCATGCGGGTGGAGAAATACCAATCGACGGTATTATAGCCTTCACCCGCGCGGGCCATCGCGGCCTCGGGGGTGGCGGCGTCGGCACGATCACCGGCATCGCCCGGCTTCCAGTTCTCCGGCATCGCGCACTTGTTCTCGTCGGCGGTCTGCAGCGCCACCAGCAGGCGGTGGATCTCGTCGACCGAGCGGCCCGCGTTCATCGGGTAGTAGACCATCGCGCGCAGCACGCCTTCGGGGTCGATCAGGAAGGTCGCGCGCACGGCGGCGGTGTCGGACGCACCGGGCTGGATCATCCCGTAGGCTTGGGCCACCGCCATCTTCAGGTCGGCGATGATCGGGAACCTGATTTCGACGCCGAACTTCTCCTTGATGTTCAGCATCCAGGCGATGTGGCTGTAGTGGCTGTCGATCGACAGGCCCAGCAGTTCGGTGTTCACGGGCGGTGAAGTCGTCGTGCTTCTTGCGCGAAGGCGATGAATTCGGTGGTGCACACGGGCGTGAAATCGGCCGGGTGCGAGAACAGGATCAGCCACTTGCCGCGGTAGTCCTCAAGCGTCTTGCGGCCGTGGGTGGTGGGCGCGTCAAAGGCGGGGGCGGGCTTCGTTCAAACGGGCGCCTGCGGGTGGGATCTGGTCGGTCATATCGCTGTGTCCTTTTGTTCAGCGTTTCGATGAGACACAGATAGCGGCTGGACACTTAGATAGATGAAATTGAATATAAAGGATCATGTTAATAGAGGAAAATCTATCAATGATCACGCTACGCCAGATGCGCTTTCTCACCGCCGTCGCCGAGACACTGAACTTCTCGCGCGCGGCCGAGATCTGTTTTGTCACCCAGCCGACCCTGAGCGCGGGGATTAAAGAGCTGGAGGACCGGCTGGGCGTCCAGCTGATCGAGCGGACGCGGCGCAGCGTCATGCTGACCCCGCTGGGCGAAGGAGGTCGCAGCGCGGGCGCGACGCCTGCTGCTGGATCGCCGCCGAGATCGAAACCCTCGGCGCGGGCGCATCAGAACCCGTTCGAAGGCGATCTCAAACTGGGTTCGATCCCCACCATCGGCCCGTATCTGCTGCCCGCATGCTGCCCGCGATCCGCGACGCCATACCCGGGCTGCGCGTCTACCTGCGCGAGGAAATGACCGAGAGCTTGATTGAAGGGCTGAATGACGGGCGGCTTGATCTGATCCTGATCGCGTTGCCCTTCGAGACCGGCGCGCTGAACGTCATGCCGCTGTTCGAAGACGGCTATCAGCTCGCGACCCCCGCAAGCTGGCCATTGCCCGTCGGCGCCGATGCGCTCTCGACCAGAGGACAGCTCATGCTGCTGGAAAAGGGTCATTGCCTGCAACGTCATGCTTTGGCAGCCTATCCGGGAACGTTCACCACCGAAGACAGTTTCGCGGCCACCAGCCTGACCACCCTGATCGCGATGGTCTCCGAGGGGCTGGGCATTACCCTGCTGCCCGACCTCGCCGTGCGCGCCGGAGTAGTGGGCGCGGCAGACGTGCAGCTGACCCCGCTGCCGGATGCCTGCCCCAGACAGGTCGTCCTGGCCTGGCGCCCGGGTTCGGCGCGCGCATTGCTCTTTCAAAGACTTGGAGAGATCTTGATCAATGGGGCCGGGTCATCCTGAGAGATACTGCCTCGCAACTTGCGAAGCTGAAACAGACACTCGCTGAGAGTGCAGCGGACCTCTGCTCTCCGCGCTTTTTGTTGGATGCCCCTCGGCCCGGAGCGGTCATTCCTGGCCGATGCAGCGATGCCTGCCCGAGCCCATTTTGTCCAATGCTGCGCGGCATGCGAATGGCAGCTATCGCTACGTTTCGGGCAAGGACCCGCCAGTAATATAGGTATACGACCCTCGCACCAGTTGCAGCACCACGTCCAATTCGGCTTCAGTGATTGGGGTATAGATCATCACGAACCCCTCCCAACCCGCGCGCTGATCGGCCCAAGGATGCGCCACGGCCCAACCGGCGTCTATCGCGGCACGGGCTGTGTCCGGGTGCAGCGACGCATGTAGACTGCCATCAGGGTGAAGATGCGCAAACTCGCGCCCACCAACGATAGCCTGCGGTTGTGCAATCTGGACGTCGCGCGCCAGTTGAAACCCGACCGCACCGGGGAGCGATACGCGGGTCGCCCCAAGAACGACTCCGGGAAAGTCGGCGACCTGCATAGCATTTCTTCCGACAACGCGGGAACCGGTCGAACGTCGATCTGCACATGCGGCACGCCGTTTGTGGTCTCCGGGTGCTCGCCGTCACGTGTGGGGAATGTCACGTCCTGGGCATTAGTGGGTGCCGCTGTGATCAGCAGCGATATTGCGGCCGAGACAAAAATCAGGTTTCGAAATCCGGGCATCTCTCTCTCCTTGTGATCTCGGCCGCAGCGTTTATTGGGTGACTTAAGTGGCGTGAAACGCCTGGCTCATGGTGTAGCTGTCCTCGAACCAGTTCCACAGCACGACCTGTCCGTCGCGCACCTTTGCCCGCAGCGCGAATGTGAACTCTTCGGTTTCCGCGCCAGAACCCGTCATCAACAGCTTCATCCGACCAAACACGGCCACCGTGTCGCCCGCGGCAAAGACGTCCTGGTTTTCCCAATGAGTGACCTGAGCATTCTGCGAGAACGTCCCGAGGAAGCCGAAGATCGTCTCCTTGCCTTCCCACCTGCCGATCCATGGCAGATCAGGGTCGCCTTCGTTTCGGCCAGACGATGTCGTCTGCCATGAGCGCGCCCATTCTGTCCATATCGCCGCCGCCCATGGCACCCATGAAGGCCATGACCGTGTCGAGGGAGGCTTGGGTTCCCTCGTCGGCGGCCTGCGCGGTTGCTGGTGTTGCCATGGCAATTCCGGTCGCGGCAGCGGCGGCGGATGCGGCAAGAAGCTGTCGTCTGTGCATCGCTAAACTCCTGCTTTGGGGGATGGCGACCGGCCGCGCAGTTGCTGAAGCGCACCGGCCCAATCTTCGACGTGATGGTGTGCGGACAATCACACCGTTTTCCAGCTCGTGGATATCGATGGTAAGAATGTCGAAGCTGCGCCCTTCGCCATTCACGCCAAAGAACGGACCGTTCGGCGTGCCTGTTGCACGGCTGCGCACGGTCACGACATCACCGTCCTGATGCATCGCCTGCACGGACCAGTCGAGGTCGGGGATGAGTTGGCTGAAGAAGCCCATCTGGCCGATGAATGCGTCGCGGCTCTTGTTCTTGCCCGAGTAGTCACCGACGCTTTCCCATCCTTCGGAGGTGGCTTCGCGGAATGCGGTCACGTGGGATTCCGATCTGGATTGCTGAGCAGGTCATAGAAGGTTTGCACGGTTGCTTTGCCGTCGGCTGCGGCGGCTGTTGCGATGGATGCGAGGCCAAGTACGGTCGCTGCGAGCGTGGTTTTGATTGCGTTCATGGATGTGTCTCCTGGTTGGTCAAATTCGGCGTCGCGGGGTTTGCGTGCCGACTGCCATCAAGATGGACACAATCCGATAAAAGCATAAGATGAGATAGATCAATTTAACTGTTCGGAAAAATTACATGATGATTGACAGGCTGCGGCAGATGGCCATCTTTGCCAAAACGATTGACCACGGGTCTTTCCGGGGCGCTGCGCGGGAGTTGCGGCTATCGCCTTCAGTGGTCAGTCACCATGTTGCGCAGCTTGAAGAAAGCCTGGGCGTCGCATTGATCTATCGCTCGACCCGAAAGCTGACGCTGACACCCGAGGGTCACAGGTTGCTGGCCGCGACGCACAAGATGCTGGAAGCCGTCGAAGGCGAATTGGTTGATCTGTCGGTTTCCGCACGTGCACCAAGCGGCGAGCTTCGCATCACCATTCCATCCGTCCTGTCTCAATCGCAATTCATAGAGGAAATAGCCGCTTTTTCTGGGGCATACCCTCGGATCAAATTGTTTCTGGATTTCTCGGACACACGGCGTGCGCTGATCGATGACGGCTTCGATATTGCGATCCGCTTGGGTCCGAAGGCGAAAAACACGGCGACCTCACGCAAGCTCTTTTCGGTCGAGCGCAAGTTGGTCGGCTCCGCTGACTACCTCTCCTCGCGACCGGTTCCCGATGATCCCAAAAGACCTTGTCGGTTGGGATTGGCTGGCATTGACACCTGCGCAGAATGTACCACTGGAGTTCAGCAAATCTGGCGTCACTCGAGCAACCATCAAACCGGAAGCGCACATCTTTGCAAACGATGCACAGGCGCTCTACCGGTTGGCCCGTGCGAGCGCAGGTCTTGCAATTGTTCCGGACTTTCTGGCCAGTGAAGATGTTGAAGCTGGATCAATGAGATATGTTCTGCCTGACTGGAAGTTGCGCGCTATAGATGCCTATGCAACTTGGCCTGCCAACGCTCCAAAGCATGGTCTCATTCATCTTGCGTTGCACTCTCTGAGCCAGACCCGATCCTGAAGCAGCCGTTGGCGCAGCCGCAGCGAAAGGCCGCAAGGTCCGCAGTGCCGACCTCGGCCTGCACCCTGCAGCAAAGGTCCGGTTCCAGCCCATAATCACCGATGCTGTAATAAGTTTGTACGTCCGCTCTGGGAAACCTTCGGTACAGGATCGCTTTGCATTCAAGCTTTGAGCGAACCCTCCTTTGTTGCTCCATGTTGCAGGATCGGGCCATCGCCGGAAAACCCTCGTAACGCGGCAACTGTTCTGGCTTGTCGACCCAAGGCAAACGTTCGTTGTAAAACGCATGGCTCGTTGGCACAAAAACATGCGGGTTGTCAAAAGTGCCGATGTGAATTTCCACAATCGGCCCGATGTCGCCGCCGTCGCCCTCCCAAGTCAAAGGTGTGCCGCATTTGCTGCAAAAAGCCCTGCCAACGTCCGGGGAAGAACTCGGCAGATATCGCGCGTTTTACCAGTGAAGCTCACCTGATCGGCCTTGAAGCCCACGAGTGTCCCGACCCCGGCGCCACAGTGTTTACGACAGCTCTCACAATGACAATGGCCAACGATAAATGCGTCTCCTGTGGTTGCGTATCGTACTGCGCCGCACATGCATCCACCGGTCATTGTCACATCTTCGTTTATTTTCCATCCAACCCGTTTCTTAAGGTCACAACTTAAATAAACTTGAGCATCTGCGTTTTTTTAGTGTCAAGAAAATTGGTAATTTCAACCTGTTAAGTCTGCGTGAATTTGCCGCGGTATTTTTTTACTTACCCCAGACGCAGACGTTCGTCGCAAAGCTCGGTCCGGTCGCTTTGTCCGCGCTGCCGACCTTCGCCCCTCGAAAATGCTGCACGATGCATGAATGGCCGCTCTCGGGAAGCCGCAGTGCGGCACCAGCGCTAGGCATGAAGGTCCGCTCTGGGTCGTTAGCGGCAGCCTTCACGACGGGCGGTAAAC
>CAVQSH010000001.1:0-455126 GCA_963715835.1 uncultured Alphaproteobacteria bacterium | reverse complement strand
GTGGTGAGCCGTGCAGGATTCGAACCTGCGACCCACTGATTAAAAGTCAGTTGCTCTACCAACTGAGCTAACGGCCCACTAGAGCGCGCTTCTAGAAAGACCGGGCGCAGAGGGTCAACCCCAAAATCCACCTTTTGCTGCGGCATACTGGATTAATCCTTGAGGGGCGGCGTATATGCGCGCCATGACACAGGAAATCCGGCGCGGGTCTGCCCTTCATGAAGATGCACGGGCTGGGCAACGACTTTGTCGTGCTGGATGCGCGCGCGCACGTCCCGGACCTGACTGCCAGCCTGATCGTGGCCATCGCGGATCGCCACCGGGGTATCGGCTTCGATCAGCTGGCCGTGATTACCGACAGGGCAAGGGCGACGCTGCACCTGACGTTCTACAACGCCGACGGATCGACCTCAGCCGCCTGCGGCAACGCCACGCGCTGCATCGCACGGCATCTGATGGACGAGACGGGCAAGACGGACCTGACCCTGACCACGGATCGCGGCACGCTGCGGGCCGTGGATGCGGGCGGCGGGCTGACCTCGGTCAATATGGGCCAGCCCAACTGGACTGGGACGAGATCCCCTTGGCAGGACCGATGGACACGCTGGAACTGCCCATCGAGGGCGCGCCGACCGCCACCGGCATGGGCAATCCGCATTGCACCTTTTTCGTGGAGGACGCGGAAGCCGTGGATCTGGCGACGCGCGGCGCGTGCGATGGAGCATCATCCGCTTTTTCCGCAGCGCACCAATGTGCAATTCGCAAGCCTCCTCGGGCCGGATCACCTGCGCATGCGGGTCTGGGAACGCGGCGTGGGGGTGACGCTGGCCTCCGGGTCCTCCTCCTGCGCCACGGCGGTGGCCGCCGCGCGGCGCGGGCTGACGGGGCGCCGCGTGACGATCACGCTGGACGGCGGCGAGCCTGCGAGGTCGACTGGCGCGACGATGGCGTCTGGATGACCGGTGCCACGATGCATGTCGCCTCGGGCCAGTTCACGCAGGCCTTTCTGGACAGCGCGCGATGAGCCCAGCCGCCGAAATTCACCACGCTCGGCTGCCGGCTGAACGCCTATGAGACCGAGGCGATGAAAGAACTGGCGGCGCAAGCCGGGCTGAACGACGCGGTCGATCGTCAACACCTGCGCCGTGACCTCCGAGGCCGTGCGCAAGGCCCGGCAGGAAATCCGCCGCCTGCGCCGCGAAAACCCCGACGCGCGGCTGATCGTGACCGGCTGCGCCGCGCAGACCGAGCCCGAGACTTTCGCCGCCATGCCCGAGGTCGATCTGGTCATCGGCAATACCGAAAAGATGCAGCCCGAGACATGGGCGCGCCTGTCGCCCGATTTCATCGGCCAGACCGAGCGGGTGCAGGTCGATGACATCATGTCCGTGACGGAAACCGCCGGCCACCTGATCGACGGTTTCGGCACGCGGTCGCGCGCCTATGTGCAGGTGCAGAACGGCTGCGATCATCGCTGCACCTTCTGCATCATTCCCTTTGGGCGCGGCAATTCCCGCTCGGTTCCTGCAGGCGTGGTGGTGGATCAGATCAAGCGGCTGGTGGATGCGGGCTATAACGAGGTGGTGCTGACCGGTGTCGACCTGACCAGCTGGGGCGCCGATCTGCCTGCCGCCCCCAAGCTGGGCGATCTGGTCATGCGTATCCTGCGGCTGGTGCCCGATCTGCCGCGCCTGCGGATCAGTTCGATCGATTCCATCGAGGTGGACGACGAACCTGATGCAGGCCATCGCCACCGAACCGCGCCTGATGCCGCATCTGCACCTGTCCTTGCAGCATGGCGACGACCTGATCCTGAAGCGGATGAAGCGCCGGCATCTGCGCGACGATGCGATCCGCTTTGCCGAGGAGGCGCTGCGCCTGCGTCCCGACATGACCTTCGGTGCGGATATCATCGCAGGCTTCCCGACCGAGACCGAGGCGCATTTCGAGAACTCGCTGAAGCTGGTCGAAGAGTGCAACCTGACCTGGCTGCATGTCTTTCCCTATTCGCCCCGCCCCGGCACACCCGCCGCGCGGATGCCGCAGGTCAATGGGCAGGCGATCAAGACCCGCGCCGCACGTCTGCGGGCAGCAGGGGATGTGCGGGTCGCAGGCGCATCTGGCACAACAGATCGGCCGGACCCATCACGTCCTGATGGAAAACCCGCATATGGGCCGGACCGAACAGTTCACCGAAGTGACCTTTGTTGCGCCGCAATCCGAAGGGCAGATCGTCAGCGCCACGATCACCGGCGCGCAGGGCACGCAACTGACGGCACGGATCTGATCCCCTCTCTTTTTGCGGCAAGTACCCTTGCGGGAGCCGCGCAGGAGCGGGAGGCAGGCAGGGCCACTGGTGCCCGTCTCAGCCCCATTTACAGCCCCATGCCGCGCCCCTAGTGTCACGCCGGAATGTCAGGGAGGACCGACACACATGAAACTCATCTCATCCCCCGCCTCACCGTTCGTGCGCAAGGTGCATGTCGTGCTGCATGAAACAGGCCAGATTGCCGATGTCGAGGTGATGGGCGTCAAGACCTCGCCGGTGGCCACGGCGGCCGAAGTGGCAGCGGCCAACCCTCTGGGCAAGATCCCGGCCTTGTTGCGCGATGATGCGCCCGCGATCTATGACAGCCGGGTGATCACGCGGTTTCTGGACGCCCGCGCCGGGGGCAAGCTCTATCCTGATGCCCGTATCTGGGATATCCTGACCCTCGAGGCCACGGCCGACGGGATCATGGATGCCGCCGTGCTCATGACCTATGAGCGCCGTATCCGGCCCGAGGACAAGGTCTTCGAGCCGTGGATCGAGGCACAATGGTCCAAGGTCTCGGGCGCGCTCGACGTGCTGAATGACCGCTGGATGAGCCATCTGGAAGGCCCGCTCTGCATGGGGCAACTCGCTGTCGGTTGTGCGCTTGGCTATCTTGATTTCCGTCACGACGCGCGGCAATGGCGCAAGGATCGCGGCGCGCTGGATGACTGGTATGCCGCCTTTTCGCAGCGGCCCTCGATGGTGGCCACAGCGCCCAGGGACTGAGCGGGCCGCGCAAGCCCTTTACTCAAAACACAAAGGCCCTGGCGATCGCGCGCAGGGCCTTTTTCCATTTTCCGGATCGTGTCGCCGTCAGAAGCGGAAAGACAAACCCACGTTCAGCGCATTGCTGATCAGCCGCGTGTTGAGGGTGCCGCCACCTTCGAGGTCTGCCTCATTGTCCGAGACGATGAACTGGTATTCACCAAATGCCGCCCAGCGATCGTTCAGATCATAGGACGCACCGGCCGTCAGGCGCAGCGCGGGGCCGGTGTATTGATAGCCGTAGGTCCGGTTGCCATTCTCGGTCACATCGACATGGGGCACGGCAATGCCAAGCCCTGCGCCAACATAGGGCGTGAAACGATCCGCCCAGAGACCCGGCCAGCGCTTGGCCACGTTGGCGGTGACGATGTTTTGCCCGTCAGTGAATTCCAGCCGCGAGAAACCCGCCGGCATCTCGCCCACGGGCGCATAGAACTTGGAATGGGTCACTTCGATCCCGTAACCGATGTTGCTGGGCTGCCACCACATCGCTCGCACCCCGTAGTAGGGCGGCATGTCCAGTGATTTGCCGTCCCAACCGATGTTCTCGTCGAAGGATGTTCCATCGGCGCGGGTGCCGCTGACGGAGCTGTGCGGCGCTGTCTGCCACCCACCATAGACGCTGATCTCCGTCTCGGCCGCCAAGGGCACGGCCGTGGCCGCCAAGACGGCGAGGACAACTGGCAGACGGTTCAGCATGATCTTGGCCTTTCGCGCGGTACTGAGCTTTGATGGTTGAAGTTTTCACGCTATGTCAACCTGCACCGATGCACCATAGTCCAGCCATCGCTGAACGACAATATCGGCGGCGATGTACCAAAGGTCGCAGTTTGTCACACATTGGCATTGTGCGCTGGACGAGTCGGGGTTGCCCCGCTACATACCGCTTCGGAATGGCTGCGCGTTGCGCGGCCGAGACCCGTATTTGGCCGGTTTCGGCCCAGAAATGGAGAGAACCTCGTGTCCCACGCAGAAGATCACGAAGGCACCCGCAGAGATTTCCTTTACTATGCCACCGCAGGCGCTGGTGCCGTAACCGCAGGTGCAGCCATCTGGCCGCTTGTCAACCAGATGAACCCTTCGGCAGACGTTCAGGCGCTTGCGTCGATTCGCGTCGATGTTTCGGGCGTCGAGCCCGGTACGCAGTTGACCGTGAAATGGCTGGGCAAACCGGTGTTCATCCGCCGCCGCACCGAGACAGAGATCGAAGAGGCGCGGGCCGTGGAGCTGAGCCAGCTTCCCGACCAGAACGCACAGAACCGCAACGACCTGACG
Source organism: uncultured Alphaproteobacteria bacterium (assembly GCA_963715835.1). Classification (GTDB taxonomy): domain Bacteria; phylum Pseudomonadota; class Alphaproteobacteria; order Rhodobacterales; family Rhodobacteraceae; genus Seohaeicola. The sequence goes on along the minus strand of CAVQSH010000001.1, from coordinate 450,772 downwards.
CTTGACGCATCCGACCAGAACCGCACGCTGGACGAAGCTGGCGAGTGGCTGGTGATGATCGGTGTCTGCACCCACCTGGGCTGCGTCCCCATGGGTGATGGCGCCGGCGATTTCGGCGGTTGGTTCTGCCCTTGCCATGGTTCGCACTACGACAGTGCCGGCCGTATTCGCCGTGGACCCGCGCCCGAGAACCTGTGGATCCCTGTCGCCGCATTCGAAGACGAAACAACGATCAAGCTGGGTTAAAGGAAAAGCAACATGGCTGGAATTCCTCACGACCATTATGAACCGAAGACCGGTGGCGAGAAGTGGCTGCATTCGCGCCTGCCCATCGTGGGTCTTCTGTATGACACGATCATGATCCCCACGCCCAAGAACCTGAACTGGATGTGGATCTGGGGCATCGTTCTGACCTTCTGTCTGGCGCTGCAGATCGTGACCGGCATCATCCTGGTGATGCATTACACACCTCATGTCGACCACGCCTTCGCCTCGGTCGAGCACATCATGCGGAACGTGAACGGCGGGCACATGCTGCGCTATCTGCACCAGAACGGCGCGCACCTGTTCTTCCTGGCGGTCTATCTGCATATCTTCCGCGGTCTCTACTACGGCAGCTACAAGGCACCGCGCGAGATCACGTGGATCATCGGCATGCTGATCTATCTGCTGATGATGGCGACCGCTTTCATGGGCTACGTGCTGCCCTGGGGTCAGATGTCCTTCTGGGGCGCGACCGTGATCACCGGTCTGTTCGGTGCCATCCCCTTCGTGGGCGAGGCGCTGCAGACCTGGCTGCTGGGCGGACCTGCCGTGGACAATGCCACGCTGAACCGCTTCTTCTCGCTGCACTATCTGCTGCCATTCATCATCTCGGCACTGGTTGCTGTGCATATCTGGGCCTTCCACACCACCGGCAACAACAACCCGACCGGTGTTGAAGTGCGCCGCACTTCGAAGGAAGACGCCGAGAAGGACACCCTGCCCTTCTGGCCCTATTTCGTGATGAAGGACCTGTTCGCACTGGCGCTGATCCTGGTGGTCTTCTTTGCGCTTGTCGGCTTCATGCCCAACTACCTGGGTCACCCCGACAACTACATCGAAGCAAACCCCCTCGTGACGCCGGCTCACATCGTGCCGGAATGGTACTTCCTGCCGTTCTACGCGATCCTGCGTGCCTTTACCGCTGACGTCTGGGTGGTTATCGCAGCAGAATGGATCACCGGTGGTATCGTCGACGCCAAGTTCTTCGGCGTGCTGGCCATGTTCGGCGCCATCGCCGTGATGGCGCTGGCACCCTGGCTGGACACCAGCCGCGTGCGCTCGGGCCGGTATCGTCCGATGTTCAAGTGGTGGTTCGCCCTGCTCTGTGTCGACTTCGTCGTGTTGACATGGGTTGGTGCGATGCCGGCAGAAGAGCCCTATGCCACGATCTCGCTGATCGCTTCGGCCTATTGGTTCGCCTACTTCCTGGTGATCCTGCCGCTTCTGGGCGTCATCGAAAAGCCGCAGGCCGCGCCTGCGACGATCGAAGATGACTTCAAGTCGCATTACGGTGCGACCTCCGGCGCCCCTGCCGAGTAAGAAAGGAAACGGGACTATGTTGAAAAAGATTGCGATAGCCGCAGTTGCTGCCCTGACCCTTTCGGGCGGGGCGGCCCTGGCGGCTGGCCAAGCAGGCCACGTGGAAAACGTTGATTTCTCGTTCCAGGGGCCTTTCGGAACCTTTGACCAGAACCAGCTGCAGCGCGGGCTTCAAGTCTATACGGAGGTCTGCTCGGCCTGCCATGGCCTGCGCTATGTGCCCCTGCGCACCCTCGCTGACGAGGGCGGACCCAATATGCCCGAGGATCAGGTGCGTGCCTATGCCGCCCAGCTTGAAATCTTCGATCCCGAGCTGGACGACTTCCGCCCGCGGACGCCGACCGACCACTTCCCGATGTCGAACCTTTCAAACGCGCCTGACCTGACACTGATGGCCAAGGCGCGCGCCGGTTTCCACGGGCCGTATGGCTCGGGGATCAACCAGCTTTTCAAAGGGATCGGTGGACCTGAGTACATCTATTCGCTGCTGATGGGCTATACCGGTGAGGAAAAGACCGAAGCCGGCGTCACTCTATACGAGAACACTGCCTTCCCCGGTGGCTGGATCGCCATGGCGCCCCCGCTCTACGAGGATCAGCTTGAATATGCAGATGGTCACAGCAACTCGATGGAAGCCGTTGCGGAAGATGTGGCCGCGTTCCTGATGTGGACCGCTGAACCCAAGATGATGGCCCGCAAGCAGACCGGTTTTGTCGCCGTGCTGTTCCTGTCAGTTCTGACGGTGTTGCTCTATCTGACCAACAAGCGCATCTGGATGCCGGTGAAGCGCAAGGAAAAGAACGCCTGATCCCAAGAGATCAAGTCGACGTGGAAAACCCCGCCCAGTGCGGGGTTTTTCATTTCAGAGCGACTGTCACACGCCCAGGTAGGCCGCAAGTGCGGGTGGCGGATTGTCCAGCAGGGGAAGAGTAGGCTGTGGTGGCAAGGCCACCCCATCAGCCACAATGATGACCAGCGGCGCGATCCGCCGGGCATCGGCGGGATCGTGGCTGACCATCAGCAAGGTCGCACCTGTCTCGGCCGCCAGCGCCGCGACCAGATCCAGCATCTCGTTCTTGAGCGCGGGCCCCAAAGCCGCGAACGGTTCATCCAACAGGATCAGTGGACACCGCTGCACAAGCACTCGCGCCAGGGCCACACGCCCCTGCTGCCCACCCGAGAGGGCAGAGGGTTTACGCCCTTCAAGGCCACTGAGCCCCACACGGGTCAGAGCCTGGGCAATGCGGGCCTGATCCTGACGGCTCAGCCGAAGATCGGGGCGGATCCCGAGCCCGACGTTCTGGGCCACCGTCAGATGCGGAAACAGATTGTTGTCCTGAAACAGCATCGCCAAGGGCCGTTGCGCCGGAGGCAAGGCCGTGATGTCCTGCCCCATCCACAGTACGCGTCCATCAACGGGAGCAAAAAACCCTGCAATCACGTTCAACAGGGTCGATTTCCCCGCACCAGAAGGACCTATGACAGCGGCAATGGCGCCGGTCGCCAAAGCGAAGTCGGCACGCAGCTCGAAGGTGTCTTGCCTGATGTCCAGTTGTTCAAGTGTCAACATCGCGACGTCCTCCCTGATCGAACAACCAGAACAGCAGCAGGCTGATCATCAACAACAACAAGCCGGCTCCCGCTGCCGCGTCCATCCGATAGGCGCCCATCAGCCGCAGGATTTGCAGCGGCAGCGTCGCGCGATCCGGATCAGCGAATAGGGCCACCACGCCCAGATCACCCATCGACAAGGCCGCTGCAAGCCCGGCTGCGAACCCCAAGGGACGACGCAGGCGCGGCAGGATCAGCCAGCGGAACCGGGCCATACCGATCATCCCCAGACTGTCGGCCAGCGGCCCATAGTCCTTCTCAACGTCGCGAAGGGCAGGAACCAGAACGCGCATGGCAAAGGGCAGTGCGGCCAGCGCATTCACGATGACAGTCACGGCAAAGGTCAAACGGGCAGGATCACTGAACGGATTGATCAGCAGGAAAAGACCCGTACCGATCACCAATGGAGAGACGGCGATACCCAGTAAGCCGACGGCCTCGACACCTTGGCGTTTTCGCGCGAGATGCGCAAAGGTCAGCGCCAAACCGACGGTGATCGCAGTTGAAGTCAGCGCAATGACGACCGACACGAATGCCGCCCGCCATACCTGCGGCGGCAGACTGTCCAATCCCGCCACGCCTCGCCATATCACGGCGCCCAGAGGCAACAGAAGAAAAAGCGCGACGAGCCCCAGCACGAGCGCATCAACCAGGCGCAGGAGCCAGGTCTCGGCCTCCCACCGGCGCGGGATACGGTCGCAGCCCGCGCCCGAACCCGTCCAGCAGGCTGAAGCGCAAGGCCAACATCGCCGTTACTGTCACAAGGGCCATCTGGATCAGGGCCAACACCGCGGCACGGCCAAGATCGAAATCGAAACGGAAGGCCTGATAGATCGCCAGTTCCACCGTCGTGGCCCGCGGACCACCGCCCAGTGTCAGAGCCACGGCGAAACTTCCAAGGCAGATGGCAAAGATGACCATCGCAACGCCGGGCAGCGTACTGCGCAGCATCGGCCATTCCAGCAGGCGGAACACATCGCGCGGGCCAAGACCAAGGCTGGCCGCCAGCCTAAACCGCTCGGCAGGGATGGACTGCCAGCCTTGCAACAGGATCCGGGTCGCCAGCGGAAGGTTGAAAAAGACATGCGCCAGCACGACACCGTGCAGGCCGTAGATCTGCACCTGCGGGAGGTCGAGCCAACCCAGAAGCTGGTTGACGATACCGCTGCGCCCGAAGACGGCCAACAGACCCAGCACGGCCACGATGACCGGCAGGATGAAGGGTGCCCCCATCAGGGTGACCAGTGCCCCTCTTCCCGGAAACTGCCGCCGCGCGAGGGCGCGGGCCACCGGCACAGCAAGAACGACACTGAACAGGGCGGAAAGAACGGCCTGAACCACCGTGAACCGCAGGGCGGCCCAATCGGCAGGACCGGGAAGACTACTGCCACCGGCGCGCCAGAACACTGCAAGCAGGGGCAGCAGGATCAGCCCCGCAACACAGGCGACGGCAGCCCATGCAAGAGCATCTGACAGGACAGTCCGCCTCAGCGGGAAAGGGCGCGCAGCCATTCGTCCAGCGCCAGATCGCGTAGCGCATCCGCCTCATCTATCGGCGCCAGAATTGCCTTTTCAGGCTGGATCAGGGTCGAAAATCCATCGGGCAATCCTGCTTCGGGCATGACGGCCGGATACATCCAGTTTGTGGTGGGAATAATCGTCTGAAAGGCGTCACTGATCATGAAACGCAAGAATTGATCGGCCAGCTCGGGCTGATCGGTCGAGGCCAGTTTTCCGGCGACCTCGATCTGCATGTAATGACCCTCGGTGAAGGGCAGCGCGACCTTGCTGTCATCCTGTTCCGCGATCAGGTGATACGCGGGAGATGTGGTGTAGGACAGGACCAGATCGGCCTCGCCTTCCAGAAAAAGCCCATAAGCCTCGGACCAGCCCGGGGTGACGGTCACGATATTGTCTGCCAGCCCCTCCCAGATTGCGGATGCTTCATCGCCGTAGGCGGATTTGACCCACATCAGCAATCCAAGACCGGGGGTCGAGGACCGCGGGTCCTGAATCACGATCTTGAGATCACTGGCGGCGAGTTCACGGAAATTGGCCGGTTGGGGTGCACCACGATTGCCGACAAAGGCGAAATAGCCCCAGTCATAGGGCAGGAACAGCGGGTCGGTCCATTCAAGGGGCAGGTCCAGATCTGCCTCGATCGTATGAGCCATGAAGAGGCCGGTTTCCAGCGCGGCCGTGATCAGGCCGGTGTCCAGACCCAGAACGATATCGGCATCGCTGCGTGCCCCTTCCAGCTTGAGCCGGCCCAAAAGCGCCGCACCATCGCCTGCGCCCACGAAATTCAGCGTGCAGGCACATTCCGCCTCGAACGCCTCTTTCACAGCCGGGCCGGGCCCCCAGTCCGAAACGAAACTGTCGTAGGTATAGACTGTCAGGACAGGCGTTTGCGCCATGGCGGGGCCACTTGCCATCAGCAGCGCAGCAATCATCAGGTGGGGCTTCATTCAATCCTCCAACGATCCGGGTAAAGGGCAAGTCTGGAGGCTGTCCAACCTTCCCTCCGCCGGGACTAACCGGTTCAGGTTCAACGGGTTCGCGTACAGCATCTCAGCCTGGCAGAACGCAGGCACCCCGAGGTGCGCCGAGCGTAGTGCCGCATCCCGGCCCCTTCAAGGCAAAACCGCTTGAGACAGGCAGGCCACCCCGCTAGACCAACCGCAAAGGAGTGCTGCGCATGAGCATCAACAGCTTTGGTCATCTTTTCCGCGTGACAACATGGGGCGAAAGCCACGGGCCTGCGCTGGGTGCCACCGTGGATGGTTGCCCGCCGGGTGTCAGCATTGACGAAGGCGCGATCCAGCACTGGCTTGACCGGCGCAAACCGGGGCAGAACAAATATACGACCCAGCGGCGCGAAGCAGATGAGGTGCGCATCCTGTCCGGCGTATTCGAGGGGCAGACAACCGGAACGCCGGTGCAGTTGATGATCGAGAATACCGACCAGCGGTCCAAGGATTACGGCGACATCGCCGAGAAGTTCCGACCCGGACATGCCGATATCACCTATTGGCAGAAGTACGGGATCAGGGACTATCGCGGCGGCGGGCGATCCTCGGCGCGCGAGACGGCAGCACGGGTAGCGGCCGGCGGTCTGGCGCGGGCGGCGCTGGGGCTGCTGGCGCCAGACGTGCAGATCACAGGATACATGACGCAGATCGGCCCGCATGGGATCGACCGGGACCGTTTCGACTGGGATCAGATCGACCAGAACCCGTTCTGGACGCCGGATGCCACGGCTGCGGCGCAATGGGCGGATTATCTGGACAGTTTGCGCAAGTCGGGCAATTCGGTCGGGGCCATCATCGAGGTTGTCGCACGGAACGTGCCCGCCGGGCTGGGTGCGCCGATTTACGGCAAGTTAGACACTGATCTGGCTGCTGCGATGATGTCGATCAACGCCGTGAAAGGCGTCGAAATCGGCGAGGGAATGGCCGCCGCCATGCTGACCGGCGAAGAAAACGCGGATGAGATCTTCCTCGGGAATGATGGCAAGCCGGTCTATTCCTCGAACCACGCGGGCGGCATTCTGGGCGGTATTTCGACGGGTCAGGACATCGTGGTGCGCTTTGCGGTCAAGCCGACCTCTTCGATCCTCAAGCCACGCCAGACCATCACCAAAGATGGGAAAGCGGCCGAGATCATTACCAAGGGACGGCATGACCCTTGTGTCGGTATCCGCGCCGTGCCCGTGGGTGAGGCAATGATGGCCTGCGTCATCCTGGATCATATCCTTCTGCATCGCGGGCAGATCGGCGGCACCGTCGGCGAAACGCGCGGGCGTATCGGCTGACTTGGGCGCGATCCTGACCATCACTTTTCCGATCTTCGCCCTGATCGGGATCGGATACGGTGCCGCGCGTGCCGGGCTGTTCACAGCGGCTGACATGAAGGTTCTGGGCAGATATGTCCTCAACATCGCGCTACCCGCGCTCTTGTTCAACGCCGTAGCCACGCGCGATCTGGGCGAGGTACTGAACCTTGGCTATTTGACGGTCTTTGCACTTGGCGGGCTGCTGACGATCGGCGTCACATGGGTTTGGTTCACCGTGCAAGGCACAGGCCCCGCCCGTCGCGCCATTGCCGTGATGGGATCGACCTGCCCCAATTCCGGGTTCGTCGGATATCCTGTCATGCTGCTGGTCTTTCCCGATCTGGCCGGTGTCGTGCTGGCGCTGAATATGGTGGTCGAGAATTTCCTGCTGATTCCGCTCTGCCTGATGCTGCTGGAGGCATCACGCGACCGGCAGGGCAAATCCCTGATCCGGATCGCGGGACGGATCATCCTGGGTGTGCTGCGTCGGCCTATGGTGATCGGCCTGATGCTGGGTTTGTTGGTGATGCTTTCTGGACTTCCCTTGCCGCAGATGGTGACGCGGTTGATGGAGGTTCTGGCGGCATCATCCAGCGCCATCGCCCTGTTCGTGATCGGCGGTTCGCTGGTCGGTCTGCCGATCGTGGGCCAGCGCGCGCTGGCCGCACAGATTGTTCTGGGAAAGCTGCTGATCAGCCCGGCCTTGACGGCGTCGCTGTTGCTGATGCTGCCACTGATCGGGTTGCCGATGTTGTCAGGCGACATGGCCGTCGCCGTAATCCTGTCCACGGCCATGCCGATGTTCGGCATCTACACGCTGCTGGCGCAGGATTACGGACACGAAGGCCTTGCCTCACTGGCGCTTTTGGGTGCGACGGCAGGCGCCTTCTTCACCCTCAGCACTCTGCTGGCGATCCTGACGTGATCAGGCGCTGGCAGCCTCCAGCGCTGTATCCATCAAGGCCTTGATCTCGGCCCGGCCGGTCTGGGCCACGATGCGACCAAGTTCCTGATCACCGCGCAGCACGACCAGCGTCGAGCGGCGGGGAATCTTCATCTCCTGCACGATGGCAGAGCGGCCGTATTCATCCCAGTCCACGTCGATGAAGGTTATCCTTTCCACATAGGCCGGATTTTCCTCCTTCAGCGCTGCGATCACGCGACCCTGCGCGGCACAGGTGCTGCACCAGCTGGCCTTGAAGTCCAGAAACACGGTTTCGCCAGCCGCCAGCCGCTGGCTCAGAAGGTCTGGCGTATAGGGCAAGGCTGCGGCGCGTGCGCCCAGGGGGAGCACCAGCGTCACGGCGGTGGTCGACGTCAGGGCAATGAAATCTCGGCGGTTCATGGGAAACTCCTTCGGGAAACGGGTTAGAGGGATACGGACAAGTCGATCAACCAGGCGGGCAGGACACCAATCAGCCAGGCGTCGAGCAGATGATGAAGACGGAAGAACAGGGCAAGACCCACGATCACAAAGACAATGCCCATGAAGGGGCGCGATTTTTCTGCGATCCTGCGCATCAGCGCCTGACGCCGTTGCAGGGCCGCGCGCGCGCCATAGCCGAGCGCTATGATCAGGGATGACACACCGAGGGCAAAGGCAACCATGATCGCAGCAGCCCAGAGCAGGCTGTCGCCCTGCGCGGCCAGCGCGATGGCCCCGCCGAGCGTGGGCCCGATACAAGGCGACCAGACCGCACCCAGCAAGAGGCCCCCTGCAAATTGACCTTGGAGGCCAGTCGTTTCAATCCGTTCGATGCGGGCATCCGCACCACTGGCGAGACCGGCAGTCGCCGAGGCAAAGGCAAGGTTGAAGCGTGGCACCAGCAGGATCAGGCCAAAGCCGACCATCAGGATCGCCCCCGCCTGTGCGACCATATCTTCGGTCAGGCCCAGCGCAAAGCCGAAGGCGGACACGGTGATGCCAAGCACGACGAAAGACAGGCTCATGCCAGCAGCAAGCGCGACGGGGCCCAGCGGGCTTGCCTGCAATGCCCCGGCCAGCACGATGGGCAGCACCGGCAGGACGCAGGGGTTGATCAGGGTCAGTAGCCCGGCCAGATATCCAAGGATCAGTTCCATGGTCCTGATCTATGCGCGAGGCAGAGCGGCTGTCATTACACGTTGCTCTGATACACCATCACGAGGCCGTGGGGTCTTGTTTCAAGCCACCGGTTTCTGGCGCGATATCTGCACCAGCAAGATGCCCGCCGCGATGATGACAACGCCCACGACGTCCAGCACGCCCAGCGCCTCGCCCAGAAGCGCGGCGGCAATCGCCACGCCGAAGAATGGATTGAGGAAGTGGAAGGTCGCAGCCTTGACCGCGCCGATCTGGTTGACCAGCGTGAACCAGACCCATGTGGCTGCCAGACCGGGTATCAGCGTCGTATAGGCGAAGGCCGCGACAAGCTTCCAGTTCCAGATCACCTCGATCGTCTCGAACAGGGCGGACCCAACGGCCAGAACTGCCGAACCCACGAACATCTGCAGGCCTACGATCATCATGACATTACCACCTGACGAGGCACCGCGCACCGACAGGGTCGCCACGGTCAAAGCGGCGGCCCCCATCACGCACAGGGTCAGCCCGTAAAGATCAACGCCCGCATCCAGCCGCGCGCCCATGATCAGGCCCACGCCCAGAAATCCAAGGACCAGGCCGGTCAGACCCAGACGCGGCAGGCGTTCACGAAAGATCGCCCAGCCAGCAAAGGCCACCATCAGCGGCATGGAGGAGGCAATGATCGAGGCCAGAGACGCCTCAACCGTCTGCATCGCCACAAAGTTCAGCCCCAGATAGAGGGCATTCTGGCAAACACCGAAAATGATCGTCGCTTTCCACTGCGCAGGAGTGAGCCGGAAGGTCTGTCCCAGGGCCAGCGCGATGGCGACACCGATGATCCCGGACAGCAGGAAGCGCAGCGACAGCGACGCCAGCGGCGGCGCATAGGCCACGATGATCCGCGCCGAGGTAAAGGCCGACGACCACATGAGGGCAAAGAGAAGCCCCATTCCGATTGCGCGAATATTCAATGTCGTCTCTGCCCAACTGCCGGGTTTACATGACGCCAAAGCAAAAGGGCCGCCACGAGGGCGACCCTTTCGGAATTTTGTCGGGGATGCAAGATCAGCCGTTCACGCTGTCTTTCAGCGCTTTCGCGATGGTCATCTTCACGACCTTGTCCGCGTCCTTGGGCATCTGCTCGCCGGTGGCGGGGTTGCGCACCATGCGCGAGGGACGCTCGCGGCAATAGATCTTGCCGATACCCGGCAGGGTCACGGCACCGCCACCGCCCACTTCGCGGGTGATGATCGCAACGACTGCATCCAGTGCATTACCTGCGGTTTTCTTGTCTGCACCCATTTCATCGGCCAGAGCGGCAACAAGCTGGGTCTTGGTCATCGGTTTCGCCATTTCTTGGTCTCCTTCAACTGCCCGATCTGTTGGGGCTCATTTGCTAGATTTAACTGTATCTCGTGTCTAAACACAACGAATAGTGGGTCATTACAAGATGAAAACGTGCGGAAAACTGCATTTTTTACCCTGTAAGTCCCCAATCTGCCCGGTTCACAAGAACGCGGTCTCGTCAAAACTGCGCAGTTTGCGGCTGTGGATACGCGCAAGAGGCATGTCCCGCAAGCGTTCCATGGCCCGAATTCCGATCATCAGGTGCCGCGCGACCTGTGTCTTGTAGAAGTCAGAGGCCATGCCGGGCAGCTTCAATTCACCATGCAGGGGCTTGTCGGACACGCAAAGCAGCGTCCCGTAGGGCACCCGGAACCGGAACCCATTGGCCGCGATCGTGGCGCTTTCCATATCAAGCGCGACCGCACGGCTCTGGCTCAGGCGCTGCACCGGGCCGGTCTGGTCGCGCAATTCCCAATTGCGGTTGTCCACGGAGGCAACCGTGCCCGTCCGCATGATCCTCTTGAGATCATAATCTTCGAGTTGTGTTTGTTCGGCCACCGCCTGTTGCAGGGCGATCTGGATTTCCGCCAGCGCGGGGATCGGCACCCAGACGGGCAAATCGTCGTCCAGGACCTTGTCCTCGCGCAGATAGGCATGGGCCAGAACGAAATCGCCCAGGCTTTGGGAATTGCGCAGGCCGGCGCAGTGGCCGACCATGATCCAGGCATGTGGGCGCAGCACCGCGATGTGGTCTGTGGCGGTCTTTGCGTTCGATGGCCCCACCCCGATGTTGACCAGCGTCACGCCCGCACCATCCGCGCGTTTCAGGTGGTACGCGGGCATCTGAGGCACCTTGTCCACCACGGACAGCGGTGCATCGGGATCGGTGATCTCGACATTCCCGGTGCTGACGAAACTGGTGTAGCCGCTGTCCGGATCAGACAGGACCTTGCGGGCATAGGCCTCGAACTCAGAGACATAGAACTGGTAGTTCGTGAACAGGACATGGTTCTGGAAGTGGGCAGGATCGGTTGCCGTATAATGGGCAAGCCGGGCCAAGGAGTAATCCACCCTCTGCGCGGTGAAGGCAGCCAGCGGTTCGGTGCCATCCGGAGGCAGTTTGTATGTGCCGTTGACGATGTCATCGTTCATCGTGTTCAGGTCCGGCACGTCGAACACATCGCGCAGCGTGAAGGCGGCCGCGCCTTCCTGGGGGACGGTCATCGTCGGATCATTGGCCACCGCGAAATGCACGGGGATCGGCGTATCCGACGGGCCGATCTGGACCGGGACCTCGTGGTTGAGCATCAACAGGCCGATCTGTTGTTCGAGATAGTTGCGAAACAGGTCGGGACGGGTGATCGTCGTCGCATGATTGCCCGGCCGTGATACATGACCAAAGCTCAGGCGGCTGTCTACCTTGGCGTGGCTGGCCGTCGTGATCCGGATCTCGGGGTAGAACGCGCGGTAGCGGCATCCGGGATGGCCACCTTGCATCGTCCGGGCAAAGTGTTCGCACAAAAAACGCGTTGCACCCTCATAAAGCAGAATGAGCTGAGCCACCGCCGCCTTGGGATCGGTGAAGGTCTGTGGTCCCGGCTGGTCCGGCAGTATTACCTGCAGATCATTCTGATTTTGCGGCATCGAGTGTCCTGTGTGACGTCCCGCCATGCGGGGCTGCGCTTGCCCGCTACGTTGACACCCCACCGGTTCAGGATCAAGCTGCGACCGGGCGTCAGGTGGAGACGTCAGGCGGCACTGCATCGGTGATCAGAGGCGTTGATGGATTTCGAAAGCGTGTCAGCGCCAGAGTTCGGAAGCAGTTTGTCAGGCCTTGGGCTGAATCTGTTGGTGCGCGACGTTCAGCGTCATGCCGCCTTTCTGGCGCAAGTGTTCGGACTGCGGGTTCTACGGGTCAGTCGGGATTTCGCGATCCTCGACTATCATGGACAGCTTTTGCAATTGCATGCCGACGCCACGTACCATGCCAACCCGATGCTATCGCTGTTGCCCGAGGCAGGGACGCGCGGTGCGGGAGCCGAGTTGCGCCTGTTCCAGACGGATCCGGATAAGGCGGCAAGCCTTGCCGAAGAGGCCGGTGGTATCATCCTGCAACCGCCGACCGACAAGCCCCACGGCCTGCGCGAAGCCTTCATCCTCGATCCTGACGGCTATGTCTGGGTCCCGTCCCGCCCGCTCTGACAGCGCTTATGCGGCGTCGAAATCCAGCACCAGCCTGTCGCTGGTCGGACGCGCCTGGCAAGCAAGGGTAAAGCCCGCCTCCAGTTCCCACGGTTCCAGCGAATAGTTCACAGCCATTTCTGCGCTACCCTCGGCCACTTTGCAGCGGCAGGTACAGCACATCCCGCCCTTGCAGGAATAGGGCAGTTCAAGCCCCTGACGCTCTGCGGCTGCAACCACGTTGTCATCGCCCGCCTCGACGGTGAATTGCCGACGCGTGCCGTCCAGCACCACCTCGACAGTGACGCCTTGAGCAGCAGCTGCTTCGGCGGCGGCGGACCGGGGCGCGCGCTGCACCTCACCCGCCTGGAAGAAACGTTCGAAATGCACGCGGTCTTTCGGGATCCCCTGTCCCTCGAGCATCGCCGCCACGTCGTCGATCATATCGCCCGGTCCACACAGGAACACACCGTCGGCACCCTGCAGATCGACCGCACCAGCACGCGCCAGGGCCGCAACCTTCTCGCCCGTGATGCGCCCGTTCAGAAGCGCCACGTCCTGCGGCTCACGGCTCAGGATATGGATGAGTGTGAAACGGTCCACATAGCGGTCCTTCAACCCGTCCAACGCGTCGCGGAACATGATCGAGCCGGTATTGCGATTGCCATAGATCAGCGTCACCTCAGCACCACGTGCCAAGGCGTCAGCAGCCATCGCCACCATCGGCGTGACACCGGAACCGGCAGCGATCAGCACGATCCTTTCAGCATCCTTGCAAGTGAAGCGGCCCTCTGGCGGCATGACCTGCAGATGATCCCCTGCCTTCAATCCTTGCGCAAAGCTCGAGAATGCCCCGCCGTCAACATGCTTCACACCCACGGTCAACGGTTTGCCCGGCAGGCTGGCGATGGAATAGGACCGGCGGATGTCCTGACCCTGAACCACGGCGCGCAGTGTCAGATACTGCCCCGGCGTCCAGACGAAGGCGTCGCCGAGGGCCTCGGGCACGTCGAAGGAAATCGCCACGGAGTCGGGCGTCTCATGGCGCACCTCGCGGATGGTCAGGTCATGGAACATGGGCGTGGTCCTTCATGTCGTCAGATGCACTTGAAATAGTCGAAAGGCTCGGCACAGGCGCGGCAGCGGTAGTGTGCCTTGCAGGCGGTCGATCCGAACTCGCTCAGCTTCTCGGTGTCGGTGCTGCCGCATTTCGGGCAGGCAACCGTCACTTCGCCGAAGAGCGACCGGATCGAGCCCGAGGATTTGACCGGGCGGCGCAATGCCGTAGTCGCGCAGCTTCTCGCGGCCTTCTTCGGTGATCCAGTCGGTGGTCCAGGGCGGCGTCAGCACGCGCTCGATCCGCGCCTCGAAACCTGCGTCGCGCAGCGCCGCCTCGATCGCCAGTTCAATCGCCAGCACGGCGGGACAGCCCGAATAGGTCGGAGTGACACCTGCGACGGCCACCCCGTCTTCGAGCCTGACCCAGCGCAAGATGCCCAGATCGGCCACCGTGACGCAGGGCACCTCGGGGTCGGGAACGGCGGCTGCCGCCTCCCAGGCCGCCTCGGCACTGCCCTGCCAGCAGACAGTCACCAGCGCGCCCCCGGATGGGCCCGGTGGACGACTGCATCTCGGCCAGCAGATGGCCCAGCGTTTCGCTATGGAGGCCCTGGCGTCCGCCGCGCTGCGCATAGGCCGCCTTGGGCTGCTCCAGCAGCGCCTCGGCAAAGACCTCGTGCCACGGTGCGGTCCCAGGCAGGGCGCAGGTCCGCGCGCACTGGCAGGATACCCGCCGCCTCGGCCTCCTGCGCCGCGTCAGACTGTCGAACAGCTCATCCGACATAGATGTGCAGCGCCTCGACCGCGTCGCGCATCCGCGCGGCGCTTTCCTCGGTGCCGTCGCCCAGGCGGATCACCCATTCGCCCGCATGGCGGATGTGATAGGCCATTTCCTTTTCCGCCTTGCCCGCGACACCGCGCACGATCTCATCCGCGCTGTTCAGCGCCGCCTGCCAATAGGGGCGCATGAAGGCCGCGAAATAGAACTGCCGCAGCATCGTGTGGGCGAAATCCTCGTTCGGCCGCTCCACCAGCAGGCAGTTGCGATACTCCCGCTCGTCCCGCAGATAGGCCAGATCATCCTCGGACCGACCCTTGCCTTCCAGCTTGCCCGCGTGATCGTAAAGCGTGCGCGCCGTGCCGATCAGGTCCAGCCCCATGTTGGGCAGGGCCAGGTCCTCCTCCAGCATCGGCGCATGGCCGCACCATTCCGACAGCCGATGGCCCAGCACCAGATGATCGTCGGCCAGTTCCAGCAGCGCTTCGCAGACTGCCATCACATATGCCCCACGTCGTCGGGAATCTCGTAGAAAGTCGGGTGGCGATAGATCTTGTCGGCCGTCGGCTCGAAATTCTCGGCCGTCTGGTCGGGATCGGAGGCCGTGATCGCCGCCGACGGCACCACCCAGATCGAATTCCCTTCGCCGCGCCGCGTATAGACATCGCGCGCCGCCTGCAGCGCCATCACCTCATCGGCGGCGTGCAGGCTGCCGACATGCTTGTGCGCCAGCCCATTGCGCGGCCGGATGAACACTTCCCAAAGCGGTGTTGTCGCAGTCATCGCCTGCTCCTTCTTCTTGCTTGAAATATCCCGGGGGAGTCCCGCAGGGACGGGGGCAGCGCCCCCCTGTTGCTCACTCGGCCGCGATCTTGCGCGCGCGGCGCTTCTCGGCATGGGCCAAGGCCGCCTCGCGCACCCAGGCGCCATCGTCCCAGGCCTTCTTGCGGGCCTTGATCCGGTCCTTCGCCATCGGGCCGTGGCCCTTGACGACGCGCCAGAACTCGTCCCAGTCGATCGGGCCGTGATCGTAGCCGCCCTTCTCCTCGTTCCATTTCAGGTCCGGGATCGGGGATCGTCAGGCCAAGGTATTCGGCCTGCGGCACGGTGGCGTCGATGAACTTCTGGCGCAGCTCGTCATTGGTGAAGCGCTTGATCTTCCATGCCATCGACTGGTCGGAATGCTGGCTGTCCGCATCATGCGGGCCGAACATCATCAGCGACGGCCACCACCAGCGGTTCAGGCTGTCCTGCGCCATCTCCTTCTGCTCGGGCGTGCCCTGCGCCAGCGTCATCACGATCTCGTAGCCCTGGCGCTGGTGAAAGCTCTCTTCCTTGCAGACGCGGATCATCGCGCGGGCATAGGGGCCGAAGGAACAGCGGCACAGCGGGATCTGGTTCATGATCGCCGCGCCATCGACCAGCCAGCCGATGGTGCCGATATCGGCCCAGCTCAGCGTCGGATAGTTGAAGATCGAGGAATACTTGGCCTTGCCCGGACAGCAGCTCCTCGGTCATCTCCTCGCGGCTGACGCCCAGCGTTTCGGCGGCGGAGTAGAGGTAGAGCCCGTGGCCCGCCCTCGTCCTGCACCTTGGCCAGCAGGGCCGCCTTGCGGCGCAGGCTTGGCGCGCGGGTGATCCAGTTGCCTTCGGGCAGCATGCCGACGATCTCGGAATGGGCGTGCTGGCCGATCTGGCGGACCAGCGTGCGGCGATAGCCTTCGGGCATCGCGTCCTTGGGTTCGATCTTTTCCTCGGCGTCGATCCGCTTCTGAAAGCGCGCCAGAAATTCCGGCGTTTCCTCGGTCCGGCCATCGGCCCCGATCAGTCCTTGTGAATACATGGAAGGCTCCTCCGTTCGCTACACATGTTATAAGTTACAAAACCCAAATCTCAAAGCGTTTTTTGTAACACTTGCTTTCCGTGAGGCGCGCGCACATCTATCGCGCATGGACAAAACACTGCTTTCCTTTGGACATGGCTATTCCGCCCGCGCGCTGGCGCGACGGCTGGTGCCGCAGGGCTGGACGGTGCTGGGCACAACGCGCAACCCCGACAAGGCGCGCGCCTTGAAAGCCGAGGGTGTCACCCCGATTCTCTGGCCGAACGGTGATCTGCGCGGCGCACTCTCAAAGGCCACCCATATCCTGAGCTCCGCCGGGCCCGAGGGCGAGGGTGATCCCGTTCTTGCCCTTCTGCGGGATCAGATTGCGCGTGCCGCGCCACGTCTGGCCTGGGTCGGCTACCTGTCCACGACCGGCGTCTATGGCGATCATGCGGGCGATTGGGTGGATGAGGACACGCCGTTGACCCCGTCAACGCAACGCGGGCAAATGCGGCTTGTCGCCGAGCAGGCATGGCAATCCATTCCGGGCCTGCCCTTGCACATCTTTCGCCTGGCCGGCATCTATGGGCCCGGTCGCGGTCCGTTCGAGAAGGTTCGCAACGGCACGGCGCGGCGGATCATCAAACCGGGGCAGGTCTTCAGCCGCATCCATGTGGATGACATCGCGCAGGTCCTTGAAGCGTCGATCACCCGGCCGAATCCCGGTCGCACCTATAACCTGTGCGACGACGATCCCGCCCCGCCGCAGGACGTGATCGGATATGCCGCAGAATTGCTGGGTTTGCCGCTGCCACCCGAAGTGCCCTATGATCAGGCCGACCTGACCCCGATGGCGCGCAGCTTCTATGCGGAAAGCAAGCGGGTTCGGAACGACCGGATCAAGTCCGAATTGGGGATCACTTTGATTCATCCCGATTACCGCCACGGCCTGCGCGCCCTTCTTGCCGAGGAAACAGCGTGAACTCGCTCTCTCCCCTAACGCCGAACCCGGACGGGAAAGTTCCGGAGACGCCTCTGTCACTGACAGCTCTGCTGGCGTCGATCCGGCCCCATGCGCATGAGGAATCGGTGACGCTTGGCGAAGTGCTCGCACGTATCGGGCAGCGGTCATTCTCGGCGACGCTGATGGTAATCGGGCTGCTGATGGTATCGCCGCTTTCTGCGATCCCTTTTCTGCCATCGCTGGTGGCGATCGTGATCCTGTTGATCGCGGGGCAGGCGATCATCGGACGGCATCACCTCTGGCTACCGGATTTTCTGACCCGAAGACGGATCTCGGCCGACAAACTGCGACGGGCGCTGGACACGTTGATCCGCCCTGCCGCCTGGATCGACCGGCACCGCAGCGGAAGATGGGTCGTTCTCACGCAATGGCCGATTTCTTCGCTGGCCTATATCGTGATCATCGCCATCGCGTTGACATGGCCGCCGCTGTCCTTCGTGCCCTTCTCGACCACGCTCAGCGCCGTGGGGATGTCCTTTCTGGCCGCAGGTCAGACCCTGAAGGACGGCATCTTCGTGCTCCTTGGATACGCCTATCTGGCGCTGCTGGTGACCGGGGTCAGCGTGGCGGTTGCCGGGGTACTCTGACGTCTGCTCAGCCGCGCCGCGCCAGCACTTCGACACCCAGAACCTGCAACACCTTCGCCTCGATGTCCGCGGCATTCAGGCCGGCAGTGGCATACATGTCTTCGGGGCTGGATTGGTCGATGAAAGTATCGGGCAGGACCATCGTACGGAACCGCAACCCGGTGTCGAAGACGCCCTCATCTGCCAGAAGTTGCGCAACATGGCTGCCGAAGCCACCCACAGCGCCTTCCTCGATGGTGATCAGCGCCTCGTGTTCCGCTGCCAGTTTCAGAATCAGATCCCGGTCGAGCGGCTTGGCAAAGCGGGCATCGGCCACCGTGGGGGTGATGCCGCGCGCGGACAGTGCCTCGCAGGCGGTCATCACCTCGGACAGACGGGTGCCGAAGGACAGGATCGCCACGCGGCTACCCCGCTGGATCATCCGACCCTTGCCGATCTCCAATGGCTCGCCGCGTTCGGGCATGGTCACGCCGGTGCCATCGCCGCGCGGGAAACGGAACGCGATGGGGCCGTCATCGTGGGCGGCAGCGGTCGCAACCATATGAACCAGTTCCGCTTCATCTGCGGCGGCCATCACCACGAAACCGGGCAGGTTTGCAAGAAATGCCACGTCAAAGGCCCCGGCATGGGTTGCCCCATCCGCGCCCACCAGACCGGCGCGGTCGATGGCAAACCGCACCGGCAGGCGCTGGATCGCCACATCATGCACCACCTGATCGTAGCCGCGTTGCAGGAAGGTGGAATACATCGCGCAGAAGGGCCGCATCCCGCCTGCCGCCAGAGCCGCCGAGAAGGTCACGCCGTGCTGCTCGGCGATTCCCACATCAAAGCAGCGCGAGGGATAGCGTTCGGCAAAAAGGTTCAACCCTGTGCCATCCGGCATGGCCGCTGTCACCGCGCAGATCCGGCTGTCACGCGATGCCTCATCCAGCAGCGCACGGGCGAAGACCGAGGTATAGCTGGGCGCGTTCGACGGTGTCTTTTTCTGAACTCCAGTCAATACATCGAATTTCGCGGTGGCATGGCCCTTATCGCGTGCGGCTTCAGCGGGGGCATATCCCTTGCCCTTCTTGGTGATCACGTGGATCAGCATCGGCCCCGTCGCTCGCGCCTTGACGGTGCGCAGAACGGGAAGCAGCTGGTCCAGATCGTGACCGTCTATCGGGCCCAGATAGGAAAAGCCCAGCGCCTCGAACAGGGTGCCGCCCACGGCGAAGCCCTTGAGAAGGTCCTTTGCGCGCTTGGCCCCTTCGCGGAACGGGGGCGGCAAGAGGCTGACAGCGCCCTTGGCGGCGGCCTTGAATTCCTGGAACGGCTCGCCCGCGTAAAGCCGGCTCAGATAGGACGACAGCGCGCCAACGGGCGGAGCGATCGACATCTCATTGTCATTCAGAATGACGAAGAGGCGTTTTTGCAGATGGCCTGCGTTGTTCATCGCCTCGAAGGCCATGCCTGCCGACATCGATCCGTCACCGATCACAGCGATCGCGTCACCCAAGCCGCTTTCGATGCTGCCACCCAAATCGCGGGCCACGGCAAAACCCAGCGCCGCGCTGATCGAGGTGGAACTGTGCGCGGCACCGAAGGGATCATAGGGGGATTCGCTGCGCTTGGTGAAACCCGACAGCCCGTCCTTCTGGCGCAGCGTCCGGATCCGCTCGCGCCGCCCGGTCAGGATCTTGTGGGGGTAACATTGGTGCCCGACATCCCAGATCAGCTTGTCGCGGGGCGTGTCGAACACGGCATGGATCGCCACTGTCAACTCGACAACACCCAGACCCGCCCCCAGATGCCCGCCCGTGACCGAGACCGCCGACACCGTTTCGGCACGCAGCTCGTCGGCCACCTGATGCAGTTCTGCATCCGAAAACTGCTTGAGGTCGGCGGGCAGGTGAACCTGATCCAGCAAGGGTGTGTGGGGTCTGTCGGTCATTTTGGACCCCTCCGGGGGCGTATCGTCTCAGCTGTCGCGCGAGATAACGAAGCGCGCCGCATCCCGCAAGTTTTCCGCGTCGGGCCCATAGGGGGCAAGCGCCTCTATCGCCTCGTCCACCAGCGCCCTGGCCCGGTCCTGCGCGCCGGCCAGACCCAGAAGCGAGACAAAGGTGGCCTTCCCGGCCTTGGCATCCTTGTTCAGGCGTTTGCCCGCTGCCCCTTCGTCCCCAGTTACGTCCAAGATGTCGTCAGCGATCTGGAAGGCAAGGCCCAGCGCCTGCGCATAGCGCCGCAGCGGCCCGGTATCGGCGCGCGCCATCAGGGGACCGGCCATCGCTGACCAGCGGATCAGGGCACCCGTCTTGCCATCCTGAAGCGCGATGATCTGATCCAGGGTCAACGAAATCTCTGCCGTTTCAGCGGCGATATCCAGCGCCTGGCCCAACACCATGCCTTGAGCACCGGCAGCCTGCGCCATGGTCAGAACCAGATCGGCCCTCACGGCAGGATCGGTGTGGCACTCCGGGCGCGCCAGAGATTCGAAGGCCAGCGTTTGCAGCGCATCGCCGGTCAGGACGGCTGTTCCCTCATCCCATTTCACGTGAACTGTGGGCCGACCCCGGCGCAGGTCGTCGTCATCCATGCAGGGCAGATCGTCATGGACAAGGCTATAGGCATGGATCATCTCGATCGCCGCCGCTGGCCAGATGGCGTGGGACGGATCAACGCCGTGCAGTCTGGCACTTTCCATCACCAGAAAGGCGCGCAGGCGCTTGCCCCCCTGACAGGTATAGCGCATGGCTTCGGCAATCTGCCCCTCCAGCGGGGCCATGACAGCCTCGAGATGCGCCTGCACACTGGCCGCAACCTCATCCAGCCTGGAACGGAACACCTAGAGACCTTCGACCGGTTTCAGGCTCACAGGCTGACCTTCGCCATCCAATGTGATCGCCGCCACCTTTTCTTCGGCCTCCTTGAGCTTGGCCTCGCAGCGCTTCTTCAGCTCGGCCCCGCGTTCATATAGCTTGATGGACTGTTCCAGCGCCACGTCACCGCGTTCAAGCTGGCCGACGACGGTCTCCAGCTCCTTCATCGCCTCTTCGAAGCTCATCTCGGATACGGGCCGTTCAGTCATGCAATCCTCGCTCAATCTGCTTGAGCGGACCATAGCCGCGCGCAGGGGCCTGTTCAACCGCGCAGCACCGCGCGAGAGGCCATGATATCCGTTGACCCACATGCGGCTTGCCACCATCTTCGGGCGATGCACCATCTGACTCCAAGAACGCAGCAGGACCCAGCCGCCGCAGCCGCAGCGGAACAGCGTTTGGCTGCACTTGTCATGTCTGACCCTGCGCTGCACGGCTGCAAGGTAGATCGGATGTTGCGTCTGGTCACCGGACGGCGCGCGATCCTTGCGGGTTCGATCAAGGGACAACCCGCGATTTTTCGGCTGTCATTGCACCCGGATGAGACCGTGGCCTTTGCCGCCGAGTGGCGAGAACTGACCCGCGCTCATGCCTATATGGCCAAAGGAGCCTATCGCAGCGTCGCGCCATTCGCGCTGGCCGCCGATGGGCAGGTCATGGTGCTGGAACAGGTCGAAGGCACGCCATTTCTGGACCTTCTGTGGTCAATGGAGGCCGCACCACGGCTAGCCTTGATCCCATCTGCTGCAGCGTGGTTGCAGCACTACACCAAGCCGACCGCAGCATCGACACCCGTGAATCGTGGACCATGGCGCAAATGGGCGGAAGAAGCGTTGGCACGTCAGACCCACGCCCCGCTGCTTGCCGTCGAAACACGTATCCTGCAGAAGATGAAAAAGCTGTCCCGTCTTTTGCGCGACCATGACGAGTGGCGCACCGCCATCTGCCACGGGGATTTTCATCCCAACAACCTGATGGTGGCAGATGATCGTCTTATCGGGATCGACCTCGGCGGTTCAAACCGCACACCGATCTACAAGGACATGGCCCGGTTTCTGACCCATATGGCAAGGCGCGGCATGGTGCCGTCCGGCCAGCGGCGCTTCGGTGTGGACGCAGTCGCCTATGACGCCTTCGTTCAAACCTTCGATCTGACACAGACCGAGGCGACGCTGCATCTGCCCTATCTCATTTGCTATGAGACACTGGTGCGGGTCGAGCATCCGGATATGCCAAGCGCGCGCATCAAGCATGGGGTCGCGCTGGCCGAGGCGCTGCTCAAGGATCTGCGGCAGGTCGTTTGACAGCGAACCGTACAGCGGCGGTCAGTTGTCTCAGTCACCCTGATCCATCAACACGCCGACATGGGCGGCGACCGATGCAGCCAACGCGTCAAGGTCATAGCCGCCTTCCAGAACCGAGACGATGCGGCCTTCACAGGTCTCTGCGGCCAGATCGCAAAGCCGGGCGGTCAACCAGGCGAAATCCGCCGTCTCCCAGCGCAACTGGGCCAGCGGATCAGCCCTGTGGGCGTCAAAACCTGCCGAGATGAGAATCAGATCCGGCTTGAGCGCACGCAGGATCGGGAAGACCCGTCCCTCGTAGGCGGCACGCATCGTGGCGCTGCCGCTGTCGGGGTCCAGCGGAATATTGAAGATGGTATCATGGGCCCCACGCTCGTGTTCCGCACCTGTCCCAGGCCAAAGCGGCGACTGATGCGAGGAAAAGAACACCGCGCGCGGTTCGTCCCACAAAAGGTCCTGCGTGCCATTCCCATGATGGACGTCGAAATCAACCACGGCGACACGCGCGAGGCCGTGATGATCCAGCGCATGTTTCGCGGCAATCGCCACCGTGCCGAAAAGGCAGAACCCCATTGCCGTCTGACGTTCTGCATGATGGCCCGGCGGGCGCGCCGCCACGAAGGCGTTGCCCACCTCGCCCGCCATGACAGCATCAACGGCAGCCACTGCCCCGCCCACGGCACGGCGTGCAGCTTCGACCGAACCGGGGGACATATGCGTATCGGCATCCACTTGGTGCCAACCTGACGCCGGTTCCGCCGCGACGATCCGGTCGATATAGGCCTGAGGGTGGCAGCGCAGAATTGTCGCGTCATCGGCCAGCGGAGCCGTTGCCCTGACCAGACCGGCAAATCGGGCGTCCGACAGCGCCCGTTCGACATAGGCCAGACGCGCCACCTGTTCGGGATGACCCGGAGGGGTCACGTGGCCCGAAAAAGCCTCATGGGTCCATAGACCAGTTTTCATCATCAACACCCCTGTTTCATCTTGCCAGTCAGGCCCGTCCGCCGCCGCCCGCAGACCTCAGTCCGGCGCAAGCATGTAACCCGCACCCCGAACCGTCTGAAGATAGCGCGGCTGTTTCGGGTCAGCCTCGATCTTGCGGCGGAGCCGGGTGATCTGCACATCCACAGCACGTTCCTGTGCCTGATCGCGGTCACGACCAAGGTCCTCGACCAGTTGCATCCGGGTAACCGCTTGGCCGGGTCGGGCCGAGAAGATGCGCATCAACTGCGCCTCGGTTGCTGTCAGCCGGATCAGGCTGTCACCCTGCCACATCTCGCCGCGCTCGATGTCATAGCGCACTGCTCCCATCTGAAGCACCTTGGGCGCGGTATTCACCGGCGCGGCCTCGGGCATACGGCGCAGGATGGCGTTGATCCGCAGCAGCAATTCCTTGGGCTCGAATGGTTTCGCCAGATAGTCATCCGCGCCCGCTTCCAGCCCGGTGATACGATCTGCCGTTTCACCCTTGGCGGTCAGCAGAAGGATCGGCGTCTGCATCGTTTCACGCAATGCCCGCGTCAGGCTTACGCCATCCTCTCCGGGCATCATGACGTCCAGCACGATCAGGTCAAACTCGAGCCCTGACAGGATACGCCGCGCATGGGCCGCATCGCGCGCGGCCGAAACCATGAACCCCTGACGCATCAGGAATTTCTGCAAGAGACCGCGGATACGTTCGTCATCATCGACGATCAGCAGGTGCGCATCCGAACGGCTCATGTACTGGTATCCTTCAAGACCTGATACTTGCGGCGCAGGTCGCTATCCATCATCGCTTCCAGCACCTGCCGGAACCCGGCGACGGCTTGCGGACCTGCGGCGCGATAGGCCGCGCGCATCCGGGCGCGCTGCGCGTCCGAGAGTTTGCGCTCCAGTGCGGCACCCGCCTCGGTCAGATAGAGATGCCGCTCGCGTTTGTCGGTCTTGCCGACCTTGCTTTCGACCAGACCGTCTTCCACCAGCGTGCGCAGCACACGGTTCAGGGATTGCTTGGTCACTCCCAGCAGGATCAGCAAGTTGTTCACAGTGGTGCCCGGCGCGCGATTGATGAAATGGATCGCGCGGTGATGTGCCCGCCCATAGGCCATGCCGGCGAGGATCCGGTCCGGGTCGGCGGTAAAACCGCGATAGGCGAAGAACATCGCTTCGATCCCCTGCCGAAGCTGTTCGTCAGTAAGAAACAGAAGGGATTCACCGCCCGGCGCGTCTGACATCATGCCTTCCCCCTTCGGTTGGGTATGGTATGGTTGCGTAATTCGCCACAGCCCGGGTTATCAGACTGCCCGATATCAGGGCACTTTAAGTCAGTCTTGTTGACATTCCAAGACGTAACTGGTAGCGAATCGCAGTTTCCGCGCAACTTTATGTCCGAAGCGGACATTTCAGGCGCAACTTTCGCAAAGCACGCAAGACAGGGGAATGATGCATGGCTGGCTATGACGACCGCGACGGCAAGATCTGGATGGATGGCAAACTGGTGGATTGGCGGTCCGCCAATGTGCATATCCTGACCCATGCCATGCATTACGCAAGCTCGGTCTTCGAGGGCGAGCGCTGCTACAACGGCAAGATTTTCAAGAGCCGCGAACACTCCGAGCGTCTGCACTATTCTGCCAGCTGTCTGGATTTCGAAATCCCCTATTCGGTCGATGAGATCGAAGCCGCCAAGAAGGCGACGCTCGAGGCGAACGGCCTGACCGATGCCTATGTGCGTCCCCTGGCTTGGCGCGGCGCAGGTGAGGACATGGGCGTGTCTTCAGCACGCAACCCTGTGCATCTGGCCATCGCGGTCTGGGGCTGGGGTAACTACTATGGCGATGCCAAGATGAAGGGTGCCAAGCTCGACATCTCGAAATGGAAACGCCCCTCGCCCGAGACGATTCCGGTGCATGCCAAAGCCGCAGGTCTCTACATGATCTGCACCACATCGAAACATACCGCCGAGGCCAAGGGCTGCTCGGACGCGTTGTTCATGGATTATCGCGGCTATGTGGCCGAAGCGACCGGCGCCAACATCTTCTTCGTCAAGGATGGAGAGGTGCACACGCCGCTCGCCGACTGTTTCCTCAATGGTCTGACACGCCAGACCGTGATCGGGATGCTCAAGGAAAAAGGCATCACCGTGCACGAGCGCCATATCATGCCCGAAGAGATGGAAGGGTTCCAGCAGTGCTGGCTGACCGGCACCGCCGCCGAAGTGACGCCGGTGGGCCAGATCGGCACCTATAACTTCGAAGTCGGTGCACTGACCCGAGACATCGCGGAAAGCTACGAAAAGCTGGTTCGCAGCTAACCTCCGGATCAGATCCAATGAAAAGGGGCCGCGACAGTGCGGCCCCTTTTTCGTTTCAGAAATCCACGCCGCGCTGCGCCTTGATCCCGGCCTGATAGGGATGTTTGACCTCACGCATCTCGCTGACCAGATCGGCATAGTCGCAGATGGCCTGTGGCGCGTCCCGACCGGTCAGGATCACACCGCAGCGCGGGTGCCGCGCCTCCAGCCCTGCGATGACCGCCTCTGGCGTCAGATAGTCGTAGCGCAGCGCAATATTGATCTCGTCCAGGACAACCAGGTCAAAATCGCCGCTTTCCATCATGGTCCGCGCCTTTGCAAAGGCAGTTTCGGCCGCCGCAACATCGCGGTCACGGTCCTGCGTGTCCCAGGTGAACCCCTCACCCATCGTATGCCAGGTCACACCGCCCAGCTTGTCGAAGAACTGTTTTTCGCCTGTGATCCATGTCCCTTTGATGAACTGCACCACGCCGACGGAATGCCCCCAGCCCAGCGCCCGGATCACCACGCCAAAGGCCGAGGATGACTTGCCCTTGCCGTCCCCTGTATGCACCAGAACCAGACCGCGTTCGGGATCACCCGCTTCGGCGATCTTGGCGCGCTGCGTCTGTTGCAGCGCCTTCATCTCGGCATTGTGCTTTTCCGCGTCTGACATGCGCGCCCCTTCCCTGCTTCTTCTTGCAAAACTATCCAGAACCGCCGGGTCAGATGTCGCCAGCGTCAGCCCGGTTTCATCGCCCGCTGCAACTTGGCCATGCCACCGATCCAGCGGTCGTAGTTCTCGACCTTGGCGCGCATATAGTCCGCAACAGCGGGATGGGGAAGGATCACGAAACGCTCGGCCCGGATCCCTTCGATTGCCGCCTCGGCCACGGTTTCGGCGCTCAGCACACCATCGCCCAGTTGCGGACCGTCGGGGATGCCTTCCAGCATCGGGGTCGCCACGCCTTGCGGACAGAGCATCGAGACACGGATACCGTCGTCGCGATGCCCGATCGCAAGGCTTTCGGCAAAGCCCACAGCCGCGTGCTTTGTGGTTGAGTACACAGCCGAGCCAACCTGCGACAACAGACCAGCGGCCGAGATCGTGTGCAGGAAATAGCCACCGCCCCGCGCCTTCATGCGTGGGATCAGGATGCGGGCCGCATGGACGTGGGCCATCACATTGACCGCCCACGCGCGGTCCCACACAGCAGGGTCGGCAAAGGCGATATTATCGAAACGCGTATCCATGCCGGTGGCGATCCCGGCGTTGGAGCACATGATGTCGATGGGCCCGTGTTTGGCCTCCACATGGTCGATCATCGCGGCAATCTGAGCCGGGTCCGAGACGTCGCAGACAAGGGCCTCATCCACACCCGCCGGCAAGTTAGTGGGCAAGCGCAGGTCGGCAGTGACAACCTGCGCGGCCCCGGCCGCCTTCAGGGCCTGGGCCAGCGCCAACCCGATCCCCTGGGCGCCGCCCGTGACGAGAGCGGTCTTGCCAGCGATGTCCATGCGTTCAGCCCGGGCTCATCCCGCGCAACCGTTCCGACCGGCGGCGCAGCAGTTCAACAGTGGTCAGCAATGCAATCGAGATCACGACGAGGATCGTTGCCACAGCCAGAATCGTCGGGCTGATTTGTTCGCGCAGGCCAATGAACATCTGCCAAGGCAGCGTCTTCTGACCGGCGGAACCGACCAACAGGACCACCACCACCTCGTCGAAGGAGGTGATGAAGGCGAAGAGGCCACCGGAAATCACACCCGGCAGGATCAGGGGCATCTGCACCCGGAAAAAGGTCGTCACCGGATCGGCGCCCATGTTGGCCGCAGCCCGCGTCAACGAGGTGTCAAAGCTGGACAGCGTGGCCGTCACCGTGATGATCACGAAGGGAATACCCAGCGCGGCATGGGCCAGAACTACACCTGCATAAGTGCCCTGTAGTCCCAGCTCGCTGAATCCGAAGGGACGTGAGTAGAAGAAGAACATCCCGGCCGAGGTGATGATCAGCGGCACGATCATCGGCGAAATCAGCAGTGCCGTGATCTGCTTGCGATAGGGCACATGCGGTTGCGTCAAGCCGATAGCCGCAAGCGTTCCGAGTGATACGGCAAGCAATGTGGCCAGTGGCGCGATGATCAGCGAGTTGGTGAAGGCCTGAAGCCAGGAGTAGTCACCATTTGCACCCATGAAATCCTGGTAGTGCTTGAGCGAATAGCCATCAGGATCAAGCCGCAGCATCGCCGGCGTGAAGGTGAAGAAGTTCTCGGCGTTGAAAGACAGCGGGATGATGATCAGGATCGGGAAGATCAGGTAGAAGAAGATCAGGCCGCAGAGCACGCGGAAGGTGTAGAACCAGATCCGCTGTCCGGTTGTTGCATAGGGCGGAAGTTTGGATGCCATGTCTCTTATCCCAGCTTCACGTTATCGACGCCGACAAGCTTGTCGTAGACGTAGTAGAGGATCAGGACCACGACCAGCATCAGCGTGCCAAGCGCGGCAGCAAGCCCCCAGTTGCCGGATACGGCGAACTGGAAATAGATCCGGTTGGAGATGAATGTTCCGTCGGCACCGCCCACCAGTTCAGGCGTGATGAAGTAACCCACGGCCAGAATGAAGACCAAAAGCGCACCGGCCCCGATCCCCGCGGTCGTCTGCGGGAAGTAGACCCGCCAGAACGCGGTCCAGTTCGATGCACCCAAAGACTTGGCCGCGCGCAGATACGAGGGCGGGATCGTCTTCATCACGGAGTAGAGTGGCAGGATCATGAAGGGCAGAAGGATGTGCGTCATCGCAATGATCACACCAAACTGGTTGTTGATCAGTGACAAGCGTTCCGAAAAACCAAGCGCGATCCAGAAGTTGTTGATCACGCCTTGTTCCTGAAGAAGGATCTTCCACGCCGAGGTTCGCACCAGTAGCGATGTCCAGAAGGGCAACAGCACAAGGATCAGCAGAAGGTTCGATGTCCTGAGCGGCAGATCCGCAAGCAACCAGGCGACAGGATAGCCCAGCGCCAGCGTGCAGAAGGTGATGAGCAGACTGAGACCCAATGTTCGCAACATGAGTTTCTGATAGATGCGTTGATCGGGTTCTTTCATCGTGATCCCGTCAATACCCCGCTGCGCATCGAAGGCTGCCAGGAAATAGCTCGAGGTGTAGTAGCCTGAGTTGGCCTTGATCGCCGCCCAGTACTCGATGTTGCCCCAGTCCTTGTCGATATCGAGAAACCGCTCCTTGAAGGGGCCATCGGTTTCGATATCCCAGTTCGATGCAGGACGCCCGGATTTACGGAACAAGGAGGAAATGCCTGGTGCCTCGTAGTTGAAGCGGCGACCCAGTTGTGTGTGCGTCTTGTTGTCAAAGGCTGTGGCCATGTCGATCGCCATGGCGCGGTAGACGGTTTCGGGCGGGGCTTCTCCCGTCTTGGGATCCCACTCCTGAATGGCTTCCACGACATTGGGTATCAGGTCAGGAATGTAGTCGGTCCCGGCGGTGTTCTGGACCGAACGCGCGAGCATTGATCCGATCGGGGCCACAAAGGTCACCAGAACGAAAACAAGCAGAGGCGCGATCAGCACGAGGGCGCGTATCTTCTGCTTGCGCAGGGCCTGATTCAGGCTTTGTTTCAGCGGTTTTCCGTCAGCAGACAGAACCGGGCCTTCAAGCGTGGCGTCAGACATGTGTTACCCCGTCAGTATTGATGGCACCTGTTGTCCGGTGCCTTTCCTGGCCTTGGCGAAACCGATGAGTGATCGGTTTGGCGAAGACCCCGCGCCGCCGCAACGACAACGCGGGAAGCGGGAGGGGCCGCAAGGCCCACTCCCTCAGCTTAAAAGATTACTGCAGCAACCACGCCTGGAACTGTGCGTCCAGATCGTCGCGGTAGCTGGCCCACCATTCGAAGTTGAACAGGAAGGTGTTGACCGCGTTGGCCGGATCGGTCGGCATATGCGGCGCCATGGGAACACCCAGTTCGGCATGGTTGCCGACCAGCGGAGCCGAGGAAGCGCGCGCCGGACCATAGGAGATGTAGGCCGCCTGATCCGCCAGACGCTGCGTGTCGGTCGCGAATTTCACGAAATCCATCACGCGGGCCAGACGATCCTCGGGCAGACCGGCGGGAATGATCCAGCCGTCCAGATCGAACATCTGCCAGTCCCACAGCATGCCGATGGGCTGGTCCTGCTCGACGATCGCCGAGAAGAGACGACCGTTATAGGTCGAACCCATCACCACTTCGCCATCTGCCAGAAGCTGCGGGGTTTCTGCACCCGCAGACCACCAGATGGTATCGTCCTTGATGGTTTCGAGCTTGGCCAGTGCCCGCGCGACACCCTCGTCGGTTTCCAGCGCGTCATAGACATCTTCGATCGCGACTCCATCGCAGATCAGGGCCCATTCCATGTTGCCGATCGGACGCTTTTCCAGCGACCGCTTTCCCGGAAACTTCTCGGTGTCGAACACATCGCAGATGTTGGTCGGCGCTTCGGCAAGAAGATCGGTGCGATAGCCGAAGGTCGTCGAGAAAACGATCTGCGGGATGAAGCAGTCACCCACCAGAGTGTTGCCGAAATCTTCGGACGCCGGCGTGCCATCGGGGGCTGCGGCCAGCATCGTATCGGGATCAATCTCCATCGCGAGACCTTCGTCGCACAGACGCAGGCCGTCAGCGGCGGTCACGTCGACGATGTCCCAGGTGATGTTGCCAGCTTCGGACATTGCGCGCAGCTTGGTCACTGCTTCGGCCGAGCTTTCGTCAGTGATGACGTTCAGGCCGGGGTTATTGGCGACATAAGGTTCGATATAGGCTTTGACCTGGCTGTTCTGATACGCGCCACCCCAGGACACGACAGTCATGCTGTCGGCCATGTTGCTCTGCGCGAAGGCTGCAGCGGCGATCAGTGTCGCGCCTGTAGCCATAAGAGTTGTCTTGAGTTTCATATATAACTCCTTGGTTTACCCGTTGTTACATGCGTCTTCACCCACGGGCTGAGCGAGGACGCCTTTCCAGCGCTCACGCGTCGAGCGCGCGGCAATCTTCCGGAAGCCAGCCGATCTCGATCTGCTGACCCGGCTTCAAGCGCACCTGATCCGGTGCGTTTCTCGTCTTCACGACGAATTCCTCATTTCCGGCGACCCGCAGGCGCGTGCGGAAAATGTCGCCCATGTAAATGAACTCCAGCACCTCGGCCTTGAGGGTATGGGCACCGGGTTGCAGGCGTTCCTTGTTGAACTCTACCCGTTCGGGGCGGATCGACACGCGGGTGCGCTCTCCGACCTTGGTGACATTGACGGGTTTGGCATCGATGACCTCACCGCCATCCAGCCGCACGATGCAGGTATCACCCTTGATCTCCTGCACGACGCCTTCCATCGTGTTGTTCTCGCCGATGAACTGCGCGACGAAACTATTCTGCGGCTGTTCATACAGCACATCGGGCGGCGCCAACTGCTGGATCCGGCCATCGTCAAACACAGCGACGCGATCCGACATGGTCAGCGCTTCGGTCTGGTCGTGAGTCACATAAACGGTCGTGATCCCGAGTTCATGAGCAAGGCGCGTGATCTCGAATTGCAGGGTTTCCCGCAATTGCTTGTCCAGGGCTCCCAGCGGTTCATCCATCAGAACCAGCTCCGGTTCGAACACAAGTGCCCGCGCCAGAGCGATCCGCTGCTGCTGCCCACCGGACAACTGGGCAGGGCGACGACCGCCAAAGCTGCCCATCTGCACCATTTCCAGTGCCCGCTTCACCTTCTGCTCGCGCTCGGCCTTGCCGAATTTGCGCACCTCGAGCGGGAAGGCCAAATTCTCGGCCACGGTCATGTGCGGGAAAAGGGCATAGTTCTGGAACACCATGCCGATCCCGCGCTTGTGGGGCGGGATGTTGTTGATCGGATTGCCGTCCAGAAGGATCTCTCCGTGGGTGGCAGTCTCGAACCCGGCCAGCATCATAAGGCAGGTCGTCTTTCCCGACCCCGAGGGCCCCAACATCGTCAGGAACTCGCCCTTGGGCATGGTCAGGTTGAGGTCTTTGACGACCAGTGTTTCACCATCATAGCTTTTTTGCACACGCTCAAAAGCCACGAACGCATCGTTCGAACTTGATCCGGCCAATGTGGCCTCCCCGTTTGTTGTTGATACACGATCTGCGCCGCGTCTTTCCCCAGACTAAAACCCGCAGTCCTGCGGGTTGCAACCCTTTTGCTGACTTAATTGGTCAAATCCGAATTATGCAGGCGGATCGACTGTTTGACACATTAAGCGCAGGCGATTTTCCTGACAGTCCTGTCAGCCAAGTGCCTCCGAAATGGACTTTGCCGTTTTTTCCACCACCTCATCCACCTCTTCGCGGGTCATGCAAAACGGTGGAGCGAATCCCAGAATGTCGCCTTGCGGCATGGCGCGACCGATGACTCCATGGCCCATAAGCGCCGCCGCGACACGCGGTCCGACCCTTGTCCGCCGGGTCGAAAAACTGGCGTGTGTCGCGGTCCTCTACGAACTCCACAGCACAGAGCATCCCCTCCCCGCGGACCTCCCCGACATGGCGGTGATCCTGCAGCGCCGCGCGCATCTGGATGTTGAGATAGGCACCGACATCTCCGGCGTTCTGTATCAGGTTCAGGTCGTCCAGAAGCTTGAGGTTGGCGACGCCCGCCGCCGCCCCCACCGGATGGGCGGAGTATGTCCAACCGTGACCGATGGGGCCATTTTCGTCTGTGCCCTGCTCGAGAACCTTCCACATCCTGTCACCCACGATTGACCCGGACAGCGGCGCATAGGCCGATGTCAGACCCTTGGCGATGGTGATGAGATCCGGCTCGATCCCGTAGTGATCCGACCCGAACATGCTGCCCAATCGGCCAAAACCTGTGACCACCTCATCGGCGATCAGCAAAATGTCATGCTTGCGTAGAACCTGCTGGATTGCAGGCCAGTATCCCTCGGGCGGCGGGACAATGCCGCCGGTGCCAAGAACCGGCTCGCCGATGAAGGCGGCAATTGTATCGGCACCCTCACGTTCGATCAGCGCCTCAAGCTCAGCGACCAGATGGGCGGTGAACTGCGCCTCGGTCATGTCGTCCTTCGGGCGGCGGAAATAATAGGGAGCCTCGGTGTGGATGACTTGCGCCAGCGGCAGGTCGAATTTCTTGTGGAACAGCTCCAGCCCCGTCAGCGACCCTGTGACCAGACCCGAACCATGGTAACCGCGCCAGCGGCTGATGATCTTCTTCTTCTCGGGGCGGCCAAGGATGTTGTTGTAGTACCAGATCAGTTTGACGTTGGTTTCATTGGCATCCGATCCAGACAGGCCGAAATAGACCTTGGACATACCCTTGGGCGCGCGATCCAGGATCATCTTGGACAGCGTGATGCTCGCTTCGGTCCCATGGCCGACATAGGCGTGGTAATAGGCCAGTTCCCGCGCCTGATCGGCAATCGCCTCGGCAATCTCCTGACGACCATAGCCGACGTTCACGCAATAGAGCCCGGCAAAAGCATCCAGAAGACGCGTGCCATCGCGGTCAGTGATGTGGCAATCCTTGGCCGTCGTGATGATCCGCTGCGGCGCGTTGCCCCGTGCAAACTCCGCCAGATGCGTCGAGGGGTGGAAGAAATTGTCCCGGTCCCACTGGGCCAGTTGATCATTGGTCAGCATCGGCAGCCTCCTTCGGCAGTGATGTGAAAAGACATGTTGTGCACAACCTTTATGCGGCCGCACCTGTCGTCAACCGTATACTGCTAAATAAACGGCGTATTTCCTAAAAACGACAGGGGTATTCGCTTTTGGAACTGAATAGATGTGCACAATTTTGCTGAACTCAGGGAAACGCCAGCAAGGAAAGCGCCCATGTCCGTCCCTCCGATTCCCTTTGCAGACCTGCCGTTCACAAAGGACGAATATGACCGTCGTCTTGAGCTGACCCGAACCGCCATGGCGGAACGCGGCATAGATGTGCTGTTTGTCGAGGACCCATCGAACATGGCGTGGCTGACCGGCTACGATGGGTGGTCCTTCTACGTGCATCAGGGCGTTATCGTGACCCATGACCGCGATCCGGTCTGGTGGGGCCGCAACATGGATGCCAACGGCGCCAAACGCACGGCATGGCTGCCGCATGACCATCTGCGCCCCTATGACGATACCTATGTTCAGTCGAGCGAGCGCCACCCGATGCAGCATCTGTCGGCGCTTCTGTGCGAGATGGGCTTCGAAGCCGCTTGCATTGGCGTCGAGATGGAGAATTACTACTTCTCAGCCAAGGCCTATGTCACGATGATGACGGAATTGCCCCGGGCCACACTGGTCGATGCCACCGCGCTGGTGAACTGGCAACGCGCCATCAAATCGCATGAGGAAATCGCCTTCATGCGCCGCGCCGCGCGGATCGCGGAGAAGATGGTGGACACCGCCATCGAACGCGCGCGCCCCGGTGTGCGCAAGAACGATCTGGTGGCCGAAGTGATGCGCGAGGCGATCATCGGTGTGGGCGAAGATTGGGGCGATTACCCCGCTATCGTGCCGATGTGCCCCTCAGGCGCCGATGCTTCGGCCCCGCATATCACATGGAACGGGGGCGAGTTTGAAAACGATCAATGCACCTTCTTCGAACTGGCAGGCGTCTATCGGCGCTATCACACGCCTTTTTGCCGCACCGTTTACCTGGGAACACCCCCCGATGAGGTCAAACGCGCCGAAGCCGCGTTGATCGAAGGGCTTGAGGCCGGGTTGCAAGCGGCGCGCGCAGGCAACCGCGCCTGCGATATCGCCGACGCACTGGCCAGACCGCTGGAGGCCGCGGGCATCCAGCGTGGTGCCCGCTGCGGGTATCCCATCGGGATCAGCTATCCGCCCGACTGGGGCGAACGCACGATCAGTCTACGATCCGAAGATCAGACCATGCTGCAACCCGGCATGACCTTCCATTTCATGCCCGGCCTCTGGATGGATACTTGGGGAATCGAGATCACGGAGTCGATCCTGATCACCAATGACGGTCCGGCTGAAACCTTCTGCAACCGACCGCGTCGGATCTTTGTGAAAACATGACAAACCTGTCTCGAACACAGGCGATTCTGGGTGATCTTATCGGTTTTCCCACGGTCTCGGCCGACAGCAATCTCGCCATGATCGACCATATGGCCAATCTGCTGGCGGATGCCGGAGCACGGGTGGACCTGTTTCATGACTCCACGGGAACCAAGGCCAATCTTTTCGCCACCATCGGCCCGGACAGGGAGGGTGGAATCGTGCTGTCCGGTCATTCCGATGTCGTCCCGGTCGCCGATCAGGATTGGACCAGCGACCCGTTTCGGATGATCGAGCGGGAGGGCCGACTGTTCGGGCGCGGTGCCTGCGACATGAAGGGGTTCATCGCGGCCACTCTTGCGATGGCGCCGGATTATGCGGCACGCGACCTCAAGCGACCGATCCATTTTGCCTTCACCTATGACGAAGAGGTCGGTTGTCTCGGTGCAAGGTCGCTTGTTCCGGCGCTGCAGGCCCGTGGCATCCGTCCCGCAATGGCCATCGTGGGCGAGCCCACGGATATGCGCATCATCGAGGGGCATAAGGGATGCTGTGAATACACGGTCGAGTTCCGTGGTCTGGAAGGGCACGGATCCAACCCGGACCGTGGGGTCAATGCAGTCGAATATGCTGTCGCCTATGTGGCGCGTCTGATGGAGTTGCGCCATCAGCTCCGCCACCGCACCCCTGTGGGCAGCCTCTTCGAACCACCCTGGACCACGATCAATGTCGGTCGCCTGTCCGGCGGTGTCGCGCATAACGTGATCGCCAGCCGGGCCGAGTTGGAGTGGGAAATGCGCCCGGTGCAGGATTCGGACGCGGATTTCGTGCGGCAGGCCCTCGCAGATTACTGCAACGATATACTCTTGCCGCAGATGCAGGCCGTCTGCGCCGATGCGGGCATCACCACCTATGTCATCGGCGAAGTCTGCGGTCTGGAGCCGATGGAAGACAACGCCGCGCGCCGCCTTGTCGCGGAACTGACCGGTGCGAACGGGGCGGATGTCGTGGCCTTCGGCACCGAGGCCGGATTGTTCCAGCAGATGGGGATGTCCGCTGTGCTCTGCGGTCCGGGCAGTATCGAACAGGCGCACAAGGCCGATGAATATGTGACCCTGTCCCAGCTGGACCAGTGTATTTCCATGCTGCACGGTCTGGGTGAAAGGTTGACTCGCTATGCTTGAGCAATCCGACGCCCGAAGCCGGTTCCTGCGCCTTCATGAAGCGCTGCGCACCCGTATCTGTCTTCTGGACTACCCGCCGGGCAGCCGTCTATCGGAAGAAACGCTGGCCGCAGAGTTCGGCACCTCGCGCACGCCCTTGCGCCGGGTTCTGGCAAAGCTCGAGGATGAGGGGCTAGTCATCTCGCAGCACGGTGTCGGCACTATTGTCACGGATGTAGATCCCGGCGAGATGGAACGGACCTATGACCTGCGGCGCGAGTTGGCGGGCCTTGTGGGGCGACTTTCGCCCGCGCCCATCACCGATACGATCATCGCAGAGGCCGCTGGCTTTCTTGCGCGCGGCGAGGCGCTTTTGGCCCAACCGGAGACACGGGCACTGGCGCGGCTGAACATGGAATATTTCCACTTCGGCACGTCATTGACCATGAACACGGCGCTACGCGAGATGTCGGAACGGCTTTACTATCGCACAGCGCGCATCTGGCTGACCGCAACGGCGCATCTGGACCTGGGAGATGAAACCGCCATCTTCGTGTCGGAGCTGCGCGACAGCCTTCAAGCCCTCAAGGCGCGGGACGGACAGGCGGCGGCGGACGTGAGGCGCGCCCATATCTCGCTTTGCATCGCGCGGGTCAAAGCCCTGCAAAGGTAACCCGCGGCGCTGCTTCTTCTTGCTTCAAATATCGAGGTCCGGCCCGAAAAAGCTGCGATCAGGCCGGATCAGTGTCGATATGAGTTAGCTGGCCGCGACCAGCAGACCTTCATTCTTGATCTGGATATAGGCTTCGTCCAGCGACTTTCGGGCGCGCTCGATCAGGATATCGGCCTCATCCCGCGTCATCACCAGCGGCGGGCTGATGATCATCCGGTCGCCCACGTGGCGCATGACCAGATTGTTGGCAAAGCAACGCTCCCGCACCATGTAGCCGATGGTACCGGGTTCCGATGCGAACTTGGCACGGCTTTCCTTGTGCGGGGTCAACGCGATGGACCCCATCATGCCCACGATCTTGGCCTCACCCACCAACGGATGGTCGGTCAGGCCGGTCCAAAGCTCTTTCATGTAGGGTCCGATATCGCTGCGGACATGCTCGATGATGCCCTCTTCCTCGATGATGTTGAGGTTCTCGAGCGCGACGGCAGCGGCCACGGGATGAGCCGCATAGGTATAGCCGTGGTTGAACTCGCAGGCACCGATCACGGCGGCAACCTCGTCGCAGACAATCGAGCCGCCGATGGGCTGATAGCCGGACGAAAGCCCCTTGGCGATGGTCATGATGTGCGGGCGAATGTTGAGGGTCTGGCTGCCGAACCAGTTGCCTGTGCGCCCAAAACCGCAGATCACCTCATCCGCGATCAGCAGAATCTCGTACTTGTCACAGATACGCTGGACTTCTGGCCAATAAGTGTCGGGTGCCACGATCACGCCGCCAGCGCCCTGCACGGGTTCTGCGATGAAGGCCGCAACACGGTCTTCGCCAAGGTCATGGATCGCCTGCTCCAGTTGCCGGGCGCGTTCCAGACCAAATTCTTCGGGGGACATATCTCCACCTTCGGCCCACCAGTTGGGTTGGTCGATGTGGTGGATATCCGGAATGGGCAAACCGCCCTGCGCATGCATACCGGACATACCGCCCAGGGATGCGCCCGCCATGGTCGATCCGTGATAGGCGTTCTTGCGGCTGATGATCACCTTCTTGTCGGGCTTGCCCTTTTGCGCCCAGTAGGTGCGCACCATGCGGATGTTGGTGTCATTCGCTTCAGAGCCTGATCCTGCGTAAAACACGTGATTGAGGTCGCCCGGGGCCACTTCGGCCAATTTCTGGCTGAGCGCGATAGCGGGCACATGGGTCGTCATGAAGAAGGTGTTGTAGTAGGGCAATTCCTTCATCTGGCGCGATGCGACATCGGCCAGGCGATCACGCCCGTAGCCCACGTTCACGCACCACAGACCCGCCATCCCGTCAATGATACGGTTGCCATCACTGTCCGTGATCCAGACGCCGTCTGCCCGTGTGATGACCCGCGCCCCGCGCTGGGCCAATGCGTCCTGCGTCGAGAAAGGGTGCATGTGATGCGCGGCATCAAGCGCCTGCAACTCGTGGGTGGGCATATGATTGGTAATCACGGTCATGGCGAGCCTCGTTCTTGTCATTCAAGGGATACGTAACTGGGTGACCAAAAGGCGACTCCCGTTCCTTGCGCAGAATATGATCAAATTCCTGACTGTCAATCGAATCAGTGTGCAGGGGTGTCGAGGTCCAGCATTTCGCGGATCTGTTCCATGCCTTGCAGCATATCCTCGCGCATGGCTCTTGCAGCGCCTTCAGAATCACCGGTCCTGATGCAATTCAGCATGTCCTTGTGCTTGTCAGGAAGGTTCTGGGTGCCGAGACGTCCGATCACCACGCGCAGGGACGGACCAAAGCGCAGCCACAGTCTTTCAGCCATTTCAGCAAGGATCGGTGCGTCCGCCAGGTCGTAGAGTTTGGCATGGAAAAGGTAGTTGTTCTCCAGATAGGCGCGCAGGTCACCCGCAGCGATCGCCCGATCAAGAGCCGTGTCGATCGCGGTCAGCAGCGCCAGGTCAGAGGGGGTCGCCCGCTCGGTCGCGCGGAGCCCCAAATGTGATTCAAGCCATTGTCTTGCATATATAATTTCAGAGATATGCGCCGCCGTCAGCTGTGGGACACAGACCCGTCGATTGCCTTGGAAAACCAGCGCCCCTTCGGCTGTCAGTCGCCGGATCGCTTCGCGCACCGGGGTCATCCCTGCGTTAAGACGGTCGGCAAGCCCCTGGATCGTCAGGGCCTGTCCCGGCGCGATCTCTCCAAACAGGATCTGATCCCGCAACTTCCGATAAATAACCTCATGCGCTGGCGGGTTAGAGACAGCCTCGGAGAGAGTGTTCATTTTTCGGGCACCGTCTTCCATATTGCCGCTTTTCCCTGCGTTCTTCCAATTCACCTGCTTGCGAGTTTAGCGGCATCGTGAAAACATTGCCATATTGCCTTGCGGCACAAAACTTGATCAAATTCCGGAATGGGGACGGAAGATCCACCTTTTACTTACCATAGGGAGTAACCTGATGAGACAACACCTGGTGACCATGACCGCTACACTCGCGCTCATGGCAGGCGCTGCCGCGGCACAGGAAGTGCGCGTTTACAACTGGTCGGACTATATCGACGAAGAGCTTCTGGCGAAGTTCGAGGCAGAAACCGGACTGAAGCTGATCTATGACGTGTTCGACAGCAACGAGGTTCTGGAAACCAAGCTGCTGGCTGGCGGTTCCGGCTATGACGTTGTTGTGCCGTCCGGCACTTTCCTTCAGCGCCAGATCGAGGCCGGGGCATTCCAGAAGCTGGACAAGTCGAAGCTGCCGAACATCGCGAACATGTGGGATGTGGTCTCGTCGCGGACCGCACAGTACGACCCTGACAACGCCTATTCGATCAACTACATGTGGGGAACCACAGGTATCGGCGTGAATGTCGGCAAGGTGACCGAGATTCTGGGCGAGGATGCGCCAGTCGACAGCCTGTCGTTGATCTTCGACCCGGCAAATGCCGAGAAACTGTCGGCCTGCGGCATCATGATGCTGGATGCCCCCGCAGAGATGATCCCCGCCGCTCTGAAATATATCGGAGAGGACCCCAACAGCCATGACCCGGAGGTCATCGCGAAGACCGAGCCGGTCTTTATGGCGATCCGCCCCTATATCCAGAAATTCCACAGTAGCGAGTATATCAACGCGCTGGCGAATGGTGACATCTGCGTGGCGCTGGGTTGGTCCGGTGATATCCTGCAAGCCCGTGATCGTGCGGCCGAGGCCGAGAACGGTGTGGAAATCGCCTACAATGCCGCCAAAGAAGGTGCGCAGATGTGGTTCGACCAAATGGCCATCCCCGTGGATGCCCCGAACGTCGAAGGCGCACATGTCTTCCTGAACTTCATCATGGACGCGCAGAACATGGCGGCGGCTTCCAACTACGTCTACTATGCCAATGGTAACGAAGCCTCCAAAGAGTTCCTTGTGGAAGACGTGATCGGCGATCCGGCCATCTATCCGTCGGAAGAAGCGTTGGCCAACCTGTTCACCACAACTCCATGGGATGCGGGCGTGCAGCGGACAGTGACCCGTCTCTGGACCAAGATCAAATCGGGCACCTGAGACCCGAGCTTATTGGCCCGCGCGTGACACGCGCGGGCCTTTCAATAATGAATGACAGGGACCGACATGGCACAAACCGTCTTCGCCCCATGGGATGATCCGCAGGCAAAGCCTCTCATCCAGTTCAAGAATGTCACCAAGCGGTTTGGCGACTTCACTGCCATCGAGAACCTGACGCAGGATATTTACGAGCGTGAGTTCTTTTCGCTTCTTGGTCCCTCGGGCTGTGGCAAGACGACTCTCATGCGGATGCTGGCAGGTTTCGAGAACGTGACGGAAGGCCAGATCCTTATTGCCGGCCAGGACATGGCCAATGTCCCACCCAACAAACGGGCCGTGAACATGATGTTCCAGTCCTATGCCCTGTTTCCCCATCTGAGCGTCTGGGAGAATATCGCCTTCGGCCTCAAGCGCGAAGGCAAGCCCAAGGCCGAAATCGAAGCGCGGGTAGATGAAATGCTGCGTCTGACGCGGCTGGTGAAATTCGCCAAGCGCAAACCGCATCAGATCTCGGGCGGTCAGCGGCAGCGGGTCGCGCTGGCACGCAGCCTTGCAAAGGCGCCGAAACTTCTCCTGCTCGACGAGCCGCTGGGTGCTCTGGACAAGAAACTGCGCCAGGACACGCAGTTCGAGTTGATGGATATTCAGGAGAAGACCGGCACGACCTTTGTGATCGTGACCCATGATCAGGAAGAGGCCATGACCGTCTCCAGCCGCGTCGCGGTGATGGATGAAGGGCAGATCATTCAGGTCGCCACGCCCGCACAGATCTATGAGGCTCCGAATTCGGTCTATGTCGCCGATTTCATCGGAGACGTGAACATCATAAACGGTGTCGCGGCGGTAGACGGTGATGGCTATCGGATCACATGGGCCGAAGGACAGGCCCCGTTCACCGCCAAGACGGCGAACAGCTTTTCCGAAGGGCAAAGCTGCCATCTGGCAATCCGCCCCGAGAAAGTGGCGATCTCGGCGGAACGTCCCGAAGATGCGGCGAACAGCGTCGAGGGGCAGATCATCGACATCGCCTATCTCGGTAATATCTCGACCTATCATGTCAAGCTGGCCAACGGGCAGATGATCAAGGCTCAGGCGGCCAACACCCGCCGCCTGTCGCGCCGCACCTTTACCTGGGAAGATCGCGTCTGGCTGTCCTGGACAGATACCGCCGCCGTCGTGTTGGAGCGCTGAGGGATGCGTCGCTTCATCCTGATCGCCGTTCCCTACCTCTGGCTCATGGCACTGTTCCTTGTGCCATTCCTGATCGTGTTGAAGATATCGCTGTCGGATATCGCGCTGTCGATCCCGCCCTATACCCCGCAACTGGATCTGTCTGAGGGATGGGACGGGATCAAGAGTTTCCTGTCGCAACTGGATTTCGAGAATTTCACCTTTCTGACGCAGGATCCGCTCTATTGGCGGGCTTATGTCTCGTCCTTGCAGATTGCGCTGATCTCGACCGTTCTGACACTGCTGGTCGGCTATCCGATCGCCTATGCCATGGCGCAGGCCCCGGATGAGTGGCGTCCTACCTTGCTGCTGCTGGTGATCCTGCCCTTCTGGACCAGTTTCCTGATCCGCGTCTATTCGTGGATCGGCATCCTGTCGAATGAAGGCTTCCTGAATCAGTTCCTGCTCTGGACCGGGATCATCTCGACACCGTTGACGATCCTGAACACGAATACCGCGGTCTATATCGGCATCGTCTACACTTACCTGCCCTTCATGATCCTGCCGATCTATTCAGCGCTGGAGAAGATGGACGGCTCTCTGCTGGAAGCGGCCGAGGATCTGGGCTGTTCGCGGCTGTCGGCTTTCTGGCTGGTGACGATCCCGCTGTCCAAGGCCGGGATCGTGGCGGGCTGTTTCCTGGTGTTCATCCCCGCGCTGGGCGAGTTCGTGATCCCCTCGCTTCTGGGTGGGTCTGACACGCTGATGATCGGCAAGGTTCTATGGGAAGAGTTCTTCTCGAACCGCGATTGGCCTGTGGCTTCGGCGGTGGCGGTGATCCTGCTTCTGATCCTTGTGGTGCCGATCGTACTGTTCCAGCGCAACGAGCAAAAGCAGCGGGAGGTTGACCAGTGAGACGGTTTTCATGGTTCAACGCCACATCGCTGACGGTTGGTTTCGCCTTCCTTTACCTGCCGATGCTGATCCTCATCATCTACAGCTTCAACGAGTCGCGTCTGGTGACCGTCTGGGCTGGTTTCTCGACCCAGTGGTATGGCTCGCTTTTGCAGAACCAGTCCTTTCTCGATGCAGCATGGGTGACAGTCCAGGTCGCTGTCGCCTCATCCACCATCGCGACGATCCTCGGGACGATGGGGGCTTATGTTCTGGTACGCGGCGGGCGGTTCATGGGGCGGACCCTGTTCTCGGGGAT
Source organism: uncultured Alphaproteobacteria bacterium (assembly GCA_963715835.1). Taxonomy (GTDB): domain Bacteria; phylum Pseudomonadota; class Alphaproteobacteria; order Rhodobacterales; family Rhodobacteraceae; genus Seohaeicola. Next base: position 408,654 of record CAVQSH010000001.1, on the reverse strand, counting down.
GATCTATGCCCCGCTGGTGATGCCCGAAGTCATTACCGGCCTCTCACTGCTGCTGTTGTTCATCGGAATCGGGCTGGATCGCGGGATATTCACCGTCGTCTTGGCGCATACGACCTTCTCGATGTGCTTCGTGTCGGTGGTCGTATCCTCCCGCCTGGTCAGCTTTGACAAATCGCTTGAGGAAGCGGCGCTTGATCTGGGGTGTTCCCCTTTCGATGCGTTCCGCCTTGTGACGCTGCCGATCATCGCACCCGCCGTGATCTCGGGTTGGTTGCTGGCCTTTACCCTGTCGCTGGACGATCTGGTGATCGCATCCTTTACCGCCGGGCCATCCGCGACAACCCTGCCGATCCGCATATTCTCAGCGGTAAGGATGGGTGTTTCACCAGAGATCAACGCCCTGTCGACGATCATGATCGCCATCGTGACGGTCGGGGTCGTGACGGCCTCGATTATCTCGAAGCGCAGCAGTCTTGCCCAGCAACGCGACGAACAGGCCGCCGCACGCGCGTCATGACCCGTATCTTTCCGGCCTTCGCCTATGGCAATGGCCCTGTCGAGGGGTGTTTTTGGGCCGGAACAGTGCCTGATGACGCAGTCGATTTCCCTGCCGCCTCAGGTGACCTGCGGGCGGATGTCGTGATCATCGGCGCGGGCTTCACCGGATTGTCGGCCGCTCTGCATCTTGCACAGGACGGGGTTGATGCGGTTGTGCTTGATGCCATGCACCCCGGATGGGGCGCATCGGGTCGCAATGGCGGGTTCTGTTGTCTGGGCGGCGCCAAAGCCAGCAGCGGGGATATTGTCAGCCGTTTCGGTGCCGACGCACTGATGGGCTGGCGACGCGCGGAGCAGGACGCCGTGGCGCTGGTGCAGAATGTTTTGCAGGATCACGCCATCACCGCCGATACCCATTCGCAGGGCGAGACGATCCTGGCCCATAATCTCCGTACGGCCCGGGAACTCGAAGGCGACGTGGCGCGGGTGCAGGCGGAATACGGCGTCGAGGCCACGTGGCACAATCCGGCAGGACTCTGGACAGTCTGGGTATGGCCGGGCCATTCAAGGGCGGTCTGACCATCCCGGTCGGCTTTGCCCTGAACCCGCGCAAGTATATCGCCGGGTTGGTTCGGGCCGTGCGCGGGTTTGGTGGGCGTATCCATGGCCAGAGCCCGGTCACGTCGATTGTCCAAGACGGAAGCGGGATCAAGGTCCGCACAGCCAAGGCGACGATCCGTGCGCGGCGGCTAATCCTTGCGACAAACGGCTACTCGTCAGATGACCTTCCGCCTTGGATGGCCGGGCGCTACATGCCGGCGCAGTCGAATGTTCTGGTCACACGCCCCCTGACGCAAACCGAGCTGGACGCGGCGGGTTGGACCAGCCGACAGATGGCCTATGACACACGCAATCTGCTGCATTATTTTCGACTGATGCCCGACAACCGTTTTCTTTTCGGGATGCGCGGTGGACTTGTTGCCTCACCGCGCGCGGAGGCTGCGATCACGGCTCGCGCTCGCAGACATTTCGAGGCGATGTTCCCCGCCTGGCGCGATGTCGAGACACCACATAGCTGGAGCGGGATGGTCTGTTTCAGTGCAAACCTGGTGCCATACTGCGGACCGATCCCGGATCTGCCCGGTGCCTTTGCCGGTTTCGCCTTTCATGGCAATGGGGTAGCGATGGGCAGCTATACCGGTGCCTTGCTGGCGGATCTGGTGCAAGGCAAACAGACGCGCCTGCCGTATCCGGCCGTGATGCAAGCGCATGCACCGCGCTTTCCGCTGGGTCGCTTCCGCCGTGCGCTTTTGCCTGCGGGCTATGCGCTGGCAGGATTGCGCGACCTTTGAGAACGGGCATCACCCCTGCGGGGTCATGCCGGAACGCGCCTTTTCCCGCTTCAACCCCAGCGCATGTTCGCGCCAGATGATCAGCACCCCTGCCAGAATGACAAGGCCAGCCCCGATCAACATTTGCAGCGTCGGCACTTCATCGAAGATGAAATAACCGATGAGAATCGCAAACAGCATCGAGGCATAGTCGAAAGGGGCCACGACACTGGCATCCGCGAAACGATAGGCCGAGGTCAGGAATATCTGGCCAAGCCCTCCCAGCAGCCCCGCCAGCACCAGCAAGGCCGCCTCGAATGGCAGGGGCATGACCCATCCGAAGGGCAGCGTCAGAAGCGACAGGCCGGTGGCCGTGAGCGAGAAGAAAAAGACGATTGCCGACGTCTGCTCGGTCTGCACCAGTTTGCGGACATAGATCTGTGCCAGCGCGGCGCAGACCGCACCCATCAGCACCAGCATCGCCCCGAAAGCGGCGGTCGTATCGACGGTTGGGCCAGAAAGAAGTGTCATCCGGGGTGCCAGAACCACCATCACGCCAACCAACCCCAGGGCCACAGCCAACAACCTGAAGGCGCGCACTTCTTCGTTCAGGAACATTGCGGCGAAAACCACCACGAGAAGCGGTGCGGCATAGCCGATCGCGGTGACTTCCGGCAGCGGCAGTAGGCCCAGACCGGCGAATCCAAGACCCATGGCTGCGGTTCCTACGAAACCGCGCCAAAAATGTCCCAGTGGAGAGGCCACTTTCAGGCCTGTTCGCAGATCTCCACGCATCCAGAGCCATCCCAAGATCACCGGCATGGCAAAAAGGGACCGAAAGAATACAGCCTGTCCGGGCGGCACATGATCTGCTGTTGCCTTGATCAGGGAAGCCATCGTGATGAACAGCAAAACCGAACACAGCTTCAGGGTAATCCCTCGTAAAGGTTGCATAAATCACGATCCAAGACTGTGTCAGAATGATGCTGGCCTGTCCCTGCGGAAAGGTCAATGACCCGCGGATGCCCGGGTCGAAAGATGAGCCAAAGTGAAATCAACTTTGGATAGCGGAGGCTTTGGGCGGAAAACCACGTTCAAATAGGCCATTTTTTGCCGGTGTCGCTCACATTTTATTGTTTATGAAATGAGTGCTCAACTCTTGAGGTATAAGCTCAGGAAGAGCATTTGTGCCGGGATCGTCGCTGCGTTCACACAGAGTGGATCCAGGCGGCGACCCGTAACGAAAGGATGGGACTATGAAACTTACACGTACTCTTCTGGCAGCTCTGAGCGCCTCCGCACTTGCAGCTCCCGCATTCGCCGGTTCGGCTGCTCCCGCAGCCATGGAGCCGATGATCGAAGCACCCGCACCCGTCGCAATGACGATGGGCCGCGACTGGACCGGTGGCTACGCTGGTCTGCAGCTGGGTTATGCAGACGTCGACGCTGGCGTTGCTGGCCTGACCGGCGATGACGTTATCGGTGGTCTGACTGCTGGTTACGACTGGGATTTCGGCAACTTCGTGCTGGGTGCCGGTCTGGACATGGACATCGCCGATCTGGCTGTCGGTTCGCCCGCAGCTGCAACGCTTGAGCGCGTCTACCGCCTGAAAGTGCGCGGCGGCTACGACCTGGGCAACGGCCTGATCTATGCGACCGCAGGCGGCGCAGGTGCAGACGTTGACGGTCTGGGCTACGACACCGGTTACTTCGTCGGTGCTGGCTACGAGCACATGGTGACAGACAACATCTCCCTCGGTGGCGAAGTGCTCTACCACGAGTTCGACGACTTCAATGCTTCGGGTCTCGACATCGAAGCCACCACCTTCCAGGTGCGTGCGAACTACCGCTTCTAATCGGTCTGACCCTTCCCGGGTCACATCGGAAAAGGGCGCCCCTCGGGGCGCCCTTTTTGCTGTCAGCTTGGCGCGTTCATTAGCCTTGAACGGACCACAGACCGATAATCGTTGTCAGAAACCAGACTGCATTCACCAGAATCATCAGCAAAACGGCCGCCGACCCGACATCCTTGGCCTGTTTGGCAAAATCGGACCAATCCGGTGACAGGTGATCCACGATCACCTCGATCGCGGTGTTCAGCGCTTCGACCGTCAAGAGGGCCAACAGCAACATCACGAAGACTGCCACGCTGTGAGCTGTGGCACCCAAAGCGACAAGTGCGACGACCCCGGCAAGACCGCCGAGCGCCTCTTGCCGGAAGGATGCTTCCTGCCACAAGCGACGCAGGCCAGCCAAGGAATAGCCCGTCGCTGCGATCAGATGGGCCAGTCCCGTCGTTCGGGCTGGTTTACGGTGTGTCATCGTTCTTCCAGACCCTCACGGCAGACATGTGAAAAGCCACCCTCGTCACCGATGTGGGAGAACCCAATTCGGACGCGGAAAATGGCAGGTATAGCCGTTCGGACGCTTTTCCAGATAGTCCTGATGCTCCGGCTCTGCCTCCCAGAAGTCGCCCACAGGCTCTACTTCGGTCACAACTTTGCCTGGCCAGATTCCCGATGCCTCGACGTCGGCGATGGTGTTCAATGCCTCGTCCCGCTGCGCGTCATCGACGTAGTAAATCGCGGAACGATAGGACAAGCCGATATCATTGCCTTGACGGTTGACCGTCGTCGGGTCGTGGATCTGGAAGAAAAACTCCAGAATCCGGCGGTAGCTGATCCGCGTCGGGTCAAAGAAGATCTCGATGCCCTCGGCATGGGTGCCATGGTTGCGATAAGTGGCATTGGGCACATCGCCGCCCGTGTAGCCAACCCGCGTGCGCAACACGCCAGGGAGCTTGCGGATCAGATCCTGCATTCCCCAGAAACAGCCGCCCGCCAGAACGGCGCGTTCTTCAGTCATCGGATATCCTCCACCTGATCAAGATACTCGCCATAGCCTTCGGCTTCCATGTCGTCACGATGGATAAACCGCAGCGAGGCAGAGTTTATACAGTAGCGCAATCCACCCCGGTCGCGGGGACCATCGGGGAAGACGTGCCCCAAATGGCTGTCGCCGTGGGTGCTGCGCACCTCGACCCGCACCATGCCGTGGGTGGTGTCGGTCAGCTCGGTGACATGGGCAGGCTCTATCGGCTTCGTGAAGCTGGGCCAGCCACAGCCGCTGTCATATTTGTCGGAGGAGGCGAACAAGGGCTCACCTGATACGATATCGACATAGATCCCAGGTTCCTTGTTCCGCAAAAGCTTGCCCGATCCGGGGCGTTCCGTCCCGCTTTCCTGCGTGACCCAGAACTGTTCCGGTGTGAGGCTGGCCACCACATCCGGGTTTCGTTCATATTTCGGCATTTCAGTCTCCATTTTGACCTGCTCTTGTAAGGAACCTGCGCTTTCTGGCCGGGCTTTCAAGACGCATCCTCGCCTTCATCATGCGTCATTCCCTTAAAAAATTCGGCTCATCACCGCGACTGCCTTCACCAATCCATCACAACCTTGCCCGCATCGCCCGAGATCATGGCCGCGAACCCCGTGGCATAGTCGTCGATCCCGATCCGGTGCGTGATCAGACCGCTCAGATCCAGCCCACCGCGGACCAGCGCGATCATCTTGTACCATGTCTCGTACATCTCGCGCCCGTAGATGCCCTTGATATGCAGCATCTTGAAGATCACCTCATTCCAGTCGACGGCGAAACCCTGCGGCGCGATCCCCAGAAGCGCGACCTTGCCCCCGTTGTTCATGTAGTGGATCATGTCACGCATGGCCGGGGGCGCGCCGGACATTTCCAGCCCGACATCGAACCCTTCCGTCATGCCGATCCGGGCCATGACGGAATCGAGGCCTTCCTCATCGGCCTTGACCACATGCTGCACACCCAGTCGGCGGGCCAGATCCAGGCGGTAAGGGTTGATATCGGTAATCACCACTCGCTGCGCGCCAGCACGCTGCGCCACCAAGGCACCCATGATCCCGATGGGTCCTGCGCCGGTGACCAGAACATCCTCACCCACCAGATCGAAACTGAGTGCGGTATGCACCGCATTGCCGAAAGGATCGAAGATCGCGGCTACCTCATCGGGGATTTCGGGTGGAATAGGGACAACATTCGACTCCGGGATGCAGAGGTATTCGGCGAAACTGCCGGGTCGGTTCACCCCGACTCCCTTGGTGTTGCGGCACAGATGCCCACGCCCTGCGCGGCAGTTGCGGCAGACACCGCAGACGATATGCCCTTCACCCGACACGCGGGCACCGACAGTGTATTTGGTCGCGGCCGTGCCCGTTTCGACAATCTCGCCAACGAATTCATGGCCCACGACCATCGGAACCGGGATGGTCGCCTTGGCCCAGTCGTCCCATTTCCAGATATGCACATCAGTGCCGCAAATGGCGGACTTCCTGACCTTGATCAGCACGTCGGTGGGCCCCGGTTCAGGGACCGGCACATGCTCCATCCAGAGCCCTGGTTCGGAGTGCGCCTTGACCAGCGCCTTCATCTGATTGCTCAACGGATCACCCCCATGTCACGCCCCACAGCCTCAAACGCATCAATTGCCCGGTCCAGCATCTCGCGGCTCAGCGCTGCAGACATCTGCGTGCGGATGCGGTCCTGTCCCCGCGGCACAACGGGAAATGAGAAAGCCGTCACGAACACGCCCTTTTCGTGCAGGCGTGCCGCCATGTCGCGCGCGAGTTTCGGATCGCGCAGCATCACGGGAATGATGGCATGGTCCCCCGGCAAAAGCTCAAATCCCAGCGCGCCCATCCGCGCGCGGAAATAGGCGGCGTTCTCCCAAAGCGTGGCACGCAGCGCATCGCCGTTCTCGAGCATCTCAAAGACCTTGAGGCTGGTCGCGGCGATCACCGGCGCAAGCGTGTTGGAAAAGAGATATGGGCGCGAGCGTTGCCGCAGCCAATCCACGACCGGCGCACTCGCGGCGGTATAGCCGCCAGATGCCCCGCCCAGCGCCTTGCCCAATGTGCCTGTGATGATATCGACCCGCTCCATCACACCACAGGCCTCGGCCGTGCCGCGACCGGTGGGTCCGACAAAGCCCACGGCATGGCTATCGTCGACCATGACCATGGCGTTATAGCGTTCCGCCAGATCGCAGATCTGCTCAAGTTTGGCCATGTAGCCATCCATCGAGAAGATCCCGTCAGTGGCAATCAGCCGATGCCGCGCACCTGACGCCGCCTGCAACTGCGCCTCCAGATCAGCCATGTCGGAATTGGCGTAGCGCAGACGCTGTGCCTTGCACAGACGCACCCCGTCGATGATGCTGGCGTGGTTCAGTGCGTCCGAGATGATCGCGTCCTCCGGTCCGAGAAGTGTCTCGAACAGGCCGGTATTGGCATCAAAACAGCTTGAATAGAGTATCGAATCTTCCATCCCCAGGAAGCCGGCAATCCGCGCCTCAAGCGTCTTGTGCTCCTCCTGCGTGCCGCAGATAAATCGAACCGAGGCCATGCCATAGCCGTATCGCTCCAGCGCGGCGCGGCCCGCTTCGATCAGATCGGGGTGGTCCGCCAGACCAAGGTAATTGTTCGCGCACAGATTGATGGCATGTCCGTCACCTGCCAGCACAACCTCTCCTGATTGAGGCGAGGCGATGACCCGCTCAACCTTGTAGAGTCCTTCGTCGCGCAGCCCGTCCAGCCGCTCAGCCATATCCGCATCAAACCTGTCCGCTGCGCGCATAATCATCTCCTTCATCCATCATTGAGGCAGCATAACACGCTGCTGTCTGGCCCTCATCCCGCTTTCGCCCCTGACGGACGCTCAGGCCATCTCGATGGCCACACGCGGTCGGCCACTCGCCTCGACCGTGAGCAGGGCTTCGATGAAGACCTCCCGCGCTTCGACCTGCGCGCGCCGGATATCCCGGCTGCAGGTCACGTGAATATCCGCCGCACCCGCAGCACGGGCTTCTCGTTCCGCCTCTTGACGCAACTCTGCTTCCAGTCGGTTCATCGCTGCCTCAGCCAGATTGAAATCTTCGGGGCCGCTCTCCAGGTGCACGCGGTATTTTCCCTCGGATGGGGACGTAACAGTGCCGCTTTTCCGGAAGGTGACCTGCCCCACGACCGCCCCGATCGCATTGGCGACCCCGGCGTGTTCCGGCAGGATCATCCGCGTGTTCAGGCGTGTGCCCACTGCAGGGTAATAACTGGAAGCCGAGGCACCCAATCCGATCACATCCACAGCCAAGCCCGCCTGAAGGGCAATCAAACCGCGATGTCCCGACAGTGCTCTCTTCATCAGAAGATGCCGCGCCAGTTCCGCCGGCGGCGCGTCGAACAGATCACCCTCCTCGGCGAAAGCGGTCTCCAACAAGGCCAGAACCGTCTGTTCGGTCAGCCGATCCACGATCATTCGGGCCAGTGTCGCTGCATCCCGCGCCAGAACCTCACCAGCGCCGGTCCGCCTGCGCCCGAAAAGGAGCAGCGCCTTTTCGGCGGCGTCGCGGTCCCATGCTGTCAGACCTCCCAGAACATGGCTGGCGTCCGATGGGGTCACGCCAGCCACCTGCACCAGACCCCGTGCGACCAACCTTTGAACTGCCTGCCCCTCGATGCGGGTCTTCAGAACCGCCCCGAGAGGATGAACAGTGTCGCCGATCCTGTTCAGAAGCGCGTTGTCCCGCTCGGACAGACCGCCTGCATCCACACCGGCCACAGCTCGCACAAAACGCCCGTCATGCTCGCCCGGAACAGCGGTTCGCAATTGCGCGTCCAGCGCGTCGTGCACCACTTCGGGCGCATCCAGTGCAATCAGGCTCACCGGCAGGAGCCTGCGCGGCCCGAGGGTCACGCCACCATCAAGACCTTCAGCGATGAAATGCACCTCGCTGTCACCGCCCAACCCATGTGTCCGCATGGCCACGGCCTCGACCATGGTCCGATAGGGTCCAACTTGCGCGCCATTCGGGTCGATTGCGGGTCTACCACCGCGCAAAACCGCGATATCGGTCGTCGTGCCTCCGATGTCCGAGACCAGAGCCTCCTCGGCACCCGTCAGCCAACGTGCGCCCACGATGCTCGCGGCGGGGCCACTCAGGATCGTTTCGATAGGCCGCGCCTTGGCCTGTGCCGCTGACATCAGTGCGCCATCGCCGCGCACGACCATCAGCGGGGCATGGATCCCGATCTCGACCAGCACATCCTCGGCGCGTCCGATCAACCGATGGGTCATGCCGATCAGCCGTGCATTCAACAAGGCGGTCAGCGCGCGTTTCGGACCGTTCAGCCGGGCAGAAAGATGGTGAGAGCAGCTGACGGGCCGTCCCGTCACCCGAGCGATGATGTCCGCCGCAAGGTTTTCATGCGCCGGGTTCCTTGTGGCGAAATGGGCGGCGACGGCAAAGCCGGAAATTCCCGAAACAGTCTCTAACCAAGCCTCAAGTGCATCTTGATCAAGGGGCGCAACTTCGGTTCCGGCATGGCTGTGCCCCCCTTTCAGTATGAGGACAGGATCTCCACGCAAAGCTTCGGCGAGGCCATGTGTCGCCAGATCACGCGGATCGAAGCCGATATAGACAAGGCCGACGCGCCCGCCCTGACCCTCGACCAACGCATTCGTGGCAAGGGTTGTGGACAGCGACGCCATCGCGACCTGTGCAGGCTGGGCTCCGGCCTGCGCCAATACGGCGCGGACGGCGGCCCCAATCCCGATGGCCAGATCTGTTCGTGTGGTCAACGCCTTGGCGCTTGCGATCACTTCGGTTTCGTCGCGGATCAACACGGCGTCCGTATAGGTCCCGCCTGTATCCACACCCAGCAGCAGCGCCATTCGCCTCTCCCTTGCATTGTCATGACAGGGTGTAGCCCGCCCGGCTGGCTATGCCATTCCGTTTGCGGCATCTTTCAGTCGCATCACAGCCCAGCGCGCCGCATCGGCCACTTCGGCCGCAGGATCTTCGGTCAGCGCCCGTGCGGAAGCAGCCAGACCTAGGGTCGCCGGAATTGCCAATCGCGTAGAGCACGTTGCGGACGAAACGGTCCCGTCCGATACGTTTGATCGGCGATCCCGCGAAAAAGGCCCGGAACCCGGCGTCGTCCAGAGTGGCCAGATCGGCCAGCGGCGGCGAGAGCAGTTCGGGCCTTGCGTGATAGCCGATTTCGCGCGCTGCGACGGCAAACTTGTTCCAGGGACAGACAGCCAGGCAATCGTCGCAGCCATAGATCCGGTTTCCCATCAATGGACGCAATTCAGGATCAACCGGGCCTTTGTGCTCGATCGTCAGATAGGAAATGCAGCGCCGCGCGTCCAGTTGATAGGGCGCGGGGAATGCTCCGGTCGGACAGATATCGAGACAGTTTCGGCAAGAGCCGCAATGATCGACCTCACCCTCGTCTACTGGCAAATCCAGCGTTGTGAAGACCGAGCCGATGAAGAACCAGCTTCCCAACTGGCGGCTGACCAAGTTTGTATGCTTGCCTTGCCACCCCAGTCCGGCGGCTTGCCCCAGCGGCTTCTCGGGTACGGGGGCGGTGTCCACAAAGACCTTCACTTCACCGCCACCTTCCGCGATCAGCCAGCGCGCCAACCGCTTGAGCCGCTTCTTGACGAGATCGTGGTAGTCCTTGTTCTGGGCGTATACAGAGACTGTTCCAGCAGTTTTCTTCTCAAGCGCAGCCAAGGGATCGCTCTGTGGCGTGTAGCTTTCACCCAATATAATGACCGATCGCGCATCAGGCCAAAGGGCGGAAGGATCACCGCGCCAATGGCTGCGCGCTGCCAGCCAGTCCATCTGCCCGTGGTATCCAGCCTGCAAAAAGGCAGCCAGACGCTCAGGGACCTGTGGCACGTCCCAAGGGCGGCAGATGCGGCAGGCGTCGAATCCCTCCGACAAAGCCTGCGCAACAAGCCGTTCTTTCAACTGCTCCATCAGGCCCCCGCTTCGTCTTGCCGGAAACATCCCAAGGGGAAGGCCAGAGGCCGGGGGGCTGACAGCCCCCATGACCCGGCGAATACCTCAGAAATCGAGGTCGGCATAATGTCCCGGCGGCGGAAAACCCGGCACCTGATCGGCCAGGATCGACCGGAAGGCCGGGCGCGACTTGATCGTCGCATACCAGTCCTTGACCGATTGCGAACGGTTCCAGTCCACATCGCTGATGTAGTCCAGTGAAGACAAATGTGCTGCAGCCGCAAAATCGGCGAGGGTCATCGCGTCGCCTGCCAGCCAACGTCGATGGTCCAGCAACCAGGCCATGTAGTCCAGATGGAACTTGATCGCCTTGGCACCATCCTTGACGTTTCGACTGTCAGGAAAACCGCGCGACATGATCTTCTTGTTCACGCGCTCATACAGCAGCTTCGAAGTGACTTCGTGATGAAACTTGTCGTCGAACCATGCCACGAGGCGGCGCACCTCATAGCGGTCATCGCGGCCGCGGGGCATCAACGGCGGTTCGGGATAGGCTTCTTCGAGGTATTCACAGATTGCGGCGCTTTCCGACATGGTCTTGCCGTCGATCTTGAGCACAGGCACCTTGGCGGCGGGGTTACGGCGCAGGAAATCGGGAGAGGGTTCCCAATACCGTTCCTCGACCAGTTCACATTCGATGCGCTTTTCTGCGAGGCTCAACCGGACCTTGCGGCAGAACGGGGACAGGGGAACGTGGAATAGCCGCGCCATGGAATGATCTTGCCTTCAATTACGGGTTATACTCTGCATGCCTTGCCGCGAGAGGATTTTCAATCCTCGAAACAGGCGGCACGCCCGTCATTGGCGATCAGCTGCGCGCCATCCTCGATCACGGCGATGCGCCGACGTTGTGCCGGCGTAGGTGCTTCGGCCGAGCGTGACTTGGGCGCGGGCAGCACCATCGCCAGACGTGCGGCCTGCGCGGAGGACAAGCTTTCGGGGCCTATGCCAAAATAGTGCCATGACGCGGCGTGGATACCGAAGACGCCTTCATCGAATTCTGCGATGTTCAGATAGACTTCCAGAATGCGTCTTTTGGGCCATGTCAGTTCGACCACCGGCGTGATCAAAGCCTCCAGCGCCTTGCGACCCCAACTGCGGCCATGCCAGAGAAAGGCGTTCTTGACCACCTGCTGGGTGATGGTCGAGGCCCCCCGGTTGGCGCCAGAGTCGATGGCTGTTTTGATCGCCTCGAGGTCGAAACCCATGTGAAGGCAGAAATTCGCATCCTCTGCCGCAACCACCGCCCGCAACATGACAGGTGTGACGTCATCGGCGTCGACCCATTTACGCTCGACCTCGCCCAGATAGCGTTTCTCGGACTGGATATAGATCGTGGTTGGCGGGTTGATCACGCGATAGGACAGGACCCAGAGCAGCATCAGCAGAATAAACCCCAGCACGCCGCGCAACAGCCAACGCCGCAGGGTCCGCAAAGGAGTGAACCCCTTTGCCCCGGTTGTGCGTTTCGCGCGTGCTGGTTTCGTCTTGCGTGCCACGCTGTCAGCTATAGGCAAGCCGCGGCGGTTGGGAAAGCCCGGTCATGCAACCAGCAGCGCCGCCTCGCGTGACTTTGCAATGCTGCGGACGGATTTCCACTGATCACAGCCGGGGTCTGTCTCAAGTTCGGGGAACAAGGCAAGGATCTCGGCCCGTGTTTCGCTGGCGCCTGCCAACATGTAGTCGCCGGGATGCAGGCTTTCGGTCGCGGCTCCCTCGGCAAATATGACTTCATGTCGATCTAGCAGGACGTGGACATAGGTTACGGTTTCGCATGGCGCGATGCGAACCGTATCGCCATTCACAAGGGTCTTGGCCGGGACCAGGATTTCACGTTCTCCGAAGTACATTTCTGCCCGCCAACCGGTGATCAGCATGCGATGGCTGGGGGACACGAGCAACGGTCGCGTGTTGCCATAGGTCTCGGCCATGAAGCGGATCGGGGCAAAGCGGTTGCGACCGTCCACAGTGACCTTGCCAACCCAACGCACTGGCCGCATCCCGCTATCACGCGTCAAAAGCAGGTCGCCCGGTTGCAGCATCTCGACAGGGCGCGCGCCCCGCGCGGTGAAGATCATTGTTCCGGCCGCAAAGCAGGGAACGGGCGGTAGAGTATACTGAGTGGAGGTGGTGACATAGGTCGCGGAGCGGAAGGTGGAAGGCACAAGAACCGTGCCATCGGTCGGCATGAAAACCGCCGCAGCACCCGCCCGGTAGAAGGTCACGCCGGTCATGGTCACGTTCTGCCCGTTGATGCGGACCGTGATCGTGTCGCCGACCCAGACACTGGTCACGGTGAAGCCGCCGACAGTGTCACCCTGTGATGTGCCAAGCGAACCGTTGTCGTTCTGATCCCTCGCGGTCAGGGTCACCGGATTCAGGTTGCTGTTGCGCGCCGGGGGGTTGCCCGGGTCCATGACGTAGAAAGTGAAACTGTAGTCGGTTGGCATTGGAGTAATTTGCTCATCTTTGATACTCAACCTTAGCGGTATATTAAGACTGAATTTCACAGATTTGATGGCATAATAAAGAAAACCCGGCGAATTAACGCCGGGTTATCAGTATCTTAATGTAGACGCCTTGGTGCTGACTTATTCAGCCGGCATCGCCTGTTGTTCAACAGTCAACGGATGCGGGATGTGGATCAGCATCTCTTTGGGGCAGACCTGAACAAAATGGGCCCGCTCCGACTCCCAATGCTGGAGGATATCGGCAGCGCGGCGGCTTCCGGTTTCATCCAGATGACGCTGGATCAGTGATTTCAACTGATCTTCCCAATAGGGAACCGTAACCGGGCAGGTCACCAGCGTTTCCATGTTCATCATCTTGGCAGCCAGACCTTCGGGATCATAAAGATAGGCCATCCCTCCGGTCATACCGGCACCGAAGTTGGCCCCGATCCCGCCAAGGATGACAGCCACACCGCCGGTCATGTATTCGCAGCCATTGCTGCCGCATCCTTCGACCACGACCCGCGCGCCAGAGTTGCGGACCGCGAAACGCTCGCCCGCGCGACCTGCCGCGAACAGATAGCCGTCCGTCGCCCCATAAAGCACCGTGTTCCCGATGATCGTATTATCGGATGCCACCAACGGGCTGGCCATCGGCGGACGTACGACGATCGTGCCCCCTGACAGACCCTTGCCGACATAGTCATTGGCATCGCCGGACACTTCCAGCTTCAAACCCGGAGCGGCAAATGCGCCAAGGCTCTGCCCCGCCGACCCTGTCAGCTTGACGGTCAGGTGGTTGGACTGCAACGCATTCCGCATCCCGAAACGCTTGACGATATGGCTTGAAACGCGCGTACCCACGGTCCGATGCGTGTTCTGCACCGCGTAGGACAACTGCATCTTCTCGCCATCTTCAAGGAAGCGCGCAGCGTCGCGTACGATCTCGGCGTCCAGCGTATCAGGCACCACATTGCGCGGCTTGGCACGGTCATAGACGATGTCGCCCGCACCATCGACGGTGATGAGCAGCGGGTTCAGGTCCAGGTCGTCCAGATGCGCCGATCCACGGCTGACCTGGGACAGCAAATCCGCCCGGCCAATCACGTCATCCATGCTGCGCGCACCGATGCTGGCCAGGATCTCGCGGACTTCCTGCGCGTAGAAGGTGATCAGGTTCACGACCTTGTCGGCATTGCCGGTGAATTTGGCACGCAGGCTTTCGTCCTGCGTGCAGACACCGACGGGGCAGGTGTTCGACTGGCACTGACGCACCATGATGCAGCCCATGGCGATCAGGGCGGCGGTGCCGATCCCGTATTCCTCGGCCCCCATCATCGCGGCCATCACGATGTCGCGGCCAGTACGCAGGCCGCCATCCGTGCGCAGGGTGATGCGGTCGCGCAGGTTGTTCATCGACAGAACCTGATGTGCCTCGGTCAGGCCCATTTCCCACGGCAGACCCGCATATTTGATCGAGGTGGCGGGGCTTGCCCCGGTGCCGCCGTTGTGACCCGAAATCAGGATGATATCGGCCTTGGCCTTGGCAACACCTGCAGCAATCGTGCCCACGCCCGACTGTGCCACCAGCTTGACGGTGACCTTGGCGCGCGGATTGATCTGCTTGAGGTCGTAGATCAGCTGCGCCAGATCCTCGATCGAATAGATGTCGTGGTGCGGCGGCGGGCTGATCAGGGTCACGCCCTTGGTCGAATGGCGCAGCCGCGCGATCAGGTCAGTGACCTTCATGCCGGGCAGCTGACCACCCTCGCCGGGCTTGGCGCCCTGGGCCACCTTGATCTCAAGTTCTTCGCACTGGTTCAGGTATTCGGCTGTGACACCGAAACGGCCCGAAGCCACCTGCTTGATCTTGGCGCTGGGGTTGTCGCCATTGGGTTCCGGCACGAAATGCGCCGGATCTTCGCCACCCTCGCCGCTATCGGATTTGGCCCCGATGCGGTTCATGGCCACGTTCAGGGTCTTGTGCGCCTCGGGCGACAGGGCACCCAGCGACATGCCCGGTGTCACGAAACGCTTGCGGATCGATGTGATGCTTTCCACCTCTTCAATCGGGATCGCAGCACCCAGCGGCTTGATCGCCAACAGGTCACGCAGATGGATCGGCGGCATGGCCTGCATCTTGGCCGAATACTGCTTCCAGATCTCGAAACTGGCCTTGTTGCAGGCAGTTTGCAGCAGGTGCATCGAGGTCGCTTCCCAAGCGTGCGTCTCGCCCGAGCGGCGCGCCTTGTAGAACCCGCCGATCGGCAGCACGTCGGTGCCCCCAAGCCAGCCTTTGGCGTGCACTTCTTCCGTCTTGCGCTGGATACCGGTCACGCCGATACCGCTGATGCGGCTGGTCATGCCGGGGAAGTACTCTGCGCACATGGCGCGGGACAGGCCCACTGCCTCGAAGTTGAGGCCGCCACGGTAGGACGACACGACCGAGATACCCATCTTCGCCATGATCTTGAGAAGACCCTGGTCAATGGCCTCGCGATAGCGATGCATCGCATCGGTCAGGGAGCCTTCGATCAATCCGCGCGCGATGCGGTCGGCGATGCTGTCCTCGGCCAGATAGGGGTTCACGACCGTGGCCCCGCAGCCGATCAGCACTGCGAAGTAATGCGGGTCGATACACTCGGCAGCCCGCACGTTGAGCGAGCAGAAAGTCCTGAGGCCCTTGCGGGTCAGATGCGAGTGCACGGCGCTGGTGGCAAGGATCATCGGCATCGGCACGCGGTCGGCAGACTGCTTGTGATCGGTGAGAACCAGATGGCCTGCACCCGAGCGCACGGCGTCCTCGGCCTCGGCGCGGATGCGCTCCAATCCCTTGCGCAGGGCGTCGTGATCATCGCCCACGGAGAAGGTGCAGTCGATCTCGACCAGCGGCGCGTTGAAGTTACGGGTCACTTCGTCCCACTGGGCATTGCCGACAAAGGGGCTGTCCAGCACCAAAATCTCGGTCTGGGCAGAGCTTTCATCCAGCACGTTCTTGAGGTTGCCGAACCGCGTCTTGAGGCTCATCACCCGGAATTCGCGCAAGCTGTCGATGGGCGGGTTGGTCACCTGGCTGAAGTTCTGGCGGAAGAAATGTGACAGAGGGCGATACTTGGTCGACAGCACCGCTGCGGGCGTATCGTCACCCATCGAGGCCAGCGTTTCCTTGCCATCCTCGGCCATGGGCGCAAGGATCTGTTCCAGTTCCTCGATGGTGTAGCCGGCCGCGATCTGGCGTTTGCGCAGTTCGGCCCCGCTGAACAAAGGAGCTTCGGTCACCCCGGCCAATGCCTCGTCGAGTTCATTGATCTTGCCGACCCATTCGCCGAAGGGTTGGGCGGCGGCCATGCGGTCCTTGATCTCGGAATCGTGGAAGAGCTTGCCTTCCTTCATGTCGACAGCGATCAGCTGCCCCGGCCCAAGCGCACCCTTTTCACGAACAGTGGCTTCCTTGATCGGCACCATTCCCGCCTCGGAGCCCGCGATCAGCAGCCCGTCACCCGTCACGACATAGCGCATGGGGCGCAGGCCGTTGCGGTCCAGCCCGGCACAAACCCAACGACCATCAGTCATTGCCAGAGCGGCGGGGCCGTCCCAGGGTTCCATGACCGAGTTGCAATAGGAATACATGTCACGCCAGCTTTGCGGCAGTTCCACCGCCTGCTTGGACCATGATTCCGGCACCAGCATGGTTTTCGCCATCGGCGCGGAACGACCAGCGCGAACAAGCACTTCGAACACGGAGTCAAGCGCGGCGGAGTCGGACGATCCGGCTTGGACGATCGGCTTGATATCCTCAGCCAGGTCTCCGAAAGCACCGGATGCCATGCGGATCTCGTGCGATTTCATCCAGTTCACGTTGCCGCGCAGGGTGTTGATCTCGCCGTTATGGGCCAACATGCGGAACGGCTGTGCCAGCCACCACTGCGGGAAAGTGTTAGTGGAATAGCGCTGGTGGTAGATCGCGAATGCAGATTCAAAGCGCGGGTCCTGCAGGTCGGGATAGAACTCGGCCACCTGTTCGGCCAGCATCATACCCTTGTAGATGATCGAGCGGCAGGACAGCGAGCAGATGTACATGCCCTGAATGCCTGCGGCAATCGCCGCTTTCTCGATCCGGCGGCGGATCACGTAAAGCTCGCGCTCGAAGGTTTCCTCGTCCACGCCTTTGATGTTCGAGATGAGGATCTGCTCGATCTCGGGGCGGGTCGCGTTGGCCTTTTCACCCAGACAGGTGATGTCCACGGGAACATGGCGCCAGCCATAGATGTAGTAGCCCATCCGCAGTACTTCGGTTTCCACGATGGTCCGGCAGGTTTCCTGCGCCCCGAAATTCGTGCGCGGAAGGAAAACCTGACCCACGGCCATCAGGTGATTGGTCTTGGGTTCGTGCCCGGTGCGGCGGATCTGATCATAGAAGAACGGAACGGGGATTTGCACGTGGATCCCAGCGCCATCGCCAGTCTTGCCATCGGCATCGACCGCACCACGGTGCCAGATCGCCTTGAGAGCGTTGATTCCGTTCTCGACCACCCGACGCGACGGCTTGCCGTCTATGGATACCACGAGGCCAACGCCGCAAGAGGAATGCTCTTCCTCTTCGGCGTAAAGGCCGTTCTCGGCCATCCACTTGCGCTTGGCTTCCTCGGCGACAGCCCAGCTCTCATCATATTTGGTCATGGGTTTAACCTTTCATCCTGTGCCGGGTCGGGCTTCCTGCCCTGTCGGAAATCAATCATTTCGAGGCGTGTTCGCCACGCCGCCTTGTCACTCTGCCGCAACAGCGCGTGCGCCATTCAGGTATTCCAGAACCGCCTGCGCCGAGTCGCGCCCATCACGGATCGCCCAGACCACGAGGCTGGCACCGCGCACGATGTCACCCACGGCATAAACTCCATCGAGGCTGGTCTTGCCCGTGGTGTATTCGGCGCGGATGGTGCCCCAACGGGTCACGTCCAGACCCTCGACACCCCAAAGCTGCGGAAGATCCTCGGGCTCGAAACCCAGCGCCTTGATCACCAGATCGGCCTCTTCGACGTAGTCTGCACCTTCGATCACTTCCGGCGACTGTCGGCCGGTGGCATCGGGCGCACCAAGGCGCATCTTCTGCACCATCACGCCTGTGACCGGTTCGCCGACGAACCCTTTGGGCGCGCTCAGCCATTCGAAGATCACGCCCTCTTCTTCGGCATTTTGCACTTCGCGCTGACTGCCGGGCATGTTGGCACGGTCGCGACGGTAAAGGCATTTGACCGAGGTCGCGCCTTGGCGGATAGCCGTGCGGACACAGTCCATGGCCGTGTCACCGCCACCGATCACGACAACACGCTTGCCAGCCGCGTTCAACTCACCGCTGTCATACTCGGGCACATCGTCGCCAAAGCTCTTGCGGTTGCTGGCCGTCAGATAGTCAATAGCGCGCACAATACCTTCGGCTTCTGCTCCGGGTCCGTCCAGATCACGGGTCTTGTAGACGCCAGTGGCGATAACAACCGCGTCATGTTTGCCACGGATGGCGTCAAAGCTGATATCTTCGCCCACGTTGCAATTCAGCACGAACTCGACGCCGCCTTGCTCCAACTGATCGTTGCGGCGCACCACGACGTCCTTTTCAAGTTTGAAGCCGGGAATGCCATAGGTCAGCAAGCCACCCGCGCGGTCGTAGCGGTCATAGACCGTCACCTGCACGCCCGCACGGCGCAGGACATCCGCCGCTGCGAGCCCCCCGGGCCCGGCGCCGATGATGCCGACGGACTGATCACGTTCCATCGCGGGGACGATGGGTTTCACCCAGCCCTGCTCCCACGCGGTGTCGGTGATATATTTCTCGATCGCGCCAATGGTGACCGTGCCGTGACCGGACTGCTCGATGACGCAATTCCCTTCGCAGAGACGGTCCTGCGGGCAGATGCGTCCGCAGATCTCGGGGAAGGTATTGGTGGCTTGGCTGATCTCGTATGCTTCCTGCAAGCGGCCCTCGGCAGTCAGGCGCAACCAGTCAGGGATGTTGTTGTGCAGCGGACAGTGCGTCTGGCAGTAGGGCACGCCACATTGGCTGCACCGGCTCGCCTGCTCCTTGGCCTTGGCGTCTGCGTATTCGGCATAGATTTCATCGAAGTCCTGGCGGCGCGCTTGTCGCCTGACGCTTTTCAGGCATGTCGCGTTCGACAGAGATGAATTTCAGCATCGGTTGCTTGGCCACGGGGAAACTCCGATCAAATCTAGTTTGGCACCTTCTAAACCAAGGCAAATCCGATTAAAAGTCAGTAGTATTGACCTAATATACGATTTCTTTCGCTGCTTTGCGGCATTCGATGCCAAAATCCCGCAAACTTATGTCCGATGCGGACCTAAAACGACTCTTTCCCCTGTTTGACAATACCTTATAGGGTAGCGCAGCGAAGCCGGAGTTGAACGTGATGCCGCTTTTCCATCTTTTCCTTGTCGCCGTGATCCAGGGCCTGACCGAGTTTCTTCCGGTTTCCTCCTCGGGTCACCTGATTCTTCTGCCGGCGCTGACCGGCATGCAGGATCAAGGACAGGTGATTGATGTGGCCGTACATGTGGGCACACTTCTGGCAGTGATTCTATACTTCTGGTCGGACGTGCGCATGGGGTTGCTGGGAGTCCCGCGATTGTTGCGCGGCAAGGTGGACACGCAGGGGGCCTGGCTGGCCATGTGCCTGGCCATCGCAACCGTGCCGGTGGTGATCGTCGGGTTGATCCTGAACCTGACCGGGCTGGACGAGATGATGCGAGGCGTGGCCGTGATCGGCTGGACAATGCTGATCTTCGGTCTGGTCCTCTATTGGGCAGACCAGCGTGGTCCGGACGTAAAGACCGCCGCGCAGTGGTCGATCCGTGATGCCGTGATCATGGGCCTCTGGCAGGTTGTAGCGCTGATCCCCGGCACCTCACGCTCTGGCATCACGATTACTGGCGGGCGCTTGCTGGGCTATGCACGTCACGATGCGGCCAAGCTCTCCATGCTGATGTCGATTCCGACGATCATGGCCTCTGGCATCCTGCTGGGCGCCGAGGTCGCGATGAAGGCTGACGGAGCCGCCGCACGGGATGGTGCGATTGCTGCTGTTTTCGCCTTCTTTGCGGCCCTTCTCGCGCTCAGCCTTATGATGCGCCTGCTGCGCACAGTGAGTTTCACGCCCTATGTGATCTACCGGGTGATCCTGGGGATCGTGTTGTTGGTCTATGCCTATTCCTGAATGCGGTCAGTGCTGACGCAGGTTCCGGGCAGAGGCCTTGATCGACGCGTACTGACCTGACGGGCGGAAGGGCCAGAGGTAATCTGGCAGGACCGATTCCAGCGAAATCGGGGTGATCCCGAGATCAGCAAAACCCTTTGCGCCGTCAGAGACCACGTTGTCGCGGGCCAGATTGCGTACCTGATCCCGGGTGATCTGCGCAGGGACAAGACCGAGCGTGATCTTGTTCAGCATGTCAAAGCCGAAACCCATCACACGCGCGATCGGGAAAGGAATGTTCACGATCAGCCGGCGGCGCTGGATCACGTCCAGCATCTGCCCCATCAATTCGCGGAAGGTAGAGACATCCGGCCCACCCAATTCGTAGATACCGGGGGCTGCTTTGCCTTGCACCGCCAGAACGGCAGCACGGGCCACATCATCCACATAGACCGGCTGAAAACGCGTCCCTGCACCCACAACCGGCAGGATCGGGCCAAGCTGCGCCATGCGGGCAAAACGGTTGAAGAACTGATCCTCGGCCCCGAATACGATCGAGGGGCGCAGGATCACGGCCTCGGGCTGAAACCGGAGAACCGCCTCCTCGCCCAGCGCCTTGGTGCGCGCATAATCGCTTTTCGAATCCTTGTCGGCGCCGATGGCGGAAATCTGCACCATGCGGGTGATCCCCATCTCGGCTGCGATCCGCGCCACACGGCCCGGCCCTTCAGCCTGCACGGCATCGAAGCGATTCTTGCCGCTCGGAGCAAGGATACCCACGCAATTCACCACCGCGTCCGCACCCTGCATGACCGCGCGCACACTGGCATCATCGCGGATGTTGCAAAGCACGGGTTCGACCTGACCGGGCGTGCCATAGGGCTTCACATACATCGCCTCGTTCGGTCGACGCACAGCCACACGGACACGCCAGCCCTCTTGCGCCAGACGCCGCGCGATGTAGCGGCCCACAAAGCCAGATCCGCCGTAAATGGTGACGAGTTTCGACATGTTGCAGCCTCCGGCCCTTAAAATCCTGTCTGTTCCTAAACCCAGAGCAAGCCTTGGACAAGGCGTTACAAGGCCACAGGTCAGGGTCTGCGGAACGGAGAGGCCGTGACATGGAGAAAAATCCGCAGAATCGACGTTGACACTTATTTGCGTCAGGTCTAAACGCCTGCTTCACGACACCTGTGCCCAGGTGGCGGAATGGTAGACGCGCTAGCTTCAGGTGCTAGTGTTCGCAAGGACGTGGAGGTTCGAGTCCTCTCCTGGGCACCACATTATCCGGCCGAGTTATGCCGGATCAGTGTCTTCCCGACGTCGTAAATGCGTCTTTCCCACTCCTTCCACGTACGCCGAAAAAATGGTTTTCCCGTTGGCATGCCGCCTATGCGCCGTTCAACCGGGCGAAATTTTCAGCGTTTCTCGTCGCACCAGACATAATTCGTCAAAAAAATAGACCGGGAATTCGCCCGCTGCTACCGTGGTCTGAGATCATGTCACGAGGGCCCAATGACCGCTACGCTTCTGATTGTGAACGCCCGCGTTCTGACGATGGATCCGGATCTTCCCGAAACAGACGCTGTGGCAATTGACGGGGACAGGATCATAGCCCTGGGCAAAGATGCAGCCGGGCTGGCGGGATCAGGATGTCGGGTCATTGATGCGCAAGGCGCGACGGTGCTGCCGGGCTTTATCGAAAGCCATCTGCATCTGTTCATGGGCGGGTCTGAACTGGCGCATCTGCAGCTGCTGGGGGTCAAGGGGCCTGAAGCCTTGGCAGAGGCGATACTTGGCTATGCCGCGGCAAACCCTGGCCGAGAGGTGATCGTGGGACAAGGCTGCGACTACGGTATCTATGACCGGCCGCTGACACGGCACGACCTTGACGCAATCCTGCCCGACCGCCCTGTCTGTCTGCTCGCGGCCGACCATCACACAGCCTGGGCCAATACGGTCGCGCTTGAGAGGGCGGGCATCCTTCATGGCGCGGCCTTGGGGCCTGGCAATGAGATCGTTATGGAAAACGGCATGGCGACGGGCGAACTGCGCGAGTTCGAAGCCAAGGCCCCGGTGCTGCGGCTGGCGGGTGAACATCGCATCATGGCAGGCATAGCCACCGGCAAGGACCCGGTACCCCCGCCCACCAAGCAGGAGATGCTGGCCGATCTGCCCGCGATGGAGCGCGGCCTTGAGCATTGCGCACGGTATGGGTTCACCAGTCTCGTGAACATGGATGGCAACCGCTACACGCTGGAAGTGCTGGACCATCTGCGCCGCGAGGGGCGGCTGACGGCACGGGTGCGCGTGCCTTATCATTTCCGCAACAATCACCAGATTTCCGACCTGGCCACCGCCAGCGCCATGAGCACTGATTACAACGATGACTGGCTCACCTCGGGATTCGTGAAGATGTTCATGGACGGAGTCGTGGACAGCGGCACAGCAGTGATGATCAACGACTACCCCGATCAGCCGGGCTGGCGCGGCGAGCCTCTACATGAGGCAGAGCGTTTCGCCGAGATCTGTATTGAAGCAGATAAGCGCGGACTTCAGATCGCTGTCCATGCCATCGGAGATGGGGCTGTACGCAGGGTTCTGGATGGGTATGAGGCGGCGCGGGACGCCAATGGTGCGCGGGACGCACGCCACCGGATCGAACATATCGAGTTGATCGACCGGGCCGATATTCCACGCTTTGCCGAAATGGGTGTTGTCGCATCTGTGCAGCCGTCGCATCCGCCGGGGTCAATGGATTTTCCGCTGTTTCCCACGCTCGACAAGATCGGGCGGGATCGGTGGCGCGACGCCTATCTTACCCGCACTCTGCGCGATGCCGGGGCACGCATCGTCTTCGCCTCGGACTGGCCGGTGGCGGATGTGAACCCGCTGCGGTCGATCCAGGCGGCGGTGACCCGCGCGCCGTATGAGGGCGCGCAGGATGAGACACTGAGCCTGCGCGACGCTATTGCCGCCTATACGATCGGAGGGGCCTATGCCGAGCATACCGAAGACCGCAAGGGGATGCTGCGGCCCGGTTATCTGGCCGATGTGGTGATTCTATCGGGCGATATCGAAGCGGTGCCGGCGGACCAGATCAGTAGCCTGCATGTTGAAAAAACCATCTGCGGTGGGCGGATCGTCTGGGATGCCGCAGCCAATAACGGCTGAAAAGACGAAATGTCTTGAAAGAAAGAGCCACAGACGGTCGACTAACGGGAAAGGGGACGCGCCATTGACCGAAGGTGACGGACAAAACGGCAATGAGATCGAGATCGAGTTCGGTCAGCAAGGTCTTTGGCCAGGGTGCCACGGCTTTCCATGCCCTCACCGGGATCGACCTGACGATCCGAACCGGCGAGTTCTTCACCCTTTTGGGCCCTTCGGGTTGTGGCAAGACCACATTGCTGCGGGTCATTGCCGGGTTTGAATATCCCACCAGCGGACATTTGCGGATCAAGGGGCAGGATGTGGTGGGGCAAGCCCCGAACCGGCGTCTTGTGAACACAGTTTTCCAGAACTACGCGTTGTTTCCGCATATGACCGTGGCGCAGAACATCGGCTTCGGCCTCAAGATGCTGGGTCGCCCCCGCGCCGAGATCGAGGCCACCACAGACGAGATGATGCGTCTTGTGAAGATGGAGGCGATGGCTACGCGCAAACCTGCCGAGCTTTCGGGCGGGCAGCAGCAGCGCGTGGCACTGGCACGTGCCCTAGCGCCGCGGCCACGTGTGCTCTTGCTGGACGAGCCGTTGAGCGCGCTGGACCTGAAGCTGCGCAAGGAAATGCAGACCGAGTTGAAACGTCTTCAGGTGGAAACCGGCATCACATTTGTTTTCGTGACCCATGACCAGGAAGAAGCGCTGACCATGTCGGACCGGCTGGCGGTGATGAGCCAGGGCCGGATCCTGCAACTGGGCAGCCCGCACGAGATCTATCACGCCCCGACCGAGCGTTTCGTGGCCGATTTCATCGGTGAGACGAATTTCCTGACGCTCAAGGTCGTCGCGGTGCAGGGACGCGGCGCCGATCTGGCTTTGCCCGGTGGACAGAGCGTCCCGGCGCGGATCGCCGAAGGCGTGAAACCGGCGGCAGGAGAGACTGTTTCGGCGGTGATCCGCCCTGAACAGGCGCGGATCGTGGCAGCCGATACCGGCGACCTGCCTGCGACGGTCGAAGGGGCGGTCTTTTTCGGAACCGATACGCATATCCATCTGACGCTGACGGATGGCCAGCCCTTCACGGTGCGGCGGCAGAACAGTGACGGGCAAGCGGACCCGGCGAAGGGCACCCGGGTGGGCCTTTCATTAACCCCCGGCGCACTCCAGGTTCTGAGGGGATAGCGATGAAAAGGGACTCGCACCGCTGGAAATGGATACTTGTCAGCCCTGCGCTGCTGGTACTGATCCTGGCGGCCTCAGGTCCACTACTGATCGTGGCTGTCTATTCCTTCCTCAGCCCCGGCAATATGGGCGGTGTTGCGTGGGATTTCTCGACCGATGCCTGGTTCAGGGTCTTTTTCAAACGCGACATCTTCGAGCCCGAGATCGTGACCCTGAACGCCGACCATCTGGCGGTGTTCCAGCGCACCATCTGGCTGTCCCTCCAAACGACGGTGATCTGCGCGGCGCTGGGGTTTCCCACGGCATGGTTCATTGCGACACGTCCGGCCAACCGCCGCATGGTCTGGTTGTTTCTGATCACCGTGCCTTTCTGGACCAACCTCTTGATCCGGACTTTCGCCATTCAGGAAATGATCCGCAATACGGGCACGCTGAACACGGCGCTGCTGTGGCTGGGTGTGATCGCTGAGCCGATCGAGATGATGTATTCCGATTTCGCGGTGCTGCTGGGAATGAGCTATGTTTTCCTGCCCCTGATGGTGCTGCCGCTCTACGCCGCCATGGACAAGCTGGACTTCCGGTTGGTCGAGGCGGGTTATGATCTCTACGCCAGCCGGATGCAGGTGCTGCGCCATGTGATCCTGCCCTTGGTCAAGCCGGGCTTCATCGCGGGGTCGATCCTTGTCTTCATCCCCTCGATCGGTGCCTATGTCACGCCGCGTGTGCTGGGGGGCGGGCGGTCGATGATGATGGGCAACCTGATCGGCCTGCAGTTCGGGCAGGGGCGCAACTGGCCGCTGGGATCGGCCTTGGCGATGGTGCTGCTGGTGATCGTGGTAGTGGCGTTGGTCTTCTATCTTCGCATCACCACCCGCGAGACAGGAGGACGCGATGGCCAGTCGTGAATTCAATGTCCGCACTTTGCCGGGCTTTGGCGCGGTCGCGATCTTCACACTTGTGATGCTCTATCTGCCCATCGTCATTCTCGTGGTCTTCTCGTTCAACGAGGCGCAATCGCAATCCTCATGGGGCGGGTTCTCGCTGAAATGGTATGTGGCCGCCTTCAACAACAGCCAGGTGATCGACGTGTCGGTCCGGTCGCTCTGGCTGGCGCTGGTGGCTGCGGGAATCTCCACGGTGTTGGCCACGCTGGCCGCCCTGGCGACGACGCGGGTGGGCCGCTTTCCTGGTCAGACAATGATCTATGCACTGATCAACCAGCCCCTGATGGTGCCCGAGATCGTGACAGGCATCGCGCTTCTGATCTTCGTGGCCTTTCTGAAGGTGCAGACCGGCTATGCGGGCATGGGATATATGGTGGCCGCTCATACAGCTTTCTGTATCCCCTTTGCCTATCTGCCGATCCGCGCAAGGCTTGAGACGATGGACCTGACGCTGGAACGGGCGGCGGCCGATCTTTACGCCACGCCGGTGCAGGCCTTTACCTATGTTACCCTGCCGCTTCTGGTGCCGGGTATCGTGGCGGGGTTCATGCTTGGGTTCGTGGTCTCGCTCGATACAGTCGTGATCACCGAGTTCGTGAAATCCGCCGGGCAGGACACCTTGCCCACCTATATGCTGGGCCAGTTGCGCCGCAGCGTCACCCCCGAAATGAACGCCATCGCCACGCTGTTTCTGGCGCTGTCGTTGGTGGTGGTCAGCCTGTTTTTCCTGATCACCCGCAAAAGGGGATAACTGCAACCATCACCACAGGGAGACGACCAATGAAAAAACATGTCACACTGGGGCTTGCCGCCCTTCTGGCCACGACCGGCCTTGTCCATGCAGAAGGCGTGGTAAACCTCTACAACTGGGGCAACTACACAAGCCCCGAGTTGCTTGAAAAATTCGAAGCAGAGACCGGGATCAAGGTAAATGTCACCGACTATGACAGCAACGACACCGCTCTTGCGCGGGTGCGTCAGGGCGGGCACGGCTTCGACATCGTTGTCCCCTCGAACAGCTATATGCAGACGTGGATCTCCGAAGGTCTGGTGATCCCGCTGGACAAGTCCATCGTCACCAACATCGGCAATATCGCGCCGGAATGGGTGGATGTCGATTTCGATCCGGGCCGGGAGTATTCAGTGCCATGGCAGTGGGGAACCACGGGCGTGATCGTGAACACCAGCGTTTTTAGCGGTGACATCAACGACGCGGGCATCATCTTCAATCCGCCAGACGAGCTGAAGGGCAAGATCAACGTGATCCCTGAAATGTCCGACGTGATGGCCATCGCGATCTATTACGCAGGCGGAGAGTCCTGCACGACCGACATGGATGTGATGCGCAAGGTGCGCGATACGCTGGTCTCGGCCAAGGCGCATTGGAAGGCGCTGGATTACGGCACGGTCGACGCCCATGCGGCGGGCGACTTCTCGGCCGGGATCTACTGGAACGGCGCCTCGATGCGGGCGCGTTTGCAGAACGAGGATCTGGCCTATGGCTATCCGGTGACAGGTTATCCGATCTGGATGGACAGCGCCGTGGTTCTGGCCGATGCACAGAACACCGAGAATGCGATGAAGTTCATCAACTTCATCCTCGAGCCGGAAAACGCGGCCATGATCTCGAACTTTGCACGCTATGCCAACGGTGTGACCGGATCAGAGGAGTTCATGGACGAGGTAATGCGCACGGCGCCCGAGATCGTGGCCGCGCCCGAGCTGATGGCGGCGGGCAAGTTCAGCCCGGCCTGTTCGCAGGAGGTCAATGACCTGCAATCGCAGATCTGGACCGAAGTCCTGCAGTAACCGTAACCGGGCGCATCCCTTGGAGGGGTGCGCCCAGCCCCCGAATCCCCAAAGCCGGAGAGGCGCTGCGTCATGGAAGTGGTCGAAGCCTCGATCGCCACACTGCGCGCGGCCTTGCAGGAGGGTCGCACGACCAGCACGGCGCTTGTCGCCGCCTATATGGCGCGTATCGAACGCTATGACCGGACAGGCATAAAACTGAATGCCGTGCCCGTTCTGAATCCGGCCATGCTGGATGAGGCGCGGGCGTCAGACTTGCGGCGCGCGCATGGAACATGCCTTGGTCCACTGGACGGCATTCCCTACACAGCCAAGAACAGTTTCAAGGTGCGCGGCTTGACCGTAGCCGCCGGATCACCCGCATTCGCGGATCTGGTCGCGACAGATGACGCCTTCGCCATCGCCCGCCTGAGGGCAGCAGGAGCGGTGCTGATCGGCTTGACCAACATGCCGCCCATGGCCAATGGCGGGATGCAGCGCGGGCTTTATGGGCGGGCCGAATCCCCCTACAGCGCCGACTGGCTGACGGCCGCATTTGCTTCGGGCTCGTCCAACGGATCAGGAACGGCGACGGCGGCCAGTTTTGCGGCTTTCGGTCTGGGCGAAGAGACCTGGTCATCGGGCCGCGCGCCCGCCGCGAACAATGGGCTGTGCGCCTATACACCGTCGCGTGGGGTGATCTCGGTACGGGGCAACTGGCCGCTGGTGCCGACAATGGATGTGGTGGTGCCACATACGCGCAACATGGCCGATCTGCTGGAAGTGCTGGATGTGATCGTGGCCGATGATCCCGAGACCCGGGGCGATCTGTGGCGCGATCAGCCCTGGGTCGCGATACCCAAGGCATCGGCGGTCCGGCCAGCATCCTATCGTGCGCTGACTGCGACAGCGACCCTGAGGGGCAAGCGACTCGGCGTGCCGCGCATGTATGTGAACGCCGATCCCGAGGCAGGCACCGCGCCCAACCCCGGCATAGGCGGATCCACGGGCCAGAGGATCGAGACCCGCGCCAGCATCATGGCCCTCTGGGACGCCGCACGGCAGGCAATGGAGGCGGCAGGGGCGGACGTGATGCTTGTCGATTTTCCCGCCGTCTCGCACTATGAGGGGGATCGGCCCGGATGCCCGACCATCGCCACGCGCGGGTTTGTCAGCCCGGACTTTCTGAAGCATGAGATCACGGACCTGTCGGTCTGGTTCTGGGATGATTTCCTGCGCAGCAATGGCGATCCGAACCTGTCACGGCTGACCGATGTGGACGGGGCGCGGATATTTCCGCGTCCGCCCGGCAGCCTGCCGGATCGCTACATCGGGTTCGACGATGATATTGCCGACTATCCTGCCCATGCGCGTGCCAATCCACGCATTGATTACCGGGACATTCCGCATCTTGCCGAGGGCCTGCGCGGATTGGAGGAGACCCGCCGCCGCGATCTCGAGGACTGGATGGACGCGCTGGGCCTTGATGCGGTGGTCTTTCCAGCCGTGGCCGATGTCGGCCCGGCGGATGCGGACACAAACCCGGTGTCGGCCGATCTGGCGTGGCGCAATGGCGTCTGGGTGGCTAATGGCAATCTCGCGATCCGGCATCTGGGGATTCCCACGGTAACCGTGCCCATGGGGATCATGGCGGACATCGGCATGCCTGCGGGCCTTACATTTGCTGGCAGGGCTTGGAGCGATACTGGGCTGCTGGCGATGGCGGCCGCCTTTGAACGCACGGGACCATACCGTATGGCACCGCCTCGCACCTCCTTCTGACATTCTGCTCCCTTTTCCCGACAGGGCATCCATCCGCGCGACGCTTGACACTGTCTCTGCACCCTGTTTTTTGCATTTGCATGACTGCGTATCAACGCGCCCGGCAGGGTGCGACAAGACCTGACGGCATCACTGCTTCCCGGAAAGCTGTTGTTGGCGTCATTATGGGAACGTCTGCTCCGGCACAGAAGCATCCGTCTGGACACGGCAGGTTTCCAAGGAGTTCCGTTTCGCTTGCCATGGGATTGAAATGACCAACTACCTTTACAAGAACGATCTGCCTGACGGTCTGAACCTTGGACCGGTTGTTGCCATCGACTGTGAGACGATGGGGCTGAATCCGCATCGCGACAGGCTCTGTGTCGTGCAATTGTCCGGCGGCGATGGGCACGCACATATCGTGCAGATCGAAAAGGGGCAGACGCAGGCTCCCAATCTGGCCGCCCTGCTGGAGAACCCGGATGTGTTGAAGCTGTTCCATTTCGGCCGGTTCGATATCGCCGCGATGTACAACGCCTTTGGTGCCTTGGCGCAGCCGGTCTATTGCACCAAGATTGCCAGCAAGCTGGTGCGGACCTTCACGGACAGGCATGGGTTGAAATACCTGTTGCAGGATCTGGTCGGTGTCGATGTCTCGAAGCAGCAGCAGCAAAGCGACTGGGGCTCGGTGGAGCTGACAAACGCGCAGATGGATTATGCCGCGTCCGACGTTCTCTACCTGCATCGCCTCAAGGATGCGCTGGACGTGATGCTGGCGCGCGAAGGGCGGGAGGAACTGGCACAGGCCTGTTTCGCATTCCTGCCGACGCGCGCCAAGCTGGACCTTGCCGGCTGGCCCGAACAGGACATCTTTGCGCATTGATGGACAAGACACAGACATTCCTGGACACCGCACGCCGCGTGATCCGCACCGAGGCCGATGGGCTGGCGCAACTGGCTGACGGGCTGGGTGACGAATTTGCCCGTGCGGTCGAACTTATGCTGGGCGC
Organism: uncultured Alphaproteobacteria bacterium; assembly: GCA_963715835.1. GTDB lineage: Bacteria > Pseudomonadota > Alphaproteobacteria > Rhodobacterales > Rhodobacteraceae > Seohaeicola. The sequence goes on along the minus strand of CAVQSH010000001.1, from coordinate 378,428 downwards.
CCGCGGGCGCGTCATCGTCTCGGGGATGGGCAAATCGGGCCATGTGGCGCGCAAGATCGCGGCCACGCTGGCCAGCACCGGCACGCCCGCGCAATTCGTGCATCCCGCCGAGGCGAGCCACGGCGATCTGGGGATGCTGACGCCGGATGACGTGCTTCTGATGTTGTCCAATTCCGGCGAAACGCCGGAGTTGGCGGACATGATCGCCTATAGCCGCCGCTTTGGCATTCCGATGATCGGCGTGGCCAGCCGTGCGGAGTCGACCCTTCTCAAGCAGTCGGATGTCGCGATCACCCTGCCCCGCGCCAATGAGGCCTGCGGGACAGGTGTCGTGCCGACCACATCGACGACAATGACACTGGCGCTGGGCGATGCGCTGGCCGTGGCGCTTATGGAGCATCGCCAGTTCCGCCCGGAGGACTTCCGCAACTTCCATCCCGGTGGCAAACTTGGAGCTCAGCTCAGCCGCGTGCGTGACCTGATGCACGACGGCGCAGCCTTGCCATTGGTCAGCGGCACTACGGCGATGGGTGACACACTGCTTGAGATCAGTCGCAAGGGTTTTGGCGTGGTCGGCGTGACCGATTCCGATGGCCTGCTGACTGGTATCATCACCGATGGTGACCTGCGGCGCCACATGGAGGGGCTTTTGTCCCTGACCGCCGCCGATGTGATGACCCGCAACCCGCGCACCATCGGCCCGGATGCCCTGGCAGAGGCCGCCGTCGGCGTGATGAACGAAAGAAAGATCACCTGCCTGTTCGTCATCGACCCGCAGCAGCCCGGCCGCGCCGTGGGGCTGCTGCATATCCACGACTGCCTGCGCGTCGGCTTGGGCTGAGACATGGCGTTGCGCGACAGTCTTCGGGCTCGTGTCATCAACTGGCTGAAGATCATTCTGCCGCTGACGGCGCTGGCGCTGCTGTCGACCCTGTTCCTGTTGTCGCGCACAATAGACCCGACGCGGCCCATTCCGGCCAGCAGGGCCGATCTGGAAAGCCGGACGGGCAGTCAGCAGATCACCGAACCCGCCTTTGCCGGGGTCACCGAAGACGGCCACCTTGTGGCCTTCGTCGCCACGAGCGCCCGCGTCGATCCCGAGCAGCCCGACCGCGTGATCGCCGAGAGCATGACAGCCCGGATCGACATGGCCGAGGGAGGGCTGATCGGGATCACCTCACTGCTGGGGACAGTCAGCGATGCGGCCGGAATTGCCGTTCTGGAAGGCGACGTGGTTCTGACCAGTTCCACCGGCTACCGGATCGAGACCGAGGAACTGACGACCAGCATGCACGAGATTGCCGCTGAATCCGCCGGGCCGATCACGGGAACAGGACCGCCCGGTCGTCTGGATGCGGGAAAAATGACAATGACCTCCGATCCGCAGACAGGAGACGTCCATTTGCTTTTCACAAATGGCGTCAAACTGATATATGATCCGGGAAACTGAGAAAGACCAAAACGTGCCGTTCGGACGCAAGCCCCTGATTGCCCCATCCTGTCTGTTTGTCATCCCGTTGGTCCTTGCCTTGCTTGGATCTGGTGAGGACGTGCAGGCGCAGACCACGAACCTTGCGTTCGGGGCGCTCCAGCAGGACACGACCCTGCCGGTCGAGGTGACCGCTGACAGCCTCTCGGTCAGTCAACAAGACGGAACCGCGATATTCACCGGCAACGTGGTCATCATGCAAGGCGAGATGCGACTGGCGGCGCCCCGCGTGCTCGTCGTCTATGCCGAGGCCAGCGATGGTCAGCAGGCGCGGATCGCCCGCCTGGAGGCGACAGGTGGCGTGACGCTGGTCAGTGGTCCCGACGCGGCCGAAGTCGGACAGTGCGGACTACAATGTGGACGACGGATTTGTCGTGATGCGGGGCAATGTCCTTCTGACCCAAGGGGCCAGCGCGCTGACATCCGATCTGATGCGCGTCAATCTCGAAGACGGGACGGCGCAGATGGATGGGCGTGTGAAGACGATCTTGCGCGGAGCGGATTAAGAATGGCCAAACCGCAATTGACGGTGACAGAAGGGCATTCGGGGCTGCGCGTCCGGAATCTGCGAAAAAGCTACAAGAAGCGTGTGGTCATCCGCGATTTCAGTATGGAACTGAACCGCGGCGAGGTGGTGGCCCTGCTGGGTCCCAATGGCTCGGGCAAGTCCACGACCTTCTACGCGATCGCGGGTCTGGTCTATCCCGAAGGCGGCGAGGTGACCATCGACGGAATGGACGTGACGAACCTTCCGATGTATCGCCGTGCCAAGCTGGGGATCGGATATCTGCCTCAGGAAATGTCGATCTTTCGTGGCCTCTCGGTCGAGGACAATATCGGTGCCATCCTCGATATCTCGATCAAGGACCGCCACAAACGTCGCGAACGGCTGGAAGAGCTGTTGTCCGAGTTCTCCATCGAACATCTGCGGCGCGCGCCGGCCCTTGCGTTGTCGGGCGGTGAACGGCGGCGGGTCGAGATCGCCCGCTGTCTGGCGGCCGATCCCAAGTATCTGCTGCTGGACGAACCCTTTGCCGGGGTCGATCCGATCAGCGTCGGTGATATCCGCCATCTGGTCGCTGACCTCAAGAAACGGGGTATCGGTGTGCTGATCACCGATCACAATGTGCGCGAAACCCTCGAGATCGTTGACCGTGCCTATATCCTGCACGATGGCAAGGTCCTGATGTCCGGCACTCCCGATGAAGTCGTGCGCAACGAGAATGTGCGGCGCGTCTATCTGGGCGAGAGTTTCCGTATCTCCTGACATCCGCCGCCTGGGGAAACGGTCTTGTGCCGGCAAGCACCCACTTGCGCATTTGTTCTGATTGACAGACCCCCATGCCTTCCCCTCCAATGGTCGTATGACAGTCGTGTTCGCAGCCCCCGTTCCATCAGTCGCCTTTCCGTATGGGCAGGGCCGGGGTCAAACTGCACGAAGGTCGCAATCCAGCATTCGGGCTTGACGGAACCGCGGCGGAAAAACCGCGGACGCACCCCGATTGGTCATGCAAAGGAGACATGATGCGCTATCAGATCAGTGGCAAGCAAATCGACATCGGCGAGGCCCTTCAGACCCATGTGAAGGACGAGTTGGGGATCGTGATGGCGAAATACTCGCAGCGCCCTACCGATGCGACTGTCGTTTTCTCGAAATCCGCACATGAATTCGTCTGCGAGGCAACCGTGCATCTGTCCAGCGGTCTGACCGCCGCGGCCAAGGCGCATGCGACAGAGATCTATGCCGCTTTTGATGCCTGCAACGAAAAGATGGACAAGCAGCTGCGGCGCTACAAGCGTCGGTTGAAGGATCATCACCGCGAATGGGCGGAGCCTGTTGAAATCATGGAAGCGTCCTCGTATATCCTCGCGGCTGAGGGGAATGACGAGGATTCGGAGCCTGCCACGCTGCAACCGATGATCATCGCCGAGATGGAGACGAAGATACCGTCACTATCGGTTGGTGAGGCCGTGATGCAGATGGAGCTTGCAGGGGCACCGGTGCTGGTTTTCCGGAATGAGGGAAAAGACGGGGTCAATGTTGTGTATCGCCGTGAAGACGGCAATATCGGCTGGATCGACCCGCGATAGACACTGTCGCGAGCCCCGCAACCGGAGCGTTGAGCGCACATGAAGATTTCGACAATCCTCAGGCCCGAGGCCGTGAAGGTGATCACATCGGCCACCAGCAAGAAGCGCGTTCTTCATGATCTGGGAGAGATGGCGGCATCGGTCTACAAGATCAATGCCGCCTCCGCCGTCGAGGCACTCATGGAGCGCGAGAACTCTGGGACCTACCGGCGTGGGCCACGGTGTGGCCCTGCCACATGCACGGATCGCGGGGCTGGATTCCGTTCAGGGCGCCTTCATGCTACTGGAAAAGCCCATTGATTTCGACGCTGTCGACCGCGCACCGGTAGATATCATCTTTGCGCTGTTCGCACCCGAGGATGCGGGGGTCGAGCATCTGAAAGCGCTTGCGCTGGTCTCTCGTACGCTGCGCGAGGCATCGGTCTGCACCAAGCTGCGGGCGAATACCGATCCGAGCACGCTCTACACCATCCTGACCGAAGCACCGACCGTTCAGGCCGCGTAGTCCTATCTGTCAAACTGGCATCCAACGCTCGAAGCCGAATGCGATGTAGTCTCGCTGATAGACTGTGCTGACCAAATCCTCGATTTCCTCGTCGTAGATATCTGCAAGAGGATAGGGTCGATCATCAGCCGCGGTTTGTGGCGCGACCGGATCAGCATGGCCCAGTTGCTGGGCCAGGGCAGGCAGATATACCTCGACCTCATCCTCACGCAGAATCATGTCAGGCAAGGCGAATTGTGCATAGCCTTGCAGCACCTGCATCTGCGTGGCCCAGGCGGCGTCCACGCGCACAGTGGTCTGCCCGGCCAGATTGGCTTTCAGAAACTCCAGAAAGGCGACGAAAGCCGTGCGATGGGCTGACTGGTCATACGCCGCGTCCGGCGCGGATTCTGGAATGGGCAGACGGTAAGATTTGCGCAGGATCTTGCGGATTTCAGCGAAATGGCCGGGACCTGTCATCAGAATCCGCTCGCAAAACGCCGCATGTGCACGGGCTACCGGATGACGCAGGACGGTGAAGCTGCGGTGACCGGGATGGCTGCGCATCCATTGGCGCAATGTCTTCTGGGTGAACCGGCTTTCCAGATCTTCGGGACGCGACCCGTCCAGACCGGCCAGCCACTGCATGATCTGTTCCTCCGGGCCTGAGCGAACTGGCAGATAGAGCAACGGCGTCTTTCTGGCCGCGACATAGCCCGGCACCGCAGCGCCGCGACGGGGTTCGAAATTCGGGGTTCTTGTCAGATTGAAGCGGTCAAGTCGTGCTAACGCATCCGCCATCTGGTCGAAATTCCGCACCTTTTCGGACAGAGGTTCCGGGTTCTGCTTCTTGAGGCTTTCATCAAGACTATCCAGCTGGTGCTCTATGCCCAGAAATCGCGCCAGACCGTTCATGACGGCCACATCCTGCAGGTCCTCATAGGCCACGTAGAAGGCCGTCTGACCGGTAATCTGCAATTCGTGCAGAAGCCGTACCTGAAATTCCTGCAGGGCGGTCAGATGCGCCTCGAACTCGGTCCGGTCAAAAACCGCCATGGCATCCTTGCGCTTGGTGACATTGGTCAGTTTCCATTGACCCGTGGCCTGCGCGATCTTCCACGAGACATAGCTTTCCACAGGGTTGCGGGTCAGGATGATCTTGGCACAGCGCGGATCCTGCAGGGCGATGTCCAAAACCCGCGGAGTCGTGATCGTGGAAGAAGCGAAACCCCCCAAGCCCAGCTGTCCCGTGCTTTACCGCCTCGATCAGGCGGGCGGGGTTGGCGTCACGCATGGGCTGCGTGATCCCAAGGATGTCAGTTCGGTTGGGATAGCCGATAAAATGCGGATTGAACGCCTCGCCGTGGCAGGTCAGCCCGGTGAAGGCGTTCAGGTTCGTCTCAAGAAAATTGGACCCTGTCCGCATTTCCGCAAAAACGATGAAATAATCGAATTTTTCCGGCATCGTCAGCGCACCAGATAGGGTTTGCGCGGCGATTGCGGCGCAGGCTGCATGTCGCGTGCCACGGGAAAGTCTCCCATCAGATAGGGATGCATTCCCTGGTTCTTCAGATTTTGCAGAAACTGCCCGAACCCTTCCAGATCAACCATTTTGGGCACTTCGGACAAACGCCGCAGACCACGGTTGCCAATCTCGTCCAGGATCGTCTGCAACGGCTCCATCGGTGCCTCGATAAATTCGGCCATAGTCCAGATCCGCACCCGTGCCTTGACATAGGGCGACCTCAAAACGTCCAGATGTTCGCTTTCGGTCTTTTGCAAAAGGGCGGCATCCTTGCGGATATCGGCGAAATTCCGGTTCGACCGGAAGAGCGGGACTGCCCACGCGCCCGATATGACAGAAACCTGTGCGTTCGGGTCCTTGGCGAACTGCCAGCCGATATCCTGCGTGTCCGACGGGCCGAACTGGAAACACTGGCGTTCGCCCCGAGTGTTCCAGATCAGGTTGCACAGAAAGGAGCGAGGATTGTAATCGCGCAGTTTTGCACTGTCAGACAGACCGCCGTTCATCACGCTTTGACCGCCTGCGAACGCAACGCGATCGGGGGCGAACAGATGCCCATGGACGCGCGCGGCTGTCGCCTTGGCCAACCAATCCTCGAAATCCTCGAAAAGATCCGAGAACCCTTCGAAGACGGAATAGGGCCCGGACGTGACGCCATTCTCCCATCCCTCGTTGGGAAACCGGCTTTGCATATAGAGCCCTGCCCGACCGCGGGTTCGGCGCTCGACTGCTTTGGCGAAAATCCGGTCAATCTTGCCGGGATTGGGTTCCGTCCGTTTCATCGCCCCGGCGGCGTCTGTCAGAAATACCTCATAGAGCCGGTTGGCATGGGGCCATATCTTGCGCGCGACGAAACAGTCTGAACGACGCAGCAATTGCAGATGATCGTCGTAAAAGATGTGCGGCTTGCCCTGAAAATCGAACTTGCTGAGCGTGAGGGACCGGCTTTCGATCTGGCTGGAATAGAGCCTTGCGAGAGACTGAAAATAGCTCTCGTCCGGGATCCAGACCCGCTTGAAGAAGCTGTCATAGGCGGCACGTTCCGGGTCCTGCAGAATTGCAGACAAGGTCTGGCGCGTCAGGCACCACCATTGGCTCCCCATATGCGGCACCAGCCCGTTGGGCATCCTGCGCCTGAGGCCGAGTCTGCGCTGGATCTTTACAAAGGCATCGAACAGGAAGCGGTGGCGTTTCCATGAAAACAGAAACCGCAGAGTGAACCTTTCCTGGTCCAGACCACCCACGGTCCAGGGCACATCCGCAGTTGTCGCGCTTTCGATGAAATCGGTTCTGGGTCGTGCGGCCAGATAATCTATCAGCTCCTGAACCGGGCGCAGTGGAAGACAGGAGCCAGACGCAAGATAGACATGACGCACCTCGGGAAACTCGGTCAGCATCATCTCGGACGCGGCCTGCGAGGCGGCGACGATGCCCCAAGTTCCCCATTCGCACCGATGCCGTTTCGAAAAGCGGACCTGCGGCAAATCAGAGAGAGCCGCGACAAAGGCGTCATGGGTCTTCTTCGGCACAGCCTTGTCCACATGGATCACTACGGGACAGCCCCCCGCAGACCAATGTCGAGCCACCTGCTCGGCCCGGCCCAGCGCGGTATGGACCAGCATCACGATCCCGACGGTCACGCCCAGTTCCCCTTGGACATGAGTCCCAAGAATCTCAAGCTGGCGCCAGTTGATGTATTTTTCAGACCATTTGCACCACAGATCCGGGTTGGATTTCAGGTTCTCGGCGTAGGCCTTGTATTCGACGGATGCTGCATAATGCTGTTTGCGCGTCAACTCCTCTGCCGCCTTGGCAGAGAAGGTATCCAGAAACTTGGCATGGAGCAGCACGCCGCTGGCTTTTTCCCCGCCCCATTCGTCATAGACAAGGTTCAGACCGCGCGGCAGCAGCATGTGGGTCGAGCTGACATAGGCATAGCGCCGATCCCATTTCACCAGCGGGATCTTGTTCAGCGCAGGTGCCTTTTCCGGCCTGTCAGGAAAGAAAACCCGGCTGCGTGGGCCACCCTGGATCCACAGGTTCCCGAAACGCTTGTTCCGCGAGATGCTGTAGTTCCCTGCGTCGAACCAATTGGCGATCTCGATCGGGTCCTGACCGGGTTGATAAGGCTGCGCGTCCAGCGGACCCTTGGGATACATGTCCAGCAGCATCGCAGAAAAGGATTTGATGGAGGAAGCATCAAGCCAGTCCGTCAGCGCCCGCAGCGGGCGCGTGTCGCAGAACGGGTAGATCAGAAACTCATCAGGGTCGACGACCAGAGACCAGTGTCCGTGCGCATATCGCGATTGCAGCCAATTCAGCCAATCCACCCCGAAACGGGAACGCTTGTAGCTGTGCCGGGTATGCCAAAGCGAAACGTCTGGTTGACTGGCCAGATATTCATAGGATCCGTCTGTGCTGTCGTTATCCACCAGAAGGAAGTGATTGACCCCCATGTCGCGGTAATACTGCAGAAAATAGGGCAAGCGGATCTGCTCGTTCCGGAGGGTCGAAAACAGCAGAATGTCACCCGGCGTGATCTTGTTGGTCCGGTCCGTGACGGCGCGCAATTCACGCCGCTTGCGCCAGCCGCGCAACAGCCAGCGCTTCCTCTGAAGCCGCAGGCGATATGACTGCCAGACGCCCAAAACCTGTCTTCCCCAACTCCACGATGCCTGCCAACAGCATCGTTACTCGATCATAGCGAGCTTAACACAGTGTTGAAATGTGCCCGCCATGTTGGTGGCTGGAACTTTTTGCCTGTGATCTGCCCGGTGTTCTGGCTGTGTGCCAGACGCTCTGTTTCTTGCCGCCAAAGATAGCTGTCCCGAACGCTTGCGTAAACGGGATTATGACCCAGGATTTCGATATAGATATCAAGACTGTTACAGATCACGGGCACGCCCAAGGAAAGGGCCTCGGCCGGGGGCAGGCCAAACCCTTCCGCATGGCTTGGAAAAAGCGCGCCGTTCATCCGCAGCAACAGGGCCGCGATCTGGCCATCACTCAGGCCCGGCATCTCGAATACATGCAGCCCCATCATCGGGTCACTGTCGAGCCGGGCGAAGACATCGGCGTTATTCCATCCCCGCGCGCCGCAGATCAACAGTTGTGGCATCTTCTCGGGCCGCATTTCGGTGGCCATGTCCGTCCAGAGATCCAAAAGGAACATATGGTTCTTGCGGGGCTCTATCGTCCCTATCGTGATGAAGCAGGGTCTGTTTTCATCAAATCCGGATGGCAGTCTCACATCTGGATCCGGCGTCAGGTCCTCAACTCCCAACCACGCGACCAGCATATCGGGAACCGTGCCACGCGATGCCATATGGCGGGTAACATCTGCGCGGGTGCAGGCCGAGTTGCACAGGACAAGGGTCGCATAACGCTGCACACGATTCAGCATGGCCCGAAAACGCTCAACCGTGCCCGGCCGCTGGTAGTGCGGATAATCCAGGGGGATCGTGTCATGCACCATCACGACAATGCGGCCCTCTAGACTCTGTTTCACGCAAAACAGAGTCTTTTCGGTCAGGTTCGTGTGTCCCACATTGATATAGGTCGTCCCTCGGGGAAGGTGACGCGACAGCATCGGCGCCAATCGCGACGGCAGGCAGCGGGCAACAGCAACGCGGCGCAAGTCGGATTCAGCACGCTGCCGCTGGGGCCCAAGGCCGCGGCGCAACCGCGACAGCAGATCAGGCTGCCCCCATGAGGCTTGTCCGGTCGCACGGTCCAACAGCGCCTGACACCCGTGGCGATCCAACAGAAGATAGCCCCAAGCCGTCCTGACCAATCCAAACAAAGGCACTGTTTCAGCCAGAAGCTCTCGAAGATAGGCCAGTTCGACCCGATCTATCCCCGTCGGAAGACGGTCGGCACGGCTGACCAGACGGGAAAGGTCCAGAAGCCGCGCCGGAGCAGGCTCAGCCACTGTAGTGCCCGGTCTGGTGCCAGCGCCAGGCATCTGTGATCATGGATTTGAGGGTCGACCGTTTGGGTGTCCACCCCAGTTCCTGCATGGCTCGCGAAGAGCCCGATACCAGCTTGGTACAGTCCCCCGGACGGCGCGGACCTTCGATCATAGGAACATCCCGGTTCGTCACGACGCGCGACTGTTCAATCACTTCGCGCACCGAGAAACCAGTGCCAGTCCCAAGGTTGAACACCTGACTGCCCCGACCCTGTTCCAGCCATTTCAGACCCAGTATATGCGCATCCACCAGATCACAGACATGGACATAGTCACGGATGCATGTCCCATCAGGCGTCGGATAATCCGTCCCGTGAATGGTCAAGGCTGCGCGTTTGCCTGCAATCGCATCCAGAATAAGCGGGATCAGATGTGTCTCAGGCTGATGGAACTCACCCACTTCACCCTCGGAATCGGCCCCTGCGACATTGAAATATCTGAAGATCACATGGTTCAGACCATGTGCCCTTTCAAAATCCCGCAGGATATCCTCGATCGCGCGTTTGCTGGCACCATAGGCATTGATCGGGTGTTGCGCGCTATCTTCATCCAGCACGACATTATCCTGATCGCCGTAGGTCGCACAGGTAGAGGAAAACACGAAGTTCATGCAGCCGGCAGCAACGGCCGCCTCGATCAGGCACAACGAGCCCGTGACATTGTTGGACCAGTACTTGCCCGGATCGGACATGCTTTCGCCTACCTGGCTCAGGGCCGCGAAATGCATCACCGCCACGGGCCTGTGTGTCGCAAACACCTCATCCAGACGGGCCCGATCTCGCAGATCGCCCTGCTCGAAAGGCCCGAATTTCACCGCCTCGCGCCAGCCCGTACTCAGATTGTCATAGGTGACGGGAAGATAGCCTGCGCGGAGCAGGGATTTGCAGGCGTGCGAGCCGATATAGCCCGCACCCCCCGTTACCAGAACACTTTTCACTGCCTTGCCCCCTGACCGGAATTACTCCGCAGCCAGATCCTGAGAGATGATCTCGCGCAGATAGCGCGCAAGATCGTCACGCAGATCCTCACGCGAGAGGCCGAAGGAAACGGTCGCCTGCAGGAAGCCTGCTTTGGAGCCGCAATCGAAGCGCTGTCCACGGAAGCGGTAGCCATAGACATTGCGATCTGCCTCGATCTCCTGGGCGATTGCGTCGGTCAGCTGGATTTCACCACCTGCCCCGGTCTTCATCCGATTGAGGTTGTTCAGAACATGCGGGGTCAGGATGTAGCGGCCGATCACTGCCAGGTTCGACGGCTGCGATCCGGGGGCGGGTTTTTCGACCATGCCCTTGACCGACACCACCGAACCCATGTCTTCCTTGACATCAAGGATACCGTAGGACGACGCCTTGTCAGGTGCGACTTCCATCGCCGCGACGATGTTGCCACCAGTTTCGGCATAAGCCTCGACCATCTGCTGGAGGCAGGGCTTTTCGGCAGCGATCACATCGTCCGGCAGGATCACGGCAAAAGGCTCATCCCCGATCAGGCGACGGGCGCACCAGACCGCGTGGCCAAGGCCCAGCGCCTTGTGCTGGCGGATGTAGGCGATCGCGCCGCTGTCCATGTTCGTGGTCTTGAGGATATCAAGAAGCTCGGTCTTGCCCTTCTTGCGCAATTCCGACTCCAGCTGCGGTGCGTGATCGAAGTAATCCTCAAGCGCGCCCTTGCCGCGCGAGGTCACGAAGATGAATTCCTTGATGCCTGCGGCGCGCGCCTCGTCGATCGCGTACTGGATGAGAGGCCGGTCCACCAGTGTCATGATCTCTTTCGGGACCGACTTCGTCGCTGGCAGGAACCTTGTTCCAAGCCCTGCAACCGGGAAAATGGCCTTCGTTACTTTCTTTCGCATTACGCAATCCTCAGATCAAACCCGCATTCGTCAGCGTGGTGTTGCTATTCAATATCACTCTTTGGGACAGGAAATCACGTCAAAAGGTAAAAATTAAGGCGACCACCAGCGGAACTTCGCAATTCTGTCGAAAACTGCTCTCAGAAGCGCGCGGCGCCGATGCGCCGGACCTCGTGGGCCACACGCCGCGCCAGTGTCCATGGCCGAAAAAGAGGGTCAGACCGGTCACCGCGCCCCCAAAGCCCGCCGCTTTGTTCCCAATAGCCATCGGGGTGGAACCGCACGCGATGATACAATGCACTGCGTGACATCAGGAACAGCGAGACAAGGCGACCTTCGGCCGCCGCCTGCGTCGCTTGCTGCCGGAGCCTGGATGCCTCGGCGCGATATCCGCTGATCACAACGCTTTCCCCCCAAAACAGGCTCGGAAACGGCAAGAAACCTGTTTGCGGCGGCGGCAAGGGCAATGGATCAGTCAGCGGGCGTGTTCTGCCCTCCTCCAGCCCATCCGCCCAACTCCGAAGCAATCGCCGGACGTCGCGTGGTTCCTGCAATCCAACCACCATCTGGGACAGGATTCGCTGTCTCTGCTCTGCGAGGGCTTGCGTCAGAACCCCGTCATGGCGTGAGGCCGGGCAATGCTTACGGAGGAATACCACCGTAGAGGCCGCGATCTGATGCAGATCGCGAACTGCCCTGTCTGATCGGCGATTGGCACTTGCCGCATAGCCGTGATGAACCACGGCAAGCGGGACGAAAGCTGTGGACAGCCCAAGCTGCGTCAGACGCATGTTCACATCGGTTTCATCCAGATAGAACCGGAAGGCCGGGTCAAAACCGCCCATCTGCGCCAGAACCTCGCGGCGGACGGCCATGTTCGTACCCTCGGTCTTGACCCCGTTGCCTTGCGGCGCGGTCAGAATGGTCGGGTTTTGCCTGTGCAGAGACACATTGCTGGCTTCGCCCGTGCATGCAACCACGCGACCGGACCATTGGACCGAGATGCCGTTGCGCCCCAGGACATGCCCTCCCGCCGCAGCGACCGATGGATCGGCGAAAACCCCGGTCAGATGATCCAGCCAGCGTGGCTCAGGGACCGCGTCATCATCAAGAAAGGCCAGAATTTGACCCGCAGCCTGAGCGATACCCCGGTTGCGCGCTGCAGAAATATTGGCTTCGTCGAAAGCTACGGTCTTGATCCGGCTTGCGAAGGACAGCTCTTCAATTGCGCGCAACCCAGCAGGGTCGGCTACGACAACGATCTCATAGTTGGAGTAGGATCAGACGAGCGACTGCGGTCAGGCACAGTTTCAAGGCCTCCGGGCGATGCCGGCTGACAATGACCACGCTGACCGGAGTCTGGGTCATTCCATGCCCATTTCCGCCATCATCGTCTCGAGACGCGCGACGTCCTCGGGGTTGTTCAACTCCCAGAACTGACGCCCCTTGGACTGCACCTCCACGCAAAGGATGCTGCGGTTGTTTTCAAGGAAACGGAGTTGCTCCAACCCCTCAAGCGTTTCCAGCGGTCCGACGGTCCATCCCACATAATCGGCCAAGGCCGCCGGGCGATAGGCGTAGACACCAACATGGTGGAAAACGGGTGTTTCGTCATCATCAGTATACGACCGCGATGTGAAGGGTATGACCTCTTTCGAAAAGTACAAAGCGTGTCTGTTTCGGCTGAAAACCGCAGTGGTGCCACCGACACGGCCGGCCCTGCGGTCTGCCAGAAATCCATTGAGCGCGCGACCATCGCAGCGCAGAACAGGCGTCGCGACCTGCGCGGAAGTATCCGCATTCAACCCGGCGACAAGGTCCTCGACGAACCAGGGCGGGGTCAGCGGCGCGTCGCCTTGCAGGTTCACGACCATGTCGAAGCCGCCGCCCAGCGCGGCATGGGCCTCGGCACAGCGTTCGGTGCCATTCTGGCAAGAGGTCGAGGTCATCACCACCTCGGCACCGATGTCCTCAGCGGCCTTCCGGATACGATCGTCATCGGTAGCAACAACCACCCGGTCCGCGCCACGCACCTGCATTGCGGCCCGCCAGGATCTCTCGATAAGGCTCTGTTTATGCCCACTCGCCCCTGTAAGTGCCACAAGTGGCTTACCCGGATAGCGGGTCGAGGCATAGCGGGCGGGAATGACGATCAGGACGGACATCAGGGTTTCTTAAGCTCCACTCCGGGCGCATATGCGATGAAGAACGGGTTGGCATAGCCCGGCTTTCCATAGATCAGCGGTGCATGATCGTCGAAGCGCACGACATGGCCACCAGCACCGGACAGCACCGCGTGACCGGCAGCCGTGTCCCATTCCATGGTGCGTCCGACACGCGGATAGAGATCCGCCTCGCCCGTTGCGACAAGGCAGAACTTAAGCGAGGACCCCGCGCTCTTCATGTCCTGAACAGCGTATTTCGCGATGTAGTCATCGGTTGCCTGATCCCGATGGGACTTTGAGGCGACCACCATGAGGGCTCCATTATCCGGCGTCGCAACCCGGATCGGTGTCAGTTCACCCACCACATCAAGGGATAGGTCACCCTTTTCCTCGACCGACTGACCATCGGCGAGCGTGTAGAACATGCGACCCTGCGCCGGGGCATAGACAATGCCGCGAATGGGCACACCAGAGTCTACATAGGCTATATTCACCGTGAAATCACCGCGGCGATTGATGAACTCCTTGGTTCCGTCCAAGGGATCCACGATCAGGAACCTGTCAGCCTGCGCGCTGTGAGAGGCGGCTTGTTCTTCGGTCACCAGCGTCACATCCGGGAATGCGGCCCGCAACCCGGCCGAAATCAGGGCATCCGCCGCCTCATCAGCTTCGGTGACCGGGCTGGAGTCGGACTTCACCTTCACTTCGAAATCGTCGGCGTCGTAGATCTGCATGATCCGCGTACCTGCCTCGATCGCCAGACGGCGCATGACATCGGTCAGTTTCTGGTAATCCAATCACATTCTCCAATCAATTCGCCGGCCGGGCTGTTGAATTGTTGTCCTCTTAACCCGTTGTACTTATGCTGAATGCCAAGCAGAACGGCAAGCGTCCCACGATGGGACAAGGCCGCGTCAGGCAGGCAGTAGCGCTTCAATGTTTCAACAATCCACCTTCAGGCAGACAGGTCTTGGCGCGGCGATCACTATCGCCGAGCTGATTTATCACAGCATTGTCCGCAACATCCGGAAAACTCATGGCAATGCGGTGTTGGCGATCCTGAAGAACATGATGCAGGCCGCCATCTTCGTGCTTGCCTTCTATATCATGTTCATCGTGCTGGGCCTGCGCGGCGCGGCATTGCGGGGTGACTTCCTGCTCTACATCATGTCGGGCATCTTTCTCTACATGACCCACACGAAAACGGTTGCCGCTGTTGTCGGCTCGGAAGGGCCGGCCTCCCCGATGATGAAGCACGCGCCGTTGAACACGATCATCGTGATCGCGGCCGCAGCATTGGGAACGCTCTATATCCAGGTGCTGTCGCTTTTCGTGATCCTGTTCATCTACCACGCAGTCTTTACCCCGATCGTGATTGACCATCCGATTCCGGCTTTCGGCATGTTGCTTGTTGCATGGTATACCGGCGTTGCCTTGGGTGTCGTCCTGCTGGCGCTGAAACCATGGTTTCCGAATGCTGTTGATGTGTTCACCACCATCTACCAACGGGTGAACATGATCGCCTCAGGCAAGATGTTCGTGGCCAATACCTTGCCGGCCTTCATGCTGGCCTTGTTTGACTGGAACCCGTTGTTTCACGCAATCGACCAGGCGCGCGGCTTTGTTTTCATCAATTACACACCCCGCTACAGCTCGTATGAATATGCGATCATCGTGGGGACGGTGCTTCTGATGATCGGGCTCATGGGCGAGTTCTATACCCGGCGCCATGCCTCGGTCAGCTGGAGCGCGCGGCGCTGATCATCCCACGACCCTCAGGGTCAGATTGATTCTTCCGCCGCGCGGCAACAGACGGGAAGACCCGAACCGAATCCTGTCCACGCCGTGATAGGCCAGGCGTGCATCGCCACCCATCCGCAGAATATCCCCGGACTTGAGCCATACAGAGGCGGTCGGACCACCCTTTTCGACACCTCCGACACGAAAAAGGCCCTCATCCCCCAGTGAGAGCGAAAGAACCGGCCAGGAGAAATCCACCTCATCCCGGTCCTGATGCAGACCCATCCGGGCGCCTTCGCCGTAGAAATTGATCAAGCAGCAGTCAGGCGCACGCGTCTCGCTGATCAGCTTGTGCCACAGATCGAGAACTGACGGCGGGATCGCGGGCCACGCCATGCCGTCCGGGTGTTGCTCCTGATAGCGATAGCCCGCGCGATCAGAGACCCAGCCGAGCCGTCCTGCCGAAGTCATCCGCACCGACATTGCCTTGCCTCGCGCCGTCACGGGCGCAAAAAGCGGTGCGGCGCGGATCACATCGCGCAGATCATCAACCAGGGCTGCCTGATCCTCAGGGGTCAGAAAGCCTTGAAAAATGTCTATACCGCGCAGGGTCATGCTCGGCGGGATCATCATTTCTCCTTTTGGCGGGCGGAACTCTCTAAAATTACCTGCGGAATCCTGAAAACGCATCCGGTCCGGTGCTTGCAGCGTCTGTGACCCCTCCTTATATACTCCCGGAAGCGTGATGGACGAGCCCCAGAGCAGGGGCAGACCGTCACAAACAGGATCGGGGTGTGGATGCCGGAACGGGTCTGAACCTCGTGTCATCGCCTTGAAGTCAGAAGGGATCGAAGAACATGGCCAAAGTCATTGGTATTGACCTGGGAACCACCAACAGCTGTATCGCCATCATGGATGGCAGCCAGCCTCGCGTGATCGAAAACTCGGAAGGTGCGCGCACCACACCGTCGATCGTCGCTTTCACGGAAGACGAGCGTCTTGTCGGCCAACCGGCCAAGCGTCAGGCGGTCACCAACCCCGACAACACGATCTTCGGCGTCAAGCGCCTGATCGGTCGCCGGTTCGATGACGCGGATCTCGCGAAGGACAAGAAAAACCTGCCCTTCACCGTGATCGACGGCGGCAACGGCGACGCTTGGGTGAAAGCCCGTGGCGAGAAGTACAGCCCCTCGCAGATTTCAGCCTTCATCCTCGGCAAGATGAAGGAAACCGCCGAGTCCTATCTTGGTGAAGAGGTGACGCAGGCCGTCATCACCGTGCCCGCCTATTTCAACGACGCGCAGCGTCAGGCCACCAAGGACGCCGGCAAGATCGCCGGCCTTGAGGTGCTGCGGATCATCAACGAACCGACAGCCGCGGCACTGGCCTATGGCCTGGACAAGAAAGACAGCCAGATCATCGCGGTCTATGACCTTGGCGGCGGCACGTTCGACGTCACCATCCTCGAGATCGACGATGGCCTGTTCGAAGTGAAATCCACCAATGGCGACACCTTCCTGGGTGGTGAAGACTTCGACATGCGGATCGTCAACTATCTGGCGGACGAGTTCAAGAAAGAGCATGGCGTCGACCTGACGCTGGACAAGATGGCGCTGCAGCGTCTCAAGGAAGCCGCCGAGAAGGCCAAGATCGAACTGTCGTCTTCGAGCCAGACCGAGATCAACCAGCCGTTCATCTCGATGAACAGCGCGACCGGCCAGCCGCTGCACATGGTGATGAAGCTGACCCGCGCCAAGCTGGAAAGCCTTGTGAACGATCTGATCAAGGCCTCGATGAAGCCCTGCCAGGCCGCGCTCAAGGATGCGGGTCTGACCACGGCGGACATCGACGAGGTGGTTCTGGTCGGCGGTATGACCCGTATGCCCAAGGTCGTGGAAGAAGTGACCAAGTTCTTCGGCAAGGAGCCGCACAAGGGTGTGAACCCCGATGAGGTTGTGGCGCTGGGCGCGGCCATTCAGGCCGGTGTTCTGCAAGGCGACGTCAAGGACGTGGTTCTGCTCGACGTAACCCCGCTGTCGCTGGGGATCGAGACGCTGGGTGGCGTGTTCACCCGCCTGATCGACCGCAACACCACGATCCCGACCAAGAAGAGCCAGGTCTTCTCGACAGCCGAGGACAATCAGAACGCGGTGACCATCCGCGTGTTCCAGGGCGAACGGGAAATGGCGGCGGACAACAAGATGCTCGGCCAGTTCAATCTGGAAAACATCCCGCCAGCACCGCGTGGCATGCCCCAGATCGAGGTGACCTTCGACATCGACGCCAACGGTATCGTCTCTGTTTCGGCGCGCGACAAAGGCACCGACAAGGAACAGAAGATCACCATTCAGGCTTCGGGTGGTCTGTCCGACGACGACATCGAAAAGATGGTCAAGGATGCCGAGGAGAATGCCGAGGCAGACAAGAAGCGTCGCGAGCTTGTCGAAGCAAAGAACCAGGCGGAAAGCCTGATCCATTCGACCGAAAAGTCGGTGGAAGAGCATTCCGACAAGGTCGACCCGACCACGGTCGAGGCGATCGAACTGGCCATTGCCGCGCTGAAAGACGAGCTTGAGACGGACAACACCGTCCAAGATCAAGTCCGGCATCCAGAACGTGACCGAAGCGGCCATGAAGCTGGGTGAAGCCATCTACAAGGCCAGCCAGGACGCCGAGGAGGACGACTCGATGTCCTCGAAAGGCCCTCGCAGCAGCGATGATGACGACATCGTTGATGCGGACTTCGAGGACCTTGGCGACGACAAGCGCGCGTAAGCGTTTTACGGAACCTCTGGGGCCGGTCCGAACAAGGCCGGCCCTTACCGTTCCACTTGAGGGGGATCCCCAATGGCAAAACGTGACTATTACGACGTGCTCGGTGTGGCGCGCGGTGCCTCGTCGGACGAGATCAAGAAAGCCTATCGCTCCAAGGCAAAGGAGCTGCATCCGGACCGCAATGCCGACAACCCCGATGCCGAAGCCCAGTTCAAGGAAGCCAACGAGGCTTATGAAGTCCTGAAGGATGCCGACAAGAAGGCGGCCTATGATCGCTTTGGTCATGCTGCCTTCGAGGGCGGCATGGGCGGCGGCGGACGGCCCGGTGGCTACGGCGGCAATCAGGGTGACTTCGCAAGCGCCTTTTCGGATGTGTTCGACGATCTTTTCGGCGATTTCATGGGCGGGCGCGGTGGCGGACGCGGGCGCGCGGCGCGTGGTGCCGATCTGCGCTATAACCTGCGCGTGACGCTGGAAGAGGCCTACTCAGGCCTCCAGAAGACGATCAACGTGCCGACATCGGTCGCCTGCTCGTCCTGCAGTGGATCAGGTGCCGAAGGCGGTGCCGAGCCGCAGACCTGTCCCACCTGTTCCGGCATGGGCAAAGTGCGTGCGCAGCAGGGCTTCTTCACCGTAGAACGGACCTGTCCGACATGCGCGGGTCTGGGTCAGATCATCAAGAACCCCTGCAAGTCCTGCGCTGGGCAGGGACGTGTGCACAAGGATCGTGCCCTGTCGGTAAATATTCCCGCGGGTGTCGAAACCGGGACGCGCATACGTCTGGCCGGCGAAGGCGAGGCGGGGATGCGCGGCGGCCCTTCGGGGGATCTCTACATCTTCATCGAAGTCACCAAGCATGACCTCTTCGAGCGCGAGAACACCAACCTGTTCTGCCGCGTGCCGGTCTCGATGACGACGGCGGCGCTGGGCGGCGATATCGAGGTGCCGACCATCGACGGTGGTCGCAGCCGTGTGAAGATCCCGGCGGGCAGCCAGTCCGGTCGTCAGATGCGCCTGCGGTCCAAGGGCATGCCCGCGCTGCGCGGTGGACCGGAGGGCGACATGTTCATCGAACTGGCCGTGGAAACCCCGGTCAACCTGACCAGCCGTCAGAAAGAAATCCTGCGCGAATTCGAAGCCATGTCCGAGGACAACAACCCCGAAAGCAAGAGTTTCTTCTCTTCGGTGAAGACGTTCTGGGACAGCATGAAGGGCTGAGGCCTTCGGCCTATCCGACAGAAACGGGCGCGTTGCATCAAGTGACGCGCCCTTTTTCATGTCCAATCGGCAATGTGCGTAGAACGGACGACCTGGTTTAACGTTTGCGCAACCGTTTTGCGGCACGCTTGCGGGATGACCAATCATCGTGCCTTTTCCGAATCTTCCATGCCGCTGTTCGATACCGATGAGGTGGAGGCGGTCGATGGTTTGCCAACAGGCAAGGTGCCTTCCTATATCGGCGATCATCGCAAACGGTTGCGGGAGCGGTTCATGACCGGCGGTGCAGCTGCTATTCCAGACTACGAAATGCTGGAATTGATCCTTTTTCGCGCGATTCCACGCCAGGACGTGAAGCCACTCAGCCGTCTGCTGCTTGACGTCTTCGGCGATTTCAATCGGCGTCCTCTCTGCACCCGCAGCCCGCCTGTCAGAGGTGAAAGGGGTAGGTGACGCTGTCATTACCGAATTGAAAATCGTCGAGGCGGCGGCACAGCGGCTGGCACGGTCGCGGATCCTGCAACGCCACGTCATCTCAAGCTGGGATGCTGTGCTGGACTATTGCCACACAACGATGGCGCATCGGGATACCGAACAGTTCCGTGTTCTCTACCTGGATCGCAAGAACGTCCTTGTCGCCGATGAGGCGCAGGGGCAGGGCACAGTCGATCATGTCCCGGTCTATCCACGCGAAGTCGTCAAAAGGGCATTGGAGCTGAATGCTTCGGCCCTGATCCTGGTGCACAATCACCCGTCCGGTGATCCCACACCCTCCGAGGCCGATATTGCCATGACACAGCAGATCACTTACCGCCGCAGAAGCTCTGGGGCTGACACTTCACGATCATCTGGTGATCGGGAAATCCCGGGAGCTGAGCTTTCGCTCAGCGGGTCTTTTGTAATCCTGACAAGCCATCATCCTAGCGTAGCCAGACTTCAACCCGCCGGTTGACTTGCCGCCCCCAGGCACTGTCGTCACATGCCATGGGCATCGCCTCGCCAAAGGCTTCGGTCTTGAGATCAACCTGCGTGAAATCAGCGGTTTCGGCTGCGGTCAATACCGCCTGCCGCACAGCCTCGGCCCGACGCTCTGCAATCATACGATTGGCCGTGGCAGCACCATCGCTGTCGCTGAACCCGACAAAGATCAGTTGCCGCCCGTCATAGGTGCCTTCATCAAGGCGGCGCGCCAATTGATCCACGTTCGAGCGTGACTGCGCATCAAGCCGGGCCGAGCCTGCCTCAAAACGGAATGTTGTGGTCAGCCTCTGCATCGGACCGAGCACACTGACCATCCGCTGCAATTCATCCAGACCGATTTCATCACCCGCCTTGGCGATGGCGTTGACGAAACGGTCGCCCTGGGCTGCAAGGGGGATCGCTTCGGGTGCCAGGTCGACATAGCCCGCCCGACGAATCACAAGCTGTGCAGGCGCGCTTTGCGTGTAGAACAGGAACTCGCGCGCCAGCCGTGGTAAACGCCGGGCCGGTACGTAGAGAAACATCGGCGCCGTCAGAGGATAGTCCTCGGTCTTCACGGTTTGGCGCGTCGCACGCAGCGCAAATCCACATTCACCAGACAAGCCAAGACGCCGCGCGGGACCGGTTTCAGCCGTGCTGGCAAGCCCAAGACCGAACGGATCCGCGGCCACGGCCAGAGCCAGGCCGGTATCGGTCTCATGCCGCTCGATCAGATCACTCAGGCCCTGATTCAACGGTAGCAGGAGCTTGTCCACGGCGGCCTGCGCAAGTCCGGAATCCGCATTGCGCAGATGCAGGCTGATCGGCGCATCCGGGCCGCCAAGTTCCGACCAGTTTGTGATTTGTCCGGCGAAAGCCCGCGCGAGATCGACCGTCGCGATGCGGTCCAGCGGCATGGTTCCCGATACGATGGGCACGAGCGCATCAAGCGCCAGAACGCGAAACCGACCCCTGGTCCGTAAATCACCAAAGCCCGCGTCTCTGGCGCGCTGCGCCTCATCGGGGCGTATTTCACGCAGCGACATCGCGATATCCGCTTCATTCGCCAACAGATCAGCGAAGCCCTCATCCGAGTTTGTGGCGCGGAACAGGAACCTTCCCAAATCGCGTCCGGTCTGACGGTCGAACAGAACATATTCGAAGTGGCTGGCATCGAGCGTGTCTCGGCGTAGGCCATAGCCCTCTCGCAGGGCGAAGCTTTCGACCAGCGCAGGCATAAGGACCTCGGCCATGCTGGCTGCCCCGGAAATCGACAACCGCGCGACGTAGTCCTCGAGGCTGGGGCAAGCGGGGCCGTCGCAGAGCACTCCGCTGCCATCGACAGTCAGTTCGCCGTAAACCGTATCAATGCGATAGAATTCACCGTCGAACCCTAAAAAGGTGCCCGTCAGTTCTACGGCACCGTCCCGCGATGTGAGGGTTATATCTTGCGCAAACAGGGTGCCCGCCAGGCAAAGCCAAAGCAGGACGGATGATGAAAGGCGGGCCGCAGATGAAAAAAGTGCGGCTGTTCTGGCCGCACGAACCTTGCACATGGAGCTGCCCCGAAGTCTGTACGCTAATTGCGTGCGATCTTCATGTCTTGGAGCAGGTTTTTCAACAGCAGAAAATCACCCGTTGCATCACAGCCAGGCACATCAATGGTCAGATCCTTCACGCTCAAGGCACCACCCCCAGTGATCTGAAGGGCCTGACCCTCCATCCGGCGGCCGCATGTCTGGGCTGTGACTTCGGTTTCGACACTCAAAACGATGTCGCCTGCGCGCGCCGCCGTGCCCGAAGGAAAGGTGTAAACCTGCGCGCGCAGATCCTGATCGGGCATGGCGCGGCCATGTTGCGTGACGAATCCGCCTTTTCCGAGAGCGGCTTGCTCCATGTTGCGGGGCGCATTGGCCCAGACATGGCCTTCGTCGCCATAGTCGGCACCGAATTCAAAGGCATGGATCTGCATCTCTCCCGGACCCTGCCACTGCACGACCACGCGATCATATATGTCCAGCGAAGTGACTTCAGTCTTTGCCATCGCGGTCAGACCGCTCTCAAAGGCTGCCATGAAGATAGCCGTTTGGGACAGAACGGGGAGTTGCACGGACAGACGCCCGCTGCTGTCCATCTGCTCGGTGATCATCATGCCGTTATGGTGCAAGGTCACACGCGCGCCCGCTTCGCAGGGCGCTGCAAGGGTCAGATCAACCATCGCTGCAGCCATGGGACGCGCTACCAACTCGGCAATGCAGGACTGCGCAGAGGCAGCAAGATCCGTGGGTTCGCCGGGCGCAGAGGCAAGGACCACTGTCTCGCTCAGGCTGTCGCGCTTGCCTTCATCGAAAGCCAGAGGATCCGGCGCAATGCGCGGCATGACGGGATCCATACGGTTGGACTGGTGCTTCGCGGAGGTGGCGGAGGTATATGCGATGGACGTCAGCTCAAGCGAGGTGATCCCGGAAAACGGGTTTACGCCAGAGTAAACAGGCTCGACCTTGCCGGAAGACGGGGTCGATGTGTTCGAAGTCTGGGTGCCATAACGCATTTCAGCCACTGGCGAAGATTGCATCACGAAACCCGTGCCCAAGGCTGCGAACAGTGTCGCGCCGGTCAGGATCGTGTTTTTCAGACTTGCCATAGGACTCTCCACAATCACTCAAGGATTGCTGAAATCATGACAAATCAAGCGGGCATCACTGTGGCCAAGGTCTGGTCAGTTTCTGACGAAGAGCCGCATTCGCGCCGAAACTGACGAAATCCAAGCAAAAAGCCCAAAAAATTACGGCGAGACTGTGACCCCTCAGGCCAGACGACCGTGGCAATGTTTGAACTTCTTGCCCGATCCGCAGGGACACGAATCGTTGCGTCCGGGGTTTCCCCAGGTCGAAGGATCGTCCTCGACGAAACCCTCCAGCGCCGGACCCGCAGCCATATCTGCATTCTGCGGCAGGGAAGCGTCCTGCGCAGCTTTCATCTGGGCAGCCAGAGCGGCTTGCTGGGCGGCATACTGCCGAACCATTTCCTGCTGTTCTTCTTCGGTCAGCGGGCGGATCTGGGCCAGTTTGCTTGGTCACGTCCTCACGCAGGCTGTCGAGCATCGATTCAAACAGCTGGAAAGCCTCGTTCTTGTATTCATTCAACGGATCGCGCTGCGCGTAACCCCTGAAGCTTACCACGGAGCGCAAATGCTCGAGCATCAGCAAGTGTTCACGCCATTTGGCATCAATTGTCTGCAACAGGATCTGTTTTTCGATCTGGCGCATGTTCTCGGCACCGAAAGCGGCTGCCTTTTCGTCCATGGCCTTGGTGGCTGCGGCCTCTAGCCGTTCGGTGATCTGCTCGTCATCCACGCCTTCCTCGGCGGCCCAGTCGACGACCGGAACATCAAGGCCCAGCTTTTCGACACAGGCCGCATGCAGGCCTTCGACATCCCACTGATCGGCATATGTCTTGGGCGGCATGAACTCTTCGATCAGGTCGTCGATCACCTGGCTGCGCATATCACTGATCGTGTCGGACAGGTCCTGCGCTTCCATGATTTCGCGGCGCTGTCCGAAAATCACCTTGCGCTGCTCGTTCATCACATCGTCGAATTTCAGCAGCTGCTTGCGGATGTCGAAGTTGCGGCCTTCGACCTTGGCCTGCGCACGTTCAAGCGACTTGTTCACCCATGGGTGCACAATCGCCTCACCTTCTTTCATGCCCAAGCTGGAGAGAACCTTGTCCAGGCGCTCAGACCCGAAGATCCGCATCAGATCATCCTCGAGGCTGAGGAAGAAGGACGAACGGCCCGGGTCGCCCTGACGGCCAGATCGGCCGCGCAGCTGGTTGTCGATCCGGCGGCTTTCATGGCGTTCGGTAGCCAGAACGAACAACCCGCCTGCTTCCTTGACCTGTGCTTCCTCGGCTGCGTGCTCTGCTTCGATCCGGGCGCGCAACTCATCGGGGTTGGCGTCAGGATCAGCGGCCAGCGCCTCCATCACCTTGAAGTCCACGTTACCGCCCAGTTTGATGTCGGTACCACGACCGGCCATGTTGGTGGCAATCGTCACCGCACCGAACTTGCCCGCATCGGCGACGATCTGGGCTTCTTTCTCGTGCTGACGCGCGTTCAGGACGTTGTGCGGGATACCCGCTTCCTTGAGCAGCGTGGACAGGGATTCAGACTTCTCGATCGAGGTGGTGCCCACCAGGACAGGCTGGCCCTTGGCGTTCGCCTCACGGATCGTCTGAACGATGGCCTCGTATTTCTCGCGCGCGGTGCGATAGACGGCGTCATCCTCGTCTTTGCGGGCGATGGGGCGGTTGGTCGGCACTTCGACCACGCCCAGACCGTAGATCTCGGCGAATTCCTCGGCCTCGGTCAGCGCGGTGCCGGTCATGCCGGCCAGCTTTTCGTACAGGCGGAAGTAGTTCTGGAAGGTCACCTGGGCGAGGGTCACGTTCTCGGGCTGGATCTTGCAGCCCTCCTTTGCCTCGATCGCCTGATGGAGACCATCGGACAGACGGCGGCCCGACATCATTCGGCCCGTGAACTCGTCGATCAGAACGACCTCGTTGTCACGAACGATGTAGTCCTTGTCCTTGGTGAACAGCTTGTGCGCCCGCAGGCCCTGATTGACGTGATGCACGACAGTCGTGCTTTCAGGGTCATAGAGCGACTGGTCTTCCGGCAAAATCCCGCGCGCGTGCAGCATCTGCTCCAGCGCCTCGTTGCCTTCGTCGGTGAAGGTCACGTTGCGGGTCTTTTCGTCCAGCGTGAAATGGTCCTCGTTCAGCTCGGGGATCAGCTTGTCCACGGCTTGATAGAGTTCAGAGCGGTCCTGCGACGGGCCCGAAATGATCAGCGGGGTCCGCGCTTCGTCGATCAGGATACTGTCCACCTCGTCGACGACGGCATAGTAGTGTTCGCGCTGGTTCATCTGATCCAGGCTGGATTTCATGTTGTCGCGCAGATAGTCGAACCCAAGCTCGTTGTTGGTCGCATAGGTGATATCGGCGGCATAGGCCACTTTCTTTTCGGCCTCTGGCTGCTGCGGATAGACGACGCCGGTGGTCAGGCCCAAGGCACCATAGACCTTGCCCATCCAATCGGCATCGCGGCGCGCCAGGTAATCGTTGACGGTCACAATATGCACGCCACGCCCGGTCAGCGCGTTCAGATAGGCGGGGAAGGTCGCAACAAGGGTCTTGCCCTCGCCGGTCTTCATTTCGGCGATGTTGCCCTGGTGCAGGAAAACCCCGCCCATCAACTGCGTGTCAAAGGCCCGCAGACCCAGCGCCCGACGTGCGCCTTCGCGACAGTTGGCAAAGGCTTCGGGCAAAATGGCATCGAGTGTCTCGCCCTTGGCGATCCGCTCCTTGAACTCTGCCGTCTTGTCGATCAGCCCCTGGTCGGACAGGGCCTGAAACTCCGGCTCCAGCGCGTTGATCTTTTCGACAAGCGGGCGAACCGATTTGATCTTGCGGTCATTGGGGGTGCCGAACACCTTCTTGGCAAGAGTTCCGAGTCCCAGCATTTTCGTTCCGTTCCGCTCGTTGACAGAGTTGTGCAAGCCATCTGCTTGCCCGCTCTTTCCGCAGCACATATGAAGAGGCGGGAAAAGACAGCCAAACCTGGCCTCAGGGCGATGTAAGGGGCGGCTTCATGACTGTCAACGCCGGGGGCCGGATGCGCCCGTTACAAAGGACGAATCCATGCTTAAACCGAACCGAAATGCCTTCACTTCCCTGTCAGCTGCCGTTTTTGCCGTATGGGCCACCGGTCCCGTGCTTGCTCAGGACACACCCGGCGCGGATAGCGTGATCGCGACCGTCAACGGAACAGAGATCACTCTGGGCCAGATGATCATGGCCCGGACGACCCTGCCGCAACAGTATCTGGCGCTGCCCGATGATGTTCTTTTCAACGGCATCCTTGATCAACTGATCCAGCAGTCAGTTCTGGCACAGACTGTCGGCGAGGATACGCCCCGCCGGGTCGAGATTGCGTTGGAAAACGAACGCCGCGCGCTTCTGGCTGCAGCGGTAGTCGATGAAATTCTCGCAGGTGCGGTCACGGATGACGCCTTGCAGAAAGCCTATGATGAGGCTTTCGCCAATGCAGAGCCTGCACGGGAATGGAATGCGTCACATATCCTTGTGGACACCGAAGAAGCGGCCGCGGCCCTGATCGAGCGTCTGAACGCAGGTGAAGAGTTCGCTGCGCTCGCGCAGGAGGCGTCGAGCGATACGTCGGCCGCGAATGGTGGAGAATTGGGCTGGTTCGAATCCGGCATGATGGTTCCCGATTTCGAAGCAGCGGTTGTCGCTCTGGAAGTGGGCGCGGTATCCACCCCGGTGCAGACGCAGTTCGGATGGCATGTGATCAAGTTGAACGAAACCCGTCTGCGTGACGTGCCGACACTCGAGGAAGTCGCCGATCAGCTTCGTCCGCAAGTCGAGCGTGCGGCAGTGCAGGCCCGCCTTGACGAACTCACCGCCGCCGCCACGGTGGACCGTGCCGGGGCAGAGATTGATCCTGCCCTGATCAAGAACCTCGACCTGCTGGAGAACTGAAGCATGGGAAAAATCACAAAGGTCTCGCCGCTTGCGCCCGAGGCCTTTCCAAGCCTTCCGGTGATCGAGGGGGTGATGTTTTCCGCGGCACAGGCCGGGGTGCGTTATCAGGGTCGCACTGACGTGATGTTGGCGCTGTTGGCCCCCGGAACGACAATGGCGGGCGTGTTCACCAAGTCTGCAACACGGTCGGCGCCTGTTCTGGATTGTCAGGCCAAGATCGGAATGGACAGCGACGCTGGTGCCGCGATCATCGTGAACTCGGGAAATTCGAACGCGTTCACCGGCAAGAATGGCGTGATTTCGACCCGGGCCGTCACTTCGGCCGTGGCCGAAGCGCTGGGTCTGCCGGAAACGCGGGTGTTTTCATCCTCGACCGGTGTGATTGGCGAACCTCTGCCACATGAGCGGATCACAGCCAAACTCGCCGAATTGGCAGGGTCGATGGACAAGGGTGCCATCGCATCTGCCGCGCGTGCGATCATGACGACCGATACATTCCCCAAGGGGGCTTCAGCCGAGATCGAGATTGATGGCAAGACCGTCAAGATCGCAGGAATCGCGAAAGGCTCGGGCATGATTGCGCCCGATATGGCGACGATGCTGGTCTACATCTTCACCGATGCGTCGGTAGAACGTGTCGACCTTCAGGCTATGTTGTCGGCGCTGACCGATGTCACGTTCAACTGCATCACAGTGGACAGCGATACCTCGACCTCTGACACGTTGCTGCTGGCGGCTACGGGTGCCTCGGGCGTCAAGGTATCGCGTGAGACTGGCGCATTCCGCGAAGCACTGCATGGTGTGATGCTGGATCTGGCACATCAGGTGGTGCGCGACGGCGAAGGTGCCACGAAATTCGTGGAAGTGGCCGTCACCGGGGCCGCTTCTGACACCGACGCCAAGACACATGCGATGTCGATTGCGAATTCACCGCTCATCAAGACCGCGATTGCGGGTGAAGACCCGAACTGGGGGCGCGTTGTCATGGCCATCGGAAAATCCGGTGCTGCCGCCGATCGCGACCTGCTGACGATCCGCTTCGGTGATCTGCTGGTGGCCGAGAATGGCTGGGTGTCGCCAGCCTATGACGAAGCCAAGGCTGCGGCCTATATGAAGGGCGAATACCTTCGTATCAGTGTCGATCTGGGGCTGGGTCAGGGTAAATGCACCGTGTGGACCTGCGATCTGACGCATGGCTACATCGACATCAACGCCGATTATCGGTCCTGACGTATGGCCGGCACGAAAGTTGTCCTTGTTTCGGCTGTCGCCCTGATTGATCCTGACGGCCGCGTGCTTCTGGCGCAGCGGCCCGAGGGCAAGTCGATGGCTGGCCTGTGGGAGTTTCCCGGAGGCAAGGTAGAGGCGGGTGAAACGCCCGAAGCCGCGTTGATCCGCGAGCTACACGAGGAACTGGGGATCGATACATGGGCAAGCTGTCTGGCGCCATTGACCTTTGCCAGCCACAGCTATGACGATTTCCACCTGCTCATGCCGCTGTTCGCCTGCCGCAAATGGGAAGGAATTGTCAGCCCACGCGAAGGACAGGCGTTGAAATGGGTAAGGGCGGCGGACCTGAAGTCTTATCCGATGCCCCCGGCAGACATCCCTCTGATTCCCATACTTCGTGACTGGCTCTGATCGAAAACCCGGTTTCCTTCGTCGGAAATCACCGGAAACAATCGAAGCCTAGGGTCGGAAATGAGACCTGGAAAAGGAATACGTCGCTTTCCGACAACAATCCTCAAATTTTATTGCACTTTGTTAACTGATCTATGTAAATTTTAACTGTGCATTCTTGGGAGGATGTGAATGCTACGTACGATCATCTTGGGAAGTTGCGTCTCGGTCCAGGGCACCTACGTCCGCACATTGTCGGATGGCCGCGTCATGGTACGGGTCGGATCACGAGAATTCGCCGGTCTGCCGGTTATCAAGCAGGCGGCGTGATGCCTCGCACCATCGAATGAAAAGGGGCAGCGAAAGCTGCCCCATTTTTTTGTGTCGACCGAAGCGATCGTCGGATCAGGTCAGATTGCGAACGACTTCCTCACGCTCGAAAATCTCGATCACATCACCCGGACGTACATCTTCGTAGTTCTCGAAGGCCATGCCGCATTCCTGACCCGAGGTGACTTCCTTGACCTCGTCCTTGAAGCGCTTGAGCGTCTTGAGGTTGCCCTCGTGGATCACCACGTCGTCGCGCAGCAGGCGCACACCTGCAGAACGGCGCGCAACGCCTTCGGTGACCAGACAGCCGGCAACCTTGCCCACGCCCGAGACCTTGAAGACTTCCTTGATCTGCGCATAACCGATGAACTTCTCGCGGATTTCGTTGCTCAGCAGGCCGCTCGCAGCCTTCTTAACATCGTCCACCAGGTCATAGATCACCGAATAGTAACGGATCTCCACGCCCTTCTGGTTCGCCGTGTTGCGGGCCGAAGCATTGGCGCGCACGTTGAAGCCCATGATCGGGGCACCGGACGCTTCTGCCAGACCGACATCGGTCTCGGTGATCGCGCCAACGCCGGAATGGAGAACGCGAACGCGGACTTCGTCGTTGCCGATCTTCTCCATTGCCTGAACGATCGCTTCGGCGGAACCCTGCACGTCAGCCTTCACCAAAATCGGCAACTCGGCCACCGACTGATCCGCCTTGGCCTTGGCCATCAGCTGATCCAGCGTCGTTGCGGCACCGACGGCAGCGCGCTTCTCCTTGGCGGCATTGGCACGATACTCAGCGATTTCACGCGCCTGCGCCTCGGTTTCGACCACGTTCAGGACGTCACCGGCTTCGGGTGTTCCGTTCAAACCCAGAACCTCGACCGGGACAGAAGGTCCGGCAGCGGCAATCCGTTCGCCCTTGTCGTCGATCAGGGCGCGCACCTTGCCCCACTGTTCGCCGACCACGAAGATATCGCCCTGCTTGAGCGTTCCCTTCTGCACCAGAACCGTCGCCACAGGGCCACGGCCCACGTCCAGCTTGGCCTCGATCACGGCACCTTCAGCAAAGCGATTCGGATTGGCCTTGAGTTCCAGAAGCTCGGCCTGAAGGGCAATTGCCTCCAGCAGATCGTCCAGACCCAGACCTGTCAGGGCCGACACCTCGACGTCCTGCACGTCACCAGACATCGCCTCGACCACGACCTCATGCTGCAACAGGTCAGTCCGCACCTTGGTCGGGTTGGCATCCGGTTTGTCGATCTTGTTGATCGCCACGATCATCGGCACCTTGGCCGCCTTGGCATGGTTGATCGCCTCGACGGTCTGCGGCATCACGGCATCATCCGCGGCAACGACCAGAACAACGATATCGGTCACATGCGCGCCACGGGCCCGCATCGAGGTGAACGCAGCGTGTCCCGGCGTATCCAGGAAGGTCAGCATCGCGCCCTTGTCGGTTTTCACCTGATAGGCACCGATATGCTGCGTGATACCACCTGCCTCGGAGGCAACGACTTTGGCATTGCGGATCGCATCCAGAAGGCTGGTCTTGCCGTGGTCCACGTGGCCCATGATCGTGATGACCGGCGGGCGGGGTTGCAAGTCATCGGGACGATCCTCGACCGAGGCAATCACGTCTTCCACATCGGCATCAGACACCCGGACGGCGCGGTGGCCGAATTCCTCGATGATCAGTTCCGCCGTGTCCGCGTCGATGGTCTGGTTCTGCGTGACCATCATGCCGTTCTGCATCAGCGCCTTGACGACAGCGCCCACACGTTCGGCCATACGGTTGGCCAGTTCCGACACCATGATGGCCTCGGGAAGCTGCACGTCACGGACGATCTTTTCGCGTTCGACACTGCCGCCCATGGCTTTCTGACGCGCACGCTCCTGCTTGCGCTTCATGGCTGCCATGGACTTCGTGCGTCCACCTTCGCCACCGGACAAAGCCTGGTTCAGTGTCAGCTTGCCCGAACGGCGGCTATCCTCGCGCGCCTTCGCGGCGCGCGCGTCACGCTCCTGCACCTCGGCTTCGCGTTCCTTCTTGCGCGGCGCAGCGGCAGGCGCCTTGGAGGCAACACGACCGACCGGCGTGTCTTCCGCCGGAGCAGCCGCAGCGGCAGCGGCACGCTTGGCCGCCTCTTCGGTTTCACGCGCCTTGCGCTGTTCTTCTTCCGCCTTGGCCTTGAGCGCGTCTTCGCGTTCACGTTCTTCGCGTTCCTTGGCCTCGGCCTCCTCGCGGCGGCGGGCGCGCTCTTCCTCGCGGGCTTTTTCGTCAGCCTCGCGCTGAATGGCCTCTTCGCCTTCGCGTGCTTTCGCCGCCTGAAGCGCCTTCAGGCGGCGCTCCATCTCGGCATCCGAGATGCCTGCCGGACGTTTTGCCGGATCGCCCAGCGCCGGGTTGGGCACCGCTCCGCCAGCCGCAGGTTTCCCTGCGCCGGGTTTCGGCACCACAACGCGCTTGCGCTTGGTTTCCACGACGACATTCTTGGTCCGTCCATGGCTGAAGCTTTGCTTCACATTTCCCGGGCGCGCGCCGGGGCCACGTACGCCCAGTGTCTTCTTACCGTCGTTGTCGTTCATATGGCTCTTCTATCCTTCTTGACGGTCTTGCCGCCTTCCGGGGCGCGCAGACCTTTCAATCTTGCCGCCTCCTCTACAACACGCGGGGCCAAACCACCAGCGGCAAGCACAACGTGTATGACAGTTTGTCTGCCAAAGGCCAAACCGAGTTCATCCGCAGTCAGCCAACCGATGAAGGTCCCATCGGACGGTGTGCTGAGCTTTGACTTGCCCCGTTCGGACCCGTCGCTGGCCTGGATCAGCACTTCGGCGTAATCCTTGATCAGCCAGTCCTTCACTTTCTCATAGCCGCTGACCGCTTCGCCGCCCTTGCGGGCAAGACTGATCAGTTCGACCACACGCCGGACCATCTGCGCCTCGACCTGGGCGATCAAATCATCCGGTACTATGACGGCCTGTTTAGCAGCGCGGGCGAACAGGCCCTTCTTCACAGCCTTTTCAAGCGCTGCGCGTTCGGCCGATACCCAGATACCACGACCCGGCAGCTTGCCCATGATATCGGGCACAATCTGCCCGTCCGGGCCCACGACGAAGCGAACAAGCCCGAACTTGGGCTGCACCTCGCCGGTGGCGATACATTTCCGTTCGGGACCGTCTTCCCGATCCTTGCTGTGTCCGCCACGTGTCATCTGGTCAACCGGAGGCCTGGAATCAGGCCTCCGCCTCCTCTTCGTCGGTTTCTTCGCCGTCGTCTTCCAACTCGGTCGGATCGACCCAACCCAGCATGACGCGGGCCGTCATGATGAGGGTCTGCGCCTCGCTCAACGACATATCGAATTTTTCCAGCAGGCCTTCGTCCTTGACGCGCTCACCGTTCACAGTGGTCCAGCCGCCGGCCAGTTCCCAATCCGCGCAGGTGGCGAAATCTTCCAGCGTTTTCACGCCATCTTCGGCCAGTGCTTCGATCATTTGGGGTGTAAGACCCTCGAATTCAACCAGGCTGTCCTCGACGCCCAGAGCGCGGGCGTGGTCGAGTGCGGCCTTGGCTGCGGCTTCCAGATACTCGCGCGCGCGCATCTGAAGCTCTTCGGCGGTGCTTTCGTCCACACCGTCGATCACCAGAAGCTCGTCGCGGTCCACATAGGCCACTTCTTCAAGGTTCGTGAACCCTTCGGCGACCAGAAGCTGAGCGAAGAATTCGTCCAGATCCAGCGTGTCCATGAACAGGCGGGTCCGCTCTTCGAACTCCTTCTGACGGCGCGAGGATTCCTCGGCTTCCGTCAGGATGTCGATATCCAGCCCGGTCAACTGGCTGGCCAGTCGCACGTTCTGGCCACGGCGACCGATCGCCAGCGACAGCTGTTCATCGGGCACCACGACTTCGATCTTGCCGGCTTCCTCGTCGATCACGACCTTGGACACTTCGGCAGGCTGAAGCGCGTTCACAAGGAAGGTTGCCTGATCCTCGTTCCACGGAATGATGTCGATCTTTTCGCCCTGAAGCTCGTTCACGACGGCCTGAACGCGGCTGCCGCGCATACCGACACAAGCACCGACGGGGTCGATGGAGTTGTCGTAAGAGATGACGGCGATCTTGGCACGCGAACCGGGGTCACGGGCGACGGCCTTGATCTCGATGATGCCGTCGTAGATCTCGGGCACTTCCATCTTGAACAGTTCCGCCATGAACTGCGGATCGGTCCGGCTGAGGAAAATCTGCGGTCCGCGCTGCTCGCGGCGCACATCCTTGATGTAGCACCGGATACGGTCGTTCGGGCGATAGGATTCGCGGCCGATCTTCTCGTTGCGGCGCAGGATGGCTTCGCCACGGCCCACATCGACGATGACGTTGCCGTATTCCTCGCGCTTGACCACACCGTTGATGATGGTGCCCTTGCGGTCCTTGAATTCCTCGAACTGGCGATCCCGCTCGGCTTCGCGGACCTTTTGCAGGATGACCTGCTTGGCGGATTGCGCGGCGATGCGGCCCATGTCGACGGGCGGCACTTCCTCGATGAACTCGTCGCCGATCTTGGGGTCGGCCATGTACTGCTTGGCCTGTTCGACGGTGAACTGGGCCTGATAATTCTCAAGCTCGTCATCGGCCACGACGGTGCGCACGCGTGTGAATGTGGCGCGTCCGGTCTTGCGGTCGATCTTGACACGGATGTCCATTTCCGAGCCGTAGCGGGACTTTGCCGCGCGGGCGAGGGACTCTTCCATCGCTTCGACCACCAGACCGGGGTCGATCATCTTTTCACGGGCGACGGCCTCTGCGGTCTGCAAAAGCTCCAGCTGGTTGGCGGAAGTGATTGCCATGGTCTCAGTCCTCCTCGGAACCGGTATCAGTGTCTGTTTCTATCTCGTCGAATTGTTCTTCATCAATGATGCCTGCCGCCTTGCGCTGCCGCAGCATCTCGCGGATCAGTTCGTCGGTCAGGATCAGCTTGGCGTCGGAGAGCCAGTCGAACTTCAGCCCGACAGTGCCTTCCTCGATGTTGATCAGGACTTCGTCACCTTCCACGCCCGCAAGTGTGCCCTTGAAGCGACGGCGTCCGTCGATCAACTCGTCCGTTTCGATCCGCGCCTCGTAGCCCTCGAAGGTTTCGAAATCCTTGATGCGGGTCAGAGGCCGGTCGATGCCGGGGCTGGACACCTCGAGCGTGTATTCATCCACGATCGGGTCTTCCACATCCAGAATGGCGCTGACGGCGGTGCTGATCTCACCGCATTCATCGACGGAAATCCCGCCCTCGGGACGTTCCGCCATGATCTGCAGGGTCGAAGTCTTGCCGCCCATGAGCCGAATCCGCACCAGCTCGAACCCCAGATCCTCGATCACGGGGGTCACGATCTCGGCCAGGCGTCGGTCGATGGCAGCTTTGGCGATCAGGTCGTTAGTCATCGGTAAGGCTTGCCTTTCAGGCACAAAAAAACGGGCGCGCGGCCCGTTGATCTTTCCCGGTGGTACGGTGGGAGTGGACCCCAGCGCGCCGCTGTTGAGGGCCATATACGCCGCATACCCTGAGTCTGCAAGGGGCAATGGGCGCGGCCTTGCTACCCCTCGCCGATACGGTCCATCACACGCACCAGTTCAGCGCTGATCCCCGGCTCGCTGAGGGCGTGGCCAGCGTTGCGGACCATGTGCAGTTCGACATTCGGCCAGCGCGCCGCAAGGTTCCAGGCGGATTGCGGCGGGCAGATCATGTCATAGCGGCCCTGAACGATCGCGCCGGGAATATGGGCGATGCGGTCTACGCGGTCCATGATCTGACCGTCGTAGTCGAGAAAGGCATTGTTCATGAAATAATGGTTCTCAAGCCGGGCGAAGGCACGGGCATATTCGCCGGGGCTGTCCCCCCCGACCCCGTTGGAGTGAAAGGAGGCCAGCGCATTCTCCCATGATGACCAGGCACGGGCGTATTTCGTCTCGATCATCAGGTCGCCAGAGAACAAGCGCCGGTGATATGCGGCGATCAGGTCGTCGCGCTCGTCCTCGGGAATCAGATCGACGAAACGGGCCCAGGTCTCGGGCCAGAATTTCCCTGCGCCGCCGCCGTAGAACCAGTCAAGCTCTGCCCTGGTCGCCAGAAAAACACCGCGCAGGACAAGACCGGCCACGCGGTCCGGGTGTTCCTGCGCATAGATCAGCGCCAGTGTCGCGCCCCAGCTGCCGCCAAAAACGATCCACCTGTCGATGTCGAGATCGGTCCTGATGCGTTCGATGTCGCGCACCAGATGCCACGTGGTATTGTCCTTGACCGAGGCATGGGGCCGGGACCGGCCACAACCGCGCTGATCGAACAGGATGACGCGGAATACCTTGGGATCGAAATAGCGCCGCATCGCCGGGCTGCACCCGCCACCCGGTCCGCCATGCAGAACCACGACCGGCATTCCTTGAGGATTGCCGGACTGCTCCATATAGACAGTGTGGCCATCGCCCACGTCGATCATCCGCTGATCGAAAGGATCGACCGGCGGGTGCAGATAGTGGACTGCGCTTTTTTGGCCCGAGTATTTATCCATGACGATCCTATATACCGGATGGAGGTAAAAGAGCACATGGAGAGCAGAATGCAAGCCGGTCAGACCACAGTTGACCCGTCCGAAGTCGCCAAGTTCGAGGCGATGGCCGCCGAATGGTGGGATCCGAAGGGCAAGTTCAAGCCGTTGCACATGCTGAACCCGTGCCGTCTGGACTATATCACGCGGCAGATCGCGGGCGAGTTCGGACGTGACCTGAACGGGCCCTATGCCGTTCAAAGGCCTGCGGATTCTGGATATCGGCTGCGGCGGTGGCTTGCTGTCGGAACCGATGGCGCGGCTGGGTGCGGATGTGGTGGGCGCGGATGCGGCACCGCGCAACATCCCCGTGGCGCAGGTCCATGCCGAACAATCCGGCCTGACCATCGACTATCGCCACACCACGGCCGAAGATCTGGCCGCTGCCGGCGAACAATTCGACGTTGTGCTGAACATGGAAGTGGTCGAGCATGTGGCCGACCCTCTGGCCTATCTGACCGCCTGCCGCGTCTTGCTGAAGCCCGGCGGGTTGCACATCTGCTCGACCATCAACCGCAATCCGAAGAGCTTTGCGATGGCGATTGTCGGTGCGGAATATGTGATGCGCTGGCTGCCCAAGGGCACGCATGAGTGGAACAAGTTCATCACGCCGGACGAATTGTTCGATCTTTTGCGGAATGCCGGGCTGGATCCGGTCGATCGGAAGGGTTTTGTCTTCAACCCGGTCACTTTGGTCCTGGTCACTGTCGGACCGCGATCTGAGCGTGAACTACGTGACGGCCAGTCTGAAACCTCAGTGAACCGATCAATCTTCTTCCAGCTTGAGGCGCAGTTCACGCAGGATCGGAATGGCGGCGCGGA
This sequence comes from uncultured Alphaproteobacteria bacterium, assembly GCA_963715835.1. Lineage (GTDB taxonomy): Bacteria > Pseudomonadota > Alphaproteobacteria > Rhodobacterales > Rhodobacteraceae > Seohaeicola. The sequence goes on along the minus strand of CAVQSH010000001.1, from coordinate 342,235 downwards.
CCTTCTCGTCGCCAAGCTCTGAGATCAGTTCGGCGATCATCGGCGAGATCGCATCCAGTGCGGCATCCCGGGCGCGTCTACCGGCGGGGCTGATCGCCACCATCTTGCGGCGCGCGTCGTCCCAGTCCGGGCGGATATGCACGTATCCGGCCCATTCAAGCTTGCCCAGCGTATTGGTCATGGCGCCGCGCGTGACATGAAAGCTCTTGGCCAACTGGGCAGGTGTGCGTTCGGCCCCATAGCGCGCCAGATGGTTCAGCACCGAGAAATGCGATATTTCCATTCCCTTTGGCAGCACCTTGGACAGACGGTTCCGGACCAGTTGATCTGCGGTCAGGATTTCGCTGAACAAGGCTACGGCAAGTGAATTGCTGCTGTCAGACATCGGGCGGGGTGAACTTTCGGTCATGCATCAGCGCGGGAACGCGCGCCCTTGCTTGTGCCACGTCGTCCATCGCCAGATCAACAAAAGTGATTCCGGGTTCCGTGCCCGCATCTGCCAGAACCTCGCCCCAGGGCGAAATGACCATGCTGTGCCCATATGTGCGGCGCGTCCCGCCTGTGGAGGACGGATGCAGCCCGGTCTGGGCCGGGGCAAGGACATAGCAGCCGGTCTCGATCGCGCGGGCGCGCAACAGCGGCTCCCAATGAGCGGCGCCTGTCACCGGGGAAAAGGCGGCGGGAACCGTCAGGATCTGCGCCCCGGCCTGCGCAAGCGAGCGGTGCAGATGGGGAAAGCGGACATCGTAGCAAACGGTCATGCCGATCTTCGCGAAACCGGCATCGGCCAGCACGGCACTGTCGCCGGGGCGAAACCCGGCGGATTCACGGTAGGTCTCGACCTCGGAGACCTGCACATCGAACATGTGGATCTTGTCATACCACGCCCGGATCGCACCATCGGGCCAATCAGGAACGAGCGGTTGGCAAAGCGCCCGTCAGGGTCCGTGGTCTTGAGCGCCAGCGATCCGATCAGAAGCCAGACGCCCAACCGCGCCGCCTCTTCGCGCAATCCGGCCAGTGTCGCGTCATCGTCCTGAGTGGACAGGACAGCCGCCTGATGCGCGCGGCTGGACGAGACGCAGTTCGTCACTTCAGGTGTCAGTATAAATCGCGCGCCCTGATCAGCAGCCTGCTGCATCATGTCCCTGACGATCTCGAGGTTTTCGGCAGGATCATCGCTTGAGGTCAGTTGAAGCAGCGCGACTTTCATCACGCATCATCCCTTGAGCAGCGTATCAAGCTTGCCCGCGCTCTCCAGCGCATAGAGATCATCGCAGCCGCCGACATGGGTCGCGCCTATGAATATCTGCGGCACAGTGCGCCCGCCATTCGCGCGCTGGATCATCTCGGGCTTGCGCTCGGGATGGGCGAGAACGTCGATCTCGGAATAGCTGACGCCTTTCTGGGTCAGAAGACGCTTGGCCGCATGGCAATAGCCACAGAGTGGCGAGGTATAGATTTCGACGGATTGCATGTCGCTGACTGTCCTTTGATCACGTCCAACTTGTCCGTGATTTAGGCGTCCTTTGCAACGCGCGCCAGTGTTAGCACGAAAACTTGCGCAGCGCCGGCCGTCAGACAGGCTTCGGCGCAGGCGGCAAGGGTGGCACCAGACGTCATCACATCGTCCACGATCAGGACGTTGCGACCGATGATCCGGTGCCTTCGCCCCGGAGTCACGCTGATCGCGGCATGAAGCGTGGCAAAGCGGGTATCCCGGCTGGCCCCGTCAAGAGACGGTGTTCTGCGGATACGGGTCAGAAGATCCGGGGAATGCGCCAGGTCCATCTCACGTGCCACAGACGCCGAAAGCAGCGCCGACTGGTTGTAGCGCCGCTTGAGCAGACGCATCCAGTGCAGCGGCACAGGCGCAACCAGCATGTCCGGCAGGAGCATCGGCCGTGCGGCCTGCGCCATCCAGCTTGCAGCGGGTTTCGCAATGTCCAGCCGGTCTCCATGTTTCAGCGCCAGCACCAGTTTGCGCGCTGTGTCACGGTAGAGAAAAGTGGCCCGCCCCCGCGTCCACGGTCGGGCAATGGTCATGCAGTCGTCGCAATGCACAACCTCGGTCGGTTGCGCCTCTCCGGGAAGGGGTGTGCCGCAGAGATCGCAAACCAGACCCGTGATGAAAGCCGCTTCACGCCAGCATGTTGCACACAGACCAAATTCAGTCTCCACCAGTCCGCCACAGCACAGACAGCGCGGCGGATAGACGAGGCGCAGTGCCGTTTGAAACTTTCCCGCCATCCCTCTATATGCCGCCCATGACACAGACACCCAAATTGACCGACCGTGCAGCCCTGCTGCGCAACCGTGCCCGCGCCGGGCAAGCGCCCGCTCTGTTTTTGCAGGAAGAGGCGGCCGCTGAGGTCAAGGATCGTCTGGAACTGGTTAACAGGTCATTTACGCAGCCTGCTGTCGTGACCGGCTTTCCGCAGCTATGGCAATCCGTGCTTCCCGATGCGCGAATTGTCGCGGACAGCGAGGTGCTGGAGCTTGAAGAAGGTGCCCATGATCTGGTGGTCCACTCGCTTGCCTTGCATTGGGCGAGCGATCCGGTGGGTCAGCTTATTCAGTTGCGCCGTGCGCTCCGACCGGATGGGTTGTGCCTGGTTTCGCTCTTTGGCGGTCAGACGCTGCATGAACTGCGCAGCGCCCTCGCCGAGGCCGAAGTGCGCACGACCGGAGGGCTGTCGCCACGCATCCTGCCAATGGGTGAAATCCGCGATCTGGGTGGCCTTTTGCAGCGCGCGGGTCTTGCCCTGCCTGTTGCAGACAGCGTGAGCCTGACTGTCAGCTATGCTGATCCCTTTTCCCTGATGCGCGATCTGCGCGCCATGGGTGAGGGTAACGCTCTGGACGCCCGGCTGCGTCGACCCACACGCCGTGCGGTCCTTGAAGAGGCGGCGCGGATCTATATCGAGCAACATGGCGACACCGATGGGCGCATCCCCGCGACATTCGAGATGATCTTTCTCAGCGGCTGGGCGCCAGACGCCAGCCAGCCAAAGCCTCTGCGCCCAGGATCTGCGCAAGCGCGGCTTGCGGATGCTCTTGGAAGCGTCGAATCGAAGCTGCGAGATTGACGATCCGGTCAGAACCTTTATGTCCCCTGCTGACCCATTCAAAATACACTATGAACGAGGGCCCAGATGCTGGATGCCACCGCGACCGAAACGACCCATGTGAACGCCGTCCGCCCGCCGATGTCCCAGCCCGATCATCCCCCGGTGGCGATGGGCAAAGTGGGTATCCTGCTGGCCAATCTGGGCACACCGGACAATTACGACTACTGGTCGATGCGCCGTTATCTGAACGAGTTTCTGTCGGACCGTCGTGTGATCGACTACAGCCCTTGGCTCTGGCAGCCGCTGTTGCAGTTGATCATCCTCAGCAAGCGGCCATTCAGCAGCGGCGAAGACTATCAAGTCGATCTGGAACCACGACAAGGGTGAAAGCCCGCTGATGACGATCACCAAGGATCAGACCGCCAAGATCACCGAGACGATGAAAGCCCGCTATGGCGATCAGGTGATGGTGGATTTCTGCATGCGCTATGGCAATCCATCGACCAAGTCGAAGGTCCGCGCGATGGTGGATGCCGGTTGCCGGAAGATCCTGTTCTTCCCGCTATATCCGCATTACGCGGGCGCGACATCCGCCACAGCGAACGACCAGTTCTTCCGTTCATTGATGCAGGAAAAATGGCAGCCCACAGCGCGTGTCGTCGATCCTTACTATGAGCATCCGCTGTACATCGAAGCATTGGCCCAGTCCGTCGAGCGCGCCTATGCCGCCGAGGAGCACAAGCCCGAGGTCCTCGTCTGCTCGTATCATGGTGTGCCGAAACGCTATCTTCTGGAGGGTGATCCCTATCACTGCCAATGCCAGAAGACGACGCGTCTGCTGATGGAGCGGCTGGGCTGGGACAAGACCCAGATCGTCACGACCTTCCAGTCGCGATTCGGGCCGGAGGAATGGCTGAAGCCCTATACGGTGGAAGAAGTCGCCCGTCTGGCCAAGGAGGAAGGCAAGAAGCGAATCGCCGTGATTGCACCCGCCTTCTCGGCCGATTGCATCGAGACGCTTGAAGAGATCAACGAAGAGATCAAGGAAAGCTTCGAGGAAGCTGGCGGCGATCACTTCACCTATATCCCGTGCCTTAACGATGACGACGCGCATATCGCTGCGCTCAGCGCGGTGATCGAGGATAACCTGAAAGGGTGGCTGGACTGACAGCCGCCTTTTTGGCCTGCACAACCACAGTCAGGCAGGGGTCTGGCAATAAAAAAAGGCGGTGATAAATCACCGCCTTTTTCTTTAGGATGTTGGTCAGATCAGCTTGCGACAGCTGCTGCAACCACTGCCAGGATGAGCAGCGGAATCAGAACGCCACCACCGGACGAACCAGCGGTTTCTTCAACAACAACAGGTGCTTCCATCACGGGCTCAGCCATGTTACCGGCGTAAGCGGACGAAGCGGCAGCAGTCACGGCAGCTGCGAGAACGAGTTTCTTCATATTAACCTCCAGATATTCGGCTGGCGTGTCACTAGTCCACGCCGAGCGCCCAAGACGTACCTCGTAGTATTGTCTAAAGCAGCAAACCGAAGCAAATGCAAATCCACTCGCAAGCGTTTTTCCTACCTGCTCGCCAATGTCGTCAAATTAGCAACACTTGCGTTCCGACCTGCGTCATTGCGTACAGTTCAGCGATATGTTCGTTGTAAAGGCCGATGCATCCGTTGGAGGATCGACGCCCGATCTTGCGGGTGTCATGGGTCCCGTGGATCCGGTAGTAGGTCCAGCTCAGGTAAAGCGCGTGCGTGCCGAGCGGATTATCCGGGCCCGGCGGCACGAAATCCGGCCACTCGGGGTTGCGCTGTTTCATCGACGGAGTCGGCGCCCAGCTTGGTCCTTCGACCTTGCGGATAACAGACGTCCGGCCGCGGCGGGTCAGATCCTCGGACAGCGGCACGCTGGACGGGTACAGCTTGTAGGTCGACCCATCCTGCGACCAGTAGTGCAGGGCGCGCGAATCGATATCTACGAGCACGGCACCGTTGCGCAGGTCCGAGAAATACGGACGCCAGTCGAGTGTTCGGAAACTCGATGCGTTGCGGCGGACGACCTGGGACAGGTCACGCTCTACCTCCACGGTATCTGCACCGTTTATGTCTTGGGAAATAGCCGGCGTCGCAAGAACCGCAGCACCTCCGGCAATGAAAGCGCGCCGATTGAAGGCATTGGGGTATTTGTTAGTCATCTCACTACTCCACGACAGTTCTCTGTCAACCAGATCACTCCTTATTGCGTGAAAGACGCAGTCGCAAATCAAACCGGCGTCATTTGGCATAGTCACGCCGAAGTGGGTTTAATATAGCGCCTGAGCGCGATAAAGCATGCTCAACTGACCAGGATGACGTAAAATGTTCCGAATTTCTGCTATTCTTACCGCTATCGCGCTGGTTCTTGCAGGCTGTGCGGCCCCTCAACCGCCAGCGCTGGGTCCCGACGGGCGTCCGCTTCCGCGGGTTTATCGCATTTCCGCGGGTGACGCTGCCGAAGTTCAGTTCCGCATGCTTGATTCGGTCAATGCCCTGCGACAGGCCGCTGGCGCTGCGCCGGTAACGCTGAACGCTCAGTTGACGGCGGCTGCAGCCACCCATTCGCGTGACATGTCGGTGCAGAACCGGCCCTGGCATTTCGGGTCTGACGGGTCCTCGCCGATCGACCGGGTGCAGCGCACCGGCTATACCGGCCAGCTTGTCGGCGAGACGATTTCGGAAACCTACGAAACCGAACTCGAGACGCTTGCGGCCTGGATGGAGCAACCCGATACCCGTCGCGTGATCCTTGATCCAACTGCACGGAACATAGGTTTCTCCTGGCACCAGGAAGCAAACGGAAAGCTCTGGTGGACGCTGATCATGGGCAGCTGACGCCTCACAAGATCACTGCCTGACAGACCCCGGATCGCGATCCGGGGTTTTTCTTTGTCCAGCGCTGCCAGGATGTCAGGGGAAGATCGAGATGGGCGTGCCGTCTTGCACCATGGAGTAGATGACCTCCATTTCCTGGTCCGTGACTGCAATGCAGCCCCATGTCCAGTCGCGTTCGCCATTCTGATACCGGCGCGGACGACCGTGGATGAAGATGTCGCCTCCGGGTTCCTTTCCCGCGGCCTTGGCAAAGGCGATATCCTGTTCGTTGGGGTAGGAAATACCCAGCGACAGATGGAATCTGCTGTTCGGATTGCGCCGGTCGATCGTGTATTCGCCTTCAGGTGTGCGACCATCACCTTCGAAGTTCTTGTGGCCTTGCGGTGCGAAACCAAGGCCGATCTCGAAAGACGCAAGCGCGCGGTCGAAATGCATCAGATGCATCCGACGTGCCTCCTTGAAGACCAGAATCCGGGTCACCGGAGGCCCTTTATAGACAAGAAACTTGCTCGGCTCTCGCCCGCAAGCCGCCAGCCCAAGGGGCAGTGCCAAGAAAAGGAAACGCCTGTTTATCATGTCTGCTCGACCATTTTTGCACCAAGAACTACACTCAAACAGGTCGCGCAGATAGGCTAAATCGCCCGGCTCTCCAAATCCGTTACACCTTGTCGCGGGTGTTCAGACGCGACTCGATTGCCGCCAGACGAGTCAGAACCTCATCACGGTAGGCATCCGTCTTTTCATTGCTTTCCTCGGAATGGGCATCCTGCATCGAGTTGACCACAAGACCAACCAGAAGGTTCACAACGGCAAATGTGGTCACGAGAATGAAGGGCACGAAAAAGGCCCATGCGTAGGGATATACCTCCATCACCGGGCGCACGACACCCATCGACCAGCTTTCCAGCGTCATGATCTGGAACAGGGAATAAGCACTGCGGCCCAAGGTGCCGAACCACTCCGGGAAGCTGTCACCGAACAGCTTTGTCGCCATGACAGAGCCGATATAGAAGATGATCGCCATCAGGAGAAACACGCTGCCCATTCCGGGCAGAGCGGTGATGAACCCTTCCACCACGCGGCGCAGGCGCGGTGCGACAGAGATGACCCGCAGCACCCGCAGGATCCGCAGTGCCCGCAGAACCGACATACCCTGAGCGTTGGGAACAAGCGCGATGCCGACGATCACGAAATCAAAGACGTTCCATGCCGAACGGAAGAAATGTCGCCCGTGTGCAATCAGCTTGAGAATGATTTCGACCACGAAAATCGACAGACAGATGCGGTCGATCGTCAGGATCAGCGGGCCCGCTGTCGCCATGGCCGTGTCAGACGTCTCCAGCCCCAGCGTGACCGCGTTTACAAGAATGACTGCAATGACGAAGTTGGTCACAACGGGGCTGGCCAGCCAATCGGCCAGACGGGTCTGAAAAGTCATCTCTCGCTCCGGATGGAAATGGTTCTGCGCGGTGTCAGATATGTGGGGCAGTGAAAGCGGCTGCAAGCTCTACATGAGTGGACCAACGGAATTGATCCACGACCTGCACCCATTCAAGGCGATAGCCCGCCGAAAGCAGCATTTTTGCATCGCGGGCAAAGGTGACGGGGTTGCAGGAGACAAAGGCGATCCGCCCAATGCGCGCCTTTGCCAGCTCTGCCACCTGCGCCTCTGCACCAGCGCGCGGCGGGTCGATGACGGCTGCGTCGAAACGTTTCAACTCGTCCGGCAACAGCGGGCGGCGGAACAGGTCACGCACCTCGGTGGTCACGCGCTTCAAACCTTCGGCCTGTCGCCAGCCCTGATCAAGCGCCTTGATCATCGGGCCATCGCCCTCCACGGCAAGAACTTCGGCGCGCGATGCCAGCGGCAAGGCGAAGGTGCCGCACCCGGCGAAAAGGTCCACGATCCGCGCGGCATCACCCACAGCTTCGCCCACGGCTGCAAGCAAAGCCGCCTCGCCCTCAGCCGTGGCTTGCAGGAACGCGCCGGGCGGTGGGGTTACCAGGGCGGCACCGAACCGCTGCACCGGAGGTTGGCGCATACCTACCAGCTCATCCTCCCAGACAAGCCGGGCCAGACGAAAGCGCTCCACCTCGGCGGCCAGCGCGACACGCATCTGCCCGTCCAGAGGCTTGCCCCCGGTAACCAACACATCCAGACCGCCAAGGCTGTCGGTGACCTGCACACTCAACTCGCCCTTACGGCTGCCACCTGCCACAGCCAAAGCCTCGGCCAGGGGCAGAGCGGCCATCAGCTCGGGCAACAACAATTGGCAGTCGGGGATTTCGATCACGTTGTCAGAGGCGCGGGCATGAAAGCCGGCCAAGGCACCTTTCTTGGTGCGCCGCACCGAAATAGACGCCCGCCTGCGCGACTTTGGAGGCGACGTCAGGATCGGGCGAAACTCCGCCTCGATCCCTTGCGCGAACAAGGCCGCACGTACCACGTCCGTTTTCCAGCTTGCCACGAAATCATCGGAGGCATGCATGACCTGACAGCCACCACAGGCCTTGTAGTGGCGACAGGCTGGCGCCACACGCGCAGGAGAGGGTTTGACAATCCGCACTTCGGTAAGCCGGTCACCATTCTGCGTGCCGGTCACCACCTCGCCGGGCAGGGTCATCGGCGCAAAGACAGGCCCTTGCGCGATGCCGTCGCCCTGATGGCCCAGCCGGATGATGCGATATTCTGTCATGGCCGGGGGATACCCCGCCGACGGCGTCGCATAAAGCCCTATTCGGCAGCGTCCTTCAGGCCAATGAAGCCGCCTGATTGCCGGTTCCAGTAGCGTGCATAAAGCCCGCCTGCGGCCAGCAGGTCATCATGGGTGCCCTGCTCGACGATCCGTCCGCGATCCAGCACGACGATCCGGTCCATCTGGCTGATCGTGGACAGACGATGCGCCACAGCCAGGACAGTCTTGCCAACCATCACCCGCTCCAATGCCGTCTGGATCGAGGCTTCCACCTCGCTGTCCAGTGCGCTTGTCGCCTCGTCCAGAACGAGGATCGGTGCATCCTTGAGAATGGCACGGGCCAGCGCGATCCGCTGACGCTGTCCACCGGACAGCTTCACACCCCGTTCGCCAAGATGCGCGTCATAGCCACGCCGTCCCTTGTGATCCTGCAGATCCTTGATGAAGTCATGCGCCTCTGCCTTTTCAGCGGCAGCGATGACTTCCTCCTGCGTGGCGTCGGGGCGACCATAAAGGATGTTGTCGCGGGCCGAGCGGTTGAACATCGCGGTTTCCTGCGTGACCATTCCGATCTTGCGACGCAGGCTTTCCTGAGTGACATCGCGGATATCCTGACCGTCGATCGTGATGCGCCCCTCTTCGGGATCATATAGCCGCAAGAGCAAGGCCACGAGCGTGGATTTCCCCGCGCCGGACGCACCGACGATTCCCAGTTTCTCACCGGGCTGAACCTCAAGTTCGATACCGCTGATCCCTCCTTGGTCGCGACCATAGGCGAAGCCCAGACCCTCGAACCGGATGCGGCCCTCCGGCACCAGAAGATCAGGGGCTGTTGTGGCATCATCGACCCGCGCACGCGGGGTCAGCGTATGGATGCCGTCCTCGATCTCGCCGATGTTGGAGTAAATCGCCATCAGCGTGAAACTGACCCAGCCGGTCATCTGCGCAATCCGGATCGACACGGCACCGGCGGCGACGATATCACCCTCTGTCGCGGTACCCTGAGACCAAAACAACAGCGTGCCGCCGATCAGCAACACCGGCAGGATCCCCGCCAGTGTCATCAACGCGACCCGGAACACCGCCGACAGCTTGCCGAAATGCAGCGAGGTGTCGCGGAACTTCTGCATTGCGCCCAGCGCCGCGCGGTCTTCATGGTCGGCATGGGCGAAAAGCTTGACCGTCTTGATGTTGGTGATCGTATCCACGACTTGCCCCGACACCATGGCCCTTGCGCCGGCACGTTTGCCCGCAAGTTCGCGGATGCGTGGCAGAAACACCCGGATGAGAATGAAATACGAGGCAAGCCAGATGACGAAGACCATCGCGACCCTGGCGTCGATCGCCAGAAGCAAGAAGATCGAGCCAATCAGCGAGGCCAGCGCGAAAGCGACCACGTTGATCATCTCGACCGCGACATCGGTGATCGCGCGCGCGGTCTGCATCTGCTTTTGCGCGATGCGGCCGGCGAAGTCATCGTCGAAGAACTTGACCGATTGCCCCAGTGTCCAGCGATGCAGGCGGCTGAGGACCAAGGGGTTCACATTGGGTTGCACAATGATCGAGTTCGCCGCCGATGACAGGCCAAAGGCCAACGGCCGCAGGATGATGAAAAAGCCAAGTGCCACCGTGATCGTCACAACGTTGGACATCGAGAAAAAACTGTCCGGCCCGCTGGCTATCGCGCCGTCGATCACCATGCCAAGGATCAGAGCCGTTCCCGCCTCCAGAGCACCCGCCGCGGCCGACAAAAGCGCCGCGAGCCACAAAGCAGGCCATGACCCGGAAAGCGCCCAGCGAAAAAATGCGCCCAGTGTCTGGGGGGGCGGACCTTCGGCCGGGCGGAACGGGTCGATATGGGTGGCTGCGTGCATCATGGGTCTTTCTGGTTCTGTCATGTCTCTGGTCCGAACCTAGCCCGCAGGGGCAGTGGTCAAGAAAGACCCGATTGCGTCGGACCGCAAGGGCACGGGGCGGTTCAGCCGTGATTCAGCAGATCTTCGCGGGTCGAGGTAAAACCGGAAGCGATCCAGAGGGTCTTGAGCCGCTCGAGCTCGCGGCCCAACGCAGGCCCCGAGAATACCGGCATCAGATCAGCCGCACGGACGGGAAACTCTGCTTGGGCGCCCTTTCTTGCTTCGTCGAGGACGGCCGGATCGAAGAACGTACCGATCATGGCGGTGCGCAACAAAAGAATCGCACAGGCATCGTCGTAGCCGTGGCGAAATCCCAACTCGGCTGCACCGCGCGTCGAACCGATACCGTCGCGCAACAGACACAGCCTGACCTCCTCGGATCGGCTCAGACGCAGGCGGGCGGCGGCATCCGGCCCGGTCAGCGCAGACAACCGCGTCAACCAATCAGGAGCGATACCGGCCTCTGCCTCAAGATGAACCAAAGGCGCAAGCGCACGGTCGTCGGCGCCCGGCAGGATACGGGTCAGGACGCCGCAGGCACGCATCGCAGCGACAGACGGCGCAGGGTCAGGTGCCGACAGCAACTTGCGCATCTCGGCACCGACCCTCTCGCGTGACAGTTGCGCCAGACCTTCGGTCGCGGCAGCAATCGCGGCAAGGGCCTGCGGGTCAAGGCCCTCGGCCTCGTCACCATACCAGGCGTGGAACCGGAAAAAGCGCAGGATACGCAGATAGTCTTCCGAAATGCGGGAGGCCGCGTCCTCGATAAAGCGAACACGCCGCGCCATCAGATCCTGAAGACCATCCAAGGGGTCGAACACTGTGCCAAAGGCATCAGCATAAAGCGCGTTCATGGTGAAATCGCGCCGCCGTGCATCGTCCTCGACCCTATTCGAGAAGGCGACCACGGCACGGCGACCGTCGGTTTCCACGTCACGGCGAAAGGTTGTCACCTCATGCGGGATGCCGCCTGCGATCACTGTCACGGTGCCATGGTCGATCCCGGTCGGCACGGGCCGCAGACCGGCATCCTTTGCCAGTTCCATCACCACTTCGGGACGGGCATCAGTGGCGATGTCGATGTCCGTGACCGGCGCACCGATGATTGCGTTTCGCACGCAGCCACCCACAAAGAGCGCCTTGTATCCCGCATCCATCAGCATCCGGCAGATGGCCTGCGTATGATCTGCCGTGATCCAGTCTGCCGCGATCCGCATTATCCCTCCATCCGGTCAGCCAGGGCGCGCAAGATACGGGCAGTGGCACCCCAGATGTAATAGGGCCCATAAGGAACGGTAAAGTAATGCCGCCGCTGTCCGCGCCAGCGCCGCGACTGAATGATGAACCGCGCGGGATCGGTCACATGGGTCAGCGGTGCCTCGAAAACCTCGGCCACCTCTCCGGGTTCGGGGCGGGGCTGGAACGGCGCACGCACCCGCGCCAGAACAGGCGTAACGATGAAACCCGTCACGGTCTCATGCGCCGGCATGGTTCCCAGAACTTCCACATTGGCGCGGTCCAGCGCGATCTCCTCCTCGGCTTCGCGCAGCGCGGCAGCGACAACATCAGCATCGCCCTCGTCCTGCTTGCCGCCCGGAAAAGCGATCTGCCCCGGGTGGTGCTTGAGTGCGGAGGACCGTTTTGTCAGGATCACCTGAGTGCCAAAGGGCCGCTCGATCAGCGGAACCAGCACGCCTGCAGCGCGCAGGCGACGGCCTTCGGGCAGCACCACATCCGGGTTCAGATCGAAATCGGACGAGGGCCGCCCTTCGCGGCCCAGCGCCCTGATCACATGCGCCAGAGGGTCATCCACAAGGGAATCACGTGTCATCCCCATCGGCCCCTTTGGCTTCAAAGCCCAGCGTGTCCGGATCCAGGTCGTAATGTGCACCGCAGAACTGACAATCGGCAGTCACGCGGCCTTCGTCCGTTGTCATCGTCCTGATGTCCTTGGCGGAATAGATCGACAGGCTTTGCCGCACGCGGTCTTCCGAACAGGTACAGCCGAAGCGCACAGGTTGTGCATCGAACACACGCGGCGATTCCTCGTGGAACAGCCGGACCAGAAGATCGGTTGGCGCCACACGGGGGCCGACAAGCTCCAACTCCTCGACAGTATCGAGAAGCAGGTTGGCACGGTTCCAATTCTCGCCGTCCTCGCCGTCGACCAGATCGCGGGCGTGCAGCAGACCGTCTTCGCCCGTCGCCTCCGCGCCCTTGGCGAAGGGAGAGGCTTTGGGCATGTGTTGCAGCATGACGCCACCCGCACGCCAATACTCCTGCCCGCCACGCTCGGTAGATTTGCCGAAGCTGAGGGCAAAGCGCGTCGGCAATTGCTCGGACTGGGCAAAATAGGCCTCGGCACAGGATGCCAGCGAGCCGCCCGCCAGCGGCGTAATCCCCTGATAGGGGGCCATGTCCCGACCCTGGTCTATCATGATGGCGAAGTAGCCGCTGCCGATCTGATCGAAGGGCGAGCCGTCGGTCAGGCGTTCCGCGTCATAGCTGGCATAGGCGCGGATGCGCGCCGGTTCACCTTCTTCAGCAGGACCGTAGTAGTCGGTCGCAATCATCCGCACGGGGCCATTGGACTGCACTTGAAGCTGCAGTTTCCAGCGCAGCTTGACGGTCTGTCCGATCAGCGCGGTCAGGAGGGCCATCTCTGCCACCAGCGCCTCGACCTGGGCTGGGTAGTCGTGCTGCTTGAGAATGCCATCAAGAACTCCGTCCAGCCGGGCAACGCGGCCACGGATATCGGAGGCATCCAGCTGGAACGGCAATACCGTATCGTCCCAAGCGATTTTCGATCCAAGTGTCATGGGGTTTCCTTAAGCGCCGTCTCTTGGCATACCGCGTGTATATAGGCGGGGCAAGGCAGGCACCAAGGGAATGGCTGCCATCTCCTTCGCGCATGGCCTGTGCACGGGGTAACAGAATGATCAGACGGTTCGGTGAATCGCCACGGCAAGGGCAGGTCTACAAGCGCAGGCCGGGGGCCTATGCCATCCTGTCGCGGGGTGCAGATCTGCTGCTGACCCATCAGGCAGAGCCGCTGCCAGAATTCCAGTTGCCGGGTGGCGGGATCGATCCGGGAGAATCGCCCGTCGCCGCCCTGCACCGCGAGGTCTTCGAGGAAACCGGCTGGACTATCGCCAGCCCGCGCCGGATCGGAACGTTCCGCCGTTTTACCTATATGCCGGAATATGATCTGTGGGCGGAGAAGCTCTGCATGATCTATGTGGCGCGCCCTGTCAGCCAGATCGGTCCGCCGACAGAAGCCGGTCACATGGCACTCTGGATGCCTCCCGCACTTGCGGCTCGCAAACTGGGGAACGCAGGCGACAGGCATTTCGTTTCCCGCCTGATCGGCCTTCCATCAAGGGGCTGATAGTCCTTCCCCTCTGTATTCAAGCAGGATGGCGGAGACATCGTCGGGGAAATCCCGTTCGCCGGCATAGTCCGTCATATGCCATATCATCGCCTCGAGACACGCGGTGCCCGAGAGATCGCGGATGCGGTCGAGGATGACGGATATACCCTCGTTGCCAAGCAGCTCCTGTTCGGGTCCGGGACATTCAAGTACCCCGTCGGAAAGGATCACCAGGCGATCACCAGGTGACAGGGTGCAATCGAATTCCTGAAAGCTGGCATTGTCGAACAGACCAACCGGCAAGCCACCCTGACCCAAGGACTCAAGTCGGCCATCCCTGCGCTGAACCAGCGGGTGCGGGTGACCCGCCTGCACCATGGCCACACGGCCGGTGATCAGATCGAGATCCGCCAGCAGAAATGTGAAGTAATGCTCGGTCTGCAACTCCTCGAGCACAAGACGGTTCAGGGTTTCGACGACTTTTGCGGGCGGCAACGGTGCAAGATGGCCGTCTGGGCCGCGCGTCAGGCCCACGTTGTATTCAGGCGAGCCTGACGACAGATAGCCTGCGAGCCGCGCGGTCATCAGCGCGGAGCTGATCCCATGCCCCGACACGTCAATCGCGAAAAGGCCGATCCGCGCCTCGCCGGCAGGGTAGAACCCGACCAGATCGCCGCCCACATGCCCGCTTGAGCGCAGCAACAGCGACACCTGGGCCGTACCGAAATCACGGAATCTTTCACGGACCAACGACTGCTGAAGCTTCTTTGCCTCGATCAGATCGCTGTCGAGCGCATCGTAGAGCGTCTGCAGTTGTTGCAGCGTGCTGCCGACAAGACGGTTCTTTTCCGTCAACTGCCGCTGCATGTCGATGATGCGCGTTCCGGCGCTGATGCGGGCACGCAACTCTGCGGGATTGACCGGCTTGGTCAGAAAGTCATCCGCACCGCAATCCAGACCCAGCGCAACTTCCTCTTTCCCGCTTTTCGAAGTGAGGAGGATGAAATAGCCGTAATCCTCCCGTGGAAGATCGCGGAAGGCCTTGCAGAATTCGAGGCCATCCATGCCAGGCATCATCCAGTCGCTGAGCACCAGATCGGGAGGGTCCGATTGGCAGACGGTCAACGCGTCCTGCCCGCTGTCAGCTTCGGTAACGCGAAAGCCCCACCTGACCAGCGAGGCCGTCAGGATGCGCCGCTGCAATCCGCTGTCATCCACGACGAGGACGTGAAGCGGGTGCGGCCTTGCCGCCGTCGCGTGATCAGGTTTCCTGAGGAGATGCTGTGCCTGAACCGACACCGGGTTTCGCCCTTTCAATGTTCGCGGCACTTGGTCTAGCCAACAATCGTTTATGCAAACTGAACCCTAAAATTTTTAGTATTCACAATATTTTAGGAGATACTGCCCTAGTCTTCAGGATCATCTGGCGGAGTTTCGCAATGATCGACTGGGCGCGCGTAAGTGACTTGCACGACGAAATCGGAAGGGACGGGTTTTCCGAAGTGCTTGAACTTTTTCTGGAAGAGACGGGACGGTGCGTGGATCTTCTGCGCTCGGCTCCCGATCCGGACCAACTCGCGATGAACCTTCACTCCCTGAGAGGAGGGTTGGTCAATCTTGGCTTCACAGAGGTTTCTACCCTATGCGAACGGGGCGAGGTCTTGGCGTCCATGGGACAGCCGGATCGTGTCGATACAACCCCTATCGTTCAGGCCTACGACAACGCACGCCGGACATTTCTGGCAGAACTCGATCATCGCCTTGAACGCTGAGCGTCAGCGCGGCGAACGTTTCGCCAGTATGCGCTGCAGCGTGCGACGATGCATGTTCAGCCGCCGCGCAGTTTCAGATACATTGCGATCGCAGAGTTCGTAGACCCGCTGAATATGCTCCCAACGGACACGATCCGCGCTCATCGGATTTTCGGGCGGCGGTGGCAAATCGGCACCCGTGGCCAACAGGGCATTCGTGATGTCCGTCGCATCGGCAGGCTTGCTCAGGTAATCCGTGGCGCCGATCTTGACCGCAGCCACGGCTGTTGCGATCGCCCCGTATCCTGTGAGAACCACGATACGGCAATCTGGCCGCTTGGTCCGCAACACCTCGACAACGTCAAGCCCGTTGCCATCTTCAAGCCGCAGGTCGCAGACCGCGTAGGCAGGGGGCCGGGCTGTGGCAATGGCCTTTCCAGCGGCAACGGAGTCGGCAGTTTCGACGTCAAAACCACGCTTTTCCATCGCCTTGGCCAACCGCTTGAGAAACGCGTCGTCATCATCGACCAGAAGGAGCGTCTTGTCCTCTCCGATATCGTAAAGATCTTCGGCCACGCGATTTTCCCCTGATCATTTCCACGATGTCATAAGGGTATTATAGCGCGCACAGACAGGCGTCAAACCGCACTGTCGCCTCCGTGATCGGGATGTGAGTGGTCAACGAGCCTCAAGAAAGCACTGGATCCGATCTGCCAGGTCATCAGGACGCAGGGCGCGCTGGAATACCTCGACGAAACCCTCCTCTGGAAAGACCAGGTAGCTCATGGTCGAATGGTCGACCAAGTAGTAGTCTTCCTCACCGGCGGCAGGCTCCTGTTTCTGGTAGAACGTGCGATAGGCACGGCTTGCAGCGCGCACCTGTTCGGGTGTGCCGGTCAGGCCCAGCATGCGCTCGTGCAGATTGGCCGTGAAGGCGTCCACCACCTCAGGCGTGTCCCGCTCGGGGTCGATCGAGATGAAAACCGGTTTCACCATCAGTCCGCGCCCTTCGAGAATGTCGATCGCCTCTGCATTGCGCGCCGTATCCAGCGGGCAGACATCAGGGCAGAAAGTATAGCCGAAATAGATCAGGGCGGGTTGGTCAATCACCTCGGCCTCAGTCACCGTGGCCCCTGTTTCATCAACAAGGGTGAAGGGCCCGCCGATCTGCGAGGCGCCCCCGGCGATCGCTGTGCTGCGGCACTGGGCATATTTGTCGGGCTCCCCGGCGAACTGCGTATACAGGAACACCCCGGCGGTCACAGCGATCACAAGTCCCCCAGCAACGATGGCATAGATCCGAAGCATGGCAATTTCTCCTTTTCCTGGCAGGGCTGGCTATTCACCCGTCGGGGTGCATATTTACGACTTGAGCCTGACATGCAACGGGACGAAGGCGCACATATGGGTGATAGTCAACTAGGCGTCCTCAAGGGCCATGAGCGCGGGAACTGGGTTCGTCTGCGCACGATCATCCTGTTGCGCTGGGGTGCGGTCGTGGGGCAGTTGGTCGCCCTTTTCGTCGCACAGCAGGCCTACAACCTGCAGATCGAGATGGCCCTGTGCCTGTTGGTTGTCAGCGTTTCGGTCATGGGCAACCTGATCGCGATGTTCATCTTTCCCGAAAACAAGCGGCTGTCCGAAACCGAGAACCTGCTGATGGTTCTCTTCGATCTGTTGCAGCTTGCGCTGCTGCTCTACCTGACCGGGGGGCTGCATAATCCGTTCTATATCCTGATCCTGGGGCCAGTGACGGTCTCGGCCTTGGTTCTGACTTTGCGGTCGACCGTGTTTCTGGGGATCACTGCAATCCTGGCTGTCACGCTTCTGGCGGAATTCCATCTGCCGCTGCGTACAGAGCAGGGGTTCTTGTTGCGCGTGCCGGATATATTCGTGTTCGGCAACTGGGTCGCCATCACCATCGCGGTCGTATTCCTCAGCTTCTACTCGCGGCGGGTCACGCAGGAAATGCATTCGATGTCCGATGCGTTGCAGGCCACGCAGATGGCGCTGGCGCGCGAACAAAAGCTCACGGACCTTGGTGGCGTGGTTGCAGCCGCGGCGCATGAGCTGGGCACCCCATTGGCCACGATCAAACTGACCAGTGCCGAACTGATCGAGGAACTTGACGATTTTCCCGAGCTGCAGGACGATGCAAGGCTGATCCGGGAGCAAGCCGACCGCTGCCGCGATATCCTGCGGTCGATGGGCCGTGCCGGCAAGGATGATCTGATGTTGCGTCAGGCCCCTTTGGGCACGGTCGTGCGCGAGGCGGCGGCACCCCACATGAACCGCGGCAAGGAGATCCATTTTCAAGACGGTCTGGACAGCGAGGACAGCCAGAACCAGCCCGTCGTCCTGCGCCGTCCTGATCTGGTCCATGGCTTGCGCAACCTGTTGCAGAACGGAGTGGATTTCGCGCGCGCAAATGTCTGGGTCGAAACCGCATGGGATGACGAGACCCTTTCGGTCCGGATCATGGACGATGGGATGGGTTATCCGCCCAGCATGATGGGCCGGATTGGCGATCCTTTCATGCGTCAGCGCCGCAGTGAACCAGGTCGCAGTCAACGTCCGGAATACGAGGGAATGGGTCTTGGTCTTTTCATCGCCAAGACCCTGCTGGAACGGTCGGGCGCGGAGTTGAGTTTCGCGAACGGGCGCGACCCTTATCTTGTCAGTGGCGAACAGCCCGAAAAATGCGGGGCCATCGTCGAGGTGGTCTGGCCGCGCGCAAAAATCGACGCACGCAGCGCCGAGAATGCGGCACCGATGGGCAAGAACCGTCTGCTTGATATCTGACATTGGCGACACAGAAATTCTGAAAGATGCCTCAGCGTTAACGCGACTTTAACGATTTCGCGCTCAAGGTGTATTTTTCGCCAGTGTTCAAAGGATACGCGAATGGAGCTGCTCAGTCAGCCTCAGATCGGCAGTCGCGGTCTTCGTAGGTGCTCTCTTCGGCGGCCTTGTCCTCTTCCTGCTGATACTGTCCGACAAGATGGTCCTGCGGCGCGCGCCGTTGCCAACAGGGGAGGAACCGGCGGATGCGGATGACGACAGGGCCGTGTTTCTCTTTGCAGGGCGGCGGCTGATTCAATCGACCCAGACCGCTCAGGCCCTGCTGGATCACGATCAGGGCGATGAGGACACGGAAATCTGCGTTAAAGACCGCAGCGACTGGGACAGCGTCCGGGATCAGCTTGGTCAAAAGTTCCCCGACCTGCCCGAAAATCCGGGACGGGAAAATAGCAGCGGACAGGTGACGCTTGAAGCGGTCAGAGATGCTTGCACGGATCGCCTCTTGATTGATTGGTGGGATGGGCACACACGCCTGACATTGATCGAAGGATTGCCTGCGCAGGCCTCGCATATCGGATCTGCACTCCAGACGGATGAGGCGGGCTGGCTACGACAGGCCGTCACCGAAGCGCCGTATCCGATATGGCAATCAGACAAGGCCGGAAGCATTATCTGGGCCAACAGCGCCTACCGTGACCTAGTAGCGCGCTTCCGGAAAGAGGCCCTCTCCGGTGCCACATGTCCCGCGCTCTTCGACTTTCCCCATCAAACCGACAGTGAAAACACCTCCTACAGAATATCGGTTACGCCGGAAGGATCGGTGCAGCCATACTGGTTCGACGTGCGCGCCCTGCGGCTTGAGACGGGCTGGATGAACTATGCCACTGACGTAAACGCCGTCGTGAATGCCGAAATCGCCCAGCGCAATTTTGTGCAGACTCTCACCAAGACTTTTGCGCAACTATCCATCGGACTGGCGATCTTCGACCGCAAGCGGCAATTGGCCCTGTTCAATCCGGCGCTGATCGACCTGACCTCGCTGCCGGCGGAATTCCTCAGTGCGCGGCCGACACTGTTGTCCTTTTTCGACAGGCTCAGGGATCGGCAGATGATGCCCGAACCAAAGAACTACCGTTCCTGGCGCGACCAGATCGCCGATCTGGTGGCAGCGGCCGACAACGGCCAGTACCGCGAGACATGGTCGCTGCCATCAGGGCTGACCTACCGGATCAGCGGGCGGCCCCATCCCGACGGGGCAGTCGCTTTCCTGTTCGAAGATATCAGCGCCGAGATTTCGCTGACCCGCAGATTTCGATCGCAGCTCGAACTCGGTCAATCGGTGCTGAATACACTTAATCAGTCTATCGCCGTGTTCTCGGCCTCTGGCGTGATGGCGTTTTCCAACACAGCCTACCGCAAGATGTGGGGAATGGACCCGGACAGCAGTTTCACGGACATCTCGGTCACCGATGCCTCGCGGCAATGGCAGGCGGGCAGTCTGCCGACGCCGGTCTGGGGGGATCTGCGGGATTTCATCGTTCAGTTCGGCGAGCGGACAGACTGGCAAGCGTCCGTCACACTGCGCGACGGGCAAGCGGTAACCTGTCAGGTGGTGCCGATGGCTGGGGGCGCGACGCTGGTTCTGTTTCATACATGCGAAACCCTTCCTGTTCCTGCGCTGGGCGACCTTTTGCACAGCCTCGCCTGACCAACAGGCCGATGGCCCTTGCAGGCGGTGACGGTCACGTTACTCTGCCCCGATGTTGCAAGATACTGCCCGGATCACCATGTCCTCTGCGGATCATACCGCCGCTCTGGCGGTGCGGCTTGGTGCGCGCCTGAAGCCCGGCGATACGCTGTTGCTTGAGGGGCCCATCGGTGCGGGCAAGACCCATTTCGCCCGCAGCCTGATCCAGTCACGCCTGCCTCTGCCGGAAGATGTGCCCTCGCCAACCTTCACCTTGGTGCAGACATATGACGCGGACGGGGTAGAGATCTGGCACGCGGATCTCTACCGGCTGACATCTCCAGACGATGTGGTTGAGCTGGGTCTGGTTGATGCTTTCGAGACGGCCATTTGCCTTGTCGAGTGGCCAGATCGACTGGGTACATTGGCGCCGCAAAATGCTTTGACACTACGTTTTGCGCAGGGATCCTCCGAAGACGAACGTGACCTTTTGCTGCAGTGGACCGCACCGGAATGGGCCAGTCGACTGGATGGAGTCTTGCATGAATGATCGCAATGCCTTGGCCGACAGGTTCATCGCCACAACCGACTGGGCTGGCGCGCTGCGCAAACCTCTTGCCGGGGACGCGTCGAACCGTCGGTATGAACGTCTGTTTCTGAATGGCCGGTCCGCCGTTCTGATGGACGCACCGCAGGAGAAGGGGGAGGATATCCGCCCCTTCGTCCGCATCGCCCGCTTTCTGTCCGGCATCGGCCTGAGCGCGCCGGCGATCCTGGCCCAGGACGCGGAGCACGGGTTTCTGCTGCTGGAGGATCTGGGAGATGACCTTTTCGCCCGCGTGATCCCGCGCCAGCCGGAACTGGAACGCCCGCTCTATGAGGCGGCGACCGATGCATTGGTTCATCTGCATCGTGAAGCGCCACCCGAAGACCTGAAACCTTATGATCCGGCTGTGATGCTGGATATGGCCGCGTTGGCATGGCGCTGGTATCTAGGTGGCGCCTTGACCGAGGATGCGAATTCCGAGCAGGCGTTCCGCGCCGCATTCGCCCCGATCCTGCAAAACCACGCCAGCGAAACGCCTGTGCTGATCCAGCGCGACTATCACGCGGAAAACCTGCTCTGGCTGCCCGACAGGGATGGCCCGGCGCGGGTTGGCCTTTTGGATTTTCAGGACGCGATGGCGGGCCATCCCGCCTATGATCTGGTATCGGTTCTACAGGACGCGCGGCGGGATGTGCCCCCCCTGATCGAGGAGGCGATGATCGCCCGCTATGTTGCGGCCACCGGGCTGGATGATAAAGCGTTTCGCGCCAGCTATGCCGTGCTGGGTGTGCAGCGCAACTTGCGTATTCTGGGCGTTTTCGGTCGGCTATGCCTGATGGGCGGCAAGGTCCATTACGTGGACCTGATCCCCCGTGTCTGGAACCTGATGTTGCGCGATCTGTCGCACCCGGCCTTGGATCCTGTGGCCAATCTGATCATCGACGCGCTTCCTGCGCCAACACCCGAAATCCTCAAGAGGCTCAAGGACAAATGCGCGACGATCCCCAAGCCGTAATGCTGTTCGCCGCCGGGTTCGGAACGCGGATGGGACAACTGACGGCTGACCGCCCCAAGCCGCTGATCCCGGTGGCCGGACGTCCCCTGATGGATCACGCGCTGGATCTCGTCTCCGATGCGGGGGTCGCGCGCAGCGTCGCCAATCTGCATTACAAAGCTGATGTGTTGGCGGCTCACCTGAATGGGCGCGGCGTGTCGCTATCTCACGAGACGCCCGATATTCTGGAAACCGGGGGCGGGCTACGGAAGGCGCTCCCGCTTCTGGGCGACGGACCAGTCTTTACCCTCAACACCGACGCCGTGTGGCATGGCCCCAATCCGCTGACTTTGGCGCGTGCGGCATGGGATCCGGACCGGATGGACGCGCTTTTGGTCTGCATAGAGCCTGAAATGGCAGTGGGCCATGTGGGGCGGGGCGACTTCGTTCCTGACGCCCAAGGCCGTCTGACCCGTGGCCCCGGTCTGATCTATGGCGGGGCGCAGATCATCAAGACCGGGGGATTGGCAGATATCGCCGAGACTGCTTTTTCCCTCAACCTTCTTTGGGACAGGATGTTGGCTGAAGGGCGACTGTTCGGCCTTACTTATCCGGGACAGTGGTGCGACGTGGGCCATCCCGCAGGGATCGCCATGGCCGAGAAAATGATCGGATACCGCGATGTTTGAGCCTTCGGACAAGGCCCGGGTGTTCGGCCTGCCGCCGGGGGCCGACTTCCCCAAGGCGCTGGTGGAGGGGTTGATGGCCCATCACGCCGGTCAACCACCCGAGTCCCTCGCCCGAGTGCAGCTGATCGTCAATACCCGCCGGATGGCGCGACGTATTCGTGATCTGTTCGACGCGGGGCCGGCCCTTTTGCTGCCGCGTATCCAGCTAGTTACGGATCTGGGCGATCATGAGGATCTCGCACGGATCGCCCCGCCCGTTTCACCGCTGCGGCGTCGGCTGGAAATTTCGCAGCTTGTCGCGCGACTGCTGGACAGCCAGCCCGATCTGGCACCCCGCGCGTCGCTCTATGACCTGTCCGACAGTCTGGCAAACCTTCTGGACGAGATGCAGGGCGAGGGGGTCAGCCCCGATGCGATCCGCGCATTGGACGTGACGGACCAATCCGGCCATTGGGCGCGCGCGCAGGAATTTCTTGGAATCGTGCAACAGTTCTTTGACGGATCCTCAGACACGCCTGATCGCGAAGCGCGGCAACGGCGCGTGATCGAAGCGTTGATTGCAGGATGGGACAGCAACCCGCCTCGGCATCCCGTGATCGTTGCCGGATCCACAGGATCACGCGGCACCACCCGGTTGTTGATGGCGGCTGTGGCACGGCTGCCGCAAGGTGCCATCGTCCTGCCGGGATATGATTTCGATATGCAGGATCAGGCATGGTCCGACCTGAACGAGGCGCTGACCGCCGAAGATCACCCTCAATTCCGCTTTCGCCTGCTGATGCGTGACCTGGGGCTGGAGCCTTGCGACATTCAGCCCTGGTCTGATGCACCGGCCCCTTGTCCCGCGCGCAACGCGCTGATGTCTCTGGCGATGCGACCCGCACCGGTCACGGATCAATGGTTGTCTGAGGGCCCTGCCTTGCGCGACATTCCGGGCGCTGTTGCCGATGTAACCCTCGTCGAAGCCCCGTCACTGCGGGCAGAGGCGATGGCAATCGCCCTGCGCCTGCGGCAAGCGGCGGAGGATGGGATTACAGCCGCGCTGATCACACCCGATCGGATGTTGACGCGACAAGTGACCGCGGCGCTGGATCGCTGGAACATCCTGCCCGATGACAGTGCGGGGACGCCGTTGAACCTGTCGCCGCCCGGGCGCTTTTTGCGTCATGTTGCGGCTCTGTTTCAGCACAGGTTGACCGCCGAAACATTGATCACCCTGCTCGGTCATCCGTTGACGCATACTGGTGCAGATCGCGGCACCCATCTGCGATTGACCCGCGAGCTGGAACTGAGCATCCGCCGACACGGACCGCCTTTTCCGGACGCCGCGCGTCTGCGGGGCTGGGCCGAAAAGCGCAAGCAGGGGGACGCGAGCGCGTGGATCGAATGGGTCATTGCCTGTTTTGTCGACAAACTCGATGCCGGCGAACGGCCGCTGCACGAGCGGCTGGATGCACATCTGAGCCTTGCCGAGACAATCGCCCGAGGCGCTGCCGGCGAGGGGAGCGGTGGGCTCTGGGAGGAGAAAGCCGGACGTGAGGCGCGGCGCGTGGTCGACATGCTGCAGCAAGAAGCCGCGTTCGGTGGCGAGATCGACGCCACCGACTATGCCGATCTTTTTGCTGCGATCCTGTCCGGGGCCGAGGTGCGCGACCGCGACGCGCCGCACCCGCGCATCCTGATCTGGGGCACGCTTGAGGCCCGGGTTCAGGGCGCTGAACTGGTGATTCTAGGCGGTCTGAACGAGGGAAGCTGGCCAGAGATGCCGTCCCCCGATCCTTGGCTGAACCGGCGAATGCGCCATGATGCTGGTCTACTGCTGCCCGAAAGGCGGATCGGGCTGTCTGCGCATGACTTCCAGCAGGCGATTGCCGCGCCGCAGGTATGGCTGACACGGTCGATCAGGTCTGATGACGCGCAAACCGTCGCCTCTCGCTGGCTAAACCGGATGATGAACCTGCTTGAAGGGTTGCCGGATCAAGGCGGGCCAGATGCATTGAGGGAAATGCGGGCGCGGGGGGCGATCTGGCTGACGCGGGTAACGCAACTTGAAACGCCTGTTCGCCTGCCTCCCGCCTGCCGGCCCTCACCGCGTCCTCCGGTGGCGCTGCGTCCGAAGCAACTTTCGGTAACCGAGATCAAGCGCCTGATCCGCGACCCCTATGCAATCTACGCGCGGCATGTTCTTGGCTTGCGACCTCTCGACAGCATGATGCAAGCACCTGATGCCTTGCTGCGGGGGATCGTCACGCATGATGTGCTGGAAAGCTTCATCAAGGGTGTCATGGATGATCCGGATACCCTGACAGAAGACCGCTTGATGGAGTTGGCGGAGTCTGTTCTGGCTCAAAAGGTGCCCTGGCCTGAAATGAGGGTGCTCTGGCGTGCGCGCCTGGCACGCGCCGCCCCTTGGTTCATCAGCAGCGAGAAAGACGCGGCGCGCGGCGGCCCTGCCGATCCTGTTCGAGCACAAGGGTGCGGCTCAACTGCCCGAGCTTGGCTTTACCCTGACGGTCAAGGCCGACCGGATCGACCAGGACGAAGGGGGCGCGCTGCACATCTATGACTACAAGACCGGCAGCCTTCCGTCCAAGGACGAGCAGCGCTACTTCGACAAGCAGTTGTTGCTGGAGGCCGCTCTGGCGGAACGAGGCGCGTTCGAAGGGCTTGATCCCGCCCCCGTTGCCAAGGCCGCCTATATCGGTGTGGGCAGCACCCGCAAGGAACAGCTCGCGCCGCTGGATGAGGAGCCGCCCGAAAAAGTCTGGCAGGCGTTTTCGGCACTGATCAGAGCCTATTCCAGCCCGACGCAGGGCTATACCTCGCGCCGCGCGGTGTTCAAGGAAGGCGACAAAGGCGATTATGACCAGCTTGCCCGCTTCGGTGAATGGGATGCAACGCAGGATCCGACGCCAGAGGATCTGACATGATCCGTGATGACGCCACAGAACGACAGGTGCAGGCTGCGCGACCTGATGGGTCGACATGGCTGTCTGCCAATGCCGGATCGGGCAAGACGCGGGTGCTGACCGACAGGGTGGCGCGGCTTCTGTTGTCCGGGGTTGAACCGCAGCACATCCTCTGTCTCACGTATACCAAGGCGGCAGCCAGCGAGATGCAGAACCGGCTGTTCAAGCGACTGGGTGGCTGGGCGATGCTGCCCGATGAGACCCTGCGGTCCGCGCTGCGCGAGCTCGGAATTGACGGCGCGATCCATGACGATGCGCTGCGGCAGGCGAGAACCCTGTTCGCCCGCGCCATCGAAACGCCCGGCGGGTTGAAGATCCAGACGATCCACTCGTTCTGTGCCTCGCTTCTGCGACGGTTCCCGCTTGAGGCGGGCGTGACCCCCCAGTTCACCGAAATGGAGGATCAGACCGCAAAGCGCCTGCGCGCCGAAATCGTGCAGGCGATGGCGGATGGGCCGCAAGCCCCGGTGGTCGAGGCGATGGCGCAGGTCTATGCCGGGCAGGATTTCGACGATCTGACCCGTGCGATCACCGGAAACAGGACGGCGTTCACACAGGATATGTCTCGTGATGCTGTTCTGGACTGGTTCGGTTTGCCGCCCGGCTTCCGTGTCGGTGATCTTGCCACGGAGGTCTTTCTAGGAGACGAGCCCGAAATCCTGCGTCAACTGGTTCCGGCGCTTCTGGCAAGCGGCACCAATGATGCCAAGGCAGGGGCGCGGCTGTCGGGAGTAAGCGGTGCCAGCATTGCCGAACTGCCGGAGTTCGAGAGTGTTTTCCTTACCGGCGCTGGTGCGAAAGAGCCGTTTTCCGCCAAGATAGGTTCTTTTCCGACCAAAGCCTGTCGCGAAGGTTTACCGGATATCATGCCCGCGCTCGAAGCATGGATGGCACGCGTGGAGCAAGCCCGCGAGAAGCGGATTGCTCTGGATGCAGCAGAGAAAACATTGGCCCTGCACCGTTTTGCCCGCGCTTTCCTGCCTGCTTACGAGAGACAAAAAACCCTGCGCGGCTGGCTGGATTTCGACGACTTGATCGTGAAGGCGCGTGACCTTTTGACCGATCCCGCGGTGGCCGCATGGGTCCTGTATCGGTTGGATGGCGGGATCGACCATATCCTCGTGGACGAGGCGCAAGACACCAGCCCCGTGCAGTGGCAGGTGATCGAACGTCTGGCGCAGGAGTTCACCAGCGGGGCCGGCGCGCGGGCCGATGTGCCCCGCACCATCTTTGTGGTCGGGGACAAGAAGCAGTCGATCTATTCCTTTCAGGGTGCCGATCCACGAGAGTTTGACCGGATGCAGGCGGAATTCGCCCAGCGCCTCCAGGCCACGGAGAGGCCTCTGTCCTCGATGGAACTGGAGTTCTCTTTCCGCTCGGCCGAGGCGATCCTCCGGCTGGTGGATCAGACCTTCGTCGATCGCGCCAGTTCGGGGTTCTCGGTGACCTCTCGGCACCGCGCTTTCAAGGCTGATATGCCGGGGCGCGTAGACCTCTGGCCTGCGATCGCAAAACCCGAAGCCCCGGAGAAAGGCGACTGGCACGATCCCGTCGACAGGCGCGGCGAGCAGGATCATATGGTGCTGTTGGCCCAGCGCATCGCCGTCGAAATCAGGCGCATGATCGACAGCGGTCAACGTATCCCGGTCGAGGTCGGCAACAGCGGTATTTATCGGATGCGGCCTGTGCGGGAGGGAGATTTCCTGATCCTTGTGCAACGCCGCTCCTCCTTGTTTCATGAGGTGATCCGCGCCTGCAAAGAGAACCGTCTGGAGGTCGCGGGCGCCGACCGACTCAAGGTCGGCGCTGAACTGGCGGTGCGCGATCTGGCGGCCTTGCTGTCGTTCCTCGCAACGCCCGAGGACGATCTGTCGCTGGCGGTCGCATTGAAATCACCTCTGTTCGCCTGGAGTGAACAAGAGCTTTTCACCTTGGCGCAGGGTCGAAAGGGATACCTGTGGGAGGCGCTGCGCAATCAGGCGGAACGGCACACCGAGACTCTGACAATCCTCAACGATCTGCGGGGGCAGACTGACTTCCTGCGTCCCTATGAGTTGATAGAGCGCATCCTGACACGGCATGATGGGCGTCGACGCCTGCTTGCGCGTCTGGGACAGGAGGCAGAGGACGGTATCGACGCTTTTCTGGCACAGGCGCTTGCCTATGAGCGGGGCAATGTTCCCAGCCTGACCGGGTTTCTGGTCTGGATGGAAACTGACGAATTAGAGATCAAGCGCCAGATGGATGCGGCGGGCAATCGCATTCGGGTCATGACGGTGCATGGCGCCAAAGGGCTTGAAGCTCCAATCGTGATCCTGCCCGACGCGGCACGGCGGGACAACACGATCCGCGACATGATGCTGGTGCATGAGGGTCGTGCACTGTGGAAAACAGCCAGCGACGAAGCGCCTGGACCGCTGATTGCCGCGCAGGATTCGCAAAAGGCAGCTCAGGAGGCCGAGCGGGATCGTTTGCTTTACGTGGCGATGACGCGGGCCGAGAAATGGCTGATCGTGGCGGCAGCAGGAGACCTGGGCAAGGATGGCAACAGCTGGTTCCATCGGGTCGAGACTGCCATGCAAGCCTCCGGCGCTGTTGGACATGATTTCGGTTTCGGTGACGGTCTACGGCTTGAAAGTGGCGATTGGTCTTTGCCTCAAACAGATACTGTTCCAGCAGAAAGCGTGAGTCACGAACCCCTCGCGCCGATCTTCGGTTGCCCGGCGCCAAAGGCCGATCATCCCCTCGAAACTCTCAGCCCCTCTGACGATCTGGGGGGTGCAAAAGCGCTTCCGGGCGATACGGGCCTCGCAGAGGATGCGGCCAAGCTCAGGGGCAGCCAGATCCATTTGCTTCTCGAGGTGCTTCCGACCATCAATCCCGAACTCTGGTCGGAAAAGGCACGCCTCATCCTGTCTCAGGGCACGCTGCGCGTCAGCATCGAGGATGTCTCATCTCTGTTCGAGGAGGCACGCGCTGTTCTTGCGGCTCCACACCTGCAGTCTATCTTCGCGCCGGACACGCTTGCTGAAGTCTCTATTTCCGCCAGCCTTGATGCTTTGGGTGGGCGGCGGATTCACGGGGTGATCGACAGGCTGATCATCGGACCGGATCATGTTCTGGCGGTCGATTTCAAGACGAATGCCGTAGTTCCGGCGGATATTGAAACCTGTCCGGAAGGGATATTGCGCCAGATGGGCGCCTATGCGGCCGCGCTGACTCAGATCTATCCCGGCCGGAAGATCGAGACTGCAATACTCTGGACGCGCAACACCTCGCTGATGCCGCTTTCGAACGAAGTCGTGATGGAAGCGCTGCGGCGCAGCACGCTCCCTTGACGCTGGCGCGCCGTATCCATAGGTTCTGGCCAATCATTCCTACAGGAGAAAGCCAATGGCGACTGTTGCTGTCACGGACGAAACGTTCGACGCCGAAGTCAAGAATTCCGATATCCCCGTTGTAGTGGATTTCTGGGCCGAGTGGTGCGGGCCCTGCAAACAGATCGGACCGGCGCTGGAAGAGCTGTCGGCCGAGTTCGAAGGCCGCGTGAAAATCGCCAAGGTCGATGTGGACAGCAACCCCAATGCGGCTGCTGCCATGGGCGTACGCGGTATCCCCGCGCTTTTCCTGTTCAAGGATGGGCAGGTTGTGGCAAACCGCGCCGGTGCCGCACCCAAAGCCGCACTGCAAAGCTGGATCGAAAGCGCGATCTGATCCATCATGACGCATGATTGAATAGGGGCGCCCCTTCGGTGGCGCCCTTTTTCATGGCCGCGCAGAAGTCACACGGGCCATCCGCCCCGGCGGAGAGACGCCCGTATCCGATCTTGGGCCTCGGGCCGGCCTGCATTGATCGCCATCTGCTGCCAGAACCACCACAGATAGGCGGCAAAGTTCGGGGTCATGGTCTGGACAGCATCAAAAGCCTGCGGGACGCCCAGTGCCTCGGCATTGGCCGCGATGTGGTGGAAGTCGGACCGCGCAAAGAGGATCATCGGCTTGTCAAAGAGAATGCCGGTGAAGGCCACGGACGAGTTCTGCGTGACGACATAATCGCAACCTGGCAGAAGCCTGTCCATGCCGCCTGTCTTGATACTCAGCCGGGGGTTCTTGTCGGCCAGATCATAGATCAGCTGCCTTTCGGACTCGGTATAGGTCTCCCTCGGATGGAATGAGGCGATAACCAACCGGTCCGGGTCGTGCCGCAAGGTCGTCTCGACCATCTCGACAGGGCTGATCGACTGAAAGGATCGCTTCTCGCTCAGCCTGCCTTGCAACGGGACATAGACAAACCCCTGCTTCGACGCTGGTTCCGCATCGGGGAAAAGGCGCTTGCGCCAGAAGGCGTGAAACCTGCGTGCTTCAGTTGTATCGACATCGTCCGGATCGAAGGTTGCCCGCGCCACATGCCAATCCCAACGCTCGGTTGTGGGTTCGATCTGCCAGAACGGATAGTGATAAACCCGCCGCATCGTCAGAGCGCGCGTATGGGTCGGCTGATCCATGTGAAACATCGCATAGCCGGGGCGCAATGCGGATGCGAGGCGCGCAGCGCCGGAGTTGGCGCGAAACTCGACTGTCAGGCCCGCTGACTTGAGGACCGTTTCCACCTTCCCGATAAAGTTATGTGTTCCCGCCTCT
The DNA here is from genome assembly GCA_963715835.1 of uncultured Alphaproteobacteria bacterium. Classification (GTDB taxonomy): domain Bacteria; phylum Pseudomonadota; class Alphaproteobacteria; order Rhodobacterales; family Rhodobacteraceae; genus Seohaeicola. The sequence goes on along the minus strand of CAVQSH010000001.1, from coordinate 312,229 downwards.
GCGCTGATGCGCAGGCTGTCATCAAGGTAGAAAGTCACTGTGGCCGCACTCGTCATGGGGCCAGACGCTAGGGCCGGACCCGGCTGCTGGCAAGGCCTGCCCTTGTGCCTTGGGGCGCAAGGTTACATATATTCCGCAACAGAAGGAGCAGACCGATGGCGGACAAAGAGTTTCCCGGCTGGCACGGCACAACGATCATCGGCGTCAAGAAGGGCGGTCAGGTGGTCATCGCCGGAGATGGGCAGGTCAGCCTGGGTCAAACCGTGATCAAGGGCACGGCGCGCAAAGTGCGGCGGCTGTCACCGGGAGGGTTTGATGTTGTCGCGGGCTTCGCAGGATCGACTGCAGACGCCTTCACGCTGCTTGAACGGCTTGAAGCAAAGCTTGAGGCCACTCCGGGCCAGCTGGCACGGGCGTCGGTCGAACTGGCCAAGGACTGGCGGACGGACAAGTATCTCCAGAAGCTGGAAGCGATGCTGATCGTCAGCGACGGAGCCGATATCTATGTGATCACCGGGGCAGGCGATGTGCTGGAGCCGGAACATGACGTGACCGCCATCGGATCGGGCGGCAACTACGCCCTCGCCGCTGCGCGCGCCCTGATGGACAGCGATCTGGACGCCGAGGCGATCGCCCGCAAGGCCATGGCGATCGCATCAGATATCTGCGTCTACACCAACGGCAACCTGACTGTTGAGACGATCAGAAAATAAACCGGTTTTCCCCGGAAGGATGAAAATGTCAGACCTCACCCCCCGCGAAATCGTGTCCGAACTGGACCGCTTCATCATTGGCCAGAAGGATGCAAAGCGCGCCGTTGCTGTGGCTTTGCGGAACCGCTGGCGGCGCAAGCAGCTGGGCGATGATCTGCGCGATGAGGTTTATCCGAAGAACATCCTGATGATCGGACCAACGGGTGTAGGTAAAACCGAAATCAGCCGACGTCTGGCCAAACTGGCGCGTGCACCCTTCATCAAGGTCGAAGCGACGAAGTTCACCGAAGTCGGCTACGTCGGCCGTGATGTGGAGCAGATCATCCGCGACCTCGTGGATATCGCCATTGCCATGACCCGCGAGCATATGCGTGACGATGTGCGCGCAAAGGCGCATCTGGCAGCTGAGGAGCGGGTGATCACGGCCATCGCGGGCGAGGATGCACGCGAAGGAACGCGCGAGATGTTCCGGAAAAAGCTGAAATCCGGTGAACTGGATGACACCCTTATCGAACTGGATGTGGCCGATACGGCCAGTCCGTTTCCCATGATGGACATTCCCGGTCAGCCCGGGAACCAGATGGGCATGATGAACCTGGGCGATCTGTTCGGGAAGGCATTTGGTCAGCGCAAGCAGCGCAAGCGGCTGAGCGTTGCAGAAAGCTACGAGATCCTCATCGGCGAGGAAGCGGACAAACTTCTGGATGATGAAACAGTCAACCGCGCGGCGATCGAGGCGGTGGAGCAGAACGGGATCGTCTTTCTGGACGAGATCGACAAGGTCTGCGCCCGCTCGGATGCGCGCGGGGCGGATGTCAGCCGCGAAGGGGTACAACGCGACCTGCTGCCACTGATCGAGGGAACAACCGTCAGCACGAAATTTGGCCCTGTAAAGACCGATCATGTCCTGTTCATCGCATCAGGTGCATTCCATATCGCCAAACCTTCGGACCTCCTGCCGGAGCTTCAGGGCCGTCTACCGATCCGGGTCGAGTTGCGGCCGCTGACCGAGGATGACTTTATCCGCATTCTGACAGAGACCGAGAATGCCCTGACGCGGCAATATTCCGCCCTGATGGCAACCGAAGAAGTCGCGGTGACGTTCACGGATGACGGGATTGCGGCGCTAGCCAAGATCGCCGCCGAGGTGAACCACACGGTCGAGAACATCGGTGCCCGCCGTCTTTATACGGTGATGGAGCGCGTCTTCGAGGAACTGTCATTCACGGCACCTGACCGGGCTGGCCAAAGCGTGACAGTGGATGCAGCCTTTGTGGACCAGAACTTGGGCGAATTGATGCGTTCCGCTGATATCAGCCGGTATGTCCTGTAGCTTCATTCGACCGTTGCCGTTCTTGCAGCGCTGAATGAACCGGACGGCGGCGCTTTGTGCTGGTTCTGCCAGACAAGTGACGCCGTGATTATCTGTGGCGGCGCAAGTAGACGTAATAGGCGCCTGCGCCACCATGGGACACATGTGCCTCTGTGATCTGCAACACCGCCTGTGCCAACGGCGGGGAAGAAAGCCATTGCGGTACCTGATGCTTGAGAATGCCACGCGGCACAGGGATCGGACCGCCTTCATCCCTGTCGCGGCCTTTGCCGGTAATGACCAGAACCAACCGCTTGCCATTGCCTTGCGCCCGCAGAATGAAGGCGGTCAGGGCGGGATGAGCGCGGTCCATCGTCATGCCATGCAGGTCGATTCTGCCTTCGGGGACCAGTTTCCCGCGCTTCATCCGCGTGAAGGCCTTGCTGTCCATACTGATCGGAGAATTGCGCAACCGGTCCGTCAGAGCGGGCTTCAGATCAAGCGCAGCCGCTGCGGGGCGGACAGTCTGGCCGATTGTGAAATCCGGCAGTCTTGCCTTCGCTACCTTGTGAGGCTTTGGTTTGGGGCGCGTCACAGGCTCTTCGCTGCGGGGCGTTTCCGGGTGGATGCGTTCCGTCGTCTCGGTGATCTGACGCCACAGCTCGACCTCCTCCGGCCTCAAGCGACGGCGGCTCATTCCAGTGTGTCCACCGACGCAAGGGCATAGGCCCGTTGAATGGGCATCAGAACGATCATGCGCCCAGGGTCCTTCAGTTGGCCAGCGGCCCGTCCAGCTTCGTCACCTGTGCCGAAAAACACGTCAGCACGCTGCGCTCCCTTGATGGCAGAACCGGTATCTTGGGCGATCATGAGGCGGCGCATCGGATTGGCACCGTCTTTTTCGATCCACACGGGCGCGCCGAGCGGGGTGAAGGCCGGGTCCACGGCAATCGTGCGAAGATCGGTAACGGATCGGTTCATCGCACCGAGCGGGCCTCGGTCAGCCGGAACGTGACTGACCTCGCGGAAAAATACGAACGACGGGTTGTGCCGCAACAGCTCAAGACCCGCTTCGGGATTGCGACGGACCCAGTTCTTGATCACCTCGGCCGAAACCTGGTGCGACTGGAACGTGCCGCGCCGGATCAATTCCGCGCCGATGGAACGATACTCGTGCCCGTTGGCCCCGGCGTAGCCGACCCTGATATTACGGCCGTTTGACAGCTTGATCCGTCCCGAGCCCTGAATCTGGAGGAAGAACAGCTCGACTGGATCATCGACCCAGGCAATCTCGAGTCCCCGGCCCTGAAGGACGCCCGTGGTTTCGATTTCCGATCGCGACAGCCAGACAGTCGATCCGCGTGCCTCTGGCGGTAACCGATACACCGGAAAACGGTAACGTTCGGAAGGCGAAAGCGACCCGCTCAACTCCGGTTCGAAATAACCGGTGAACAAGCCTTCCTTTCCGTCCTCGATCAGGACCGGGCGGAAGAACAGCTCGAAAAAAGAGGCCGGGCTTCGATGAAGTCTTGCCTCGGCCTGAGCGACGGCGCAGAGGCTTGACCAATCCGGGTCTTTCATGTCGGCGCAGGTATTCAGGAATACGCGCAATGCTGCGGCATGATCATCTTCTGCCCAGCCGTCCAGCTGGCTGAAATCAAGGACCCGGTAGGTTGGTTCGGATTGTGCAGGAAGTGCGGTCATCGCGAACCAACCCAGGGCCAGAGCTTTCAGCGCCCGGATCATTCGCCCGTGGCGACAAGTTGCCAGTTCGGATCGTCAGTGCCCAGAACCCGGGCAAAGGTCCACACATCCTTCTGGCGCTTGACCTCGTTCGGCTTGCCTTCGATGACCTCGCCTGCGCTGTTGCGCACGATCGACGTCAATTCGCCTGTGAACTTGACCGAAATCTCTGCAAGGTTGCTGTCCTTGTCAAAGGTCGCTTCGCTGAGCGCCATCTCGCGGATCCCGATGAACTCGGCCTCGATCTTGAGGCCCTGCTCTTCGCGCACGGCGACCACGTCGGCAAAGGTTTCATAAACATCATCTGCAAGAAACGGCTTGATGCTGTCCATGTCGCCCCGCTCGAACCCCATGAGTATCATCTCATAGGCATACCGCGCGCCCTGCAGAAACTCCGCGACGTTGAAGGACGGCTCTACCCGCTTCATCGCCGCGAGGGTTTTGGCCGTTTCGCTGCCGGCCTCGACATTGTCAGTGATGTCATGATCGGGCCCGCCTTCGATGACTTCGAAGCCGCGGCGGCGATCAGTCTGAGGCGCCTCGCGAGGCACTGCCGGCTTTTCAAACCCCTCCCGTGTGCCCAGCACACTTCTCAGGCGCAGGATCAGGAATACAGCGATGCCGGCCAGAACCAGGAGCTGAAGGATGGGCGAATTCATTTGAACCTCTCGTGGGGTCAGGGCATGGAAAGGGGCGGTGATAGCTCTTATGTAGGTGAGGGGGTGGAGCAAGTCCACCTTACCGGAGAACGAAAGGAGCGGTGCCATGTGGCTTTTCGCTGCATTTATCGCAATACCGATGATCGAGATCGCCCTGTTCATCCAGGTGGGTGGCTGGATCGGCCTGTGGCCGACCCTTGGAATCGTGTTTTTGACGGCCATCCTCGGGACCATGCTGGTCAAGGCGCAAGGCCGGTTGGCATTGATGGATCTTCAGCGTTCGTTTTCGCAACTCAACGACCCGACAGAGCCATTGGCACATGGGGCCATGGTCCTGATCGCCGGGGTTCTTTTGCTGACGCCCGGATTTTTCACCGATGGCATGGGCTTTGCACTGCTGATCCCTGCGGTCAGAACGGCTGTTTACAAATACCTGCGTGCCCGCGTCACCGTGGCGCAATTCCAGATGGGTCGCCAGGACGGGTTCGGGACATCCCGCCCGGATCCATTCACCGGGCAGCGGCATCCGGCACATCGCCCGGACGTCATCGACGGAGAGTTTCACGAGGTCGATCCCGACAAGCGGCCCACGCATCGCCCTTCTGGATGGACCAGGCATTGAGGCTTTCCTGACAGCCTGCTAGACAGCTTCGCAGTCAGTAATTCATCCGGAGAGATCCCATGGCCGAGAATGGTGCCGCAGACACGCCCGCACAGCCCGCAGCGCAGGCGCCGCAATTGAAAATGAGCATCCTGAGCCAGTTCATCAAGGACATGTCCTTCGAGAACGTGCTGGCCCAGAAGGGTGTCAGCGGCGAGGTGCAGCCCGACGTCAAGGTGCAGGTCAATCTGGATGCCAAGAAGCGCACGGCTGAGCATCAGTATGAGGTCACGCTGAAGCTGGTCGTAGACAGCTCTGTCAAGGACAGCACCTCCAAACTCTTCCTGCTGGAGTTGGAATATGCCGGGGTCTTCCACATCGAGGGCGTTCCGACCGACCAGATGCATCCCTTCCTGCTGATCGAATGCCCCCGTATGCTCTTTCCCTTTGTGCGCCGTATCGTATCGGACGTGACCCGCGACGGTGGTTTCCCGCCGCTGAACATGGATATCATTGATTTCGTGCAGCTTTACCGGTCTGAGCTGGCCCGCCGTCAGGCAGAGCAGCCACCCGCGCCGAACGCCTGATCAACCTTGCTTGAACCATAACGCGCCGTCGCCCATCGTCTTGACAAAGGCTTCATGGGCGGCGGCTTCTTCTTGCGTGATCCGTGGTGGCAAAGCTGTCGCCCGCGGCTTGGCACGCCACGTCTCTGCCGATGAAACCGTGGTCGAGTTGCTCGACTCTGTCGCCAGCCCGAAATCCGGTTGCCGGCCGCCAATCAGTTCCAGATAAACTTCCGCGAGGATCTGGCTGTCGAGAAGCGCGCCGTGCAGTGTGCGTTCCGTCTCGATCCCGAACCGACGGCACAGGGCATCCAGCGATGCGGGAGAGCCCGGATACTTCTTGCGTGCGATCAGCAATGTGTCGATCGCCTGATCCATCGGAAGAAGCGGCAGCTTGATCCAGCCCAGTTCGGCGTTCAGAAATTTCATGTCGAAGGCAGCGTTATGGATCACCAATTTGGCATCACCGACAAAGTCCAGAAACTTGGGGCCGATCTGCGCAAACAGCGGCTTGTCGCGCAGAAAATCGTCGCCCAATCCATGCACTTCGAACGCGGCCTGCGGCATCGCGCGCTGTGGGTTGATGTATTCGTGAAAGGTGCGTCCGGTAGGCATATGGTTATAGAGCTCGACTGCACCGATCTCGACGATCCGGTCCCCTTCCGAGGGCTCGAAGCCGGTCGTCTCGGTATCCAGAACGATCTCACGCATGGCTCATCCGCTTTCTGATGTCGGCCAGAACATCACGCACCTGCCGCGCGGCATGTTCCGGTGTGTCGGTGATGATGACATAATCTGCCCGGGCACGTTTGTCAGCATCCGGCATCTGCTTGGCCAGGATCGCGGCAAACTGATCCGCGGTCATGGTGCCGCGCTCCATCACCCGCTTTCTTTGGGTTTCTGCATCAACCGAGACGCAGACGGTGGCATCTACGCGCGCCTCACCACCTGTTTCGAACAGTAGCGGGATATCCAGCACGATGCAGTCTGCGTCGGCTTCAGCCATGAAGCGCGCGCGGTCCTGCGCAACAAGTGGATGCACAATCTGCTCGATCCGGCGAAGCGCCTGGGGGTCACGCGAGATGATGGTCTTGAGAGCATCGCGGGAAACAGCCCCGTCGATCACGGCCTCGGGGAAGACTTCGGATATCGGGACAACAGCGTCGCCACCCTTGGCATAGAGGCGATGCACAGCTGCATCTGCATCCCAGACAGCGCAACCCTCGTCAGCGAAAGTCTTGGCAGTCGTGGATTTGCCCATACCGATAGAGCCGGTCAGTCCGATCACAAAGCTCATTTCAAAACGGCTGCCCGCGTCGCTGCGTCCACCACGGGGCGGTGTCCAAACCAGCGCTCGAACCCTGGAACCGCTTGATGCAGCAGCATTCCAAGTCCATCGACGGTGATGCACCCCATTTCCTGCGCGACACGCAGTAGCCGGGTTTGCAGCGGCGCATATACCAGATCGGTGACAAGCGCCCCGTTTTGCAAACCATCCAAAGGCACACGCAATTCCGGCTTGCCCACCATGCCCAGTGAGGTGGTGTTCACGACTGTCGCAGCGTCCTCCAGCATATTGCCAGCCTGCACCCAATCCACCACACGCAGGCGTTTTCCGAAGTCATGCTGCAACCCCTCGGCCCGGATGCGCGTACGGTTCGATATCATGATTTCGGGCACGCCCACATCCAGAAGCGAGGCAATCACTGCCCGGGCCGCGCCACCCGCACCCAGAACCGCAGCAGGGCCTGCTGCCGGGTTCCAGTCCGGGGCATTCTGGCGCAGGTTTTCGATGAAACCGTAGCCATCGGTATTGTCTGCGTGAATCTTCCCATCCTTCCGGAAAATGATGGTATTCGCCGCACCGATCAGCGTGGCGCGATCGGTTACCAGATCGGCGATCTCCAGCACGGCAACCTTGTGGGGCACAGTGACGTTCACACCCACGAAACCCGCCTTGGGCAAGGCGCGAAGCACTTCCGAAAGGTTCTCGGCAGCAACGTCCATCGGGATATAGAAACCGGGTATGCCGAAGGTCTTGAGCCAATGCCCGTGAAGCGCGGGCGAGCGGGAATGTGCGATTGGCGAACCGATGACACCAGCCAATGGAATCTTCGGCAATGGATTGGAATCCAACGTCATGTTTCAATATCTCCCCTCAGAGAAAGATAGGACAGAAGATCAAGCAACGGGAGTCCAAGAACCGTGAAGTAATCCCCATCAACGCGGGAAAACAGGCGCACGCCCTCTTTCTCAAGCTTGTAGGCGCCAACGGACTCGGCGATGTCAGGCCAGTTGCGGTCAAGGTAGCCGTCCAACCACCCCTCGCTGAAATCGCGCACCATGAGCCGAACCTGTCCGACATGCCGCCAGATCGGCTTACCACCTTCACAGATCACCACCGCTGATAGCAGGCTGTGGCGTTTACCGCGCAGATCCATCAACTGCGCACGCGCGGCTTCGCGACTCTCGGGTTTGGACAGGACCTTGCCCCCAAGATCCAGAACCTGATCGCAACCGATCACCAGAGACTCCGGACGTTTCTCGCTGATCCGCAGAGACTTCATCTCCGCAAGCGCGTCAGCCAAGTCTCGCGGTGTAGCGCCTTCGGACAAGAGCGCCTCGCGCACCATTTCTTCATCGACCCTTGGCCGCATGACCTCGAAATCAAGGCCGGCCTGCTTGAGCAGATCGGCCCGGATCGAGGATCCGGAGGCAAGGATCAATGGTTGTGCCATGTGGATAATCCGGTGGAGGATGTTAAGGAATTGTTAGGGATGATTACTGTGGAATTTTGCTCTCCGATGCAAGGTGACGAACATCAGTGAGTCTTCGTGGCGGCCCGCGTCGTTTCTCCACATGTTGACGGGATGAATGTCTGGCTGTGGATGGACCTTGATATCAAGCAAACATCAAGGATTTGATCCACAGTCCTGATGGCTCTTAAAAAGTCAATAAGTTACTGAAATAAAACATTTAATTATATGAAGAGCAGTCTTGCAGACCTTTTCTCCACGATTTTTCCACAGGGCTTTCTCGAACTGTGTTCTTTCTGAGTAACCCTGTAATCCCCAGGCGACGCCGTGCCCTACATAATCATCATCCTTTTCTCTTATATATATATTTCTTAAGAGGGTTCAGGGTTCACGAGGATCACATGACCGATTTACTGGCTTTGGCTTATCCCTGGATCAAGGCGATCCACATCATGGCTGTCATCACTTGGATGGCAGGTATTTTCTATCTTCCCCGGCTGTTCGTCTATCACGCCGAGCAATCAGAGCCGGGTGACAGCAGGGATCAGGTTTTCACTGTCATGGAATTCAAGCTCTACCGCTACATCATGAACCCGTCGATCATTGCCGTCTGGATCTTTGGCCTACTGCTGGTGATGACGCCGGGCATCGTGGATTGGTCTGCCGTATGGCCCTGGGCGAAGGCAGCCGCTGTCCTGGCCATGACCTGGTTTCACATGTGGCTTGGCAAAAGGCGGAAGGAGTTCGAAGCCGGAGCAAACGTGCGGTCTGGCCGCAGCTACCGGATGATGAACGAGGTTCCGACGATCCTGATGTTCGTGATCGTTATCGCGGTCGTCGTCAAATTCTGATGCGAATTGACTTGCTGACTGGTTTTACCTAAAGAGCGGAGCAAGCCACCCGTCCGGGTGGACGTTTCCACCTCAGACAAGACCATGTGCCGCGGTTGCGCCCGGTCTTCAGGATATTTCCCATGAACGACGATCTTGCAGAACCCATTGAACGCCTCAATCTGGCGGAGCTGAAAGCCAAGAGCCCGAAAGATCTTCTGGCCATGGCTGAGGATCTCGAGATCGAGAACGCCTCGACCATGCGGAAAGGCGACATGATGTTCGCCATTCTCAAGGAAATGGCTGAAGAGGGCTGGGAGATCGGTGGAGACGGCGTTCTGGAAGTGCTTCAGGACGGCTTCGGTTTCCTGCGCTCGCCCGAGGCGAACTACCTTCCGGGTCCTGACGACATCTATGTGTCACCAGAGATGATCCGCCAATATGCCTTGCGGACGGGTGATTCCATCGACGGCGTCATGAAAGCGCCGGAGGAGACGGAGCGTTATTTCGCCCTGACCAGCGTCAACACGATCAACTTCGAGGATCCTGAAAAGGCCCGTCACAAGATCGCTTTCGAGAACCTGACCCCGCTCTATCCCGATGAGCGCCTGAAGATGGAAATCGAGGATCCGACGATCAAGGACCGTTCCGCCCGGATCATTGACCTGGTCGCACCTATCGGCAAGGGGCAACGTTCGCTGATTGTGGCACCGCCGCGGACCGGTAAAACCGTTCTCCTGCAGAACATCGCCCATTCGATCGAGCGCAATCACCCTGAGTGTTATCTGATCGTTTTGCTGATTGACGAACGCCCCGAGGAAGTCACCGACATGCAACGCTCGGTCAAGGGTGAAGTGATTTCCTCGACCTTCGACGAGCCTGCAACCCGTCACGTCGCCGTGTCCGAAATGGTGATTGAAAAGGCCAAGCGTCTGGTAGAGCACAAACGCGACGTTGTGATCCTTCTGGATAGCATCACGCGCCTTGGACGTGCCTTCAACACAGTCGTGCCCTCGTCCGGTAAGGTGCTGACCGGCGGTGTCGACGCCAACGCCCTCCAGCGCCCCAAGCGTTTTTTCGGTGCGGCCCGTAACGTGGAAGAAGGCGGTTCGCTGACCATCATCGCAACCGCGCTGGTCGATACCGGAAGCCGGATGGACGAAGTGATCTTCGAAGAATTCAAGGGCACGGGTAACTCGGAAATCGTTCTGGATCGCAAGGTTGCCGACAAACGCGTCTTCCCGGCCATGGACATCCTCAAGTCGGGCACGCGGAAAGAAGACTTGCTGGTCGATGCCAAGGATCTGCACAAGACTTTCGTGTTGCGCCGTATTCTGAATCCGATGGGCACCACCGATGCCATCGAGTTCCTGATTTCGAAATTGAAGCAAACCAAGACCAATAGCGAGTTCTTCGACTCGATGAATTCGTAACTTTGTGTTTTAAAACAGAAGGTTACATGTGTCATGGATACTGTTTACGCGCTCGCGACCTCGCAGGGTCGGGCGGGGGTTGCAGTCATTCGCATATCCGGTCCGCTGGCGCACCAGGCCTGCATCACGCTTTGTGGTGACTTGCCCAAACCACGGCGGGCCGCGCTGCGTGTGTTGCGCGACAGTGATGCGGTCATGCTGGATGAGGCTTTGATTCTGGTGTTTCCGGAAGGGGCCAGCTTCACGGGAGAGCAAGTCGTCGAGCTGCATCTGCACGGCAGTATTGCCGTCGTGACGGCGGTTCTTCAGGTTCTGTCGTCCTTTCCAGGATTGCGCGCAGCGGAGGCAGGTGAATTCACACGCCGTGCCCTGGAGAATGGCCGTCTCGATCTGGCTCAGGTCGAAGGTCTGGCTGACCTGATCGACGCCGAGACAGAGGCGCAACGCCGTCAGGCTCTCCGGGTTCTATCAGGCGATCTCGGTCGTCTTGCAGAAACATGGCGGCGGGATTTGATCCGCGCAGCCGCTCTTCTGGAAGCGACGATTGATTTTGCAGACGAGGATGTTCCGGTCGATGTGACGCCGGAAGTTGCTGCGCTGCTTGGTTCCGTCCAAACCGATCTGCGCCGTCAATGTGCGGGCGTCACTACTGCAGAACGTGTGCGCTCCGGATTTGAGGTGGCAATTGTCGGGGCGCCCAATGTCGGGAAGTCCACGCTTTTGAACGCATTGGCCGGTAGAGAGGCAGCGATTACCTCGGAATATGCTGGAACAACCCGTGATGTCATCGAAGTTCGCATGGATCTTGGGGGTCTGGCGGTCACGCTTTTGGATACCGCCGGGATTCGCGACACGACAGATATTGTCGAAGGGATCGGTATCCGACGGGCCCGCGAAAGGGCCGCACTTGCGGATCTTCGTGTTTTTCTGATCGAACAGGATGCCGCCCCTGATATGCAGCCGGAACCGGATGATATCGTATTGCGCGCAAAAGCGGATCTTCTGGTGGACAAGTCGAACGCTGTCTCCGGGATCAGTGGCGAAGGGATCGAATCTCTGATAGGTGACATCACGACGCGGCTAGCTTCGCGTCTGGCTGGCTTGGGAATCGCTACGCGGGAACGTCATAGGGTAGCCATGTTGCGTGCCGTGGCCTCGTTGAACGATGCTGAGCAACATCTTGCTGTGGGGCCAGATATGTATGACCTGGCGGCTGAGGAGTTGAGACAGGCCATACGTGCTCTGGAGTCTCTGGTTGGCCGGGTCGACGTCGAGAATTTGCTGGATGAAATCTTTTCCAGCTTTTGTGTTGGGAAATAGGAATGTTTCACGTGAAACAATCTGAGTTCGATGTGATCGTTGTCGGTGGTGGCCACGCGGGTGCGGAGGCCTCTCATGCAGCTGCGCGGATGGGTGCCAGAACAGCTCTCGTGACGTTGACACGCGCAAGTATTGGCGTGATGTCCTGCAATCCGGCCATTGGCGGGCTTGGGAAAGGTCACCTTGTCCGCGAGATAGATGCCATGGACGGGGTGATGGCGCGCGTTGCCGATCAGGCAGGTATCCAGTTCAGGCTTTTGAACCGCCGCAAGGGTCCAGCAGTGCAGGGCCCTCGCGCCCAAGCCGACCGTAAAGTCTATCGAACCGTGATGCAGGCAGAGCTTTCGCAGATGCCGAATCTGACAATTGTTGAGGGTGAGGTCACAGACTTCCTGATGTCTGGCGAACGCGTCTGCGGGATCAGACTTGCAGATGGCTCCGACATTTCCGCCAAGGCGGTCGTCCTGACCACTGGTACATTCCTGCGCGGCGTTATCCATATTGGTGATGTCTCGCGTCCTGGTGGGCGCATGGGTGATAAACCGTCGGTCCAGCTCGCAAAGAGGATCGACAGTTTTGCGCTGCCCCTTGGCCGTCTGAAGACCGGCACGCCACCCAGGCTCGATGGGCGGACGATTGCCTGGGATACACTGGATATGCAGCCCGGTGACGAAGATCCGGTGCTGTTTTCATTCTTGTCAAAGAAGCCACCGCTGCGTCAGGTCTCCTGCGGGATCACCCACACAAACGAGAGAACGCATGAGATCATTCAGAATAATCTGAGCAGATCCGCGATGTATGGCGGTCATATTGAGGGTGTCGGTCCGCGTTACTGCCCGTCCATCGAGGACAAGGTGGTTCGTTTTTCCGACAAGTCGTCCCATCAGGTTTTTCTTGAGCCGGAAGGTCTGGATGACCACACGGTCTATCCCAACGGCATCTCAACCTCGCTTCCCGAAGATGTTCAGCACGAATACGTGCACTCGATTCGTGGTCTCGAGGGGGCTGTCATCCTTCAGCCCGGCTATGCGATCGAATATGACTATGTGGATCCCCGTGCGCTTGATCTGCGATTGGCGGTCAAGACAGTTCCCGGGCTGTTTCTCGCAGGTCAGATCAACGGGACGACAGGCTATGAGGAGGCGGCTGCTCAAGGTCTGGTCGCGGGCCTGAATGCGGCTGCGTCCGCAATTGACCGCGAGCCGGTGCTGTTCAGCCGGTCTGACAGCTATATCGGTGTGATGGTCGACGACCTTGTGTCGCGCGGCGTGACAGAACCTTATCGCATGTTCACCTCGCGCGCCGAGTTCCGTCTTTCTTTACGTGCGGATAATGCCGATCAAAGACTTACTCCAAAAGCTCTGGCTCTGGGCTGTGTCGGGCCGGAGCGTGCGAGCGCTTTCAATCAAAAAATGGATCTGTTGGATGCCGGCCGTGATCTTCTTGATGCAAGCAGCCATACACCAAAGGCGCTGGCGTCCCTCGGTTTGACCTTCAATCAGGACGGGTCGCGGCGGACCGCCTTTCAGTTGCTGGCGTTTCCTGAGGTGACATTTGATCATCTGGTTCAGCTTGATCCTGATCTGGAGCGGATTGAACCTGAGGCCCGCGTTCAATTGGCCAGGGACGCGCTCTACGCAAATTATATCGAAAGGCAGCAACGCGACATTGATCTGATGCGGCGCGACGAGATGCAGGAGATCCCGGCGGAACTTGATTTTTCGCGGATTGACGGCCTTTCCAACGAGTTGAAGCTCAAGCTGAGCAAGGCGCGGCCGACCAACCTGCATCAAGCAGCGCGTATAGATGGTATGACACCTGCGGCTCTGACCTTGCTTCTGGCAAAGCTTCGCCAGGCGCAAAGGGAGCGTTCGGCGTGACGAAACCCACGGCTGATGAGTTGAATGTTTCACGTGAAACATTCGAGCGACTGGAGGGTTTCGTCGATCTTCTCGAAAAGTGGACTGCGAAGATCAATCTTGTTTCCCGCGCATCAGTGTCAGCCATATGGTCCCGTCACATCCATGACTCGGTCCAGGTTTACCGGCAGGGGCCAGAAACATTCGATCACTGGCTGGATCTAGGCAGTGGCGGAGGGTTGCCGGGGTTGGTTGTCGCTATTCTGGCGGCCGAGAGTCCAGCACAAAAAATGGTGACGCTTGTTGAAAGCGACGGCAGGAAGGCAGCCTTTCTGAGAACAGCACTACGAGAAACAGCCGTTCCCGGGCGTGTTCTCTGCGACAGAATAGAAGCCTTGCCACCTCAAGGTGCCGATGTCGTATCAGCGCGTGCGCTAGCTGACTTGAACACGCTGCTCGGATTTGCGTTTCGCCATCTGAGGGCAGGGGGAATTGCCCTGTTCTCCAAGGGCGTGACTTGGGAAAAAGAAGTGGAAACCGCCCGTCTTGAGTGGCGTTTCAGCCTGGAGGTCCTTAAAAGTGAGACGGAAGAGGGGTCTGTGATCCTGAGAATCGGAGATATTGCGCGTGTCTGATCCGTTGCGCCCGTCAGGGCCGAGAATCATTGCGATTGCCAATCAGAAAGGTGGGGTCGGAAAGACCACCACCACGATCAACCTTGGTGCTGCATTGGCGCGACTGGGCTGCAAGGTTTTGATCGTCGATCTTGATCCTCAGGGCAACGCTTCGACCGGCCTCGGTATCGCCACCGATGATCGTGAATATACGACCTATGAGTTGCTTCTGGACGATGTCGCCTTGTCAGAGGTCATCAGGCCCACTGAAACGACAGGTTTGCATATCGTGCCGGCAACCGTGGATCTGAGCTCGGCTGATGTGGAGCTTGTTTCGAACGAAAAGCGCAGCTTCCTGCTGCATGATGCGTTGCGTCAGTTTGCCATGGATGACCTTGGCTACGACTATATCCTGATAGATTGCCCGCCCTCGCTTAACCTTCTGACAGTCAACGCGATGGTGGCGGCGCATTCCGTGTTGGTGCCGCTGCAGTCCGAGTTCTTCGCGCTGGAAGGCCTGTCGCAGTTGATGCTGACGATCCGCGAGGTGCGGCAAACCGCGAATGCTGCGCTCAGGATCGAAGGTGTTGTGCTGACCATGTATGACGCACGCAACAACTTGTCTCAGCAGGTCGAGGCGGATGCGCGTGACAATTTGGGTCAACTTGTCTTTCAGACCGTGATTCCCCGGAATGTGCGTCTGTCCGAGGCGCCGTCTTTTGCGAAGTCGGTTCTGGATTACGATCCGGATTCAAAGGGTGCGCGTGCCTATGTTGCTCTTGCAGAAGAGCTTTTGACGAATCACGGCCGTGTGGCCGCCAAGGAGGGTGTCGCACCATGAGCGAGAACAAACCCAAGACACGCGGCCTGGGCCGCGGTCTGTCTGCCCTGATGGCGGACGTTTCGGCGCAGGATGACCGGGTCAGCGACGGCAACCAGCCCCGTAGACCAGACCTTTTGGTTCCGATCGAGAAGGTTTTTCCGAACCCGGATCAGCCCCGGCGCAGCTTTCGTGCAGATCAGCTGGACGATCTTGCGGCCTCGATTCGGGAAAAGGGCGTTATCCAACCGCTGATCGTGCGGCGGCGAGCCGCTGCAGAGGGCACCTTTGAGATTGTTGCGGGCGAGCGCCGCTGGCGCGCTGCCCAAATGGCACAACTTCATGAATTGCCAGTGTTGGTGCGTGACTTCGACGATACCGAAGTTCTCGAGATTGCGATTATCGAAAACATCCAGCGGGCTGATCTCAATCCGGTTGAGGAGGCTGCTGGATACAAGCAGTTGATGGAAAAGTTCGGACACACACAAGATAAGCTGTCTTCTGTGCTTGGAAAAAGTCGCAGCCATATCGCTAACCTGGTCAGACTTCTGCAATTACCCGAGGAGGTTCAGGGGTATCTGCGTGACGGTCAGTTGTCCGCAGGCCATGCGCGGGCGTTGATCACCGCCACGGATCCGGCCGGTCTTGCGCGAAAGGTCATTCAGCAGGATCTATCGGTCCGAGAGACCGAGCGCCTTGCGAAGAGGGCTGTGGCCGAGGGCGCGTCAGACACCATTTCTGCGCCCAAGCCGCAAAAGCCATCCGAGAAGGATGCAGATACGCGCGCATTGGAAGCAGATCTGGCGGCGAACATCGGGATGAAAGTGACGATACAGCACGACAAGGGGCAGGAGTCAGGTGTGATTTCGATCCGCTATACATCGCTGGACGAGCTGGACGATCTTTGCCAGAGGCTGGGCTCCTGATCGGATCAGTCCGATAGGAGGTCTGCCAGGATCGCATTCAGAACCATCCGGCCTTGGCGGGTGACTTTCAGGGCCGCGTCACTTCTTTCGATCATGCCAAGCTCTGTCAGATGCTCCAGCCGATTTTCAGGCAGCGGATGGCCGGCTAGCGCCTCGAAGCGAGAGGGGTCGATCCCTTCGGCCAATCGCAAGCCCATCATCAGGAATTCATTGGCCTGATCTTCGCCTGTCAGGGCGACTCTTTCTTTCTCGCCAAACCCGTTATCAACCGTGTCCAGCCATTTCCCCGGATTGCTCCACGCCTCGGTTGCAAGGCGCTGACCGTCGAGGCTCAAGCGCCCATGCGCACCGGGGCCGATACCAATGTAGTCACCATAGCGCCAATAGACCCTGTTATGGCGCGACTCTGCCCCAGGACGCGCATGGTTCGAGACTTCGTAGGTGAGAAATCCGGCGTCTTCGCAAATGTCCTGCGTCGCTTGGTACATATCAGCTGAAAGATCGTCCGGGGGCAGGCCTTTCAGTTTGCCCCGAGCATAGCGATCACCGAAGGCAGTGCCATCCTCAACTGTCAACTGGTATAGCGAAAGATGGTCAATCGCCATGCCAAGCGCTTGTTTCAACTCGCTTTTCCAGGCCGCGAGGGTCTGATCCTGTCTTGCATAGATAAGATCGAAACTGACCCGATCGAACTGTTTGCGTGCGACATCGAACGCGACCATCGCCTCGGCGGTGGTGTGTATGCGACCAAGTCTTTGCAGATCATGATCGTTAAGTGCTTGGATTCCCATGGAAACCCGGCTCACGCCTGCTTCAGCATAGGCTTTGAAGCGACCCGCCTCAACGGACCCGGGATTGGCTTCAAGGGTAACTTCCAGATCATTGGCGCGCGGCCAGTGCTGTCTGATCCTGTCCAGAACACCATGAACCACATCAGGGTTCATCAGGCTGGGCGTCCCACCGCCAAAGAAGATCGAGGTCAGAACGCGGCCTTGCGTCAGTTCGGCATAGCGGTCGATTTCGGCCAGATAGGCGCGGAGCCAGCGGGATTGATCAATCTCCCGGGCGACGTGACTATTGAAATCGCAATAGGGGCATTTGGCCTGACAGAAGGGCCAGTGCAGATAGATGGCGAAGCCGCCCTGTTGCCAATCTTCAGCCAAAACAGCCAGCAACCAGTTTTTTGAAGGCATCGGCGCGATGGCTGATGCGGTTCTTTTCCCAGCGGTCCATTTCGCCGAAGGTGATGTCATACCCATCGGGCTGGAAGATCGGATCATAGCCGTGACCCTGATCTCCGCGCATGGGCCAGACAACCTGACCCGGCATGACACCCTCGAACACTTCGTCATGGCCGTCCGGCCAGGCCAGAACCAAAGTGCAGCAGAAACGCGCGGTGCGAGGTTCGGGGGCGCCCAATGCCTCAAGCTCGTTGTGTGCACGGGTCATCGCCAATACGAAATCGCGGCCCTGCGGTGTTTCCGCCCAGTCGGCGGTATAGACCCCGGGCGCGCCACCAAGAGCATCAATCGCGATCCCGGAGTCGTCCGCCAGCGCGGGCAGGCCTGTTGCCCGCGCTGCGGCATGGGCCTTGATCCGGGCGTTCCCGATGAAATTGTCTTCGGTCTCGACCGGTTCAGGTAGATCCATCTCGGCGGCACCCACGACAGCGACCCCGAAGGGCGAAAGGAGATCTGCGATCTCCTCCAGCTTTCCCTTGTTGTGGGTCGCGACCAGCAGGCGTTCGCCGGAAAATTTACGCATCGACCGCCGCCCGCTGCGCCGCCACAAGATCCTTGACGCCAAGCTCCGCCAGATCCAGCAGTTCGTTCATCTGCGCGCGCGAATAGGTCGCGCCTTCTGCCGACATCTGCACTTCGATCAGCTGGCCGCTGGCGAGCATGATGAAATTGCCGTCGACGCCGGCTTCGCTGTCTTCGGGGTAATCCAGATCCAGAACCGGCTGCCCTGCATAAATCCCGCAGGACACTGCCGCCACAGGCTCGATCAGCGGATCGCTGATCACCGCGCCGGTTTTCATCAGCTTGTCCACGGCAAGACGCAGCGCAACCCAACCGCCGGTGATCGAGGCGCAGCGTGTGCCGCCATCGGCCTGAATCACATCGCAATCGACCGTGATCTGCCGTTCACCCAAAGCGACACGATCCACCCCGGCCCGCAGAGAACGACCGATCAGGCGTTGGATCTCGACC
This sequence comes from uncultured Alphaproteobacteria bacterium, assembly GCA_963715835.1. GTDB lineage: Bacteria > Pseudomonadota > Alphaproteobacteria > Rhodobacterales > Rhodobacteraceae > Seohaeicola. The sequence goes on along the minus strand of CAVQSH010000001.1, from coordinate 293,864 downwards.
GTGCGGCCACCTTGCTTGCCGGTCGTCGCTTCCCGCCGCATCCGGCTGGTGGTCGATCGGGGCAGCATCCCGTATTCCGCGGTTACCCAGCCAAGTCCCGTTCCCTTGATGAACGGCGGCACGCGGTCTTCGATCGTGGCGGTGCAAAGGACATGAGTATCCCCCATGCGGATCATGCAGGACCCTTCAGCATGTTTTGTTACGCCGGTTTCAATTGAAATCGGACGCATTTCGCTTAGTTTTCGGCCAGAGGGGCGCATGTCGGAACCTTTCCTGAGTTGTGCGATGGGATACAGCCCACAGCGCCCGAAACGCAAGCATGATTGACCTTTGCGCCCCATGCTCTTTAATGGCGATCCATCAGGGAAGCCCGATATGAAAGAAGGAACCTCCATCCTCGACGAGATGAACGACCGGTCGCGCGAAGTCTTTCGCCGCGTGGTCGAAGGGTATCTGGAGAACGGCGATCCGGTCGGCAGTCGCGACTCTCACCCGCAGCATGAGCGAAAAGGTCAGCGCGGCAACGATCCGCAATGTCATGCAGGATCTGGAGTATCTTGGTCTGCTGGGCAGTCCGCATGTCAGCGCCGGACGTATCCCGACGCAGCGTGGGTCTGCGGATGTTCGTCGACGGCTTGCTGGAGGTGGGCGACCTGAATGATCAGGATCGTCAGAAGATCGATGAGACGATGGGTAGCAATACCTCGGATGTTGGCGGGATGCTGGACCGGATCAGCACGGCGCTGTCCGGTGTGACGCGTGGTGCATCGCTGGTGCTGGCGCCGAAACATGAGGCGCCGATCAAGCATGTCGAGTTTGTCAGCCTCGGACATGACCGCGCGCTTGTTGTTCTCGTATTCGCCGATGGCCATGTGGAGAACCGGATTTTCACGCCGCCAGCGGGACAGACCCCTTCCTCGATGCGGGAGGCAGCGAATTTCCTGAACGCCCTGATCGAAGGCAAGACCCTGTCTGATCTGCAAACCGCGATCCGGCGCGAGATCGACTCGCGCCGTCAGGAGATCGACGGCCTGGCCCACGCACTGGTTGAAAGCGGTCTTGCCGTCTGGGCGGGCGAGGGTGAAGCGCCAGAGCGCCTGATCGTGCGTGGCAGGGCTAACTTGCTGCATGTCGCCGGAGGCGATGAGGAGTTGGACAGGATTCGCACGCTGTTTGATGATCTCGAACGCAAGAAAGACATCGCCGAGTTCCTTGATTTGACCCAGCAGGGCGAAGGTGTGCGCATTTTTATTGGCTCGGAGAACAAACTTTTCTCACTTTCGGGTTCCTCTTTGGTGGTCAGTCCATATATGAACGCTGATCGTAAGATCATTGGTGCGGTCGGTGTCATCGGACCCACGCGCCTGAACTATGGACGGATTGTGCCGATCGTGGACTACACGGCACAACTGGTTGGCAGAATGATATCCGACCGGAGCTAGAGGTGAGTGATGGCAGAGCCGAAAAAAGACGATTTCCTTGACGATATCGAAGCCGCCGAGGCTGAGGAGTTTGCCGAGGACTCGATGGAATACAGCGATGAGGCAATCCAGTTGGACAGTCTCCGGGCTGAGCGTGATGAACTGAAGGATCGGTTCATGCGTGCGCTGGCAGACGCCGAGAATGCCCGGAAGCGTTCCGAGAAAGACCGACGTGAAGCAGAGCAATATGGCGGGTCCAAGCTGGCGCGCGATCTGCTGCCTGTGCACGACAACCTCAAGCGCGCTCTTGAAGTTGCGACCGAGGAGCAGCGCGCGTCCTTCGGTCCTCTTCTGGAGGGCGTCGAGCTGACCCTGCGGGAGCTTCTGAGCGTGTTCGGCAAACACGGGATCACCGTGATTACCCCGCAAGTCGGCGACAGGTTCGATCCGCAACTGCATCAGGCAATGTTCGAAGCGCCTGTCCCCGGCACCAAGGCGGGTGACATCATTCAGGTCTCGGGTGATGGCTTCATGCTCTATGATCGCCTTCTGCGTCCGGCGCAGGTCGGCGTCTCGTCCATGCCGGCAAGCTGAAACATACGAAAAACGATCAATTGAAAGAGGCGTCGCAGTCAGGTCTGCGACGCCTCTTTCAATTCATAGATCAGTTGCAGGGCCTCACGCGGACTCAGTTCGTCAGGATGAATGGCGTTCATACGCTCTTCCAGCTTTGATGATTTTTGGCTGTGGTGGGGGAGGTGGTGGAGCGGCCATCGAAAACAGCGGCAGATCGTCGATAATGGCTTTTTGCTTGCCCGCGCCTTCACGCTCTCCTTTTTCCAGCGCATCCAGCACAACGCGCGCCCGGTTCACGACAGCGTCGGGAAGTCCGGCGAGCTTCGCCACCTGAACGCCATAGGACCGATCGGCAGCACCCTTGCGCACTTCATGCAAGAAGATCACGTCGCCTTCGAACTCCTTGACGGTGACCGTTGCGTTGTCGACCCGCGCGAGCTTGCCCGCCAGCGCGGTCAATTCATGATAGTGGGTAGCAAACAGCGCACGGCAGCGGTTTGCGTCATGCAGATGTTCCAGCGTGGCCCATGCGATGGACAGACCATCATAAGTCGCGGTGCCGCGCCCGATTTCGTCCAGGATCACCAATGCATGGTCGTCCGCCTGGTTCAAAATCGCGGCGGTTTCCACCATTTCGACCATGAAGGTCGATCGTCCACGTGCCAGATCATCTGACGCGCCGACGCGGCTGAACAATCTGGCTGACCAGCCCGATCTTGGCCCGCGTCGCAGGCACGAAGCTGCCCATTTGCGCCAAAAGCGCAATCAGGGCGATCTGTCGCAGAAAGGTTGATTTGCCCGCCATGTTCGGCCCGGTCAGAAGCCAGATATCCGAGCCATCTCCCAGATCGCAGTCATTGGCCACAAAGGGCGCGCCACCCTGTTTGCGCAGCGCCTGTTCGACCACCGGATGCCGCCCGCCTTCGATCAAAAGGCGCGCGCGAGGCATCGACATGCGGCCGCGTCCAATTCTCACCCCGCGCGAGGTCCGCCAAGGCAGTAGCAAGATCAAGCTCGGACAAGTGCACGTGCCGTGGCACTGATCCGGGCAGCGCTGTCCAATACGGCCTGTCTCAGCTCGGAATAGAGCCGCTTTTCGATCTCAAGAGCATGACCGCCCGCGTTCAGGATGCGTGTCTCCATCTCTGTCAGGTCGGGCGTGGTGAACCGCAGTTGGTTGGCCGTTGTCTGCCGATGGCGGAAGATGTCCGACAGGGGCTCGGACAGCATCCGCTCGGCGTGGGTCGCGGTGACCTCGATGAAATAGCCGAGCACATTGTTATGCTTGATCTTCAGCGACTGGATGCCAGTCTGGCCGGCATAGTCGGTTTGCATCCGGGCTATGACAGAGCGGCCTTCATCGCGCAGGCTGCGCATCTGATCCAGTTCGCTGTCGTAACCGGCCGCGATGAAGCCTCCATCGCGCACCAGAAGCGGGGGCTCTGCGACAAGGGCCTGATCCAGCAGGTCCAGCACGTCCACATGTCCGCGCAGATCAGCCGTTGTTTCGCCCAGCAGCGTTGGCAACTCACAGCCCTCGATCAAAAGCTGCGATCTTGTCCGCCTGCTCCAAGCCATTGCGAATGGCGGCCAGATCGCGCGGCCCGCCCCTGTCCAGCGCCAGCCGTGACAGCGCGCGATCGAGATCGGGCACCTTGCGCAGCGCGTCGCGGAGATCAGCGCAAAGTCGGCTGTTCTCAAAGGCGAATGCCACGGAATCGAGCCTGTCCTGCACGAGTCTCCAGGTCACGGGACGGGCTGGACAGGCGCCGTTCCAGCAAACGGGCGCCGCCCGCGGTGACGGTGCGGTCAATTGCCGAGAGCAGAGACCCCGCACGTCCCCCGGAAAGTGCGTGGGTCAACTCCAGATTTCGCCGGGTGGCGGCGTCGATCTGCATCACCCCCGCCTCGGCCTCCCGCAGGGGAGGACGCAAAAGCGGCAGTTTGCCTTTCTGCGTAATGTCCAGGTATTCAACAACAGCGCCAAGCGCCGAGACTTCGGCACGGGTAAAGCTGCCATAGGCATCCAGCGACCCGATCCCGTATAGCGCGCAAAGCCGTTTCTCAGCCGCCGGTGCTGTCAAATGCAGCGCGGCCCAGAGGAGTCAGGGACGCCCCGGATTCAGTCACGATTCCGGCCAGATCGGCTTCCGCCGCTTCGGACACCACCACTTCGGAGGGCATCAGCCGGGCCAGCTCTGGCCCCAATCTGACCGGGGACAGGGGCATCACATGGCATTCGCCTGTCGAGATGTCGACCCAGGCCAAGGCCGCCTCATCGCGCACCATTGCATAGGCGCAGAGGTAGTTGTTTCTCCGTGCCTCAAGCAGGGATTCCTCGGTGAGTGTGCCGGGCGTCACCAGCCGGACCACATCACGCTTCACCACGGATTTGGCGCCCCGCTTCTTGGCCTCGGCCGGGTCTTCCAGTTGTTCGCAGACGGCGACGCGAAATCCCTTGCGGATCAGAGTCAGCAGGTAGCCTTCCGCCGAATGGACCGGCACGCCACACATGGGGATGTCCTGACCTTCGTGCTGCCCGCGCTTTGTCAGCGCAATATCCAGAGCCTGCGATGCAGCAACCGCATCATCGAAGAACATCTCGTAGAAATCGCCCATTCGATAAAACAGCAACGCACCGGGATACTGCGCCTTGATCCCCAGGTATTGCGCCATCATCGGCGTTGCTGCGGCGTAGTCGGATGTCACGGCTGCCCCCTCGTTTGCAGGGTGGACCTTACAAATCCCGACCATGCGGTGAAAGCCGAAAACGCAAAACCGTTGAGGCGCGTGGCCGGGCAGGATATGACGCCTGAACCCGCAAGAGGAACAGGCCAAAGCGTATGACAAAGACCAGACTGACCCGCGAAGAGGCCTTGGCCTTTCACATGGAGCCGACGCCCGGCAAGTTCGAGATCACGGCCACCGTGCCGATGACGACGCAGCGGGATCTGTCGCTGGCCTATTCTCCGGGCGTGGCCGTTCCCTGTGAGGAAATCGCTGCGGCCCCCGAAACCGCCTATGATTATACCAACAAGGGCAACCTGGTGGCGGTCATCTCGAACGGGACGGCCGTTCTGGGTCTTGGGCAATCTGGGTGCGTTGGCCTCGAAGCCGGTGATGGAAGGCAAGGCGGTTCTGTTCAAACGTTTCGCCGACGTGAATAGCATCGACATCGAGCTTGATACCGAAGACCCCGAAGCGTTCATCAATGCCGTGCGCCTGATGGGTCCGACCTTTGGCGGCATCAACCTTGAGGACATCAAGGCACCGGAATGTTTCATCATCGAGCAGCGTCTGAAAGAGGTGATGGATATCCCCGTCTTTCACGATGACCAGCATGGCACAGCCGTGATCTGCGCCGCGGGTCTGATCAACGCGCTGCACCTGTCGGGCAAGAAGATCGAAGATGTCCGGATCGTTCTGAACGGGGCAGGGGCAGCGGGGATCGCCTGTCTTGAACTGCTCAAGTCCATGGGTGCGAAGCAAGACAATTGCATCATGTGCGACACCAAGGGTGTGATCTATCAGGGCCGCACCGATGGCATGAACCAGTGGAAGTCGGCCCATGCCGCCCGCACCGATCTGCGCACACTGGAAGAGGCGATGAAGGGCGCAGATGTCTTTCTTGGCGTTTCGGCCAAAGGCGCCGTGACGGCGGCAATGGTCGAATCGATGGCCCCCGATCCGGTTATCTTTGCGATGGCCAATCCCGATCCCGAGATCACCCCCGAAGAAGCCCATGCCGTGCGACCCGATGCGATCGTGGCGACAGGACGGTCCGACTACCCCAACCAGGTCAACAACGTCCTCGGGTTTCCCTATCTCTTCCGCGGTGCGCTTGGATATCCACGCCCGCGCCATCAATGACGAAATGAAGATCGCCTGCGCCGAGGCGCTGGCCGAACTGGCGCGAGAGGATGTGCCGGACGAGGTTGCCATGGCCTATGGCAAGAACCTCAGCTTTGGGCGCGACTACATCATCCCCACGCCTTTCGACCCGCGTCTGATCTACCGCATTCCGCCAGCTGTGGCACGTGCGGGGATGAAAACCGGTGCGGCGCGGCGTCCCATCATCGACATGGATGCCTATGAGGTCAGTCTCAAGGGGCGGATGGACCCGACCGCCAACATCCTGCGCGGTATCAACGCCCGCGCCCGCGCCACGCAGGCGCAGATGATTTTTGCCGAAGGTGATGATCCGCGCGTGTTGCGCGCCGCCGTCATGTATCAGCGATCCGGTCTGGGCAAGGCGCTCATCGTCGGACGCGACGATGACGTCAAGGCCAAGCTGGAGGCAGCCGGGATGGCCGATGCCGTGGCCGAGCTTGAAGTGGTGAACGCCGCCAATACCCCGCACCTCGAAGTCTATAAGGAGTTTCTCTATCAGCGGCTTCAGCGCAAAGGCTTTGACCGGCATGATGTGCACAGGCTGGCCGCGCGGGACCGGCATGTCTTTTCGGCGCTGATGCTGGCCCATGGGCATGGCGATGGTCTGGTCACGGGTGCCACCCGGAAGTCCGCCCATGTGATGGAATTGATCAACCATGTCTTTGACGCCGATGCCTCGCATGGCGCTGCCGGGGTGACAGCCCTGTTGCACAAGGGGCGGATCGTGCTGATTGCCGACACGCTCGTGCATGAATGGCCGGACGAAAACGACCTTGCCGACCATTGCCGAGCGTGCCGCCGATGTAGCCCGTGACCTGGGCCTGGAGCCGCGGGTGGCTTTCTGTCAGCTTCTCGACCTTCGGGTATCCCCGGTCGGAACGGGCCGAAAAGATGCACCGGGCGCCCGATGGTTCTCGAGGCGCGGGGTGTCGATTTCGAGTTTGAAGGAGAGATGACCGTCGACGTTGCGCTGAACCCGCGCGCGCAGGCAGGCTATCCGTTCCAGCGACTGACCGGTCCGGCGAACATCCTTGTGGTGCCTGCGCGCCACTCGGCTTCAATCTCGGTCAAGCTGATGCAGGAAATGGCAGGCGCCACCGTGATCGGACCGATCTTGTCCGGCGTCGATGCAGTCCGATCCAGATCTGTTCGACCAGCTCGACCGCGAATGACATTCTCAACATGGCCGTTCTGGCGGCCTGCAAGATCGGCTGACCGGTAGAACAAGGGGCGACATGGCGATCTTCAATCTTGGCTCGATCAATGCAGATTTGCTCTATTCAGTCCCACATCTGCCCGCGACCCGGCGAAACACTTGCCGTCGACCGCTTTGCGGCGCGGCTTGGGTGGCAAGGGTGCCAACATGTCCGTTGCGGCGGCGCGCGGTGCGGCGCGTGTCGTGCATATCGGCGCGGTTGGTGCGGATGGGCGCTGGGCGCGGGACTTGTTGACCGAATACGGGGTCGATACCCGCCATATCGCTGTCGTTGATCAGCGTCACGGGCCATGCGATCATCCTGTCTGGACCCGGATGGCGAGAACACGATCATCATCAATCCCGGGGCAAACCATGCAATAGATCAGAGACCAGATCGGTCTGGCACTGGCCGAGGCGTCGCCGGGCGATATCCTCCTGATGCAGAACGAAACGACGCATCAGGCGTTCAGCGCCGAAACAGGCTCTAATCTTGGGCTGCGTGTGGTCTATGCCGCCGCCCCGTTCGACGCGGATGCGGTGCGGGCGGTTTTGCCCTATCTCGACATGCTGATCCTGAATGCTGTCGAGGCTTCGCAGCTGGAGCAGGCGCTGGGGAAGGCGCCGGGTGATCTGCCGGTCTGGCGATGTGATCGTGACGCTTGGGGCGCAAGGCTGTCGCTGGTTTCAGGGGGCTTCGGGACAGGTCGTCGATTTTCCGGCCATTCCCGTCACGCCGGTCGATACAACCGGGGCGGGTGATACGTTCACAGGCTATCTGTTGGCGGGGTTGGATCGCGGGATGCCAATGGCACAGGCCATTACTCTCGCGACCAAGGCCGCGGCGCTGATGGTGACACGAGTCGGGACCGCCGATGTGATCCCTGACCTTCTTGAGATTCAGCAGATGGATCAGCCGCCTGCGAAGGGAGCCTGATCTCCCCAAAGCTGCCGAACGCGTTGCATCCCGGCCGCAGCCTTCCCGGTAACGCTTGTAGGCGTCCGATTGCTTGATCGCGCCGAACCGCGTCAGCACCCGGTTATCACCCTTGTAGTAATCCTGGTGATAGTCCTCTGCCGCGTAGAATGGTGCCGCAGGCAGGATCGGAGTGACGATGGTCTTGCCAAGCTGCGCTTTTGCCTTTGCCTCTACAGCTTCGGCAAGTGCCTTTTCGGCTTGATCAGACACGAAAATCGCCGTGCGATAGCTCTCTCCACGATCACAGAACTGGCCGCCGGCATCGGTCGGGTCGACCGAGCGCATGAACATCGACAGCAGTGTTTCGCGCGACACCTTGGCCGGGTCGAACATGATCTGCACTGCCTCATAATGCCCGCTGCGGCCCGCCGTCACCTGTTTGTAGGTCGGGTTTTCGGTCGTGCCGCCGGTATAGCCTGAAACCACTTCCGCGACGCCGGGGACTTTCTCGAAATCAGCCTCGACGCACCAGAAGCAGCCGCCTGCAACGGTCAAAACCTGTTGTTCCGCTGCATGGGCGACTTGGCCCTTCAATCCAAACCCGGCCGCCATTGCGAGGGCCAGAACGATCATCTTTACGTCGCTTGTGTGCCAATTCATCGGTCACCTCCATCAGGTGATCAGATTGCGCCCGAATCGCGCCGTCGCATAGCCCCTGACCGGCCTTGTCACGCAAGGGTGAGGCGCTGTGAACGACTTTCCAAGCCGTGTTTTCCCGTCTAGCCTTCACCAAAACAGGAGAGGCGGATGAACGATCACGTGACGACCCATCAAGCGGCCGAGGACGCCCGGAATGAGACGATCAAAATCTGGCTGAACGGTCGCATCGTGCCCAAAGCCGAAGCCCTGGTCAGTGTTTATGACAGCGGCTTCATGCTGGGTGATGGCGTCTGGGAGGGCATACGCCTCTATAACGGGAAATGGGCTTTTATCGAAGAGCATATGGACCGCCTGTTCGAAGCCGCGAAGGCCATTGACCTGGACATCGGCATGACCCGCGAACAGGTCATTTCAGGCCTGTGTTAGACACGCAATCAGCAAACGGCATGACCGAGGATGCGCATGCCCGGCTGATGGTCACGCGCGGGGTCAAGACGCGTCCGTTTCAGCACCCTTCGCTGTCGCGGCAGGGTCCGACCATCGCGATCATCATGGAACATTCCAAGCCAAGCATCCCGCGCCCGATCCGTTTGGCGACCGTGCCGCATCTGCGGGGTCTGCCAATGACGCAGGACCCCAAGCTGAACAGCCATTCCAAGCTGAACTGCATACTTGCCTGTATTGCCGCCGAAAAGGCCGGTGCGGACGAGGCGCTGATGCTGGATGTGCATGGTTTCGTGAACACGACAAACGCGTGCAACTTCTTCATCGTGCGCAAGGGGCAGGTCTGGACCAGCACGGGTGACTACTGCATGAACGGGATAACGCGGCAAAAGGTGATCGACCTGTGCCGCGAAAACGGGATCCCCGTGTTCGAGCGGAACTATTCGCTTGTCGACACCTATGGTGCGGACGAGGCATTTCTGACTGGCACCTTCGGCGCGCAGACGCCCGTGAGCATGATTGACGGGCGTCAGATCGGCGACGGAGAGATGGGACCTCTGACCAAGCATATCCGGATGCTCTATCAGGCTCTGATCCAGCGGGAAACAGCCTGACCATGCGGATCGCCATGTGGTCCGGGCCGCGGAATCTTTCAACGGCGATGATGTATTCCTTCGGGGCGCGCGCTGATTTTGCTGTTGTGGACGAACCTTTCTATGCGGCCTATCTGGCCCGGACCGGACTGGACCATCCGATGCGGGAGCAGATCATCAAGTCTCAGCCCACCGACCCGGATCAGGTAGCGGTGATGCTGACTGGCCCTGTGCCGGGGGAGAAGCCGCATTTCTACCAGAAGCACATGACCCAGCACATGATCCCAGGCATTCCTCGAGGCTGGTTCGCCCATGTGCGACATGTGTTTCTGATCCGCCATCCGGCGCGGGTTGTGGCCAGCTTCGGCGCGAAATACGACCATCCGACCCTGGCGGATATCGGTTTTATCCAGCAGACCGAGATTTTCGACCAGCTCTTATCGCAGGGCATCAATCCGATTGTGATCGATTCCGCAGACATTCGCCGTGACCCGCGAAGGGATGCTGACCCGGCTCTGTGATGCCTTGGATCTGCCTTTCGATCCGGCGATGCTGTCCTGGCCTGAAGGCGGGCATCCAGTCTGATGGCGTCTGGGCGCCGCATTGGTATGGCGCAGTTCATGCGTCAACCGGTTTTGCTCCGGCAGAGGGTCCACCGCCTGTTCTGACAGGTGCGGCGGGCGATCTCGTGGAGCAAGCCCTTCCGCACTATCATCGGCTTGAGGGATTGAAGCTCTGATCCAAAAGCAAAAGGGCGGCACGTGGCCGCCCTTGTCTCGCGCAAATCAGAGACTGTTTCAGCCTTTTATGCGACGGTTCCGCGTGGCGATCAGCTTCAGGCGCAGCGCGTTCAACTGGATAAAGCCCTGCGCGTCCTTCTGGTCATAGGCACCCGCGTCATCCTCGAAGGTCACATGCGCTTCGGAATAGAGCGATGTGATCCGACCAGCGACCCACACTGGTCGCCATGCCTTTGTAGAGTTTCAGCCGAACCGTGCCGGTCACATGCTCCTGGCTCTTGTCGATCAGGGCCTGCAGCATTTCGCGTTCGGGGCTGAACCAGAACCCGTTGTAGATCAGTTCGGCATAGCGCGGCATGATGCTGTCTTTGAGGTGGCCTGCGCCTGCGTCCAGCGTGATCTGTTCAATACCGCGATGCGCCTCGAGCAGGACGGTGCCGCCCGGTGTCTCATAGATGCCGCGTGATTTCATGCCGACAAAGCGGTTTTCCACGAGATCCAGCCGCCCGATACCGTGCTTGCCGCCCAGTTCGTTCAGCTTGGTCAGGATCGTCGCCGGGCTCATCGGCTCGCCATTGATCGCCACTGCGTCGCCGCGTTCGAAGCGATCTTCGATGATACTCCGGTGTATTCGGCGCGTCCTCAGGCGAAACAGTGCGCTGATAGACGTAATCGGGGGCCTCTTCGGCCGGGTCCTCCAGCACCTTGCCCTCGGAAGACGTGTGCAGCAGGTTGGCATCCACACTGAACGGCGCCTCGCCGCGCTTGTCCTTGGCGATCGGGATCTGGTTGCTTCTCGGCGAATTCGATCAGCTTGGTGCGGCTGGTCAGATCCCACTCGACGCCAGGGCGCGATGACCTTGATCTCGGGGTTCAGCGCATAGGCGCTCAGTTCGAAGCGCACCTGATCGTTGCCCTTGCCGGTCGCGCCATGCGCCACGGCATCGGCACCGGTTTCGGCGGCAATCTCGACCAGACGCTTGGAAATCAGCGGGCGCGCGATGGATGTGCCCAGCAGATACAGCCCTTCATAGAGCGCATTGGCGCGGAACATCGGGAAGACGAAATCGCGGACAAATTCCTCGCGCACATCTTCGATATAGATGTTCTCGGGCTTGATCCCCAGCAACTCTGCCTTGGCGCGGGCGGCTCCAGCTCCTCGCCCTGGCCCAGATCGGCGGTGAAGGTCACGACCTCGCAGCCATACTCGGTTTGCAGCCATTTCAGGATGATCGAGGTATCAAGGCCGCCGGAATAGGCCAGCACGACTTTCTTGGGCGCGGACATGTGTTTTTCCCCACTGAATGCGTTTTGCGGCGATTACCGGGTTTTGTGACGCAGGGCAAGGAGGCGGGGCCGCCGCAGCTTTGGCTTGCGCGGCAGGCCAAGCTGGGCCAGAGATCGGGAATGACCCAGTTTCAAGATCAGGCCCGCGCTGCCGAACGCGCCATGCGCGAGGTTTTTCCCGCTACTCCGCTGTTGCGGAACGCGCATCTGTCCGACCGCTTCGAGGCCGACATCTGGCTGAAACGCGAGGATCTGTCGCCCGTGCGCTCTTACAAGCTGCGCGGCGCCTTCAACGCGATGCGCAAGGTTCTGGCTGCCGATCCTGACAGACGGTTGTTCGTATGTGCGTCGGCAGGCAATCACGCACAGGGCGTCGCCTTCATGTGCCGTCATTTCGGGGTCAAGGGTGTGATCTTCATGCCGGTGACAACCCCGCAACAGAAGATCCAGAAGACAGGCATGTTCGGGGGCGACGCGGTCGAGATCAAGCTCAAGGGTGACTATTTCGACGATACGCTGGCCTCGGCCCAGACGTTTTGCAAGGAAAAGGGCGGGCACTTCCTGTCCCCGTTCGATGATGCCGACGTCATCGAAGGTCAGGCTTCCGTTGCGGTCGAGATACTCGAGGAACTGGGGCGGGTGCCGGACCACATCCTTTTGCCCGTGGGTGGCGGCGGTTTGTCGGCAGGGGTGCGCAGTTTTTTCGGGACACAGCCCGGCTATACGTTCGTCGAGCCCTTGGGCGGCGCCAGTTTTCAGGCCGCGTTGTCGGCCGGGCGCCCTGTGATGCTGGACAAGGTCAATACCTTTGTCGATGGCGCTGCCGTAGCCTGTATTGGCGTGAAGACGTTTGCGCGGCTCAAGGATGTGGATCCGCATGACGTCGTGACTGCGCCCGAGGACCGGATTTGCACCACCATACTCGAGATGCTGAATGTCGAAGGAATCGTTCTGGAGCCTGCGGGCGCGCTGGCGGTCGATGCGCTGGTCGATGTGGCGGATCGCATCAAGGGAAAGACGATCGTATGCGTCACCTCTGGTGGCAATTTCGATTTCGAGCGTCTTCCCGAAGTGAAAGAGCGGGCGCAGCGCTACTCCGGGGTGAAGAAATACTTCATCCTTCGGATGCCGCAGCGCCCTGGCGCGCTCAAGGAGTTCCTGAACATCCTTGGTCCCGACGACGATATCGCCCGGTTCGAATACCTCAAGAAATCGGCGCGCAACTTCGGTTCGGTTCTGATCGGGATCGAAACCACCGAGGCGCAGAATTTCACGTCGCTTCTGTTCAAATTGAACAAAGCCGGTTTCACATATCGCGACATCACCAATGACGAGACCCTGGCCGAGTTCCTGATCTGACTCTTAGCCGATTTCCGCCAGCAGAGCGTGATGGCGTGCTGTATAGTCGTTTCGCACAGCGACGGGTGGGCGCAAATGGATGGAAAGTCCACGGATCAGAGACTGATCCGGCTTACTGAACAACTTGTCCGCTTCGGCTTCGGTAAAGCCTGCTATGGCGACAGCCTCCATCCAGGCGCTGATGCGGTCCGCTTGTTTGATCTGCTTCTTGATCGCGGCCGGGATCGTGGCAGGCAGCCCGAAGCGGATATGGATGGCGGCCGTCAAGCGCGCGTCCAAGTCTTCGTAACCCGGTCCCACGGCAGATTTGACCGGGCTGATCATGTCACCGATCACATATTCCGGCGCGTCATGCAAAAGAGCGGCCAGTTGCCACTTCGGTGAAATCCCCGGCGCCATACGGCTGAACAGGGTTTCCACCAGCAAAGAGTGTTCTGCGACGGAATAGGCATAGTCTCCCCGCGTCTGACCGTTCCAGCGGGCGACAAAGGCCAGACCATGGGCGATATCTTCGATCTCGATATCGACAGGCGTCGGGTCCAGAAGATCAAGGCGGCGGCCTGACAGCATCCTTTGCCAGGCGCGGGGCGGTTTGGGCATCTACGCTCTCCGGTCAGTGTGACGCCTTTTTATGGTCTGCTTGCGCGGAATGGTGCAAGTCGGTCTGTACCGGGTCCTGACAAACGCTACATCTGCCCTAATTCTTTCGAAGATTGTCGCACGGATCAAAGAGTGATACGGGCAGCGGCTAAAGAGTTTGCATGAAGGGTGCCCAGATGGCCAAAGACTACATCGTAAAGGATATCGCGCTTGCCGCCTATGGCCGCAAAGAACTGGATATCGCTGAAACGGAAATGCCGGGACTGATGGCTTGCCGCGCCGAGTACGGCGCCAGCCAGCCGCTCAAGGGTGCGCGGATCGTCGGCTCGCTGCACATGACGATTCAGACCGCTGTCCTGATCGAAACGCTCGTGGCGCTGGGCGCGGATGTGCGCTGGGCCTCCTGCAACATCTTCTCGACGCAAGACCACGCCGCGGCGGCGATCGCTGCAGGCGGCACGCCGGTTTTCGCGATCAAGGGTCAGACCCTTGAAGAGCATTGGGATTACCTCGACAAGTCTTTCATGTTCCCCGAGGGCGCCAACATGATCCTCGACGATGGCGGCGATGCGACGCTCTATGTCCTGCTCGGTGCGCGCGCCGAAGCAGGCGAGGAGATCATCCCCGTGCCGCAATCCGAGGAAGAAGAAGTCATCAAGGCGCAGATCAAGAAGCGCATGGCGGCAAGCCCCGGTTGGTTCACCAAGACACGCGACGCGATCAAGGGCGTGTCCGAGGAAACGACGACTGGCGTGCATCGCCTCTATGATCTGCACAAGAAGGGCCTGCTGCCCTTCCCCGCGATCAACGTGAACGACAGCGTGACCAAGTCGAAGTTCGACAACAAATACGGCTGCAAGGAATCGCTGGTCGACGGTATCCGTCGCGCCACAGACACCATGATGGCCGGCAAGGTTGCCGTCGTCTGCGGTTACGGCGACGTCGGCAAAGGCTCGGCCGCTTCGCTGCAGGGTGCAGGTGCCCGCGTCAAGGTGACCGAGGTTGATCCGATTTGCGCGCTGCAAGCCGCAATGGACGGGTTCGAGGTCGTTCTTCTGGAGGACGTCGTCGGTTCGGCCGATATCTTCATCACCACCACCGGCAACCGCGACGTGATCCGCATCGAGCATATGCGCGCGATGAAGGACATGGCCATCGTCGGCAACATCGGCCATTTCGACAATGAGATTCAGGTTGCCGCACTGAAGAACCACAAATGGACGAACATCAAGGAACAGGTGGACATGATCGAGATGCCTTCGGGCAACCGTATCATCCTGCTGTCCGAAGGCCGTCTTGCTGAACCTTGGCAACGCCACCGGTCACCCGTCCTTCGTGATGTCGGCCAGCTTCACCAATCAGGTTCTCGCGCAGATCGAACTCTGGACCAAGGGTGACGAATACAAGCCCGGCGTCTATATCCTGCCCAAGGAACTGGACGAAAAAGTGGCGCGCCTTCATCTGGAGCGGATCGGTGTGAAACTCACAAAGCTGGACCCGGATCAGGCGTCCTACATCGGTGTATCGCCTGATGGCCCCTTCAAGTCCGAACACTATCGCTACTGATCCTTTCGGATTGAACTGATGCGACGGCCCGCCAATGTGCGGGCCGTTTTGCATTCCAATTGTTGATAAAATCGTTGTGTGTTGTCGCAGACTCGGTAACGTTCCCGTGGGGCCCAATGGCCGCGCCGTCCTTTGGACTGACATTTTTATCGAGAAAGGGAGCTTGAGTATGGGAAAGCGTGACGATCTGATCGCCAAATATGCGGACGATCTGAAGAACAAATGTGGCATGCAGCCTGATATGGATCTTTTGACCAAGGTCACGATCGGGTGCGGCCCCGCGATCTATAACGCGGATTCCTCGACGGTTGCAGGTTCGCAGGAAAGCGAACTGGAAACCGTGAAGACCAATTTCCTGATGAAGAAGCTTGGCCTGCCGGACAGCCCCAAGTTGATGGAGGCGATCAATTCCGTGATCGAAACCTACGGCAAGTCAGAGCGGAACAAGTATCGCGTCGTTGTTTACTACATGCTGACCAAGCATTTCGGCAAAGAAGCCGTCTACAAGTAAGCATCTGACGACAAAAGGAAACGCCTGCCAATCGGCGGGCGTTCGATTGTTTGAAGCAAATTTTCAGCACTCCGGATTTGCCGGTTTGTCGTGGCCAGTGTAGTGTTGATCCATCGGGCCAGTATGGCCGGAACCTTTTCCAAAGTTCACGTGTGGTGTGTAGGGAGCACGTGGGGTAGCGGGGGGTTCTGGCTTTGGCCGGTTCTCCCCGCGCATTTCGGATCAGGGATCAATCCCGGCAAGGCCACAGACGATCTTCCACTCTTCTGCGGTAACAGGCTGAACAGATAGCCTGGAATTCTTGACCAAAATCATCTCTGTCAGGCGCGGATCGGCCTTGATCTGTTCAAGCGTCACGGGGGTCACGACAGGCTTGACGGCCCTGATGTCGACGCATTCCCAGCGCGGATCATCCGACTTGCTGTCCGGATGGGCTGGCGCGATGACCTCGACCACCCCGACGACGGCCTTTTCCTCTTGCGAATGATAGAAGAAGCCGCGATCGCCGACCTTCATCTCGCGCATGAAATTGCGGGCCTGATAATTGCGAACGCCGTCCCATTCCTCGCCGGCGTCACCGCGCGCGACCTGGTCGGCCCATCCCCAGACCGAGGGTTCGGACTTGAACAACCAATAGCGCATCAGCCGATGACCTTTTTCCAGGGGATCAGCTCCACGTCCCGGAACAGACCCGCTTTGGCATAGGGATCGCCAGCTGCCCAACGCATCGCGGCTTCCATATCCTCGACTTCGAGGATGAGGAGCGAGCCGATCATTTGCTCATCCTTGTCCAGCAAGGGACCTGCCTCGCGGACGACCCCGGACTGCGTGACATAATCCAGATGTGCGGCGCGATTGGCCAGACGGGTCTCGAGGGCGCCGGTCTTGTCGCGGGCGATCAGGGCAACGAGCATTCATTCCTCCTTCAGGGGACGTGAGAGAAGCATGTTCATGGCTTGGCGCAGGTTGACCTTTCCGTCAAGCATGGCAACCACGGCCGAGGTGATGGGCATTTCAAGTTCAAGCGCTTCCGCACGTTTCAGGGCCGCCCGCGCCGTTGCCGCGCCCTCGACCGTGATACTGGGATCAAAGCTCTCATTTCGACCAAGGGACAGGCCGAACCGCATGTTCCTGCTTTGCGGGCTTGTGCAGGTCAGGACCAGGTCGCCGAAACCGGAAAGACCCGAAAGCGTCTCTGACTGCGCGCCCAAGGCAAGGGCAAGGCGCTGCATTTCCGCGAAGCCACGTGTCATAAGGGCTGCGCGTGCACTGTCGCCCAGACCGGCACCGATCACGGCCCCAGCGGCGATGGCGATCACGTTTTTCAGCGCGCCACCCAGCTCCGCTCCGATGGTGTCAGTCGTGCGATAAACTCTGATATTCCGCGTTGTCAGACACTGTTGCAGGGCTTTGCCGCGTTCTGCATCGGTGCAGGCCAGGGTCAGCGCCGTTGGCAGACCCATGGCAATGTCCTGCGCAAAACTGGGCCCCGTGAGGATGGCTGCCGTATTGCCCGGCATCAAGTCCGCCAAAATCGCAATCGGACCGAGCGTCGTCGTCAGCTCGATTCCCTTGCAGCAGGCGACCAACTCGCGGTCGCGCAGCAGGCTGCCATGAGCCAGTATCAGGTCGCGCAACCGCTGCATCGGCACGGCCAGCAACACCGGGCCGGAGCCTGGGGGGATCGTCGCGCAAGGAGTCAGCTTGTCCGGGAAAGCGACACCGGGCAAGCGAGCCGCATTCTCGCGTCTGTCCTGCATCGCCATGACTTGATCCGCATCGCGGGACCAAAGAGAAACGTCCTGCCCCGCATCGGATAGCGAAATCGCCAGAGCCGTGCCGAATGCCCCTGCTCCCAGAACGGTGATCACGCCTTGGCCCCCTTTTTCCCGCTGCCCAGAAGCGCGGGGCTGGTCCGGTCCAGCGGCCAGCGCGGTCGTGCCGCCAGCGTCATGTCGTCCATCCCGCCTGCACGAAAACGCTCCAATCCTGCATAGGCTATCATGGCGGCGTTGTCTGTGCACAAAGACAGCGGTGGCGCGACAAAGGAAACGCCATTCTCCGCTGCAACAGTCTCTAGTTTCGCACGGATCAGCCGGTTCGCTGCGACACCTCCGGCAACCGCCAGAACCGGGACAGACACTTGTTCCGACAGATAGATTGCAAGGGCGCGCCGCGTCTTCTCGGCAAGAACGTCAGCCACGGCCATCTGGAATCCGGCAGACAGATCAGCGCGGTCCCGAGGCGTCATTCCACCCTTCTCGGCGACTACCTTGTCGCGCAAACGCAACAACGCGGTCTTCAAACCGGAGAAGGACATGTCGCAGCCCTCGCGGTCAAGCAGTGGTCTGGGAAACGAAAATCGCGCCGGGTCACCGTGCCGTGCCTCGGCTTCTACCGAAGGACCGCCGGGCTGGGGAAGGCCCAGCAGACGCGCGGTCTTGTCGAAGGCCTCACCCGGCGCGTCGTCGATCGTGCCACCAAGCCGTGTGAAATCATCAGTCCCGCGGACCAGCAGAAACTGACAATGTCCTCCCGAGACCAGCAACATCAGATAGGGAAAGGCCACCTGATCCGTCAGGCGCGGCGTCAGGGCATGACCCGCCAGGTGGTTGACGCCGACCAGCGGCAGACCTGCACCGGTTGCCAGCCCCTTGGCGCACATCACTCCCGCCAGAACGCCACCGATCAGGCCGGGACCTGCGGTCACGGCGACCGCGTCAATATCGGTCAGGTCCAGTCCGGCCTGATCCAAGGCTTGCCTGACGGCGATATCCAGCTTCTCTGCATGGGCGCGGGCGGCGATTTCGGGGACGACACCGCCATAGGCGGCGTGCAGTTCGGCTTGACCCATCACGACGGAAGACATGATTTGCGCTGGATCAGAGCCTGTTTGGCGCACGACGGCTGCGGCTGTATCGTCGCAACTGCTCTCAAGCCCCAGTATCGTCAGCGTTGTGACCATCGGTCGTTCAATCCTGCATGTCCGGCCCTGACCGTTGCAAGACCACCCGTTGCGAGGTAACACCAGTCAAGGATGCAAACAATCCCGGGGCAACCATGACACGACCTGTCATCCTGCTGACCCGACCCGAGGCGTCGTCGCGCAGGATGGCGGCAATTTTGGCTGCGAAGTTCGAGGACAAGGCAGACTTCTGTGTTTCCCCTTTGATGGACATCGTTCCTGACCCCAGATTGCCCGATCTGGACGGCATCCGTACCCTGATCTTTACGTCTGCCAATGGCGTTGCGGCCTATGTGGCCGCGCAGGGCCCCCGGTCGCTGCCTTGCTATACCGTCGGTGATGCCACGGCCCACGCCGCCCGTGAGGCCGGATTGCGGGCCATATCGGCCGGGGCAGACGCCGAGACCCTGATCGCCCGCATTATCGAGGATGGGGCCAGTGGACCGATGCTCCACCTGCGTGGTGCCCACGCGCGGGGTGACATTGCAGAACGCCTGAGTGCACAAGGCTGCCCGGTCTCGCAGGCCATCGTCTATTCCCAGAATGCGCGGCCCCTGAACGACGAGGCTTTGGCCCTGCTGCAGGGCACGCGTCCCGTCATCCTGCCGCTCTTCTCGCCGCGGAGCGCCAAATTGATGGGAGATGGTCCAGTATCAGCCCCGATCTATGTCATTGCCATGAGCCGAAACGTTGCGGATGCGATGCGTTTTGAGGTTGAACACTGTATCATTGCGGACCACCCTGACTTCGAGACGGTGACAGAGGCGATAGGAACGCTGCTTGAGTCGGCACCATGGCAGGCGTGACTGGCCCTGCTCCGCGTGCGGCTTGAGGCAGAGACCTGCGCGCGCTAGGCTTTTTGCGCAGATGTGAATTGTGCGGAAATAGATTCGAAAGGGAGGCCACTGGTGGCTGAAAAGAAAAAGACTTCCGATAAGCAGGCCCCCTCCGCTGACGAAATCGAGGACGCCGTGGTCCTGAACACGCCGGAGGAGTCCGTCCCGTCCGATACGCAGGCTAAGGCCGACGAAAAGCCCGAGGCCGAGGTCGCCGACGTGGCGGATGAAACAAAGACAGAGGCTTCCGACCCGGCCGAGGAGGTCACGGCTGATCCTGAACCGGACCAGCCAACACCGGATGAGCTGTCCGTCACCGACAGCCAGACGGATGATGAAATGCCCAAGGACGTCCACGCGGATGTCGAGGAACCCGCCACGCAAACCCAGCCTGTGGCGAAACAGACCGAGACTGTGATCGTGCGCAAGGGAGGTTTCATTCCCATGCTGTTGGGCGGTGTTGCTGCCGCAGCGATCGGATTTGGCCTGGCCCGCAGTGGCGTGCTGGAAGGGATGCCCCTGCCCGGTCTAGGCATGGCACAGGATCAGATGACTGAACTGTCAGAACGCATCGCAGCACAGGACGGCGAGATCTCCGATCTGGTTGGCCGTTTAGCCGCGCTGGAGTCTGCACCGCCACCGGAACTGCCGGACATGCCCGATCCGGCCCCGATGATCGAAGACCTGTCCACGCAGATCGGTGTGCTGGCCCAACGGATTGATGCGCTTGAATCCAGGCCTGCTACGGGTGCGGCAGCGGCTGATCCGGGCACACAGGCAGCGCTCGACGCAGC
The DNA here is from genome assembly GCA_963715835.1 of uncultured Alphaproteobacteria bacterium. GTDB lineage: Bacteria > Pseudomonadota > Alphaproteobacteria > Rhodobacterales > Rhodobacteraceae > Seohaeicola. Next base: position 273,507 of record CAVQSH010000001.1, on the reverse strand, counting down.
TGTGGCCGAGCTTGATCAGATCCGACAAGCATTGGATGCGCAGCGCAGCGAGATCGCCGCCCTGTCCGATGCCGCGCTGCAAGAGGAAGAAGCCGCGCGTCTGACCGCCCGCGGTGCGATGCAGCGGGCGGCCCTGGCCCGTATTCAGACCGCGCTCGATGCCGGAACGCCCTTTGCCGAAGCCTTGACTGACCTGCGCGACAGCGGTGTTGATGTTCCGCAGCCCCTGAACGAGCAAGCCAGCGAGGGCGTCGTCACGCTTGCCACCCTGCAGGCCAGTTTCCCCGATCTTGCGCGCGATACCCTCCGGGCTGTACGTCAGGAAAACGGCGGAACCGGCATTGGCGGCTTTCTTGAAACACAACTTGGCCTGCGGTCCCTGCAACCCAAGGAGGGTGACGATCCCGATGCCGTCCTTTCCCGGGCAGAGGCTGCCTTGCGCACAGGTTCCCTTGCCGAGGCGCTGACCGAGCTGGACGCCCTCCCGGAGTCGGCGGCGGCGATCCTGACCGAATGGCGGACACAGGCCGAAACGCGCCTTGCCGCCCTTGCCGCAGCGCAGGACCTTGCGCAAGCGCTGAACACGAACTGAAGGATAACGGAATGCTCTGGTCGCTTATCAAGATTATCCTGTTCGTTGTTCTGGTCGCTGCCGCGACCATGGGCGCTGCCTATCTGATGGAGTTGGAGGGCGGCGTGCGGATCGCTGCCGCGGGTTACGAAGTGAACCTCACACCGCTCTATGCTGTCATCCTGCTGATCGTGCTGGTCTTTGCCGTATGGCTGTCGCTGCGATTGATCGCGCTGCTGATCGCCACACTCAAGTTCATCAATGGGGATGAAACGGCGATTACCCGCTACTTCAACCGCAACCGCGAACAGAAAGGCTATCAGGCCCTGTCTGAAGGCATGATGGCGCTTGCGGCAGGTGAGGGTCGTCTGGCCATGGCCAAGGCGAGCAAGGCCGAACGCTATCTCCACAAGCCGGAGCTGACAAACCTTCTGACCGCCCAGGCGGCTGAAATGTGTGGGGATCGGCGCAAGGCTGAGGAAGTTTACAAGCGGCTTCTAAAGAACGACGCTACCCGCTTCGTCGGCGTGCGCGGGATCATGAAGCAGAAGATGGCTGATGGCGACATGACAACGGCGTTGAAACTGGCGGAAAAGGCGCTGGACCTGCGCCCCAAGCACGAGGAAACGCAGGATGTTCTCCTCCGCCTGCAAGCCAGCGCCCATGACTGGGCCGGTGCGCGTCGAACCTTGGGTGCCAAGTTGAAACATGGCAGCCTGCCGAAGGATGTTCACAAGCGCCGCGATGCCGTTCTGGCGCTCTCCGAGGCGAAGGATGTCCTGAGCGAAGGCAATGACATCAGCGCTCGTGAGGCCGCGATCGAGGCGAACAAGCTGTCACCCGACCTGATACCTGCGGCCGCCTTCGCCGCACGCGGCTATATTGAACAGGGCAATGCGAAATACGCCACGCGCGTCATCAAGAAGGCTTGGGCGGCGCAGCCGCATCCTGATCTGGCTGCAGCCTTTGCCGCCATCGTGCCCGACGAAAAGCCTGCAGCCCGTCTCAAGCGGTTCAAGCCACTCATTGCCCAGCATCCCGATCATGTGGAATCCCGTCTGTTGCTGGCCGAGTTGAACATCGCCAACGAGGATTTTCCCGAAGCGCGGCGTGCGCTGGGCGACTTGGTGGATACTGCACCCGATGCGCGGATCCTTACGGTCATGGCCGCCATCGCGCGCGGTGAAGGGGCCTCGGACGTGGTTGTCAAAGGCTGGCTTGCCCGCGCCCTGACCGCACCCCGCGGTCCGCAGTGGGTCTGTGAGAAATGTCACAATATCCACGCAGAATGGGTTCCGATCTGCGAGAACTGCAAGTCGTTCGACACGCTTGCCTGGACCTCGCCACCTGCTGGCGCACCGACAGCCCCCGCCGGATCCGAGATGCTGCCGCTCATCGTGGGTTCGATTGAGGATCACAGTTCGGACGCCGAATCCGACGTGCCGGATGCCGAAATTCTGCCCGACGAGGAAACGCTTCACCGTCCGATAGATGCAGCATCAATCGAGGGCGACACAGCCCGAAAATAGGTCTTTTCCAACCATAGGCGGGGTGCTATAGCCCCGTCCTCAAGGGCCGCTGTAGCTCAGCTGGTAGAGCACGTCATTCGTAATGATGGGGTCGGGGGTTCGAGTCCCTTCAGCGGCACCACTTTCTCAAAGATCAGATACATACAGAAGTATTTGGTCTCGATGGCAGGCGATTAAGCGCCATCGGGCAACAACCCGGGTCTTCGAAAGTCACGCCAGTCCAGAGTGCAGGTAGTCTTACTTTATGTTCCGCAGAATGACATTTGTCTGGGCGCTGGCGACGGCGGGGATGCGGAACAGAAAGCGTTCGAGGAACAGATTGTAGGCCTCGATATCCGCGCAGACGACATGAAGATGGTAGTCTGCCTGTCCCGTGGTTGCGTGGCAGGCGCGCACCTCGGGGCGGCTTTGGACGGCGTGGATAAAGGCATCCAGTTGGTCAGGATCATGTCGCGTCAGGTGGACATGGACAATAGCGCCAAAGCCCAGGCCCTGTTTGCTGTCATCCAGCGCAACAGTATAGTGGCGAATGACACCGCTTTCCTCCAGCGTCTTGACCCTGCGCCAGCAGGAGGATGGAGACAGTCCCACCCTATCGGCTAAATCGGCGTTCGAAATGCGGCTGTCGGTCTTGAGAGCTTGCAGAATACGTTGGTCCACGATGTCGAGGTCTGGCACGATATTTCACCTAATTCGTTCAAACTGACACAGAATTTCATAAGAATAGATAATATTCAACAAACCTGATCGAATATTTCACGGGATTCATGCGATCCTCTTCAGGCACACAGGAGGACCCCATGACCGCACAAGGCAGCCGCTTCGCCACCTATCACCTGGATGATCGCTATGCCCTGACCGAGGGGCGCGTCTTTCTGACCGGCACGCAGGCGCTGGTGCGGATCATGCTGGATCAGGCGCGGCGCGATCAGGCGGCCGGGCGCAAGACGGCCGGTTTCGTTTCGGGCTATCGCGGCTCGCCCCTGGGCGGACTGGATATGGAGCTATGGCGGCAGCGCGATCGTCTGTCCGAGGCGCGGATCGAGTTCCTGCCGGCCGTGAACGAAGATCTGGGTGCGACGGCTGTCCTGGGCGCGCAGCAAGCGGCGCTTGATCCGGCATGCGAGGTCGAGGGCGTCTTTTCCATGTGGTACGGCAAGGGGCCGGGCGTGGATCGTTCGGGCGATGCGCTGAAACATGGCAATGCCTATGGGTCTTCCCCCATGGGCGGTGTTCTGGTCGTGGCGGGGGACGATCATGGCTGCGTGTCCTCTTCGATGCCGCATCAGTCGGATGTAGCGTTCATGGCGTGGTTCATGCCGACGCTGAACCCGGCCAGCATCGCGGAATACCTCGAATTCGGCGCCTATGGTATCGCCCTGTCCCGGTTCAGCGGCACGTGGGTCGGGTTCAAGGCGATTTCCGAAACGGTCGAAGCGGGACAGTCCATCGACCTGCCCAAGGATCGTGTCTTCGTCCAGCCCGATTTCACGGCACCGCCCGGCGGCCTGCATGTGCGCCGCTCGGACATGCCCAGCCCCGAGATCGAGACGCGGATCGGCGCAAAGCTGGAGGCGGTCGAGGCATTCGTCGAGGCGAACCCGATTGACCGGCGTATCTACGATATCGACGATGCGCGCTTCGGGATCGTGACCACCGGTAAAGCGCATCTGGACCTGATGGAGGCGCTGCGCCTGCTGGGACTCGACGAGGCTGCCTGTCGCCGTCTTGGGATCGACATCTACAAGGTCGGGATGGTCTGGCCCCTGGCGCGGCGCGATGCGCTGGCCTTCGTGCAAAGGCAAGGAAGAGGTGCTGGTGGTCGAGGAAAAGCGCGGCATCATCGAAAGCCAGTTCAAGGAATATTTCTACGACTGGCCGGGCGACAAGCCGCGCCGCATGGTGGGCAAGCATCGCGCGGCGGGTGACCCGTTGATTCCGTGGACCGGAGAGCTGACGCCGCTGATGCTGGTGCCGATCGTGGCGGAACGTCTGGCGCGTTTCTTCCCGGACGAAGGACTGGTCGAAAAGGCCCGCGCGCTGACGGCGACACCTGCCCCGATCCTTTCCGTGCCGGGGGCGACCCGCACCCCCTATTTCTGCTCTGGTTGTCCGCACAACACCTCGACCAAGCTGCCGGAGGGCAGCATGGCGGCCAGTGGGATCGGTTGCCACGTCATGGCCGGCTGGATGGATCGCAACACAGTGGGCTATGCCCAGATGGGTGGCGAAGGCGTGCCATGGGCAGCGGGGTCGCGCTTTACCGGGCGGCGGCACATCTTCCAGAACCTTGGCGAGGGGACGTGGTATCATTCGGGCTCTCTCGCGATACGGCAGGCGGTCGCGGCGCAGGCGAATATCACGTACAAGATCCTCTACAATGATGCGGTGGCCATGACCGGTGGGCAGCCCGTCGACGGACCCGTCAGCCCCGCCGCCATCGCGCAAAGCTGCCGCGCCGAGGGGGTGGAGCGGATCGCGCTTGTCTCGGATCATCCCGAGAAGTTCCGGCATGGGGATTTCCCGGTTGGAACCACGTTCCATGATCGCGCCGACCTTGACCCTGTGCAGCGCGAACTGCGCGAGGTGAAGGGTGTCTCGGTCCTGATCTACGAGCAGACCTGCGCCACCGAGAAGCGCCGCCGCCGCAAGCGTGGCAAGATGGAGGACCCTGCCCGGCATGTGATGATCAACCCGCTGGTCTGTGAAGGCTGTGGCGATTGTTCTCTCGAGTCGAATTGCCTGAGTGTGGAGCCGCGCGAAACGGAGCTTGGCCGCAAGCGCAAGATCAACCTGTCCAGCTGCAACAAGGATTTTTCCTGCCTGAATGGCTTCTGCCCCAGTTTCGTGACGATCGAAGGCGGGCAGCGGCGCAAGCCGAAACCTGCGGGTCTGGACCTTCCGGCGCTGATGGATGGCTTGCCCCGCCCGGTTCTGGCTGATCTGGCACAGCCCTATAACCTGCTGGTGGCAGGCGTTGGCGGCACAGGTGTCGTGACCATCGGCGCACTGATCACCATGGCCGCACATCTGGAAGGCAAGGGCGCCAGCGTTCTGGATTTCACAGGTTTCGCGCAGAAGTTCGGCACCGTGCTGGGGTATGTCCGCATCGGAGCCTCGCCGCAGGCGATCCATCAGGTGCGGATCGAGACCGGCGCGGCGGATGCGGTGATCGGCTGCGATGCGGTGGTTTGCTCTGCGCCCAAGGCATCGGTGCACTACCGGCGTGGCACGGAAGTGGTGTTGAACCGTGCCGAAATGCCGACCGGCGATCTGGTGTTGCACCGTGATGCCGACCTGAAGATCGACGCCCGCGAGGCGCTGATCCGCGCCACGGTCGGCGATCCGCATGTCATCGCCTTTGACGCCAACATCGCGGCCGAGCGGCTGATGGGTGACGCCGTCTTTGCCAACATGATGATGCTGGGCGCGGCCTACCAGCGGGGCCTTGTCCCGGTCAGTGAGGTTGCGCTGAAACAGGCGATCCTGCTGAACGGCGTTGCCGTCGAGAAGAACGGCACCGCTTTCGACTTGGGGCGGATCATGGCTGCGCGGCCAGAGGTTCTGGCGGATCTGCTGACTGACGCGCCCAAGGGGCCAGAGGGGCTTGATGCACTGATTGCGCATCGGGCTACGTTCCTGACAGAGTATCAGGATGCCGCCTATGCCAAGCGGTTCACTGACCGCATCACCCGTTTCCGTGCCGCGTTGCCAGCGGCGGACGACGAGGTAGTGACGGAAGCGGCGAAGTCCCTGTTCCGCCTGATGGCCTACAAGGATGAATACGAAGTTGCGCGGCTGCACACCGAAGGCACCTTCGAAGCAGAACTGGCTGCCGCTTTCGAGGGTGACTTCACCGTGAAATATCACCTCGCTCCACCTCTTCTGCCCTTGGGGCACGATGCACGGGGGCGGCCCAACAAGCGTGCTTTCGGGTCTTGGATGCGGCCTGCCTTCAAGGTGCTGGCGCGCATGAAAGGGTTGCGGGGCGGTGCTCTTGACCCTTTCGCCTACAGCGCGGACCGTAAGTTGGATCGTCAGTTGCTTGACTGGTTCGAGGGTGTCATGACCCAAGTCGAGCAGACCTTCGACGCGACAAATCCCGAAGCGGCGAAACAGCTGCTGAAGGCTCCGCAAGAGATACGCGGATATGGTCCGGTTCGCCACAAGGCGGCGGAGAAGGTCATGGCCGAGGTTGCGGCGAAGATCGGCGCTTTCTGAGTTCAGCCTGCACCGGGTGTGCGGAAACGGTCCAGCCAGGTCAAACCCTGCAGGGTGCCAGACCTTGGCCTGTATTCCGCACCAACGAAGGCGCCATATCCCATGCGGTCGACTTCCTGCATCAGCCAGCGGTAATCGACCTCGCCCTGATCGGGTTCACCACGGTCGGGCACGGCGGCGATCTGGATATGGCCAATGACGGGCATCAGGTCGCGCAAATGGGTGAAAAGGTCACCCTGCATGATCTGCATGTGATAGCAATCGAACATCAGTTTCAGGTTCGGCTTGGCCAGATCGGCGATGATGGCTGCGGCGTGGTCTGTGCCAGACAGGTGATAGCCCTGCACGTCGCGGGTGTTGATCGGCTCGATCAGAATGGTGATCCCATGGGGCGCGGCAAGATCGCAGGCATGGGTCAGATTGGCGCGGAACGCGGCCTCTGCGGCCTTGCCGCCATCGGTGCGGCCCGCCATCACATGGACGGCACCTGTACCGGTCGCGACAGCGTAGTCCACGGCCTGTGCGATGGCTGCGCGCGCCTCTTCCTCGCGGCCGGGAACTGCGGCCAGACCGAAATCACCCGCCGCCTTGTCCCCGGGCCATGTGTTCAGTCCCAGCATGGTCAGACCGGTTTCATCCAGTGCCTGTGCCACCTCGGCTGCGGGCACATCATAGGGAAAATGGCATTCCACCGCGTCGAAGCCAGCATCCTTTGCCGCGTGGATCGCCCGAGGCAAAGTCAGTTCGGTAAACAGAAAACCAAGATTGGCGGAATAACGCATCAGTCCCACTCCAGATCGAATTTCCGCACCAAGGCCCCGATCTGATCCTCGCGTCAAGGCCCGTGGGACCATGACCGCGCAGCAGCAAGGCCAGCTTTGCGGTCTCTTCCAGTTCTTCCATGGCAAAGACGGCCGCTTCCAGATCCTTGGAGGCCACCACCGGCCCATGATTGGCCAGAAGCACGGCGGATCTCCTGCCGCCCAAGCTGCGCAAGGCATCACCCATCGCTGCGTCACCGGGCAGGAAAAAGGGCAGAAGCGCTACTTTGCCCACCCGCATCACCGCGTAGGGTGTCAGCGGCGGCAGCACGTTATCAGGGTCTGTATCCGGCAGCATCGACAGGGCCACGGAATGCGTCGAATGCAGATGCACCACGGCACCGGCGCTTTTGCGCGTCTCGTAGAAGGCGGAATGCAGCGGCATTTCCTTGGTGGGCGCATCACCCCCGATGTGGCGGCCAGCCGCGTCGAACCGCGACAAGCGCGCGGGATCAAGGCGGCCCATGCTGGCCCCTGTGGGCGTCACAAGCAGCCCGCCATCTTCGGTCCTGACCGAGATATTGCCGGACGCGCCCCCCGTCAGCCCGCGATTGAACATGGACGCGGCCCAGAAGCAGATATCCTCGCGCAGCCTGGCCTCGGTCATGATGCGCGGCCTTCCATCATCGCGGCGGCGCGGGCAAAGAAATCGGGACGGCCGAAATTGCCGGACTTGAGCGCAAGAACAAGACTGTCCGAGGCGCGGATCATCGGCACGCCGGGATCAATCTCGGGGCCGATCTCAAGTGCTGTCAGGTCAAGCCCCTCGACCACTGCGCCCGAGGTTTCGCCCCCCGCGCTGATCAGCCGTGTTACGCCACCTGCCACAAGCGCCCGGGCAAGGTCTGCAAACAGGGATTCGATCTTTGCCGCCACAGTATCCTTGCCGAACCGTGTCTGTGCATCCGCCACGATGGCAGGGTCGGCAGAGGTATATATCAACGGCACGTCCGGCTGCGCCAAGGCCCAGTCGGCCAGACCTTGCGCCGTGACGGCCCCGGACATGACCTGATCCGCCGTAACTTCGCGGGTCGGGTTCATTCTGCCGTGCTCCGCCACCTGACCACGTGTTGCGGTAGAGCAGGACCCTGACAGGATTGCGGCCCGTCCAGCCTGCCCCGTCCATGTATTGGCCTGCGCTGACAAGCGCCCTTTGTTGCGGAAATTGTCCGGCAGACCCATGGCGATACCGGAACCGCCTGTGATCAGCGGCAGATCCGCCGCCGCCTGTCCCAGCGTGATCAGATCAGCGTCCGTGATCGCATCGGCCACCAGCAGGCGATGTCCTGCGGCGTCCTCGGATTGCATACGCGCTCGTATCGCGTCCGTGCCTTGCATCACGACCTGCGCCGGGACATGTCCGACGCTGCCCTTGATCTGATGTCCCAACCAGCGGCGGATGTCGGGATCGGTCATCGGCGTCAGGGGATGGTTCTGCATCCCGCTTTCGCTCAGCAGCCTGTCTGCAACAAACAGATGGCCCTGATAGATGGAACGCCCGGCAGCCGGAAAGGCAGGGCAGACCAGCACCTGTCTTGCACCCAGCGCATCGGCCAAAGCCTCGGCCACAGGACCGATGTTCCCCTCGGCGGTGGAATCAAAGGTCGAGCAGTATTTGAACAGAAACTGCGTGCAACCCTGTGCGCGCAACCAGTCCAGCGCCGCGAGAGAGAGTTTCACAGCCTCGGCCACCGGGATGGAACGGGACTTCAACGCGACAATCCCGGCTTCCACATCCGGGGCAGCAGGCCGGTCCGGCACGCCCACGTACTGGGTCACGCGCATGCCTGCCTTGGTCAGCGTATTGCCAAGATCCGACGAGCCGGTGAAATCATCGCCGATGCAGCCCAGCAGCATCACGCGTCCCCCGGAAGTTTCAGCCCCGCGCGCGATGCGACCAGCTTGGTGATCGCGGCATCATCCTCCTGCCCCAGACCCGCCTCGGCAGCGGCGCGGTATTGTGCCAATGCGGCTTCGGTCAACGGTAGCGGCAGGTTTGCGCCAGCGGCGATATCCGTGACGATGCCCAGGTCCTTGGGCCAGATATTGATGGTGGAGCGCGGCGTATAATCCGCCTCGATCACATGGGGCGCACGGTTCTCGAACATCCACGATGTGCCTGCCGAGACGCGGATCACGTCAAGCACGCGGGCCAGATCAAGGCCTTGCGAGGTAGCAAACCCCAACGCCTCGCCCATCGCCGCGATATGAACCCCGGCCAGAAGCTGGTTCACTGCCTTCATCGCGGAACCGGGTCCGGCCTGATCGCCCAGACGATGAACGGTCTGCGCCATCGCATCCAAAGCCTCGGCCGCGCCATCGAAGGCGGAAGGCGTACCAGAGGCCATGACGGACAATGCGCCCTCAGCGGCCCGCACGGACCCGCCAGAGATAGGTGCGTCAAGATAGTGAAACCCCCGCGCCTGCGCCTCGGCTTCCATCCGTTTGGCAAAATCCGGGGCGACCGTGGCACAGGACAGGATCGTGCCGCCGGGCTTCAGATGCCCGGACCAGCCCTCCGCGCCGAATAGGGCCGCCTCGGTCTGTGCGGCGTTCAGCACCACGCAGACCAGTGTATCGGCTTGAGGTGAGGTGCTGGCAAGCGCGTGGCCGCCGGCCTCCTCCAGCTTTGCGATCTGGGCAGGGTTCAGGTCCAGACCATGCACTTCATGCCCTGCCCGCAGCAGAGACAACGCCATTCCAAGGCCCATCGAGCCCAAGCCGATCACGTGAAAAACAGCCATGTCAGTTCCCGAATACAAGTTCGACCGGCCACAGGGTGATGGCAGGCACATAGGTGATGATCATCAGCGCGCCGAACACAGTCAGCACAAACCAGAGAAGCTGCGGAATGATCTGATCGACCGACAGCTTGGCCACGGCGCAGGCCGCGAACAGGTTCACCCCCAACGGCGGGGTGATCATGCCAAGCGCCAGATTGACCACGATGATCAAGCCGAAATGCACCGGATCGACACCGTAAGCGATGGCGATCGGAGTCAGGATCGGTGCCAGCACAAGGATCGCCGCCGAGGTCTCGATGAACATGCCAACGACCAGAAGCAGGATGTTCACAGCCAGAAGGAACGCGATGCGGCTGTCGAACATGTCCTTGAACCAGGCCGCGATCTCGTTCGGCAGACCCGAGCGGGTGATCAGGAAAGAGAACAGCGATGCAGCAGCAATGATGATCATGATCGCCGACGTCGCGATGATCGTTTGCTTGAAGATGTCAGGCAGCATGCTGAACTTCAGCTCGCGGTAAATGCCAAGACCGACGATCAGGGCAGCAGCCACTGCGGCGGCGCTGGCCTCGGTCGGGGTGAAGATGCCCGAGTAGATGCCGCCCAGAATGACGAACGGCACCAGCAGCGCGGGCAGGGCGGCAACCGCTGCACGGCCAAGGCTCGAACGATCCTCACCATCGCGTTTCCCGATGCCACGGATACGGCAGAGCACCAGCACGAGGATCATCAACGACGTGGCAACCAGAAGACCCGGCCCCAGACCGGCGACGAAAAGCCGTCCGATCGAGGTGTCGGTGGATACGCCGTAGAGGATCAGCGGTATCGACGGCGGGATCAGAACACCCAGCTCGGCCGAGCTGGCCTGGATCGAGGCTGCCATCGGTTTGGGATAGCCATGTTTGACCATCGCGGGAATGAGGATCGCGCCAATGGCGAAGGTCGTGGCGACACTGGAACCCGAGACCGAGGCGAACATCATGCAGGTCAGAACGCAAGAGCAGGCAAGCCCCCCCTGGATGCCGCCAACCAGTGACTTGGCAAGTTCGACCAACCGATGAGAAATGCCGCCCGCTGACATCAGGTTGCCCGCAAGAATGAACAGCGGAATGGCCATCAACGGAAAGCTGTCGATGCCAGTGAACATGCGCTGTGCCACAAGCAGCATCGGCAGGCGACCCTGCGCCTCGATCCCGATGACAGAGGCCAGGCCGATGGCGACGGCAATAGGCACGCCCAGCAAGAAAAGTATGGCCAGCGAAAGACCGAGTGCGGTGTTCATTCTGCCACCTCCGTCTTGCCATGGCGCGATGTCCAGTCGCCCTGCGCGCCGCGGATCATGCAGGCCAGGACCGATACGATGATGAAGACCGAACCCACCGGCAAGGCCGCGTAGGCCCAGGCGATCGAAATATCGAGCGCGGCGAGTTTCTGGTTTGCAACACGCTCGGTCATGGCCCAGCCCTGCCAGAACAGGATGCTGAAAAAGATGACGGACAAGGCATTGGCCACAAGGAACAGGCCCAGCCCAAGACGCGGTGGCAAGATCTGCTGAATGATCTCGACCGAGATCATGGCACCGTGCCGAAAGGCGACGGCCACGCCCAGAAAGACCGACCAAATCATGGCTGAGCGGGTGATCACCTCGGACCAGGTCGACGGGCTGCCGAAAACGAAACGGGTGACAACCTGATAAAGTGCCAGCGAGGCCGCGATCACCAGAAAGCTGACCGAGAGGCGCAGTGCCAACCCGGTGGTGACATCTTCAAATCGCAGGAATGCGCGCATCCGGCCCTCCGTTCGTCCTGACAAAAAAGACCGGCGCAGAGTGCTGCGCCGGTCTGACCTATGCGGTGAGGATTATTCCACCGCTTTGATGCGATCCACCATCTCGGTGCCATACTGGTCCGTGTAGACCGAGTAGGAAGCTTCGGCGAGGGCCGCGAAAGGCGCCTTGTCGATGTCGGTGATCACTTCCATGCCGTTTTCGCGCAGCAGGGCAACGCCTGCTTCTTCAAGACGGTTCACTTCGGCGCGGGTTGCGGCAGCGGATGCCTTGGCCGCTTCCATGAACCAGCCCTTCTGCTCGTCGGTCAGGCCATCGAACAGCACCGGCGACGCCAGGACAACTGCGGGCGAATACACGTGACCCGTCAGCGAGACGTACTTCTGCACTTCCCAGAATTTCGAGGCGGTGATCACGGTCACAGGGTTTTCCTGCCCATCAACAACGCCCTGCTGCAGCGCGGTGAAGAGTTCGGGGAAAGCCATCGGCGTCGGTGCGGCGCCCATCCCGCTGAAAGCGGTCATGTGGACCTTGTTTTCCATCGTGCGCAGCTTCAGACCTTCAAGGTCAGCAGGCGTGCGAACCGCACGCTGCGAGTTGGTCACGTGACGGAAACCGTTCTCGGACCAGGCCAGGCCAACCAGATTGTTCTCGCCGATCTTGGCAAGCAGTTCCTGACCGATTTCACCGTCCAGCGTTTTGCGCGCATGGTCGTAGTCACGGAACAGGAACGGCAGGTCGAGGGCGAAGACTTCGGGAACGAAGTTGCCCAGCGGCCCGGTCGAGGTCACCACCAGATCCAGCGAGCCGATCTGCAGACCCTCGATCATGTCACGCTCGCCGCCCAGCTGACCCGCAGGGGCCTGCTCGCCGGTGAATGCGCCGCCCGACAGTTCGGTCAGCGTGTCGATGAAGGCTTGCGCGCCCACACCGTAATGCGAGGTCGGCGACAGGGCGTGGCCGACAACGATATTCTGTTGCGCTTGCGCGCCAGTGGCCAGAACGGTTGCCGCAACAAGGCCGGTGAAGAAATGTTTCATGATGCTCCTCCCATGAGCTTGGTTTCAGGTCTTAGGGTCATTCAGCCGCGATCCGGCCCATATGGGACGTGATCAGGTCGGCAAAATCCGTATCAGGTACAAATCCCAACGCCTCGGCACGCGGGGTCAGGATCTGGCCCGGCCAGCTTGCGACGATCGCTTCGATGGCTGGGTCATGTGCAGGCTTGATGCGCGCGGCGACCTCTTGTCCGGCCACGCGCGTCAATGTGTCGATCATCGCGCCAACGGTGACAGTCACACCGGGCAGGGTCAGGGTCGTATCGGGACCTATGGCCTCCTGTGCCAGACCGGCGGCATGAAGCGTATAGGCGAGTGCCCGGTCAGGCGACGCCAGATGCAGCCGCAAGTCGCGCCCGACCGGCAGGATTGCCTCCTGCCCCGCCAGAGGCTCGCGGATGATCCCGCTCGCAAAACTGCTGGCTGCCTTGTTCGGCGCACCCGGTCTGACCGAGATTGTCGGGAAACGAAGGCTCCGGCCAAGGATGAAGCCCTTGCGCGTGGTATCGCGCACAAGCAATTCGCCCATCAGTTTCTGCGTGCCATAGGACGACCGCGGAGCAGGCAGCGTATCTTCAGAGATCGTGTCATTGGCCGCGCAGGAAAACACCGCGACGGAAGACGAGAACAGGAAAACCGGCGGTTTCGGCATCCGGCGACACGCATCGAGCAGGTCGATGGTGGACTGAAGATTTACCGCCATTCCCAGATCGTAATCCGCCTCGGCCTGACCGGATACGACAGCCGCCAGATGGATCACCAGATCGGGCGCGTCCTCGACGATGCGCTCCAGTACCTCGGGCGCGGACAGGGTTCCCGGCAAGGCATGAACCCGACGGTTCCGCGCGGCCAGATCGGCCAGCGGCGCTTCTGCGATGTCAGTGGCAAGGATGGCCGCGATCCGACGTTCGGTTCCATTCAACAGCAATGTGTCACGCGCTGAAAGCGCGCTGACTACCATCTGGCCGATGAAACCGGCCGCTCCTGTCACCAGAATACGCAAGGTCAGATCTCCTCCGAGCGTCAAGCTGTCACTGAATGACAGCGCTGTCAATCGGTGCCATGATGAGAATCGATTCGTGAAAGGCCAGAGTTTGGTTGAGATGAACACTGACTGCTCTGCGGTCATATCAAGGGTTTGAAGACCATCGTGCAAACGACAAAACGTCCCCGAAAGCCAACATTGTCAGAGGTTGCCGCGCTGGCCGGAGTCAGCGAGATTACCGTGTCGCGCGCCCTGCGGGGCAGCCCCGCCGTCACTCAGGACACCATCTTGAAAGTGCAGGATGCCGCCGACTCGCTTGGCTACCTGCGCAATCGCCTGGCCGGTGCGCTGGCGGGCGGCCCGTCGAATCAGGTCGGGGTCATCCTGCCCTCGCTCTCGAACATCGTCTTTCCGGATGTGCTCAAGGGGCTTGAGGACAGGCTGGAACATGCGGGTTTTCACCCTGTTCTGGGCATTTCCAACTATGATTCCAGCCAGGAAGAACAGTTGATCCGCAATCTGCTGTCCTGGCGACCGGCCGGGCTCGTCATCGCGCCCTGTGAAATGACGTCGGCAAGCAGGGCGCTGTTGCGCGCTGCCGATTTGCCGGTGGTCGAGATCATGGATATCGACACTGATCCTGTGGATATGGCTGTCGGGATGTCGCATCGCTCTGCCGGGCTGGCAATGGCGCGCCATCTGATCGCGCGAGGCTACCGGAGCCTTGCATATGTCGGCCATGACATTTCCCGCGACCGTCGTGCGAGCGCGCGTCTTGCGGGTTTCAAGTCAGGCTTGGACGAGGCCGGGCTGGAGCTGGCGGGTTGTCTGACCCTGGCAGAGCCATCCTCGGTCGCGCTGGGCCGGCGCGGACTTGCACAGCTTCTGGACCGCAATGCACCAAGGCCCGACCTTGTCTATTTCTCGAATGACGACATGGCGGTAGGTGGTGTTTTCCACTGCATGGCAAGCGGCATCAGCCTGCCGGATCAGATCGCCATTGCGGGCTTCAACGGCCTTGACCTTGGTCAGAGCCTACCGGTGCCGCTGACGACCACTGCGTCCCATCGTGCGCGTATCGGCGAGACGGCCGCAGCCTGCATCCTCGGGCATCTGGAAGGCACGCGGAGCGACCGCATCATTGATGTAGGTTTCAGCCTGATCGAAGGCGGGACGGCCTGAGCGTGGAAATCGCCTTTCAGCCCTGCGAAAGGCTGGCCAGATAGACCATATCCGGGCCGAAAATCCGGTCGCTGTGATCAGCCAGATAGATCTTCATCCAAGGCGTGAACCGGTCAGGCCAGCGCGCCACCTCGGCCTGCAGATCCTGATAGTTGATCCAGCGAACCTCCATCACCTCGTCAGGGTTGGGCGCGACCTTCAGGCCGGCATCGGCACGGGCAAGGTAGATATCCACCACCTCGTGTTCGACCAGTCCTGCGCCCACATCGGCCCGGTATTCGACCCGGTCGCGATGCTCGGGGTGCAGGCCCGTAATGCCCAGCTCCTCGCGCAGGCGTCGCGTGGCGCAAACCTCTGGAGCCTCGTCCCAATCGGGATGGGTGCAGCAGGTGTTGGCCCACAGGCCGGGCGTATGATACTTGCCCATGGCCCGGCGCTGGATCAGAACATCCATGCCCCGGATCACGAAGACCGACACTGCTTTGTGGCGCAGCCCGCGCTGGTGCACCTCAAGTTTGTCGACGGGGGTCAGAACGTCATCGACCCAGGCAGGTATCATCAATGTCATACGCGGCTCGCAGGGATCAGGCGGGTAAGATGGGCGAGGTTCTTGAGCCCGATCTTCAGATGCGCCATGGGACGCGCCCGCACCAGTTTCTTGTTCATGTAAGCCTCGAAGGTGAGGCGCTGCACATCAATGTCATGGCAAAGCGAAACGAAGCGCTCGCGCCGTTCGTCGGACCGATAATACGCGTTCTGCATCGAGGCAAGAACCCGGAACACCATCTTGTGTTCCTTCATGAAGAGTTGCCGCGCCAGTTTGAGGTCGCGCACACGACCCGAGGCAAGGCAGGCTGCCGCCGCCGTTGCCGCCACGCGGCCGCCGACCATGGCATAATATATGCCCTCGCCAGAGGATGGCGCAACGACACCCGCCGCATCACCGGCCAGCACCACATCACGGCCATTGTCCCAGCGATCAAGGGGCTTGAGGGGAATCGGCGCGCCTTCACGACGGATCGTCTTGCAATCGGTCAACCCTGCAGCCGTGCGCAGATCGGCGGTTGCCTTCTTCAGGTCGACGCTGTCCACCTCAGTGCCCATGCCGACGCTTGCAGATTTGCCATGCGGGAAAACCCAGCCGTAGAAATCGGGTGAAATGGCCCCGTCATAGATCACGTCGCAGCGTTCCGGATCATAGATGGCGGTTTTCGCAGGGGCCTCGATGATCTCGTGATAGGCCAGAACGTAGGGGATCTTGTCCCCGCCCGGCACTTCGGTCCGCCCGACCTTGGAGCGCGCACCATCGGCACCGATCACCAGTTTCGTGGTCAGGCGCATCTCCTCGCCCGAGGCTTTTTCGCGATAGACGACATGTGTTCCGGCATCGTCCCTTTCGATCCGCAGATAGGTGCCGGTCAGCCGCGTGGCACCCGCACTTGCCGCACGGCTGCGCAGGAACTCGTCGAAATGCTCGCGGTCGACCATGCCGACGAAACCGTTCTCGATCGGAATGTCCACCGTCCGCCCGGTGGGCGAGATCATCCGGGCCGTTGTGATCTTGGCGACGATCTGGCTGTCGGGAATGTCGAAATCCGCGATCAGACGCGGCGGTATCGCGCCACCGCAGGGCTTGATCCGTCCATCCCTGTCCAGCATGGCCACCTTGATCCCCGAGCGCGCCAGGTCTTCGGCGGCAGTGGCACCGGATGGGCCTGCGCCCACAACGACAACATCATACATGTTCATTCTCCCGGAACCAGTTGTGCACCGCCGCGGCGGCTTTCCATAATACGTGAGGCCATCAAGGCCGCTGCCAGAAACAACGCGGCTTCCGCCACGAAGACGATGCCGAAGGCCGGGGCATCCTCGCCCAGCAGCGCGCGCAGCGCATCTACCGAGGCCGCGCCCAGCAAGCCGCCAAACCCGGCGGCAATCGCCTGAGCAGCGCCCCAAAGACCCATGCGCGTGCCCTCGCGGGCACCGCGCCCTTCACCGGCCAGCGCCATCATCGACCCGATGGCGGCAACCGCAAACATTCCGTTGAATATGCCCAAGGACACCACTGCGGGCACCAAAGGCGCACCGGGGCCCATCGGGCCAAGCAGGGCAACAACTCCCAGACTTGCCGCAGAGCCAAGGCACCCGGCAACCACCCATCCCCGCAGTGATCCGATGCGCAGGCCCGTGGCCGCGATCCCGACCAGCAGCATCCCGACAAAGACGCCGCCGTTCTGCGCGCCCGACAGCGAAGTCGACTGCCCCGGCGTGAAAGCAAAGACGAGCCCTGCATAGGGCTCGAGGATGAGCTCCTGCATGAAATAGGCGGTCATGGACAGGAACACGAAAAGGGTGAACATCCGTGCCTTCGGTTCGGCCCAGACCTCGCGCAGCCCTTCCATGAAGGGCATGGCGTCGGGCTCCGGCATCGCATCGACGCCACGCTCGACCCGCCAGATCGCCAATGTCGTCAGCAAAACGGCTCCGAGAGTTACGACGCCGACGATGCGCATCAGGAGAGGATGGCTGTAGGGGTCCAGAAAGGCCCCCACGGTTCCGGCGGTGACGGCGATCCCGAAGATCATCATCAGCCATGTGATCGTGGCAGCAGCAGCCCGGCGCCGCGGGGCGGTAGCCGTCGCCAGCAGCGCCAGAAGCGATGTGCCCGACGCCCCTGCGCCCAAGCCGATCATCGCATAGGCAAGAACGGACAGCGCCATGCCAAGTCCGAAACTTGCCGCGAACAAGGGGATTGCGAGGGCCGCGAGAAAGGCCCCTGACGACAGGATCGCCATGCCTCCAATGATCCAGCGCGTGCGGTTGCCGGATGTATCGGACCGGAACCCCCAGTTGGGTCGCGTGATCTGTATGCCGTAGTGGAGAGCGACAAGAAAACCGGGCAGAAGTGCCGGCAGTGCCAGTTCCACGACCATCAGGCGGTTGAGTGTCGACGTGGTCAGCACAACGACCGCACCGATGCACATCTGCACAAGGCCAAGACGGAAGATGGCAAACCACGACAGGGTCATAGTGCCACCTCGATGCTGCGCAACGCGAAAGCTGCGATCATCATGCCGCTGACGTAAAGGGTAATGCCGGTGCCATTGTACCAAGGCGTGCGGCCCTTGGGGTCCGTCAGCAATACGCGCATCGCCCAGAATTGCAGGACCAGAAGCACGGTGATTGCGGCGGCATGAAAGGGCTTGTCCCACAGGAACAAAAGCGCGATCACCACGACTTGCGGAACCGCCATGACCCAACAGGCAAGCCGCGCGGCGCGCTCGGGGCCCATGGTGACCGGCAGGGAGTTCAGCCCCATCTTCCGGTCTCCTTCCAGCGCCTTGAAATCATTGAGCGTCATGATGCCATGCGCCCCGATGCCATAGAGCAGCGAGATGACGATCACCGGCAAGGATGGAGCACCCGCGCTCAGCACAGCGGCGCCCGTGATCCAGGGAAGTGTTTCATAGGACAGGCCACACACGCCCGGTCCCCACCAGCCCGAACGTTTCAGGCGCACCGGTTCAGCCGAATAGGCCCATGCCGCCAGAACACCGATGACCGTGGCGCCAAAACCCCAGGGACCCAGTTGCCAACCGACGAAAAGGGACAAGACCGTCATTGCAAGAGCGATCCACAGACCCCAGCGACCCGGTATCCGACCCGAAGGAATGGGCCGGTCAGGTTCGTTGATCGCATCCACATGCCGATCGCACCAGTCATTGGCGGCCTGTGACATTCCGCAGACGATGGGGCCCGCAAGCGCTACGCCGAGCAGCACCATGCCCCACTGACCAGAAGGCGAAACACCGGATGAGATCGCGCCGCAGAGATAGGCCCACATCGGGGGAAACCACGTGATCGGCTTGATCAGCCGCAGCATGGCGGCCGGTTCTGGCAATGTGCGGATGTGTAAGGTTTGGTTTACAGTCATGTGTAAACTAAAACATTACATTTCGAGTCGGCGCAAGAAAAACCGCAGTTCTGAAGCGTTGTAAATTTTCTGGATTGGACAGGAGAGTCGTCTGACCAGGCGTGCGCCTCAGTCGTCGCTGTCCTTGCTCAGAAGCCCGTACTTGCGCAGCTTCACGTAAAGACTCTGCCGCGAAAGGCCCAGCATCTCGGCGGCGGCCACACGGTTGTTGCGTGTCAGTGTCACGGCTGTCTCGATGCACATCTTTTCGACCACGTCGGTGGTCTCTGCGACGATCTCTTTCAGCGTCGCGGACCCCACAAGCTCCATCACGCTGTGCTGAGATCCTTCATCCACGGCAGTCACCGGCTTGCGCACGGTATCGACACGGCTCACGTCGCGCAGCACGAAGGCAATCGCGGGGCTACTGCGGTCGTTCAGCCAGGTTGTGGCCACTTCGATGGCGACCTTTCCGCCATAGTCGTTGACCAGCTGCGTGGAATACATCCGCATGTTGCCGGACCGTTGGGCATTGTCGATCAGAACATTCAGGTCGATTTGCCCGCGCGCCAGAAAATCGGAAAGGCTGCGCCCCTTGATATCGGACATATGGGCCGCGTCCGCCATGTTCAGGAAGCTGTCATTGGCCGCTGCGATCACACCCTTGGAATCCGTGAAGACAACCGCATCGGCCCCGTTGTGATACAGTGTGAACAGGTTCACGGACAGCTGGTCGTCCACGACACGGGCATCCTCGCCCGGGTCCATGCGGCAGATCAGGACACGCTCTCCACCGGCCCGGAAAACCGTCGGCGTTATGGTCACGCGCTTGCGGCTGCGCCGCGTCTGCACCTCAAGATCCGACACGGATTCCGAGATCGCCAGATTGACGAGCGATTCAACGAATTCACCGCTGCGCTTGTCCTTGAACTCCTGCGCGAAGGTCGAGCCCGTCAGATCATCCCGCGACGCCCCGAGAAGGCTGGCGGCGGGATCGTTGATATCCTTGATGCGCCCGGTGCCCACCGAGACGAACACGATCGCATCACGGGTCGTCGACAAAAGCATCCGATACCGCGAGTCGAATTCGCGCCGCGCCTCATAGCCCCGTTCGAGCGCCATCTGCGCCTGCACAAGATGCTGCTGTGTTTCGGCCATAAGGCGCAGATCACGCCCGAGAAGCAGGATTTCGCCATCGCTGCCGATCCGGTGAAACGTATACCTGATCGGGAATTCCCAGATCGCATTGTCCGAATGATTCAACTCGATGGGCCGCAGAGTCGCATCGCCCTCCGCGAAACGCCGTGGCGGCGGTGTCGAATTTGGGCACGCTGTCGACGGTCAGGAACTGCTGGATCCGCCGGCCTTCCCAATGATCAAGGTTACCGTAGGAGTTGTCGTTGCTGTTGATCAGAACGGATTGGATCACGCTATCGCGCGAGATCACCAAAGCAATGTCCGACGCTGCCGCGACGATGCTTTTGAGGAACTCCGGTTCGATCAGTGGTACCGAACCACTTGACCAGAATTTGGAGCCATCCTTCGTCATTTATTCGGCCACAAGGTTCTTGTCGAGGCACCGCGTGTCGCCAAGTTTGAGTGCGAGTTGCAAGTCATTCGTCGCAAGATCCACGCCAGTTCGTTCCGCCGCATCGGATATTTCAGCAAGAACAGCGCCGCCAATGATCAGCGGCGGGGCAGTCCGCAAATTTGTACGGGCGTAAATAACGAGTGAGGATACAAATTCAAGACTTTGCTTACGAGCACAGGAAAACAGTATCAGATCGTACCAATCCTGCTTCACCACTTTGCGGAAGTCGGATTGCGTCGCGCCCACCAATTGACGAACGGAATGTCCACTGTTGCGCAGGCTGGCGGCAAGCGTGACACAACCCAGGGTGTGCATTTCATTTTCGCAAACGACAACCAGAATGCTCAACTCAGAGCCTGCGTCGGCACGCGCGTTTTTGCGGGGATGATCAATCTCGACCTCCCGCACCATGAGCTGCAGCCGCGCGGCCACTATTGTAACCTGGGCAAAGCTCATCACGCTTTCATTCCAGAAGCACCCCAAACGCCGGGCTGCCTCGGGGATGTAGGTTTCAAGTATCTCCTGATCTGACAGTTGCGCGCGGCGCAACATATCCATCGTGGCCTCGGGATCGAAGCCGGCGGGATCGCTGGCGGCGAGCAAGAGCTTCTCGACAATATGTTCCGAGACCGAGGGCCGATCCGGGGATGCCTTCTGACGCAGCAGGCTGATCACCCGGCTGGCAAGATTGCTGACTTGTGCAGCCCCCTTGATTGCAGGCGCGCCATGATCCCTCGGATGGTTCTCTGTGGGTCTTCCCGACATTGCGCCCTCCGGGACCTGTCTGAGCATCTCAGCCTTCAGAGCATCGCACTGAATGTAAACTTACAACTCAGGAGATTGTCGGACTTTGCGGGATAAATGTCAAAGACAATAGACACATCAAGCAAGTTAGCGCGACAAGGCGGCTAGGCAACAAAAATAAACTAAATAAAAACAATAATTTACAGCGCCTCGGGTCAGATGTTCGAGCAGACTGACACTCTGAAACTTACAGTGCGTTTGTGTAAGTTTTAATTGACACTTTTGAAATTTCGCCGCTACAGTTTGCTAAGACCTACGCCAACGGAGTCGAAGATGTCGCAAAGCATCACCAGCAAAGCGGAACGCCAGGGCCTCTACACAGAGGAAGAACGGGTGCGCCGCGACAACACTATCTGGACCCTGGTGCAAGGTATTCTGGCCCCTGTTCAGTTCCTGGTGTTCCTGGTGTCGCTGGGTCTGGTTCTTCGGTATCTGGCGACCGGTCAGGGCTACGACGCCGCAACGATCTCGATCCTCGTCAAGACGGGCTTTCTCTACCTGATCATGGTGACCGGCGCGATCTGGGAGAAGGTCGTGTTCGGACAGTATCTTTTCGCCGAAGCATTCTTCTGGGAGGACGTGTTCAGCTTCGCCGTGATTGCCCTGCATACCGCCTATGTTTGGGCGCTTTACACCAATTCCATGACACCGTTCGATCTCATGCTTTTGGCTCTGGCCGCCTATGCGACCTATGTGATCAACGCGGCCCAGTTCATCTGGAAACTTCGCTTGGCGCGCTTGCAGGCGGAGGGTTTCGCATGAGCCTCGATAGCCCTCTTCCCGCCACGACGGGTTGCCGCGACACGCCGATCCTGAAGCAGCGCGGCCAGCGCGAGGTTTTCTGCGGCCTGACCGGAATCATCTGGTTGCACCGCAAGATGCAGGATGCGTTTTTCCTGGTGATCGGATCGCGCACATGCGCGCACCTGCTGCAAAGCGCCGCCGGTGTGATGATCTTCGCCGAACCCCGATTCGGCACCGCCATTCTCGAAGAGACGGATCTTGCCGGAATGGCCGATGCGCAAGACGAGCTGGACAAGGTCGTGGCTCAGCTTCTGGCGCGGCGACCCGACATCAAGCAGCTGTTCCTTGTGGGGTCCTGCCCCTCCGAAGTGATCAAGCTTGATCTGTCCCGCGCAGCCGAGCGGATGACCCAGGCCTATGCCCCCCATGTCCGTGTCCTGAACTTCTCGGGCTCCGGGATCGAGACAACCTTCACGCAAGGCGAGGACGCCTGCCTTGCCTCGATGGTGCCGGTTCTTCCCGCGACCGATGCGCGCGAGCTGATGCTTGTCGGCGCGCTGCCGGATGTGGTCGAACAGCAGGCGATCGGCCTTCTCGAACAGATGGGCATCGGCCCGATCCGTGTCCTGCCTGCACCCCGCGCGGCCGATCAGTTCGGTGTGGGCGAAAACACCGTTTTCGCACTGACCCAACCCTTTCTGGGGGATACACATGCGGCGCTGGAACGGCGCGGTGCCCGTCACATCGCGGCGCCTTTCCCCTTCGGCGAGGAAGGCACGACTGCATGGCTTGCCGCCATTGCAACGGAATTCGGTGTCACACAAGAGGTCTTCGATCGCGTTACCGCCGCTCCGCGTGACCGGGCGCGCCGCGCCGTGGCGCAAGCGTCTGAAAGCCTGCGCGGCAAGTCCGTGTTCTTCTTTCCCGACAGTCAGCTTGAAATCCCGCTGGCCCGGTTCCTGACCCGCGAATGCGGCATGACGGCCATCGAAGTCGGTGCCCCCTATATCCACACCAACATCGTCGGACCCGATCTGGACCTGCTGGCCGAGGGCCCGGTGCTGAGCGAGGGACAGGATGTCGATCTGCAACTGGATCGCTGCCGCGCTGCGCGGCCCGATCTGACGGTGTGCGGGCTTGGCCTTGCCAACCCGCTCGAAGCCGAGGGTCTGGCCACCAAATGGGCGATCGAACTGGTCTTCACGCCCGTGCATTTCTACGAGCAGGCCGGTGATCTGGCGGGGCTCTTCTCGCGTCCGATCCGCCGTCACGGTCTTCTGAAGCTGGAGGCTGCGGAATGAAGCTGACGGTCTGGACCTACGAAGGCCCGCCCCATGTGGGTGCCATGCGTGTCGCCACCGGCATGAAGGGTCTGCACTACGTCCTGCACGCCCCGCAGGGCGATACCTATGCTGACCTTCTGTTCACCATGATCGAGCGGCGCAACCATCGTCCGCCCGTCACCTACACCACCTTTCAGGCGCGCGATCTTGGCTCTGATACGGCGCAACTCTTTCAGGATGCCTGTCGCGACGCCTATGAGCGGTTCAAGCCGGAAGCGATCATTGTGGGCGCATCCTGCACCGCCGAACTGATCCAGGACGACCCCGGCGGCATGGCGGAAACCATGGGGCTGCCGGTGCCGGTAATCGCGCTGGAGCTTCCCAGCTATCAGCGCAAGGAAAACTTCGGCGCGGATGAGACGTTCTTCCAGATCGTCCGCCACCTTGCCCGGCCCGTGGCGAAAACCGATCGCATCACCTGCAACCTGATCGGCCCGACAGCCCTCGGATACCGCCACCGCGATGATATCGAGGAACTGACGGGTCTGCTGTCGGACATGGGCATCGACATCAACGTCTGCGCACCGATGGGGGCGACACCTTCGGATGTCGCACGCCTCGGTGCCGCCCA
The DNA here is from genome assembly GCA_963715835.1 of uncultured Alphaproteobacteria bacterium. GTDB lineage: Bacteria > Pseudomonadota > Alphaproteobacteria > Rhodobacterales > Rhodobacteraceae > Seohaeicola. The sequence continues at coordinate 249,644 of CAVQSH010000001.1, read as the reverse complement.
TTTCAACGTGCTGATGTATCCCGAGACGGGCGAGAGCGCCTGTCGCTGGATGGAACGTGAGCTTGACCTGCCCTTCACCAAGACCGTCCCCATCGGCGTGGGCGCGACCCGCGATTTTATTGCCGAAGTGGCTGCTCTCACCGGCCTGTCCCCGAAAGTGGATGAAAGCCGCCTGCGCCTGCCGTGGTATTCGTCCTCCGTGGACAGCACCTACCTGACAGGCAAGCGTGTATTCATCTTCGGCGACGGCACCCATGTGAAGGCCGCAGCACGCATCGCCCGTGACGAGATGGGTTTCGAGGTGGTGGGCCTTGGCTGCTACAACCGCGAAATGGCCCGCGACATCCGCGCCGTGGCCAAGGAATACGGCCTGACAGCCCTGATCACCGAAGACTATCTCGAGGTCGAGGCAGCCATCGAAGCCGCTGCCCCCGAGATGATCCTTGGAACCCAGATGGAGCGTCATATCGGCAAGCGTCTGGGAATTCCCTGCGCCGTGATCTCGGCTCCGGTCCACGTTCAGGATTTCCCGGCCCGCTACAGCCCCCAGATGGGGTTCGAGGGTGCGAACGTGATCTTCGACACCTGGGTTCATCCCTTGGTGATGGGTCTGGAGGAACATCTCCTTCACATGTTCCGCGAGGATTTCGAATTTCACGATGCGGCCGGTGCAAGCCATCACGGCGGCAAGGCCGTGCCCGCGCCCGAAGTCGCGGCGCCTGCAACCGCCGTGGCTGCCAATGGCGAAACACCTGTTCCTGCCAGCGGCGATGTCATCTGGCTCTCGGATGCAGAGCGGGAACTGAAAAAGATCCCCTTCTTCGTGCGGGGCAAGGCGCGCCGCAACACCGAGGCTTTCGCACAGCAAAAAGGCCTCCACGAAATCAGTGTCGATACTCTTTACGAAGCGAAGGCCCACTATGCGCGATGACGGATCACTGAACGGGCAGATGCCCGGGTATCGCGTCGTGATCGTGACGCTGGACAGCCACGCATTCGGCCCTGTCGAGCGCGTGATGCACAGCCTGCTGCGCGACTACCCGGGTCTGAACGTCAGCATTCATGCAGCCGCGGAATGGGGCGAAACGCCCGGTTCCTTCGAGGCCGCCGAGCTGGCTGTGGCCAGCGCCGATATCGTCGTCGCCAACCTGCTGTTCCTTGAGGAGCACGTCGCCCGGATCCTGCCCGCCCTTGAACGTCGCCGCGACGCTTGCGATGCGATGATCGGCGTGATCGCCGATGCCTCCATCGTCAAGCTGACGAAGATGGGCGCGCTGGACATGATGAAGCCCGCGTCGGGCACGATGCAGCTGATCAAGAAACTGCGCGGCTCCTCCAAACCCTCCAGCTCCTCCGGTCAGCAGAAAATGGCGATGCTGCGCCGCTTGCCCAAGATGCTGCGGTTCATTCCGGGCACAAGTCAGGATCTGCGCGCATGGTTTCTCACCATGCAATACTGGCTGGGCGGGACCGACGAAAACGTGGAAGCGATGCTGCGTTTCCTGCTTAACCGTTATGCCAGGGACACGGGCTGGAAGCCTGCGCCCAAGGCGGCGGCACCAGTCGAATATCCCGATTGTGGCCTTTATCACCCGGACCTGCCGGGGCGTATCACCACCGACGCCGCTCTCCTGCCGTCGCCCCCCAAGGCAGCCTTCACCGTCGGTCTGCTGCTGATGCGGTCCTATGTGCTGTCGGCGGATACCATGCATTACGATGCCGTAATCCGCACCTTCGAGGCACGCGGCATTCGCGTGATACCCTCCTTTGCCGGCGGGCTCGACGGGCGCCCCGCGATCGAAGGATATTTCCGCGATGCCAAGGGTGCGAAGATCGACGCGATGGTATCGCTGACCGGGTTTTCGCTTGTGGGCGGCCCGGCCTATAACGACAACGAAGCTGCGATCAAGGTTCTGAAAGAACTCGATATTCCCTATATCGCGGCGCATCCGCTGGAGTTTCAGACACTGGGCCAGTGGGCGATGAGCCCGCAGGGTCTGGGGCCGATCGAGACAACGATGCTGATCGCGCTGCCCGAGCTTGATGGCGCGACCAACCCGACGATCTTTGCGGGCCGCCACGGGCTCGATGGTTGCCAGGGTTGCAACTACATGTGCAGCAGCCAATCGCACAACAAGGCGATGGCCCCCTGCCAGGAGCGGATCGACAGCCTGGCCGAAAAGACCCTGAGGCTGGCCCGCCTGCGCCAGAAGCGGAACACCGACAAGAAGGTGGCTATCGTCCTTTTCGGCTTTCCGCCCAATGCGGGTGCGGTCGGAACGGCGGCCTATCTCAGCGTCTTCGAAAGCCTGTTCAACACCCTTCTTCAGATGAAGGAAGACGGGTATGCGCTTGATGTGCCCGAAAGCGTGGACGCCCTGCGCGCCGCCGTGCTTGAAGGCAACGCCCGCCAATACGGGCAAGAGGCCAATGTCGCCGACAAGGTCAGCGCCGACACCATTGTGCGCACCACACCGCCCCTGAAGGCGATCGAGGCGGTATGGGGCCCTGCGCCGGGCAAGATCCAGTCCGACGGACAGGGTGTTTTCGTGCTGGGCAAGCATTTCGGCAATGTCTTCGTCGGGGTGCAGCCCACCTTCGGCTACGAGGGCGATCCGATGCGCCTTCTGTTCGAAAAAGGTTTTGCACCGACACATGCCTTCACCGCCTTCTACCTCTGGCTCAAGAATACGTTCGAGGCGGATGTCATCCTGCATTTCGGGATGCATGGCGCGCTGGAATTCATGCCGGGCAAGCAGGCCGGTCTGGGGGCGCGCGACTGGCCCGACCGCCTGATCGGCGAGATGCCGAACGTCTATCTCTATGCGTCGAACAACCCGTCGGAGGCGAGCCTCGCCAAGCGCCGGTCCGGCGCGGTCACGATCACGCATCTGACACCGCCTCTGGCCGTGTCCGGGCTTTACAAGGGCCTGCTCGAACTCAAGGACAGCCTGACCCGCTGGCGCACGTCCGAAGCTCGACTCGCATGACCGTGATGAGTTGCGAGATCTGATTGCGGAACAGGCGGCGGCCGTCGATATGCCCGGCGCTGATCCTGACACGCTCTGGCTCAAGCTGCTCGAGACACAGGACGCGCTGATCCCCGACGGGCTGCATGTTCTGGGCAAGGGGTTCAGCGACGCGGCGCGCGCCGAATACCTCACCCTGATGGACGGCGCGGACGCCGCAACCCTGGCCCGGGTGGATCATCTGCTGCAGCAGCAGACGGAAATTCCGGCGCTGATGCGCGCGCTGTCGGGCCGGTTCATCGAGCCTGTGCCGGGCGGTGACCTGATCCGCTCGACAGAAGTGCTGCCCACCGGGCGCAACATCCATGCCTTCGACCCTTTCCGTATGCCCACGGAATATGCCTGCCGCGATGGCGCAAAACAGGCGCAGTTGCTGCTGGATACCCACCCGACCATGCCGCGCACGATTGCGCTGGTTCTTTGGGGGTCGGACAATATCAAATCAGATGGCGGCCCGATCGGGCAGGCTCTTGCGCTGATGGGCTGCAAGCCGCGCTTCGACAGCTTCGGCCGTATCTCGGGCGCCGATCTTGTGCCGCTGTCCGAACTGGGCCGTCCCCGGATCGACGTGATCATGACGCTGTCCGGTATCTTCCGCGATCTGCTGCCCTTGCAGACCCGCCTTCTGGCCGAAGCAGCACTGAAATGCGCCAAGGCCGATGAGCCTGCAGATCAGAACTTCATCCGCGCCCATGCCTTGAGCTACATGGAGAAATCGGGTTGCACCATCGAAGAGGCGTCACTGCGCGTCTTCTCGAATGCCGAGGGGGCCTATGGCTCGAACGTCAACGCGCTCGTGGACAGCTCTGCCTTTGGCGACGAGGATGAACTTGCCGACGCCTATGAGGCGCGCAAGAGCTTTGCCTACGGTGTGGATGGCAAGGCTTCGGCCAATGCAGCGCTTCTGCAGTCCCGGCTTGCCGAAGTGGATGTGGCCTACCAGAACCTCGAATCGGTCGAACTGGGCGTCACCACGGTGGATCATTATTTCGACACGCTGGGCGGAATTGCCCGTGCGGTGAAACGCGCCAAGGGGTCGGAAGCGGCGGTCTATATCGGCGACCAGACCCGGGGCGGTGGCAAGGTGCGCACCCTCAAGGAACAGGTCGCACTGGAAACCCGTTCGCGTCAGCTCAACCCGAAATTCTTCGAAGGCCTGCTCAAGCATGGCTCGGAAGGGGTCCGCCAGATCGAGGCGACGGTGACCAACACGCTGGGCTGGTCCGCCACTACGGGCCAGGTGGATCCCTGGGTCTATCAGCGGATCTCCGAGACCTTCGTGCTGGACGAGGCGATGCGCAAGCGTCTGGCCGATCTGAACCCCGTGGCGTCAAGCCGGATGGCGAACCGTCTGCTGGAGGCCAGCGACCGCGCCTACTGGACGCCCGATGCCGCGACGCTGGCTGCGCTTCAGGCCGCTGCGGATCAACTGGAAGACCGTCTGGAAGGGATTGCTGCAGAATGACACGCAACCCGACACAGACGACGACATCACAGTGGGGGCCAGCCCCCACACCCCCGGGATATTTCCGGCAAGCAGAAACAGGGCAAAGCGCCCAGTTTGAAAGGAGGCTCTCATGAGCCCACGCGACGATATCCCCGACCTGCGCGGTCTGGACGGCGACGGATCGGTGCAGGTGCATCAGGATGCGGACACGAAGATCGAAGGCGCCAAGGTCTTTTCGGTCTATGGCAAGGGCGGGATCGGAAAATCGACCACGTCGAGCAATCTGTCGGCGGCCTTCTCCAAGCTGGGCAAGCGGGTGCTCCAGATCGGATGCGACCCCAAGCATGACAGCACCTTTACCCTGACCGGCACACTCGTGCCGACAGTGATCGACATCCTCAAGGATGTGGACTTCCATTCCGAGGAACTGCGTCCTGAAGACTTCGTCTTCGAAGGCTACAACGGCGTGAAATGCGTCGAGGCCGGCGGTCCGCCCGCAGGCACCGGATGCGGTGGCTATGTCGTGGGTCAGACCGTCAAGCTGCTGAAACAGCATCACCTGCTGGAAGATACCGATGTGGTGATCTTCGACGTGCTGGGCGATGTGGTCTGTGGCGGCTTCGCGGCACCCCTGCAACACGCAGACCTTGCCCTGATCGTGACCGCCAACGATTTCGACAGCATCTACGCAATGAACCGGATCATTGCCGCCGTGCAGGCCAAGTCGAACAACTACAAGGTTCGTCTGGCCGGGTGCGTGGCCAACCGCAGCAAGGACACTGACGAGGTGGATCGCTACTGCCGCACCGTCGGGTTCAACCGTATCGGCCACATGCCCGATGTGGATGCGCTGCGCCGGTCGCGTCTGAAGAAGAAGACCCTGTTCGAAATGCCTGATGACGAGGATATCGTCCAGTGCCGCGCCGAATACATGCGGCTCGCCGAGGCGCTGTACAATTCGACCGCAACGCTGGCCCCGGCCCCCCTGCCAGACCGCGAAATCTTCGAGCTGCTTGGATTCGACTGATGTCCTATGACCGCACCCTGACGCGTGTCGAAACGTATTTCGACAAGACCGCGACCCGCACATGGGAGCGGCTGACCTCCGACGCGCCCGTGTCGAAGGTTCGCGAAACCGTGCGTCGGGGTCGCGATCAGATGCGTGCGCGGATGCTGGCGCAACTGCCCGATGATCTGAGGGGCGCGCGTGTTCTGGATGCGGGCTGCGGTGCCGGACAGATGACGGCCGAACTGGCTGCCCGCGGGGCAAATGTGCTGGCCGTGGATATCTCGCCCTCATTGGTCGACATCGCACGCAAGCGGCTGCCGGCCAATCTGCCGGGGCAGGTGACGTTCGCCTCCGGTGACATGCTGTCGCCGGAGCATGGCCATTTCGACCATGTGATGGCGATGGACAGCCTGATCTATTACAACGTGGCCGACATTTGCAAAGCCTTGGAAACGCTTGGCGGTCGCACAGCAGGCTCGGTCGTTTTCACGGTCGCGCCACGAACAACTCTGCTGATGGCCATGTGGTATGCGGGCAAGGTTTTCCCGCAGTCGGACCGTTCTCCCGTGATGATCCCGCATTCCCCCGCGATTCTGGCGCAGGGCCTTCGCGGCGCCGGCCGCATTCGCGACCTGGGGCGGATATCTTCAGGTTTCTACATTTCGCAGGCTTTGGAGTTCTCCAAGTGATACGCAAGCCACCCCGTTTCATGTTTCAGCTGACCAGCAACATGCTGCCGTTTGCGGATGCGGTTAGTGAGGGTCTGCCATTGTCGCAATTGTTGCGGCTGTCGCTGTTCCAGATGTCCGTCGGCATGGCGTCGGTTCTGCTTCTGGGAACGCTGAACCGGGTGATGATCGTGGAACTCAGCCTTGCAGCAACGATCGTGGCCTTCATGATCGCGCTGCCGGTTCTGATCGCGCCGTTCCGCGCGCTGCTGGGCTTCCGCTCTGACACCCATCGCAGCGCCATTGGATGGAAGCGCGTCCCCTATCTCTGGTTCGGCTCGCTCTGGCAGTTCGGCGGACTGGCGGTGATGCCGTTCGCCCTGCTCGTGCTGGGTGGCGACGTTGTTCATGACATCCCCTTCGCGGGCGAGGTTCTGGCGGCGCTGGCCTTCCTCATGACGGGTCTTGGCATGCATATGACACAGACCGCCGGGCTGGCGCTGGCCAGTGACCGGGCCACGGAAGAGACGCGTCCCCGCGTTGTCGCACTGCTTTATGTGATGTTCCTGCTCGGCATGGGTTTCTCGGCCCTGATCATCGGGTTCCTGCTGCGCGATTTCACCAGCCTCACGTTGATCCGGGTTGTTCAGGGCGCAGCTGTCATTGGCATTCTGCTGAACATCGTCGCCTTGTGGAAGCAGGAGAAGGTCCGCCCGATGACCCGCGAGGAGCGCGACGCGCCCCGCCCGAAATTCAGCGATGCCTGGGCCGATCTGGTCAAGGGTGGCAGCGCGGGCCGTCTTTTGGCCGTTGTCTTCCTTGGGACCATCGCCTTCAACATGCAGGATGTCCTGCTCGAGCCCTATGGCGGGGAAGTTCTCGGCATGTCGGTTGGCGCAACCACGCTGCTGACAGCCGTCTGGGTCGCCGGCGCACTGGTCGCATTCGGCCTTGCGGCGCGGCTTCTGAACAAAGACGCCAACCCCTACCGCATGGCGGGGAACGGTATCCTCGTCGGGGTCATTGCCTTCTCGGTCGTGATCTTCGCCGCTCCCATGAACTCGCCGGCGATCTTCTTTGCGGGCGCGCTTCTGATCGGATTTGGTGGCGGGTTGTTCTCGGTCTCGACCCTGATGGCCGCCATGACAATGCCGGCTCAGGGGCTGGCCGGTCGCGGCCTTGCACTGGGTGCATGGGGCGCGGCGCAGGCCACTGCCGCCGGATGCGCCACGCTGATCGGCGGATCGGTGCGTGACTGGGTCAGCCATATGGCGCTCAGCGGGCAACTGGGCGAGGCGCTGAACAGCACCGCGACTGGTTACTCGGTCGTCTACCACATCGAAATTGCGTTTCTTTTCATCACCCTTGTTGCTCTGGGCCCGTTGGTGCGGACCGTGAGAACAGGACTCACTCAAACCGACGGCGGACCGACCGGCATTGGCCTCGCTGATTTCCCAACCTGATCAAAGGCTCCCCTAAGGAGGACACGACCATGACAGAGACATTCTTCGGACAATTCGATCTGGCCAGCCTGGCGCTCTGGCTTTTCTACGGCTTCTTCGCCCTGCTCATCATCTACATCCAGCGCGAGAACATGCGCGAAGGCTATCCCCTGGAGGATGATGACGGCAAGCCAGCGGCAAACCAGGGTCTCTTCCCGGTGCCGGATGACAAGACCTTCAAGCTGCCCCATGGTCGTGGTGAAGTGACTGTGCCCAGTGGCCAGGCACCCGAGCGCGCCGAGATTGCCGTGCGCAAGACCGCTGCCGGCAACGGCTTTCCGTTCGAACCGACCGGTGATCCGATGGTCGACGGTGTCGGTCCTGCGTCCTGGGCCCCGCGCCGCGATGTGCCCGAACTGGACGGCAAGGGTCATCCCAAGATCATCCCGATGGCCGCGACCGAGCATTTCCACGTGTCGGCCGGACGCGACCCGCGCGGTCTGCCGGTGCAGGCAGGTGATCTCGAGATCGTCGGCTCGATTGTCGACATGTGGATCGACGAGCCGGAACAGCTGGTGCGCTATCTGGAAATCAAGCTGGACTCCGCCTGGGGCGAAGGGACCCGTCTGGTGCCGATGACCCTGTGCAAGATCAAATCCGACCGGGTCAAGATCCACTCGATTTTCGGCAAGCATTTCAACGCTGTGCCGAAAACGACCTCGCCGCGGCAGGTGACCCTGCTCGAGGAGGACAAGATCTCGGGCTACTACGGCGGCGGCAAACTCTATGCCAGCCAAGACCGGCTCGAGCCGCAACTCTGACGCAAGGAAAGGGGGTCCATCATGTCCCATGACGATTTTGACCAGGAACCTGTAAGAGGCTTGCCGGAGCTTCCGCCCGAAGGCGAGGTGATCCTTTGGCAGGGTCGTCCGGATTGGTGGGCCCTCTCGAAAGAGGCAATGAACCTCTACTGGGTGGCCGGGTATTTCCTGATCCTGACATTGTGGCGGTTCATTTCCCTGAGTGATCAGGTGCCGTTGCCCAATGCGATCAGTGGCTCCCTGCCGCTGCTGATTATGGGCGCAATCGTCTGTCTCATCCTGACGGTTGTCGCCTATGTGCAAGCCAGGGCCACGGTCTATACGATCACCAACCGCCGTGTCGCCATGCGGATCGGCGCCGCGCTGACAGTGACCCTCAACCTGCCCTATACACAGATCGCGAACGCCGATCTGGACCTGCGTCGCCGTGGGACAGGCAGCATCGCCATCGACTTGCTGGAAGAGTCGCCGGTCTCGTTTCTGATGTGCTGGCCGCACGTTCGCCCTTGGGTCATGCGCCGCGTTCAGCCCACGCTGCGTTGCATTCCCGACGCTGCGCGGGTCGCGCAAATCCTCGGTGAAGCCGCCGAGAAACGCGTAAGCGCTCCTGTGATCTCCCGCAAACCGGCGTCCGGTCTTGCGTCGCAGTCCGGCAACGCAGTCGCGGCTGAATGAGGACACGACCATGACAACGCCTTCCTACACGCACATCGCAAAGAAGCCCGAGTTCGATCTGATCCCGCGCTTTCTGATCGTTGCGATTTCGTCGGTCCTGATGATCTGTGTCGCCATGGTGGCGATCTCGGTTCTGACGGATCGTCCCCTCGAAGCCACTCCCCCGCGCGAGGCGGTGGTGGCGGAAAGGATGATCTACCTGTCCGGTGAGATGAGCGGCGCCGCGCGCGTTCTGGACATCAATGGCCAGGTGATTGCCGAACTCTCGCCCGAACAGGGCGGATTCATCTCCGGTGTCTACCGCGTACTTGTCCGCGAACGCACCAAACACGGCGTGTCGGTTGACGCCCCCGTGCGGCTGGTCCGCACCGAGCGCAACCGGATCGCCATCTACGACGATACCACGAACTGGAGCGCCGACCTCATGGGGTTCGGCGTGAGCAACTCCAGAGCCTTCGCCAGGCTTCTGGACTAACATCGAAAAGGGAACCGATATGGGACTACTGACAAAAGAGGTTGAACACGCCCCCTGCACCGTAGAGGTGAGCCACAAGTTCGAAAGTCTGCACGCCCACGTGAAATTCAACAACGGCGCCGTGATCTATCCCGGCGATGAGGTGAAAGTTCACGGCCCGCAGATCATGGCCCCTTATGGGGAAGTCGTCATCGAAGACCGTGATGCGACCATCATCCGCGCCAGCAAGCTGGAACGGCTGTGGACCCGCATGACCGGCGATTTCGAGTTCATGGAACTTTGCGAATTCTCATTCTCCGAGGAGGTCACGCTATGAACGTCCATTCCGCCGACGCACTGACCGCCGAGGAAGCTCTTGCCACTCAGGAAGCCCAGCAAGAGAAATTCGACAGCGAAACCGCAACGCAGGTCGCGATGCAGGACACCCTGCTGACACCGCGGTTCTACACCACGGATTTCGACGAGCTTGACGCCATCGACGTCAGCCCTGTCCGCAAGGACTGGGACGCGCTGATCGCCCAGATGCAAAGCGACCCGAACCGCGGTCATTTCAAGAAGAACGAGAACTGGGATCACGTCGATTGGGACGGGATGGAGCCGCAGTTGAAGAAGGAATTCCTTGATTTCCTGATCAGCTCCTGCACCGCCGAATTCTCGGGCTGCGTTCTCTACAAGGAAATGAAGCGTCGCGGCAGCAATGCCGACATCACGCAACTGTTCCAGCTCATGGCACGCGACGAGGCGCGCCATGCCGGGTTCATCAACGATGCCCTGCGCGAAGCTGGCGTTGCCGTGAACCTCGGCTTTCTGACGCAGAAGAAGAAATACACCTATTTCCGGCCCAAGTTCATCTACTACGCCACCTACCTGTCGGAAAAGATCGGCTATGCCCGCTACATCACGATCTTCCGCCATCTCGAGGCGCATCCGGAGCACCGCTTCCACCCGATCTTCAAATGGTTCGAGGAATGGTGCAACGACGAGTTCAGCCATGGCGAGGCCTTTGCCCTGCTGATGAAGACCGACCCCAAGCTGACCTCGGGCATCAACGTGCTGTGGATCAAGTTCTTCCTGACGGCGGTCTATTCCACGATGTATGTCCGCGACCACCAGCGGCCCGCCTTTCACAAGGCGCTGGGCGTTGATCCGGATTGGTATGCCCACGAGGTCTTTACCAAGACCTCGAAGCTGTCCGAGCAGATCTTCCCGATCACGCTGGATATCGACCATCCGCGCTGGCAGAGCGGGCTTGAGAGACTGCAAAAGGCCAATGCCGATCTGGCACGGGCGAAAACCCAAAGCGGGTCTTGGTGCTGCGATCACACGCTTGACAAGCCAGGCCCGCGCCGCCGCCGCTTTCGTGTCGCTCTTCACCATCCCGGCGAAGAAGCATCAGGTGCCTGTCTCGACCCGTCTCGAGCCAGCCTACTGATGTTGGACAACCCCTGGATCGCAGGCCTTGTCGCCCTCTTTATCTGGTGGTTCTCCACCGGAGTGATCCTTTGCTCGTGCGCTATGCCGACAAGCATGGCGCACGCGCTTGCAACGTGGCGACCGCCATCGCCTTGCCGGTGTTCGGACTGGGCCTCTGGGGGCTTTATGCCTCTTTCGACGACAGCTCGGCTATGGGGGCCTATCTCGCCTTCGTGTCGGCCATCGCCGTCTGGGGTTGGATCGAACTGGCGTTCCTGACAGGCATCATCACCGGCCCGAACTCTCATCGCTGCCCGGAAACCATCCCGGAGTGGGAGCGTTTCATCCGCGCATGGGGCACGATTGCCTATCACGAGATGCTTCTTGTCGCGACCATGATCCTGATCGTGCTCGTCGGCTGGGGTGCAGAAAACGAATTCGGCCTCTGGACCTTTGTCGTGCTGTTCTTTGCGCGCGTTTCGGCAAAGCTGAACCTGTTTTTCGGCGTGCCCAAGATCAACGTGGAATTCATTCCCAGCCCGCTGTCGCATCTGCCAAGCCATTTCCGCCTGTCCCGGTTGAACTGGCTCTTTCCGATCTCGATCACGGCGTTGACCTTTGCGGTGTCGTGCTGGCTCGAACGTCTCTGGGCAGCCGAGACAATGGGCGACGTGATCGGATTCTCGCTTCTCGGCGCGATCACCGGACTGGCCATGCTCGAGCATTGGCTGATGGTCGTGCGCCTGCCGGACGAAAAACTGTGGCGCTGGATGTTGCCTGCGCCCAAGACTGACCGCATCGAAAAAGTACCACTGAGAAAAACCATAATAAACGAGGACGCCCATGGACTTTGACGCCCTGTTCCAAAGCCAGCTTGACGCATTGAAAGCCGAAGGCAACTACCGCATATTTGCCGAGCTTGAGCGCAAGAGTGGGCAATTCCCACGCGCCATCAGCCACAGCGAGAATTCACCCGATCAGGTCACCGTCTGGTGCTCGAACGATTATCTCGGCATGGGTCAGCACCCGACCGTCACCAACGCCATGAAGGCGGCGGTGGACAGTTTCGGTGCAGGTGCCGGGGGCACACGCAATATTTCAGGCACCAATCACGCGCATCTTCTGCTCGAGCGGGAACTGGCGGATCTGCACGGCAAGGAATTGGCCCTGCTGTTCACCAGCGGATATGTCTCGAACTGGGCCGCCCTCAGCACCTTGGGATCACGTATTCCCGATTGCATCATCCTGTCGGACGAGCTCAACCACGCCAGCATGATCGAAGGCATCCGTCACAGCCGCGCCAAGAAGGTGATCTGGAAGCACAATGATCCTGCCGATCTGGACCGCAAACTGGCGGCGCTGCCCGCCAACGCGCCCAAGATCGTGGCGTTCGAGTTCGGTCTATTCCATGGATGGTGACATCGCCCCGATCCGCGAAATCGTCGAAGTGGCCGAAAAGCACGGCGCGATGACCTATCTGGATGAAGTGCACGCTGTCGGCATGTATGGCCCGCGCGGCGGCGGTGTGGCCGAACGGGAAGGGCTGATGGACCGCATCACCCTGATCGAAGGCACCCTGGGCAAGGCCTTCGGTGTCGTCGGCGGCTACATCACTGGCTCGGCGGCGCTGTGCGATTTCATCCGTTCCTTCGCCAGCGGCTTTATCTTCACCACCGCTCTGCCCCCGGCTGTCGCTGCGGCGGCGCAGGCCAGCATCGCGCATCTCAAGACATCAAGCGTCGAACGCGAAGCCCAGCAGCGGCAGGTCGCACGTCTGCGCGCCATGCTGGACCGGGCCGGTATTCCGCATTTGCACAACGACAGCCACATCATCCCGGTGATGATCAAGGACCCGGTCAAGTGTCGCCAACTGGCGGATATCCTGATGCAGGATTTCGGGATCTATGTGCAGCCGATCAACTATCCCACGGTGCCCAAGGGCACGGAACGGCTGCGCTTCACCCCGTCGCCTTTCCACACGGATGCCGACATCGACCATCTGGTCGCTGCCCTCAGCACGCTGTGGAAGCGCTGCGCCATCGCTCACGCCGTTGCCTGATACCGCCGCGTGATCCACCGAAATCAGAGACTGACCCGCATTGCGGATCAGTCTCTGATCCGGCCTGAAACGCCTTCTTCGTGCAAAACTTCGCGGATCAACTCGCAGACCAACGCGGGTTTTTCCTCATGGGCCAGATGGCCCAATCCCTTGAGGGGAATATAGCGGGCGTTCGGCATCCGCGCCGCTGCCCGCTCGGACACCTCGGCGGGCACGGCTTTGTCGCCGGTTCCGGCAATCAGCACAGTCCTCGTGGTGATATCCGGCAGGTCCGACAGCAATTGGTCCAGCCGCCATTGCGACATCATCGCAAGCGTGGCATCGACATGCCCTTTGTCGCGGATCAATCTCTCGTAAAGAGCCATGCCTTCCGGCCCCAGATCAGAGCCTGTCGAGCGGATCAGACCCTGTATCCGCCCCGGACCCGACACTGATCTGACGAACAAACCGGCCGTCAACGGATTCAGCGCCAGCATCTTCGCCAGCACCGGAAAAAGCCAGCCGGCCACGCCCTTGAAATGCCCCAGGGCCGCGTTCAAACCGATGACAACCGGCGCTTGTCCTTCAGAGGAACGAAGCCTTTCCGACAGGCGCAGCGCGATCGCCGCTCCGGCGGAATGGCCGATGATTGCATCAGGCGTCCAACCCTGCGCGTTGCACAGGCTTGCGATATCCTCGGTCATACCGTCCAGACCGCAGCGTTGCCGTGACCCCATCTGCGTCAGACCCTGCCCCGGCAGGTCCAGTGCGATCACCCGATGATCCCGTGCCAGATCAGGCAGCACATCGCGCCAGCTATGGGTTGCTCCGCCCGTGCCATGGATCAGCAGAAGCGTCGGACCTGTCCCGGCCTCCTGGACGTGCCAGCGATGCGGACGCTGCGCCACCAGCCGCGACAAGCTCGCATTCGGCCAGCTTTGCAGATCACGCGCCCAATCCACGCCTACCCCTCCAGCGCGGTCGAAATGGCCGCGCTCAGGCGCTTGGCATCTGCCCTTGGCAGCGGAATATAGGGCGCGCCCATCTGCAGGGCGAGGTCGTGCAGCGTCGCCTGCGGACGGTTCGACATGTCCAGGACAAGCGCGGGAATGCCCTGCACACGCAGGGAACGGGCAAGCGTTGTGGCATCCTCTGCCGCCGCGGCGCGGTTCGGCATTCCGTCCAGTGCGATATTGGCCCGCCCATCGGTCAAGAGTGCCACAGTAGGGGTCAGCCCGCGCCCACGGGCGTGAATCGCAAGTTCTCCGGCAGCCTTCAGCCCGGCGGCAAGGGGTGTACCGCCGCCGCCGGGCAAGGCCGACAATCGCCGTTTGGTCTGGACCAGCGAGCGGGTTGGCGGCAGCAGAAGCTCCGCGCCGCTGCCACGGAACGCGATCAGCGCAACGTGGTCGCGGCGGGCATAGGCTTCGGCAAGCAGAAGCTCGACAGCTCCTTTTGCTTCACCCAGACGCGCCATCGCGGCAGAGCCCGAAGCATCCACCACGAAAATCAGCAACCGATCCGAGGTTTCTTCGTATCGCTTCAAGCGAATATCGGAAGGCCTGATCAACAGACCTTCGGTATGGGGCGAGGCTTTGCGCCGCATCGGTTGCCACGGGGCGGCGGCGCGCAGGGTTGCAACCAGATCGATCCGCGACGTGCCGTCCAACCGCCCGGCGCGCGAGGGCAGGGGCCGTCCTCGCCGGTTGCCCTTGTGCTTCGCGCCCGCTCCGCCCGCTCCATTCGCGCCCCGCGTTGCCCGCGAGGGCGCAAGAGTGTCCAGAACATGGGCGGGTAACAGGGCCCGCACGGCTTCGATGAGCATCTCGTCAGGGATGCCGGAACCGGGCTCGGGTGTCTCCCCGTCTTGCGGCTGATCTTCCGGTGGAGGTGGCGGGGGCTCCTGCTCTGGTTCTTCCGGGGTTTCGTCAGCGGGCAGCATGGTTGCGCGCGACGGGTAGACCAGACTGACCGCCACGCTCAGATCTTCGGGTTCAAGCACGGTGCGGTCCATCAGGGCCGCATGCGCGCGGGCAGCGCGCAGGGCCAGAATCGGCGCGCGCAGGCTGTCGATGCCGAACCGCAAGGCAATCGCCACAAGGGCGGTTATTTCCTCAGCCCCGACTGGAACGGCCGCAACCCGTCCCCGCGCCGCTTCGAGATTGGCCATGTCGATGTCGGGCGACCTGATCTGCTGCGCGCCGATCCCGTCCATGTCCAGAAGGAACGCCAGCCTTTCGGTCAATGCAGCGGGCGCATGTTCATCAGGCTCTGCACCTTCATCCAGCATCACCAGGCAATGGCCCGTATCGCTATCCAGAACCTGCGCCAGCCTTGCCGCAAGGTCTGCGCCAGCCCGTTCCGCCATCGTCAGGACCAGTGCGGCGGGGCTCGAAGTCAGGCCTTGATTGAAAACAACCCGTTCGCCGGCCAGGGTTGCAGACAGGTCGATCCCGCCAAAAAGTTGCTCGTCCGAGATGGTGGGATGTAGTTTGCGCCGGGGCAGAGGCAGGATCGGCAGCAGATCGACCAGCGCTTGCCGAACCGGCCCGGACCGCGCCCGCAGGCACAGACCCTTGAGGCCGACAGGATCAACCGCCAGAAGTTGCAGCGCCAGACAGGCCGCCTGCCATCTGTCGACGCCCTCGCTCACCCCAGCACTTCCGTCACGACACGCGCGACCCGCGTGGCCGAACCTGCTTCGTCCAAGGGGTCGCGGCGCAGACGGTGGCTGAGCGACGAGGCCGCGATTGCGCGCAGATGGTCACGTGTCAGAACGGTATCGCCCTCATAGGCGGCCAGCGCCCGCGCCGTCCGCAGCAGCGTCAACTCACCGCGCAAACCATCGGAACCCAGCGCAATGCACAATTCGGCACAATCCCGCAGAATAGACTCTGGTGTCACGATCGCGGACAATGACTCTCGCGCTGCCAGAATGCGATTTCGGATCTTGGTGTCGGCGCTCCGCCACCGCTTCATGAAGCTCGCGTTGTCGGTCTCAAAGGCGTCGCGGCGACGGATCACCTCGATCCGTTCTTCGATATCGGTCGGAGACCGCACTTCGACCGACAGACCGAACCGGTCCAGCAACTGAGGGCGCAGTTCGCCCTCCTCGGGATTGCCCGAACCCACCAGAACGAATCGCGCTGGGTGGCGGATTGAAAGACCTTCGCGTTCCACCACGTTCTCGCCTGATTGTGCCACGTCCAGCAGCAGGTCGACGATGTGATCCTCCAGAAGGTTGACCTCGTCGATATAGAGATATCCACGGTTGGCCCGTGCCAGAAGGCCAGGTTCGAAGGCCTTTTCTCCGCGCGTCAGCGCGCGTTCGATATCAAGCGCGCCGACCACGCGATCTTCGGTTGCACCCAGCGGCAGGTCGATCACCGGCGTCGGGCGCGAGACGATCTCTTTCGAGCCTATTTCAGCCCAATCCGGGCAATCCTCGACGCGGGGCGAATTCACGGGGCATCCGGCGACCGCCTTGATCGGCGGAAGAAGTGCTGCAAGCGCGCGCACGGCGGTGGACTTGCCCGTGCCGCGGTCCCCGAACACCAGCACGCCACCAATGCCGGGGTCGATCGCTGTCAGGATGATCGCCTGTTTCATCGCGGTCTGACCGACGATGGCTGAAAAAGGAAAAGGAGATTTCATGCAGGTCTGTCCAGTCTGTTCAAAGGGCTGCCGCCCTGCCAGCTGCCCGTGTCACCAAGGACACGGAAGCGGGCATAGAGTTCCTCGCGGAACCAGTTGCCGTCGCGCACGGCGCGGATCGCCTGTGCATGAGGGCCGTCCTTGCGGGCAAAATCAGCCATGCTGGCCGTATCGGGCCAGATCGAAAATGTCACCTGATGGAACAGCGGCACTTCGCCGATACCGATCTTGAAGGCCACGTTGCGGTCGGAGCCGATCACCTTGCTGATATCGGGCACCCTGCGCCAGAACCTGAGGGCAACCGACGGCCTGACGGTGGCGCGTGTGAGGGCCGCCAGGGGGCCGGGGCAGGGGGCTTCGGAGACGGTAAAGGGTTCCTTGCCAGACCAGACGCCCCGTGCGGATGTCGTGGTCAGGAATACGGTCCAATCCTCGGAGGCGCGGCGGCGGTATCTGTTGAATATAGCGGATTTTGCGACCTGTTCACGCGCGGTCGCCTCGTCGGGCCATGTCGCGAGGATGGCATAGACAGCGGTGTTCGGGATCGGGGTGAAGCCCTCGCCTGTGCCCGATCCGCACAGCTTCCAGAAACCGATCCCGGGAACCTTCGGCATGGCAAGGCGCCCGGCACCCATCATCGCCAACGCCCAAAGGCGATCGGTCGCGCTGGCAAAGCGGAAAAGGCTGAGGCTGACGGTCTGCATTGCCCTTCTTTCGTAATAACTGTCAATTTAGTCTGACACGTGGATAAGAAATTGAAAAGATGGGAAGCACTGGATTGTAAACTAAACTAGACATGTTAGAGTTTACACATGATGACACGAGTCGATCCCCGCCTTCCCGATGAAGTAGCCCGCGCGCAAGCGCCACATGCCGTTGTAATCGGTGCCGGTCTTGGCGGTCTCGCCTCGGCCATGCGATTGGGGGCCCGCGGCTATCGCGTGACCGTGATCGACAAGCTGGACATGCCCGGTGGGCGTGGATCTGCAATCACACAAGGCGGCCACCGCTTTGATCTGGGTCCGACCATCGTGACGGTCCCTCAGATCCTGAGGGAGCTATGGGCGGTTTGCGGACGCGACTTCAAGGCCGAGGTCGATCTGCGCCCGATGGATCCTTTCTACGAGATCCGC
The DNA here is from genome assembly GCA_963715835.1 of uncultured Alphaproteobacteria bacterium. Classification (GTDB taxonomy): domain Bacteria; phylum Pseudomonadota; class Alphaproteobacteria; order Rhodobacterales; family Rhodobacteraceae; genus Seohaeicola. The sequence goes on along the minus strand of CAVQSH010000001.1, from coordinate 231,840 downwards.
TGGCCCGACGGGTCCACCTTTACCGCCTGTCAGAATACCGAGGCGATGCGGGCCGAGGTGGCACGCCTGTCTCCCTCGGATCTGCCGGGGTATGAGAAGTTCCTGAAGGACAGTGAAGCGCGCTACTGGTTCGGGTTCGAGGATCTGGGCCGCCGGTCGATGCACAAGTTCACCGATCTTCTGAAAGTTCTGCCTACTTTCGTGAAGATGCGGGCGGACAGGTCGGTCTATGCCCATGCTGCGAAGCGCTTCAAGGACGAGCGGTTGCGGATGGCGTTTTCCTTCCACCCGCTGTTCATCGGGGGTGATCCCTTCAACGTCACCTCGATGTATATCCTTGTCAGTCACCTGGAAAAGGAATTCGGCGTCCACTACGCGATGGGCGGTGTCGCCGCCATCGCGCAGGCCATGGCCCGCGTGATCGAGGAGCAGCACGGTTTGCTGCGCCTGCGCACCGAGGTGGATGAGATCGTGATCGAGAAAGGCCGCGCCGTGGGCGTCAAGCTGGCCGGAGGCGAGCGGATCGACGCGGATATCGTCGTGTCGAACGCGGATGCGGGCCACACCCATACCCGCCTTCTGCGCAATCATGACGCCAAGCGGTGGACCGATGCGAAGCTGAAGAAATCCCGTTGGTCGATGGGCCTTTATGTCTGGTATTTCGGAACCAAGGGCACCCGCGACACATGGAAGGATGTGGGCCATCACACCATCCTGAACGCGCCGCGCTACAAAGGTCTGGTGCGGGACATCTTCATCAAGGGCAAGCTGGCGGATGACATGAGCCTTTATGTTCATCGTCCCAGCGTGACAGATCCTTCGGTCGCGCCGGAAGGCGATGACACGTTCTATGTGCTCAGCCCCGTGCCGCATCTGGGGCATGACAATCCGGTGGACTGGAAGGCGGAAAGCGCCGCTTACCGCGCAAAAATGCTCAAGGTTCTCGAGGATCAGTTGCTTCCGGGTCTGTCCGACCATCTGACCGAGGAACTGATCTTCACGCCCGAGGATTTCCGTGACCGCTACCTCAGCCCCTATGGCTCCGGCTTTTCGATCGAACCGCGCATCCTGCAAAGCGCGTGGTTCCGTCCGCACAACGTCAACGAGACGGTTCCCGGCCTTTTCCTTGTCGGCGCAGGAACACATCCGGGGGCTGGCCTGCCGGGTGTGATCTCAAGCGCCGAGGTGCTGGATCAGCTTGTGCCCGATCCAGAGACTTTGCCCCAAAGAGGATTGCGTGCATGATCGACCCACGCGACCTTGCACATTGCGAGGAGGCGATCCGGCACGGATCGCTTTCGTTCCACGCTGCGTCGCGTCTGCTGCCGACGGATGTGCGAGAGCCGGCACTGGCGCTCTATGCCTTCTGTCGTCTGGCGGATGATGCGGTCGACTTGAACTCGGAAAAGGCGCGGGCGGTTCTGTCCCTGCGGGATCGGCTTGACCTTGTCTATCGCGGTCGCCCGCTGAATGCCCCCGCAGATCGCGCCTTTGCCGCCATGGTCGATGACTTCGACATGCCGCGCGCCCTGCCTGAAGCATTGCTGGAGGGGCTGGCCTGGGATGCAATGGGCCGCCGCTACGCAAACCAATCCGAGCTCTATGACTATTGCGCGCGTGTCGCTGCAACCGTTGGCGCCATGATGTGCGTGCTGATGCGTGTCCGCTGCGCCGATGCGCTGGCGCGGGCCTGCGATCTGGGCGTGGCGATGCAACTGACCAATATCGCGCGCGATGTCGGCGAGGACGCGATGGAGGGGCGGCTCTACCTGCCGACCGACTGGCTGGAAGAAGCAGGTCTGAGCCCGGAGAGCTTTCTTGAAAATCCGCGCCCGACCAAGGCGATCCGCCAGATGGTCCGCCGTCTGGTGATGCAGGCGGACGGGCTCTACAGACGATCCGAGGCAGGTGTCGCGGGTCTTCCGGTATCTTCCCGACCTGGCATCTTCGCCGCGCGCTACATCTATGCCGGGATCGGTGCGCAGGTTCAGAAGGCGGGATACGATTCCTTTTCCAGTCGTGCGCATACCTCCAAGGCGCAGAAGATCGGCTGGCTCGGCATGTCGATCGTCAGGGCGGGTGCCACGGTCGTGATGCCGAAATCCGCCATGCTCTATGCCCGGCCCCTGGACGAGGTGCGCTTTCTTGTGGATGCCGCCGCGCATCGCCAGCCGGCCGATACAAGCCGGACAGATGCCCTCATCGGGGCGCTCGCCCAGTTGGAAAGACACAGCCGATCCCAAAGGTCGGCCTTGATCGCAGGGTCAGAAAGGCCTAGCTGATCCTGATGGATTGGCTTTTGCTCTCAGTTTTCGTGGCCGCCTGCTTCAGCGCGGGTTTGACAGGCGGGTTGTTCCAGCCTGGCGAATGGTATCGCAACCTCAAGAAACCGTCCTGGACACCACCTGATCTGGCGTTTCCGATCGTGTGGTTCACTCTCTACGCCTGCATGTCGGTTGCCGCGACCCGTGTGGCGGTCATGCCGGACAGTCAGTATGCCATGGCCTTCTGGGCCTTGCAGATCGCCCTCAACGGTCTGTGGACGCCGGTCTTCTTCGGGCTGAAGAAGATCCGGATGGGTCTTTTCGTGGTGTCCCTGCTGTGGCTGGCCGTTCTGGCGGCGATGATTGCGCTGTGGCAGCTCGACACTGTCGCCGGGCTGCTGTTCGCGCCTTACCTTTTGTGGGTCAGTATTGCCGCCGCGTTGAATGCCACGATCTGGCGGTTGAACCCCGAGGCCGCAAGAAACCCCTGATACCGCAATTTCAGAATACCCATTTGGCCCGTCGCGGGACGCGCACGGCCAGCATCGGTTTGATCAACGGACTGCGGAAACGCACCAGATCCAGCGCTTCGTGAACACCCACGGTTTCAACGCCATCAAGCTGCGTCCTGACCGCCGAACGGGAATAGAACGGCGCATCCAGCATGTTCTTGACCTGTCGCGGCTGATAGCCGGGGTCTGCCCGCGTCTCGCGCGCCACGGCCCAAAGACTGCGCCGCATCCGCACTTTTGGCGGCAGGGGGATCATCTGCGCCCCACCATCCGCCTCAAACCTGATGCCAGCCGCCAATTCAGTGCCATCCAGCCGCGTCGCATCGTAAAAGCAGGTGCTGCCCGCGCCGGTGGGATAGCGGCCCCATGTCCAGTAGGTGAAGTCATCCTCAAGCGCCCTTGTGCCGAAATTGGCATCGAAATAGCCATGACCCTGCCATTGCCAGCCGGGGCTGTTCAGCTCGACGCTGATGGTCGAGGTCGGGCCGAAGGGGCGCCACACATGCGCGCCATCCGGTGTCAGCGGCAGCTCGACCGATGTGATCGCCGAAGGTGTCACCCTGATCTGCCCGTGAACGCGGCTGATCAGCGGTGGCCCGGAGATTTCGTCGATGTCGATCACAAGGCTGTCGCCGTCCCAATGCATTTTCGAAGGACCGACCTCGAAGGTCGAGTCGCTCTGACGCAGGGCGCTGCGGCCCCGGTCCGTCATCGTGAACCGGCCGCCGGGGCCGTAGGTTGCCACGTTGATGCAGCAATGATTCGCAGGCTCGCGCCGTCCGGACCAGCGATACCACGGCGAGAATACCGATCCGATGAAGCCGATCACGGATACCGCGCGGGTGCCGTCATCGCTTATGCCGTCGACATACCACCAGGCGTAGCCATTGGGCGGGACGTCGAGGTTGAAGAAAGGTCGCTCAAGATCGCCGCGACCGCGTGCCGCGCGGAGAGCGTTGCCATCGGCACTCCCGCTCCCGGATGCGTGCCGCCTCCCGCCAGATACAGGCCCGTGATCTGCGTGCGTGCGGTGGGTCTCTGAAAGGCCGCCATCATGCCGTGAGGGCTCTGCCCGTAAAGCGATCCGGTCGAGGCGGGAAACAGACGGTTGAACCCCTCGGGCGTTGTCAGCGCCTCTGGTCCCGGCTCCTTGTCGAAGGTCAGGCCGAAACGGGCGAGGGTCTGGAACGTGAGTGTCTGACATGCGGAAAATTCCTCGACGGTCGATGTGGGGCCAGTTGTTGGTGGCGCGTTCGCAATGATCTCGAACCGCTCGACAGGCGGAACAGGTGTGTTCTGCCCCCTGTCTTCGGCGCAGATGTAGAGCGTCGGGTCGCGGGGTTGGCGTCCCTGTTCAAGTGCTGTGAATTCGGCGCGGGGGTCGGCACTGAAAAAGACGTTGTGATGCGCAAGGTCCGGGCCTGTCGGTGTTGCGGCAAAGCTCCAGACCTGCGCAGACAGGCTGCGGGCGGCGCTGCGGGTGGTGGCCGCCACCTCGGTCACGGCCCGCCCCAGCGCGCCAGTCGCCAGTGCGCGCGGATCACCATTGAACAGAACCGTGCCCGTGGCGATGCGTTCGCCATCCGCCAGATGCACGGCGCTGACCCGGCTGCCCTGGGTCTCGATCCGGGCCACATGGGCATTGTAACGGAACGTGACGCCGCGCGCCGCGGCCAGCTTTTCGATGGCGCGGGCCAGAGCGTGCATCCCTCCCTTGACGCACCACACGCCTGCCGCCTCGGCCTGCCATATCAGCGCGAGGATCGCGGGCGAGCGATAGGGAGAGCCGCCGACATAGGTGGCATAACGTCCGAACAACTGCGCCAGACGGCGGTCGCTGAATTGACGATTCAGTAACTCGGCCAGACTGGATTGCGGCGCCATGGCCGGGATGAGCGAGGGGTTTCGCATCACATGCGAGGTCAGCGACGACAGGCTGGGTTCCGCCGCCTGCATCATCGGGGCGTCGAAGGCGTTGAAAAGTTGAGCCGCGCGCTTGCTGAAGGCGTGAAACTCCCGTTCCGCCCGTGGACCGGCAAAGGCACGGATCGCAGCGGCGCTGGCCTCGGGGTTGGCGTGCAGGTCAAGGGTGCTGCCATCGGGCCACCAATGCCGCGCGAGGATGTCTTGCGGGATAAGGGTGACATGATCTTCCAGCCGCTCGTTTGCCTGCAGAAACAGGTCGTCGAACACATGCCGCATGGTCAGGACTGTCGGACCTGCATCCACGGGACCCGCTACCGAGGATACCGTGCGCATCTTGCCCCCTGCAGCGCCATGACGTTCCAGCACGACGACATCCCGGCCGGTTTCGCGTGCGAAACCGGACAGGCGCAGTGCCGCGGCAAGACCGGCGATACCGGCACCGATGATCACGATCCGGTCGGAGGTGGCAGAAATCTGTGGGCACATTTGGAAAACCTCGCCTGTGAATTGTTGACTCGCCAAGGCAAACTGTCCAGTATGATTTACACATTGATGTCGGAAATTTCTGACAGTCTGGCGAAAGGGCCATTGAAATGGGTTTGAATACGCGTATCGATGCTGCCGTCTCCAGAGCTATTGCCATAGGGCAAGGGGGTGTTGCCCCCGCCCAGTTGTCTGCGGCACTTGACTATGCCACGTCACCGGGCGGTGCCCGGATCAGGCCGACCATTTTGATGTCCGTGGCCATGGCCTGCGGTGACGACAGGCCGGCCCTGTCCGATGCGGCTGCGGCTGCGCTGGAACTGATCCATTGCGCCAGTCTCGTGCATGATGACCTTCCTTGTTTCGATGACGCGGATATGCGGCGGGGAAAGCCCTCGGTACACCGTGCCTTTTCGCAACCCCTGGCGGTTCTGACGGGCGACAGCCTTATCGTGCTGGCCTTCGAAGTGCTGGCGCGTGAGGCGCATCACGATCCCATGCGCTGCGCCGAACTCGTGCTGACGCTGGCACGTCAGACCGGGATGCCGAACGGTATCTGCGCGGGTCAAGGCTGGGAAAGCGAACCCCAGATCGACCTGTCTGCCTATCACCGCTCAAAGACCGGCGCGCTGTTCATCGCGGCAACCCAGATGGGTGCTGTGGCCGCAGGGCAGGAAGCAGAGCCCTGGTGCGAACTGGGCGCCCGCATCGGCGAGGCGTTTCAGGTGGCCGACGATCTGCGCGACACGCTGTATGATGCGGAAACGCTTGGCAAACCCGTGGGTCAGGATGACCTGCACGGTCGGCCAAACGCGGTGGCCGCGCTTGGTGTCGATGGCGCGATCCGGCGGCTCAAGGATATTCTGGGCGGGGCCATCGCCTCGATCCCGTCCTGTCCCGGCGAGGCGCAACTGGCCGAGATGGTGCGCAAGCAGGCTGAACGCCTGACGCCCGTTGCCCCGGCACGCAGCGCACGGTGATCCCATGACTGATGCGGCCACAGGCCAAGGCGTTGCCCATCCGAAAAGGCCGCGCCTGACGGGCTGGTTCTATCGTCTGATCGCCAAACCCTCGTTTCAGAACTGGGCCAGCCGTTTCCCTTTGACGCGCGGCGTAGCGCGGCGCGAAGGGGCCGAGATGTTCGACCTGGTCGCAGGTTTCGTGCAGTCGCAGGTCCTGATGGCCGTGGTCGAATTGCGGATCCTGCATCGCCTTATGGATGCGCCGCGCAGTCCGGCGGGTCTTGCGCGCGAGGCGGGTATCTTGCCCGAACGGATGGAGATCCTGTTGCAGGCGGCAGCCGCTCTTGGCCTGATCCGGCGCAGGAAGGATGGCCGTTTCGGTATCGCCCGCAAGGGGGCCGCCCTGCTGGGTGTGCCCGGTCTTGAAGCGATGATCCTGCATCACCGCGCCTTCTACCGCGACATGGAAGATCCTGTCGCCTTGCTGCGTGGCGAGGTGGATACCGAGCTTGCGAATTTCTGGCCCTATGTCTTCGGCGCGCGTGGCGACGTCGATCCGGCCGTGACACAGACCTATTCGGATCTGATGGCCGACAGTCAGGGGCTGGTGGCACAGGATACGTTGCGGATGGTCAGTCTGGCCGGCGTGAAAAGCCTGATGGATGTGGGCGGCGGATCGGGGGCCTTTGCGCTTGCCGTGGCGCAGGCCTATCCGACGATGGATCTGGCAGTGTTCGATCTGCCGGATGTGGTGCCTTCGGCGCTGACCCGGTTCGAGGCTGCGGGCCAGACAGGCCGCCTGACCGTTCATGGCGGATCCTTCAGAAGCGATTCGCTGCCGTATGGAGCGGATGCGATTTCCCTGATCCGGGTGCTCTATGATCACTCGGATGACACTGTCCGCGGGCTTCTGTCCAAAATATATGACACTTTGCCCGCCGGTGGACGCCTGATCATCTCTGAACCGATGTCGGGCGGGGCCACGCCGGAACGCGCTGGCGATGTCTACTTTGCGTTCTACACGATGGCGATGCGGACAGGAAAAACCCGGTCTTCTCAGCAAATATCAAAGTTTTGCGCGGAAGCTGGCTTTGGACAAATCCAAATTCCGCGGACGCAGCGCCCGTTTGTCACCTCGGTTGTCACAGCAGTGAAGCCTTCGTGACAAGCCTGCACAAAAACTGTCCATTTATGTTGACAGTTTGGCGTGTAACATTAAACTGACATATAACGAACCAACGCGATCCGAGTCTTTCCCGCTCGAATCCCTAAGCAACCGGAGGGGATGATGCAGACACACGCAGTCCTTCTGAACGGTCCCCGGGATCTCTCCCTGGAGTGTCTTGCGTTGAATGACCCTGCTGCCGGAGATCTGGTGGTCGAGATTGCGCACACGGGAATATCGACGGGAACCGAGAAGCTCTTCTGGTCCGGCCAGATGCCGCCGTTTCCGGGCATGGGTTATCCCCTTGTTCCGGGCTACGAGGCGGCGGGTGAAGTTGTCGAGGCGGGGGCCGATTCCGGCTACCGTGTGGGCGAACATGTTTTCGTGCCCGGTGCGAGCTGCTACCGCGACGCCTTTGGCCTGTTCGGCGGGGCGGCTGGCCGTCTTGTCACGGCTGCCGATCGCGTGACGCGGATCGACTCTGCCCTTGGTGCCGAGGGCGCGCTTCTGGCTCTGGCCGCAACGGCGCGCCATGCGATGGCCGGAATGGACAAAGCGGTTCCCGACCTGATCGTGGGTCACGGTGTTCTTGGCCGCCTTCTGGCGCGTCTGACCATTGCAGCAGGTGCGCCTGCCCCGACCGTCTGGGAAATCAACCCGGACCGTCAGAGCGGCGCTGTCGGCTATGAGGTGGTCACGCCCGAAAACGATCCCCGCCGGGACTACACCGCGATCTATGACGCGTCCGGCAATGGCGGGCTTCTCAATGAGCTGGTGACCCGGATCAAGAAGGGCGGCGAGATCGTTCTGGCGGGTTTCTATACCGAGCCGCTCAGCTTCGCCTTCCCTCCTGCGTTCATGAAAGAGGCGCGGTTCCGTATCGCGTCGGAATGGGCGCGCGATGACCTGGTCGCGACCCGCGCCCTGGTCGAGAGCGGGGCGCTTTCACTGGCCGGCCTGATCACGCATCAGGCTGCCGCGCATGACGCGCCCTCTGCCTACAAGACGGCCTTCGACGATCCGGCCTGTCTCAAAATGATTCTGAACTGGAAGGACGCAGCGTGAAAGACGATGTACCGAATCTGAAGGACTTCGACCGCCGCCTGCGTGATGAAGCGCATGAGGAGCCGACGCTGGAGGTGCCGCAGGGCGAACCCACCAGCAAGACGCAGATCATCGCGATCTATGGCAAGGGCGGGATCGGCAAGAGCTTCACGCTGGCCAACCTGTCCTGCATGATGGCCGAACAGGGCAAGCGCGTTCTGCTGATCGGTTGCGATCCCAAGTCGGATACGACCAGCCTGCTGTTCGGCGGCAAGGCCTGCCCGACGATCATCGAAACCTCGACCCGCAAGAAACTGGCGGGCGAGGAAGTCGCCATCGGCGATGTCTGCTTCAAGCGCAACGGTGTCTTCGCCATGGAACTGGGCGGGCCCGAAGTGGGGCGCGGCTGCGGTGGCCGGGGGATCATCCACGGGTTCGAATTGCTGGAAAAGCTGGGCTTCCATGACTGGGACTTCGATTACGTCCTGCTGGATTTCCTGGGCGATGTGGTCTGTGGCGGCTTCGGCCTGCCGATTGCCCGCGACATGGCGCAAAAGGTGATCCTGGTCGCCTCGAACGATCTGCAATCGCTTTATGTGGCGAACAACGTCTGCTCTGCGGTGGAATACTTCCGCAAGCTGGGTGGCAATGTCGGTGTCGCTGGGCTTGTGATCAACAAGGACGATCACTCGGGCGAGGCGCAGGCCTTTGCCAAGTCGGTGAACATCCCTGTGCTGGCCGCCATTCCGCAGGATGACGACCTGCGCAAGAAATCGGCGAACTACCAGATTGTCGGCACGATGGAATCCCAATGGGGTCCGCTGTTTGCCGAACTGGCCGAAGCCGTGGGGATCGCGCCGCCGGTGCGACCCAAGCCGCTGGATCAGGACGGTTTGCTGGCCTTGTTCGACGCAAAGGACACAGGTGGCGACTATCAGCTTGTGCCCGCCACGGACATGGACATGCGCGGCAAGAACGCCGAGCCGAAACCCTCGCTGGAAGTGGTCTACGACGATGTTTGACCTCGATCAGCTTTCTACCTGGGACGCGCTGCTCAAGCGGCTGGCCGTTCCTGCGCAACCGCAAAAACAATCCGAACAGAAGACAGCATGACCGATGAAGTCACATATGACACCGCCGCTCAGGCTGAAGTGATCCAGGCGAAGGCCGATCCCGTCACCGAGAGTGCGCCTGCGCTTCCGCAGGACGGTATGGGCTGCCATGCCGGTGCCGGCGAGATGGAAGCCGCTGCCCGGATGGCCGGGCAGTCCGAAATTCTTGATCGTTACGCCGCAGACTATCCGACCGGCCCTCATGATCAGCCGCAGAGCATGTGCCCGGCCTTCGGGTCGCTGCGTGTCGGTCTGCGGATGCGCCGTGTGGCGACGATCCTGTCCGGTTCGGCGTGCTGCGTCTATGGTCTGACCTTCGTGTCGCATTTTTACGGGGCGCGCCGCTCGGTGGGCTATGTGCCCTTCAATTCCGAGTCCCTCGTGACCGGCAAACTGTTCGAAGACATCCGCGACGCCGTGCATGAGCTGGCCGATCCGGATCAATTCGACGCTGTCGTCGTGACCAACCTTTGTGTTCCCACCGCAAGCGGCGTGCCGCTGCGTCTGCTGCCCGAGGAAATCAACGGCGTGCGGATCGTGGGCATCGACGTGCCGGGGTTCGGCATTCCGACCCATGCCGAGGCCAAGGATGTTCTGGCCGGCGCGATGCTGAACTATGCCCGCAAGGAAATCAAAGCAGGCCCCGTGGCGGCCCCGGCTGGTGGAAAGTCGGATCGTCCCACGGTGACCCTGCTGGGCGAGATGTTCCCTGCCGATCCGATGATGATTGGCGCAATGCTGGCCCCGATGGGTCTGGCGGTCGGACCGGTTGTGCCCTGCCGCGAGTGGCGCGAGCTTTACGCGGCCCTTGATTGCGGCGCGGTGGCAGCGATCCATCCGTTCTATACCGCGTCGATCCGCGAATTTCAGGCCGCCGGGCGTCCGGTTGTCGGCTCGGCCCCCGTCGGTCATGACGGCACGGCCCGCTGGCTGGCCGCGATTGGTGAGGCGTTCAACCTGCCCGCCGACAAGGTTGCCGCAGCCCAGAACATGTTCCTGCCCGCGATCAAGGCTGCCCTGGCCGGTGCGCCGATCAACGGCACCATCACGCTGAGCGGATATGAGGGCAGCGAGCTTCTGGTTGCGCGCCTGCTGATCGAGAGCGGTGCGAACGTGCCTTATGTCGGCACCGCCTGCCCGAAAACGCCCTGGTCTGCCGAGGATGCCGAATGGCTGCGCGCCAAGGGCGTGACGGTGAAATTCCGCGCCTCGCTGGAAGACGATTGCGCCGCGATGGAGGCGATCCGCCCGGATCTGGCCATCGGCACGACGCCAGTCGTGCAGAAGGCCAAGGAGCTGGCGATACCCGGACTTTACTTCACCAACCTGATTTCCGCGCGTCCCCTGATGGGTCCGGCCGGGGCAGGGTCTTTGGCCGAGGTGGTGAATGCCGCCATCGCGGGCAAGGAGCGGATGGAGCACATGAAGGAATTCTTCGAAGGCGTCGGCACCGGCGATACTGCCGGGATCTGGGAGGGCAGCCCCAACCTGCGCCCCGATTTCCGCGCCCTGCATCAGAAGAAACTCGACAAGGCGGCACGTGCGGCCAAAGCCGAGGAGATGATTTGATGACCGTTGTAACTGCATATCCACGGGCTGAAAGCCCCCCTGAGCGGGGAGGGCCGGACATGCTGATCCAGGACCACGACCGCGCGGGCGGATATTGGGGTGCGGTCTATGCCTTTTGCGCCACCAAAGGGTTGCAGGTGGTGATCGACGGTCCGGTGGGCTGCGAGAACCTGCCGGTGACATCGGTGTTGCATTACACGGACGCGCTGCCGCCGCATGAGTTGCCCATCGTGGTGACCGGGCTTGGTGAAGGCGAGATGGGTTCGGGCACCGAGGATGCGATGAAGCGCGCCTGGGGCACGCTTGATCCGGCACTTCCCGCCGTGGTCGTGACAGGCTCGATCGCCGAGATGATCGGTGGCGGTGTCACGCCGCAGGGCACCAATATCCAGCGGTTCCTGCCGCGTACGATTGACGAGGATCAGTGGCAGAGCGCGGACCGCGCGATGACATGGATCTTCACCGAATTCGGCATGACCAAGGGTCGGATGCCGCCCGAGAAGAAACGCGAAGAGGGTGCTGCGCCGCGCGTGAACATCCTGGGTCCGATGTATGGCGTGTTCAACATGCCGTCCGACCTGGCCGAGATCCGGCGTCTGGTCGAAGGTATCGGTGCCGAGGTCAACATGGTCATGCCTCTTGGCAGTCATGTGGCCGAGATGCGCAACCTGGTGAATGCGGATGTGAACATCTGCATGTATCGCGAATTCGGACGCGGTCTGTGCGAATGCCTTGGCAAGCCTTACTTGCAGGCGCCCATCGGCATCGACAGCACCACCAAGTTCCTGCGCAAGCTGGGCGAGATGCTGGGGCTGGACCCGGAACCGTTCATCGCGCGCGAGAAGCATTCCACGATCAAGCCGGTCTGGGATCTGTGGCGCAGCGTGACTCAGGATTTCTTTGCTACGGCCAGTTTCGCCGTAGTGGCCAACGAGACCTATGCCCGTGGTATCCGCCATTTCCTTGAAGGCGATCTGGGCTTTCCCTGCGCCTTTGCGGTTGCCCGCGTTGCCGGAGCCAAGACGAACAACGTCGAGGTCAAGGCGATGCTGCACCAGAAACGCCCGCTGATCGTGCTGGGGAGCATCAACGAGAAGATGTACCTGGCCGAGATGAAGGGCGGGCATGGTCCGAGCCCTGCGTTCATCCCGGCGTCTTTCCCCGGTGCCGCGATCCGGCGGCACACCGGCACGCCGATGATGGGCTATGCCGGGGCGACCTATCTCTTGCAGGAAGTGTGCAACGGGCTGTTCGATGCGCTGTTCCACATCCTGCCCCTGGCCAGCGTCATGGACGCGGCCGAGGCGACCCCAACGACCCTGCGCCGCGACTTCCCCTGGGATGCCGATGCGCAAGCCGCCCTTGACCGTATCGTGTCTCGCCATCCGGTGCTGACCCGGATTTCGGCAGCCAAGACCCTGAGAGACGAAGCCGAGCGCGCCGCGCTGGCGCAAGGCGCCGAACGTGTGGTGCTCGAGACTGTTCAGGCACTCAATCCCGACCTCGCGCGATCCGCGCAAGGTCCAGTGGTGAAAGGAGATCTGTCATGACAGATGCAACATCCAATACCCCGATGACCCGCAGCCACAAGCCGCCGCGGACCGAGTTCATGGTCTATTTCGGCGTGATCTTTCTGGCGACCCTGCCGCTGACGACCCTGACCTGGGGTTTGGCGCTGCTCAAGGGCCGGCGCATCCCCGAAAAGGGCCCGATTGCCCGTGCCTGGAGCCAGGCGCGGATCATCACGCCCATGATTTTCTCGGCCTGATCCATGTGGATCGGTCTGCATATCCCGCCAAACGGCGGTCCGGCAGACAGCCGAACACGAGATCTGTCCATCCGCAAGGGTGGTCAGAGCCCGGAGGGGCGCTTGCACCCCAAAGGACCCGGCCGCGGGGAGCGCGGCGTCACCATTACATTCCGGAGGAAAGTTAATGGCTGATAAATCCGACCTGTCCTTCACAGGTCTCACAGACGAGCAGGCGCAAGAATTGCACTCGGTCTACATGAGCGGGCTTTGGCTCTTCACAGCTGTTGCAGTTGTGGCTCACCTGGCCGTGTACATCTGGCGCCCCTGGCTCTGAGGAGAGATTGAACAATGGCTAAATTCTACAAGATCTGGCTCATCTTCGATCCGCGCCGCGTGTTTGTTGCACAAGGCGTCTTCCTCTTCCTGCTGGCAGCGATGATTCACCTCGTCCTGCTGAGCACGGAGCACTTCAACTGGTTCGAGCTGGCAGCCCAAAAAGCAGCGATGTGATCCGTCCTCCCCAAATGGGGACGGGTGACAACCAGTCGAGTGACATCAAGATAGCTGCGGGCACGTCAGGCGTGGCCTGCCCGCGGCAAACCTAAATCCATCGACGGCTTGCGGTCTGAACAGACGAGCCGCCAAACGCGGAGACAGAAGATGGCGTTGCTCAGCTTCGAAAGAAAGTATCGCGTCCGTGGTGGGACGCTGATCGGCGGCGATCTGTTCGATTTCTGGGTGGGCCCGTTCTATGTGGGCTTCTTTGGGGTCACGACAGCATTTTTCGCCTTACTAGGCACCATTCTGATTTTCTGGGGAGCGTCCCAGCAAGGGACATTTAACCCTTGGTTGATCAATATCGCACCGCCCGACCTGTCCTACGGTCTGGGCATGGCTCCCCTCATGGAGGGGGGGCTTTGGCAAATCATCACCATCTGCGCGACCGGCGCCTTCATCAGCTGGGCCCTGCGCGAGGTCGAGATCTGCCGCAAACTCGGGATGGGGTATCATGTCCCCGTCGGGTTTGCGTTCGCTATCCTGGCTTACGTCACGCTGGTGATCTTCCGCCCGCTTCTGATGGGCGCGTGGGGGCACGGATTTCCCTACGGGATCTTCAGCCACCTCGATTGGGTCAGCAACACCGGCTATGCCTATCTGCACTTCCATTATAACCCGGCACATATGCTGGCCGTGACACTGTTCTTCACGACCACGATCGCGCTGGCGCTGCATGGCGGTCTGATCCTGAGTGCTGCCAACCCCGAGAAGGGCGAGGAAGCCAAGGGTCCGGATCACGAGGACACCTTCTTCCGCGACTATCATCGGCTATTCGGTCGGCACCCTGGGTATCCACCGTGTGGGCTATCTGCTGGCGCTGAACGCAGGGTTCTGGTCGGCAGTCTGTATCATCATCTCCGGCCCGGTCTGGACCAAAGGTTGGCCCGAGTGGTGGAACTGGTGGCTCGAAATGCCGATCTGGCCCTCTCAGGTAGGAATGTAATCATGGCTGAGTATCAGAACATATTCACACAAGTTCAGGTGCGGGGTCCCATCGAATGGGGCATCGACAACGAATTCAACCTTGCCGAGGAACGGGTCGGGAAACCGGGTTTCAGTTCTCTGTTCGGATGGATCGGTAACGCGCAGCTTGGGCCGGTCTACCTTGGTGCCTACGGCGTCGTTTCCATCGCCTGCCTGATCCTGTGGTTCAACATCATCGGTATCTAGATGCTGGCCCAGGTGGGCTGGTCGATCCCGGAATTCCTGCGGCAGCTCTTCTGGCTGGCGCTGGAGCCGCCGGGGCCGGAATACGGGCTGCGGATGCCGCCGCTCAATGATGGCGGCTGGTTCATCATCGCGGGCTTCTTCTTCCTGGTCTCGCTGGGTGCGTGGTTCATGCGGACCTATTCGCTGGCCCGGCAGCACAAGATGGGCAAGCATCTGGCATGGGCGTTTCTGGCGCTGGTATGGCTGATCGTCGTGCTTGGCCTGATCCGTCCGGTGCTGATGGGCAGCTGGTCCGAAGCGGTGCCCTACGGGATCTTCCCGCACCTTGACTGGACCACCGCCTTCTCGATCCGCTACGGCAACCTCTACTATAACCCGTTCCACTGCCTTTCGATCGTGTTCCTCTATGGCTCCGTCCTGCTCTTCGCGATGCATGGCGCCACCATTCTGGCCGTGACCCGTTTCGGTGGCGACCGCGAGCTGGAGCAGATCTATGACCGCGGCACCGCAACCGAACGCGCGGCGCTGTTCTGGCGCTGGACCATGGGCTTCAACGCCACGATGGAAGGTATCCACCGCTGGGCCTGGTGGTTCGCCGTGCTGACCCCGATCACGGGTGGCATCGGGATCCTGCTGACCGGCACCGTTGTGGACAACTGGTTCATCTGGGCACAGGAGCACAACTTCGCTCCGCTGTATGATGGCTCTTACGGATATGCCGACTACGGGTCTTACGAAGCCTTCATCGGACAGGAGAATTGATATGTTTCCCAAGTGGTTTGATGACTGGAATCGCGAAGAATCCGAAAGACATCTATGGCCCCGCGATACTTGTCGGGGCCGTAGGAGGCGCGATCTTTGTTGCGGCTTTCCTGGTAACCTGGGGCCAGCCCTTGGCGACCGACAGCATGCAGACCGGCCCGCGAGGCACCGGCATGTCGGTGCCCGAGTTCAAGGCCGATCTGGCGACGCCCGATCCCGCGATCGAGCTGATCCTTGCGAATGATCCGCTGATCCCGGAACCTGGCGAGGAACTGGCCGGTGACATCTATCAGAACGTCCAGGTGCTGGGCGATCTGACCGATGCCAACTTCAACCGGCTGATGGCCGCGATGACGGAATGGGTCTCTCCCGATCAGGGGTGTGCCTACTGCCATGGCGACGGCGGGCTCGAGACCTATGGCAGTGACGATCTTTACACGAAGGTTGTCGCGCGCCGCATGATCCAGATGACCCAGAACATCAACGAGAACTGGGATGGTCACGTCAACGCGAACAAGCAGGTGGGTGTCACGTGCATACCTGCCACCGCGGTCAGAACGTGCCCAGCAACATCTGGTTCAAGATCACGCCGGTGAACGAGTCCGTGGCCGGTTGGGCTGCCGTGCAGAACCGCGCGACGAGCATCAGCCAGTCCACGTCCCTGCCGTCGGACGCGCTGGAAAAGTATCTGCTGGAATATGAGCAGATCAACGTTCACGATCTGGAAAGCCGTGTGAAGAACCAGCCCGGCGATCCCCTGATCCAGCAGACCGAACGCACCTATTCGCTGATGAACTACTTCTCGAACTCTCTCGGTGTGAATTGCGTGTTCTGTCACAACAGCCGTGCCTTCTATGACCCCGGCCAGGTGACTCCGCAGTGGGGCACAGCCTCGCTCGGCATCGCGATGGTGCAGGAGTTGAACAACGACTACCTTGTGCCGCTTCAGGATGTTTATCCCGAGCATCGCCTTGGCCCGATCTATGCGGACGCGCCGAAAGCCGCCTGCAAGACCTGCCACCAGGGCTATCAGCAGCCGCTGCAAGGTACCAACGTGATCGCGGACTGGCCCGAACTGGCCACGACGTCGGGCACGCCGGTCTACGAATAAGGATCGGGCGGACTCCCCTCCGCCCTTTCCTTAGCCATGTTCGGATCACGTCGTTCGCGCCACGCGATCCGGGCACGGGGCTTCAACACCCCGGTTCCCTTCCTGTTGGCTACAGGACCTGGGCGCCACACCGGGGACACCTGGTGTGGCGTCTTTCGTTTCAAGTGTTCGGGTTCGTCCCGAATGCGGTTCATGAGCGGGAGGCTCTGATGACACAGTCCCATGACTCCACCGACACGCCGCTTCTTGACCGCGTGGCAGGACCTTCCGATCTGAAAGGCTTTTCAGACGAGGAACTCGCGGGGCTGAGCAAGGAGTTGCGATCCGAGGTGATCCGCTCCGTGGCCCAGACAGGTGGTCATCTGGGCTCCTCGCTTGGTGTGGTCGAACTGACCGTCGCGATCCATGCGGTGTTCAACACGCCGATGGACAAGCTGATCTGGGATGTCGGTCATCAATGCTATCCTCACAAGATCCTGACCGGTCGGCGGGACCGCATGACCAGCCTGCGCCAGAAGGACGGGCTGTCGCGGTTTCACCAAGCGCAGCGAATCCGAATTCGATCCTTTCGGCGCGGCGCATAGCTCGACCTCGATCTCGGCGGCGCTGGGCTTTGCGGTGGGGCGCGACATGGGCCAACCCACCGGCGATGCGATTGCCGTGATCGGCGATGGCTCGATCAGCGCGGGCATGGCCTATGAGGCGATGAACAACGCGGGCCATGAAAAGCGGCGGTTGTTCGTGATCCTGAACGACAACGAGATGTCGATCGCGCCACCCGTGGGGGCGATGTCGTCCTATCTGTCGCGCCTCTACGCGAACGAGCCGTTGGCCGCTCTGCGCCAGATGGCCGAGGGTTTCGAAGCGGCCTTGCCGCCGCCGATGCGCGAAGGTGCCAAGCGCGCCCGGCAACTGGTGACCGGCCAGTCCGCCAGCGGCACGTTGTTCGAGGAACTGGGCTTCACCTATATCGGGCCGATCAACGGGCATGACATGGGCCAGCTTCTGCCGGTGTTGCGTGCGGCACGGGCGCGGGCGACCGGGCCGGTGCTGATCCATTGCTGCACGGTCAAGGGCAAGGGCTATGCGCCCGCCGAGGCATCGCGTGACAAGTATCACGGTGTCGCCAAATTCGACGTGCCGTCGGGCACGCAGGTGAAATCCAAGCCGAATGCACCCAGCTATACTGCGGTCTTCGGGCAGGCGCTGAGCGACATTGCCGCGCGCGATCCGAAGGTCGTGGCCGTGACTGCCGCCATGCCGGATGGCACCGGCCTTGATATCATGGCGAAACGCTTTCCCAAGCGGGTGTTCGACGTGGGCATCGCGGAACAGCATGGCGTGACCTTCGCGGCCGGGATGGCCGCCAGCGGGTTGCGGCCTTTCTGCGCGATCTATTCGACCTTCCTGCAACGCGGATATGACCAGGTGGTGCATGACGTGGCCTTGCAGGGTCTGCCCGTGCGCTTTGCCATTGACCGCGCCGGGCTGGTTGGCGCCGATGGCGCGACACATGCCGGTGCCTTTGACGTTGCCTATCTGTCCAACCTGCCGGGTTTTACGGTGATGGCCGCCGCTGATGAGGCCGAGCTTGTGCATATGGTTGCGACGGCTGCGGCACATGATGCAGGGCCCATCGCTTTCCGCTATCCGCGCGGGTCCGGCACGGGTGTTGTTCTGCCCGAGGTGGGCACAGTGCTGGAAATCGGCAAAGGCCGGGTGATCCGCGAGGGAAGTGACATCGCGATCCTCAGTCTTGGGGCGCATCTGTCGGAATGCGAGGCTGCCGCCGATCTGCTGGCGACCGAGGGTGTGTCCGTCACCTTGGCCGATGCACGTTTCGCAAAGCCGCTCGATCTGGACCTGCTGATGCAACTGGCGCGCAACCATGGTGCGCTGATCACCGTGGAACAGGGCGCACGTGGTGGCTTCGGGGCGATGGTGCTGCATGAACTGGCGGCGGCCGGTGTCTTCGATCGTGGCCTTGCGGTGCGGACACTGACCCTTCCGGATCGGTTCATAGACCAGGCCAGCCCTGATGAGATGTATCTCGATGCAGGCCTGACGCGTCACGACATCGCGGCCAGTGCCATGCAGGCATTGGGACGCGAACGCAAGGTTCTGGGCTTTCAGGGCGCGCCGCGTCGGGCCTGACCCCGCGACATCTGCGCGTTTGAAGTCTTGAGCTGCCGGATTACCTCGACCCTTGGACGAGGTGATCAGGATAGGTGCCGTGCACGATCAGATGCTATCAGGACCGCAGGGTGGATCGACGCCCGCTTTCTGCTGCAACCATGATCCGGTTGCTGGCTGTGATGTGACCCCAGACCATCCGGGTTCGGCATGAGCGTCGATGTCGTTGTCATAGGCGCGGGTATGGCGGGTCTGGCTTGTGCCCGGCGCCTTGCGGACGCGGGTGTGTCAACTGTCGTTCTGGACAAGGGACGCGGGATCGGCGGGCGCATGGCGACGCGGCGGGTGACGTTGGCGCAAGGCGAGATACGCTTTGACCACGGCGCGCAGTACTTCACGGTCAGGGACGCGGGCTTTCAGGCCATGCTGGACGCTTTGCCCGGGGCGACAGCCGACTGGCAGACCGGCGCAGAGCGTCCCCAACGTGTCGGCCTGCCCGGCATGTCCGGCCTGCCCCGTGCGATGGCCGCAGGTCTTGATGTTCGACAAGAGACCGAGGTGACGGGCCTGACGCGCAACGCGACGGGCTGGACGATCGCGGTCGGTGACATGGCACTGGAGGCGCGCCATGTTGTCGTGACTGTGCCCGCACCACAGATCGCGCCACTGCTGGGGCCTGATGATCCGCTGGTGACACAGATTGCAGGGGTCGCCATGGCACCCTGCCTGACCCTCATGGCGGCCTTTCCTGCTGGGTCCCCGCTGCCCTTCGTCACGCGCCTGTCCGAAACCGAGCCTCTGGCCTGGATCGCTCAGGACAACAGCAAGCCGGATCGTTCCGATACAGCTGTCGCCTGGGTGGCGCAGGCCAGTCCTGACTGGAGCGCGCAACATATCGAGGCGGACAAGGATGCCGTCGCCGCGCTGATGCTGCCGTTGCTGTGTCAGGCCATCGGCACATCGGAAAAGGACGCGCTTTATGCCGCCGCCCATCGGTGGCGCTATGCCCGCGTGGTCGTACCGCTGGGACAGCCGTTTCTGCGCAGCGCAGATGACACGCTGCATCTGGGTGGCGATTGGTGCCTTGGCCCCCGTGTCGAAGCCGCATGGCAAAGCGGCGACGCCATCGCCCGCGACATTCTGGAGCGGCGCGATGTGGCATGATCCGCGCGTGGCCGGCCTTGTCCGACTGATCAGCTCTGCCCTGCGCCCACCTGCCGGGGCAGGGCGCATCGCGCTGGCGCTGGCGATGGGGGCGCTGTGCCATGCCATCTTTGCGGTCGCTGTCCTCGCCATGATCGTGGCGATGTTCTACGGATTGAGTGAAAGCATGGGGCGCGTGCCATGGCCGTGGGCGGGGTTTGTGAATGCGGGGCTGATCCTGCAGTTCCCGCTTGTGCATTCCGCACTTCTGACCGGGCGCGGCGCAAGACTGCTGGCGCGCATGGTGCCCGGCCCGCACGGGGCGACCCTCTCGACGACGACCTATGCCCTGATCGCCAGCGTTCAGCTGCTGCTGCTCTTCGCGTTCTGGACACCATCCGGTATCGTATGGTTTGAGGCCGAAGGGGCCGTGTTCTGGATCATCTGTGCGGCCTATGCCGGGTCATGGTTGCTGTTGATGAAAGCCAGTTTCGACGCCGGAGCCGAGGTGCAATCAGGCGCTTTGGGCTGGATGTCCCTGATGGCAGGCAAGCGGCCTGTTTTTCCCGACATGCCGACCTTGGGCCTGTTCCGCGTGATCCGGCAACCGATCTATGTCGCCTTTGCGCTGACCCTGTGGACCGTGCCGGTCTGGACACCGGACCAGTTGGTCCTTGCCATTACCCTGACCGCCTACTGCCTGCTGGCCCCGCGCCTCAAGGAACGCCGTCTTGCCGCGCGGCACGGGGCACGGTTTGCCGCCTACCGGGCCACTGTGCCCTATGCCCTGCCACGATGGAGCCGCCGCGATGCGTAATGACCTGACGATCTATGACGCCGTGGCCGACCGCTGGTGGTCGGATGACATCCGCTGGGTCCGCACCCTCAAGAACCTTGTTCCGGGGCGGCTGTCATGGTTCGACCGCCAGATCGACTGGGCCGGGCTGGAGGTGCTGGACCTTGGTTGCGCGGGCGGTTTCATGGCCGAGGCGCTGGCCGCGCGCGGTGCCAAGGTCACCGGTATCGACCCTGCGTCCGAGGCGATAGAGGCCGCCCGCGCCCATGCCCGCGACGGGGGGGTGCAGATCGCCTATGACGTCGGCGTGGGCGAGGCGCTGCCCTACGCTGCGGCCAGCTTCGATGCCATCGTCTGTGTCGATGTTCTTGAGCATGTCAGCGACCTGACACAGGTGCTGGCCGAGGCGGCGCGGGTTCTGCGTCCCGGAGGTCTGTTCCTGTTCGACACGATCAACCGAAATCCCCTGGCGCGTCTGGCGACCATCACCGTGGCAGAGGATATTCTGCGCCTGCTGCCGCGTGGCACCCATGACCCGGCGCTGTTCATCACCCCGCGCGAGTTGCGTGCCGGGCTGATCAACGCCGGGCTGGTGCCGGGGCCGTTCACGGGGCTTGGCCCACGCGGGATCAATCGCCGGGGCGATCTGACTTTCGGTCGGTTGCCCTTGACCGCCATCCTTTACATGGGCACGGCCCGCAAACCGGGAGCCATATGATGCTGACCCTGGCGCTTCTCGACGACGGCCCTGCTGTTCGGGGGGATGATGCTCTATTCCTTCGGATTTGCGGCTTTTCTGTTCACAGCCTTGCCGCCTGATGTTGCGGGACCGACGATCCGTCGCGCCTTTCCGCTGTTCTATCTGTTCGTGATGCTGACGGCGGCCGCCGGTGCCGGGTTCGTCTGGTTTGCCGATCCCGTGGCGGCAGGGCTGCTTGCGCTGATCGCCCTGACCACGATCCCCACGCGCCAGATCCTGATGCCAGCCATCAACCACGCCACCGACACTGGCCAGACTGCGCGGTTCAAATGGTTGCATGGTCTGTCCGTGGTCATCACGCTGGCCCACATCGGTGTTGCCGGATATGTTCTGTCACGCTTTCTCTACATGGGTGCGACATGACAGAACTGCCCCGTGAGAACGTCCAGTCCTATCCCCGCCCACCCGCGCTGGAGCCCGTGCCTCAACGTATCGAAATCCGTCTGGGCGGTGAGATCGTGGCGCGCACCGACCACGCGCTGCGCGTTCTGGAAACCCATCACGCGCCGACCTATTACCTGCCCTCCGATGATGTGCTGGCAACGCTTCACCCGGCCAAAGGCAGCAGCTTTTGCGAGTGGAAAGGCGCCGCGCGGTATTTCGATGTCACGGCGGGCGGCGTCACTGTGCCGCGCGCGGCCTGGAGCTATGACAGCCCCACGCCGCGTTTCGCCGCGCTGGCGGGATACCTTGCCTTCTATGCCGGGCTCATGGAGGAGTGCCGGGTCGGCACCATTCGTGTGATCCCGCAACCCGGGGATTTCTACGGGGGCTGGGTGACGCCGAACCTTGAAGGCCAGATCAAGGGCGCGCCGGGCACCCGGCACTGGTGAGCAGAGACAGGGCGTCTTTTTCACTGTGACGCCGGGGGGCTTGTTGAGCGGACCGGTGTCCTGCATGAAGGCATGACAGGACAGATCAGGGGACAGTGAGCACCATGAGCCGCGAGACAGCATTCCAGACCGTATCCGACTATTTCGACGACGGCCGGTTTCAGGCCGATCTGGCCGGGCTGGTCGCCTTCGAGACCGAAAGCCAGAACCCGGATCAGCGGGCCGAACTGTCACGCTACCTGACCGAAGCGATGCTGCCGCGTCTTTCGGCGCTGGGCTTCTCCTGTTCCATCCATGACAACCCCGACCCCCGCGGCGGTCCGCTGCTGACGGGCGAGCGTCATGAGGGGGACGATCTGCCCACGATCCTGACCTATGGTCATGGCGACGTCATCCGCGCCCAGACAGATCAATGGCGCGAGGGGCTTCATCCTTTCCGGCTGGTCGAGGAAGGGGATCGCCTCTACGGGCGCGGCACCGCCGACAACAAGTGCCAGCACCTGATCAATATCGCGGCGCTCGAGGCGGTTCTGGCCACGCGCGGCAAGCTGGGTTTCAACGTCCGGATCGTGATCGAGATGAGCGAAGAAACCGGATCGCCCGGCCTGCCGGAGTTCTTTGCCGCACACAAGGACAAGCTGACCGCAGATGTGCTGATCGCATCGGACGGGCCGCGCCTGCAACCGGATGTGCCGACAATGTTCATGGGCTCGCGCGGTGGCGTCACTTTCGATCTGGTCGTGGACTTGCGCGAAGGGGCGCATCATTCGGGCAACTGGGGCGGGTTGCTGGCTGATCCGGCGATGATCCTCGTGCAGGCCTTGGGAACCATAACCGACGCACGCGGACAGATCCGCATTCCCGAATGGCGCCCCGACAGCCTGACCCCTGCTGTGCGCAAGGCGCTGGACGGTTTGCCTATCCATGCCGACGATGGTCCGACCATCGACACCGACTGGGGCGAGGAAAGCCTGACCCCGGCGGAACGCGCCTATGGCTGGAACAGCTTTGCCATCCTTGCGATGAAAAGCGGTGTGCCGGATGCGCCGGTGAATGCGATTTCCGCGAATGCCCGCGCGACATGCCAGCTGCGCTATGTGGTGGGCACCGATGCCGATGATATCCTGCCAGCCCTGCGGCGGCATCTGGACGCAAAAGGGTTCGAGACTGTCCGGATCGAGCCGCATGACCGTGGCTTCTTCCGCGCCACGCGGCTGGACCCCGGTCATCCATGGGTCACCTTCGTGGCCGAGAGTCTGACCCGCAGTGCAGGACATGCGCCCCATATCCTGCCCAATCTGGCCGGATCGCTGCCCAACGACAGCTTCACGGATATCCTCGGCCTGCCCACGGTCTGGGTGCCGCATTCCTATCGGGGCTGCTCGCAACACGCGCCGGATGAACATGTTCTCAAACCGGTGTGCCGCGATGCCCTGCGGCTGATGGCGGGACTGTTCTGGGACCTTGGCGAAGGCGGCACGCCGCAGCGCGACCCCGCCTGACGGCGCGCGACACGCGCCTGTTTCTCTTCCGGGGTCATAACTCTCTGCAATTGGATATGTTAACCCCAGCGCAACACCTTTCCGGCTATCTCTGATCCCGGGTGAGTATGAAGGTGGTGGAGATGGGCACGCAATCCGATGCGGCGCCAGTCATCATCAAGCGGAAGAAGATCATAGCAGGCGGACACCACGGTGGGGCGTGGAAGGTTGCCATAGCATGAGTTCCTTTTGACATGGTGAGCGCATTTTCGCGCCAATTGATGATGCCGCCCCCGTAAGAACGACTGCCTGCCTTCTGACACCTGCAAAACCTGGTTCACGCCAGTGCTTGCACAATCCTTCTGGATGCAGGCTCACCTTGTCGTTTCAAGTGCTAAGGATCTCCTAAACGCCGATCATCATCTCTACAGGATTTGAGACAAAACCGTCCCTATGCCCGCTTCTCGACCCGCCCTTTTCGCAGGCCCTCGATCACGGTTCGATGGCCGCTTTGATCATAGGTTTCCAGTGTCTCGCGGATCCTGCGCAATGCCGACATCCGGTCGGCAACGGCGCGGATCCCGTCCAGCGCCCCGTCCAGCAAAACCTGATTGCGTTGCACTTTTTCGCGGATCGCGCCAAGCAGATCTCCCTCTGCCGGCCGAATTCCGTTGAGGGCATCAATCAGCCGTTCCTTCTCGCGCAGGCTGCGCGAGACAGCATCCAGATCACCCTCCAGCAAGGCGCTGCGTTCCCGATCCAGCAGGTCGTCAAGGCTTGCAAGGATGACACCGGCTGGATCCGATATCTGCGAGGGTTTCCATGTCTCAGACATTCTGGCGTTCCTTCAGCGCGTGATAGAGCGATTCGGCCAGTCCGATCCCACCGGACCTGACCATTTCATCGGCCTGGGCCTGTCGCAGGAAAGATGCGAACTGATCTTCTCCTGCCCCGCCACCAAAAGTTTCCGAAGTCTTGCCGAGTCCGGCGGCTTTCAACATTTCCGCAAGGAAACCGGCTTCAAGTTTCTGCGCCGCCAGATGCAGGGGATCGGGTGTAGAGACAGGCTTTGGCCGGATCGGCCCGGTTGGATCAAGCGGCGAGGCAGTCGGATAAAGCATTCGATTTCTCCAATTGTGATGATTTTTCTCATCCTGCAACAGCAGCGGTAAAGAACGGGTAACCAGCCGGGTGCATGATGCGACGAAAGGCAGATTCCCGGAGACGTCGATGCCCCTGACCGCACAATCAGCGATCGCCCTTGTCCCTTTGCCTCCGGCTATGGGGCAAGTTGCACAACTGGTTTCATCACACTTGCTGAATGGCAGTACGGTGCCTGAAAAGCAGGTCGCACATGGCGCTTTTTCCGACATCTTCGCCCGTGGCATGTCCCTGCCTTCTCCGGGCGCGTCGTTGCCGCCGGGTGGGCTGCAGGCGGAGCAACCCACTGCCCGGACCGTGGCAGAGCCCGCGTCGCAAGGGCCGGGTCCCCTTGACGACAACCCTGTGCAACAGGCCCACTCCCCTGACAGTCCCGACGCTGAACAGATGTCTGGACTGGCTGAGGCGACGTCACCTCCGGGTGTCGCGGAACATTTGCCGGGGATGCCGCTATTGCCTGAAGCCGGCCTGGGGATGTTCACCCATCAAGGGGCCGCTACATCGGACCACGCTATCCTGAATGGGCAGGAAGATGATCTTTCCCCGTCGCCTGTGGCTGTTCCAGGCCAGCCTCAAAAGACCGCGATGCAACTCCCTGATGGCATGACCGGAGCGTTGAACGCACCCGAGGCGCAGCCTGGAAGACGGGTTGTAAGCCATGTGCCTGACCCACGGCAAAAACTATATGGCGGGCTCAATACCTTCCTCCCCTTGGTGTCCGGACAGACCGATGTCACTTTGCCGACGCTGATCGCCGACCCGGACCTCGTTCCAGGGACGGAGATGTCGGGCGATCGCCTTCTGCCAAAGCGGGTTCCTGATCATTTGCCGACCGACCGAGGGGGTTATCGGCACACGTCGCAGGTATCGACGCGTGTTGTCACGCCCGGATCTGTAATGGCTGTCCCTGCGCCCACATCCGATATCGCGTTCCCGGTCGACGGGCTGATCGCCCCTGTGAATAGGTCGGATCTGCCGGTGTTGGAAACTGGTCAGACTTTCCATCCAGTGCCTTCTGACGCTGCCGTGGTCTCGGTTCCGACCATACGCGATCAGGCACCGCCAACAGGACGCCACCTGCCAGATGAGTCCGCTCAGATAAGAATCATACCTATGGAAGATCTTGTTCCGCACTCCGATGAGGTTCCGTCCCATCCGAACCCGGGTGCTTCATCGACCGCTGTGTCCGCACAATTGCCCGGGTCTGCAGTTGCGATCACCGTCATGCCACGTCCTCTTGATGCCGAAGCCAGTATCGTCCCCATGATTGCCACGCCTCCCGCGCCACTCCGGCCTGAACCCAAGATCACGTCCGCAGCGGCCGACAAGTTATTGGTCGAAGATCTCGTGGCGCTTCCCTCGGGTCCGATGGCCACGCAGCCCCGTAGTGATGTGATGGAGGTGCGCACCGTGGTTCCCCGCCCTGTGGTTCAGCAACTCATAGACGCCTCCATCCGCGCGATTGAACGTCCGGTCGAACTGCATCTCAGCCCGGAAGAGCTGGGTCGTGTGCGGATCAGTATGACGTTCAGCGAGGCGTCGGTCATCTTGAACGTCCATGCCGAAAGAGCCGAAACACTGGAGTTGCTGCGGCGTCACAGCGAACAACTGGCGCAGGAATTGCGCGAGCTTGGCTATGGAATGATCAGTTTTTCATTCGGCCAACGCAATCGGGGGCAGGACGGGGGGCCGGATGCCGTGCCTACGGGTCGGGATCAGGACAATGCTGACCCGCTGGCAACGATACAGCCCAGGCCAACACAACCCCGCAATGAAACAGGCCTCGATATCCGGGTCTAGGGAGACAGAGATGATAGCACTGGACACACTGGGCGCGCCGCTTCAGGCGCCTGCGGCAAAGGCGACGACGAAAACCGTCATCAACTCGGATTTCGAGACGTTCCTGCGGATGCTGACCACCCAACTC
This sequence comes from uncultured Alphaproteobacteria bacterium, assembly GCA_963715835.1. Classification (GTDB taxonomy): domain Bacteria; phylum Pseudomonadota; class Alphaproteobacteria; order Rhodobacterales; family Rhodobacteraceae; genus Seohaeicola. Next base: position 205,218 of record CAVQSH010000001.1, on the reverse strand, counting down.
CAGAATCAGGATCCACTCAATCCGATGAACTCGTCCGATTTCGCCGTGCAATTGGCCACGTTTTCCTCGGTCGAGCAGCAGGTTCTGACCAACGATCTGCTGACCGGGCTGTCCGGCCAGATGGGACAGATGGGCATGGCGCAGCTGGCGGGATGGGTCGGGATGGACGCGCGGGCGCCGATGCCGGCGCAGTTCGACGGTTTTCCCGTCACGATTCAACCCGAGATCATGAACACGGCCGATGAAGCAAGGCTGATCGTGCGCGATGCCGGCGGCGAAGTGGTCCAGACCCAGTCGATCCCGATTGCAGAGGAAACCTATCTGTGGAGCGGTCGCGATGCCGCCGGGCAAAGCCTGCCGCCGGGGTTGTACAGTTTCGAAGTGGAAAGCTATGTCCAGGGCGAAAGGCAGGACAGTCGTATCCCTGAAACCTATGGCCGGATTGTCGAGGCCCGGATCGAAGAAGGCAGGACGATTCTGGTCATGGAGAGTGGCGCGACAGTGCAGGCTGATGCTGTCACGGCGCTGCGCCAGGGGTAGGGCGCGTTTCGGCACTGTGAATTCCCAGCATTCCGGTTTAGGTCAGGCAGTGGCGGCCAGATGACCACCACGATACAATCGGATGCACAAACCTCAAACGAGTGGCCACGACGACGTGATTCAGCCCGGACCAGACGTGCGCGCCAAGAAGGGCCCGCCTCCGGCGCGGCTTGCGCGGGAACTCGTCGCCGCAGGCCTTTTGTCTGACCACGTCCGATGGCAGCCGTTGAGCGGGGGGCGCACAAATCAGGTGTGGCTTGCATCCGATGGACAGTGCCGCCGCGTGGTCAAGCTCTATGATGTGGATGCCGCGACGCCGCTGTTTCCCAACACCCCGCTGGCCGAGGCGCTGGTTCTGGAGGTTCTGGCCGACTGCAGCCTGTCGCCCCGCCCGCTCTTCAGCGGGGTCATGTCCGAGGGGCCTGTTCTCATCTATGAACATCAGGACGGTTTGCCCTGGCGCAACGATACAGGTCTCGTTGCACGGCGATTGAAGCGGCTTCACGGCCTGCCACATATGGCACGGCTGTCCGCGCTGCCCTCTGCGCCCGATGGATCGGCGGCGCTGGTCACGCAGACAATGGCGATCTTGGCACAGATACCGCCGGAGCAGGCAGGCCCACTCCTCCCGATGCGCCCTCCCGTCACGGTGCCCCCGTCGCACATGCGCGTTTTGCTGCATGGTGATCCGGTTCCCGACAATCTGATCTGCCCCTCTCACCCGACGGGCGCCTTGCCCGTTTTCGTGGATTGGCAATGCCCAGCGCTGGGCGATCCGGTCATGGATCTGGCGCTTTTCCTGTCCCCCGCCATGCAGTTGGTCGCGCGCGGAAGCCCTTTGTCCGCTCAAGAGCGTGCGGATTTTCTGACAGCCTATGATGACGAGGGTATCGCAGCGCGGCTGGAAGACCTGTCGCCGATCCTGCATTGGCGCATGGCGGCCTACTGCCTGTGGAAAATCACGGGAGACAGGCCTGATCCGGCCTATGCTCCGGCATTGGCAGCAGAGTTGGCCGCGCTGCAACGCGCGACTGGCTGAAAGCTCAGAGCAGCATCATCGCGCCGATCGCGCCACCAGCACCGACCGTTCCGCCCAGTGCCAGCCAGAGAACGGGCCACCAGCGGCTTGGCGGCGGCGGCGGGTCACCGGCGCTGGCCTGCCGGATCAGGGCCGCTTCCACGAGGCCGGGCAGGCGGGGTCCGAACCGCGCCAGAACCTGCGCTGTCTTGCCCAGATCGCGCAGCACGGCGCGGGGGCCGATGCTCTGCTTGATGTAATCCTCGACGATGGGGCGCGCCACTTCCCAGATGTTGATCTGCGGATAAAGACTGCGCGCCACGCCTTCGACCACGACCATCGTGCGTTGCAACAGGATCAGCTCGGTCCGCGTCTCCATCCCGAAACGTTCAGTCACATCAAAGAGATAGCTCAGCAGGCGACCCATCGAGATCTGCGTGGCATCCATCCCGAAGATGGGCTCACCCACGGCACGCAAGGCGCGCGCGAACTCATCGACATCACGATCGGCAGGCACATACCCTGCCTCGAAATGCACCTCGGCCACGCGCTTGTAGTCCTTGCGGATAAAACCGAACAGGATCTCGGCATAGACCCGGCGAGTGTATTCGTCGATATGGCCCATGATCCCGAAATCGTAGGCGATGATATCGCCATTTGCCGCGACCTTCAGGTTGCCCTGATGCATGTCGGCGTGAAAAAAACCGTCGCGCAGCGCGTGGTTCAGGAATAGTTGCAGAACCCGCTCGCCGAGGACGCGCCGGTTGTGGCCAGCGGCGTCGATGGCGTTGTTGTCTCCCAGCGGCACACCTTCGACCCAGCTCATCGTCATGACGCGTCTACCTGAGAACATCCATTGGATGCCAGGAAGGCCAAAGCCTTGATCCTGCGCGGTATTCGCCGCGAATTCAGAAGCCGAGGACGATTCCAGCCGCAGGTCCAGCTCGCCCAGAACCACGCCCTCGAAATGCTCGATCACATCCGTGGGCCGCAAGCGACGCGAGGCAGGCGACAGGAATTCGATCATCCCGGCCGCGAAATAGAAGGCGTCGATATCCTTGCGAAAGGCGCGCTCGATCCCGGGACGCAGCACCTTGACCGCAACATCCTCGCCCGTGTCGCGCAGCCGCGCACGATGCACCTGTGCGATCGAGGCGGCGGCAACCGGCGGACCGAACTCGGAAAACACCTCGTCCACCGACAATTCCAGCTCGGCCTCGATGCTGGCCTTGGCCTGTTCGATGGAAAAGGGCGGCAGTTTGTCCTGCAAGACCCGCAACTGCACGGCAAGGTCGTCGCCCACCACGTCCGGGCGGGTCGAAAGGATCTGACCGAACTTGATATAGGCCGGGCCCAGTGCCGTCAGCGCACGCGGCGCAGGCGGGACGGTCACATCGCCCTTGATCCCAAGCCACCGAAACGGCCAGACCAGCCCGCGCATGACCACGCGCACAAGGCGCGGCGCCTTCATCGCATCGAGGATCAATTCCATCGCGCCGGTGCGTTCCAGCGTGGCACCGGTACGGATCAGCCGCCAGATATTGTGCGGTCCGCGCATCTCAGATCTTCCAGCCGGAATGCAGTGCGGCGATCCCGAGGCTCAGGTTGCGATACTTGGCCTGTTCGAATCCCGCGTCGCGCACCATGCCCAGAAATGTCTCCTGATCCGGGAACTTGCGAATGGATTCGACCAGATACTGATAGCTGTCGCGGTCATTCGCGATGATCTTGCCCATGGTCGGGATCACGTTGAAGGAATAGCGGTCATAGGCCCATTGCATCGCGGGGTTCGGGATCTGGCTGAATTCCAGCACCATCAGCCGCCCGCCGGGTTTCAGCACGCGGTACGCCTCGTTCAGGGCCTCTTGCGGGCGGGTCACGTTCCTGATGCCGAACGAAATCGTGTAGACGTCAAAGCTGTTGTCCGGAAACGGCAGCGCCATGGCATCGCCCACGACCCAGTCCAGCATCCCGGCCATCTGTTCCGCCTCGGCCCGTTTGCGGCCTTCGACCAGCATCGGCTCGGTCAGGTCCAGCACCGTGGCATGGGCATATCCCGCCCGCTTGAGGTACCGAAAGCTGATATCGCCCGTGCCGCCCGCCACATCCAGCAGCTTTGTGCCGGCACGCGGGGCCAGCCAGTCCATCATCGCATCCTTCCAGATACGGTGGATGCCCACGGACATCACGTCGTTCATCACATCGTATTTCGATGCGACAGAGCCGAATACGCCGCGCACGCGCCCGGCTTTCTCCGACTCCGGCACGTCCTGAAACCCGAAATGCGTGGTTCTGTTGTCTTGCTCGTCCATCTGGCCTTGCCGTTCCCTGTTCCCCTCCTTCTTATAGGGCGCGGGCAGGGGGCTGCAATGCGCCCCTTGTCGCGTCCCGTGCCAAAGTCTTGATCATGCAGGAACACCCATGCCCGAACTGCCCGAGGTTGAAACCGTCCGCCGTGGTCTGGCCCCGGTCATGGAGGGACAGGTGATCGCGCGGGCGCAGGTCAACCGCCCCGATCTGCGCTGGCCGTTTCCCCCCGATATGGCCGGGCGTCTGACGGGGCGGCGCGTGGTCGCGTTGCGGCGGCGCTCGAAATACATCCTGGCCGATCTGGACAGTGGCGAGTCCCTGCTGATCCATCTCGGCATGTCGGGGCGGATGCTGGTGTCGGGTGATCCGCTGGGGCGTTTCGTGCATGACCATCCGGCGGCGGAAAAGCACGATCATGTCGTGCTGGACATGGCCAATGGCGCGCGCATCACCTTCAACGACCCGCGCCGTTTCGGTGCGATGGACCTGCTCGACACTGCCACGGCAGACCGGCACAAGCTCTTGTCTGTCATCGGCCCGGAGCCGCTGGGAAACGATTTCAACGAACCCTACCTTGTGGCCGCCCTGAAAGACCGCAACACGCCCGTCAAATCCGCCCTGCTGGATCAGCGGATCGTGGCGGGTCTGGGCAATATCTATGTGTGCGAAGCGTTGTTCCGGGCGCGCATCTCGCCGCGCCGCCGCGCGGGACAGATCGCCGCAACGCGCGTGGCCGGCTCTGGTGCCGATCATCCGCCAGGTGCTGTCCGAGGCGATCGAGGCGGGCGGGTCGAGTCTGCGCGATTTCCGGCAGGCGGATGGCGAACTTGGCTATTTCCAGCACAGTTTCGACGCCTACGGCCGCGAGGGCGAAGCCTGCCGCAACCCGGGTTGCACGGCGACGATTGCCCGCATCGTGCAGGCGGGACGGTCCTCCTTCTACTGTCCATCATGCCAAAGATGACTTGATCGGCGCGCCCAAGCTGATACTCAATCGGGTCTGTCGACAACAAGCGAAAGCAGATTTCATGGCCTATGAGACGATCATCGTCGATGTAGAAGACCACGTCGCCCTTATCACGCTGAACCGCCCCGATGCCCTGAACGCGCTGAACGATCAGCTGCTGGGAGAGTTGGCGGATGCGTTGACGGATTGCCAGAACAACGAAAAAGTGCGCTGCATCGTCATCACGGGTTCGGAAAAGGCCTTCGCCGCCGGGGCCGACATCAAGATGATGGCCGAGAAATCCTTTGTGGATGTCTTCGCGGGCGACCTGTTCACCCCGGAATCCGAGCAGATCCTGCGTGTGCGCAAGCCGATCATCGCGGCCGTCTCGGGCTATGCGCTGGGCGGCGGGTGCGAGCTTGCGATGATGTGCGATTTCATCATCGCGTCGGACACCGCCAAGTTCGGCCAGCCCGAAATCAACCTGGGCGTCGTCGCGGGCCTTGGCGGCACGCAGCGCCTGACCCGCGCCATCGGCAAGGCCAAGGCGATGGACATGAACCTGACGGGCCGCTTCATGGATGCCGAGGAAGCCGAGCGTTCGGGCCTCGTGTCCCGTGTCGTGCCTGTCAAGAAGCTGATGGACGAGGCCATGGGCGCGGCCCAGAAGATCGCCGAGAAAAGCATGATCACCGTCATGGTCGTCAAGGAAGCCGTGAACCGGTCCTTCGAGACGACCCTGCGTGAGGGCCTGCTGTTCGAACGCCGCGTGTTTCACTCGCTCTTTGCGAGTGAGGATCAGAAGGAAGGCATGGCGGCCTTCATGGAAAAGCGCACGCCGCAATTCCGCGACCGCTGATTGCCAAAAATATGCGGGCCGGGGGCAAGCCTCGGTTCGCACCATTTTGCGGTTTCCAAACCGGGTGAAATCCCGTAAGGACCCCGCTACATGCGCGTGAGACCCGCTCTGGTCAGAATCAGCCGGTTGATGAAACCCGGTCCGGGCTCGTTGCGCGATACATATTCAACCGACCCGGAAAGTGGGAAAACATCATGGCCAATTCGCCCCAGTCCAAGAAACGCGCCCGTCAGAACGAAGCCCGTTTCGCAGTGAACAAGGCGCGTCGTTCGCGCATCCGTACCTTCATCCGCAAAGTCGAAGAGGCGATCGCCTCCGGTGACAAGGCCGTGGCCGCTGCTGCCCTGCAGGCCGCTCAGCCCGAGATGATGCGCGGCGTTACCAAAGGTGTGTTGCACAAAAACACCGTCGCCCGGAAGATCTCGCGCCTGGCCGCGCGGGTCAAAGCCCTGGGCTGATCAAGCTAACCGATTGACTCAAAAAGCGCCGTCTGCGGGTTCCTGCAGGCGGCGCTTTTTTGCGTTTGATGGGCAACTTCACAGGCCCGAGAGATTCTTTTTCGAAAAGCATGAGTCAAGGTCATAGTTCGGTTGCCTAGGCTTCGCGGCAATTGGTAATTTCAGCTTGCGAGTCACTTCGCCCTGGGGGGACAGGGATGCCGAAGGGCCTTTTTTACAAGGCTGATCGGCGACGACGGGCAGGGTTTGCAGCATGATTGGGCATGCTGCGTTTTCTGTTTGCCGGATCACCGCGTGGGCGGTGAGCCATGTCCTTCCGATTGTGCATTGTGTGCGTCCATATGGTGATTGTGGTCCTTGGGACGGGGCACGATTTTCCGGATGTGGCACTCTGTGCTGATCGGTCATGAATCATGGACCTTGTGCCATTGCCGCTGCGGCAATGATCAGGTGTCTTTGTGCCATTGGTCTGGGTCTGTGTGATCTCGCGGGACTTGAACAGGCGGGACTTGGGGACGAATGACACAAGAACAATGGGGACAGCTGCAGCGGAAACTTCTGGGGACGGTGGGCAAGAACAACTATGCCAACTGGATCGAGCCGCTTGAATTTTTCGAAATCTCGGAAGGCGTGGCCACGTTCCATGTTCCGACGAATTTTCTGGGCAACTATGTCGCGCAGAATTTCGGGGATCTGATCCTCCATCAGCTTTCGGAAGCAGGGCAGGTCGTGCGCCGCGTGAACTTTCGGGTCCCCGCGAATTCGACGCAGCGCCCCGCGCCTGTTGTCGCGCCCGTATCCAGCACAGAGCAGCCCGCCATCGCAGGCAGCGATCAGGTGCCCGGCGCACCGCTGGACAAGCGCTTCACCTTTGACAGTTTCGTCGTGGGCAAGCCGAACGAACTGGCCCATGCCGCCGCGCGCCGTGTGGCCGAAGGCGGGCCCGTCACCTTCAACCCGCTGTTCCTTTATGGCGGCGTCGGGCTGGGCAAAACCCACCTGATGCATGCCATCGCCTGGGAGTTGCAGGCCAAGCGGCCGGATCTGAACGTGGTCTACCTGTCGGCGGAACAGTTCATGTATCGCTTCGTGCAGGCGCTGCGTGACCGCAAGATGATGGATTTCAAACAGATGTTCCGCTCGGTCGACGTTCTGATGGTGGATGACGTTCAGTTCATCGCGGGCAAGGACAGCACGCAGGAGGAATTCTTCCACACCTTCAACGCGCTGGTCGACGGTCACAAGCAGATCATCATCTCGGCCGATCGCGCGCCCGGCGAGATCAAGGATCTGGAAGAGCGGATCAAGTCGCGCCTGCAATGCGGGCTGGTCGTCGACCTGCATCCGACCGATTACGAACTGCGCCTCGGCATTCTGCAGTCCAAGGTCGATTACTATCGCGGCCAATATCCGGGGCTGCGAGATTTCCGATGGCGTGCTGGAATTTCTGGCCCATCGGATCAGCACCAATGTGCGCGTGCTCGAAGGCGCGCTGACCCGGCTTTTTGCCTTCGCCAGCCTCGTGGGCCGCGAGATCACGATGGAACTGACGCAGGATTGCCTGGCCGATGTGCTGCGCGCCTCCGAGCGCAAGATCACCGATCGAAGAGATCCAGCGCCGCGTGTCCGAGCATTACAACATCCGCCTGTCCGACATGATCGGGCCCAAGCGCGTGCGCAACTATGCCCGGCCGCGTCAGGTGGCGATGTATCTGTGCAAGCAACTGACCAGCCGGTCCCTGCCCGAGATCGGACGCCGCTTCGGTGGACGTGATCACACCACCGTCATGCACGGCGTGCGCCGGATCGAGGAACTGCGGATACAGGATGGCCAGATCGCCGAAGACTCGAGATGCTGCGCCGCACGCTGGAAGCGTAAGGCGCATCTTTCGATCCTGACAGGTGATCCGCCTGCCATTTGAGCGTGCAAGGCCGCATGTCGGCCTTGACGCCCTTGCAAATCCAGCGGAAAACGCAAGAAAAGCCTTGAGCGGGCAGGTATTTGGGATACCTTGCCCATCCCGGCACGCCTTTGACACGATACAGGGGCGACATGACCGGCATCGGATTAGGAGCGACGGAATGAAACTCAGCATCGAACGCGGCACGCTTCTGAAGGCCGTGTCACAGGCGCAGTCGGTCGTCGAGCGGCGCAATACCATTCCGATCCTCGCCAATGTGCTGATCGAAGCCGAAGGCAACACTGTCACCTTCCGCGCCACCGATCTGGATATCGAAGTGGTGGACAAGGCGCCCGCGCAGGTCGAACGTGCCGGAGCGACCACCGTATCCGCCGTGATGCTGCACGAGATCGTCCGCAAACTGCCGGACGGTGCGCTGGTGACACTGTCCGACGACAGCGCTGCGGGACGCCTGACCGTGCAGGCCGGTCGGTCGCATTTCAATCTGGCGACGCTGCCCAAGGAAGATTTCCCGGTCATGGCGTCCTCGGAATATGCCAGCAATTTCAGCGCTCCGGCCGCTGCGCTGCGGCGGCTGTTCGACAAGTCGAAATTCGCCATCTCGACCGAAGAGACCCGTTATTACCTCAACGGCGTCTATATGCATGTGGCCGATGGCGATGGCGGCAAGGTGCTGCGCTGCGTGGCGACGGATGGTCACCGTCTGGCGCGGATCGACGCCGACCTGCCCGAGGGTGCCGAAGACATGCCCGGCGTGATCGTGCCGCGCAAGACCGTGGGCGAATTGCGCAAGCTTCTGGATGACGACGACATGCAGATCGCCGTCTCGGTGTCGGAAACCAAGGTGCGCTTTGCCACGCCCGACATCACGCTGACCTCCAAGGTGATCGACGGGACATTCCCCGATTACACCCGCGTCATTCCGCAGGGCAACACCCGCAGGCTTGAAGTGGACGCACGCGATTTCGCCGCCGCCGTGGACCGTGTGGCCACCGTAGTCGTCCGAACGCTCGCGCGCGGTGAAGCTGTCGCTGGACGAGGACCGCCTGATCCTGTCCGTCAACGCGCCCGACAGCGGTGCCGCCGAGGAAGAACTGGCCGTGGCCTATGGCGACGAGCGGCTGGAAATCGGCTTCAACGCGAAATACCTGCTGGAAATCGCCAGTCAGGTGGACCGCGAGAATGCGGTGTTCCTGTTCAACTCTGCCGGTGATCCGACGCTGATGCGCGAAGGCAATGACACGTCGGCGGTCTATGTCGTCATGCCGATGCGCGTGTGACGTCAGCACCGCAGATATCACGCATCGGAAAGAAAGGCCGGGGCGTGTCTGGCCTCTTTCTGACCGAACTGACCCTGTCGCATTTCCGCTCGCATCGCGCGGACGAATGGAGCTGGATGGGCGGCCCGTTGCACTGCATGGGCCGAATGGCGCGGGCAAGACCAACCTGCTTGAGGCGGTCTCCCTGTTTTCCCCCGGTCGCGGTCTGCGCCGGGCCAGTGCAGCCGAGATGGCGCGCCGGCCCGAAGTCGCTGGGCTGGAAGGTCACGGGCATCCTGCCAGTCCCTGCACCAGATGCATGAGGTCGAGATCTGGTCCGAGGAGGGTGCCGCGCGTCAGGTCAGCATCGACGGCAAGGCCGCCACGCAACTGGCGCTGGGGCGGATCGCCCGCGTGCTGTGGCTGATCCCGGCGATGGACCGGCTCTGGATCGAAGGGGCCGAAGGGCGGCGGCGGTTTCTGGACCGCATCACGATGAGCTTCATCCCCGACTCATGCCGAGGCCAGCGCTGACCTATGAAAAGGCGATGCGCGAACGCAACCGTCTGCTCAAGGATCAGGTGCGCGATGCGCATTGGTATGGCGCGATCGAGGCGCAGATGGCCGAGCGCCGGTTCGGCGATCCATGCGAACCGCCTTGCCGCGCTGGACCAGTTGCGCGCGGCGCAGGATCAGGCCGAAACCGCCTTTCCCACTGCCGAGCTTGACCTGCAACAGACCGAGGGCGAGATGCCCGTGACCGAGGCCGACCTGCGGGATGCGTCTGCGCGAAAGCCGGTTTCGCGATCTGGCCGCCGGGCGCACCCTGGTCGGCCCGCATCGCAGCGATCTCTACGCGGTCTATGCCGCCAAGGGCGTGCCCGCGTCGCGATTGTTCCACCGGCGAGCAAAAGGCGCTTCTGGTGTCGCTGATCCTTGCCAATGCGCGGGCGCTGGCCCGCGATTTCGGCGCGCCGCCGATCCTGCTGCTGGACGAGGTCGCGGCCCATCTGGACGCCGGCAGGCGGGCCGCGCTCTACGATGAAATCTGCGCCCTGGGTGCGCAGGCCTGGATGACGGGCACCGGGCCTGAATTGTTCGATACCATCGGCGCCCGCGCGCAGATGTTCGAGGTGACGGAAGAGGCTGGAACATCTGTCATTTCGGCGCAATAAAGCGGCATGGCGTTCCGCTACACTGTCCGAAAGCCCCTGACATGACTGCCTCAGCAACCGATCTTCTGCTCTATGCGGGTGCCATCCTGATCCTGTTCCTGACCCCTGGTCCGGTCTGGGTCGCACTGACGGCGCGCGCGCTGTCGGGCGGCTTTGCATCGGCCTGGCCGCTCGCGGTGGGGGTGGTGCTGGGCGATATCCTCTGGCCGATGCTGGCGATCCTTGGCGTGGCCTGGATCGTGTCGGTGTTCGACGGGTTCATGACCGTGATGCGCTATGTCGCGGCGGGGATGTTCCTGTTCATGGGCGTGATGCTGATCCGCCATGCCGGGGCCACCATCGGCACGGACAGCCGCCTGACGCGGCCGGGCCGCTGGGCCGGGTTCATGGCTGGCGTCGCTGTCATCGTCGGCAATCCCAAGGCGGTCTTGTTCTACATGGGCGTGCTGCCCGGGTTCTTTGACCTGACCACGATCACATGGCTGGACATCGCGGCGATCCTTGCGATTTCCTGCACGATCCCGCTCATGGGCAACCTTCTGATGGCCCTGTCCGTGGACCGCGCCCGCCGTTTGCTGACCTCGCCCGCGGCCCTCAGGCGGGTCAATATCGTGGCCGGTGTCCTGCTCTGTCTGGTGGGGCTCATAATCCCGCTGCTATAGCGCAAAATATTGGGTGGACGCGTGACATTCCCCCCAAGGTTTCGTATAAAATCCCGGAATAAAGAAGGATTGGCGGAATGTCCGACAACGAAAAGATCCCCGAAGAATACGGCGCGGATTCTATCAAGGTTCTCAAGGGGTTGGAGGCCGTCCGCAAGCGGCCCGGCATGTATATCGGCGATACCGACGACGGCTCGGGTCTGCACCACATGGTCTATGAGGTCGTGGACAACGGCATCGACGAGGCGCTGGCCGGTCATGCCGACCATGTGCAGGTCATCATTCACCCTGACAACAGCGTGTCCGTGCGCGACAACGGACGCGGTATTCCCGTCGGCATCCACGAGGGAGAGGGCGTGTCCGCCGCCGAGGTCATCATGACCCAGCTGCACGCGGGCGGCAAATTCGACCAGAACTCCTACAAGGTGTCGGGCGGTCTGCACGGCGTCGGTGTGTCGGTTGTGAACGCGCTGTCCGACTGGCTGGAACTGCGGATCTGGCGCGACGGCAAGGAACACTATGCCCGCTTTGAGGGTGGCTATACCGTCGAACAGCCTGCGCGTCGTGGGCGACGCCAACGGCCAGAAGGGCACCGAGGTGCGGTTCCTCGCGTCCACCAGCACCTTCTCGAACCTCGAATATTCCTTCGAGACGCTGGAAAAGCGCCTGCGCGAACTGGCCTTTCTGAACTCCGGCGTGCGGATCATCCTGGAAGACCTGCGCCCGGCCGAACCCCTCAAGACCGAGCTGTTCTACGAGGGCGGCGTGAGCGAATTCGTGAAATACCTCGACCGTTCGAAATCCTCGATGATGGCAGAGCCGATCTACATGACCGGCGAAAAGGACGACATCGGCGTCGAAGTCGCGATGTGGTGGAACGACAGCTACCACGAGAACGTGCTGCCCTTCACCAACAACATCCCGCAGCGCGATGGCGGCACCCATATGGCGGGTTTCCGGGGTGCGCTGACGCGGACGATCAACAACTATGCCCAGTCCAGCGGGATCGCCAAGAAGCGAGAAAGTGACCTTTACCGGCGATGACGCGCGCGAGGGTCTGACCTGCGTGCTGTCGGTGAAAGTGCCCGATCCGAAATTCTCCAGCCAGACCAAGGACAAGCTGGTCTGCTCCGAGGTGCGCCCTGCGGTCGAGAATCTGGTGAACGAAAAGCTGGCCGAATGGTTCGAGGAAAACCCCTCGCAGGCCAAGGTCATTGTCGGCAAGATCGTCGAAGCCGCGCTGGCCCGTGAAGCCGCCCGCAAGGCGCGTGAACTGACCCGCCGCAAGACGGCGATGGATGTGAACTTCCTTGCCGGCAAGCTCAAGGATTGCTCCGAGAAAGACCCGTCCAAGACCGAAGTCTTCCTTGTCGAGGGTGACAGCGCCGGCGGCTCGGCCCAGACGGGACGGGACCGGCGCACACAGGCGATCCTGCCGCTGAAGGGCAAGATCCTGAACGTCGAACGTGCGCGGTTCGACCGGATGCTGGGCAGTCAGGAAATCGGCAACCTGGTCATGGCGCTGGGCACCGGAATCGGGCGCGATGAATTCGACATCTCGAAACTGCGCTACCACAAGATCGTCATCATGACCGACGCCGACGTGGACGGTGCGCATATCCGCACGCTGCTGCTGACCTTCTTCTACCGGCAGATGCCGCAGCTGATCGAAGGCGGTTACCTCTATATCGCGCAACCGCCGCTCTACAAGGTCGGGCGCGGCAAGTCCGAGGTCTATCTGAAGGACCAGACGGCGATGGAGAATTACCTGATCGAACAGGGCACCGAAGGTGCGGTGCTGCGTCTTGGATCGGGCGAGGATGATGGCCGGTCAGGACCTGGTCCGCGTCGTCGAGGAAGCGCGGCAGGTCCGCCGCATCCTCGAAGCGTTCCCGACCCATTACCCGCGCCATATCCTTGAACAGGCCGCCATCGCCGAGGCCTTTGCTCAGGGCCGTGCCGATTCCGATCTGCAAGGCGTTGCCGATGCCGTCGCCAAGCGGCTGGACCTGATCGCGGTGGAATACGAGCGCGGCTGGACCGGTCGCATCACGCAGGACCACGGCATCCGCCTGTCCCGCGTCCTGCGCGGTGTCGAAGAGGTGCGCACGCTGGACGGTCAGGTCCTGCGCTCGGGCGAGGCGCGCAAGCTGAACCAGATGAGCCCCGCGCTGCGCGAGGTCTATACCCTGCCCGCCACGCTGGTCCGCAAGGACCGCTCGCAGCCGATCCATGGCCCGCTGGACCTGCTGGATGCGATCCTCGAAGGAAGGCGAGAAGGGTCTGTCGCTGCAACGCTACAAGGGTCTGGGCGAGATGAACCCGGAGCAGCTGTGGGAAACCACGCTCGACCCCGAGGCGCGCACGCTTTTGCAGGTCAAGGTCGATGACATGGCCGAGGCGGATGATCTGTTCACCAAGCTGATGGGCGATGTGGTCGAACCGCGCCGCGAGTTCATTCAGCAAAACGCGCTGAACGTGGAAAACCTCGATTTCTGAAAACGGACAAGGGGGCGAAAGCCCCCTTTTTCATGACCCGATGGCCGTCGGGATCACGGCCTCTTCGATCAGCGCCATGATGTCGCCGAAGTAACCTTCGCTGCGCGCAGGCCGCGTCGGATCGGACGTCAACGCCAGTGACAATGACAGCCCCGGCACGATGCAGATCACCTGCCCGCCGTAGCCGCGCGCCAGTGCATACTCCTGTCCCGCCGCCCGGCCCAGAAACCAGCCATAGCCATAGTCGAGCCCCGAAAACGGCGAGCGTGTGCGCTGTTGCAGCGACGCGGCCACCCAGTCCCGGCTCAACACCTGTTCACCCTCCCAGACGCCGCCCGCAAGATACAACTCGCCGAACCGCGCCATGGCGGACAGGGTCAGGGCCATCTCGTTCCCGCCCAGATACCTGCCCTGCGGATCACGGGTCCATGCCGGAACCTCGATCCCCAGCGGGCCCGCCAAGGCGGGTGCGCGTCAGGCTCAGCAGGCTCTCGCCCGCCACTTCCGACAGCACGGCCCCCAAGACATGGAAACTGCCGGTGGAATAAAGCATCCGTCCCCCCGGTTCGGCCACGAAAGGGCGCGACAGGGCATCCGCCACCCAATCACGGCTGCCGATCCACGCGCCATAGTTGCTGCCCGATGTCCGCTCCAAGCCGGCTTGCATCGTCACCAGATTTTCGATGGTCAATGTCCCCACACGCGGATCGGCCCCGGCCGGGATCAGGCGTGGTGCGACATCGGCCAGGGTCGCGGTAACCGATGGAATCTCGCCCCGGTCCAGCGCGGCACCCGTCAGCGCAGCAACGATCGTCTTGGATACGGATTTTACAGGAACCGCGCGGTTGATGCCCGGCCCCCGGAACACCTCGGCCATGACCTCGGCCCCGCTCTGACGGATCATCAGCGCATGGCACTGTTCCAGCGCGCGGGCCCGGTCAGCCACGGCTTGCCAGGGATCGGTTTGTGAAATGGCAGGGGTTGCCAGCACTGCGGCGGTGGCGGTCATCATCCGGCGGCGGGTCAAATAGAGGGGTTTTGTCAACATGGCCGACAAGGTAACGCCGTGGTCCGCCGTTACCATTCAGAAAACCGTGAAGCCGCATCTGCTTGCATCAACCGGGAAATGCGTGTCCCCTTCCAAGCGAAGATAGATGGAGAAACGGATGTCACCCCATTTCGCGCAGAGGATGGAAAAGGTCGAACCTTCTGCCATCAAGGAGCTTCTGGCCCTCGGGGCGGACCCCTCGATCATCTCCTTCGGGGGCGGCTATCCCGACGCCAGCCTCTTTCCCGCCGCGCAACTGGAGCAGGTCTTTCGCGAGGTGATCCGCGCGCCCGGTGGCGCCGCGATGCAATACGCCCCCTCGGACGGGTTGCCGCGCCTGCGCGAGCAGATCGCGGGCCTGATGGTGGCCGACGGCACCGCTTGCCGGGCCGAGGATGTTCTGATCCTGCAAGGCTCGCAGCAAGGCCTTGATTTCGCGGCAAAGATGCTGGTCGATCCGGGTGACGTCATCATCACCGAGGACCCCACCTTTCTGGGTGCGTTGATTGCCTTCAATCCCAGCCAGCCCCGCTATGCTGCCGTGCCGATGGATGATGAAGGGATGCGGATGGACGCGTTGGAGGCGGCGCTCCAGGCCAACCCGAACGCCCGCATGATCTATACGGTGCCCGATTTTCAGAATCCGACCGGCGTGACGCTGTCGCTGGCGCGTCGCCACCGTCTGATCGCACTGGCGAATGCCCATGATGTGATCGTGCTGGAAGACACGCCCTACCGGCACATACGTTTCGCGGGCGAAACCCTCCCCACCTTGAAATCGCTGGATACGCAGGGCCGTGTGATCCACCTGGGCAGCTTTTCAAAGGTTCTGGTACCGGGCCTCAGGATCGGCTGGGCCGTCGCGGCCCCCGAGTTGCTTGAGAAGATGGCATTGCTGAAGGTCGCTGCCGACACCCAGACATCGACCCTCAACATGGCGGCTACCAGCCTGTTTCTGGATCGCTTCGACCTGTCGGACCATATCGCGACGCTGCGCACCGCCTATCGCCACAAGAAAGAGGTGATGCTGGACTCGATCCGCCAGCATTTCCCGCAGGAGGTGACGATGACCGACCCTGAGGGCGGTCTGTTTACCTGGGCGACATTTCCGGACGGGTTCGATGCCACCGCCTTCATGCGCGACGTGGCATTGCCGCAGGCGCGGGTGGCCTATGTGCCGGGCGCGACCTTCTTTCCGGTGAAGGAACAGGCCAACCATGCACGGATCAACTATTCCGCGCAGTCTGAAGACCGCATCCGCGAAGGGATCGCAGCACTGGGCAAGGTCTTGCGGACGTCAGGCCGGTCTTGAGCAACAGATACACTTGAAACCGGACTGAGGCGTTCTAGTTGAAGGCGCTTTTGCTCCTCAGAAATCTGTTGCGACTCTGCTCTTTTCTGTTTACCCAAATCCTTGTTCTGGTCCGGGCGGGTATCCGTTCGGTTAAAATGGGAATCCGGTGCGTGCCCGCAAGGTGACAAATCCGGGACTGCCCCCGCAACTGTAAGCGGCGAGCGATGCTGAACCATGTCACTGGGGGCCAACCCTGGGAAGACTCAGCAAAGCTGCGACCCGCGAGTCAGGAGACCTGCCAGAGTGATCACCCTATCCGGACGCGGGGCGCGTCGTGGATAACGGTTATTCCGTAGTGGTGGCATATGCACCGTCTGCGGAGGAGTCTCTCCTTCCAACGACATATTCTGGACTTGGACACGCCCCTGATCAGGTGTTCACGGAGATAAACATGAGATACCCCCTTTCCCTGATGGCAATCCTGCTGGCAGGCACGGCCCCCGTATTCGCGCAGGATGCGCCGATCATCGAGCTTGATGAAATCGTGTTCTCAGGCGGCCTGACGCCTTTCGCGGTGGATGCCTTTGGTCGCACGGTCAGTGTGATCACTTCGGATGATATCGAGGAACGTGGCTTGCGCAGCGTTCAGGACGCCCTGCGCGCCGTTCCCGGCGTGTCGGTGTCCAGCGTTGGGGCGAACTACACCCAGGTGCGCCTGCGTGGCGGTGAAAGCAACAACGTTGTCATCCTTCTGGATGGTGTCGAGCTTGGTGGCGGCGGCGAAGAGTATATCCTGTCGGGTCTCGAGACTGCGAATATCGACCGCATCGAGGTCCTGCGAGGGCCCCAATCCGTATTCTACGGTTCCAACGCCTCAAGCGGGGTGATCAACATCATCACACGGACCCCGCAGCAGGGTCTTGAATACGGCGGCTCAGTCGAGGCTGGAAATGGTTACTCGGCTTCCGGATATGTCTCGCAGCGGACCGAACGCATAGGCCTGGGTCTGACTTTCAGCCGGCTTGACGACGAGGGCTTTGATGCCTCCGGTGATGGCGGTGAAAAGGATGGCACGCGTCGCACCACGCTTGGTTTGAATGGAGACTGGAAGGCGACAGACGATCTGAGGTTTGGCTTCAACATCCGTCGCTCGGACGAAGACTATGACTATGACGTCAACAGCTTTACCGCCACCACAGCGGATGAATACGTGGTGGACGAGCGTGATGCGCTCAGCGAACGCGAGGAAATCACCGCCCGCGTCTACGCCGAATATGAGATGCTTGACGGTCGGCTTTCGCATAACCTGTCATATTCGCTGAGCCGTTTTGACCAGTCGAGCGAGGATGCTGTCCAGGGAACCTATGACCTTGATGGCGAGACCCGGAGCCTCAAGTACCGGGCAAGCCTATCGCTGGACGGTCAGCGCGTGGCCGATGCGCGCCAACTTCTGAACCTTCTTGTCGAAGATGTCCGCGAGGAAACATCGACGACCTTCGTGCCGACCACCCGCCGTGAAAGCACTTCCATCGCCTTGGAATACCGGGCTTTCCTTGATGGCGGCCTGGATATTCAGGCCGGCGTGCGTCACGATATGAACGATACCTTCGAGGATTTCACTACATGGAACGTCGGTCTGTCCTACCGGATACCAGATACAGGCTTGCGCCTGCATGCCTCGGCGGGAACGGGTGTGGTGAACCCGAACTTCTTTGAAAACTTCGGTGGTTCCTTCGGCTATATCTCGAATACTGCGCTGAAGCCCGAACAGAACCGCGGTTTCGACATCGGCATCGAGGCTGCATTCCTTGAGGGTCGCGGACTCATCGACGTGACCTATTTCAATGAAGAGCTGACTGATGCGATTTCGGATACCGCTGGTGTTGCAGGACCGGGGGGAACTTGTACGCCAAGTGCAGGTGCCGCAACGACATGCTATGTGAACCTTGCGGGCAAAAGTCCCCGCGAGGGCGTCGAGGTCAGCGCCTCGTTGGAGGCTACGGAAAACCTGAGCCTGCGTCTTGCCTATACCTATCTTGATGCAAAAACCCCATCGGGCGCCCCAGCGACCCGTCGGCCCGAGCATGAGCTTGGGCTGGGTGCCACGCTCAGAACCTTTGGGGGCAAGGGAAGCGTAACGGCAGATCTGCGCCATGTTTCAGGCAGTTTCGACACGCAGTTCTTCGGCGGTTTCACGACAGAGAGATTGCCGGATTTCACAACTGTCAACCTGTCGGCATCCTATGACTTGACAGAGAACCTGGCGCTGACCGGGCGGGTCGTGAATCTGTTCGATGAGGATTATTCTGAAAGCTGGGGCTATGCCTCGCGCGGCAGAACGATCTATGTCGGCATCCAGGGCAAGTGGTAGGACGTCGTCCATATGCAAGGCACTTGCGCCGCCTCAGTCAGGCGGCGCGGGTCGCTTGCACCCTTCTTTTGATGGCAGACACGGCGCGGGCCGAGGCACCTGCACGCGTGGTGTCGATGAATCTGTGCACCGACCAGTTGGCGATGCTGCTGGCGGATGAGGGGCAGTTGATTTCGGTGTCGCATATCGCGTTTGATCCACTAGCGTCGCCCATGGTCGAGGAAGCTGGAAAGTATCCGGCAAACTATGGGCAGGCCGAAGAAATCTTCGCGATGCGGCCCGACATGGTATTGGCTGGGGTCTATAGTGATCCCTATACCATCGGTCTTCTGCGACGGCTGGGGGTCGAGGTCGTGCAGTTCCCGCTGGAGCGTGATTTCGACGCGATCCGCGCCAATATATTGAAAATGGGTGAGGTTCTGGGGCGCGACGATGCCGCGCGTCGGATGGTGGCGCAGTTCGACGCCGATCTGGCCGCGTTTGAGGCTGTCGTTGCCGAACAACCGATAGCGCTGCTGCACTATGCCAACAACTATACGTCGGGGGACAAGTCACTGGCGCATGAAATCCTGCGGGCGGCGGGGCTGGTCAATGCCACGACCGAGGCGGGTATCACCGTTGCGGGTGCTGTTCCGTTGGAGCGGTTGGTGCTGTTGATGCCTGATCTGGTGATCTCGGGTCAGGCCTATCCCGGCGCGTCGCGGGCCGAGGAGGTGCTGGATCACCCGGCCTTGCGCCGCCTGCGGGAAAGGCAGGCGGGTGCCGCCCTGACGGACGCCGAGTGGGTTTGCGGGACACCTTTCGTGTTGCGCGCTGTTGCACGGCTTGTCGACATACGGAAGCGTATGTAATGGCCCTGCGCGTGTCTCTTTTTCTGGCTTTGGCCGCCCTGTTCACCCTGTCGGTCATGATCGGCCCTGCCGGGTTGTCACTTGCCGATACGATCCGCGCCCTGTTTCTGGGGCAGGGGGATGCAGCGACGCTGGTGATGCGGGAAATCCGTTTGCCGCGGGCCATTCTGGCGGTTCTGGTGGGGGCCTCGCTTGGCCTTTCCGGGGCCGCGATGCAGGGCTATCTGCGCAATCCGCTGGCCGAGCCGGGGTTGATCGGCGTGTCGGGATCGGCGGCCCTTGGCGCTGTCATCGTGTTGCAGACCGGTTTGGCCGCCGCATGGTGGCTGGCCTTGCCGATGGCGGCGCTTGCCGGAGCCTTGGCGGCCGTGCTCCTGATCCTGTTGCTGGCAGGACCGCGCGGGTCATCGCTGACGCTGATCCTGGCAGGCATCGCCATTTCCGCCTTGGCCGGGGCGATGACGACGCTTGTTCTGAACCTGTCGCCCAACCCCTTTGCTGCCAGTGAAGTGGTCTTCTGGATGATGGGTTCGCTGTCGGACCGGTCGTTCGATCATGTCTGGATTGCGCTGCCGTTCATGGTCATCGGGTGGTCTTTGCTGTTGTCACTGGGGCGACCGCTGGATGTTCTGACATTGGGCGAAGATGCAGCCGCCACCATGGGTGTTGAAACAAGACGGGTACGTATGCTTCTGGTTCTGGGCATTGCCTCCTGTGTGGGGGCTGCGACGGCCGTGGCGGGGGCGATCGGCTTTGTCGGGCTGGTGGTGCCACATATCCTGCGGCCCTTTGTCGGGGCGCGTCCCTCTAGCCTGCTTTGGGCCTCTGCGCTTGGGGGCGCGGTGATGGTGCTGGCTGCGGACCTGGCCGTGCGCCTGATCCTGCCGGAGCGTGATCTGAAGTTGGGCGTCCTGATGGCGATCATCGGCGCGCCGTTCTTCCTGCATCTGATCTACAAGACACGGGGCGAGTTACGATGACCCTGCTGTCCCTTGAGAACCTGACGGTCCGGCGGGGTGAATGTCCCGTGGTGGATCATGTCAGCCTGTCTGTCCGCGCCGGTGAATGCGTGGGGCTGATCGGGCCGAACGGGGCGGGAAAAACCACGCTGATGCGTGCGGCTTTGGGTTTGGAGTCTTTCAGCGGCATGTCCAACCTTGCCGTAATGAACGCGGTAGAGCGGGCACGAACGGCAGCGTTCCTGCCGCAGGCGCGACAGATCGCATGGCCGATGACGGTGGAGACGCTGGTCGCGCTGGGTCGTGTGCCGCATCTTCCGCGTGGCACCAAACCGGGTGACGCAGACCGTGCCGCGATTGATGAGGCGCTGCACCGTCTGGGGCTTGACGGGTTCCGCCATCGGATCGCCACGCAATTGTCGGGCGGAGAGCAGGGACGCGTCCTGATTGCCCGGTCATTGGCGCAGCAGACGCCGCTTCTTCTGGCGGATGAGCCGATTGCCGGGCTGGATCCCGCGCAGCAGATCGCGACGATGCAGGTTTTTTCGGGCCTTGCACAAGAGGGGCGAGCGGTTGTGGTGTCGCTCCATGATCTGGGGCTGGCTGCACGGCATTGCACGCGGCTGGTCCTGATGCATCTGGGGCGGGTGGTCGCGGATGGACCGCCGGAGCAGGTGCTGACCCCTGATCTGATGGCGCAGGTTTTCGGAATCTCGATCTGGCGTCAGGATAGCCCGCTTGGTCCGGTGCTGCAGCCAATGGGGGTGCTGTGATGCGTCCCGTTTTCGACTACCCTTGGCTGACGCTGGATTTGGGCCGTGACATGCGTGTGATCAGCTGGGCGCCGCATCGCGGCGGCATCGTCACTGCGCGGCACATCCTATGGCGTGAGGTGCGCAACGCCGATCTGACCGAGGATTTCGATGCTCTGGCTTGGCTTGCGCAGGAATGTCTGGATCGCGGGATGGAACAGGCGGTGGCGATGTTGACCTCGCGCAAGATCGCGACTTTTTCGGTTGCGGAACAGCAGGTGGACGGCGTGCGCGCGCAGGCAGTGGCCACTGTAGGTCTGTCCAATGCCGAACGGGCGGGGCCGGTTGGTGACGCCGCGCCTGCCCGACGCGCGACATATGGCACGATCAATGTCGCTGTCATACTGGACCACGGTCTAAATGATATCGGTTTGATCGAAGCGCAAAGCATCGCCAGCGCTTCGCGGACGGCGGCCGTTCTGGAATCGGGTGCCATGGCGCAGACTGGCCCGGCCACCGGTACGGGGACGGATTGCATCGCCATTGCGGCCCCGGTCGGGGCAGAGGCGTTTTGTGGTATGCATACGGCGCAGGGCAAGGCGCTTGCCGCGGCGGTCTATGAGGCGGTCAGGCACGGTGCCGATCAATGGATCCTTGAAACCGGAGGGAAGCCCTATGACCTTGGCTGACCGGCAGATCATCGCGGATCTGATGCCACAACGGATCGTCTGTCTGACCGAAGAAACGGTCGAGACGCTGTACCTGCTGGGGCAGCAGCATCGGATCGTCGGTGTGACGGGCTATGCGATCCGCCCGCCCGAAGTGCGGCGCGAAAAGCCCCGTGTCGGGGCCTTCACCCCGGCGGATATTCCCAAGATACTGGCGCTGAAGCCTGATCTGGTCCTCACGTTCTCGGATCTTCAGGCGGATATCGTGGCGCAATTGATCCGGGCGGGTGTCGCCGTGCATGCGTTCAATCAGCGCGACGTTTCCGGTATCCTGTCGATGATCCGCACGCTGGGCGCGCTGACCGGGGTGCCAGAGCGGGCCGCTTCACTGATTGACCTTCATGCAGCGCGGATAGCCGCGTTGCGGTGTCGTGCAGCAAACATACGACCCCGTATCTACTTTGAGGAATGGGATGAACCCATGATCTCGGGCATCCGTTGGGCCTCGGAACTGATCGAGGTGGCAGGTGGTGTCGATGTTTTCGATACGCTGAGTCATGAACCTGCTGCGAAAGACCGGATCGTGACATCGGAACAGGTCATCGCCGCAGCGCCCGATATCATCATCGGATCATGGTGCGGCAAGAAGGTACGACCCGAGATGATCGCGGCGCGACCCGGCTGGTCCGCGATTCCGGCTGTGCGTGACGGGCAAATATACGAGATCAAGTCGCCTTTGATCCTGCAACCGGGACCTGCGGCACTGGGTGAGGGGCTAGACGCGATCTGCGCGATCATCGCACAGGCGACAGGAGGGGCGGCATGAGTGATCTTGCGCTGTTGATCGGGATGATCGAACGCGGTGGTGTCGTGATGTGGATCATCGCCGCGCTGTCTGTCCTGACACTGGCGCTGATCCTGTGGAAGCTGTGGCGACTGGCGTTGAGCGGGCTGTGGCGCCGGGCGCAGGCGGAGGAGGCGGTTGCGCTCTGGGTTGCCGGGCAGGACGCCGAAGCACGCGGCGTACTGGCCCTGCCGCGTGGCATCCGTGCGCGAGTTCTGGCGCAGGCTATGGCGGCGCTACGCGATCCTAAACTCTCGCGGGCGGATGCGCGGGACGAGGTGCTGCGGGTTGCACGCCGCGAGCTGAACGCGGCACGCAGCGGGTTGAGGGCGCTGGAACTGATCTCGACCATCGCGCCGTTGCTGGGGTTGCTGGGCACTGTGCTGGGGATGATCACGGCGTTTCAGGCGTTGCAGACCACCGGCGCGCAGGCGGACCCGACGATCCTAGCCGGCGGCATCTGGGAGGCGCTTCTGACAACGGCGGCCGGTATGGCCGTGGCGATCCCGGCCGGGGTGGCGCTGGTGTGGATCGAAAGCCTGACGGATGGGGTGCAGGCTGATCTGGAGGATGCGGTGACGCAGATTTTCACCCGCGATCCGGCGGGCGGGGGATCATGATCTTCACCATCGACACTCCGCGCCCGCGCCGCCGCCCAAGCCTTACGCCGATGATCGACGTGGTGTTCCTTTTGCTGGTGTTCTTCATGCTGGCCTCGCGGTTCGGATCTGATGCGTTGGTGCCGCTCAGTCTTGGCGGGCAGGGCACAACCTATTCTGGGCCGCCGCGGCTGATTGACGTGCTGCCGGAGGGCCAGCGGCTGAACGGTGTCGCGCAAAGCCTTGACGAGGTCGTTGCCGCGCTGGAGGGCTTGACCGAGAGCCGCGAGGATACCGTGATCCTGCGCGTACGCGACGGCGCCGCCTTGCAGCGGATGGTGACGGTGGTTTCGGCCCTGCGCGCGGCGGGTTTTACGGCGATCGCGGTGGTGGACTGATGCAGGGCGGATTCCGGATCGGTACAGAGAGACGACGTCGCGGCGCGGGGGATACCTTCGTTCCGATGATCAACATCGTCTTTCTGTTGCTGATCTTCTTTCTGCTGAGTGCGACGATCGCGCCGCCTGATCCTTTCGACATGACTCTGCCGGACGCCGATCTGGCCAATACAGATGATGTGGTATCACCCGATACGCTGCATGTTTCGGTTGATGGTGCGTTGATTTTTGGCGCAGAGCAGGGGGATGCGGCGCTGGCGGCTGTTGCGGCGCGATCCGTGACGGGGCCTCTGACAGTGCGGGCGGATGCGGGACTTGACGGGGCTGCCTTTGCCGTCCTGTTGGGGCGTCTGGCCGCTGTGGGTGTGGACGAGGTCAACCTGACGGTGCGACAGCCATGAGGGGAGTGTTCGAGTTCACGGGTTTTGCCGGGTTGGCCCTGGCGCTGCATGTGGCGGCATTTCAAAGCTTGCCGGAAGGCAGCGAAAGCGCGGGATCCGGGGGGGATGCGCTGGTGACTGTCGCGGCGGTGTCGGGTTCGCTGTCCGAAATGGTTGCGGCATGGGACCGCCCGCCTGATGTGACCGAAGTTCTGCCAGTGGCCTTGCCGCAGCCCTTGGGTGATCTTTCTGCGATGGTAGAGACCACGTCGCCCGATCTTGCGCCGATACCGCAGAGCAAGGCCCCGCGGTTGACGACACCAGTTCCTCCCTCGCCCGAGGTGATGCCCGCGCCGGATGTGACCCGCTCGGCGCCTCCGCCGCCTGTTCCGCAGGCAGAGCTTCCGCCCAAGGTCAGGCCGCAGGCAAGGCCCGCAGCCGTAACGGCGGCACCGAAGCCTGTCGCGAAACCGGCAGCCCGGCAGGCGCCGCAAGCCGCCAGCACAGCAGCCGGACGCGGGGCGGCATCGGCGCGGGGAACCGATGGGAGCGCCGACACCGCCAGCCTGACCAAGGCAGCGCGACAGACATTGATGGCGGAATGGGGCGGAAAGATACGTAGCCGTATTGATCGCGCAAAGCCGCGTGGTGGCGGCCGGGGATCGGTGACTGTTGTCTTGACCGTGGGGCGCGATGGTACGCTGCAATCGGCGGGGATCGCCAAATCATCAGGACAGGCTGCGCTGGACCAGCGGGCAGTGCAGGCCGTCAGGTCCGCAGGGCGCTTGCCCGCCGCGCCCAAAGGGCTGACCGAGGCTTCCTATACCTTTCGTTTGCCGATCCGGTTCGACTGATACATGTCACCGCGCCGCCGCGCGGGCCGAAGCGCGCACGCCGCGGATCAGGTCCGTGGCTTTCTCGGCGATCATGATCGTGGGTGCGTTGGTGTTCCCCCCGATAAGCGTGGGCATGACCGATGCGTCCACGACGCGCAGCCCTTCGATCCCGTGCACGCGCAGTTCCGGATCGACCACGGCCATCGGGTCAGTGCCCATCTTGCAGGTGCCGACCGGGTGATAGATCGTATCGGCCCGCGCGCGGATATGGTCTTCCCACGCAGCATCCGTCAGCGTTTCCGGCAAGAACAACTCCTTGTGGCGGAACCTGTCCATCGCCGGGGCCCGCATGATGGCGCGGGTCATCTTGGCGCCTTTGATCAACGTCTGCAGATCGCGCGGGTCCGACAGGTAGCGTGGGTCGATGCCGGGTGCTGCCAAGGGATCGCCGGATTGCAGAAAGACAGTGCCCCGCGAATGGGGATGCAGGGCGCAAACATGGCAGGAGAAGCCATAACCCAGATGCAGTTTACGCGCATGATCGTCCACGATGGAGATCACGAAGTGCAGCTGGATATCAGGCCGGTCACATGCCGGGTCGGTCTTGAGAAAACCCGCACCTTCCGCAAAGGGCGTGGCGATCATGCCCGTCCCGTCCTTGCGCCATTGCAGCATGTGACGGAGCAGGTTGACGGTCCCTGTCAAGCCGATCCCGAAATTGTCGGTGTCCTTGGATTTGTAGGCGAGGGTGAAATCCAGATGGTCCTGCAGGTTTTGCCCGACACCGGGTAACTCATGCACCATCCCTATGCCGTGTTTCTTGATATCCTCGGGCCGACCGACGCCCGAGAGTTGCAGAAGCTGCGGCGAGTTGAAGGTACCGCCGCAGAGGATCACTTCGCGCCGCGCCTCGACCTTCTTGTCTTCGCGCCCCTGGCGATAGGCGATGCCTGTCGCGCGCTTGCCCTGAAACAGGATGCGGGTCGCATGGGCGCCAGTCAGAACGGTCAGGTTGGGGCGGGACATCACAGGATGAAGATAGGCGGCCGCCGCTGAACAACGCTCTCCGTTGCGGGCCTTGTCGTGGAACTGGGTGACCTGATAGAGGCCGACGCCTTCAGTCTCGCCGGTGTTGAAATCGTCGCGGGTCCGGTGCTGCATCTGACTGGCGGCCTCGACGAAGGCCTGGGTGATCGGGCGAGGGCTTTTCTGGTCCGAGACCTGCAAGGGGCCGCTTGCCCCGTGTTCGGGATTGGCGCCGCGCTCGTTGTTTTCGGACCGTCGGAAATAGGGCAGCACCTCGTCCCAGGACCAACCGGCGCAGCCACGATCGGCCCAGCCGTCGTAATCCTTGCGATGACCACGCACATAAAGCATCGCATTGATCGCCGAGGACCCGCCCAGTCCCTTGCCCCGCGGCTGATAGCCCTTGCGGCCGTTCAAACCGTCCTGCGGAACCGTTTCATAGGCCCAGTTTCCCAGCTTGGGTCGCCCGGGTAGCACCGCTACAACTGCGGCCGGCGCGCGGACCAGCAGGCTTTTACCTGCACCACCCGCCTCGAGCAGGCAGACGGTCGTGTTCGGGTCTTCGGTCAGCCGGGATGCCAGGGTCGAGCCCGCAGAGCCACCCCCCACGATGACGTAGTCAAAACCCATGTGTTTCATCCCCTTTGGCAGAGTTCAAATCAACCAGAGAAGGCAAGGGTTCGTCCAGATGTCATTCACTCTGCCGCAAGATGTATTGAAAAGCGTTGCAGTGGAGTCAGCCCGTCACTTGTCATCCAGAGAAAAGCCGGTCCGCCCGATACCGGCATAGGCTTTGAAGCCTGCGCGTTTTGCGTCGCGGGGGGCGTAGATGTTGCGCAGGTCGGCCATGTGCGGGGTGGCCATCTTGCGGGCCAGCGTTTGAGGTCGAGCGCGCGGAACTCGTTCCATTCGGTCAGGATCACCAGCAGATCGGCATTCTGCGCGGCCTTGTAGGCATCGTCGTGCCATTGCACGCCGGGCAGCAGCGCCTCGCCCTCGTGGCGGCCCTGCGGATCGCACCACGCGCACCTTGGCGCCGGCGCCGACCAGCGCGGGAATGATCGTCAGGCTGGGCGCATCGCGCATGTCGTCGGTGTTGGGCTTGAAGGTCACGCCCAGCACGGCGACGGTCTTGCCGTTGAACGGCCGTCGCACAGGTCGAGCAGCTTGTCGATCATGCGGCGCTTGATCTCGTCATTCACCTTGATGACCGTCTCGGTGATCTGCATGGGCACGGCGTGGTCCTGACCGATACGGGCCAGGGCCTTGGTATCCTTGGGAAAGCAGGAGCCGCCGATAGCCGGGGCCCGCATGCAGGAACTTGTTGCCGATGCGCCCGTCCAGACCGATGCCCTTGGCCACTTCCTTGATGTCGGCGCCCACCCGTTCGCACAGGGCCGCGATCTCGTTGATGAAGGTGATCTTGGTCGCCAGAAAGGCGTTGGCGGCGTATTTGATCATCTCGGCGCTTTCCAGATCGGTGGTCACGATGGGAAAGTCGCGCAGATAGAGCGGGCGGTAGATATCGGCCATCACCTCGGCGGCGCGGTCGGACTGCACGCCGACGACGACGCGGTCGGGCTTCATGAAATCGTCGATCGCCGCGCCCTCGCGCAGGAATTCGGGGTTCGAGGCGACGTCGAATTCCAGCGCGGGATTGGCCTTGGCGATCAGGTGCTTGAGATGCCGGTTGGTGCCGACGGGCACCGTCGATTTGGTGACCACCACGACGTAATCGGTCGCGGCGCGCGCCACCTCCTCGGCGGCGGCATTGACATAGGACAGGTCCGCATGGCCATCGCCGCGCCGCGTGGGCGTGCCGACCGCGATGAAGACCGCATCCGCGCCCCGCACCGCCGCGGCAAGGTCCAGCGTGAAGGTCAGCCGCCCCGCCGCCACGTTCCTGGCCATCAGCGCCTCGAGCCCCGGCTCGAAGATCGGAACCTCGCCCGCGTTCAGCCGGTCGATCTTCCGCGGGTCCTTGTCGACGCAGACAACATCATGCCCGAAATCCGAAAAACAGACACCGGACACAAGCCCGACATAGCCCGTGCCAATCATCGCGATCTTCATAACTCACCCTATTGTCCAAGCACCCTGACCAAGGCGCATCTTGTGCGGACAAAGTGGCAATGCGTCAACGCAACAGCGCAGCCCTTGGGTGCGCGACGGGATATCTGTGTGGTTTCAACACATCACGAGATCAACCAGCCCGAGAACGCCGTGTGCGCGCGGAAATAAGTGAGGTTTGCGTTCACGTTGCCGGTGCGGCAGGTCACATATTGTCCGGCCGTCAGGGCAAGCACCGTGGTGAAGGACAGGGGCGCTGCCCCGACCAGAACCTGCATCTGCATGGTCTGCGTCTGGCCATTTATGGCAAAGCAGACCCGCCCATTCGTGGCGCTGCCCAGAAAGCCGTTGATCAGGAACCCGTAAAGCCCATCCACAGGTGCCGTGAAACGCCCGGTCAGCGGGTTGTAGTGACCGCCCCGGTTCATGACTTCGGTCTCGAAGGGCAGATCGGTCTGCGTCGTGGTGATCGTGTTCCATGTGCCTGCCGAATAGGCGAGGAATGCCGGGTTTCCGGGGGCCTGCACGGCGCCGGTGTTGCGGTCCAGAACAAGGGCCTGCCTGAAATCGCTGCCATCGGCGGAAACCTTGATGCTGAAATCATCGGTTCCGGTGGTGCCCATCTCGGCGCGACCGGACCAGCCGGTCTGGAACAGCAGGCTGCCCGTGTCGGTGGGCTGGGCCTTGTTGATCTTGAGGCGATGATCCGTTCCGCCGTGGGTCAGCAAGGTGGCAGGTCCGGCCACGGCCAGCGGGTTAGCGGCATCCGCCGAGGTTCCCACGCCCAGAGTGGTGATCCCGTCGAGAACGGGCAGGATCGGTGTCCACGCGTTGCCGTCAAAGCGGATCTGCCCGGTGGTGGACAGGTCATCGGCCCGCCAGCCGGGTTGCGGGACGTAGAACAGCCAGCCAGAGGGATCGGCCACGGCGATTTGACCCTCCTGTCCGGCCCAGTCGCCTGTGGCCGCAGCACCCACCACATAACGGTCGCCCGGATCGGGGTTTGCAGGCGGTTCGGACAGTTGTGCCGAAATCACGACCAGTTGCACGATGGCGTCCAGATGGCGCAGCGCCTCGTTATGGGTGACGTGTTTCTGTGCCTGGGACGGCAGGATATAGGGCAGGGCCAGGATCGGCGAGGTATCGGGCATGGGCGGGTCCTTGTTGTCCGGGCGGTCGCAGCGGCGCCGTCCGGGTGTCGAGGGGGATTCTGTTTTCAAGACGCACATCAATGCCGGTCGGGCGGTCAACAGCAGGTAATGCAGCAGTGCGCCGGGGTAACGGCCTGTTCATCCTGCGGTCATCGCAGCGGCGCTATACAAGGCAGGTGCGGGGCTATAGGTCTTGGGTCATGTCAGTGTGTTCGGGTGGTTCGGAAAGCAGGGTTGCCATCGTCATGGGTCTCCATGACGCGGGACCCAGCCTGTCTGCCCAACTGGAAAGCTTTCTCGATCAGAGCTGGCGCCGCTGGGATCTGCATGTTGGCGATGATGGCGGGACAGCCCGCGATCTGGCCAAGCTGGAGACGTTCCGGGAAAGGGCAGGGCACCTTGGGCACATGGTCCGCGTCTCACCGGGGCCGCGACGGGGGTTTGCGGCGAATTACATGACCATGCTGCGGCACCTTCCGCCGGAAACCGGTTTCGTGGCGCTGTCGGATCAGGATGATATCTGGCTGCCATCCAAGCTTGAACGCGCCGTCCGCGCGCTGGAGAGGGTCACCGGACCGGGCCTTTACTGCGGGGCGCGCGTGATCTGGAACCCGGACAGCGATCTGCGCCGGACAAGTCGTGCCTTGACGCGCGCGCCATCCTTTCGGAATGCGCTTGTCGAGAACATCGCCTGTGGCAACACGATCGTGCTGAACACCGCGGCTCTTGACTTGATCCGGCGCAGCCCGCCGGAGGCGGATGCAGTGCCGTTTCACGACTGGTGGATCTATCTTCTGATCTCCGGCGCAGGGGGGCAGGTGATCCACGATCCCGCGCCGCAGGTCCTGTATCGGCAGCATCCTGGCAATGCGCTGGGCGCCGGGGAGGCAGGCCGCAACTGGATGAGGGCCCGGACAGAGATGATCGTGGGCATTTATCGTGCGCGGATCGAATGCAACCTTGCCGCGCTGGTGGCCGCGCGCGGTTTGCTGAGCTCTGATCACCAGCGGTTGCTGGATCGTTTCATCGCGGCACGTCATGCGCCCTGGCCATTGCGCTTGCGGTTGCTGGCCGGTCTTGGTCTCTATCGCCAGGACCGCCTTTCGCAGCTTGGCCTTTGGGGAGCCTTCGCCCTTGCGCGGTTCTGATGACCGGGATGTGACGCGGGCGCGGATCCTGCTGATCGGCGGTGACGGCGGCTATTCCGGCGTTCCGCGCTATCTGGTGCAGATGGTGCGGGCGCTGCGGGATCAGGCCGAGGTGACCGTGCTGTCGGACGTAAACGAAGGCGGGTTCGATGCGCTGCGCGGGTCCGGTGCGCGTCACCTGACCATTCCGGGGCTGAAGACCTCCCGATCTCCTCTGAGGGCGCTTGCCGCGCTCTTGGCCCTGCGCGCCATCATCAAAGGTGGGTCCTATGATCTGATCTGGGCGCATTCGCGCATGGCCGTCCTGTTGCTGCGGATTCTGTTGCTGGGACCGGCCTTTCGAGGCAGGTCTGCAGGTCGCCCGCGCATTGCCATCACCCATCACAGTCTTCCGTTCGAGAAGGGCTATCCACAGCCCTATGCGCGCCTTTTGCAAATCTGGGAGGCGTTGATGATCCGGTTGAGCGTGCCGCATCACATCTTCTTTCTGACCGAGACCGCGCAACGGCATTATTGCGCGGTGATGCCCCAGCGGGCGCAGCGGCGGCACCGTCTGCATGTCTTGACCAGCTGTTCCGATCTGGACGCCTTGCCGCCATCCGACAGGCCGGGCGATGCGCCGCGTGTGCTGGTGATGACCGGGCGTGACTGTCACCAGAAGAACCTGACGGCCGCCCTGCATCTGTTCGCGCATTTGCCGGACAATTACAGGCTGGTGCTGTGCGGGGCCGGGACGGATAAGCCAGCGTTTCAGATGAAGATGGCCGGAATTCTGGACGCCGGCCAGCAGGCCCGGGTTGATCTGCGGGGGCCGCTGGCCGATGTGCGGCCTGTTCTGGCGCAGGCGGCAGGGTATCTTCTGACCTCGCGCTATGAAGGGTTGCCCATCGGTGCGCTTGAGGCCTGGGAGGCTGGCCTGCCTCTGGCGCTGACGCGGATCGACGGGACGGCCGAGGTTCTGTCGCGGCATCCGTTGGCGCTGGCGCTGGATCCGACCGACCCTTGGCGCGACGCGCCGCGCGATGCAAAGGCACTGGACGCAATGATCGACCGATATCTGGCAGATCGGGAGGGGTGGCGGCTACGTATCCGGCAGACGTGGGAGGCGCATCACGCGTTTGAGGGATGGTCCCGACGTTTGCGCGCGACAGTCGCACAGATCCTTGGCGATCCCTGGCCGGGCGGACGCTGATCCCGCTGGGGAGGGGCAGGTTTCAGCCGGTCATGTTGCGGCTGTGATGGGCAATGGCCTCTTCCACATTGTCGTAATAGGTCAGCTTGCCCTTTTCGAGTACCACACCGGCCTGGCAGATTTCCTTGACCTGGGGGAGGGAGTGGCTGACGAACAGCATCCCGGATTTCTGCATCCTTTCGGCAAAGACCTGCTGGCTTTTGTTGCGAAAGCTTGCGTCACCGACCGAGGTCACCTCGTCCACCAGATAGGTGTCGAAGGGAATGCCCATGGAGATCCCGAAGGCAAGCCGCGACCGCATGCCGGATGAATAGGTGTGGATCGGCTGGTGGAAATGTGCGCCCAGTTCCGCGAAATCGGCGACATAATCCAGCAGAGCGTCCGTATCGACACCATAGATGCGCG
Organism: uncultured Alphaproteobacteria bacterium; assembly: GCA_963715835.1. GTDB lineage: Bacteria > Pseudomonadota > Alphaproteobacteria > Rhodobacterales > Rhodobacteraceae > Seohaeicola. The sequence goes on along the minus strand of CAVQSH010000001.1, from coordinate 173,578 downwards.
CCACGAATTTCGCGTTCTGTGCGCCGGTCAGATCGCGGTGGAACGATCCGGAAAAGCCGACCGGATACGAAATCGTCCCTCGGGCCAGAACCTGCCCCGATGTCGGTTCGACCGTGCCCGCGATGATCCGCAGCAGGGTGCTTTTGCCTGCGCCGTTGCGGCCCAGCAGGGCGATCGACGTGCGGCTGGGAAAGGTCACCGTGGCGTTGTCGACCACGACCTTGCGGGCGTTGCCCATGTGGAAAATCTTGGTCAGCCGGTCCAGCAGGATCATGCGCCGTGCCCGTCAGCGTCGATCACGAAGGCTATAGGCCACCAGCGCCAGAACCGACCAGATCAGGAACAGGAACAGCCCTGTGACCGCAAGAAGCACCAGACGTTCGGGATATTCGGCCTTTTCCGCAAGCGTCGGTTGCACATGGGCGGCCAGATAGCGGCTCTGCCGCCGCGCCTCGGCAAGGGCTGCGTCATAGGATGCCAGCGCCGCCGTGTAGGAGCGTTCGGCGAATTCGCGGTCCACGACGAGGCGTTCATACTCTCCGACCAGATCGGCGAAAGCCTGCCCGTTGCCCGCCGCGCTGCCAATTCCGACCTTCTGCCGTTCGGCTGCGATCCGCGCCTCGATCACGCGGATCCTGCGGTTGGCGGATTCGATGCGCGGATCGGTGCTGCGGGTCGTCTCGCTCAGCAGATCCAGTTCGATCATCGCTTCGGCCAATTGGCCTTGCAGGGTGTTGACCAGCCCCATCTGACCCTGCGTGTCCATGGTCGGATCGACGATCTGGGTCCGGTTGCGATATTCGGTCATCACCTGCCGCGCTGTCTTCAACCGCTCTACGGCGCCCTCCAGATCCGCCCGCGCATAGCGGATCGCATCCTCGCGGGCGATGGCGCTGAGATCGTTGATCATCGCGCTGCTTTGGGCAAAAATCGCCTCGGCGATCCGCTGGGAATCCGCCGGATCAAAAGACAGGACACGCAGGTCGATCAGACCCGAGCCGCTGTCGTAGTAGATCTTGACCATCCGCTTCCATTGGGAGAGCAGATCCTCGATCGTGCCGTTCGGATCATAGCCAAAGACGAAATCGTTCGCGGCGGCAGGATGCGACCAGATCGACCGCAGGTCGAGTTCAGCGTCGATACGACGGACCAGATCCTGACTTTGCAGGAACTTGTAGAGGATGTCGGTATCCGTCGAGGACGAGCCCGACAGCGCGGTGATCCCGCCAAGCAATTCGATGGCGGAACCCGTCTCCTCGCGGCGCACAGAAAATCCGAGATTGGAGGCGTATTGATCCGCCGCCCGCATCCACAGGAACCATGCCGCCACCAGCGTGGGAAGGACGACCATAATCACAAGGCTTGTCAGGATCGCGTAGTGACGGGCACGGGGCGCGCTTTTCGGTGCAGGAGGGCGCACCTGACGAATGTCTTTGGGGGATGTGTCCGGTTTGGGCACGGCTTTCGGGCCCGGTGACACCGATGGCTGGTCTTGGGGGGTGGAGACTGAAACCATGCTACTATAAAACGTCCCGGGAACCTGTTTCCCTGTTACAGAGTAATCCGACAAAGTGCCAGTGCCAGATCGCCCAGAATGACGCAGACCGTTCCCGAGAACCCGTCTTCCACCTTGAAGGCCGTGGGCCGCCACGGCTGGATCGTGACGCCCCGCACCATCGCGGCGCTTGTGCTGCGCGAGATGTCGACCACCTATGGCCGCTCTCCGGGTGGCTATATCTGGGCCATTCTGGAACCGACGCTGGGGATCGCGCTGTTGACGATGATCTTCCAGATCGGTTTCAGGGCCCCGGCGCTGGGTGTCAGTTTTCCGCTCTTCTACGCGACAGGCATGCTGCCTTTCCTGATGTTCAATGACCTGGCGAACAAACTGGCTGATTCCCTGCGGTTTTCGCGCGCCTTGCTGGAGTATCCGCGCGTGACCTTCGTTGACGCGTTGCTGGCCCGGATGATCCTGAACACGATGACGCAGGCGTTGGTGGCCTATATCATCTTCACGGGTATCCTTGTCATGTTCGAGACACGCACCGTGCTGCACTTCCCGTCGATCTTTCTGGGTTTCAGCATGGCCCTTGCGATGGGGTTCGGCGTGGGGGTCGTGAATTGCTACATGTCCACGCGGTTTTCCCTGTGGCAGCGCACCTGGGCGATCGCGACTCGTCCGCTGTTCATCATTTCCTGCATCTTCTTTGTCTTCGATACGATTCCGCAGCCCTATCGGGACTATCTGTGGTGGAACCCTCTGGTGCATGTCGTCGGCATGACGCGCAGTGGCTTCTATCCCTATTATGACGCGAATTACGTCTCGGTTACTTATGTCTTCGGTGTCAGCCTTTGTGCAAGCGCCGTGGGACTTTTGCTGCTGCGGCGGTTCCACAAGGATCTGATGCAGCTCTGAAGCTGCGGGTCAGAAGATGAAGTCATCTGCGGTCAGGCGTGTCGCGTCGAACCCTGCCAGGATCAGAAGATCCGCGCTGTCCGGGGCGGTCCGGATCAGGGCCTCGGTCCTGAACTGCGTGATCTGAAGATCCGCAAAGCTGCGGATGCTGTCATGGCCGGAGAAATCAAGCCGGTCCGACCCGTGTTCGAACCGTTGTATGACATCGCGTCCGAAACCGGTCCGGAAGACGAAGTGATCGGCGCCTGCGTCGCCCACCAAGTAGTCATTGCCGCCGCCTCCGACCAATGTGTCATTGCCCGTCCCGCCGATCAGGCTGTCATTTCCTACTCCGCCCTGCAGCAGGTCATTGCCCCTTTCGCCGAACAAAAAGATCGCTTCGGTCAGTCCACTGGCGTCAAGCGTATCATTGCCGGTGAAGCCGTTGACCCTTTCCACCCCGCGCCAGGCGGACAGGTTCATGACGACATCGGTGGTCTGGTAGACCTGCGCGCGGTCGTAGCCGCTGGAACCACTGTCCTGAAGAAGGTCTGACGCATCGACCATGTAAAGGTCCGACCCATTGCCGCCGTCCATCATATCCGCGCCGAACCATCCGATCAGCGTGTCATTTCCCTCCCCTCCCAGCAGGGTGTCATCGCCATCCACACCCGAGAGCCAGTCGTTTCCGGCCCCACCCTCCAGCCTGTCGTCCCCCTGACCACCGATCAGGGTGTCATTCCCCGTCCCGCCGCGCAGCAGATCGTCACCATTCTCGCCAAGCAGCGACAGCGCCGTCGATGCACCGCTGGCGTCCAGCGTGTCATCACCGCTAAAGCCATTGACCCTTTCCACCCCGCGCCAGCCGGACAGGTCGAGGGCCACGCCCGTCGTCTCGAACACCTGCGCCCGGTCGAAGCCGAAGCTGCCGGTGTCGTCGATCCGATCCAGCGCATCGACCATGTAGAGATCCGACCCGTCGCCACCGTCCAGCACATCCGCGCCGGTCCAGCCGATCAGCGTGTCGCTTCCGGGCCCGCCCAGTAGCCTGTCGTTTCCAACGCCGCCAACCAGTCGATCATTGCCGTCTCCGCCCACGATCCAGTCATTGCCTGTCCCGCCGATCAGGATGTCGCTGCCGCCCTGTCCAAGGATGAGGATACCGTAGGGCAGGCCTGTCGCGTCGATGGTGTCCTGGCCTGCGCCGCCGTCGATCTGTTCCACGCCACGCCAGCCTGCGGCCAGGACTCGCAACCCGGAGGTCGTATCCACGGCGACAGTATCGCGGCCGGATCCCGCATCAGCCACCACATCACCTGTGTCGGTGATCAGGATCAGGTCATCGCCCGCACCTCCGAAGAAGGTATCGTTGCCGGGTCCGCCCGAAAGCGTGTCGTCGCCGGATCCGCCACGTAGCAGGTCGTTGCCGCGATCACCAAACAGCAGTATCGCGGCGGTCGCGGCGCTGGCGTCCAGCGTGTCATTGCCTGTGAAACCGTTGACCTGCTCGATCCCGCGCCAGCCCGACAGGTCGAGGGCGACGCCCGTTTCCTGATAGACCTGGGCCCGATCAATCCCGTCGGTGCCGGTATCGTCGATCCGGTCCAGCGCATCGACCATGTAGAGGTCCGATCCGTCACCACCATCCATGACATCGGCACCGGTCCAGCCGACAAGCGTGTCATCGCCGCCTCCCCCGATCAGCGTATCGTCTCCTACTGCGCCGAGAAGGCGGTCACTGCCTGCCCCACCCTCAAGCCTGTCGCTGAAGAACCCGCCAGTCAGGGTGTCATTGCCATCCAGCCCAAGGATCCGGATGCTGCCCTGGAACCCTGTGGCGTTGATCGCGTCGGGGCCCGCAGCCCCTTCCACCTGTTCAAGGCCGATCCAGTTGGACAGCGATATCACCGCCCCTGTCTCGATCGTCACAATCGCGCGGTCCAGGCCCGAGGTCCCGGAGTTGGCGATCCTGTCCTGATCATCGAACAGGTAGAGATCGCCATCCGCACCGCCATCCATCACGTCGCCGCCCGGCCCGCCGACCAGCAGATCCTCGCCCGCCCCACCGAAAAGCCAGTCCTCTCCGGCGTCGGCATGGAGGCTGTCGTTTCCCGTGCCGCCATACAGCGTGTCGCGCCCTCCGCCGCCGCGCAGATCGTCGTCCCCCGCACCGCCCTCCAGCCTGTCGTTGCCGTTGTTGCCCAGCAGGCTGTCCTGTCCGTCATTGCCGTCAATCTGGTCATTGCCGGTCCCGCCGATCAGAAGATCGTTCCCTCGTCCGCCGGTCAGGCGGTCATTTCCGCCAGCACCGTCCAGCGTGTCATTGCCATCCCCGCCAGTCAGAACGTCATTGGCGGTGGTGCCGGTCAGCAGCAGATCCCGCTGCTGAGGCGGGGAAGGCGGAGGCGGCGTGTCAGGATCACCTTGCGATGCGACAGAAAGGGACCCGACAGGCGCGCGGGTGAGGTTCAGCACAGGCGCCCAAAGAACGTCGGCCCGGTTGAGCGCCCCTCCCGTTGCACTGCGCAGTTCAAGCACTTCGGCCTGAAAACGGATTTCCGCTCCCCAACTGCGCGGGTCGATCCGCAATTGTGACGCGGATCGTCAGACCAGTCCATGCGCTGAGATCCAGACGGTCCGCGCCGCGCTGAAAATCAGTGATCACGTCGGACATCCCGTCAGCGGCCAGAACGAACGTGTCGGCACCTGCCCCACCGGTCAGGGTGTCGTTGCCCGGTCCGTCCATCAGGATGTCATTGCCTGCCCCTCCGGCAAGGGTGTCGTTCCCGGCCCCGCCGCTCAGGATATCGTCCTGTACGCCGCCGGTCATGGCTTCGCCCGTCGTGGTGCCGATTTGTGTCTGGCCCGTTTGCCCAAGGTCCACGGTCAGTCGGGTGATCCCGGGTTCACTTGCGCTGGTGGCAAAGACATGCAGGTTCTGACCGATCCGGGTCGCGGCGATGGTGGAGACATTGTCCAAGGTGGCGCTCATCGTGTCGGCCATGCTGTCCATATGCAGCAAGCGCCCGCCGGGCAGCAGCAGGAACAGGCTGACCCCGTCGTCCCCGCCGCCCGCAAGGATGAAGGTGCGGTCGGCAACCGTCACCGCCTCCAGCGCCGTAACGCGGTGAAACCGCGTGTTCAGATCGTCGATGACATGATCGACCGGTGTCAGGGTGCCGCCGGGTTGCAGTTCCAGCACGCTCAAGGATGAGCTGAGGGTTGCGGCCGCGACAGTGTATTGGGTCCCCCCGACACTGACTGGAGCCAGCGCGGTGGGGGCGTCTATCCCAAGGCCCTGTGCCGCGCCATAGTCCGACATGCGTTGCAGCGCGCCGCCCGCGTTGACGCGAAACACCGACAGCGTGTCCGCCGAGGCAAAAGCGGTCACGACATAGTCACGGCCGCCTGCCGAAAGGGTGGCCAGATCGCTGACCATGTGACGCGATCCGGCCCCTGTCAGGGACAGGGCTTCCGCCTGCAGTTGATTGCCAGACCCGCCTTCCAGGCGCAGCAGCCCTGTTCCCCGGATACCGGCGTAGTGAAAGACACTTTCGCCGAAACCGGCCGTGACCAGTCTTGTGACAGAGCCGAGGTCCTGACCGGGTGCGACTAGCCGCTGGACCCCGCCAAACCCGCCCGCAGGCAAGACCTGCATGGCCAGAAGGGCCGTATCGCGCAGGCCAAGCATGACAAGATGGTCTTGCCCGCCGGTTTGCAGCAGCGCCAGATCCGGTGGCGTCAGTTGCAGAAAATCCTGTGCGACTGGCGTGGTGCGCTGCACCGCTCCGGTAGCGGCATTGAACAGCGCCAGACCCCCGACCGTTCCAGGTCGGGTCATCGACACAAGCAGCGGATCGCCCGGTCCGGTCAGAACCTCAAGATCCGTGATCCCGTTGACAAAATTCTGCACCCCAGCGCCCAGCACACCGCTGAACGCGAACCTGTAGTTGCCCATCCCGTTTCCCCCGGCCCCCCGGCCGTTGACTCACCGGGGTCAGAATGGATTCGGGCAGGTTAAGAGCGGCTTCAGGCAATGTGGCTGAAACAGGGCCATTGCTTTGGATTTTACGGGTTCAAGGGCGACGCGACCCTATGTGTCGCCCGAGGCGGCATCCAGTTGTCTTGCGTTCTCGACCCAGCGGCCCAGCAGACCGGACATGGTTTCGATATCACGGGCGTCCAGCGCCCGGCGCAAGGTTTGCAGCACCGAGGCCATTTCAAGTTCGGAAAGATGGCTTTCCTGCGCTCTGAGGATCTTGGGGTGCGGCGTCGTCAGCATGTCGGACCCGATCAGCAACTCCTCGTGCAGTTTCTCGCCGGGGCGCAGGCCTGTCACCACAATCTCGATATCGCCGCGCGGGTTTTGTTCATCGCGCACGGTGTAGCCGGCCGCCTCGATCATCTGGCGGGCGACTTTACGGATCGGAACCGGGGCACCCATGTCGAGCACGAACACATCGCCGCCGCGTGAGAAGGTGCCCGCCAGCAGAACCAGACGCACAGCTTCGGGCAGGGTCATGAAATAGCGCGTCACATCGTCATGTGTCAGAGTCACGGGGCCGCCGCGCGCGATCTGGTCCTGAAACAGCGGAATGACCGACCCGGATGAACCAAGGACGTTACCGAAGCGCACGATGGAAAAGGCCGTGCTGCTTGTGCGGGTGGCGAGGTCCTGCACGATCATCTCGGCCAGACGCTTGGAGCAGCCCATGATCCCCACCGGCCTCACGGCCTTGTCGGTAGAGATCAGCGTGAACCGTTCCACCTGAGCTGCGCGGGCCTCATCCGCCAGGACCTTGGTGCCCAGCACATTGTTGCGGATGCCTTCGAGCATGTTCGTCTCGACCAGCGGCACATGCTTGTAAGCGGCGGCATGCAGCACGACGTCGATCCGGTGTTCGGCGATGACATGGCGGACCAGCGAAGCCTCGCAGACCGATCCCAGCACAGGGACGACTCTGAAGGACAGGTCAGACTCCTGCATCTCGCGCGTAATGGCATAGAGAGACGGCTCACTGTGATCCAGAAGGACAAGACTAGCGGGTTTCGAGGATATCAGCTGCCGGCAGATCTCGGATCCGATCGAGCCGCCCGCGCCGGTGACAAGGATGTTGCGGCCCGCGTAGGCATCGTTGACGCCGGGCAGATCATGTTCCAGCCCGTTCCGACCCAGAAGCTCAGACAGTTCGACAGGCGCGATCTGCTGGCCAAGCTTGTCGTTGCGCACAAGATCCGCAAAGGACGGCAGGGCGTGCACTTCGCAGCCCATGGCACGCAGACGCGCAGCGATGCGTTGTTGCACGGGCCGACTGACTGACGGCATGGCCAGCACGACACGGTCGATCCGCTGACGTTCCATGATCTCTTTTATCCGCAGCGGCGTATGGACCATCAGCCCGCCGATTGTCAGGCTTTGCAGAGTGGGATTGTCATCCACGAAAGCGACGGGCTGAATTTCCGTGTCGGTGGCAAGGGCGGCGGCCAGTTGCTGCCCGGTCTGACCCGCGCCGTAGATGAGCACGCGCTTGCGCATCCGCTTGTGGCGATAGATCCACATCAGGACATTGCGCATCACCAACCTGCTGCTGACGGTCAGGATCAGAAAAACCATCGACTGCACGGGGAACACGCCGACGGGCAAAGTACCGCCGATCATCGTCGCGGTGGTCAGCCCTGCGATGCCGAGCGCGGCGGCGATGGATGACGAGTTCAGCAGGCTTGGCAGCTGGTAGGCATTGAGCTTGACCCGGTCGAGGCCGAGATGAAGCGTCAGGCAGCCTGTCACGGGAAGGACGACCGCAACATAGGGGATGAGGCTGCGCATCATGCCCGAATCAGGAAGTTGTCCGGCCACGAGGATCACGGCAAGGAAAAGGGCCACGACCGCACTGACGCAGTCCAGAAACAGCAGGACCAGCCGCTTTTGGCGGCGCGACAGGGAAATACAGAAATCAAAAACCGCGTGACGCAAAACGATCAGCCTTACCATGGACCAGATCCATGCGCCCTGCCTTCGCGGATGTCGGCCCTGAAAGACCGACTGGCGGGGCGGACATGACCTGTCCGAAACTCTTTACCTACACCGGCACGGATATCGGGTTGCCCTCAGCCCGCGCCACCTCAGTCGCTTTGCACATCAAACGTGCGAATGCCAGAACTCTTGGCAATGAAACCCAATTTTGCACATCAGGGTAAGAGAAATCTGAAGACTGTCCCGAAAATCAGCCGGATATCCAACCAGATGCTGCGCCTTGCAGCATAAATCATGTCCAGACGCGCCTTTCTGGGGATGCAGCGGCGCGTATAGACGTCCTCGGTTTCCTCGGGTGTGCGGCAGCCAGCCAGTAAACGCTCCTCTGCCTTGTGAAAAACAAGGGTGGCAAGACCGGTCAGACCGGGCCTCTGGCGCAGGACCTGCCCATAGAGCCCGGGGAAAAGCTCGACATAGCGGCGCAGTGGTGGGCGTGGGCCGACAAAGCTGATGTCGCCGCGCAGGATGTTGATCAACTGGGGCACCTCATCAAGACGGCTGCGGCGCAGGAGACGGCCCAGCGGGGTGATGCGGTCCGACTTGTCGCCGCCCGATACGCCCGCATCGACAGTTGATGGACGCATGGTGCGGAATTTCCAAAGGAAAAAGGCCTCATCCGGGCTCTTCATGCGTTCCGCGACATGAAAGACAGGGCGTCCGTCACACAGAAGGATCGCCAGTGCGATCAACAGCGCCAGCGGAGCAAGGATCAGGGAGAGACCCAATCCGAAGACAAGGTCTACGGCGCGTTTGGCCGGAGTCATGGCTGTGCATCCCGATCAGGGAGGCCAGCCAACAGCCGCGCCGAATCACCTATGTTCGGGATCGGAATCGTCACGTCAAAACACCAAGTCGCACTCGCTACTTTTTTCTGTTTAACACGTGCCGCAGGCTGTAGGAAGTTCCGCAAGGACCGGGTGTGTGATCGTGGGGTAAAGGGTTTTGCGGTTTTTTGTGAAGATGATCCAGGCTGGCGTGACCTGCCTTTTGTTGGCGGCCTGCACCCTTCCCCGCGGTGCTGCGCTGACAGGAGAAGTCCTTCGGGAACAGGACAGCAGCACCCCTACTTTCCAGGTGATGCCGGTCACGCGGGCGAACCTGCCGCAGATCTCGCAATGGCCTGTGACCGGCTGGTCCGGCAGCTATCGCTGGCCCGAAGGGACACGCGGGCCGGACAGCCCGCTGGTGCGTGCCGGTGACCGGATTGATCTGGTGATCTGGGACAGCCAGGAAAATTCGCTTCTGACCCCTGTGATGGACAAGAAGGTGGCACTGACCGGCCTGACAGTCTCTCCGGGCGGCACGATTTTCGTGCCCTATCTCGACGAGATCCAGATCGCAGGCCAGACGCCCGAGGATGCACGCCGCCAGATTCAGGCCGCTCTGGAGCCGATCGTGCCTTCGGCGCAGGTGCAGGTCTCGCTTGTCGCGGGGCGGCAGAGTTCGGTCGATCTGGTGGCGGGTGTCGCCCGTCCGGGAACCTATCCGCTGCCGGATCGCAATCATACGATCCTGTCGATGCTGGCGACCGGGGGCGGGATCGCGCTGAACCTGCGCAATCCGCTGGTGCGGCTGATCCGGGAGGGCGGCACCTATGAAATGCGGGCGGAACGGCTGTTCTCGGATGCGTCGCGCAATATCCTGCTGCGGGGCGGCGACAAGATCGTGGTCGAGGAAGACAGCCGCTATTTCACCGCGCTGGGCGCCACCGGAACGGAGAGGCTGATCTATTTCCAGAAGGAAGAGATCAGCGCACTGGAAGCGATCTCGATCATCGGCGGGCTGACCGACAGCCGCGCCAATCCCAAGGGTGTCATCGTGCTGCGGGACTATGACGCGCGGCAGGTCCGCAGCGAGGGGCGCGGTCCGTCCATGCCCCAGGTGGTGTTCACCTTTGACCTGACCGCAGCGGATGGTCTGTTCGCCGCGCGTGGGTTCCGGATCAATCCCAAGGACACTGTGCTGGCTACCGAATCGCCGGTGACCGGGGTTCAGACCGTTGTCGGCCTGCTTGGATCGCTGGTCGGACTGGCGGGGCGGGTCAATACGTTCTGACCTGCCAGGCAGCCAGCCCCGATTGCCGTCATCAAGGTGAAGTCATGAAGGGGGATCACTGGTCGGGCTGAGAGGATTCGAACCTCCGACCCCCTGCTCCCGAAGCAGGTGCGCTACCAGGCTGCGCTACAGCCCGACCGTGTGAGAGGCGATTAACCCCGTCTCGGTAGATTTGCAAGGGTCGAGTTGCGCCGGACCGGGGCACGCAGGTCAGGGCTTGTGGGCGTGGCGTTGGGGTTCCATTCTGGGCAACGGGATGAGGATCATGACACCATGGAAATGACGGGCGGTCTTGCGGTGATCCTTGGCGGGATCGGCATGTTCCTGTTCGGGATGAAGATCATGACCGAGGCGCTGCGCGAAGCTGCCGGCGGCCGGTTGCGGCAGTTGCTGGCCCGGTTCACGACCACGCCTCTGGCCGGCGTGATCACCGGCACCGCAGCCACGGCGGTGGTGCAATCCTCCAGTGCCACGACGGTCATGACCATCGGTTTCGTCGGCGCTGGCCTGCTGTCGTTTCCGCAGGCCCTGGGTGTGATCTACGGCGCCAATATCGGCACCACGGTCACCGGATGGATCGTCACGCTGCTGGGTTTCAAGATGCAGTTGGGCACTCTGGCTCTGCCGGCGCTGTTCGGGGCCAGTCTGCTTGCGCTGCTGGGGCAGGGCGGATGGGCGCGGGCGGGACGTGTGGCGGCGGGTTTATGTCTGCTGTTCATCGGGCTGGACATGATGCAGGCAGGCGCTGCCGGATTCGGGGACCGGCTGACGCCGCAGACCCTTCCGCAGGGGGGAATCTGGGGTGATCTGCAACTGATCTTTCTGGGGCTGGCCGTGACGATCGTCATGCAATCCTCCAGCGCGGCCATGGCCGTTGCACTGGTGCTGCTCGGCAGTGGCGGGGTCAGTTTCGAGCAGGCCGCCGCCATGGTGATCGGCATGAACCTCGGCACCACGATCACGGCGATTCTCGCCAGTTTCGGCGGATCAGTCACGATGCGGCAAACCGCGCTCGCGAATGTGCTGTTCAACCTCGGGACCGCGATGCTGGCCTATCCGTTGCTGGCGCTGGGCGGGCCCTTGTTGACGCAGGCTGCCGGTGGCCTGGGCGAAACGACGGCGCTGGTGCTGTTTCACACCGGGTTCAACCTTGCAGGGGCGTTGATGTTTCTGCCCTTTACTGCCCGGTTTGCCCGCTGGGTCGAGCAGATGGTGCCGGATCATTCAGAGAGGGCGATGGCCGGGGGGCTGGTGGCCACGCTTGATCCGGCCCTGCTGAAGGACGAGGGTGCGGCGATGGATGCGGCTCAGACGGCGCTGGGACGGGTGGCGCGGCATGTGTTTTCGGCTCTGGGGCGGGCGCTGGCCCCGGTGCCCGACATGCGCGGGCTGGCGACCATCGAAGAGGTCGCGCGCCCTGCCGTGACTGAAATCGCGCATTACATCACACGCATCAACCTGCCCGAAGGCAAGCCGGCCGAGCGGGATCGCTACGCGGCCCTTCTGCATCAGGCAGATCATCTGGCAAGGTTGCTCAAGCGGTTGGAGCGGCGGTCGGTCGTGCCTGTCCTGCTGTCCGATCCCGGTCTGTCGCGTCTCGCCCGTGCGCTGGGGGCCACGCTGCGGCGGGCAGCCGACCCTGCGGTCGACGGGCTGGAGGCGGCGCGGCTGGCGCGGTTGTCGGACCGCATCGAAGCCCGGACGCGCCGTCACCGGCGCGCGACCCTGCTGCATGAACATGTGGGGCTGATTTCCGTGGCCGAGATGTTCGACCGGACGGATGCGATGCGCTGGTTGCGGCGGGTGGCCGAACATGCGGCGCGGATCGCGTTTTACAACGGTAAAGTGCCGGGTATGAAGCCGGCGGCCCCGGTCGATCCGGGGCCGCACGATTGAGATCTCAGAGCGAGGCGTCCAGTGCCGCGACGATGGCATCGCCCATCTGGCTGGTGGTGATGGGCGAACCGCCCTCGGGCCCCATCAGATCGGCGGTGCGCAGCCCATCGGCCAGCACCTTGGCGACGGCACCCTCGACCCGATCCGCTTCCGCGCCCATGTCAAAGCTGTAGCGCAGCGCCATGGCGAAGCTGAGGACGCAGGCGATCGGGTTGGCCTTGCCCTGACCGGCGATATCGGGGGCGGACCCGTGCACCGGCTCATACAGCGCCTTGGGGCGGCCGTTGGCCATCGGCGCGCCAAGGCTGGCCGATGGCAACATGCCCAGAGAACCGGTCAGCATCGCGGCCAGATCCGACAGAAGGTCACCGAACAGGTTGTCGGTCACGATCACGTCGAACTGCTTGGGCCAGCGGGTCAGCTGCATCGCGCCTGCATCGGCATACATGTGGCTGAGTTCCACATCCGGGTATTCGGTGTCGCCGATGCGCTGCACCACTTCGCGCCACAGCACGCCGGATTCCATCACATTGGCCTTTTCCATCGAGCACAGCTTGTTGCCGCGCTTGCGGGCCAGTTCGAAGGCGGAACGGGCGACACGCTCGATCTCGGATTCGGTGTAGCGCTGGGTGTTGATGCCCACACGCTCGTTGCCTTCCTTGAAGATGCCGCGCGGTTCGCCAAAATAGACGCCGCTTGTCAGCTCGCGCACGATCATGATGTCCAGACCGGCGACCACATCCTTTTTCAGCGACGAGAAATCGGCCAGCGCGTCAAAGCACTGTGCCGGGCGCAGGTTGGCATAGAGGTCCATTTCCTTGCGCAGGCGCAGCAGGCCACGCTCGGGCTTGATGCTGAAATCGAGGTTGTCGTATTTGGGCCCGCCGACGGCGCCGAGCAAAACGGCGTCCACTTCCTGCGCTTTGGCCATGGTGTCGTCATGCAGCGGCGTGCCGTGCTTGTCATAGGCGCAGCCGCCGACCAGATCCTCGGACACGTCGAAACTGACGCCGCGCTTGGCGCCGTACCAGTCGATGATCTTGCGCACTTCGGCCATGACTTCAGGGCCGATGCCGTCACCGGCGAGGATGAGAAGCGAGGGGTTGGTCATTGCAGTCTGTCCCTTGTGACATGTGTTCGGCACTGGCCTAGCGATTGCGGGACGCAGGGTCAAGAAAGCACGCGCAACGCAGTCTCAGAGGCGAGAAAGACGGGGGGTCAGGCTATCCGCCAAGAGGTCCCAGACACGGGCGATCCGCGGCGTGCTGCGCATGGCTTGCGGTGCCGCAAGCCAGACCGGCAGTCGGGGCAGATCAAGCCCGAGGTCCAGTTCGACCATGTCCGCGCTCTCCTCCATCAAGCCAGCCTGCGCAAAGCCGATGCCGCATCCGGCACGGATCAGTTCCGTGTAGGCGGTCTGGCTGTCGCAGCGGATGGCGAATGTCTCGCGCGTGGCGGGCCAGCCAAGGGCGCGCATATGGCGCAGGATCATATCGTTCCGGTCAAAGCCGATCAGGTCGTGTTCCAGAAGATCAGTCGCGCTGCGTGGGGTGCCGCGCCGCTCCAGATAGGTGCGCGCGGCGAAGACGCCCAGCCGCAGGTCGCCCAGATGCCGGGTGACGATATCCAGTTGCGTGCTGCGATACATCCGCACCGCGATATCGGCCTCGCGGAAGAGCAGGTTGTCACTGCTGTCCGATGCCACAAGTTCGATCTGGATCAGCGGCTCGGATTGTCGGATCTGGGCGATGATCTGCGGCAGGATGTAATGGGCGACCACGGTGCTGGCGGTCAGGCGGACGGTGCCGCGCAGGTCCTCGGTCTGGCCAGCGGCGGTCAGGGCAAGGGCGTTCATCGCCTCGGCCATCTGGCGGGCGTGGGGCAACAGGGCGGCGCCGCTGTCGGTCAGGTCCAGACCGCGCGGCTGGCGGGTGAACAAGTCCAGATCCAGGGCATCCTCGACCTGCCGGATCTGGCGTCCCAGCGTCGGCTGGCTGGTGCCCAGCCTGCGCGCAGCAGCCGACAGGCTGCCGGTTTCCGCAACGGCCAGGAAAGCGCGGATCAGGGACCAGTCCAAAGTGTCGATCACATTTGCCATTCATTTATGAATATACGATCTGCGGATTCATGCAATTTCTATTCGCATCTGTTTGAGCGATCTTTTCCCTATGGCAGATGATGGAGGATAGAATGACTGGAACGGTTCTTATTCTGGGTGGCAACGGCAAGATTGGCCATCATAGCGCCCAGGCGTTTTCGACTGCGGGATGGGAGGTGCGCCGCTATCGGCGCGGCACCGACATGACTGCGGCGGCGATGGGCGCGGATGTGATCGTCAACGGGCTGAACCCGCCCAACTATCATAACTGGGCGAAGCTGATCCCTGCGATCACCGAACAGGTGATCGCCGCCGCCACCGCCAGCGGGGCAACGGTGATCCTGCCCGGAAACGTCTATCATTTCGGGTCCGAGGGTGGCGTCTGGTCCGAAGATACGCCGCAGCGTCCCGTCAGCCGCAAGGGGCGTATCCGGATGCAGATGGAGGCGCGCTATCGTGACAGCGGGGTGCGCACGATCGTGTTGCGGGCCGGAAACTTCATCGACCCCGATGGCAATGACGACATCATGCGCGCGTTTCTTCTGCGCGATATCGCCAAGGGACGGATCATCCGTGGCGGCGGGGCGGATGTGATGCAGGCCTGGTGCTATTTGCCCGATTGGGCGCGCGCGGCGGTCGATCTTGCAGGCAAGCGCGACAGTCTTGCCCGGTTCGAGGATATCCCCTTTCCGGGCCACAGTTTCACGATGACCGAGTTGCAGCACTGTCTGGAGGTGCATCTTGGCCGTCCGTTGAAACTCTCACCGTTCCCCTGGGGGCTGATGCGACTGGCTGCGCCCTTCTGGGAGCTGGCGCGGGAATTGGGAGAGATGCGTTATCTCTGGGATACGCCGCACCAGTTGTCCGGAGCAAAGTTCGACAGGATTCTGCCGGGGTTTCAGCAGACCTCTCTGGAGCAGGTGATGCTGGCGGGTTTGCCTGCCACGATGCGGCAGGTCAGTCCGGGAGGGTCACGGGCGCAGGCGGCCAGTCCAGCGTGACGCTGACAAGATGGTGCCGGCTGGCCGTTTGCACGATGGCGGCCAAAGGGTCTGCAGGGTCGGGCCACAGGACGCGGGCGTCGCGGATCATGAGGTCCGCCGAAGGCAGGATGTAGTCGACGCGAAAGTTGCCGGGGCCGGGGTCCGGCCAGCGTGCCGTATCCAGTGCAGGATCGCCGCGATGTCCCGCCGTTGCGTCTTGCGCGCCGCCGCCGCGTGGACCCGGATCCGTGATGCGCGGGTCTGCCAGCAAGGCCCGCATCGCTTCGGGCCGGCCTTCGCTGTCGGCAGGGTCCATGTTGCTGTCACCGATGATGACGAAACGACCATTGGGCGGGGTGCCGAACTGGCCATCCAGAAAAAGGGTCCAGAACCGCGTCTCGTCATGATTGCGGCGACCGTTGCGGTCCTCTGGCCCGTCAAAGACGGGCGGGCTGGCATGGAAAGCCAGCAGGTAAAGCGTGTGCCCCTGTACGTCGAGCGGGACCACCCAATGCCCCGTGCTGGACAGGCGCTGCACGGCCAGCACCGCGCGGTCCAGCAACGGCGTGCCGTCGGCAAGGGTGAGCAGCGCATCGGGCATGTCGCGCCACAGATAGGTGCTGTGATCCTGTGCCTGATCGGTCTGGACGGGATAGCGGGACAAGAGCGCCATGCCGCCCTGACCGGCGAACTGGCCATATCCCTGTGCATCCCGCGGTCCGCCCAGACGTCCGTCGCCGTCAAGGTCCAGCCCGGTGGCGACACCGGTATTCGGCGGAAGAGCGAAGATATGGGGATAGACCAGCCCCGCGGCGGCGATCCTGTCGCGCAGGGCCGCAAGTGCGACAAGCCCGTGATCGTAGTCCACGTCCAGAAGCAGGAGGATATCGGGCGCGGCATGGGCAATGACCGTGGCAACAGCCGCGACCTGAGGGTCCTTGTCGCCAAGGATGTCGCGCAGCAGCAGGCCCGGGCCCTGCCGCGCAAGGCTGGTATGAAAGAGACCGATGTCGATCGTCTGGGGTCGTCCCGGACCGGCGCTTGCCAGCAGCGCCAACAACGCAGCCAGTGCCGGAATGATCAGACGGCCTGCAAACCTTCGGCAGCGGCATAGGTGCGGCGGCGCTTGTCTTCGATCATGCTGGCGATGCGGGCCATGGCGATGCCACGCATCATGAGGCTGGCAGGAAGAAAGGCCCATAGGCACATTGTCCAGATCAGGGTTTGAGGCACTGCCAGCCCCCCGAAGTCGATGGATCGCGAGGCCGCGTAGACTCCGGCAGGGATCAGGAATGGCAGCAGAAACCCTAAGATCAGGTTAATGCGCGCATGGCTCTTGAGGCGCGCAACGACGTCACCGCCCGAGGTCGCGTCGAACATCGGCAGATTGACCCAGACGTTGAACGCTCCGTGGCGCGCAGGCCAGCCATAGAACCTGACGAGGGCGGCGAAGATCAGGATCATGACCACCGACAGTGTGTAGCAGACACCGGCGGCCATTCGTACCGCTGCCACCTCGGACTGGGGTGTCTCGATGGGCAACATCAGGACGGCCAGCCGGACGGGCGAATAGGGGAAATCCGTCATGTTGCCCAGAATCAAGCCGATGGAGGTCATGATCTGGGTCATCGTGCCGGGATCGCTGTTGCCGCGATAGACCAGCGTCAGGATCAGGACGGCAATGAAGATCGTCGCGAAACGCAGCCTGTTGTAGGGTGGTGCATGGCGAAAGGCGATCAGGCTGGGGTAGGCCGAGTTGTATTCCATCATGACAAGACCGGCTGCCAGCAGAGCCAGAAGCATGGCAAATTGCGAGCCGTCGATCCCCACGCCGGAAATCAGCATGAAGGGCATGGCAATCAGCAGCGCCACCAGCAGCGCGCGCAGAGCGGCGCCTGTCATTTGTCCGATCACTGTTCGTCCCCTTCAAACTGGCCGGACGCGATGCGTAGCCGCGTCCTGTTTCCACCTTGAAACCGCCGATTTAGGCGGGTTGCCTCAATATTGCCCAATTTTTGCCTTCTTTCGCGAAGGGTCTCAAGCCACTGTTAAAGTTAACTTCATTTTTAGGGCGATTTGATGGTCTCACTGGTGCTGAAATGTACCATTGCGGGGGCGAATTCTGGCCATTTTTCAGGCATTTACAACATCTTGTGTTCGGGGCTTCCCCGACTACCAAGGAAAAAGGCCGCCCGTGACAGGCGGCCTTAACCATTTCGCAAAAGGCGGTGAATCGTTCGGCTGGGTCAGACCCAGGGACGCTCGGACGCCAGTTTTCCTTCGAAGGACTTGATCGAAGCGGCCTTTTCCAGCGTCAGCCCGATGTCGTCCAACCCGTTCAGAAGGCAATGTTTCTTGAAGGGATCGACGTTGAATGTGAAAACCTCACCATCCGAGGATGTGACGGTCTGCGCCTCAAGGTCGATCTCGATCCGGGCGTTGGCGCCCTTCTCGGCGTCTTTCATCAGGATATCGACCTGCTCTTGCGGCAGCACGATCGGCAGGATGCCGTTCTTGAAGCAGTTGTTGTAGAAGATGTCCGCATAGCTGGGCGCGATCACGCAGCGGATGCCGAAATCCAGCAACGCCCATGGCGCGTGCTCGCGCGAGGAGCCGCAGCCGAAATTGTCGCCCGCCACAAGGATCTCGGCGTTGCGGTATTGCGGTTTGTTCAGAACGAAATCGGCGATCTCGTTGCGATCGTCATCATAGCGCATCTCGTCAAAGAGGTTCACGCCAAGACCTGACCGCTTGATCGTCTTGAGGAACTGCTTGGGAATGATCATGTCGGTGTCGATGTTGATCAAGGGCAGCGGTGCGGCGATGCCGCTGAGTTTGGTGAATTTGTCCATCGTCTCTTTCCTGTCTGTCTGGCGCTCGATAGCCGTTGCGGCGAAGCCTGCCACGGCTACCGAGCGGCTGCCCTGATCACATCAATTCGCGCACATCGGTCAGGTGACCGGTGACGGCGGCGGCGGCGGCCATGGCCGGGCTCATCAGATGCGTGCGGCCACCACGGCCCTGACGGCCTTCGAAGTTGCGGTTGCTGGTTGCAGCGCAGCGTTCGCCCGGCGACAACTGGTCGGGGTTCATCGCCAGACACATCGAGCAGCCGGCCAGACGCCATTCAAAGCCCGCGTCGATGAAGATCTGGGCAAGCCCCTCTTCTTCGGCCTGAGCGCGCACCAGACCTGATCCAGGCACGACCATGGCCCGTTTCACGGCGATCTTCTTGCCCTTGAGGATATCGGCGGCGGCCCGCAGATCCTCGATCCGGCCATTGGTGCAGGAGCCGATGAAGACCGTGTCGATCTTGATCTGGTTCAGCGGCGTGCCTGGCTCGAGGCCCATGTATTCCAGCGACCGCTTGGCCGCGTCGACCTTGCCGCCCTTGAAGTCTTCAGGCGCGGGGACCGTGCCGGTGATCGGCAGCACGTCTTCGGGGCTGGTGCCCCAGGTCACGACCGGGGCGATCTCCTCGCCCGCGATGGTCACGACCTTGTCCCAATGCGCGTCGGCATCGGAGTAGAGTGTCTTCCACCAGGCAAGTGCCGCTTCCCACTGGGCACCCTTCGGCGCATGGGGACGGCCCATCACATATTCAAAGGTCTTCTCGTCCGGTGCGATCAGGCCTGCGCGTGCACCGCCTTCGATCGCCATGTTGCAGACGGTCATGCGGCCTTCCATGGACAGGTCGCGGATCGCCTCGCCACAGTATTCGATGACATAGCCGGTGCCGCCGGCGGTGCCGGTATGGCCGATGACAGACAGGGTGATGTCCTTGGCGGTCACACCGGGGCGCAGCTTGCCGGTGATCTCGACCTTCATGTTCTTGGATTTCTTCTGGATCAGGGTCTGGGTGGCCAGCACATGTTCCACCTCGGAAGTGCCGATACCATGCGCCAGCGCGCCAAAGGCACCATGGGTCGCGGTGTGGCTGTCGCCGCATACGACAGTCATGCCGGGCAGGGTCCAGCCCTGTTCGGGGCCGACGATATGTACGATGCCCTGACGGATATCGGACACAGGATAGTAATGGATGCCGAAATCCTTGGCGTTCTTGTCCAGCGCCTCGACCTGGATGCGGCTATCCTCGGTCATGGTTGCGGCATTGGCGCGATCCAGCGTGGTGGGCACGTTGTGATCGGGCACGGCGATGGTCTTGTCCGGGGCATGGACCTTGCGGCCCGCCATGCGCAGCCCTTCGAAGGCTTGCGGACTGGTCACCTCGTGAACAAGGTGACGGTCGATATAGAGCAGGCAGGTGCCGTCGTCGGCTTCGTGCGCGACATGGGCGTCCCAGATCTTGTCATAGAGCGTTTTGGGGGACATGGGTCCTCTCCCTTTGGCTGGTGTTCTGGCTGTGGTCGAAAAGAGTGGCGGGCAGCCGTTATAGGCGGGCCAGCACCGTCAGGGATGCCCCGAAGAAGCGTTCACGCAGGCGCGCGCGGTCATCCATGTCGAAAATCCGTGTCATGTCAGGCGGGATACTATGCCTGAGCGAGTCTATCAAGGCCCGCGACCGGGTCAGGGGCTTGTCGCATCGCGTCGCGCGTGTAACCCTTGCAGGCGGACAGGAGAGACATGAACCAGAACATCCCCAACGATGGTGCACTGCAGGTTGCCCTTGGTCTGCTGACGCGGATGGAACTGTTCCTGACCAGCCTCATGCGGCCGTGGAACGCCTACCAGATCGGGATCGCGCTGGGTGTTCTGCTGGTGGCCCATGTGCTGGCACGGTTCCTTGCCCCGCGGGTCAGTGAATGGATGCGCAGCCGTGAAGGTTGGCCCAAATGGCGGATGCGCCTTGCGGTGACCCTGCGCAATCGTTTGCGGCTCATCCTCTATGTGGCGATGATCTGGCCCATCGTGTGGATCATGCGCGAGGTCACATGGTCCAGCCGGTCCTATCTTCTGGCGATAATCGCGCAACTGGCGCTGGCATGGCTGATCATCGCGATCCTGACCCGGATCATCAACAACGGGGTATTGCGCTCGCTCGTGCGCTATGTCGGCTGGGCCTGGGTGTCGCTGTCGATCCTGGGTCTGACCGATGACATGCGGGCGTTGCTCGACGGGTTGGCCATCACGATCGCCGACACGCGTCTGTCAGTGTGGCTGATTCTCCAGGCGGTGATGCTGCTGGCGGTTCTGTTTACGCTGGCGCGGTTCATCACCAAGCAATCGACCCGGCGGATCAGGGAGAACGAGGATATCAGCCCCTCGATGCAGGTCCTGGCGGTCAAGACGCTGCAAGTCGGGCTCTATGGTGCGGCCTTGTTCATCGGCTTGCGGACGGTCGGGGTCGATCTGACCGGGCTTGCCGTGCTGTCGGGTGCCATCGGTCTCGGGCTGGGCTTCGGCTTGCAGAAGGTGGTCTCGAACCTTGTATCGGGTGTGATCATCCTCCTCGACAAGTCGATCAAGCCGGGAGATGTCATCAGCCTTGGCGATACCTTCGGCTGGATCAACGCGCTGGGCGCGCGCTATGTCTCGGTTGTGACACGGGACGGGCGGGAATACCTGATTCCGAACGAAGATCTGATCACGGGGCAGGTGGTCAACTGGTCCCATTCGAATGAGTTCGTGCGGCTGGATATCCATTTCGGCACGTCCTATGGCGACGATCCGCATCTGGTCAGGCGGGTTGCGATCGAGGCCGCGCAAGGCGTCGAGCGGGTGCTGGATTTCAAGCCGCCGGTCTGCCACATCACCGGCTTCGGGGACAGTTCCGTCGACTACATCCTGCGCTTCTGGATCAAGGATCCGACACAGGGCCTGACGAATATCAGGGGCAACGTCTACCTGGCGCTGTGGGACGCATTTCAGGCGAATGGCATCTCGATTCCCTTCCCGCAGCGCGAAGTGCGTGTTCTGGGGACAGCCGACAGCAAGGCTCTTCCACCTGCGGGCGATTGACTCGGGGCCCGTCAGGGTGCACAGGGCGATGCGCCACTCATTGAGATTTGTCCGGTGCAATGCTATCTTTGGGATGCGCCCAGCGCCGGGGCCCTGTCGGCGTGCCACAAGGAGGACAATGTCCTGTCACTCAACTTTGAAGCGGCATCTGCCGTTCCCGTCGGTGCAGCAATGACAACGGCACCGGCACAAGTCACAAGCGAAGAGCTTCTGGCGCATATTCTTAACCAGCTTGAAGACGACAAGGCCGAAGACATCGTGCAGATCGACCTGCGCGGGAAGACGGCGATTGGCGACTACATGATCATCTGCTCGGGGCGATCCTCGCGGCAGGTGTCCTCGATCGCGGAAAAGCTGGTCGATGACCTCAAGCAGACCTACGGGCGGCTGAGCCGGATCG
This sequence comes from uncultured Alphaproteobacteria bacterium, assembly GCA_963715835.1. GTDB lineage: Bacteria > Pseudomonadota > Alphaproteobacteria > Rhodobacterales > Rhodobacteraceae > Seohaeicola. The sequence goes on along the minus strand of CAVQSH010000001.1, from coordinate 151,798 downwards.
AAGGCAAGGAAACCGGCGACTGGGTTCTGATCGACACGGGCGACGTGATCGTCCACGTCTTCCGCCCCGAAGTGCGCGAGTTCTATCAGCTTGAGAAGATGTGGATGCCCAGCGGCACCACGAAACCCGCGGCCTCCACGACGGTCTGATGCGGGTCCATATCTGCGCCGTGGGCCGGTTGCGGACCGGCCCGGAACGCGCATTGATCGACGACTACCTCATGCGGCTTGAACGCAGTGGCCGGGCGCTTGGCCTTGGCCCTGTGCAGGTGCATGAGGTCGAGGATCGCAAGGGCGGCGGTATGGCGGCCGAGGCTGCTCTGCTGGAGCGCGTGATCCCGAATGGTGCCCTCATCTGCACGCTGGATGAACGCGGGACCCTGATGACCTCGCCCGAGTTTGCCGAACGTTTGGCCGGCTGGCGCGATGCGGGACGCGGCGATCTGGCCCTGGTCATCGGTGGCGCGGATGGGATCGCCCCTGAGCTGCGCGCGCGTGCCGATTTCAGCCTGTCCTTCGGCAAGATGGTCTGGCCACATATGCTGGTGCGGGTGATGCTGGCCGAACAACTCTATCGCGCGGCCTCGATCCTTGCAGGGTCGCCTTACCATCGGGTCTAGGTCTTACTCGCCGTAGGGTACCCAGATCGTCTTGATCTCGGTCGCCTGCTCCAGAAAGACCCGTCCCTCTCCTGCCGCGCCCATCCAGTCGCGCGCATGGCCATCGTTGACCCATGTCCGCTTGAGGTTGCTGGCGCTTGCCTCTTCGATCCCCCGCGACAAGGGCGAGGATGAGAAGCACCAGACCGCGTCCACATCCATATGCGCCGCCAGCGTGGGGGCCAGATCGGTATGGCTGCCGGTCAGGATATTCACCACCCCGCCGGGCACGTCCGATGTGTCGAGGATCTGATAGAAATCGGTGGCGGCCAGCGGAAAAGCCTCGGACGCGACAAGAACAGTCCGGTTGCCCATCGCGATGGCTGGCGCCATCGCCGAGATCAAGCCGAGCAAAGGGGCCTCATCCGGGCAGATTGCACCGATCACGCCCACCGGTGTGGGCATCGCCATGGCGACACCGCGCAACGGCACACCCTTGATGCGGCCATCGTATTTGTCGGCCCACGCAGCATAGGTGAACAGGCGGCGAATGGTGGCTTCGACCTCAGCCTTGCCGCCTTTGCCGCCCTGCATTGTGTCCAGTGTTGCCGCGAATTCGGATGCACGGGCGGACAGGTTTTCCGCGATGTAATAGAGGATCTGCGCCCGAAGGTGGCCTGTTGTCATGGACCATCCCGCCGCTCCGCGCGCCGCTTCCACTGCGTTGCGGATATCCTTGCGGCTGGCCACCGGCACCTGCCCGAGGATGCGGCCCGATTTGGCATGGACCGTGCGGGAATAGCCGCCATCGGGGCGCGTCTGTTTGCCACCGATATAAAGCTTGGGGGTGCGGTCGATGCCCGCATCCGGCGCGTCGTCGTTGCGGGCGGTGAAACCCGTGATCTGCGCCAAGGGTCTTGGTCTTGCCGCGCGGGCGGGTATAGGCGGCCAGCCCTTCCCAGCCACCTTCGCGGCCGAACCCGCTTTCGCGCATCCCGCCAAAGGGGGCTGCCGCGTCGAACATGTTGGTGCCGTTTACCCAGATCACGCCTGCCGCCAACTTCGGGGCCACATCCAGCGCAAGGTTCACATTCTCGGACCAGACCGACGCCGCCAGCCCGTAGCGCGTGTTGTTGGCCAGCTCTACCGCTTCTGACGGCGTGCGGAAGGTGGTCGAGACAAGGACGGGGCCGAAGATCTCTTCCTGCATCAGGGGCGATGCGGTGGACAGGCCCGTGATCAGCGTGGGCGGGTAGAAGCAGCCCTCATTCGGCAAAGTGGCGGCGCTGCGATGCACATGCCCGCCTTGGCATCCGTCCACCATCGCGCGCACACGCTCCAACTGTTCGGGGCTGACCATCGCGCCGATGTCGATGCTCTTGTCCAACGGGTTGCCGATGCGCAGCTTGTCCATCCGCGCGCGCAGCTTGGTGTGGAAGCGGTCGGCCACCCCCTCCTGCACCAGAAGGCGTGAGCCTGCGCAGCACACCTGCCCCTGATTGAACCAGATCGCATCGACCAGACCTTCGACAGCGGAGTCCAGATCGGCGTCATCAAAGACGATATAAGGGGATTTCCCGCCCAGCTCCAATGTCAGGGACTTGCCGCTGCCCGCCGTGGCCTGCCGGATGCGGCGACCAACTTCGGTCGAGCCGGTGAAGGCGATCTTGTCGATACCGGGATGTGTCACGATCATCTCGCCCACAGCGCCATCGCCGGTGACGATATTGACGACGCCCTTGGGCAAGCCCGCCTGACGGCAGATATCCGCGAAAAGAAGGGCGGTCAGCGAGGTCTGTTCCGCCGGTTTCAGCACCACCGTATTGCCTGCTGCCAGCGCGGGAGCCACCTTCCACGCCAGCATCAGCAGCGGGGAAGTTCCAAGGGATGATCTGTCCACAGACACCCAGCGCCTGACGGTCGGGCTGTTCGCTGTCCATCAACTGCGCCAAGCCGGCATGGAAATAGAAATGCCGGTGCACAAGGGGGATGTCGATATCCCGCGCTTCGCGGATCGGTTTGCCGTTATCGAGAGTTTCCAGCACAGAGAACAGGCGCGCGTGTTTCTGCACCAGCCGGGCCAGCGCATAGAGATGTCTGGCACGGCCATGTCCGCCCAGCCCTTCCCACTTGGCTTGCGCGCGGCGCGCGGCAGCAACGGCCGCATCCACATCGGCTGGCGTGGCCTGGCTCAGGGTGGCCAGCACTTCGCCCGTGGCGGGATTGCGCGCCTCGAACCCGTCGCCGGGGGCTGGTGAAGCTGCCGCCGATGAAATGGCCGAAGCGGTCGCCCTGATCGACCAGCCAGGCCAGCGCCTCGGCGGCTGATTCCGGTGCGGTCCCGTAGTCCATCGTGTCGAAGATATCCGTGACACTCATGCCTTCATCGTTCCCCAAATACTCAAATCGCATCCTTGCCAGATCAGGCCAGCGGATGCCGCCATGCCGCCGAATAGGCGCCGGTCACGTGATGTTCCAATTGCCGCTCGATATCACCCAGCAGGCTGGATGCGCCGAAGCGGAACAGGTCCGGTTGCATCCAGCGCGTGCCCAATTCCTCTTTCATCAAGCTGAGGTAGACCAGCGCATCCTTGGCCTTGGAAATCCCGCCTGCGGGTTTGTAGCCGATCCGGATGCCTGTGCGTTCGTGATACTCCCGAATGGCGCGGATCATCACAAGGCTGACGGGCAGGGTGGCGTTGATGCTTTCCTTGCCGGTTGAAGTCTTGATGAAATCTGCCCCTGCCATCATGCAGACAAGACTGGCACGGGCGACGTTGCGCAGGCTGCCCAACTCGCCGGTGGCCAGGATCGCCTTTACATGCGCTTCTCCGCAGGCGGCGCGCATCTGGCGCATCTCGTCATAGAGCGCCTGCCAGTTGCCCGTCAGGACATGGCGGCGCGAAATCACGATGTCGATCTCTGTCGCGCCCGCCTGCACGCTTTCCCCGATCTCGGCCAGCCGCAGATGGAACGGTGACAACCCTGCCGGAAATCCGGTCGACACGGCGGCGACCGGAATTCCGCTGCCCTGCAGTGCGCGGACGGCGGCGGGGACCATCTCATGATAGACGCAGACCGCGCCGACGGTCAGGCCGGGCATCCCCAATGCCTCCAGCAGGTCGGGGCGCACCGGTTGGCGCGCCTTGGCGCAGAGCCGGGCCACGCGGCCTTCGGTATCGTCACCCGCAAGGGTCGTCAGGTCGATGCAGGTGATCGCTTTCAGAAGCCATGCCGCCTGATAGTCCTTCTTGACAGACCGTCGGGTGCCAAGGCTTGCGGCGCGGCGCTCGATCGCGGGGCGTGTTGGCCTGCACTGCACGGACCCAGTCCATATCAAGCTCCATGCCCGGATTGCGCGCCTCCTGCATGGGAAGTGTCTGGGGAAGATGCGTGGCTTGGGCTGTCGGGGTCTGCGGCATGTGGCACTCGTTGCTGGGTGGGTTCAGGGTCGCATGTGCCCGTTCCATAGGCAAGTATGCCGACTGCCTGACCTCACAGCGAATTGTTTTGCGAATAATTCGCAATAACATTGACAAAGTTGCGAACCGTTCTCAATATAAGGGCAATCCGCGCCGCTTCTGCGCCTTTCCTTCCAAATTCATGTTTTCCGTTCAAAAGGTGACCGCATGACCCTGACACGCCGCCATGTCCTGACTGCCTTTGCCGCCAGCTTTGCCTTGCCGCGTCTTGCGCTGGCACAAGCCCCCTTGTCGGTGGTTGCCACCACCGGGATGGTGGCCGATGCCGCTCGACAGGTCGGGGGCGACCTTGTCACCGTCACCGCATTGATGGGTCCGGGTGTCGATCCTCATGCCTATCGCCAGACCCGCAGCGACATCGTTGCCATGACCCGCGCCGATCTGGTCCTGTGGCATGGCCTGTATCTTGAAGCACAGCTTGAAACCTTCCTGCTGGACCTTGGCCGCACCCGAACCGTCGTCGCGGTGGGCGAGGCCGTGCCCGAGGCCGAACGCATCGCGCATCCCGACTATGAAGGCCGGTTTGATCCGCATGTGTGGATGGAGCCTGATCTGTGGCGCCATGTCGTGCTGGCCGTGCGCGATACGCTGAGCGCCGAACGCCCCGATCATGCCGCCACTTTCGCCGCCAATACCGAGACGCATCTGGCCGATCTGGCGCGGCTGTCCGATTACAAGACGCGCAGCCTGTCGTCTGTTCCCCAGGCGGCGCGGGTGCTTCTGACCGCGCATGACGCCTTTGGCTACTTCGGTCGCGCGCAGGGGTTCGAGGTGATGGGCATTCAAGGTATCTCGACCGAGTCCGAAGCCGGGCTCAACCGGATCGGTGAACTGGTCGACCTGCTTGTCGAACGCCGCGTTGCTGCGGTCTTCGTGGAAACCTCTGTCTCCGACCGCAATATCCGCGCGTTGATCGAAGGCGCCGCCGCCAAAGGGCATGATGTGCGTGTCGGCGGCGAGGTCTTCTCGGACGCGATGGGGCCGGACGGGACCTATGAGGGCACCTATCTGGGCATGATGGATCACAACATCTCGACCATCGCCGGGGCGCTTGGCGGCGACGTGCCGCCGCGCGGCATGGACGGCCGCCTGAGCGCGGGTCTTTGATCATGGCGCAGCCGCTTTCCCCGCGACGAAACCTGCCGCAATCAAGCGGGGCGGTAGCCACAACGCCGGCCCCGCCCCCTGCGCTGGAGGTGGGGGGGCTGACCGTTGCCTATGGCGAGAAACCTGTCGTCTTCTCGGTCGACATGTCGGTGGCGCAGGGGACGATGACAGCTATCGTCGGCCCGAACGGTGCGGGTAAATCGACCATGCTCAAAGCGGTTCTGGGGTTGGTCAAGCCGCTGTCGGGCGAGGTGCGTCTCTTCGGCCTGCCCTTGTCGCGCGCGCGGGACCGCGTGGCCTATGTGCCGCAACGCGCCAGCGTGGACTGGGATTTTCCGGCGCGCGTGATCGACGTGGTGCTGATGGGGCTGCACCGCGAATTGGGCCTGCTGCGCCGGGTCCGGGCCGAGCATCTGGACCGTGCCCGCGCCTGTCTGGCCCGTGTGGGGATGGAGGATTTCGCCACGCGCCAGATCGGACAGCTATCCGGCGGGCAGCAGCAGCGGGTGTTCCTGGCGCGCGCACTGGCGCAATCGGCTGACCTTTACCTGCTGGACGAACCCTTCGCAGGGGTCGATGCGGCTACGGAAAAGGCGATCATTGCTGTTCTGAAGGACCTGAAGGCCGAAGGGCGGACCATCGTCGCGGTCCATCATGACCTGTCCACGATCCGTGCCTATTTCGAACATATGTTCCTGATCAATACCCGCGCCATCGCCGCGGGACCCGTGGCCGACGTGTTCACCAGCGCCAATCTGCAACGCGCCTATGGCGGACGATTGGGCGAGGCGCATGTGGCCGGAATGCAGGCCGTGGGGGACGCCGCGCCATGATCTGGCAGGCGCTGTCGCTGCAACTTGGCTATAACGCGACCCTCGTGGCGATCGGCGCCACGATGCTGGGTATCGCCGCCGGGGTGACGGGCAGCTTCCTGTTCCTGCGCAAACGCGCGCTGGTCTCGGATGCGGTGTCCCATGCGACGCTGCCGGGAATCGGACTTGCGTTCATCGTGATGGTCACGCTGGGCGGCGAAGGGCGGTTTCTGCCGGGTCTCATGTTGGGCGCGGCGCTGACGTCGGGGCTGGGCTTGCTGGTCATCGGCTGGATGATCCGCCGGACGCGCCTGACCGAGGATGCAGCGATCGGCGCGGTTCTGTCGGTCTTCTTCGGGGCCGGAATCGTCATCCTGACGGTGATCCAGTCGATGCAATCAGGGCGGCAGGCCGGGCTCGAGTCCGTTCTTCTGGGATCAACCGCCGGGATGCTGCGCGCCGATGCGCTGGTGATCGCAGCGGGTGGTGCGCTTGTGCTCCTGCTGGTGTTGTTGCTGCGCCGCCCGATGCTGGCGGTCGGTTTTGATCCGGATTTCGCGGCAGTAACAGGCACCAGTGTTGCCCGCATTGACCTTGCGATGATGGGGCTGGTGATGGCTGTCACCGTGCTGGGGATCACGACGGTCGGTCTTGTGCTGATCGTGGCGCTGCTGATCATCCCGGCGGTCACGGCGCGGCTGTGGACCGACAACGCGCTGCGTATGGTGGCCCTGTCGGGGATGGCCGGCGGGCTTGCGGCCTATGTCGGGGCGGCTGTCTCGGCCACGGCCCCGGCCCTGCCGACCGGGCCGATCATCGTGCTGGCCTGCTTTTGTCTCTTCGCGCTGTCGCTGGCGCTGGCCCCCGCGCGGGGCGGAGTGGCCTTGCTGCTGCGGCAGATGCGCTTCCGTCGCAGGGTGCATCGCCGTCAGGGGTTGCTGGCGCTGGCGCTGGGGCAACCGATCCATGAGCCTTTCACAATGGCGCTTCTGCAACGCGAGGGGATGGCCCGCGCCGATGGCGTGCCGACCGAGGCAGGGCGCGCCGCCGCCGCCAAGGCCCTGCTGGATGAGGCGCGCTGGGCTGCGCTGCGCGGTGACCCGGCGCATGGCCTGACTGCCAGCCGTTATGACGGGCTGACGCCGATCGAGACGGTGCTGACCCCGGACCAGATCGCCGAACTGGACCGCCACCTTCCACGCCCGCAGGAGGTTGCGTGATGGGGGCCGAGTTTGTCGCCCTGTCCCTGTCCCCCCTGCTGATCGGGGTCTTGGCGGCGGTCACCTGTGCGCTTCCCGGCAACTTCCTGTTGCTGCGCCGTCAGGCGCTGATCGGGGACGCGATCAGCCATGTCGTGCTGCCGGGGATCGTGGTGGCCTTCCTGCTGACGGGGAGGGTCGCTGCTCTGCCCATGATGCTGGGTGCGGCGGGCGCGGCGATTGTCTCGGTCGTGCTGATCGAGGGCGTGCGGCGCGTCGCAAAGATCGAGCCGGGAGCGGCCATGGGCGTGATCTTCACCACGCTTTTCGCCGCCGGCGTGCTGCTGCTGGAACAATCCGACACAAGCGGTGTGCATCTCGATGTGGAACACGCGCTTTATGGCAATCTGGAAAGTCTGATCTGGCTGGATGCGACGGGATGGGCCTCTCTGCTCGATCCTGTGGCTCTTGCGGGATTGCCGCCGGAGTTGCCGCGCATGGCCGTGGCGCTGGTGATCGTGGCGCTGGCGATCGGCGTGATGTGGCGCCCGCTGGCCATCGCCACCTTCGATGAAGGCTTTGCGGCCACGCTTGGCCTGCCTGTCCGGGCGCTTGGTCTGGCGCTGGTGATGCTTGCCGCGCTGGCGGCTGTCGCCGCCTTCGATGCCGTGGGGTCGATCATCGTGATCGCCATGTTCATCTGCCCCCCGGCAGCGGCGCGGATGATGACTGACCGGCTGGTGCCGCAGGTCATCTGGAGCGTCGTCTTCGCCATCCTGGCCGCCGTCTTGGGCTATGTGATCGCGGGCTATGGTCCGCTTTGGCTGGGCTTTGCCAATTCGGTCAGCGCGGCGGGCATGATCGCCACCGTGTCGGGCCTGATCCTTGGTATCACGATGCTAGTCGGCCCCTGTCGTCGCCGCGCCGGTGCCGCTGCCGCGACCTGATACGTCTTCGTGCCCGAAATATCCCCCCCGCAGGCTCCGGAAGGCTCAAGCGGCGATCCGGTCAGCTTGTCTTTGTCCGTAGTGCAACCAGACCGTCCCGCGCGGCATCGGCCGGGTGCAGCGTTTCGACCGGCACGCCTTGCGCCGTCAATGCGCCGGAATAGAGACTGTTTTGCGCGATGACGATGACCTGCTGACCAAGCCAATAGGGCCGCATCGCCGCCAGTTCGGCACCCAGCAGATGCCCGGCAATGGCTTCGGCCGCATGGGCCAGCGTGGCGCTGCGCAGATGCAGCGACAGCCGTTCCGGCCGCGACATGGTATCGGCCAGCGCCTGCGGGTCGGCGATCTCGGCCGCGTTCAGCGTTCTTGCCAGCATCGGGGTCAGGGCGGACTGGAAACTGACCACCTCATCGGCGCTGATCTGGCACCAATGCGTGACGTCTTCCATCGGCAGGCAGATCACCCCGTCCCAGTTCGGCCGTGCAGCCAGCGCGCCCGCGATCCGCAAGCGGGCGGCCGCATCCATGCGCCCCTGCGGGCGATCTTGTGTCAGGGCGGCGAGTGGCAGGTTCTGGGACAGAACAGGCGCGGGCACGGGCTGCGTTGCCTGTGCAGGCGCCACGATTACTGCGGGGTCGTCGCCGAGCTGGGCCAGAACTTCGGCCTGAACTCGGCCCGCTTGCGGTTTGCAGCACCGAGGCACCGTCAAAGCGCCAGCCCTGTGCCGTTGCGCCACTCTCTTCGATCCCGATCCAGATATCCTGTGTCATGTCCCTGCAGATATGCGGCGGGTCCGGCCACGTCAATTGGCGCGGTCGCGGCTCGGCCGCAGGGTCAGGCAGCCGTCAGGGCCACCATTGCATCGTATTGCGACAGGAACACGCGGCCTGTCAGCTCTTCAAGGAAATGGCTGCGCTTCAGGCGATCCATCACGGGTCCCTTGACCTCGGACAGGTGCAGCGTGATCCCCAGATCACGCAGGCGCGCATTGATCGCCTCAAGGCTTTCCAGCGCCGACATGTCGATCTCGTTCACGGCCGAGCACATCAGGACGACGTGGCGGATCGGTTCCTCGCAGGCCACGCGGTTGTAGATGTAATCCTCGAGGAAGCGGGCATTGGCGAAGTAAAGGCTTTCGTCGATCCGCAGGGTCACCACCGCAGGATCGGTCTGCACCTTGTGGCGCAGGATGTTGCGGAAATGCTGGGTGCCGGGGACAAGGCCCACCTCGGCCACATGCGGGCGCGATGTCTTGTAGAGGAACAGGGCCAGCGACAGGATCACACCGGCGGACACGCCCATCTCCACACCAAGGCCAAGGGTGATGGCGATGGTGGTGGCGACTGCGGCGAAGTCGATGCGCGAATAGGTCCAGCTGCGTTTCAGGATCGACAGGTCAACAAGGCTGAGGACCGCGACGATGATCGTGGCGGCGAGCGTGGCCTTGGGCAGGAAATGCAGCAGCGGCGTCAGGAACATGGCGGCCAGCAGGATGCCGATGGCGGTGAAAGCCCCCGCCGCCGGGGTTTCGGCACCTGCGTCGAAGTTCACGACCGAGCGGGCAAAGCCCCCCGTGACCGGATAGCCGCCCGACAGGGCGGCTGCGATATTCGCCGTGCCGAGGCCCACCAGCTCCTGATCCGGGTCGATCCGCTGGCGCTTCTTCGCGGCCAGGGTCTGTGCGACCGATACGGATTCCACAAAGCCGATGACCGAGATCAGAAGGGCCGAGATGAAAAGCTGTCCCCAGATCTCGCCCGAGAAGCCGGGCAGCGTCAGCGGGGGCAATCCGCTGGGAATGACGCCGACGATGGCGACGCCCTTGCTTGCCAGATCAAGGGCCCAGACGATCAGCGTGGTCACGGCCACCGCCGCCACCGGACCGGCCTTGGCCAGCAGATCTGCCAGCCGGGGACGCAGGCCCGCACCGATGAGCAGCGGTTTCAGTCCTCGACGGACCCAAAACAGAAAGGCAGTGGTCGCTACACCGATCACCAGCGTGATCGGGTTGATCTGATGCAGGTTGGCCCAAAGGTTGCCCAACAGTTCGACCAATGAATGCCCACCACCGCTGATCCCCATGATCGTGCCGATCTGGCTGGCGGCAATCAGCAGGCCGGATGCAGTGATAAAACCTGCGATCACCGGGTGGGACAGGAAATTGGCCAGGAACCCCAGCCTGAACAGGCCCATCACGGTCAGGATCAAGCCCGAGATGAAAGCCAGCGTGATCGCCGCCATCGCGTATTCGGCGGTGCCCTCCAGCGCCATGTTGCCCACCGCTGCGGCTGTCATCAGCGAGATCACGGCCACCGGACCCACTGCCAGCGCGCGGCTTGTGCCGAAGATCGCATATGCGACCAGCGGCAGGATCGAGGCATAGAGCCCCATTTCCGGCGGCAGACCCGCCAGCAGAGCATAGGCCAGCGATTGCGGGATCAGCATGATCGTCACGATCACCGCTGCCACCCCGTCCGAGGTCAGCGTTTCACGATCATAGGTTTTCGCCCATTGCAGGATTGGCAGATGCCTTTCGATCGCCTTGCGACCGACGCTCGGCTTTTGGCGTTCCGGTTGCGGCGATAGGGACATGATGGCGAGTTTCCTGAGACGAAGCTGTTCCGGCAGGGCACCGGCGCTGCATCATATATGTCATTTAGAATGTGATGTTCAACCGTGCTGATCCGGGCCGGATGCAGGTCACGGGCCGCCGTCAGACAGAGGGCTGGATTGATCCGGCCGTTCTGGGACAAAATATCTGGTGATAGCGGCTTGGCAGCCTTTTCGCCCGAGATTTTCTGAAACAAAGGCCAAACGGACCGGTATCCGAAGGATTTAAGGAACCAGTCATATATGTTTCACATCCTTGCTGCGCTAAACTGTCGCGGTATCTTCCGATACGAGCCAACATGCAGGAGGGACAGATGTCTGCAAAATTCATCGTCGGTTATGACGGGAGCGAGGCCGCCAGACGGGCGCTCGACTTTGCCGTGGGCCGGGTCAAGCTTCAAGGCGGAACGGTCGTTTTGGTCCATGTTCTGGAATGGTCTCCCTATTCATTCCTGACCCCAAGCGAATTGGAAGAACGGCATAAACGTCGCACCGAGGAACTGGAACGGGCCGAGAAGGCGCTGATCGCGCCGGTTCTCGAAAAAGTCCGCGCCGATGGTGTCGAGGCGGAAAGCAAGATCCGCTACGGCCACATCGCCGAGACGATCTGCAAGATCGCCGAGGAGATGGGCGCGGTGCAGATCGTGATCGGGCGCAACGGTCACACCAGGATCGGAAGCCGGATCTTCGGATCGGTTGCGGGCCATCTGGCGCAGGCCGCGCCCGTTCCCTGCACCATCGTGCCATGAGCAGCGACAGGAGAAACAGATGACACGGAATGCATTCCCGGCGGCCTTCGCCGCCCTTGCCGCGCTGGCGGCCCTGGTCTTCTCGGTGGTGCCGGCACAGGCGCAATCCATTGACGAGACCGTCAACCAGATATTCGCCAATTCGACTGGCTGGTTCGTCAGTTTCATCTTCGCTTCGATCCCCGGCACCTCGATCTCCTGGATCGTGCTCTGGCTGGTCGTGGCGGCAACGGTTTTCACGCTCTATTTCGGGTTCATCCAGTTCCGGGTGATCGGCCACTCACTGGCGCTGGTCAGCGGTAAATACTCGGACCCTGACGATGCGGGCGAGGTCAGCCACTTTCAGGCGCTGGCGACGGCGCTGTCGGGCACGGTCGGTCTGGGCAATATCGCGGGTGTCGCGGTGGCGGTCAGCATCGGCGGTGCGGGGGCGACCTTCTGGATGATCCTTGCGGGCCTTTTGGGCATGGCGTCCAAGTTCACCGAATGCACCCTGGGTGTGAAATACCGCAACGAATATCCCGACGGGCGCGTGTCGGGCGGCCCGATGTATTACCTGACCAAGGGTTTTGCCGAGCGTGGCTTGCCCGGAGGCAAGTTTCTTGCCGTGCTGTTCTCGATCTTCTGCGTGCTGGGTGCGCTGGGTGGGGGCAACATGTTCCAGGCCAATCAGGCGCATCAACAGTTGTCTGGTGTCTTCGGCGAGTATCCGGGCTGGATCACGGGTGTCGTCTTCGCGCTGATCGTCTTTGCGGTGATCGTGGGCGGGATCAAATCCATTGCCCGTGTGACCGAAAAGGTCGTGCCTTTCATGGGCGTTCTCTATGTCGGCACGGCGCTTGTCATCATCCTGATGAACGCCGATATGGTCGGTGCCGCCTTTGGCCAGATCTTCAACGGCGCTTTCACCGGCAACGGGATCGTGGGCGGCATGGTCGGTGCGCTGATCCAGGGCTTCCGCCGCGCGGCCTTTTCCAACGAGGCGGGGGTTGGTTCTGCGGCCATTGCCCACTCGGCAGTCCGCACCAAGGAGCCGATCACCGAAGGGTTCGTATCCCTGCTCGAGCCGTTCATCGACACCGTGGTGATCTGCACCATGACGGCGCTGGTGATCATCATCACGGGTCAGTTGGTCACGGATCCTGAAACCGGCCTCTACATCATCAACGAGGCAGGTCAGGTCACGACAGCAACGGGTGCTTCGGGCGTGGGTCTGACCTCGGCGGCGTTCGAATCCGCCTTCTCGTGGTTCCCCTATATCCTTGTGGTCGCGGTGGTGCTGTTTGCCTTCTCGACCATGCTCAGCTGGTCCTACTACGGGCTGAAGGCGTGGACCTTCATGTTCGGTGAAGGGCAGGCGCAGGAGCTTACGTTCAAGGTCATTTTCTGCATCTTCATCGTGATCGGTGCAGCGGCCAGCCTTGGCCCGGTGATCGACTTCTCGGACGCGGCGATCTTTGCCATGGCCGTGGTCAATATCGCAGGTCTGTATTTTCTTATGCCAATCGTGAAGCGGGAACTTGAAAGCTATCTGCGCCGACTTAATTCCGGTGAGATAAAACGGTTCAAGTAAAAGTTGAGCGTTAACGAGTGCCAAAGGCCAGAGCGATGCTCTGGCCTTTTTTCGTTTCGTACCGTGGCTGCGTCACGCCGCAGCGAAGCCTGCATCCAGAGCAGACAGGATCGTATTCACCTCGGCCTCGGTGATGGTCAGGGGCGGTGACATCAGGATGTTGTGCGCGCCCAGCCGCACCATCGCGCCCGCCTGATAGGCCGTCTTGTGAATGCGCTTCATCGTCGGCATGTCCATCGGCGTCTTTGCCGCCTTGTCGCTGACCAGTTCGATCCCGGTCATCAACCCGTGCCCACCGCGCACATTGCCGATGATGTCGTATTTCTCGGCCAGTTTCAGCACGCCCTCATAGAGCTGCGTCCCCCGCGGGCCGGCATTGGCGGCCGTATTCAGGCGAAGCGTCTCGGACAGGCAGGCGGTCACGGCGGCGGCGCCTACGGGATGGGCGGAATAGGTATAGCCGTGGAAGATCGCGCCTTCGCCGGTGGTATCCTTTTCGAACACGTCCGCGACCTTCTGGTTCACAAGGGTCGCGCCCACCGGGAAGTAGCCCGAGGTAATGCCCTTCGCGCAGCTCATCATGTCGGGCTGCACGCCCCAATGCCGCGCGCCGGACCAGTCACCCGTACGGCCAAAGCCCGTGATGACTTCATCCGAGATCATCAGGATCCCGTGGCGGTCGCAGATGTCGCGCATCAGCTTCATGAAGCTTTTGTCCGGCACGATCACACCGCCCGCGCCCTGGATCGGTTCCATGATGAAGGCGGCGATAGTGTTGGCGCCCTGAAAGGCGATCTCATCCTCCATCGCGGCGGCGATGTTCTGGGCCAGTTTTGCGCCATCCGTCTCGTTGAACGGGTTGCGATAGGTATAGGGGCTGGGCATGTGGAAACATCCCGGCAGCATGGGTTCGTAGTTCAGGCGGAAGCGGTTGTTGCCGTTCACGCTGGCACCGCCGAAATGAGTGCCGTGGTAGCCTTTCTTGAGGCTGAGGAACTTGGTCCGTGTCGGCTCGCCGCGCAGGCGATGATACTGACGGGACAGCCGCAGGCAGGTTTCCACCGAATCCGACCCGCCCGAGGTGAAGAAGGCACGCACCATGCCGTCGGGTTCGAAGAACTCGCGCACCATGTAGGATGCCTCGATCGCCGTCGGGTTTGTCGTGCCACCGAAGGCCGAATAATAGGGCAGCTCGTAAAGCTGCTTGGCGATGGCGTCTTTGACCACGTTGTTGGAGTAGCCAAGGTTCACACACCAAAGGCCCCCCACCGCATCGACGACCTTGTGCCCGTCCAGGTCGATGATATGCACGCCTTCGGCGCCTTTGATGATCGTAGGCGCATTCGCCTGAAGATCGCCCGGATGCCCCATCGGATGCCACAAATGGCGGGCATTGTTTTCTTTCAGAAAATTGTCGTCTTTCATGGTGGTGCCTCCGAGTCGCGGGTGTGCCGAATTTGATCAAATCCTGTCACTGCGCGGGCACGCTGTCCAGTGGCGCTTGTGTTCAGGATTTGCGCTGAAAGGCGATCATCACCAGCGCCAGCAGGCTGGACCCCAGCATCAGCAGCAGGGACACCGCGTTCAGCAGCGGGGTCGATCCCAGTTTCAACCGGTCGAACATGGCGATGGTCAGAGGGGAATCCGATCCGACCAGCATCAGGGTCGTGTTGAAATTCTCGAAGCTCATCAGGAAGGACACGACGAATGCGCCGATCATGGCCGGGGCGAGGTATGGCAGGGTGATCGTGCGCACGGCGGTCAGGTGGCTGGCACCAAGGTTCAGCGCGGCCTCTTCCAGCGTGCGGTCGAACTTCTGCAAGCGCGCGGCGATGACCAGCGTGGCGATGGTGGTGACAAAGGAAAACTGGCCGAGGATCACAAGAAGCAGACCGGGGCGCAGCGCCTGAATGTCGATCTCTGCGGCGTCCCACGCAGCATTTGCCAGCGAGCTTGAGAAGACAAGGATCGAGATGCCCAGCACGATACCGGGGATCACCAGAGGCAGAAGCATCAGGACATAAAGAAACCCGCGCCCGCGGAACTGGTAGCGGTTGAAGAGAAAGGCGTTTGTCGTGCCCACCGCGACCGACAGGGCCGAGACCGCCAGTCCGATGATGACCGATGTGCCGATGGCGCGCAGGATCGGGTCTTCATGAAAGACACCGATCATCGGCCGTTCGGACCCGAAGAACCAGCCCAGCGTGAACCCTTCCCACGGCAGCGACGGGAACTGGCTGTCGTTGAAGGCAAAGACCGCCACCACCGTCAGGGGCAGCGCCAGATAGACGAAGAACAGCGCGACATAGGCCCCATAGACAAGGCGGATCAGCGGGTTCTGCGGGATTGTCGGGATCATGTCGTCACCTTACCCCATCGTCTTTTCAAGCGTCTGCCCCGTCAGGCGCAACACCGCCCAGACGATCAGAGAAGACAGGATCAGCAGCATGAAGCCGAAGGCCGCGCCCAGCTCCCAGTTGAAGCGGACGATGAACTGGGAATAGATCATCTGCGTGAACCAAAGGCTGTCCTTGCCGCCCAGCATGGTGGGTGTCAGGTAATTGCCAAGCGACAGCATGAAGACAACGATACTGCCAGAAACGATCCCCGGCATGGCATGGGGAATCACGATCTCGCGCAGGATGCTGGGGCCAGAGCCGCCCAGATCATAACCCGCCTCGATCACCGCATCGTCCAGACTGTCCAGCGTGGTGACCAGCGGCACGACCATGAACAGCATCGATGTATAGACCAGCCCCACCATGATCGCGGCGTCATTATAGAGCATTTCGACCGGTCCCGCCGCCAGTCCCGCCCATTGCAGCAGGCCCGAGATGACGCCGCTTTCCCGCAGCAGGATCATCCAGCCGAAGGTGCGCACAAGCTCGGATACCCAGAAAGGGACAAGGCACATCAGGAACAGCACGGATCGCGCGCGCCCCCGCGCCATCTTGGCGATGTAGTAGGAGACCGGAAAGGCGATCAGCAGGGTCAGAACCGTCGCAAGGATCGACATCATCGCGGTGCGCGCGAAGGTGACCATGTACAGCGGCTCGGTCAGGATGGTCGTGTAATTGGCCAGCCCGGTTTCATACTGGCGCACGCCGACCCGTTCGCGCAGCGACAGCAGGAACAGGTCGATATGTGGAATGATGATCAGCAGCGACAGCCAAAGCAGCAGCGGCGTCAGCAGCAGGATAAGCCCCAGTTTCTGCCCCGCGCGCATTGCCTATCGCCCCGTCGCGGCAAAGGCGTTGCCCTGATCGCCGGACCAACCGACATGAACAGGTGCGCCGCGCGTCAGATGGGCGAATTCGCCGGATTGCGGCAGGGTCACTTCGATCTCGGCCCCGCTGGCATCCGTCACGATCACGCGGCTGGCGGCCCCGTTGAACAGAATCGTCGCGACATTGCCGCTGATCTGCGTATCGAACTGGGCGACATGTGCCGCGTTCTCGGCCAGCCGGATCGCCTCGGGTCGCACAAAGACCTCGGCCCTGTCTCCGACAGAGAGTGTCCGACCGGGGCTGACCGCGCGCAGGATCAGCCCGCCGTCCGTCTTCACTTCCAGCGCCTCACCCTCGGCACGGATCACGCGGCCCTGCCAGCGGTTCGCATCCCCGACAAAGCCCGCGACAAAAGCGGTCTGCGGCCGATAATAGAGATCGCGTGCCGTGCCCATCTGTTCGAACCGGCCCGCGTTCATCACGGCGATGCTGTCGGACATCACCAAAGCCTCGGACTGATCATGCGTGATGTAGACGAAGGTGGTGTCAAAGGCCGCCTGAAGCGCCTTCAACTCGACTTTCATATGTTCGCGCAGCTTCAGGTCCAGCGCGCCCAGCGGCTCGTCCAGCAGCAGCACATCGGGTTCCAGAACCATGCAGCGGGCAATGGCGACGCGCTGTTTTTGCCCGCCCGACAGCTCGTCCACCCGGCGTGCGCCGATGCCGGGCAGGCCGATCCGGTCCAGCGCCTCATCCACCTTGCGGGCGATCTCGGGCTTGGCCATGCCCTTGCGGCGCAGGCCATAGCCGATGTTGTCGGCGATATTCATCATCGGGAACAGGGCAAGATGCTGGAACACCATGTTGACCGGCCGCTTGTTGGGCGGCACGTCCAGAACCGACCGACCCTTGATGCGGATATCGCCGCTGGTGGGTTCCAGAAAGCCTGCGATCATCCGCATGATCGTGGTCTTGCCGCAGCCCGAAGGCCCGAGGATGGAAAAGAACGAGCCCGCCGGCACCGTGAAGGACACATTGTCCACCGCCGTCGCCGCGCCGAAGCGTTTGGTCAGCGCATCACATTCCAGATCGGGGAGGGGCATGGTCATGCGGATGTATCCGGATCTTTTCGCGTCAAAAGGAAAGGCGGCACCCGCAATACGCAGGTGCCGCCCGTCATGTCAGAGGATCAGCGCGCGGCTTGCACGCGGTCCAGCACGGCACCTTCCAGCGCCTCGAGACCAGCGGGAACCGGCGGATACCACTTGATGTTGTCGATGGCTTCCTGCGGGAAGCTGGCCTGATACTTGGCTTTCAGCGCTTCCGAGACGAATTCGTCAGCACCCTGTGAGGCAGTGAAGTTGCCTGCGGCTTCGGTGATCATCGCCGCGACTTCCGGCTTCATCACGAAGTTGATCCAGGCATAGGCGGCGTCATCGGCCTGACCCTTGGCCGGGATCACGAAAGTGTCGATCCAGCCCAGTGCACCGGATGCGGGGGCCACGAAGGTCACGTCGGCGTTGTCCTCGTTCAGCTTCCAGCCGCCGGTGTCCCAGGCCATCGCGGCCACGACCTCGCCCGAGCGGACCAGACCCATCAGCTCATCGCCGCCCGACCAGTAGGTCTTGACGTTGGGCTTGCACTCGATCAGCGCGGCTTCGACCTTGGACAGGATCTCGGTATAGGCGGCCTCGTCGGCATAGGCGGCGAAGGGGTCCATACCCATCGAGAAGGCGAACCCGATCAGCGTCGGGCGGCGCATCCGGTAGGAGACCTTGCCTGCCACGTCGTCGCTGCAAAGGTCCGTGTAATCCTTCACATTCGCTGCCTGCGCCGTGTTCAGCACAAGACCATCAGTGCCCCAGACATGCGGCACGCCGTAAACTTCACCGCCGACAGTGGTGTTGGCCTTGGTCGCCGCAAGCATCGAGGGGATGAACAGGGCAGCGTCGATCTTGGACAGGTCCATCGGCTTGTAGATGCCGAACTCCTCCTGCGGGCCGGCGATGCGGTCCTGGCTCGGCTGGGCCAGATCGAAGCCACCGCCGCCCGTCGCGCGCAGCTTGGCGATCATTTCCTCGTTGTTCGAGGTGGTCACCTCGACGGTGTGGCCGGTCTCGGCCTCGAACATCTCGATGACGTTCTCGGGGGCGTAGCCGCCCCAGGTCAGAAGGCGCAGCGTGTCTGCGCTCGCCGGTGCGGCCAGGCCAATGGCAAGGGCCGAGGCAGTGAGTTTCAATGAGAGGCTGGAGGTTTTCATGACATATCCCTGTGTCTGGAGTGTGTATTTACCGAAGGCGAACAATCACATCAGTGAAACAGTTTTGCGAAATGAGGCCCGCGTTCTGTTCCTTTTTGATCATTTGATAAAATCAAGACCTTCGCTTTGGGGCAAAGTCAACATTTTCGCGCATCCTTTTTCAAGTGAACTTGCGAAACAGGCGGGTGCGGTCGAACATGCCCTCAAGGTCCTGCATCCGCGCGCGCGTGCTGTCCCATGTGCGCTCCTGCACTTCGGCGATCAGCGCCTCGGCCATCAGCATCAGGCTGACCAGACTGTCCCATGCGCTGGGCACGACGATCCGCCCGCAGAAGGTGCATTCGGCGAATTCGTGCACCGGGGATCGCCACTGATCTGTAAACAGAATGATCCGCGCGCCCTTGTCGCGGGCCAGTTCAGCCAGTTTCAGGGTGCTGTTCTCATAGCGGCGGACGTCGAAAATCACCACGACATCGCCTGACCGCAGGTCCAACAGGTCATGCGCCCATGTGCTGGCCATGGCATGGACATGTGTCACGCCTGCGCGCAGGACCTGCATGTGCAGGAACAGGTATTCGGCCAGCGCATGGGTGATCCGTCCGCCCGCCACGAAGATGCGACGGTTCGGGTCGGCCAGCATGGCGCAGGCTCGCTCGAACGTGTCCACGTCGATCTGGGTCAGACTCTGGCGGATGTTGCCGATGACGGCATCGGTGAATCGGTTGAGGATATGGCCTTCGGGGGCTGCGTGAACCCAGATGTCGCGCTTGGTGATCGGGTCGGAAATCCGCGCCTCAAGCTCGCCGCGCAGGGCGGACTGGAAGTCAGGAAAGCCGGAAAACCCAAGTTTTTGCACCATCCGCACGACGGTCGGCGTCGATACATCCGCCGCCTTTGCCAGATGGGTGATCGAAGCGAGGCCAGTGACGGGATAGTTCTGCAGCAGCGTGTCGGCCAGTTGTCGTTCGGCCCGCGTCAGCGTGTCGAAGGCGGCTTGCAACCGCTCGGCGATGGTCTGGCTCTCATCGGTCACGTCTCGGCGATCCTTTTTGTTCAATATATGCACAGATCGATTTGGGGTGAAGAAAATCTTTCAGAAACATCGTTGACAGGTCGGGGGGGGTTGGATCACGCTTGAGCGACAGGGGGCTGCCATGCTGTTTTCGCCGGATCATTCAGTTGTCACGAACCACTTCGTCAGGCAGGCGCCATGCACCCTTTGATGCGCGGCTACATCCGGGTTGTCGATGCCATCAACCTCCGGCTTGGGCGGTTGGTGATGTATGGCATCTTCGTGATGGTGGCGATCCTGCTGTGGTCCTCGATTTCGAAGACTTTCTTCACGCCCTCGCTGATGACGCTGGAAATGGCGCAGTTCGCCATGGTCGCCTATTACATGCTGGGCGGGCCCTATGCGTTGCAGATGGGCGCTAATGTGCGGATGGACCTGTTCTACCACACATGGGACGACCGTCGCAAAGCGTGGTTCGATGCCTTCACCGTGCTTTTCCTGCTGTTTTTTCTGGGTGTTCTGCTTTGGGGCGCGCTGAGTTCCACGGCCTATTCGCTGGGCTACTTCGGGCGGGAACCGCTCACGTTTTACGGTGACCTGATCTGGGCCTTTCTGACGGGTGGACCGAGCGGCGCATCCGAGGTGCTTGGACGGTTCGAGCGCAGCCCCACCGCGTGGCGTCCCTATATGTGGCCGATCAAGGTGCTGATGACGCTGGGCATCTTCCTGATGCTGCTGCAGGCGATTTCCGAGTTCTGCAAGGATGTGCTGCGTCTGCGCGGCGAGGTGGTGTGATGTCCTATGAAATGATCGCCATCTTCATGTTCTCGCTGATGATGCTGATGCTGTTCACCGGCCAGCGCGTCTTCGCGGCCATCGGCGGTGTCGCGGCGGTGTCCGCGATGATGCTCTGGGGCACGGGTGGCGCGGAAATTCCCTTCTCGGCGGCGATGAAGCTGATGAAATGGTATCCGCTGCTGACGCTGCCGATGTTCATTTTCATGGGCTACATCCTGTCGGAAAGCAAACTGGCCGATGACCTCTACAAGATGTTCCACGTCTGGATGGGGCCGGTGTCGGGTGGTCTGGCCATCGGGACCATCGGGCTGATGGTACTGGTGTCGGCGATGAACGGCCTCAGCGTCGCGGGCATGGCCATCGGCGCCACCATCGCGCTGCCGGAATTGCTCCGGCGCGGGTATGACAAGCGGATGGTGACGGGGGTCATCCAGGCCGGGTCGAGCCTTGGTATTCTCGTCCCGCCCTCGGTCGTGCTGGTGCTTTACGCGATGATCGCACGCCAACCCGTGGGACAGCTCTGGCTGGCAGGCGTGGTGCCGGGGCTGATGATGGCCGCGATGTTCGTGGCCTATATCTACATCCGCTGCCGTCTGAACCCGTCGCTGGGTCCTGTCCTTCCGGCCGAAGAGCGCAATGTCACGCGCGCCGAAAAGCTGCGCCTTCTGACGGCGGGCCTTCTGCCTCTGGTGATCTTCGCCGCGATGATGGTGCCCTTCGTCAATGGATGGACCAGCCTTGTGGAAAGCTCGGCCATCGGCGCGATGACCGCGTTTTTCGCAGCGGTCCTCAAGGGTCGCATGACGCGCGAGGTGTTCGAGACATCGGTGCGCCAGACCCTGATGATTTCCTGCATGTTCATGTGGATCATCCTTGCCGCTCTGGGGTTCGGTGCGATTTTCGATGGTCTTGGTGCGGTGCGCGCCATCGACACGCTGTTCACCGATCAACTGGGTCTGAACCCTTGGGTGATCCTGATCCTGATGCAGCTGTCGTTCCTGCTGATGGGCACGTTTCTGGACGATACCGCGATGCTGGTGATCGTGGCCCCTCTCTATGTGCCGCTGGTGGGGGCGCTGGGGTTCGACCTGATCTGGTATGGCATCCTTTATACGATCACCACGCAGATCGCATACATGACGCCACCTTTCGGGTATAATCTGTTCCTGATGCGCGCGATGGCACCGCCCGAGATCACGCTGCGCGACATCTACGCGTCGATCCTGCCTTTCGTGCTGGTGATGCTGGCGGCGTTGGCGCTGATCATGATCTTTCCGCAGATCGCACTTTGGCTGCCGGAACTGGTCTATGGAAAATAGAACTCCGCGAGGAGCAAGACGAAGAGGAATGGCAAGAACCACCCTTTTGAAACAAGACAACAGGAGATGATGACGATGACCACAAGACGCAAATTCCTGACCACCGCCGCGATGGCCGGACCTGCCGCCCTGGCGACACCGGCCATTGCGCAAAGCACCATTCGCTGGCGGATGCAGACCTATGCCGGTGCCGCGCTGGGCGAGCATGTGATCAAGCCCGCCATCGACATGTTCAACAAGATCGCGGGCGACAAGATGCAGATCGAGCTGTTCTATGCCGATCAGATCGTCCCCACCGGAGAGCTGTTTCAGGCGCTGCAGCGCGGGACAATCGACGCGGTGCAGTCGGACGACGACTCGATGGCCTCGCCCACCGAAGTGACCGTGTTCGGGGGCTATTTCCCCTTCGCCTCGCGCTACTCGCTCGATGTGCCGGTGCTGTTCAACCAATACGGCCTGAACGAGATCTGGGACGCGGAATATTCCGCCGTGGGCGTCAAGCATATCAGCGCCGGCGCTTGGGACCCCTGCCATTTCGCCACCAAGGACCCGATCAACAGTCTCGAGGATCTCAAGGGCAAACGTGTCTTCACCTTCCCGACCGCTGGCCGGTTCCTGGCCCAGTTCGGCGTGGTGCCCGTGACCCTGCCGTGGGAGGATATCGAGGTGGCCGTGCAGACGGGCGAGCTGGACGGGATCGCATGGTCGGGCATCACCGAGGATTACACGGTGGGTTGGGCGGATGTGACCAATTACTTCCTGACCAACAACATCTCGGGCGCATGGGCGGGGTCGTTCTTTGCCAACATGGACCGCTGGAACGAGTTGCCCGAGGACATGCAGACCCTGTTCCGCGTTTGCTGTGACCAGTCCCATTACTATCGTCAGTGGTGGTATTGGGGTGGTGAGGCGAACCTGCGCGTCAACGGCACCAAGCTGCAACTGACCACGATCCCCGATGAGGAATGGAAAACGGTCGAGGATGCGGCTCTGGTGTTCTGGGACGAGATCGCGTCGGAATCCGAGGTGAAGGCCAAGGTCGTGGACATCTTCAAGAAATACAACGCCGACATGCAGAAGGCGGGACGTCCCTACCGTTATACCTGACGGCTCTTGCGGGCGGCGTCGCTCTGCTCAAGGATGAAAGACGGCCCCGGCATCTGCGCGGGGCCGTCTGCGGGAAAGACAAAAGCGTAAAGACACAAGGGAGGCCGCGAGATGGCCGGATTGATGACATTCGAGGCTTTGAAATCCGCCGTTGCGGCGGGCACCGTGGATACGGTGCTGGCCTGTATCGTGGACATGCAGGGCCGCTTGCAGGGCAAGCGTTTCGTGGCGCAGCATTTCGTGGACAGCGCATGGGAAGAAACCCATTGCTGCAACTATCTGCTGGCGACCGATATCGCCATGGCAACCCCCGATGGCTATGCCGCGACAAGCTGGCAGGCGGGCTATGGCGATTACATGATGAAGCCGGACCTTGGCACGATCCGCCCGATGCCCTGGCTGGAGGGGACGGTCATGGTCATGTGCGACGTGATGGATCATCACGGCCACCACGAGATCGCCCATTCCCCACGCGCGATGCTCAAGAAACAGATCGCCCGGGTCGAGGCTCTGGGCCTGAGCCCCATCATGGCGACGGAGTTGGAGTTTTTCCTGTTCGCGCGGTCTTTCCGGCAGATCGCAGCCTCGGGTTTCCGTGATCTGGAGCCCATCAGTGATTACAACGAGGATTACAGCATCCTTCAGACCACCCGCGAAGAACATGTGATGCGCCCCTTGCGCAATCATCTCTATGCCGCGGGTATCCCGGTCGAGAATACCAAAGGCGAGGCCGAGGCCGGGCAGGAGGAGCTGAACATCCGCTATGCGCCCGCGCTGGATACCGCCGATCATCACACCATTGCCAAACATGCCACCAAGGAAATCGCGGATCAGCAGGGCCATGCCGCAAGTTTCCTGCCGAAATGGCATCAGGACCGGGTCGGCAGTTCATCCCATGTGCATCAGTCGCTGTGGAAGGACGGGCAGAATGCGTTCTACGATCCCGATGCGGAATTCGGCATGTCCGATCTGATGCGCAAATACATGGCCGGGCTGATCCGCTATGCGCCGGATATGACCGTGTTCATGGCCCCCTATATCAACAGCTACAAACGTTTCTCCAAGGCGACCTTTGCGCCGACCAAGACAGTCTGGTCGGTGGACAACCGCACCGCCGGATTCCGCCTGTGTGGTGAGGGCAGCAAGGCGATCCGCGTGGAATGCCGGATCCCCGGATCGGACATGAACCCCTATGTCGCCATGGCTGCGATGCTGGCCGCCGGTCTGGCCGGGATCGAGGAAGGGTTGGAGTTGCAGCGCCCCACGACTGGTGACATCTATCAGGCGACACAAGGCGGCGAGATTCCGAAGACGCTGCGCGATGCAGTCGAGACCTTGCGCCATTCGAAGATGCTGCGGGCTGCCATGGGCGACGATGTGATCGACCACTATACCCGCGCTGCCATGTGGGAGATCGAGGAATTCGACCGCGTGGTGACCGACTATGAAATTGCCCGTGGCTTTGAAAGGGCCTGACCGGAAATGACAAAGACCATCAAATGCATCTCGCCGATTGACGGATCGGTCTATGCCGAACGCCCTGCGCTATCGCAGGACGCAGCCAAAGCTGCGGCGGCGCGCGCCCGTGCGGCGCAGAAGGGCTGGGCTGCGCGGCCCTTGGCGGACCGCATCGCGCTGGTGATGAAGGCTGTCGAGGCTGTCGGCGCCATGAACGATGTGATCGTGCCGGAACTGGCGCATCAGATGGGCCGTCCGGTCCGTTATGGCGGAGAGTACAAAGGGTTCAACGAACGCGCCACCTATATGGCCGAGATTGCCGAGGCCGCCCTTGCCCCCATCGTGCTGGAGGACAGCGCCGCCTTCAAACGCTATATCGCGCGTGAGGCGCATGGCGTGGTGCTGGTCATCGCGCCGTGGAATTATCCCTATATGACAGCCATCAACACTGTGGCCCCCGCCCTGATCGCGGGAAATACGGTGGTGCTGAAACACGCGAGCCAGACCCTCTTGGTGGGCGAGCGGATGGCCGAAGCCTTCCATGCCGCCGGTATCCCTGCGGATGTGTTCCAGAACATCGTGCTGGATCACGATACGACATCGGCCCTGATTGCCGCGCGCGCCTTTGATTTCGTGAACTTCACCGGATCGGTCGCGGGTGGCCGTGCCATCGAACAGGCAGCGGCGGGCACCTTCACCGGGTTGGGGCTGGAACTGGGCGGCAAGGACCCCGGCTATGTGATGGAAGACGCCGATCTGGATGCCGCTGTCGATACGCTCATGGATGCGGCGATGTTCAACTCGGGCCAGTGCTGTTGCGGGATCGAGCGGATCTATGTGCATGAAAGCCTGTTCGACGCGTTCGTCGAGAAATCCGTGGCGCTGGTGTCCGGCTACAAGCTGGGCAATCCGCTGGAGGCCGAGACGACCCTGGGGCCGATGGCCCAGGTGCGCTTCGCCGAGCTGGTGCGCGCCCAAACCGCCGAGGCGGTGGCAGCAGGCGCGAAAGCCCTGATCGACCCTGCGCTCTTTCCGCAGGACGGGGGGGCCTACTTGATGCCGCAGATCCTGATCAACGTGGATCATTCCATGCGCGTGATGCGCGAGGAAAGCTTTGGTCCCGTCGTAGGCATCATGCCGGTGAAAGACGATGCCGAGGCGCTGCGTCTGATGAATGACAGCGACTATGGATTGACCGCATCGCTCTGGACCGCCGATGTGGGCCGGGCTGAACGGCTCGGCGCGCAGATCGAAACCGGCACGGTGTTCCTGAACCGCGCCGATTATCTGGACCCCGGCTTGTGCTGGACAGGCTGCAAGGATACCGGACGCGGCGGCGGGCTGTCGGTGATCGGCTATCACAACCTGACCCGCCCGAAATCCTACCATCTGAGGAAACAGCAATGACACTGCGCGCCAACTGGTCCTATCCCACCGCCATCCGTTTCGGGGCGGGCCGTATCTCTGAACTGGCCGAGGCCTGTGCTGCGGCGGGGATCAAGAAACCCCTTCTGGTGACCGACAAGGGATTGGCCAGCCTGCCCATCACCGCAGCCACGCTGGATCTGATGGAGGCCGCAGGTCTGGGCCGCGCGATGTTCGCCGACGTGGACCCGAACCCGACCGAGATCAATCTGGCCGCCGGTGTCGCCGCCTACAAGGCGGGCGGGCATGACGGGGTGATCGCTTTTGGCGGCGGGTCGGGCCTCGATCTGGGCAAGGCGGTGGCCTTCATGGCGGGGCAGACCCGCCCCGTGTGGGACTATGAGGATATCGGCGACTGGTGGACGCGCGCCGATGCATCGGCCATCGCGCCCATCGTCGCGGTGCCGACCACGGCGGGGACCGGGTCCGAAGTGGGGCGGGCTTCGGTCCTGACCAATTCGGTGACGCATGAGAAGAAGATCATCTTCCATCCGAAAATCCTGCCCTCGGTCGTGATCTGCGATCCGGAACTGACCGTGGGGATGCCGCGCGCGATCACGGCTGGCACGGGGATGGATGCCTTCGCCCATTGCCTTGAGGCGTATTGCTCGCCGCATTTCCACCCGATGAGCCAGGGGATCGCGCTGGAAGGGATGCGGTTGGTCAAGGAATATCTGCCGCGCGCCTATGCCGATGGCACGGATATCGAGGCGCGGGGTCAGATGATGGCGGCGGCTGCGATGGGCGCCGTGGCCTTCCAGAAAGGTCTGGGTGCCATTCATGCGATCAGCCATCCCATCGGGGCGGTGCATAACACGCATCACGGCACCACGAATGCGGTGGTGATGCAGCCCGTCCTGCGGTTCAATCGTGTCGCGATCGAGGGGCGGATCGAGCAGGCGGCGGCCTATCTGGGCATCGCGGGTGGGTTCGACGGGTTCTATGCCTTTGTCGGTGAACTGAACGCAGGGCTGGGTATACCCGCCAACCTGACCAAATTGGGTGTGGTAAACCCCGATCTGGACGCGCTGACCGCATCTGCCTTGCAAGACCCCAGCACCGGCGGCAACCCGGTCGAGATGACGGCTGCGAATACAAAGGCTCTGCTCGAGGCGTGCCTCTGACCCTTTGGAAGAGGCCAGGGGGCAGCCTTGCGGCATCCCCGGGCTTTTTCTCTATTCAACGTCTTCCGGCAGAACCAGATTCAGGATGATCGACAGCCCTGCCGCAGGCAGAAGGCCCGAGGTCAGCAGGATCTGGAGCGTGCGCGGCAGGTGTTGCAGCGCGGTCGGTTCCAGTTGCAGGCCAAGCCCCACCGACAGCGACACGGCGAAGATCACCATGTTGCGGCGGTTCCATGTGACATCGGACAGCATGTTCACGCCTGCCGCGCAGACCATGCCGAACATGACGATCACACCGCCGCCCAGCACGTTGATCGGCACGGTCGACACGATGGCGCCGAACTTGGGCACCAAGCCGCAGACGATCAGGAAGATCGCGCCGATGGTCACAACATGGCGGCTCATCACGCCGGTCATGCTGATCAGACCGACGTTCTGGCTGAAGGAGGTGTTGGGCAGACCGCCGAAGATACCCGCCACGGCCGTGCCGATCCCGTCGGCATAGGTCGCGCCCTGGATTTCCTTGTCGGTCGCCTCGCGGCCCGCACCGCCCTTGCAGATGCCGGACACGTCGCCGACCGTTTCGATAGCCGAGATCACGGCCATGAAGCACATGCCGATGATGATGGCGGTGTTGAACTCGATCCCCCATTTGAACGGTGTCGGGAACTCGAACAGGCCGGCGCGCGCCACGTTGCCGAAATTGACCTGCCCCATCGCATAGGCCACGACATAGCCCGCGATCAGGCCGATCAGGACTGCGGCGACGGACATCATGCCCCGCGTGAAGAACTTGAGCGCGAGGGTGACCACGATCACCACCAGCGCCGGGGTCCACATGGCCAGCGAGCCGAATTCGGGCTTGCCCATCAACGGGCACGCCTCCGGCGGCATACTGGATGCCGACCTTGACCAGTGCCAGACCGATCATCAGCACGATCAGGCCGGTGACCAGCGGCGGCAGGGCAAAGCGAAGCCGCCCGATGAAAGTGCCAAGGAAGATGTGGAACAGCCCGCCGATGACGATGCCGGTCATCAGACCGGCCAAGCCCTGCGGTGCCCTGACCGGCCACGGCCGGGATCATGACCGGCAGAAAGGCAAAGGATGTGCCCTGCACGATGGGCAGACGCGCGCCGACCGGGCCGAAGCCGATGGTCTGGAACAGCGTGGCGATACCGGCAAACAGCATCGACATCTGGATCATGTAGATCATGTTCGGGAAATCGGGCGAGTTCGAGCCAAAGCCGAATCCGGCGGCTCCCGCCACGATGATCGCCGGCGTCACGTTCGAGACGAACATCGCCAGCACATGCTGGATTCCCAGCGGTATGGCGCGGGCAAGCGCCGGGGTGTAGTTGGGGTCGCGCAATTGATCGGGCGTACCCAGCGAGGTGTCAGCCATCCCTGAAGTCTCCTTGTTTGTGTTGCGGGGGGTGGCCCTCTTGGCGGGGCCTTGCGGTTCAGCGCGTGATGGTGCGGGGCACCTCAAGCGGGAATTCCTGAAGGTTCGGTGTGGTGCCGATCCGGTCGATCACGGCGAAAAGGCCGGGTGCGTGCAGCGGGGTCAGCACACCGTGCCATGTGCCGCGATGCAGGTTGATGCCCTGTCCGGGCGCGGCGATGAAGGCCGCGATTGGGCCGGGTGCGGGGCCTGCATCCTCGGCCACGATCACCAGCCATTCGGTCATGGACATGGGGATGAAGGCCTGGCTGCCCTCGGGGTGCCGCTCCAGCAGATCGAGGGTGTAGGGCAGGCGGCGCGGTTCGGCCTTGAAGATGCTGATACCCGCGCGGCCCTCCGGGCCGAAATCGAGGCTGGCGCGGTCATGCCAGCGACCGCAGAAGCCCTGGTTGATGATCTTGTCCGCCTGTCCCTCTGCCTCCAGCACATCGCCATAAGGGGCGAAGTCCTGCGCCGTCAGGGGGCGGGCCGTGATCGTGGTCTGCATCGGAACCTCCTGTGGGTGTGGCGAGGGGTGGATTTGAGTATTTTTGGCAAGATGAAGAGGCGGTCAGAGCGTCAATGAAACGTGGCGGTTCACATCCTTGTAGAGCAGGTAGCGGAAATCCTCGGTTCCCGTTGCGACGCAGGCCTGCGGACAAAAGGCGCGCAACCACATGAAATCGCCGGGGCCAACCTCGACCCAGTCGGTGTTGAGCAGGTAGCGGGCGGTGCCTTGCAGCACATAAAGCCCGTGTTCCATCACATGGGTTTCGGCAAAGGGGATCAGACCACCGGGTTTGAAGGTGACGATGTTCATATGCATGTCGTGGCGCAGGTCTGTCGGTTCGACAAAGCGGGTCGTGCCCCATTTGTCCGTCCCCGGCATCCAGTTGACAGGTGTGTCTTGGTCAGAGGTCACGAAGGCCGTGGGCCGCTCTATCCCTGCTACGGGTTCATAGCGTTTGCGGATCCAGTGGAATTGCAGCGGCGCGTCGCCGGGATTGGTCAGTGCCCATGTGCTGCCTGCGGGGATATAGGCATAGCCGCCTGCCGTCAGATCATGGGATATGCCGTCGATGGTCAGGCGCATCTGGCCGCTGGCGACAAGAATGGTCCCTTGCGCGCCGCGGTCGGGCTCCGGAGTGTCCGATCCGCCGCCCGGTGCCACCTCGACCGCGTATTGCGCGAATGTTTCGGCAAAGCCCGACAGGGGCCGCGCGATGATCCAGACGCGGGTACCGGTCCAGCCGGGCAGATAGCTTGTCACGATGTCGCGCATCGTGTTGGCCGGGATGAAGGCATAGGCGGTGGTGAAGACGGCCTTGCCGTCGGGCATCACATCCTGTCCGGGCAACCCGCCGGGGGGGAAGGCATAGGTCACAGCATATCCTCGAGTCTGATGCGCGCGATCCGTTCGACCTGCGCGCAGGCGGTTGCGAATTCGGTGGCGCGGTCGTTGTTCAGGCGGGTCTCGAAGGCGGCAAGGATGCTGGCCTTGGTGTTGTCACGCACCGCGATGATGAAGGGAAAGCCGTGCCGCGCCACATAGGCCGTGTTCAATTCGGTGAAGCGTGCACGCTCCGCGTCGGTCAGGGCATCAAGGCCCGCGCTGGCCTGTTCGGCCGTCGATTCCGCCGTCAGCCGTTTCGCGGCGGCCAGTTTGCCCGCCAGATCGGGGTGTGCGGTCAGCACGCCCAGACGCTCTGCCTCGGTGGCGGATCGGAACATCCGCGCCAGCGCGTTGTGCAAACCGGCGGGCGTGTCATGGGCGGGGCCAAGCTCCAGTTCCCAGGCGCGTTCGGCGATCCAGGGTGAATGTTCGAAGACGCCGCCGAAGCGCGCGACGAAATCAGCGCGCGCCATCTGGCTGGGGCGGCTGCGGCGCTGATGCGGATGGGTGGTGGCCCAATGCTGTGCAATCTCGATGCGGCGCGGGCACCAGACGCCGTCGAAGCCTGCGATATAGTCGATGAAGCGCTTGAGCCCTGCGATCTTGCCCGGCCGTCCGATCAGACGGCAGTGCAGACCCACGGACATCATCGCGGGACGACCATCGGTGCCTTCGGCGTAAAGGGTGTCAAAGGCATCCTTGAGATAGTCGAAGAACTGCCCGCCGGTGATATAGCCGGGTGTCGTGGCAAAGCGCATGTCATTGGCTTCCAGCGTATAAGGGATGATCAGCTGATCGAGGTCTCCGACCTCCAGCCAATAGGGCAGGTCGTCATCATAAGTGTCGCTGATCCAGTCGAAACCGCCTTCTTCCGCCACCAGCCGCACGGTATTGGCCGAACACCGCCCCGTGTACCAGCCGCGCGGGCGCTCCCCCACCACTTCGGCATGGAGGCGGATGGCTTCGGCGATGGCGGCGCGCTCCTCGTCTTCGGGCATGTCGCGGTGATCGACCCATTTCAGCCCGTGGCTGGCGATTTCCCACCCGGCGGATTTCATCGCCTCGACCTGTTCCGGGCTGCGCGCAAGCGCCGAGGCCACGCCGTAAACGGTTACGGGAATCCCCGCCCCGGTAAACAGGCGGTGCAGACGCCAGAATCCGGCGCGCGCGCCATATTCATAGATCGATTCCATGTTCCAGTGGCGCATCCCCTGCCAGGGTGCGGCACCGGCGATGTCGGAGAGGAACGCTTCCGAGGCGGCATCGCCATGCAGGATGCAGTTCTCGCCGCCTTCCTCGTAGTTCAGCACGAACTGCACGGCGACCTTCGCACCATTGGGCCACTGGGCCTGCGGCGGGTTCGCGCCATATCCGATCATGTTGCGTGGGTAACGGTTCATCAGTGTCCTCGCATGTGCTGGAAAAACTCTATGACAGTCAGGCGCTCGTTTATTTTCAAGAAATCCGATAAAGACTTATCCGACAATCATCGCGCGGCATTTGCCCCTGTCCTGCGCTATGGCTTGGGCTAGACTGCCCATCAATACCGCACAAAAGGAGCGTTCCATGTCGCAGGGATACCTGACCACCCATGTTCTGGATACCGCGCGCGGTTGCCCCGCCGCCGGTCTGGCCATCGACCTCTACCGGATCGAGGGGGATGTACGGGTGCATCTGGCGCGCAAGGTCACGAATGATGACGGGCGAACTGACGCGCCTATCCTGCCGCAGGGACAGTTCGCGGCGGGTGTCTATGAACTGGAGTTCCATGCAGGTTCCTATCTGGATGCAACAGGCACGCCGCCGGAGGCCCCGCGTTTTCTGGACGTGGTGCCGATCCGCTTTGGCATCTCGGATGGCGCTGCGCATTACCATGTGCCGCTGCTGCTGTCGCCCTTTGGCTATTCCACCTATCGGGGCAGCTGAGGCCGCACCCCCACCGGATGGACAGTTGCCCGCGCGCGGGATATTCAGCGCGCATGGCCCAGACGAAATCAGACCCCAATTACAAGGTGATCGCCGAGAATCGCCGCGCGCGCTACGATTACGCGATCGAGGAGGATATCGAATGCGGTATCATCCTGATGGGGTCCGAGGTCAAATCGCTGCGCGAGAACGGGGCGAATATCGCGGAAAGCTATGCCTCGGTCGAGGATGGTGAGCTTTGGCTGATCAATGGCTATATCGCGCCATTCCAGCAGGCCCGTGTCTGGAAGCACGAGGAGCGCCGGCGGCGCAAGCTGCTGGTCTCGCGCAAGGAACTGGCACGGCTGTGGAACGCCACGCAGCGCAAGGGCATGACCCTCGTGCCGCTGGTGATGTATTTCAACGATCGCGGTCTGGTGAAGCTGAAGATCGGTGTCGCCAAGGGCAAGAAGAACCACGACAAGCGCGAGACCGAAGCCAAGCGCGACTGGGCCCGCCAGAAGCAGCGCCTGCTCAAGGAGAGCTGATTGCGCCTGAAAACAGGGGTTTTCAGGGTCAGGCAAAGGCCCTTTGACTTGCCAGCCTGTGACCCCCGATGTAGGCAGGGCAAGACGCATCAACAGGGGGTTTCCCATGGCACTTGATGATCCCAGAACGCTGGTATCCACAGATTGGCTGGCCGCGCATATGAAGGACCCGGATCTGCGGATTCTGGATGCCAGCTATTTCATGCCCGGCGATCCGCGTGATGCCAAGGCCGCCTATGCCGCAGCCCATATCCCCGGCGCACGCTTTTTCGATATCGACGACGTCAGCGACCACCGTTCCGACCTGCCGCATATGGCGCCGCCGGTCGAGAAATTCATGTCCCGGATGCGCGCCATGGGCGTAGGCGATGGACATCAGGTGGTGGTTTATGATGCCGAGGGCCTGTTTTCCGCGGCACGTGTCTGGTGGTTGTTCCGCCTGATGGGACAGATGGACATCGCCGTGCTGGACGGTGGTTTCCCGAAATGGCTTGCCGAGGGCCGCGAGGTCGAGGATATGGCCCCGATGGTGCGGGACCGCCACATGACGGTGCGCCGCCAGAACCACATGGTCAAGGATGTGACGCAGGTCTCGGCTGCATCGAAGCTGGGTGATTACGAGATCGTCGATGCCCGCGCCGCCGAGCGTTTCGCAGGCGAAGTGGACGAGCCACGCCCCGGTCTGCGCAAGGGGCATATCCCCGGATCGAAAAGCCTGCCGTTCAAGACTTTGCTGAACCCCGATGGCACCATGCTTGACGCGGATGGTCTGCGCGCCGCCTTTGCCGCTGCGAATGTGGACCTGTCCAAGCCTGTGATCACCACCTGCGGGTCTGGTGTGACGGCGGCCATCATCAGCCTTGCGCTGGAACGGATCGGCAAGACCGACCATTCGCTTTATGACGGGTCATGGTGCGAATGGGGTGCATTCCCCACACTGCCCGTCGCAACCGGAAAGGCCTGAAACGATTATGTTTTCTAACCTGAAAGAACATCCCGCCGACAAGATCCTTGCGCTGATGCAGCTCTACAAGGACGATCCGCGTCCGACCAAGATCGACCTGGGTGTCGGCGTCTACAAGAACGCCGAAGGGGTGACCCCGGTGATGCGCGCCGTCAAGGCCGCCGAACGCAAGCTGGTCGAGGAACAGACGACCAAGGCCTATGTCGGGCTGGCAGGTGATCCGGCATTTTCGGACGTGATGATTGATCTGGTGCTGGGCGGTGCCGTGCCCCGCGACAGTATCGCCGCTGCTGCCACGCCGGGTGGCACGGGTGCGGTGCGGCAGGCTTTCGAGCTGATCCGCATGGCGAACCCCGATGCCCGCATCTTCGTCTCCAATCCGACATGGCCGAACCATGTCACCATCCTGAACTATCTGGGGATGGAGGTGGTCGAATACCGCTACTTCGACGCCGAGACGCGCGGCGTCGATTTCTCCGGGATGATGGCCGATCTGGCCGATGTGCGCGCAGGCGATGTGGTTCTGCTGCATGGCTGCTGCCACAACCCGACCGGGGCCAACCTGAACCTGACCGAGTGGAAAGCGGTGGTCGATCTGCTGCTGAAAACCGGTGGCGTGCCGATGATCGACATCGCCTATCAGGGCTTTGGCGACGGGCTGGACGAAGACGCGCTTGGCGTGCGTCTGGTGGCATCCTCGGTGCCGGAATGCCTGATCGCGGCAAGCTGCTCCAAGAATTTCGGTATCTACCGCGAGAGGACCGGCCTGCTGATGGCCGTGGCGCAGGACAAGGGGCTGCGGGGCCTGACACAGGGCTCGCTCAATTTCCTGAACCGGCAGAATTTCTCGTTCCCGCCGGACCATGGCGCCCGCGTGGTGACCGAGATCCTGACCGATGCCAGGCTGCGCGCCGACTGGGCGTCCGAGCTGGAGGAGGTGCGCCTGTCGATGCTGGATCTGCGCAAGCAACTGGCCGCCGAATTGCAGCGCGTGTCAGGGTCCGACCGTTTCGGTTTCATCGCGCAGCATCGCGGCATGTTCTCGCGTCTGGGCACCACGCCCGAGATGGTGGCCCGCCTGCGCGAGGAGCACGCGATCTACATGGTGGGCGACAGCCGCCTGAACATCGCCGGTCTGAACAAGACCACAGTGCCGATCCTGGCCAAGGCCATCGTGGACTGCGGTATCTGACAGGTCACATGAGACAGGGCGGGATCATCCCGCCCTTTTCATTTCCCCTGTCTACTCCGCCTCGACCGCGCGGGAACACCAATAGGAAATGATCGCGTTCCGCGACATCCCCCGGCGCAGCGCCACCTTGTCGATCTGCGCCAGCAGATCGGCATTGAAGCGCAGTGCGACAGGAATCTTGACCGCGCGCTGAGGAGCTTCGGGGACGGTTTCGGTCTTCTCAATGGATTTCTTTGACTTCTTGGCCATGGTCATACCCCATCGTCATGATGGGATATGTATATCACAAGACAACCATTCAGGTGTGCGAAATCCACCAGGCCAAGGCAAGGTGTCTGCCTCGGCTTTGCCGGATCAGTTGATCAGCCCGGCAAAGCGCATCGCATCGTCCATACGCGCCTTGACGCCATCGGTCAGGCCGACCAGCGGCAGACGGACCTCATCGCTGCACAGGCCAAGGCGGGACATCCCGTATTTCGCGCCTGCGACCCCCGGTTCGGCGAAAATCGCCTCATGCAAGGGCATCAGCCGGTCCAGAAGGGTCAGTGCGGTCGCGTAGTCACCCTTCAGCGTGGCGGTCTGGAATTCGGCGCACAGCTTGGGCGCGACATTTGCGGTGACCGAGATGCAGCCAACGCCGCCATGCGCGTTGTAGCCAAGCGCGGTGGCATCTTCGCCCGACAGCTGGATGAAATCCGGCCCGCAGGTCATGCGCTGCTTGGGCACGCGGCTCAGGTCGCCGGTTGCATCCTTGACGCCGACGATGCGCGGCAGTTTCGCCAGTTCGCCCATGGTGGCGGGCGACATGTCCACGACTGACCGGCCCGGAATGTTGTAGATGATGATCGGCAGGTTGCAGCAGTCATGGATCGTCTTGAAATGCGCGATCAGACCGGCCTGCGTCGGCTTGTTGTAATAGGGTGTCACCACCAGCGCGGCATCGGCGCCAACCGCTTCGGCATGCTGGATCAGGCGGATACCTTCGGCGGTGTTGTTCGAACCCGCACCCGCGATCACCGGGATGCGCCCGGCGGCGGCCTTGACCACCTCCTCGATCACGATTTCATGTTCGCGATGCGTCAGCGTCGGGCTTTCGCCGGTGGTGCCCACAGGCACCAGACCGTGCGACCCTTCAGCGATATGCCACTCGACAAGTTTCTTGAGCGTCTCGATATCCAGCGCGCCGTTCCTGAACGGCGTGATGAGGGCGGGAATGGACCCCTTGAACATGACACGCTCCTTTGCAATGCATGACGGCAGTGTGCCGCCGTTGGAAAGACCCCGGACCTGTCCTGTCGCCAACGTGAATTGAAGCCGTGGACTCGGGGATATACTCTGGCGCTGTCTATCCTTTGTCCCTCTGGAAAATGCAAGAGATGTTGCGAAAAGCGATCCTGAGCGCCACGCTGGCGGGCCTGTTCTTGACCACTGGCGCGCAGGCCCAGACCAATGGGCCGCCGCCACTGGCCTCGGCCATGGACGCGGTTCGGGCGGGGAACTGGGACAATGCCACGGCACTGGCGGGTCGGGCCGGTCCCGAGGCAGTGACGCTTGTGGAATGGCACCGGCTGCGCGCGGGGCGCGGTACGCCGGACGAGGTTCTGAGTTTTCTTGAGCGTAACGCCGACTGGCCCGGTCTGGCACTTCTGCGCCGCCGCTCCGAGGAGGCATTCGAGACCGCCACTGACGCGCAGGTCCTGCGGTTCTTCGCCGGTCAAGCCCCGCAGACGGGGACAGGCGTTCTGCGCCATGCGGCCGCCCTGCGGGCAAATGGACAGGGCGCGCTGGCCGATGCCGCGATCGTCGAGGCGTGGCGCACCCTGAGCCTTGATGACGCAACCCATCAGGCCTTTCTCGCGGGATATGGCAACCAGTTGGCCCCGCATCACGCGGCGCGGCTGGACATGGCGCTATGGCGTGGTCTGAACAGTGATGCCGAGAGGATGCTGCCGCTGGTGGGGGTGGACCAGCGTGCACTGGCCAATGCGCGGCTCGCGCTCAAGGCTCAGCGCGACGGGGTGAACGCGCTGATCGACGCGGTGCCTGCGGCGTTGAAATCCGATCCCGGTCTGGCGCATGACCGTTTCAACTGGCGCATCCAGAAGGGTCTGACCGATGGCGCGATAGAATTGCTGCTCGAGCGGTCGACATCCGCTGCCTCTCTGGGTGAACCACAGCGTTGGGCCGGATGGCGCAGCTATCTCGCACGGGCGCAGATGCGCGACGGAAAGACCGATGTGGCCTATCGTCTGGCCGCGTCCCATCAGCTCACCGAAGGGTCGGACTATGCCGATCTGGAATGGCTGGCGGGCTATATTGCGCTGACCTACATGAAGGATGCCGATCTCGCGCTGGACCATTTTCAGCGGTTGCGGATGGCCGTGTCCACGCCGATCTCGC
The DNA here is from genome assembly GCA_963715835.1 of uncultured Alphaproteobacteria bacterium. Taxonomy (GTDB): domain Bacteria; phylum Pseudomonadota; class Alphaproteobacteria; order Rhodobacterales; family Rhodobacteraceae; genus Seohaeicola. The sequence continues at coordinate 115,144 of CAVQSH010000001.1, read as the reverse complement.
TGGGTCGGGCGGGCTATTGGATCGGGCGCGCGCAGGAGGCGGCGGGTGACCCCGAAGGCGCGGCGCAGGCCTATGCCGAAGGTGCGCAGCACCAGACAAGTTTTTATGGGCTTCTGGCTGCCGAGAGGGGCGGTATCGCGCCTGATCCGGCACTGCGCGGGGCCGATGTGGTGCCGGACTGGCGCAATGCCGCCTTTGCAGGGTCTTCCGTGTTTCAGGCGGGACAATTGTTGCTGCGCGCGGGCGAGTTGCGTCTGGCCGAGCAGTTCTTCACCCATCTGGCCGAGGGTCTAGATGCCCCCGCGCTGGCGCAACTGGGAGAGATGGCGCTTGATCTGAACGAGCCGCATCTGGCCGTCATGATCGGCAAGGAGGCGGCGAACAAGGGGATCGTTCTCCCTCGACCCTACTATGCGCTGCACCCGATGCGTGACATGCGCCTGCCGGTGCCGATGGAGCTGGCGAAATCCATCGCTCGTCGTGAAAGCGAGTTCGATCCCAGCGTGGTCAGCGGCGCGGGCGCACAGGGTTTGATGCAGCTGATGCCCGGCACCGCCGCCGAAGTGGCGCGCGATCTTGGGCTGAACCACGATGCCGGGCGCGTGTTGTCCGACTGGGCCTATAACGCGCAATTGGGCAGCGGCTATCTGGCGCGACTGGGGGCGGATTTCGGGGGCAATATCGTGCTGGTCTCAGCCGCCTACAACGCGGGGCCAAGCCGCCCGATCCGCTGGATGAGCGAACAGGGCGATCCCCGCGGCATGACTGCCGAACAGGTCGTCGACTGGATCGAGCATATCCCGTTCCGCGAAACCCGGAACTATGTGATGCGAGTTGCGGAATCCATGCCGATCTACCGCGCCCGCATGGGTCGTGATCCGCACCCTGTTCCGTTCAGCCGCGAGCTGTCAGGCGCCACGGTTCTGCCGCTCGCGCCATAGGGTGAAAAGCCCCGCTGCCACAATCAACCCCGCTCCGATGGCGACATTGGTGCGGATCGTCTCGGAAAAGACCACGATCCCGAGAACCGAGACAAACACCAGTTGCAGATAGGCGAAGGGTTGGACCGCGCTCGCTTCGGCCACCTCGTAGCATTTGATCAGAAGCCAGTGTCCCAGTGCGCCCGTGACGCACAACAGCCCCATCCAGCCCCAGTCCGGGCCGGTCATCGGCTCCCAGAACCAGATGCCGACGCTGGTCATCGCCAATGATCCCACCGTGCCGGTCCAGAAGAAACTGGTCGCCGTGCTGTCCTTGCGCGCGGCATAGCGGGTCAGCAAACCATAAAGTGCGAACATCAGCGCCGCGATCAGTGGCACGATCGCCTCGATCCGGAAGACGCCAAAGCCCGGTTCCAGAATGATCAGGACGCCGATGAACCCCACGCCGATGGCAGCCCACCGCCGCCAGCCCACCTTCTCGCCCAGAACCGGCCCGGACAGGGCCGCGACCAGCAGCGGGTAGCAGGTAAAGACAGCATGGCTTTCGATCAGGCCAAGTATGGTGAAGGCCAGCACCATCACGCAGATCTCCGTGACAAGCAGAACCGCACGAAACGCCTGCAGAACCGGCTGCGAGGTTTTTGCAGCCGCGCGCAGCCCCCCTGCCTTGCGCGCCGCGATGGACATCACGAAGGCCGCAAAGAACCAGTAGCGGATCATGATGACCATGAAGACGTTGTATTCCCCCGCAAGATGGCGCGAGATGCCGTCCTGCATGGCAAAGACAAAGGTCGTCGCGATCATCAGCATGATACCAAGGCGCGTGTTCTGTTCGGTCATGTCTGGGCCTTCCGCGCCACGGTCATATGTCTCTTGCTGCCGTATCCCTGCTGTCGGGTCACGTCAAATCCTGCGGCCTGCAATCCGCGCCGGACAAATCCCGCTGCGGTATAGGTGGCGGCGGTTCCATCCGGGGCCGTATGCTGTCCGACCTGTTGCAGCAGGTCCTCGCCCCACATCTCGGGGTTCTTGGCGGGGGAAAACCCGTCAAGGAACCAGGCATCCGCCTTTCCCTGCCATTGCGGCAGGGTCTCGCGCGCATCGCCTCGCACAAGGGTGAATCGCAGGTCGGGCAAGGCAAAGCCATCGGGGTTTTCCGCCCAGAAGGGTGCAAGCTCCTCGGACAGTCGGGAAAGATCGGGAAATGCCGACTGTGCCCGCAGCATCTCGGGTGCGGACATGGGGTAGGCCTCGAACGTGGTGAAGTGCAATTGCCCGGCCTGGCCCGTGGCGCGCCACAGATGCAGCGCGGCCAGCAGGTTCAGCCCGGTGCCGAAACCCAGTTCGGCAATGTGAAACCCGTCGCGGAAACGTGCAGGCAGGTCATTGCCCTGCAGAAACACATGTGCGGTTTCGGCCAGACCGCCCTGCAGCGAGAAATAGGGATCGTCAAACCGGGTCGAGACGGGCAGATCACCGTCGCGCCATGCGATTTGTGCGGACTGGTCTTGCAAGGGGTCATCCCTTAGGAAGGGCGTTGAAAACAGGGCGACAATGCAAAGGATGGCAGCGGATGGCAATGGCGGATGTGACCGTTCTGGGTGCCGGTATCTTCGGTCTGTCCATTGCCTGGGCCTGTGCGCAGCGTGGCGCGCGGGTCTGTGTCATTGATCCGCATGGACCTGGCGCGGGCAGCAGCGGCGGCATCGTTGGTGCGCTGGCTCCCCATGTGCCCGAGCAATGGAACGAGAAGAAAGCGTTCCAGTTGGACAGCCTGCTTATGGCGGCCGAGTTCTGGGCTGGGGTCGAGGCGGCCTCGGGCCTGTCCACCGGATACGCCCGGCTGGGTCGTTTGCAACCCGTGGCGGATGCGGCGGCGCTGGATCTGGCGCGCGCGCGGGGCTTGTCCGCCGCCGATCTGTGGCAGGGCAAGGCGGTGTGGGAGGTTATGCGCGCGGACAGTCTGGGTGACTGGGCACCGCACAGTCCTTCGGGCTGGGTGATCCGCGATACGCTTTCGGCCCGGTTGCACCCCCGCATGGCCTGTACTGCACTTGTTGCCGCGTTGCGGGCATGCGGGGCCGCGGTGGTCTCGGATCGGTGCCCATGAGGGTCATGTGATCCACGCCACCGGCGTTGCAGGGCTTGAAGCGGCCAGCGCCGCGCTGTCGCGCAGTTTCGGCAATGGCGTCAAAGGGCAGGCGGCGCTTCTGGCGCTGGACATGCGCGACGCGCCACAGCTTTTCGTGGATACTGTCCATATTGTGCCTCATGCGGATGGCACTGTCGCCATCGGGTCTACCAGCGAACGGGACTATGACGATCCGGCCAGCACCGATGACCAACTGGATGCGGTGATCGCCCGTGCCCGCGCGGCCGTGCCCGCGCTGCGGGATGCACCCGTGATCGACCGCTGGGCAGGCGTGCGACCGCGCTCGCGCAGCCGTGCGCCCGTTTTGGGGGTGCATCCCGTTCACAAGGATCAGTTCATCGCCAATGGTGGCTTCAAGATCGGGTTCGGCATGGCCCCCAAGGTGGCCGAGGTCATGGCTGATCTGGTGCTGGACGGCGTTGACCGTATCCCGGCGGGTTTCCGGCCAGAGACGAGCCTCTGACGGTCAGGAGGCCTGCGCCTGCATGCACTGCCGCCCGTCAGGCCCGCGCACCCACATGGTGCCATCTGCGCACCAGCACAGGTCAGCCGCTTCAAAATGCATCAGCGGCGCGGTCGCCCTGAAACTGAAGTGAGTCAACTGGCCGAGGCGTTCTTCGGCCAGCAGCATCAGATGCTGCGCCAGCAACGGGCCGTGAGTGACCAGCCCGGCATAGCCTTCGACATCGCGGGCGTAGTCCAGATCATAGTGGATACGGTGCCCGTTGAAGGTCAGCGCGGAATAGCGGAACAACACTGTGCTGTCGAAATGCACAGTCCGGCAGACATCCTCGTCCGTCCGCGCCTGCGGCGGCAAGGGCGCGACTGCATCGGGCGAAGGGTCCTCGCGATAGACCAGATCCTGCCATTCGGTGATGCAAGCCTGCCCATGCTGGCTGATCTCGTGTCGAAGTGTGACGAAACCCAAGGGGCCTGTTCGCCCTTCCTTGCGGGTGACGCTGTCGATTGTGCTGGTTTTCACCGCAGGTGTGCCTGCCACAAGGGGCGCGTGGAACGCCAATCGCCCACCGGCCCACATCCGGCGCGGCAGTCCCAGATCGGGGATCAGGCCCATCCCTGTTGCGGGATGCCCGTCCCGGCCCAGACGCACAGGGGGCTGCGGGTCCCAGAAATAGAGCTGATGGAAAAAGGGCGGCAAGGCGCTGCCCGCCATGATCGTGGCGTCCTGCCCCAAGGCAATCTGAAGGGCGACCGCACGTGCGGGGTCCATAACATCGGCGATGGTTTGACTGTCGTTCTGGGCGGCATCATGTTGCATGAGCGCAGATTAGGCGTGGCTCTGACGGGGAACAATCGCGAAATGGCACCACAGGTAACGGCACTGGATCATCTGGTCCTGACAGTGGCCGATTTGGCTGCGACGGTCGAATTCTATACGCGGGTGCTGGGGATGCGCGCCGAACGATTCACACCTGCCGGGGGCGCGCCGCGCATGGCACTGCGCTTTGGCGCGCAGAAGATCAACCTGCATGAGGCGGGCGCAGAGTTCCGCCCCCATGCCGGGCATGTGCAGGCCGGTTCCGCCGATCTGTGCTTTCTCAGCGATACGCCGCTCGAGCTGTGGCAAGCGCATCTGGCGACCTTGGGCATCGCCATCGAAGAAGGCCCCCTGCGCCGTACAGGGGCGGAAGGACCTATCCTGTCGATATACCTGCGCGATCCCGATGCGAACCTGATCGAGGTGTCGAACCGCCTGCCCGCGTGACCTGATACGGGATCAGGTGCGGGGCGTGATCTGCCTCACGAGTCCTTCTTGCGCCACATTGGCCACCAACCGCCCGTCGCGGGTAAAGACCCGGCCCCGGTTGAATCCGCGCGCGCTACCGGCCCACGGGCTGTCCATCGTGTAAAGCAGCCAGTCATCCATGCGGAACTCGTCATGGACCCAGAGCGCGTGGTCAAGGCTTGCAAACTGCATGTCCGGGTCGGTGAAGGTCTTGCCATGGGGCATCATCGACGTGCCAAGCAGCCCCATATCCGAGGCAAAGGCCAGGGCCGCGCGATGCATCGCCGGATCATCCGACATGCGGCCACGCACCCTGATCCAGATATTCTGCACCGGGTCGCGCGGGCTCCGGTCAAAGGGCGGACGCGGGGTGATCGACCGCATCTCGACCGGACGCGGTGTTTTCAACCAATTGCGAAACGGTTCGGGAAGGGCATCGCCCATGCGGGCGGCCATGGACTCTTCCGTCTCAAGATCCTCGGGGCCGGGCACATCCGGCATGCTGTCCTGATGGCTCAAGCCCGGTTCGGGGTCGTGAAAAGAGGCTGCGAGGTTGAGGATCGGCTTGCCGTGCTGGATCGCCACCACCCGCCGCGTCGCGAAACTGCCGCCATCGCGGTCCCGCTCCACCCGGTAAAGCACAGGCTGCGTCGCATCGCCCGGGCGCATGAAATAGCCATGCAGCGAATGGTTGGGGCGCGAAGGGTCCACGGTCATCGTTGCCGCCATCAGCGCCTGTCCGATGACCTGCCCGCCGAAGCTGCGGCCACGCCCCTGCGGCGTGGCGATACCGCGATAGAAATCTTCCTCGATCCGTTCCACGGTCAGGACGCGGGCAAGACTGTCGGCCAGTTGCTGGTCTGTGGGGCGGGTAGGCGTGTCGGTCATCCGGTCGGTTCCTTCGGGCAGGTTTGCCGCAAGGGGAAGGGAAAACGCGGCCAAGTGCAAGACCCGGCCGCGCGTGATGTTGCGGTGTCAGTGACCGATCAAGGGTGCGTCACGGCAAGCCTCGGGCGCGCTTTCCAGCTCGATCGTGCTGTGCGAGATGGCGAATTTGTCATGCAGCAGGGCCTTGATCGCGGCCCTGACCTCGGCCGGCGGACGGGTGTCATCCAAAACGACATGCGCCTCGAGCGAGCTGTCATGTTCCTGCATCCGCCACAGATGCATGTGATGCAGGTCCGCCACGCCGGGGATGGCGCGCAGGGCTTCGACCAGATCCGGCAGGGCGGGGCTCTCCGGGCTGCCCAGCATCAGCAGGCGGATCGCAGGAACCATGCCCTGACCCGCGTGCCAGAGGATGTATCCTGCGATCAACAGGGTCAGGATCGGGTCGATCAGCCGCCAGTCGAACAGCAGGATCACTACCCCGCCGCAAATCACCGCCACAGAGCTCATGGCATCGGCCAGATTGTGCAGAAAGGCCGCGCGGATGTTCATGCTGTCGCGGCTGAGGCGGAAGATCAGCAGCGCCGTCACCAGATCGACCACCAGCGCGATCGTTGCGACGACAACCACGATCCAGCCCTGCACCTCGACCGGGTCGAACAGGCGCTGTACCCCTTCGGCAACAAGCCAGAGCGCGATCACGATCAGCGTGGTGTAATTGACCAACGCCGCCACCACCTCGATCCGGCCATAGCCGAAGGTCATGGATGCATCCGCCGGGCGGCGCGCCATCTTGCGGGCGGCCAGAGCGATTATCAGTGAAATGGCGTCCGACAGGTTGTGGATCGCGTCCGCGACCATGGCCAGACTGCCCGACACGACCCCGGCCACGATCTGCACGATGGTCAGGCCCAGATTGACCGATACCGCAGCCACGACCTTGCCGTCATCCTGCGGCAGGCTGTGGTGGTGTTCGTGATCATGCGGCATGGCGATATCCCTTGGAGCAGGGTCGCGCGCTATGGGTCAATGCGCCTCGGCCCAGTTATGCCCTGTTCCACCATCGACGATCAGCGGCACGTCCAGCTTCACCACCGGCTCGCAGGCCGATTGCATAACGTCGCGGGCGGTGTCGATCAGCGTGTCTGCCGCGCCCTCATCGACCTCGAAGATCAGTTCGTCATGGACCTGCAACAGCATGGTCGCGGGCTGACCCTTGATCGCGGCGGGCATGCGGATCATCGCGCGGCGGATGATATCGGCGGCCGTGCCCTGAATGGGTGCGTTGATCGCGGCGCGCTGGGCGAAACCGGCGGTCGGCCCCTTGGCGTTGATATCCGGCGTATGGATCTTGCGTCCGAACAGGGTCTGCACATAGCCATGTTCGCGTGCAAAGGCCTTGGTGTCGTCCATATAGGCGCGAATACCGGGGAAGCGTTCGAAATAGCGGTCGATGAAACCCTGCGCCTCGGCCCGCGGAATCCGCAGGTTGCGCGCCAGACCAAAGCCGGAAATGCCGTAGATCACGCCGAAGTTGATCGCCTTGGCGCGGCGGCGGATGTCGGGCGTCATCTCGTCCATCGGCACGTCGAACATTTCCGATGCCGTCATGGCATGGATGTCCTGCCCCTCGCGGAAAGCCTGTTTCAGCGCGTCGATCCCGGCGATATGGGCCAGAATGCGCAGTTCGATCTGGCTGTAATCCAGGCTGACCAGCACGCGACCTTTAGGCGCGACGAAAGCCTCGCGGATGCGGCGGCCTTCCTCGCTGCGCACCGGGATGTTCTGCAGGTTCGGATCGGTCGATGACAAGCGCCCGGTATTCGCGCCGGTCTGCATGTATGATGTATGCACCCGGCCCGTTTCCGGGTTGATATGGTCCTGCAGCGCATCGGTATAGGTGGATTTCAGCTTGGACAGCTGCCGCCAGTCCAGCACCCGGCCCGGCAGATCGTGCATCGTGGCCAGATCCTCCAGCACATCGGCCCCGGTGGCATAGGCCCCGGTCTTGCCCTTCTTGCCACCCTCCAACCCCATCTTGTCGAACAGGATCTCGCCCAACTGCTTGGGCGAACCGACGTTGAATGTCTCGCCTGCCAGTTCGTGGATTTCCGCCTCCAGCCCCGCCATCTTCTGCGCGAAGGCGTTGGACATGCGGCTGAGCGTGTCACGATCCACCAGAACCCCGGCCATCTCCATCCGCGCCAGCACGGGCACCAACGGGCGCTCCAGCGTCTCGTAAACCGTGGTCACGCGGGCGCGGTGCAGTTGTGGACGGAACAATTGCCACAGGCGCAGGGTGATGTCCGCATCCTCGGCGGCATAGGTCACCGCCTCGTCGATCGGGACGCGGTCGAAGGTGATCGCCGATTTGCCGCCACCCAGCAGTGTCTTGATCGCGATGGGCTCGTGCCCCAGATAGCGTTCGGACAGCGCGTCCATGCCATGCCCGTGCAGACCTGCATTCAGCGCATAGGACATCAGCATCGTGTCGTCGATGGGGGCCACCTCGATCCCGTGACGGGCAAAGATCTTGGCATCGTATTTCATGTTCTGCCCGATCTTGAGGATACTGTCGTCCTCCAGGATCGGCTTGAGCGCGGCCAGAACATCCGCCATGGGCAACTGCCCCTCGGCCAGTGCATCCGACCCGAACAGATCATCCGCAGCCCCCGCCTTGTGGCCCAGCGGGATATAGCAGGCACTGCCCGCCTCGACGCAAAGCGAGACGCCCACCAGTTCGGCGCGCATCTCGTCAAGGCTGGTGGTCTCGGTGTCCACGGCAACATGGCCGCGATCACGGATCAGGACGATCCAGCGCTCCAGCGCCGCCATGTCGGACACACGCTCGTAGCTCTTGGGGAAGGGGATATCCGCAGGGGCCGTGCCCGCAGTGGTGTCGTCGCCCACAGGTGCGGCCCCGGCCGGATCAGTGTCCTTGATCACAGGCGCGTCCACCCCCAGCGCAGCCGAAATGCGCTTGGTCAGCGTGCGGAACTCCATCTCGGCGAGGAAAGCCAGCAGCTTCTCGGGGTCGGGCTCGCGGATTTCCAGATCATCCAGCGTGAAGTCCAGCGTCATGTCGCAATCCAGTTGCACCAGCTTCTTGGACAGCTCGATCTGTGCGCGGTGCTGTGTCAGAACCTCGCGGCGCTTGGGTTGCTTGATCTCGTCTGCCCGGTCCAGCAAGGCTTCGAGAGAGCCGAATTCATTGATCAGCAGCGCCGCTGTCTTGATCCCGATGCCCGGCGCGCCGGGCACGTTGTCCACGGAATCCCCGGCCAGCGCCTGGACATCCACGACATGTTCGGGGCCAACGCCGAATTTCTCGATCACGCCTTCGCGGTCGATGCGGCGGTTCTTCATCGGGTCCAGCATCTCGACCCCGTCACCGACCAGTTGCATCAGGTCCTTGTCGGAACTGACGATGGTCACGCGCCCGCCCGCGTCGCGGGCCTGATGGGCCAAGGTGGCGATGATGTCATCGGCCTCGAACCCCTCCAACTCCTTGCAGGCGATGTTGAAGGCTTCGGTGGCGGTCCGTGTCAGCGGGATCTGCGGGCGCAGGTCCTCGGGCATGGCCTCGCGGTTGGCCTTGTAGAGGTCATACATGTCGTTGCGGAAGGTGTGGCTGCCCTTGTCGAAGATCACCGCCACATGGGTCGCCGCATCCGCGCCGCTGTTGTTTTCCACATAGCGCTGCAGCATGTTGCAGAACCCGGACACCGCCCCGATGGGCAGCCCGTCCGATTTGCGCGTCAGCGGCGGCAGTGCGTGATAGGCGCGGAAGATGAAGGCCGAGCCGTCGATCAGATGCAGGTGGCAACCCTTGCCGAATGTCATGCGCGCCCCTTTCGCAGGCGTCAAGGCCCGCTGCTTCTTCTTGCTCAAAATATCTCCGCCGGAGGCTCCCGACCGTTCAGTCAGAACACCGGCCAGCGCTCAGACCTTGCCCTCGAAATCGCGATGCACGTATTTGCAGTCGCAATAGGGGCATTCGACCCAGCCCTGCTCGTGCGGTATCTGAAGCCAGACGCGCGGGTGACCCAAGGCGCCTTCGCCCCCGTCACAGGCCACGCGGTAGGTATCGACAAGCTTTGTCTCTGGCGCCTCGATCGTCATCTCGGGACATTCCCTTTTCCGGTCAACTGGATTAGGTCCGTTATGAGCGATGAGACGGGCAGGGGCAAGTAGACCATGAGCGGCAATGCGATCGAAATCCGGGGGCTGGTGAAAACCTATGGCGGGTCCAAGGGCCAGCCGGAAAAACAGGCGCTGCGGGGGATCGACCTCGATGTGCCCACAGGGTCAGTCTTCGGCCTTCTGGGACCGAACGGGGCGGGCAAATCCACGCTGATCAACATCCTTGCCGGGTTGGTGGTGAAGACGGCCGGGCAGGTGCGGATCTGGGGTTTCGACCAGGATGTGAACCCGCGCCAGTCGCGTGCGGCCATTGGCGTGATGCCGCAGGAATTGAACCTTGATCCTTTCTTCACACCGCGCGCCGCACTCGAGGTGCAGGCAGGGCTTTACGGCGTGCCGAAATCGCAGCGGCGCAGCGACGAGATCCTTGCTCTGATCGGGCTGCAGGACAAGGCCGAGGCCTATGCCCGCACCCTGTCTGGCGGGATGCGGCGGCGGCTCTTGCTGGGCAAGGCGCTGGTGCATCATCCGCATATCCTCGTGCTGGATGAACCGACCGCAGGCGTGGATATCGAACTGCGCCAGATGCTGTGGGAGAACATCCGCAAGCTCAATCAGGACGGGCATGACGATCATCCTGACGACCCACTACCTGGAGGAAGCCGAGGAGATGTGCGACCAGATCGCCATCATCAACCAGGGCGAGGTCGTGGCCCGCGACAGCACAGCGGCGCTTCTGGGCCAGATGGACCGCAAGACGATGGTCATCCACCCCGCCACCCCGACGGACCGCCTGCCCGAGGGCCCGGGGCTGGAAGTCACGTCGCGGGCGGACGGATCAGTCGCGATCAGCTATCACACCGGCCAGACGACCGCCGAGCAGGTCCTGCAAGCCGTGCACGATGCCGGTGTGTCGATCCGCGACGTCAAGACGGAACAGGCGGACTTGCAGGATGTCTTCCTCAACCTGACGCGCTCCGCCTGAGGCTCTCTCGCCTCCGGCGGGGATACTTCAGACGAAAGAAACGGGAGGCGCGCTCAATCGGCGCGCTGCAGCATCCGGCCCAGAACGCGCCCGCCAAGGATATGCACATGCAGATGGGGCACTTCCTGCACGCCGGCGTCACCTGCGTTCGAAATGGCGCGGAACCCGCCACCACCCATGCCGGGTTGAACGCCCATGATCTTGCAAACCTCGCCGATGGCGCGGGTGAAATCCACGATCTCGGCGTCAGAGGCGGCCTGCGCGAAATGGTCATAGGTGACATAGGGCCCCTTGGGGATCACCAGCACATGAACGGGGGCCTGTTCTGAAATGTCGTGGAAGGCCAGCGTGTGATCTGTTTCCAGAACCTTGCGGCTGGGAATCTCGCCGCGCAGGATTTTCGCGAACACGTTCTGGTCGTCATAGGAATAGGCCATCGGGCACCTCAGTCAGCGAAGAGATAGTCGGTTGCCGCGATTTCATGCGCCTTGTCGGATGGAATGGCAAGAAACTGCGACAGTTTCTTGGTGTTCTCCTCCACCGGGTCGATCTCGCGGATGCGGTGATGATGCTCGAAATTCTGATCGCGGATGCGGTCGCTTTCAAAGGTCATGTCATTGCGGATCGTCGGCAACAGGCGCGCCAACGTGTCTCGGCGGCGTCTGTTCGCCCGCAAGTCCCACGCGCTTGGCATGGCCGATCAGGTAGTCGTCGGAGAACTGGCACTCGACCTCGAGCAGGCGGGTGGTCGAGCGGTCGCCGCAGAAATCCTGCAGCAGGTCAAGATTGCCGGGGTCCATGCAGACGATCAGCCGGTCGGTTTCGTAATAGTCGAACAGCATCCGCATCAGCGCGCGACGGTGGCGGGTGCGTTTGCCAAGGCTGGACTGGATACCGCCCAGATCGGGCAGATAGGTGCTTTCCTCGTTGAACAGGTATTCGATCACGGGGACATTGGTCACCTGCCGGATACGGTAGAGCAGCCGCTTGGCCACATGCCATTTCTTGCAGACAAGGATCAGCAGTTCACGCTCGCGCCCCAGCGTGCTTTCGGTTTCCCAGAAGCGCGAGGCAAAGCGGCGTCCGATGCGCCCACGACCGGTGAGGAACTTGTAGAGGCTGCGCCCCTCGTTCGAGATCTGGAACCGCACGCCTTCGGCCGCATAGAGATCGCCCAGCCGCGCTTTCAGCTGCGTCGCGCTCGGGGCTGATCTTGCGCGCGAACAGGAAATCCTGGCTCAGCAGCAGATCGTAATGATCGTTGTAGAAAGTCACCGGCATCCCGTAGTCCGAGAACATCAGGAAGGTCAGCGTGCGGCAGTTGATCTCGGACTCGGGGATCAGATGGCGGACAAGGGTCTGGAAGAACGTCTCATCCGGGATCCATGTGGTGCTGAAAAAGCGCATCACATCGCGGCGGCGACGGCTGAAATCAAGGATCTGTTCGATCGTGCGGCGGCGCAGGCACCACCACTGGCTGCCGATCTGGATCTGGATGTCATGCGGTATCTCGCGCTTCAGGCCCAGCTGTTTTTGCAGGTTGAAGGCCGCGTAGAAAAGGCGCTTGTGGTTGCGTTCATTGAAGAAATGCCGATAGATCAGCCGGTCTTCCTTCATGCCGGTCTTGATCCAGTCGCTTTCGAAGAAATCGAAGCTCTCGATGTAGTCCGACATCGGCCGGCATCCAGGAAATCATGCGCGTATTCGGCCGATTTGATCGCCATGCAGTCGCCGGACAGCATGTAGAAATGCGTGGCGCGCGGAAAGGCGTCGACGGCGGCCTGGACGGCGGCCAGCGTGGCCTGCACCAGGGACCATTCGCCCCAGCCGCACTTGATGCGCCGTTTCGCGAAGGTCACGTTGGGATTGTCGCGCAGCGCATCGCGGATCATCCGGTAATGCGCGTTGCTGGCGCGGCGCATCGAAATGGATCGCCATGTAATCGCCCACCGCCGTCAGGCGTTGCGCCTGTGCGATGATCGCCTCGGGGTCCTTGTGGCACAGAAGAATGAATGCAATTCTTGCCATTCAGGGAACCGAAAGCCTCTGGTTAAGGATATGGGGTAGAGTGTTATCTACCCTGAAGGAATGAATAAACAGGGTTTCTTTCGATTTTGCAAAGTTGGTATATAGCGTCGCATAAAAAAGACGCTTGGTTTGGAGGCGGGGCAGATGGGGTTTCCGGGCACCTGGATGACGGAAAGCGAAAGCGTGGTCTATCGCGTGGTGCCGAAATGCGCCTGCTCGACCATCGGGCAGATCATGTTCTATTCGGATCATGGCGAGTTTTTCGACGGTGACATCCACGATTCCACCGCTGGCCTGCACAAATGGGCGCAGCCTGACAGCCAGAAGCTGATCGAGACGAACGTCAAGAGCCATGCCTCCTATGCGTTCACCTGCGTGCGCAATCCCTATACGCGAATCCTGTCGTCCTTCTTCGACAAGATCTGCGGTATTCAGCGCAACGGGCGGCGCTACCGTGGCAATCTGGTGCCGACACTGACCCAGAAATACGGGGTCGAGGTGGGCGGTCCGGATGGCACTGCTGAATTCGACCAGATCCGCAGCTTTCGGCGTTTCCTGCTTTTCGCGCGCGATACCATCCGCTGGCGCCGCCCGATGGAGCCCGATATCCACTGGTCGGCCATGTCGGGCCATGTCTCCACCTTCATCGTGAACGGTGGACACTTATGACAGCATCTTCTGGACCGAGGCCTTCAATGACGGGATGCAGAAGGTGCTTGATGCGATCGAGACACCGCACAAGGTCGATCTGGCCACGATCCCGCGTTTCAACGAGTCCGAGGGGCATGGTCCCAAGCGTCTCCACCCGGTCGAGGATTACTTCGACGACCTGTCGATGCATCTGGTCTACGAGATCTACAAACGCGATTTCGAGCTGTTCAAATACGATTTCGAAAACCCCGCCAACAAGATGCCTGTGGGCGAGATTGATCTGGACGAGGTGCACGCCAAGCTGGGCGACTGACGACGGGGATCAGCCGCGCATCAATGCAGGCAGGTCCCCGGTCAGGCCCGCCGCTTCACGGATGAACCCGCGCCGCAGGCCGGGGATGGCATTGACCACACCCATGCCGATGTCCCGCCCCAGCCTCAGCAGGGGGTTGTCGCTGGCGAAAATGCGATTTGTCAGGTCCGTGGCCAGCGCCAGCGTTGCCGTATCGAAGCGCCGCCACTGCTGATACCGTTCCAGCACCAGATCCGAGGCGATATCCTCGCCGCGTTGCCGGGCCTCGGACAGTACCTGCGCCAGTGCCGCGATGTCGCGCAGGCCCGCGTTCAAGCCTTGTCCGGCAATGGGATGCACACCATGGGCAGCATCACCCACCAGCGCCACGCGCGGCGCGATGAAGCTGTTGGCCAGCGTCAGGTTCAACGGATAGGTATATCTCGCCCCGGCCAGCCGGATATCGCCCAGGAAATCGCCGAAACGCGGGCGCAGCATGGTGAGGTAATCCTCATCCGACAGCGCGTTGAAGGCGGCGGCATTGGCATTGGTTTCCGACCATACGATCGAACTGCGGTTGCCCTTCAGCGGCAGGATGGCCAGCGGCCCCGGCGGCATGAAGAACTGATGCGCGATGCCGTGATGCGGCAGGTCATGTTCGATGGCGCAGACCATCGCGGTCTGGCCGTAGTCCCACCCGGTCCGGGTGATCCCGGCGCGCTCCGCCGTGCCGGAACGGCGACCATCGGCCCCCACAAGAACACGTCCCGTCAGGGTCTGACCCGATGCCAGCGTGACGGTGACCCCCTGCGGTCCTGCGTCCTGCGCGACCACGGTTTCGCCGTTCAGCTTTGAAATCAAAGGATTGTCCGCAATCGCCTCCAGCACGGCTCGGCGCAGGTGGCGGTCTTCGACCATATGGCCCATGGGGCCTTCCTCGATCTCGGCATGGTCGAAATGCAGATGGAAGGGCGACAGCGGACCCTCGCCCGCGCGCCCGTCGCTGACCTTGATTTCCAGCATCGGCTGGGCCTCATCTGCCAGCCCGTCCCACAACCCCAGCCGTTGCAACAGCCGCACGGAGGCCAGCGCCAGAGCATAGGACCGCCCGTCAAAACCCTTGGCCGCAAGCGTCGCTGCGGGCTGGGCGTCGATCACGGTCGAGGTCACGCCGGACCGGGCCAGGGCAAGGGCAAGCATCGGGCCATTCAACCCGCCGCCCACGATCAGGATATCGCTGTCATATGTCATGGCGCAAATATGGGGGAACGGATGGGATTGTCCATGCGCCTGTCTGCCGCTACCGTCCAGCGCGACAGCGGGATCGGGAGGGGTCGGGAATGCAGGATTGGCTGGGCCGCACGGCGGCGGATCAGGGGCGGGCCATTGGCGCGGGCGATCTTGACCCCGTCGATCTGGCGCAGGCCTATCTGGAGGCCATCGCCGCGCATCCGACGGCGGATCGCATCTACGCCCGCACAACGCCTGAACGGGCCTTGGCCGAGGCCGGGGCCGCACGCTTGCGCGCACAGGCGGGGCAGCGCCTGTCGCTGCTGGATGGTGTGCCGATCAGCTGGAAGGACCTGTTCGATACCGCAGGTGTGGTGACCGAAGCGGGCTCGGCGCTGTTGAAGGGTCGCGTGCCGGATCGCGATGCCGAAGTGCTGCGCAATGCGACGGCCGCCGGCCTGGTCTGCCTTGGCAAGACCCATATGACCGAACTGGCCTTCAGCGGGCTTGGCCTGAACCCGGTCACGGCAACGCCGCCTTGCGTGAATGATCACGATGCGGTTCCCGGCGGATCGAGTTCGGGGGCCGCGGCCTCGGTCGCATTCGGGCTGGCCCCTTGCGGGATCGGCTCTGACACCGGTGGATCCGTGCGTATCCCTGCGGCCTGGAACGATCTGGTGGGTTTGAAAACCACGGCGGGGCGCGTCTCGTGCGAGGGCGTCGTCCCGCTGTGCGAGAAATTCGATACCGTCGGTCCGCTGTGCCGGTCAGTCGAGGATGCGGCCCTCATGCTGGCCGCGCTTGAGGGCGGGCGTGCGGCCGATCTGAGGGGCGTCAGCCTGAAGGGGCGTCGGCTTGCGATCCTCAAGACCGTGGTGATGGATGGCCTGCGCGATGCCCCCGCCAGCGCCTTCGCGGACGCCGTTCGCCGTCTGGAGGCCGCAGGTGCCCGGATCGAGGAGGTTGACGCCCCCGAACTGGCCGCCGCCATGAGCTTTGCGCCGATCCTCTTCACGGCCGAAGCCTATGGCATCTGGCGTGACGCGATAGAGGCCGCGCCGCATCTGATGTTCGACCAGATCCTCGAGCGGTTCAGGGGTGGGGCCAATGTCAGTGCTGCGGACTATGTGGCCGCATGGCGGACGCTCGAGGCGGGGCGGCGCGCCTGGCATGCGCGGATGGCTGGATATGACGCGGTGATTTGCCCTACAGCCCCGAACGTGCCGCCCAATTTCGACCGGCTGATGAGCGATCATGACTACTTCGTCACCGAAAACCTGCTGACCCTGCGCAACACCCGCGCCGCCAATCTGATGGGCCTCAGCGCGGTGACCCTGCCCACAGGAACGCCCAGCTGCGGGATCATGCTGATGGGCGCGCCAATGGCCGAGGAACGTCTGTTGCGGCTGGCGGCGGCTGCGGAAACTGCGCTGGCATAAGCGGGTTTGATCGGGCGCGGGCCTGATTGCCGCAACATTCTTGCTGAAATGCCACAAGAGGCCGGAATCCAGATGCTTTTTCTGGACTGGCGCCCTGCAGTTGGATAGTTTGCAATCAAACGGGGCGTCATGATCCCGATGATTGAGGCAGTAAAAGCATGTTCCCCGAGCGGTTCTCGAACCTACCGGCCTATGCGTTCCCGCGTTTGCGGGCGCTTCTGGACGCACATGCGCCCGGCGGTCCCGTCGTGCATATGACCATCGGAGAGCCGAAGCACGCCTTCCCCGACTGGATCGGTCGCGTTCTGGCCGAGAATGTCGCCGATTTCGGTCGCTATCCCCCGAATGAAGGCACACCCGAACTGCTGGAGACCATCGGCGGCTGGATCGCGCGTCGCTATGGCGTGAGTGTGGACGCGCAAAATCAGGTGATGGTGCTGAACGGCACGCGCGAGGGGCTATACAACGCCTGCATGGCGCTGGTGCCGGAACAGAAGGCCGGAATGAAGCCGGTCATCCTGATGCCCAACCCCTTCTATCAGGTCTATATGATCGGCGCGATTTCAGTGGCGGCGGAACCTGTGTTCGTGCCCGCGACGCGCGACGGTGGCTACCTGCCCGACTATACGGCGCTGCCCGCGGATGTCTTGAACCGCACGGCGGCGGCCTATGTCTGCTCGCCCGCAAACCCGCAGGGTGCCGTGGCAAGCCGCGAATACTGGCGCGACCTGATCGCGCTGGCCGAGCGGTATGATTTCAAGATCTTCGCTGATGAATGCTATGCCGAGATCTACCGCGATACGCCGCCCGTGGGCGCGCTGGAGGTTGCGGTCGAGATGGGGGCCGATCCCGAACGTGTGGTGATCTTCCATTCGCTGTCCAAACGCTCGAACCTGCCGGGGCTGCGGTCGGGTTTCATGGCGGGCGGTCCGCAAAGCATCGCGCGGGCGCGCCAGTTGCGTGCCTACTCCGGTGCACCGATCCCGCTGCCGTTGCAGCGTGTGTCGGAAACGGTCTGGGCCGATGAGGCCCATGTGATCGAGAACCGGCGTCTTTACGGCGAGAAATACAAGGCCGCCGATGCGGTTTTTGCAGGTGTGAACAGCTACATGGGACCTGAGGCCGGGTTCTTTCTGTGGCTGCCCGTCGAGGATGGCGAGGCAGCGGCGCTGAAGCTGTGGCAACAGACCGGCGTGCGGGTTTTGCCCGGCGCCTATCTCAGCCGCGATGTGAACGGGGACAACCCCGGCAAAGGCTATATCCGGGTCGCCATGGTGGCCCCAATCAACGAGATGCAGTCCGGGCTTATTGCCCTGCGCGACTGCATCTATGGATAAGAGGACGAGGGCAGGCATGGCATATCAGACCCGTGGACGCGATCCGCTGTTCGACAGCGACGTTCAGGCAGCGATCGAAAAGCGCGGCAAGGAACTGCTGGGGTTGGTGCTGATCGTTCTGGGCTGTGCGGCGGCGGCGATGGTCATCTCCTATCACCCCGAGGATCCGTCCTTCCTGTCGGCCACCGATGCGCCGGTGCAGAACTGGATGGGCAGGCTGGGCGCCACGATTGCCGCGCCTCTGTTCATGATCGCAGGCTGGGGCAGCTGGGCTGTGGCCATCGTGCTATTCGCCTGGGGCGTGCGCTTTGCGCTGCATCGCGGTGAAGAGCGCGCGATGGGCCGCCTGATCTTTGCGCCCATCGCTGTGGCCCTCTGCTCGGTCTATGCGGCGACCCTGAACCCCGGCGACGTGTGGCGCGACATGCACCATTTCGGTCTGGGGGGCGTTTTCGGTGACATGATCATGGGCATGTTCCTGTCCATCGTGCCGCTGGGCACGGCTGTCGGGATCAAGCTGGCCTCACTGGTGCTGGCGGTGGCGATGCTGGCGCTGGGCGCGTTCGTGCTGGGTTTCACGCGGATCGAGTTGACGCGGATCGGGCGGTTCCTGCTGGTGGGTCTGATCCTGTCCTATGCGCGGCTGATGCAGATGATGGGGCGTGGTGCCTCGGGCACCGTGCAGATGGCGCAAGGGTTGCAGGCTCGCGCGGCCGAGCGTCGCCTGACACGTGCACGTGAGGCCGAAGAGGCCGCCGCCTGGGCCGCCACGCAGTCCATGCAGTCTGCCGTCGCACCCATGGCAATGTCGGAACGGTCGCCCCTGGTGGCGCGCCGCAACGATCTGCCCCCCGCGCCGCCCGCCCCGACGCAGTGGGAGGAAGAAGACGATTGGCAGGAAGAGGCCGCCTGGCAGGAACCGACCCCCGGCCCGATCGGCAAGATAAAGTCCGGTCTGCTGGCCCGCGTTCCGGGTTTCGGTCGCCGCGCCGAGGCGATGCCGGAGACCGGAACTGGTCGCGCAATACCCCGCTGATGCCTATGCACAGTACGACCTTGCCCCCGGTGACGACCGCATCCGCGCCAAGATCGCCGATGTGATCAAGTCCCGCGTGCGTCCGGTGCCGCCGATGGCTCCCGCGCAACATGCGCCGTTGACCCGTGGTCGCGGGCGCGGGCCTGATCCTCTGGTCTTCAATCCGACCCGCAAGCCTCTCAAGGCTGAACCGCCGCTGACCGCTGCCCATAAAGGTGTGGTGGCCGCTGCCGCTTCTGCGGCCATGTCCCCTGTTGCCGCTGCGTCTGCCGCGTCGACACCGTTTGCCCATGTCGCGCCGTCGCATGCGGTGCCGTCGCACGCTGCGATGTCGCAGGACGACAACATCTTCGATGACGCCTATGATCCGGATTTCGATCCGGCCTATGATACGCCATACGACCAAATGGATGGCGCGTATCCGGATGAATATGACGCCTTTGCCTATCAGGCCGAGACGGAATTTGTGACCCAGCCCGAGCCGATGCAGATCCCGGTCGCGCAGCCCCGCAGCGTGGTCCAGCACCCGCCGCGCAAGCCGGTGCAGCCCTCGACCCGTGCCAAGGCCGAAGCGCAACCGACGCTGAAATTCGACCCGGAAGAGGCGGTCTATGAACTGCCGCCCCTGTCGCTTCTGTCCAATCCCGCGCTCATCCAGCGGCACCACCTGAGTGACGAGGCGCTGGAGCAGAACGCGCGGATGCTGGAATCCGTGCTGGATGACTACGGCGTCAAAGGCGATATCGTCTCGGTCCGCCCTGGCCCCGTTGTCACGATGTACGAACTGGAGCCCGCGCCGGGCCTCAAGGCAAGCCGCGTGATCGGTCTGGCCGATGACATTGCGCGCTCCATGTCGGCCTTGTCGGCGCGGGTGTCGACCGTGCCCGGACGCACGGTGATCGGGATCGAACTGCCCAACGAGAACCGCGAGAAGGTGGTTCTGCGCGAGATCCTGTCGGCCCGTGACTATGGCGACAGCAACATGAAGCTGCCGCTGGCGCTGGGCAAGGATATCGGCGGCGATCCCATCGTGGCGAACCTGGCCAAGATGCCTCACCTGCTGATCGCAGGGACCACCGGTTCGGGTAAGTCCGTGGCGATCAACACGATGATCCTGTCGCTGCTCTATCGCCTGACGCCCGAGGAATGCCGGTTGATCATGATCGACCCCAAGATGCTGGAACTCAGCGTTTATGACGGTATTCCGCATCTGCTCTCGCCCGTCGTCACCGACCCCAAGAAGGCGGTCGTCGCCTTGAAATGGGTCGTGGGCGAGATGGAAGAACGGTATCGCAAGATGTCCAAGATGGGCGTGCGCAACATCGACGGCTACAACAGCCGCGTGGCGGATGCGCTGGCCAAGGGCGAGATGTTCAGCCGCACGGTGCAGACCGGCTTTGACGATGAAACCGGCGAGCCGGTGTTCGAAACCGAAGAGCTGATGCCCGAAAAGATGCCCTATATCGTCGTGATCGTCGACGAGATGGCCGACCTGATGATGGTCGCGGGCAAAGAGATCGAAGCCTGCATCCAGCGTCTTGCACAGATGGCGCGGGCCTCGGGCATTCACCTGATCATGGCGACGCAGCGGCCTTCGGTCGACGTCATCACTGGCACGATCAAGGCGAACTTCCCCACTCGGATTTCCTTCCAGGTCACCTCCAAGATCGACAGCCGCACCATTCTGGGCGAAATGGGCGCCGAGCAGCTTCTGGGCATGGGCGACATGCTCTACATGGCGGGCGGCGCCAAGATCACCCGCTGCCACGGCCCCTTCGTCAGCGACGAAGAGGTCGAGGAGATCGTGAACCACCTCAAGGCCTTCGGTCCGCCGAAATACATGAACTCGGTGCTGGATGGTCCGGATGAGGACCGCGAGGCCGATATCGACGCGGTTCTGGGTCTGGCCAGCGGCGGCAATACCGATCTCGAGGATGCGCTTTACGACACCGCCGTGGCGATCGTCGTGAAGGATCGCAAATGCTCCACCTCCTATATCCAGCGCAAACTGGCGATTGGTTACAACAAGGCTGCGCGTCTGGTCGAGCAGATGGAAGAACAGGGTGTCGTCAGCCCCGCCAACCATGTGGGCAAACGCGAAGTGCTGGTGCCGGAACACTGATCCGGCACCTGTTGATCCGTCGGATCACGTATGGCTCTCGGCGGTGTCTCGCTTTTGTGACGCAAGGCCCGGTGCGGAACGGACCAAGGCAGAGTATATGTGTAACATGACCATGATGCGCTTTCTTCTGGCCCCTGTCCTTGCGATGGCGATGGCCCTTCCGGCGGCGGCAGAGAAACTGCCGCTTGGTGAAATCTCAAGCTATCTGAACGGGCTGCGCACTGCGACAGGTGCCTTTACCCAGATCAACGGGGACGGCACGATCTCGACCGGGACGATCTATATCAGCCGTCCGGGACGGATCCGTTTCGAATATGGCGCGCCCGACAACACGCTGGTTCTGGCAAGCGCCGGCAGTGTGGCGATCTTCGATCCCAAATCGAACACGGGTCCGGAAACCTATCCGCTGTCACGCACGCCGCTGTCGATCATCTTGGCCGAGCGCGTCGATCTGGGACAGGCGCGCATGGTTGTAGGCCACACCTATGACGGCACGGCCACGACCGTCACGGCGCAGGACCCGCAGAACCCGGAATACGGAAATATCCAGCTGGTCTTCACGGGCAACCCCGTGCAATTGCGCCAATGGATCATCAACGACGATGCGGGCAACAGCACGACTGTCGTGCTGGGCGAGATGCGGACCGGCACTTCGCTGGCCGCGCGCCTGTTCGATATCCAGCGCGAAGCACGGCGGCGGTCGCAGGATCGCTGATCCTGCCGGCGGGTCTTGCCGCTCAGCCGCGCCCGATCTCGGCACGCAGCGATGCCATCAGGTCCGTCAGCGTCTTGACGTAGATCTCGCCCGTGAGGTGACCGTTCTCGTCGAATTGCTCAGATGTCTGCGCCAGCAGCATTTCGGGGCCTTGCAGGATGCGGGGCCGGAACGCGACCATGCAGTTGCGCAGCATCACCTGCGCGCGTTCACCCCCCGCGCGGCCCGCAGTGGCCGACAGGATCGCAACCGGCTTGCCCGACCACGGCGCGCCCTTGGTCCGGCTGACCCAATCCAGCGCGTTCTTCATCACGCCGGAAATGCCCTTGTTGTATTCGGGCGTCGAGATCAGAACCGCATCTGCCGCAGCGATCTGGTCCGCAAGCGTCTGCACGGCGGCAGGAATGCCCTCGGCCTCCTCCAGGTCACCGTTATAGAGCGGGAGGTTCAGATCCCCCTCGATATAGGTGGCGTCCCCGAACAGGCGCGCAGCCTCGGCCAGAAGTTTGCGGTTGAACGATCCGGCGCGCAGCGAGCCGGACAATCCCAGAAGAACAGGTTGCGACATTGAGGATACCTTCAAAAGTTTCAGACGTTGCCAGACACCTAACCCAGCGCGCCAGCAGGGCAAGTCACGCTGGCGCACAGAGGCTGTGATCGGTTGCACGTGGCCATGTCAGGCACCGAAACCGGGCCTGCGTCATGCAAAACGCCCCGCCGATCAGGCGGGGCGTTGTCTGTTCGGTCATCCGATCCTTGCGGATCAGCTGTTGGGAACGATCACGATCTCGACGCGACGGTTCTGTGCCCGGCCTTCCGGTGTCAGGTTCGATGCGATGGGCTGATCTTCACCCGCGCCGAAGGTGCGGATACGACCGCCCGACACGCCGGAACTGATCAGGACGCCAGCAACGGCATTCGCGCGACGCTCGGACAGGGCCTGGTTATAGCTTGCGGCGCCGGTGTTGTCGGTATGGCCGATCACCTGAATGGTGGTGTCCGGATAGCTGTTCAGGCTGCTTGCGATCGTGCGCAGATCGCCCTGCAGATCCGAGCGCAGCGTCGCGCTGTCGGTGGCGAACAGGATGTCCTGCGGCATCGACACGATCAGACGGTCACCGGTGTTGGTGATGCGCGCCTGGTTGCCCAGATCGCGGCGCAGTTCGGCTTCCTGCTTGTCCAGGTTGTTGCCGACAATGGCACCTGTGCCTGCACCCAGAATACCCCCGATCACGGCGCCACGTGCGCGGTTGTCGCTGACCAGTGCACCCGTGGCCGCACCCAGCATCCCGCCGACAACAGCGCCCGAGCGCGTATTGCGGTTCGGATCATTGGGGTCGCCCATGCCGGTCGGTTCGGTGCATGCGGTGACTGCCACCAGCGAAAGTCCTGCCAGCAGCAGAAGCGGTTTTTGAGCTCGGATCATGTGATGCCTCTATGTTACGTCTGAATATTCAGACCTATAACGCTTATAACCCAAGGTTTGTTCCCTCCCAAGCCAATGAAATGCCAATGTTGGCAAAATTTCGCCCATTGTCCCGTGATCGTGATCAATCCTGCACCCGGACCGTCAGGCATCCACGCGGGCGGATTCATAGGCCAGCATCGCCCGTTTCACGGGAAGGCCCCAATGATAACCGCCCAGCCCCCCGGATTTGCGCAACGCCCGGTGACACGGGATCAGCCAGCTGACCGGATTGCGCCCCACGGCGGTGCCTACGGCCCGCACGGCGCGGGGATTGCCGATGACCCCGGCAATATCGGAATAGGTCGTCACATGACCTGACGGGATCGCCAGCAGGGCCTCCCACACCTTGATCTGGAAGGGCGCGCCGATCAGGTGCAGCGCCGTTTCACCACCGCCGCCGAAGGCTGCATCCATCCAATGCGCCACGGCGTCAGGAGCATGCTGATAGTGCGCCGCGGGCCAACGCGCGGTCATGTCGGCCATGGCCGCCTCGCGCCCTGTTTCCTCGGTGAAGGCCAGACCGCAGAGGCCACGATCCGTGCCCATGGCCAGCACCTCGCCAAAGGGGCTGGGAAACCAGCCGTAGCTGATCTGCAAACCGTCGCCGCGCTTGGCGAACTCGCCTGGGCTCATCGCCTCCCACCGCAGGAAAAGATCGTGCAGGCGTCCGGTGCCGGAGAGGCCTGTTGTCGCCGCAGCCTCAAGCGTGGTCATCCGCTCGGTCAGCAACCTCTTGGCATGGTCCAGCGCCAGATATTGCTGGTAGCGTTTGGGCGAAACGCCGACCCAGGCCGAGAACAGCCGCTGAAAATGTGCGGCGCTCATGCCCATGCGCGCAGCCAGCTCGTCCAGCGTCAAAGGGGCCTCGGCCGTGTCGATCACCTCGATGGCGCGGCGCATGACATGGTAGTGATAGCTGTCTGCGTCTTTGTCCGTGACGGAAAGGGAGGCTGTGTCCTGGCGTGTCATATGCGTTCATCCTCAGGTGTCCGGTCGACCATATCGCAGCATCGGGCGCTGTCGCGACCCGAATGTTGCGGTTTCGCGCAAGCTGTCGCGATGCGACGCCTTGGGCCTTGCCCGAATGGACCCGGCAGGGCATAGACCGATCATGGTCAAGCAACTCGATTACCACACGCTGCGTGCGATTTTCACCCGTTTCCAGGCGGCCGATCCCGAACCCAAGGGAGAGCTGGATCACGTGAACGCCTATACGCTGGTGGTCGCGGTCGCTCTGAGTGCGCAAGCCACCGATGTGGGCGTCAACCGCGCGACGCGCGAGCTGTTCAAGATCGCCGATACGCCGCAGAAGATGCTGGATCTGGGCGAAGAAGGGCTGATCCAGCACATCAAGACCATCGGGCTTTATCGCAACAAGGCCAAGAACGTCATCAAGCTCAGCCGGATCCTTGTCGATGACTATGGCGGCGAGGTGCCGAATTCCCGCGCGGCGCTGGAATCGCTGCCCGGTGTCGGTCGCAAGACCGCCAATGTGGTGCTGAACATGTGGTGGGGTATGCCCACGCAGGCGGTGGATACGCATATCTTCCGCATCGGCAACCGCACCGGCATTTGCCCCGGCAAGGACGTCGTCGCGGTCGAACGCGCGATCGAGGACAATATACCCGCCGATTTTCAACATCACGCGCATCACTGGCTGATCCTGCACGGACGCTATACCTGTGTGGCGCGCAAACCCAAATGTAACGCTTGCCTGATCCGTGATCTGTGCCCGTTCGAGGAGAAGACCCCATGAAGACCTATCAGGTTGTCGGTATCGGCAACGCCATCGTCGATGTCATCAGCCAGTCGGATGACGGTTTCCTGACCCGTATGGGTATCCAGAAGGGGATCATGCAACTGGTCGAGCAGGAGCGCGGCGAGTTGCTTTATGATGCGATGGAAAACCGCCGTCAGGCGCCCGGCGGATCGGTGGCCAATACGCTGGCAGGTCTGGGCAATCTGGGGCTGGAGACAGCCTTCATCGGGCGCGTCCACGACGATGCGCTGGGCCGGTTCTATGCGGATGAAATGGCCAAGGGTGGCACGGATTTCGTCAACGCGCCTGTCGCGGGCGGTGAATTGCCCACCTCGCGCAGCATGATTTTCGTCTCGCCCGATGGCGAGCGGTCGATGAATACCTACCTTGGCATTTCCGCCGAGTTGGGACCGGATGACGTGCCCGCCGAAGTGGCCGGGAATGCCGCGATCCTGTTCCTTGAGGGTTATCTCTACGACAAACCCAAGGGGAAAGAGGCGTTCGAAGCCGCAGCCGCAGCCTGCCGCAAAGGTGGTGGCAAGGCCGGTATCGCGCTGTCCGATCCGTTCTGCGTGGATCGGCACCGCGCCGATTTCCGGCGTCTGGTCAAATCCCTCGACTACGTGATCGGCAATGAACACGAATGGAAATCGCTCTACGAGACCGAGGATCTGGGCGCCGCGCTGGAACAGGCGGCAGCCGAGTCCGGCCTGATCGTCTGCACCCGCTCGGGACATGATGTCGTGCTGGTGCAGGGCGATCAGACCGTCAGCGTTCCGGTGGATGCGGTGGTGCCGGTGGATGCCACCGGCGCAGGCGATCAATTCGCTGCCGGTTTCCTCTACGGTCTGGCAACGGGTCAAAGCCTTGAGGTGTCAGGCCGCATGGGCTGCGTCGCCGCAGCCGAAGTGATCGGCCATTTCGGCGCGCGCCCCGAGGCGGATATGCAGGCCCTGTTCCGGCAGTCTGGCCTGATCTGACCCGCGGGACGGATCAGAACGGCACCGGAGCGCGGAAGGACATGCCGCGCCCGGTTTCGGGGTGATTGAGGCGCAACTCCTCGGCATGCAGCATCAGGCGCGGGTGGTCCGCCGCCTCTCCTGTCGCGTAGATCGTATCGCCAAGGATCACATGCCCCAGCGCCAGCATATGCACCCTCAACTGATGCGTGCGGCCTGTGCGCGGAATCAGGCGGACACGGGTCGTCGCCCCTTCGTAGCGCAGCACGCGCCAATCGGTCTGCGCCGGGCGACCCGTGTCGTGGCAGACCATCTGGCGGGGACGGTTCTCCCAATCCACGATCAGGGGCAGATCGACAGTGCCCTCACGCGGTTCCAGCAGGCCATCCAGACGCGCCAGATAGGTCTTTTTCGTGCGCTTCGTTTCGAACTGCATCGACAGGTTGCGCTGGGCATGGGGGGTCAGGGCAAAGACGATCACGCCGGATGTATCCCGGTCCAGCCGGTGCACCAGCAGTGCCTGCGGAAAAACGGCCTGCACCCGTGTGATCAGGCAATCCGCCAGTTCAGCCCCACGCCCCGGCACGGACAAAAGCCCGGCAGGCTTGTCCAGTACGACGATTTCATGATCCTCGTGCAGAATGGTCAGGGGATCGGTCGGTGGGGTGTAGGTGGTGCTCATGCGCCCCCAAGTGGCCTATCCGCAGGGCTGGTTCAAGCCCCTCCCGGCGGCGCAGGGGGCGAAGACAGACCCAGCAGCACGCCATAGAGGATGAAGCACAGCGCCATCCCGCGCCTGAGCCATATGTTGAACACGGCCCCCAGCGCCGCGCGGCCCAAAAGCGCGCCAAGCGCCGTGTAGGTGCAATAGCTGGCCGCCGTGATCAGCAGCGCGGTGGGAAAGATCGCCCACATCTGGGCACCGATCGGCACGTCGGGTTGCACGAACTGGCTGAATGCGGCGAGGTAGCCCGCCACGCTTTTTGGATTGATCGTGGCGATCATGAAGGCGCGGGTATAGATCGAGCCCGGATGCGGCGTGATCGTCGGCGCGGGCTTGCCCGCATTCATCCAGCCGCGCAGGCCCAGCCAGATCAGCACGGCCGCGCCCGCCAGCTTGGCCATGTCGAAAGCCTGCGGCGATGCCGCGATCAGGGCCGTGACGCCCAAGGCCGACAGGGACAGGAACAGCGTTGCCTGTGTCAGGATACCCAGCACACCCCAGAGGCTTCGGGCGAAACCGTGCGTCATGCCATTCGTGATGCAGTTCACGGCATTCGGGCCCGGCGTGGTGACGAAAACCACCCAGAACAGGGCAAAGACGGTCCAGCCTTCGAAACTCACGCCGCACCGGGGCGCTTGCGCTCAGGTCGCATCGCGAAAGACATCGGCAAGGATCGTCTCCAACGCCGTCGCGTCCGCTTCCGTGAAGGCATCAGGCTGATCGCTGTCGATATCGAACACGCCCAGCAATTTGCCGGTCGCGTTGAAAACCGGCAGCACGATTTCCGATCGGGTCGAGGAAGAACAGGCGATATGCCCCGGAAAGGCTTCGACATCCGCGACAAGCTGCACCTGCCCGGTGCGCGCCGCCGCGCCGCAGACGCCGCGCGAAAACGGGATGACAAGGCAGCCATGGCCACCCTGATACGGGCCGATCTTGAGCAGTTCGGGTGCCGTGACGCGGTAGAAGCCGGTCCAGTCGAAACGGTCGTCGCTGTGGTGCACCTCGCAGGTGACGGTGGCCATGAGGGAAACCGTATCGGTCTCGCCTTCGGTCAGCGCTTTGATGGTGGCGGCAAGGTCGGTGTAATTGACGTGCATGATATGGCTTTCATGGACGGGGGAAGGGGGCTTCCGCCCCCGCCGTTCAACTGCGTTGAACGCCTCCCCCGAGGATATTTCGGGCAAGAAGAAACCGGGATCAGACCCGCTCGATGGCGATGGCTGTGCCTTCCCCGCCGCCGATGCAGATGGCCGCGACACCGCGCTTGAGGCCGCGGGTTTCCAGTGCGTTCAGCAGCGTGACCATGATCCGCGCACCGGAGGCACCGATGGGATGACCCAAGGCGCAGGCTCCGCCGTTCACGTTCAACTTGTCGCGCGGGATGCCCATCTCCTGCATGAAGGCCATGGGGACGACGGCGAATGCCTCGTTCACCTCCCACAGATCAACATCATCCACGCTCCAGCCCAGCCGCTTGAGCAGTTTCTGCGCGGCGGGCACGGGGGCGGTGGTGAAAAGGCCCGGCGCCTGCGCATGGCTGGCATGGCCAAGGATGCGCGCGCGGATATTGAGGCCCTGCGCCTTGGCCGCTTCCTCCGATGCCAGCACCAGCGCCGCCGCCCCGTCCGAGATCGACGAGGAGTTGGCCGCCGTCACCGTCCCATCCTTGCGGAAGGCGGGCTTGAGCTGCGGGATCTTTTCAGGTTTGGCCTTGGCGGGCTGTTCGTCAGTCTCGACCATGATCTGCCCGGTGCGGGTGGCCAGCGCCACAGGCGTGATTTCCCGTGCAAAGGCGCCGGATGCCTGTGCCTCCAGCGCGTTGGACAGCGAGGCCAGCGCATAGGTATCCTGCGCCTCTCGGGTGAATTGGAAGGTTTCGGCGCAATCCTCGGCGAATGTCCCCATGAGGCGGCCCTTGTCATAGGCGTCCTCCAGACCGTCCAGGAACATGTGGTCGATCACCTGACTATGGCCGATCCGCGCGCCGCCACGCATCTGGGGCAGCAGATACGGCGCGTTCGACATGCTTTCCATGCCGCCTGCGATCATCGTATCGGTATGACCAAGCGCGATCTGGTCGAAGGCGATCATCGCGGCCTTCATCCCCGATCCACACATCTTGTTCAGCGTGGTGGCTGGCACTTCCTCGCCCAGACCACCTGCGAAACCAGCCTGCCGCGCAGGTGCCTGGCCCTGACCCGCGGGCAGGACGCAGCCCATCAGCACCTCGTCCACAGTGGCGGTGCCGGCGTCAGCCAGTGCCGCCTTGATCGCGGCTCCGCCCAGAACGGCGGCCTCGATCCCGTCGAACACACCCTGAAAGCCACCCATGGGGGTCCGTGCGGCCCCTGCGATCACCACGGTCTTCATCCTGCCACTCCTTCTGATGTTCGGCCCCTGCATACCGGATGGTAAGGAATCTGATCTAGCGTTGCGAGGTCGAAATTGAATTGGGGCTGATCAGGATGCGGCTGATATCGCGGGTAGAACAGGGATGGCATGTGATCACGGTGGCGGAAGACCGGATTGATGCCGCAGGCGCCATCGCGTTCAAGGAGGCGATGCGCGGCGCGACCGAAGGTGGCGCGGGACCGGTGATCCTTGATCTGGGCGGGGTTGATTTCATCGAACTCGAGCGGGCTTGGGGCGATCGTCGCCGTCATGAAGCACCTCGGCGGGGAGCGTCGCCTGCATCTGGCGGCACTGATGCCGAACGTGGACCGCGTGTTCCGCCTGACCCGCATGGACAGTGTCTTCCCGATCCACCCCAGCGTCGGGGCTGTCACGGGCCAGGAAAATGATAGCTGAACGGATGAGGCCCCCCCATGGGCCTGACAGGGCCATCGGCAGAGATCTGCACCTTCGCTTTCCGGCGGGGGAGGCATCGGTGCGCGCGGCCTTGCGGCAATGGCGGGCGGTCATGCAGGCGGCCGAGGTCTGCCCCGATGTGATGGGTCGGGCTGAAATCGTTCTGGCGGAGGTTCTGAACAACATCACCGAACATGCCTGTCGGGACGGGGTGGCCGTATGGATCGACCTTTGCTGCGATCTGACCGAGGCGGGACTGCGAATTGTCGTCACGGATCAGGGCCCGCCCTTGCCCCGGCATCTTCTGCATCCATCGCCGCAACCGGCGGCGGCCCCTTGCGATCTTGGTCTGCCCGATCTGCCCGAAGGCGGGTTCGGTTGGCCGATGATTCGTGCGTTGACGCGTGATCTTTGCTTTCAGCGCGCTGCTGCCGGTAACCGGCTGAGCTTTCTTGTTCCTTTCTGCTCACCAGAAGACTGATTCTGCGAAAGACATCGCCTTGTGCGCGGTGGCCGGGAAAACTCGGCCTTCCGGGGCCGAATACCAATGAAAGTCGCAGTCGCGGCCTTGTCGCATGGTGTTTCCCTGCGCCAGAGCATGTCGAGGCGATGGGTGATCAGGCGAAAGGCGGCGGACGATTTCAGTTTCCGTAGAAATGCCGCAATCAAACCCGAATGGCGCCAGATTCGCATCGGATAAGGTAGGTTGTAGCTGCATGGCTTCTCCCGGCGTCGCGCGACAATAGCCCCCACCCAGTGCGCGATGTCGGGAACTTACCCTCCTTCTTTCAGACAGTTGGCTTTCCTTGAACGGACTCCTACTGTGTGCCTCGAACAAACGGAGGGTTCCCCATGAGAGATTTCCAGAGTCCGGGTCGGTCCACGGTGATGGCCACCAACGGCATGTGCGCCACATCGCACCCGCTGGCGGCAAAGGTCGCCATCCAGACGCTGGAGCGTGGCGGAACCGCCATGGATGCAGCCATTGCCGGTGCCGTGCTTCTGGGTATCTGCGAACCGCATATGTGCGGGATCGGCGGCGATTGTTTCGTGCTGATCTCGAAGCCCGGCCAGCCGGATATCGTGGCCCTCAACGGGTCCGGTCGCGCGCCAGCCGGTGCCAGCGCTGCGGACCTGCGGGCGCGTGGCCAGACCACCGTGCCCCTGCGCGGACCCGAGGCCGTGACCATTCCCGGCGCGATCGACGCCTTCTGCACCCTGTCCGAAGATCATGGCAAGCTGGGTATCGACGCAATTCTGGCGCCTGCGATTCACTATGCCGAGGAGGGAGTGCCCGTCGCGCCGCGTGTCGCGATGGATTGGCCGGGTGCCGCCAAGGCGCTGCAGGGTCACGCCCCGCAATACTATCTGCCCGGTGGGCAGGTGCCTGTTCAGGGACAGCTTTTCCGTCTTCCCGCACAGGCCGAAGCCCTGCGCCGGATCGCGCAACAGGGACGCGCCGGTTTCTACGAGGGAGAGGTGGCCGAGGATCTGGTCGCCGCCCTCGAAAGCGGCAGGCGGAGTGCATGACCTGTCCGATTTCGCGGCACAGCGATGCAACTACAATGACCCGGTCAGCGGTCTCTACAAGGGAACCGAACTGGTCGAACATGCCCCCAACGGGCAGGGGGCAACCGCGATCCTGCTGCTGAACATCCTCTCTCACTTCGACATCGCAGGGATGGACCCTCTGGGTGTAGAGCGTCTGCATATCGAAGCCGAGGCGACACGGCTGGCCTATGACGCCCGCAACCGCTTCATCGCGGACCCCGATCACACCACACGGCTGGACCACATGCTGGCCCCCGAGACAGCCAGGCGGCTGGCGGGGCTGATTGATCCGAAGCGGGCCATGGCCTCGGCGCATGAGGCAAGCGAGGCGATCCACAAGGACACCGTCTACATCACCGTGGTGGACCGTGACCGGATGGCAGTGTCGCTGATCTATTCGCTGTTTCATCCCTTTGGATCGGGCATCGGCTCGGAAAAGTTCGGGATCCTGCTACAGAACCGTGGCGCGGGGTTCACCCTGGAAGAGGGGCATGCCAACGAGATGGCACCGGGCAAACGTCCCATGCACACCATCATTCCGGGGATGTTGCGGGTGGATGGACGCGTGACCATGCCCTTCGGGGTGATGGGCGGTGCCTATCAGTGCACGGGACACGCCCGTTTCGTGTCGAACATGGTCGACTTCGGGATGGAGGCGCAGGCCGCCATAGACGCGCCGCGCGCCTTTGCCGAAGGTTCCCAGTTGAAGGTCGAGAGCGGCTATCCTGATGCGGTGCGCGCCAAGCTGGCCGAGATGGGCCATGACGTCAGTCTGGCCGATAGCCCCATCGGCGGGGCGCAGTCGATCCTGATCCGTGAGGATGGCGTTCTGGAAGGCGCGTCGGACCCGCGCAAGGATGGTTGCGCGCTGGGCTATTGACGCGGTTGACAGGGGCGGGCGCGCTGCCTGCCCTTGTCCTGCATCTTCAGTTCAATTGGAAATGCAGGGGGTAATGGCCGTCCTGAAACGGCCCGAACAGGTCGGGAATATCAGGATGATCCACCGGTTCGCCTGAATAATCGGCGATCAGGTTCTGCTCCGAGACATATGCCACGTAATAGCTTTGATCATTTTCGGCCAGAAGGTGGTAAAAGGGCTGCTCCTTCACGGGGCGGCTCTCCTCGGGGATGGCATGATACCATTCCTCGGTGTTGTTGAATTGCGGGTCTACGTCAAAGACCACACCGCGGAACGGATGCTTCTTGTGGCGTACGACCTGGCCCAGATGATATTTTGCGCGTGTCTTCAACATAGCGATGCGGCCCCTATGCCGTCTGATTAGACCTTTCAAGGGGTGTTTGTCCAATGTTAGGGCGCAAGTCCGGGGAAACAGTGTGTGGTCACTGTCATGACAGTGCCATAAATGCCCGGGACTGCGACACTTTTTTGCGATCTGTCTGCGGCGCGGGGATTTCGGCGCGGCCTGGCCGGATCCGGCCAAGTAGCAGGAATTGTGATTTCCTCTGTCGCCTCTTTCCGCTAAAGTGCAACAAAACATAATAAATCGTTTCGTGAAACGAGAGGCAGATGAGCAGATATCTTCGCGCCTTGATCCTGTTGATGGTTCTTGCATCCTGTGGCAGCCCCGAGTTCTCGGCGCCGCGCAATCTGGACAATGCCTGCGCCATACTCAGCGAGCGCCCGAACTACGCCCGCGCCCTGCGCGCGACCGAACGCCGTTGGGGCGTGCCCGTGGCCGTGCAGATGGCCACGATCTATCAGGAAAGCAAATTCATCGGGAACGCGCGCACGCCGTTCCAGTATACGCTGGGTGTCATCCCGATGGGGCGGCAAAGCTCGGCCTATGGCTACAGCCAGGCGCTGGATGCGACGTGGCGCGAGTATCAGGTCGATCAGGGGCGGATGAGTGCCCGGCGCGACCGGATCGACGACGCCACCGATTTCATGGGCTGGTACATGAACCGCTCACGCGACCGCAATGGCATAGCGCTTACCGATGCGCGCAACCAGTATCTGGCCTATCACGAGGGGCACACGGGTTTCGCGCGCGCCTCCTACAACGCGAAAAGCTGGCTGGTGCGGATCGCGGGGACGGTGCAGGACCGGGCGGTGATGTATGACGCGCAGTTGCTGTCCTGTCCCAACCGGCTGCGCTAGGCGCGCAGCCGTGCGCCATCCCGATCACGGCGCCGCGCGATGATCCGGCGCCTGCGTGACGCCGATCCCGACCTTTGCCGTCACCGGCGCGCGGATTTTCTGGCGCGGATCGGACGTCCTGTTCTGGTGTTCGGCATTGGCAGTGCATTGGGGGCAGGCACCAAATCGCATGGCGCGTTGCGCTATCTGACCGGTTGGGACGGGCATGAATCTGCATCCCTTCTGGTGCTGACGCCTGAACGGACAAGACTGATCCTTTCCAGCCCTTTCATGCAGCCGATGGCCGCTGAAACCCTGCCTGAACTGGACCCGGTCTATTGTCCCTTTGCCGCGTGGCCTGCGATCTTGCGCGACTTGCTGCCAGCGGCTCAGGTCGAAGTCATCGGGATCGACGAGATGCCCTTGGGAGCGGTGCGTGCGCTGGGAGCCTTTGATCGTGCACGATTCCGGTGCAGCCCGGGTGCTGGACAGGATGCGTCTGGTCAAGGAACCGGCGGCGCTCGCGCTTCATCGCGCGGGGGCCGCGATCTGCGACGCCATGTTCGCGCATCTGCCCGCTGTCCTGCGGCCCGGCCATCCCGCAGCAGAGGCACAGCGCGCGTTGGAGGGCTTGGCCCTGTCCAAAGGTGCCGACTATTGCCGGACATGGCTGACGGTGCGGGCCCAAGCAGATCGGCCCCGGTATTGGCCCGAGGAAACCTCGGCCCCGGTCTCGGCAGGGGATCAGGTGCTCATGGGGGTCGCGCTGACGGTGGACGGGCATTGGGCGCATGGCATCCGGATGGGTGCGATCGGGCCGATGCGGTCGGAACATCTGCAATTGATGGAGGTCGTCGCGGGGTGCCTGCAGGCAGGTCTGGCCATGGCGCGTCCCGGCGTGGCGGTGTCTGATCTGGCCGATACGATGGAGGCAGCTTTTGTCGCGGCCACCGCAGGGCTGAACCTTGGTGGTGCGCAGAGGTTCCGCTTCGGTCACGGATTGGGCCTGTCCTATGAGGATCCGATCCTGACAGATGCTTTCGTGCAAAGTTTCGGTGTGGCCGGGCCGCTCGTCCGGGACGAGGGTGCGGGCGGTGTCCTTGCACCCGGCATGGTGCTGGAACTGCATCCCAACCTTTTCCTGCCGGGTATCGGTGGTGCCGCGCTGGGCGAGATGGTGATCGTGACCGAGACTGGCGCGGAACGCCCTATCGGATATCCTCTGTCGCCGATCCTGCTGTGACCCTCCATGCGATCAGCCAAACTGATCGCAACGGATAAATTTATAAAATTCGACTTATGATCCTTCGCCGGGTTAGCCATCTGGATATCCATGGCTTCCATCCACATGCCATGTCCCGACCGCAAGGTGCGGCCCGCCTCTGAAGGAGACATCATGACCGACACCGGCACTTCCACGGATTCCCGCGTGACCGGCGAGAACGCCCGCCGCATCCTGCGCCGCGATCCGAACCCGCATCTGTTTCGTCCGATCAACTTCCGCTCGGTCACTGTGCGCAACCGGATCATGCTGTCCCCCATGTGCCAGTATTCAGCGCAGGAGGGGATGCCGAATGACTGGCATTTCATGCATCTGGGCGCGCGGGCAACGGGCGGCGTGGGGATCGTCTGCACCGAAGCCGTGCATGTCAGCCCCCGCGCCCGCATCACGCCGCATGATCTTGGGCTGTGGAATGACGCGCAACGCGATGCCTTGGCGCGGATCGCGGGCTTTGTCGCCTCGCAGGGGGCGGTGCCTGCGATCCAGTTGGGCCATGCGGGCCGCAAGGCTTCGGTCGGGCGGCCGTGGGAAGGCTCGCACCCCGTGCCACCCGCCGAGGGTGGGTGGAGCACCGTTGCCCCCTCGGCCCGCGCCTATGCCGCCGGTTGGCCGACGCCGGAGGCGCTGGATGCAAACGGCATTCAGGCCGAGTTGGATGCGCTGGCGCAGGCCACCCGCCGCGCGCGCGAGGCGGGGTTCAGGATCGTCGAACTGCATGCCGCCCATGGCTACCTGATCCATCAGTTCTACTCGCCGCTCAGCAATGAACGGAGGGATGCCTATGGTGGAGGTTTCGACAATCGTATCCGCTTTCTGATCGAATCGCTGGACGCCATGCGCAGCGAATGGCCGCAGGACCTGCCGCTGTTCGTGCGTCTGAGCGTGACCGACTGGGTCGAGGGTGGCTGGACGGTCGAGGACAGCGTGCAACTGTGCCATATCCTCAAGGCGCGCGGCGACGTGGACCTGATCGACTGCTCCTCGGGCGGGAACGACCCGCGCCAGCAGATCCCGATCCATCCCGGCTATCAGGTGCCCTTTGCACGCCGTATCAGGGCCGAGACCGGGTTGGCGACAGGCGCGGTCGGGTTGATCCACGCGCCCGATCTGGCGGAATCCATCATCGCCAACGGCGATGCCGATCTGGTTCTGCTGGGGCGTGGCTTGCTGGCTGACCCGCACTGGCCGCTGAAGGCGGCGAACGCGTTGAAGGCGCAGAACGTCATCTGGCCCGTGCAGTATGAACGGTCGAACATCTTCTGATCGCCGCAGAGCGCGATAAGTAGAATTGATCGAAAGCGATGAAATCTTAAAATTCGACTAATTTTCGCATCTCGGGCTTACTGGGCGTGCGGGTCGGTCTGCCAGGCGGTCCGCAGCGAACTCCAAGGATTGCGCAACCATGCTGGATACACCGTCCGACGCCACCACTCATTTCGAAACCGCCGCCGCACTGCGGCTGGCCTGCCGCGAAGGGCGCTTTGCCGCGCCGACCAGCGGGCAGGCCAAGGGGTATCAGCAGGGCAATGTCGTGATCCTGCCGCGTGATCTGGCGGGCGAGTTCCTCCGGTTCTGCGTGGTCAACCCCAAGCCCGCGCCGATCCTGGGCGTGTCCGAGCCGGGTGACCCATCGCTGCCGATGCTGGGTGACGGTATCGACATCCGCACCGATGTGCCGCGCTACCGCGTCTTTCGCGATGGCCAGCCCGCCGAGCAACTGACCAATATCAGCGACCTGTGGCGTGACGATTTCGTCAGCTTCGTTCTGGGGTGTTCGTTTTCCTTCGAAACCGCCTTGCTGCAGGCGCGCATCCCCGTCCGCCATATCGCGGCGGGCCGCAACGTGCCGATGTATGTGACCGATATCCAGACCCATGCCGCCGGTCCCTTTGGCGGGCCGATGGTGGTGTCGATGCGCGGGTTTTCGACATCCGACGCGATCCGCGCTATGGTTCTGTCGGCGCAGATGCCGCAGGCCCATGGCGCGCCGGTGCATTTCGGCGATCCTGCCGCCATCGGCATCCGGGACATCCACACGCCGGAATTCGGCGATGCGCCGATCCTTGAACCCGGTGACGTGCCGGTGTTCTGGGCCTGCGGCGTGACCCCGCAATCCGCGATCCGCAAGGCCAGGCCTGCCATCGCGATCATGCATGAACCCGGCCACATGCTGGTGACTGACTTGCCGACCGACGCGTGACGGCCCTTTGCCGTACGTGTTCCAAGACCAATAACTGACCTCAACAAGGAGACCATATATGACGCCCGTATTTCGTACCCTTCTGACTTCGGCAGCGCTGCTGCCCATCGCCATCAGCGCCTCTGCGCAGGATCTGCCCGAAACCTCGCTCTCCGTGGTGGGCAGCTGGAGCAACCTGCCGCTTTATCTGAACTTCGAGCGCAAATTCTGGGAAGAGACCGTTCCCGAAGCCTCGGGCGGCAAGATCACCATCAACATGACCACCTTCAACCAGATGGGCGTGGCCGGCGGCGATGTGTTCCGCATGCTGGGCGACGGTGTGTTCGATGTGGGCATGACCGTGGGTGACTACACCGTGGCGGATGCACCCGAACTGGAAGGTCTGGACGTGCCGCTTCTGGCCACCGACGCCGCAAGCGCACGCAAGATGGCCGATGCCGCAAAACCGATGGTCGCCGACATCATGCGTGACCGGTTCAACGCCCACATGCTGGCGATTGCGCCCTATCCGCCGCAGATCGTCTTCTGCAACGCCGAAGTGGCCAGCCTTGCCGATCTGGAAGGCAAGAAGATCCGGGGTTCGGGTCGCATGACCACCCTGTTCCTTGAAGCACTGGGCGCCGAGGGCATCACCATGGCCTTCTCCGAAGTGCCGGGCGCGCTGGAGCGTGGCGTGATTGACTGCGCGGTGACCGGTGCCGGGTCGGGATACGCCTCGGGCTGGTTCGAATCCTCGACCCATCTGGTCAACCTGCCGCTGGGTGGCTGGGATCCGGTGATCACGGCCGTGAACCTGGACGTCTGGGAAGGGCTCGACCCTGCCGTGCAGGCTTTCCTGACCGAGCAGGCCAAGACCGGGTTCGAAGACCCCGCATGGGACGACGCCGCTGGTGCCCTGGCCCGTGACATCGCCTGCCTGACCGGATCGGGTGACTGCGCCGCCGGTGCGCCTGCGTCGATGACCCTGGTGGAGCTGAGCGAGGCGGATCAGGCCCGTGCGGTCGAGGTCCTGGAAAGCACGATCCTGCCCGATTGGGCCGAGCGCGCAGGCGGCGACTGGTCGCAGCGCTGGAACGAGACCGTGGGTGCCGCGCTGGGCGTCAGCATCGCCAACTGATCGC
Source organism: uncultured Alphaproteobacteria bacterium (assembly GCA_963715835.1). Taxonomy (GTDB): domain Bacteria; phylum Pseudomonadota; class Alphaproteobacteria; order Rhodobacterales; family Rhodobacteraceae; genus Seohaeicola. The sequence goes on along the minus strand of CAVQSH010000001.1, from coordinate 77,465 downwards.
GGATCGCGAGCAACTGAAAAGGAGCAGGGCAAGATGACAGGTTCGGACAGACTGGCCGCAAGGGCGATGCAGATCGCCGAGGCCCTGAGGACTGCCAACCGATGGATTGCCCTGCTCTGCGGGTCCGTGCTGCTGGTCGCGGTCGCCCTCATCATGACCGAAGTTCTGGGCCGCCAGTTTCCCGCGATGCGGATCGGCGGCGCAGATGAACTGTCGGGCTATGTGATGGCCGCGATTGCGACATGGGGGTTTTCCTATGCTCTCGTGGAACGCGCCCATGTGCGGATCGACCTGATCCACAACCGCCTGCCTGTGCTGGGACGTGCAGTGCTGGATATCGTAGCGCTGGCCTCTGTCCTGCTTGTGGCGGTTCTGGTCGCATGGCACGCCTATGATGTGCTGGCCAAGTCGCTGGCGCGGGGATCGCGGTCCAACACGCCGCTGGGCGTCCCCTTGTGGATGCCGCAAGTCGTCTGGTTCGGGGGCTGGGCCTGGATGGTGGTGACCTCGGGCCTGCTGCTGGGGCTGACCGTGTTCCTGACCGCCTTGCGCCGGTTCGAACTGGTGGAACAGATTGCCTCGATCCCGGTCGAGACGGGAGAAGTCGAATGATCTGGTATGTCTCGATCGGTCTTGCGGTTCTTCTGGCGCTGTCGGTGCCCGTAGGGGCTGCACTCTTCATCCTCGGGTTCGGGCTGGACCAGTTCTTTTCCCAGATGCCGCTCATGCGCGGGCTGGGGCAGATGGTCTATTCCTCCTCCGACAGTTTCCTGCTGATCGCGATACCGCTTTTCGTGCTGCTGGGTGAAATCCTTGTGCGCGCAGGCATCGCCGAACGCACCTATGCCACGCTGGACACATGGTTTTCCTGGCTGCCGGGCGGGCTGGTCCATGCCAATATCGGGACGGCCACGATGTTCTCGGCCACCTCCGGCTCCTCGGTGGCAACGGCCGCCACCGTGGCCACAGTCGCCATGCCGCAGGCGCGCAAGCAGGGCTACGATCAACGCCTTTTCGCCGGGGCCATCGCTGCGGGCGGTGCTTTGGGCATCCTGCTGCCGCCGTCGATCAACCTGATCGTCTACGGCTTTCTGACGCAGACATCGGTGCCGCAACTCTTCATGGCCGGGATCGTGCCGGGGCTGCTGATGGCGCTGGGGTTCATGATCATCACCGCCGTGATCTGCACGATCAAACCGGAATGGGGCGGCCCCAGTCGCAGCTTCACCTGGGCCGAGCGGATGGCGGGCCTGCCGCACCTGATCCCGGTCCTGATGGTTTTCGCCATCATCATCGGGTCGATCTACACCGGCTGGGCCACCCCGACCGAGGCGGCGGCCATCGGCGTTGTCATGGCGCTGGGCATTGCCGCCTTCTATGGCGCGGTCACATGGGCCAATATGCGCGCCGCCTTGCTGGGCACGATCCGCACCACATCCATGGTGATGTTCGTGATCGTGGGGGCCTATTTCCTCAACTTCGCGCTGGGGGCGACGGGCCTCAACCGCGCGCTGTCAGGTTTCCTCGAAGGGTTCGGTCTTGGCCCCTACGGCATGCTGATGATCATCGTGCTCATGTATATCGTGCTGGGCTTCTTCATCGAGACGCTGGCCCTGATGATCGCCACCATTCCGATCGTCGTGCCCATCGTGATCGGTCTTGGCTTTGACAAGGTCTGGTTCGGCATCCTCCTGATCGTGCTGATCGAGATGGCGCTCATCACGCCGCCGGTGGGGCTGAACCTCTATGTGGTGCAGGGCGCGCGCAAGGAAGGCCGGCTGAGCGATGTGATGGTGGGCGCGATCCCCTTTGTCTTCGTCATGCTCGTGATGGTGGGGCTGCTGATCGCCTTTCCGTCCATCGCGCTTCTTTTCGCGCCGTGCTGAGGCGCAATCCAGAAAACCACTGCAAGAAGGAGCAGACCAATCCAATGGGCAACCGCGTAACCTTTGAACGGGCAGGCCACGGGCCGGTCGAGATCGAGATCACCCAAGGCGTGATCGCCGGATGGACCGGACGCAATGCGGACGCGGTCAACCATCATATCGAAGAACTGGCCGCCATCGGCGTGCCTGCACCATCGACCGTGCCGCTTTACTATCGGGTGTCCGACCTGATGTTCACGACCGCCCCCGTGATCCAGTGTCTGGACGAGACATCCTCGGGCGAGGCTGAGCCGACCCTGATCGACGATGGCACGCGGCTTTATCTCGGGCTGGGCTCCGATCATACGGATCGCAAGCTCGAAGCCTATTCCGTGGCCCATTCCAAGCAGATCTGCCCCAAGCCAATGGCCCCGGTCCTGTGGGATTTCGACGATGTGAAAGGTCATCTGGACGATATCCGCATCCGCTCTTTCATCCGTGAGGGTGGCGAGTGGGTGCCCTATCAAGACGGCCAGATCGGGTCGATCCGGCCGCTTGCCGAACTGGTGGCGGGATCGCCCGCCGCGCAGGCCGGCACCCGGCTGCAACCCGGCACGGCCATGATGTGCGGCACCTTTGCCGTGCTGTCCGGCGGGGTCAGGGCGGCGACGGAATTCAGGATGGAAATGATCGACGACCGTCTGGGCCGCCGCATCGAACATGTCTACACTATGGTCAGTCTTCCCGTCATCTCCTGAACACCAAGGATTCCCATGACCCATTCCCCCCTGACCTCGCCCTGCGGCCGCATCACCTATCGCGCCGAGGATCGCGCGCGCCATGTGATCGACCGCGCGATGGACATGCCGACTGCTGTCATGTCGCGCATCTACACGCAATTCGACGCAACCCGCATCATGCAGGCAGCGCAGGCGCTTGATGCCGATGCCACCCGGCGCAGCGGTCCGCTGGCGGGTGTGATGGTCTCGATCAAGGATCTGTTCGACGAGGCGGGGCAGGTCACCGCGGCAGGGTCTGCGATTCTGCGGCGCGCGCCTGCGGCCAAGGCGGATGCACCCGTCGTGGCACGGCTCAAGGCGGCGGGCGCGGTGCCTTGCGGGCGCACGGCCATGTCCGAATTCGCCTATTCCGGCGTCGGCCTGAACCCGCATACCGGCAATCCCGGCAATGCCCGCGATCCGTCGCGCATTTCGGGCGGGTCAAGCTCGGGTGCGGCTGTGTCCGTGGCCCTGGGGCTGGCCGACGTGGCGCTTGGGACCGACACGGGCGGGTCCGTGCGTATTCCTGCGGTGCTGAACGGGTTGGCAGGGTTCAAACCCACACAATCCACCGTGCCGCTGGAAGGGGCGTTTCCCCTGTCGCCAACGTTTGACAGCATCGGCCCTCTGGCCCCGCGCATTGCGACCTGCGCGGCGGTGCATGCGGTGCTCTCGGGGACGTCCGCACCCGCTGTGGCAGAGGATCGCCCCTTGCGGCTGGCCATTCTGCAAGGTCCGCTGATGGAAGGAATGGATGCGCAGGTCACGGCGGATTTCGACGCGGCACTGGTGGCGCTGCGCGCCGCCGGGCATGAGATCGTCGAGGTGACTTTGCCCCAGCTTGAGGGCTTTGGTGACGTCAACCGGATCGTAGTCGCGACCGAAGCGCATGTCATCCATGCCCACCACCTTGAGGGCCTGGAAACCGAAGGCGATCCGCGCGTTCTGCGCCGCATCCGCGCCGCCGAGGGGTTCGGTCCCTCCGACTATACCGACAAGCTGGCCCATCGCGCCCGCGCGGTTGCTGCGTTCCATACGCTTGCGGATGGAATTGATGCCTTCATCCTGCCGACCGTGCCGACCGTGGCCCCCTTGATCGCCGAGGTCGAGGCCGATTTCGACCGTCTCAACGCGCTGATGCTGCGCAACCCATCTGCGGTGAACTTCCTTGACGGCTGCGCCGCGACCGTTCCGATGCAGCGGGCACAGCGGCTGGCGACCGGGCTGATGATCTTTGCCCCCGGCGGTCGGGACTGGGCCGTCCTTGGCATGGCGCAGCGGATCGAAGCGCTGCTGGATTCGTGACCGATCCCCTGATCTGGGGGGCATTCGCCATCCGCATGGCAGGCACGGCTTTTGTCGTGATCGCGATTTCATGGATCGCGGTGCGGCTGGGGCCAAGCATTGGCGGTGTGGTCGTGGGCCTGCCTATCGTGCTGGCGCCGGGTCTGGGCTTCATGCTACTGGATCAACCCCCCGGTTTCGTCGCCGGTGCGGCGGCGGGTGCCTTGTTTTCCCTATCGGCAACGCAAGTGTTCCTTCTGGCCTTTGTCGCCTTGTCGGGCACCACGGGGCCATTCCTCTCGGTCGCGGGGGGTGCGCTGGCATGGTTGATACTGGCGCTACCCCTGAGCCTTGTTCCGCATCCACCACTTTTGGGGGCGGTCCTGTTCATGGCCGTCACGCTGGCGGCGCGGCGGATCGGGCGGCGCTGGGTGTCGGGACAGGATGCCAAGGCGGCGACCTCGAACTGGGGGCTGCTTGTCCTGCGCGGGCTGCTGGCCGGACTCCTGGTCGGGGGCGTCACTCTGGGCGCATCGGCGTTGGGTGCCGGATTTTCCGGCGCGCTCATGGCCTTTCCCATCGGCTTCACCGTCATCGCGATATCGCTGCATCTGGACCATGGCGGCACCTTCGCGGGGCAAACCGCCTATGCGGGGCTGACAGGGCTTGGCAGTCTGGCCACCTTCTGCCTGTGCTTGGCCTTGTTGCTGCAGCATCTTCCTGCGGGTCTGGCCTTTCTGCTGGCGCTGGCGGCATCGGTGCTGGCCACACTGGTGATGACCACGCTGGCCGGACGCACCCGTCCGGGGCAGGCTTGACATGGCGCGCGCCGGGGTGCTGGCTGGAGGCTGCGTTTCCCTGAAAGGGCCGGAGCCATGGTAGATTTCAAGGGGCTTGAGACATTCCTCTGGGTAGCCGCCCTTGGCAGTTTCCGGGGCGCGGCGCAGAAGCTGAACACGACGCAACCTGCCATTTCGCACCGCATCGCCCAGCTTGAGGCCGAGGTAGGGGCGAAACTTCTGACGCGCGAAAGCCGGAACGTCGCCCCCACGCTGCGCGGGCGGCAGTTGCTGGTCTATGCCGAGAAAATCCTCGCCATGCGGGCCGAGATGCTGGCCAGCCTGCGCGACGCCGAAGCCGTGCGCGGCGTGATCCGTCTGGGCGTGGCCGAAACCATCGTTCACACATGGCTGCCCGATTTCATCAAGGAAGTGCACCGCATCTATCCCAACCTGTCGATCGAGATCGAGGTGGACATCTCCCCCTCTCTGCGCGCCCGCCTGCTGGCGCAGGAAATCGACATCGCCTTCCTGCTGGGCCCCCTGTCCGCGCCGCTGCTGCGTAACCGGCTGCTGTGCGAATACCCTGTGGGTTTCATCGCCAGCCCCGCGCTCAAGGTGCCCAACCCGGCCAATGTGCGCGATCTGGCGCGGTTCCCGCTCATCACCTTTGCGCGCAAGACACAGCCCTATGAGCAGGTGAAATCCCTGTTCAACCGGCCCTACCTGCCGCCGATCAACCTGCATGCCAGTGCCTCGATGGCCACCGTGGTCCATCTGGCGACCGAAGGTATCGGCATTGCCGTAATCCCCCATGAACTGGTCGAAGCGGAACTGCGCGACGGCAAGCTGGAGCGGATCCAGACCGAGGTCACGATGCCACCCCTGTCCTTCTGCGCAAGCTGGCTGGAAAGCCCTGACACGCTGGCCGTGGAGCTGGTGGTCGAGATCGCGGCGCGGATGGCCAGCACATGGAACGACCCCGAGGCGGCGGCCTAGTCGCCGCCTCCCGTGGTCCGTGTCGTCAGCCTCACCCCTTCTGCGATCCGTGCGCCGGGATAGGCGACGACAGCCTGCCCTTCGGTGACGCCAGCGACGACCTGCACCCAATCGGCGGTCATGCGGCCAGTCTCGACAGTCTGCACCGCCGCACGCCCGTCCTGCGCCACGAACACCGCCCATTGCCCATCCTGCCGGAACAGCGCCGCGCGCGGCACTTGCAGGACAGCGGGGTCCGACCAGACGACCAGCCGGACATAGACGCGGTAGCGGTCGCCCAACCCGATACGCCCCTCGGGCGGGGTCAGGATATCAAGCGCAAGGCGCACGCGCTGCTCCTCGATCCCCAAAGCCGAGATGCGGGTGAAGGCCGAAGGCTCGATCCGGCGCACCTCGGCCTCGATCACGCCCGCGCCACCCCAGCGTTCCACATATGCGCGCGTGCCGGGGGCGATCCCGATCGTGTCGGCGGACAGCAGATCGACCTCGATTTCCAGATCCTCCATATCCCCGATGCTCAGCAGCGGGCTTCCTGCCTGCACCAGCCTTGCGTTCAGATCGGACACCTCAAGCACGGTGCCGGAAACCGGCGCGGTGATGCGGATGCAGCAATCGGCGGGCGCGCGGGACGGATCCTGCGGCGCAGGTCCCATCAGTTGCGCGCGGGCACGGTCCAGCGTGGCGCGGGTCAATTCCAGCTCGGCCTGCGCCGCCTCCCGCGCGGCACGACCCGATGCAGCGGCCTGTGCGCTGTTCTCCAGCATGGTGACCGAGACGATGCCACGCGCCGCCAGTGTCTTGTTGCGCGCGTATTCCGCCTCGAAATGCGCCAGCTCGACCTCGGCGCGGGCCAGTTGCGCCTCGGCCAGACGCACGGCGGCTTCGGCCTCGTTTACCGAGGCTTCCGCCAGACTGCGCGCGCGGGCATCCAGAAACGCCGGTTCTGCGGGCTGGATCACGGCGATCACAGTCTCGCCTGCGATCACGCCATCACCCACCTCGACCGGAGAGCGGGTGGTATTTCCGGTCACCGGGGCCGTCACCTGCCACGGGTCGCGGATGCGGGTGATACCCTCGGCGGTCACGGTCACCTCCATCGGGGCCACACGCGCCGCAACCAGATCGACAGGGACGGGCTGCGGCAGCAAGGCCCAGACCAATGCGCCGATCACGGCAAGACCGACCACTGCGGCTAGGATCATTCTGACAAATCGCGCCATGGTCATTCCTTCTGTTTGAGAGCCGTTACAATGTCGATCCGGTCCAGCCTGCGCCGCACCAGCAGAACCGAGACAAGCGCCGTCGCAAGGACCGTCAACGCCGATTGCGCATAGGTGGCTTGCGAGATGACCAGCGGCAGGCTGATGATGTCAGTGGAGAATCCCTGCGTCATCAACCGCGCAAAGCCGTATCCCGCGACCCAACCCACCGGGACGGCAACCAGGGTCAGCACCATCTGTTCGGCGACCAGAACATAGCCGACCTCGGCCCGACGAAATCCCAGAACACGCAGACTGGCCAGTTCATGCGCGCGCTCGGCCAACTGGATGCGGGCGGCGTTGTAGACCACGCCGATGGTGATCAGCATGCCCAGCGTCGAAAAGATCAGCGTCATCGTGATCAGGCTTTCGTTCATCGTCGCCTCCATGGCGCCGCGCACGTCCGACCACAGGGTAAAGCCCGCCACGGCCGGGGTCTGCTTGATCTGGGCCTGCAAGGCGGGCAGGTCATCGGTGTCGATCGCCAGATGCAGCATGTTCACTTGTGGTGCCTGGTTCATCAGCGCGAAAAAGGCGTCGCGGTCCATCTGCACATCCTGCCCCATGCTTTGGCGAATGATACCTGTGACCGTTACGTCCCACGGCGCGCGCGGCGGTGCCAGCATCTCGATCCTCGCGGTATCACCAAGGCGCAGGCCCAGATCATCCGCCAGCGCCTCGGGCAGGGTCACACCGCTTTCCGGCAGGGGCACGGGCGTGCCGGCGCCGTCCAGCACGCGGGTCAAGCGCGCCTCGGGAGCGCGGGCCATCAGGCTGACCAGCTTGGCTGCAGGTCCATGGCTGATGCGGATCGGGGCAGCATAGACACCCTCGGCCAGCAGAACGCCGGGCAGGGACAGCGCGTCCAGTTCCGCCCGGTCATTCACGGCATGGTGCAGCAGAACCGTGGCGTCCTGTCGGTTCGCCTTGTCGAAGATATCCTCCATCACCACGTCGATGATGTCGAAGGTCACGAAAGACGCAACCAGCACCGCCACCGAGCCCGCCACGCCGAACAGGGTCACCGCCGCGCGCCCCGGCCAGCGGCTCAGCGACCGCAGGATCATCATCGTGGTCTGGCGCAGGCCAAGGGCGGCCCCCAGATCGCCCACCCAGCCGCGCCGGAACGCCGGGGGGGCGGGCGGGGACATGGCCACCGCCGGTTCAAGGCGCACGGCCGCAGCCACCGCACGGACCGCGCCGATCACGACCGCCGCCAACGCCAGCAGGGCCGAGATCACCATCGGGGCCGCACCGGGGCGATAGTTCAGCCACGGAAAGCGGAAGTACTCGGTATAAAGGGCCGTCATCGCGTGACCCAGCCACCAGCCCATGCCCCAACCGATCAACACGCCCAGAACCCCGATACCGATTGTCATCTTGAGGTAGTGCAGGACAATCTCCCGCGTGGAATAGCCGATGGCCTTGAACAGGCCGATCTGCTGACGTTCCAGCGCGATCAGGCGACCCAGCACCATGTTCACCAGAAAGGCGGACACGATCAGGAATATGGGCGGCAAGACCCGCGCCATCGCTCCAAGCTGCGTCAGCTCGCCCTCGATAAAGACATGCGACATCTGACGGTCACGACCATAGGCGCCGGTGCCGCCGAACGGGGCAAGCAGCCTGTCCAATGCGGCGATCACGGCGGGCTCATGCGCCCCGCGCGACAGGCTCAGGGTCAGGTCATTGAACGCCCCCTCAAGGTCCGTCGCTGCCGCCGCCGCAGGTTCACGCATCCAGATCAGGCCGAAATGCCTGTCATCGGGCATCATCGCGCCGGGACCGATCGTGTAGATATATTCAGGTGACAGCAGATGCCCGGTCACCACAAGGTCGCGCAGCCGTCCGTTCAGCACGGCGCGGAACCTGTCGCCGGGGCGCAGTCCGTTGGCCTGTGCGAAGGGTTCCGACAGCGCGACCTCATCGGGCTGCAACGGATCGGGCAATCGTCCCGCCCGCAGCAGCGGCAGGTTCAGCGCCGGTTCACCCAAGGCTGGCAATGAGATCACGCGGGCCGAGGCGGGCTCGGTCATCCCCTCAAGATCCAGCATCGCGGTAAAGACGATCCGCGCCTCGACCTGCGCTACGCCGTCTATTGCCGCGATCCGCGTCAGCAATCCCTGCGGGGCGCGTGTGGCGCTGGCGAAGACATCGGCAAAGCGGTGTCGCTCGTAATAGGCGTCGCGCGTTTCGGTCAGCGACCGTTGCGTGCCCGTGGACAGGACCAGCACCATCACGCCACAGGCCAGCACCAGCGCAATCGCCAGAACCTGTGCCCAGATCGCGCGCAGGTCGCGCAGCACCTTGCGGTCCAGCGCGCGCATCACCAGCTGACCTCGGACGGGGGCATCGGAGATGCGTTTTCCTCGACCCGCGCGATCCTGCCATCGGCCATATAGATCACCCTGTGCGCAATCCGGCGGATCGCGGCATTATGGGTGATCAGCGCGGTCGTGGTGCCCAGATCGCGGTTCACCTCGACCAGCGCCTCAAGCACGGTGATCCCGGTCTTGCTGTCCAGCGCGCCGGTCGGTTCGTCACAGAGCAGGATCTCGGGTCGTTTCGCGATGGCGCGGGCGATGGCGACGCGCTGCTGTTCCCCGCCCGAAAGCTCCGAGGGAAAATGATCCAGCCGCGCCGACAGCCCGACACGCTCCAGTGCCTCTTCCGGGCGCATGGGCCTGTCCGCGATCTCGGTGACCAAGGCCACGTTCTCGCGCGCGGTCAGGCTGGGCACCAGATTGTAGAACTGAAAGACAAAGCCCACATGGGCGCGGCGAAAGGCGGTCAGTCCCGCATCGCCAAGCGCGGTCAGATCCTGATCGCGGAACATGACCCGCCCTGATGTCGGATGATCCAGCCCGCCAAGGATGTTCAAGAGCGTGGATTTCCCCGAGCCGGACGCCCCCAGAAGAACCACCACCTCGGATTCGTAAAGCGTCAGCGACACACCCGCCAGCGCGTGAACGGCGACGGGACCGGAACGATAGACCTTCGTCACCTCATCCGTTGTCAGAATGGGCAAGCCGTGGGACGGGACCTGTGTCATGCCATCAGGCTAACACAGGCCTCCGTCCTCAGGATTGATCTGCCGCAAGGCGGGATGGCCCCGTCACGCGAAGATGAAATCCTCGGCTGTCAGGGCCGATGCGTTCCCGTCAAAGAGGAGTATCTCATCTGTGGTACCTGTCGCGCGGATCACCGCGTAATTGGTCCATTGGGTGATGGTCAGGTCCGCGAAACTGTCCATCACGGCATGGTTGCGCAGGTCGATCTGATCGGTGCCCCGCACGAAGTCGCGGATCACGTCGCTGCCTGACCCGGTCGCAAAGACAAAGTCATCCGCCCCCGCTCCGCCGACAAGGAAATCCCGGCCCGCGCCGCCGATCAGCCGGTCGGCGCCATTGCCGCCGAACAGCGTGTCATTGCCCGTCCCGCCGATCAGCAGGTCGTCGCCGGCGCTGCCGTCCAATGTCTGCGCCGCTGTCGCCCCGGTCGCGTCGATCGTGTCGTTGCCGATGAAGCCGTTGATCCGCTCGACCCCGGTCCACCCGCCGACCGCGATGGCAAGGCCGCCAGCCGCGCTGATCTGCGCCCGGTCCGCCCCTGTCGTGCCGGTGTCGTTGATCACATCGGCACCTTCCAGCATGTAGACATCCGATCCGTCACCGCCATCCAGGAAATCGCCGCTCTGGTTGCCGATCAGCGTGTCATTGCCCGCACCGCCGAAGATGCTGTCAACGCCCGGCCCGCCCAGCAGCAGGTCGTTGCCATTGCCGCCGAAGATCGCGTCATCGCCATTTCCGCCGAAGATCGTGTCATTGCCGTTGCCACCGATCAGCCGGTCATTCCCATCCGCGCCTTGCAGCGAGAAGGCCGCCGCATTGCCGCTCGCGTCGATCGTATCATTGCCGATGAAACCGCTGACCCGCTCGACCCCGGTCCAGCTTCCCACGGCAATGGCCATGCCGCCCGGCGCGCTGATCTGCGCGCGGTCGAAATCACCCGCACCCGTGCCGGTGTCATTGATCACATCGGCCCCTTCGATCATGTAGGTGTCGGACCCTTCGCCGCCATCCTGCACATCCGCGCCCTGATTGCCGAACAGCGTGTCATTGCCCGCGCCACCATAGAGCGTGTCAACGCCGGTGCCGCCGGACAGCTGGTCATTGCCCGCCCCGCCCAGCATCACATCATCGCCATCACCGCCGAACAGGTTATCCCGGGCATTGCCGCCGATGATGCTGTCGTTGCCCGCAAAGCCCTGAATGGTCTGCCCGGCGTTGGCTCCGGTCGCGTCGATCGTGTCATTGCCGGTAAAGCCGTTGATCCGCTCGACTCCGGTCCAACTGCCCACGGCGATGGAAAGGCCACCGGCCGCGCTGATCTGGGCACGGTCGGATCCAGTGGAGCCAGTGTCGGTGATGATATCCCCGGCCTCGATCATGTAGACGTCAGAACCCTCGTTCCCGTCCATGACGTCGGCCCCGGCACCGCCGATCAGCGTGTCATTGCCGTCACCGCCAAAGAGCGTGTCGACACCATCCCCGCCAAGCAGTTGATCGTTACCATTCTCACCGTAGATTTCGTCATTACCGACCCCGCCGAACAGGGTGTCGTTGTTGTTGGTGCCATAGATCAGGTCATCCCCCGCCCCGCCTTCGATCGTCAAGGCGGTGGCGTAGCCCGTTCCAAGGATCACGTCGTTGCCGGTGAAACCCACGACGCGCTCAATCCCGCTCCAGCCATTCAGCCCAAGGACATCACCGCCCGCGTTGCGAATTTCGGCCCGGTCCGTGCCCGAGGTGCCGGTATCGGTGACCGTATCAAGACCGTCCACGATATAGGTGTCCGACCCCGCGCCACCGTCCATCAGGTCGAAACCCTCGTTGCCTTCCAGCAGGTCATCGCCCGCGCCGCCGTAGAGCGAGTCATTGCCCTCCCAGCCATAGAGGCTGTCGTTGCCGGTCCCGCCGAAGATCTGGTCGTCACCCCCCATGCCGCCGAGGATATTGTCGGCGCCATTGCCCGTGATCGTGTCATTGCCGTCACGACTGCCGCGGATTGCCTCGATGCTGGTCAACGATTGGGTAAAGGTGACACCAAAGTAGGTGCCCGTGGCGACGCCTGTGTCGAGGTTCACGTTGACCGCACCCAGTCCCGGCCGGTCATAACGGACCGTATCCACACCTTCGCCACCATCGACCGTGTCATTGCCGCCCAATGTCAGAAAACGATCATTCCGGTCCGACCCGATCATGATATCGGCCAGCGCCGTTCCACCCAGTTCCAACCGGCCAGCCCCATCGGCCAGGACATTGATCACATCCGCACCGCCATAGCCGTCATTCGACACGATGCCGGTTGCAAGGTTTGCATTTATCCCTGTCAGGGCCGCTTCGTTGGCGCTGCTGCGGAAATCAATCCTGACGATGCCCGCATTGGTCAGGTCCAGATTGTAGGTGTCGTTTCCTGCGCCTCCGAACAATCCGATCCAGCTGTCATCGACGGTCACGTCGAATGTGTCGCCGAAAGCCGTGCCAAAGATCGTCAGCCCGCCGGTCGAGAAGAACCCTGACTCCAGCGCATTGTTCACGTTCACAAGGGTATCGATTCCGAACCCTGTCTTCGCGATCGTACCGGTATTCGTGGTCGCATCGATCTCGACCAGAATCGGACCCGTGGTGATCTGATTGTAGTAAATCACCGAAAAGCCATCGACGATGTTCACGAAATCATAGGTGTCATTGCCGCCACTGGCAAAGCGCTGGTCACCGTTCACCGTATCCTCGACCATGATGATCAGATCATTCGACTGGGAGGAGAGGCTCTGGATATCCGTCGCGCTCAGCGTCGCGTTGTTGAACTGGAAGGACTCGACATCGAACCCGACAAGGTCCGCGCCGTCACTTGTCGTGATGCGCCAGCCGCCACCTTCCTGCGCAAAGGTCGCGTCGGTGCTGTTGGCATTGATGATCACCGTATCGCTGCCGCTGCCGCCATAAAGCGTATCGTTGCCGCCGCCGCCGCGCAGAATGTCGTCGCCAGCATAGGCCGTGATCTGGTTGTCCAGACCGTTGCCGATCAGCGTGTCATCGCCATTCCGGCTTCCACGGATGCCTTCAACATTCGACAGCGTATGGGTGAAGGCAAGACCTTGATGGCTGCCCGTCGCCGTACCTGTTGCAAGGTTGACATTCACCGCCGTCACGCCGCTGCGGTCATAGCGCACCAGATCGAAGCCGCCGCCTGCGTCCAGCGTGTCGTTCCCACCCAGAAGGATGAAACGCTCATTCGCGCCAGAGCCCGTTATGGTGTCGGTCAGGGCGGTCGCGTTGATCTCAAGCCGGCCCGCGCCAGTGGTCGTGTTGATCTGATCCGCGCCGCCGAACCCGTCGTTCGAAACGACCCCTGTTGTCAGGTTGACCGTGATACCGCTTGCAGCGTTCTGACCGTCATAGCGGTCATAGGTCAGCCGCACGATGCCCATATTCGTGAGATCAAGGTTGAAAGTATCGTTGCCGCCGCCGCCGACGAATTCGATCCAGTCCTCGTTCACCGACGCCGTGAACGTATCGTTCTGGTTGGTGCCCGCGACGGCCAGACCGCCCGAGCTGATCCATCCCGCTTGCAGCCCGGTGCCAAGATTGACAAAGCTGTCCGTGCCGACGCCTTGCTTGACGATACTCCCCGTCTCGGCCGTTCCGTCGAGGGTCACGTTGATCGGGCCCAAGGTCAGGCCCGCGTAGTCCAGATAGGCATAGGTTTCGATCGCATCGGTGAAATCAATGGTGTCCGAACCGCCGCCGCCGGGAATATTGGCGAGGAGGCCTGGAAAGTCGGGGACGATGATGAAGTCGTCTTCCGAAATTACCACCAGGGGAACGCTGTCCATGTCGATGGTGTTGCCGGGGCCGGGATCATGTATCGGCGGGCCAAAGGAAATGATGCTTTCCTCGAAGGCCTGAAACTCTGACGCATTGGCGAATTCGGGCAGGGGTGTGCCGCCGATGGCGAAGACGTAGGTCGTGTCCAAACCGACAGCCACATCCTCAAAGGTGACCACGAGGATCGTCGTGCTTTGCGGCCCTGCCGCGGATGGCCAGACGATTCCCTGGAAAAACTCCTCACTGGTTTCCAGCCTGTCGATTTCCTGACCGTCGACGAGCACGGACCCAAGGAAATTCTCATCGACTTCGATCTCTGTATCGCCATCGGGCGTGGACCCGATGATCTGGTAGGGCAGAAAGTTTTCATCGCCCAGCAACGCGACGCGGGCCGTTGTGGTTCTGGCGCTGACCAAAGTGAAATTGTCACTGATGGGATTGTACTGGTTCTCAATCACCAGTGTCCTGAGAATGTATGTCGTCATACCACTGAACCTTTAACCAAACCGAAAATTCGCGCGACACCGTGCCGGAAGGGCACGCGCCTGTCTTGCACAAGCAGGATCAGGTTAACGAAAACACGTGCGACGGTCTGACGCAAATCTTTTTTTGCCCGGCGATTCTGCCAGCCAAAAGGGTCGGGGTTCAGGGCCGGTCGGGTTAGGATGATCCCGGTTCGCGGGATCGCCCCGTCAGGCGAAGATGAAATCCTCGGCTGTCAGGGCGGATGCGGTGCCATCGAAGATCAGGATTTCATCGGTCGTGCCCTCTGCCCTGATCACCGCGTAGTTTTCCCACTGGTTGATGGTCAGGTCAGTGAAACTGTCCATTACGGCATGGTTGCGCAGGTCGATCTGGTCGGTACCCCGCACGAAGTCGCGGATCACATCGCTGCCTGACCCGGTCGCAAAGACGAAGACATCCGCCCCCGCTCCGCCCACAAGGAAATCCCGACCCGCGCCGCCGACCAGGCGGTCGGCGCCATTCCCGCCGAACAGCGTGTCGTCACCCGACCCGCCGATCAGCAGGTCGTCTCCCGCGCTGCCGTCCAGCGTCAGTGCCGCTGTCGCTCCGGTCGCGTCGATCGTGTCATTGCCGATGAAGCCGTTGATCCGCTCGACCCCGGTCCAGCTGCCCACGGCGATGGCCACGCCGCCTGCCGCGCTGATCTGCGCGCGGTCGAAATCGTCCGCGCCGGTGCCGGTGTCGGCGATCACATCGGCCCCTTCGATCATATAGACATCCGACCCTTCACCGCCGTCCAGGAAGTCGCCACTCTGGTTGCCGATCAGCGTGTCATTGCCTGCGCCCCCGAAGATGCTGTCGACGCCCAACCCGCCCAGAAGCAGGTCATTGCCATCGTCCCCGAAGATCGCGTCGTCGCCATTGCCGCCGAAGATCGTGTCATTGCCGAAGCCCCCGATCAGAAGATCGTCGCCCTGGGCCCCTTGCAAGGAGAAGGCCGCACCGTTCCCGCTGGCGTCGATCGTGTCATTCCCGATGAAACCGCTGACCCGCTCGACCCCGGTCCAGCCGCCCACGTCAATGGCCATGCCGCCCGGCGCGCTGATCTGCGCGCGGTCGAAATCACTCGCGCCCGTGCCGGTGTCATTGATCACATCGGCCCCTTCGATCATGTAGGTGTCGGACCCTTCGCCGCCGTCCTGCACATCTGCGCCCTCGTTGCCGAACAGCGTGTCATTGCCAGTGCCGCCGTAAAGCGTGTCCGTGCCAGTGCCGCCCAGCAGTTGATCGTTCCCGCTCCCACCGATCAGCACGTCGTCGCCGTCGCCGCCGAAAACCGTGTCACGGCCGGCATTGCCCATAATCGTGTCATCGCCCCACCCTCCGACGAGCAGGTTGTGTCCGCTGTTGCCGGACAGTCTGTCCGCGCCAGAGGCACCGAAAAGCGAAAGATCCGAAATCCCCAGCAGGCTGGCCTCGGTGAAGCCCGACATCAGTCGCGTATTGACCGAGCTCAGCACATGGGTGCCGTCGACAAGATCCAGCTTGGCATTGCCATCCGAGGTATCCACCGTGACGACGCCCCAAGCGGTCCCGTTGCCAAGGCTGACGGTGACGGAGCTGCCCGCCTGGACGCCAAGCGCATAGCCCCCTGCTGCGGCTGTGGACACAGCACTGTCATCACTCCCGACGCTGCCCCATCTGCCCTCGCCGATGGAATAGAAGCCATCATCGTTCAGATCGTCGTAGAAAACGCCCGTCACGAAAACCTGCCGGCCCGAGGATGCGAAGTTCTCCGTCAACATCGAGGCGTGATTGTAGCGCACACCATTCCAGGTGAATGGACCCGCGACCTGCGCCACGCCGATCTCCTGAAAAGAGCCTTCGAGGATGTTGCGACGATGCCCTGCGCTCAGGAACAGGCCCTCATGGTGTTCGGCGATCTTCTGATCAAGGTTGATCGGCGCGCTCGAGGCCGAGAACGCCAGATTCTCGCCGCTGCTCCAGCGGCCCGAGAACGTATATCCTGCGGCCTCGATCCGCTGGGTCACGCTGGACCCGTTCTCACCCGTATGGCTGAACCGCCCTGTGGCCAGCAACCATTCGGAATGCCCTTGGGCTGCAATCTCAAGGAAGGCGTTCGGCGCAAGCACCTGTTTCTGGCTGGCGGTGATCGTGCCCGGAGAAAGGTTCTGGTTCAGGTCGATGCCATATCGCTGCGCCTCGGACAGAGGATCGAGCCGGGCCCGGTTGACCAGTTCGATAAGATATTGTTCAGCAGCAGAAACCGTCATGCCCGTACCCTTTACCGTCACCAAAGATTCTTCTTGAACCAACGCAAGGCATGTCCCGGAAACCGGGCGCTTTGATGACCTGATCAGATCGCCAAAGAGGCAATTTCAGGTCCGGGTGAAGGGGAGGCGGTCAATTTGTCCGCACCGCCATGTGTGCAGACCAATGGTGACCCCGGCAGGACTTGAACCTGCAACCTGCCCCTTAGGAGGGGGCTGCTCTATCCAGTTGAGCCACGAGGTCACGCAAAATCGTCTTACCCCGGCTTGCGTGCTTGAACAAGACCGGCGCTTGTCGCAAGGTGGCGGCTGTAGAAGCTTCAGGAACCTCCCGCGTGAGCCGCACCGATCATCGCCCGCTGACCTTGCGCGACGTATCCGAGGCCTCGGGCGTGTCCGAAATGACCGTCAGCCGCGTCCTGCGCAATCGCGGCGATGTGTCGGACGCCACGCGCGAACGCGTGCTGCGCGCGGCCAAGGCGCTGGGCTATGTCCCCAACAAGATCGCGGGTGCTCTGGCCAGTCAGCGGGTCAATCTGGTGGCGGTCATCATCCCTTCGCTCTCGAACATGGTCTTCCCGGAAGTCATGACCGGGATCAGCCGCGTGCTCGAGGATACGGACCTGCAACCTGTCGTGGGTGTGACCGATTACCTTCCTGAAAAGGAGGAGAAGGTCCTTTACGAAATGCTGTCCTGGCGTCCCTCGGGTGTGATCATCGCGGGGCTGGAGCATTCGGATGCGTCGCGGGCGATGCTGCGCGCCTCGGGGATCCCGGTGGTCGAGATCATGGATACCGACGGCACGCCGGTTGACGCGATGGTGGGCATCTCGCACCGCCGCGCGGGTCGCGAGATGGGCGAGGCGATCCTCGCCGGCGGGTATCGCCGGATCGGGTTCATGGGCACGCAGATGCCGCTGGATCACCGCGCCCGCAAGCGGTTCGAAGGCTTCACCCAGGCGCTGGCCAAGGGCGGGGTCGAGATGGTGGATCACGCCTTCTATTCCGGAGGCTCGGCGCTGGCCAAGGGGCGCGAGATGACGCAGGCCATGATGGCGCGCAGCCCGGATCTCGATTTCCTGTATTACTCCAACGACATGATCGGGGCTGGCGGTCTGTTGTGGTTGCTGGAACAGGGCTATGACATCCCCAACCGGATCGGACTGGCCGGGTTCAACGGTGTGGAACTGCTGCAGGGCCTGCCGCGCCGTCTGGCGACGATGGATGCCTGCCGCGCCGAAATCGGCCGCCGTGCCGCCGAGATCATCGTGGCGCGCACGCGTGGCGAGGCGGCGGACAGCGCGGTCGTCCTGAAGCCGCAGATCAACTACGGCGACACGCTCCGCCAACCCTGACGGATGACTGTCCCGCATCTGTCCAACGCCCTGACCCGCCGCCTGTTTCTGGAACGTCATGCTCTGAGTGGCACGGCCCCAGCGCGAGGAAGCGCAGGCCTTGCCGCGTTGATCGAGCGGCTGGGTTTCGTGCAGCTTGACAGCATCGCCACGGTCGAGCGTGCGCATCACATGATCCTTTTCGCACGCCGCCCGTCCTACAAGCCCGGCGATCTGGATCACCTGCTGGAACGCAAGCGGGCGCTGTTCGAGCATTGGACCCATGATGCCGCCGTGATCCCGATGGGTTTCTATCCCCATTGGAAGCTGCGCTTTGCGCGCGACGCCGCAGGGCTGCGCGGACCTTGGCAGCGCTGGCAGCGGCAGGACTTCCTCAAGCGGACCTCGGCGGTTCTGGATCACATCGCGCGCCATGGTCCGGTCTGTTCCGCCGACCTGCGCGGGGATGCCCCGCGCAAGGCGGGGGGCTGGTGGGACTGGCACCCCGACAAGACCGCGCTGGAATACCTCTGGCGCAGTGGCGATCTGGCCGTCACGAAACGGGTGGGGTTTCAGAAATACTATGACCTGAGCGAGCGGGTGATCCCCGACGCCCTGCGCGGTGTGGACCCCGACCCGGATCAGACCATCGACTGGTGTTGCAGCGCAGCGCTGGACCGGCTTGGCTTTGCCACGCCGGGCGAACTGGCGGCCTTCTGGGCGACCGTGACCCCAGCCGAGGCACGGGCGTGGTGCCACAGACAGGCCAAGGCCGGCCGCCTGATCGAGATTGCGGTTGAAGGCGCGGATGGCACGCACCGCCATGGCTTTGCACGTCCCGATGTGATCGAGGCCGCGACCGCCGCGCCCGAACCGACCGGGCGTCTGCGCGTTCTCAGCCCCTTCGACCCCGCGCTCAGGGATCGCAAAAGGGCGGAACGCCTGTTCGGCTTCCGCTACCGGATCGAGGTGTTTACCCCGGCGGCACAGCGGCAATACGGCTACTACGTCTTTCCATTGCTTGAGGGTGCGCGCCTGGTGGGACGCATCGACATGAAGGCCCATCGCGCCGAGGGCGTCCTGCGCGTCACCGCCCTGTGGCCCGAGGCAGGCGTGGCCTGGGGCAAGGGACGACAGGCCCGGCTTGAGGCGGAACTGGACCGCGTGGCCCGTTTCGCCGGATGTGACCGGGTGGAGTGGCTCCCGGGCTGGCGGCGCGAGGCGGTCTGACGCTGCCCAGCCTGGCTGGTGCCGGACCATGGATATTTCAGGCAAGAAGAAGCAGGGCCGCCGTCACAGCACCTTGATCACGTCCTTGTCCACCGCCAGCATGTAGCCGCGTCGCGCGATGTTCTTGACCAGAAGCTCGCTGACCATCTGGTTGCCCAGCGTGTCGCGCAGGCGTTTGATGCGGGTGGCGCCTGCCGCCTCGTCGCAATCGGCGGCGCTGCGGCCCGAGACGATCGCCTCGATCTCGGCCCCGCTCAGGACATCGTCATCCAGCCTTGCCTCGGCCAGAACGGACAGGGTCTCCATCGCGGCATCGGTCAGCTTGAAGCCCATGTTGTTCAGATAGACCGTGTTCTCCTCGCGGCTGATCAGCAGGGACGACACCTGTATCCCCGCACTTTCGATCTGCGCCATGCGCCGGTTCAGCGCGACCAGCATCGCCAGAAGCAACAGCGCCGCGACCAGCAGGGCGGTGGCGAAGACCAGCAGCACGAAGATCGCCACGCGGTAGGAGGTCAGCGTCTCGGCAAAGGCCGTGCCGCTTTGCGCCAGAATCTCCAGCAGCTTGATCTCGGTCTCGGCCGTCAGATCGTCATTCTCGACGAAGATGCGCTCGACCTTCATGTTGAAGGCATTGGCATCGGGCAGATTGCGGAACAGCAACACGGCCGTCACCGCAAGGATCGCGACGATCCCGACCAGCCCCAAGGTAACGATCCGGTTGCCCGCCCGCCGCGTTTCAGAAGCGGAGGTAATATTGTCCTGCACTGCGCTGTCTTTCCTCAAGGCCGGAACTGTCAAACAGGGATACAACGTTCAGAAGGGTCCAGCCATTCCGTTCGAGGCGCGAGGCGATTTCGTCGCGCGCGGCACCGGCGGTGCACGGCCCTGCGATCTGGACCACACCATAGTGCAGTCGCAGCGGGTTGTCCCGCTTGGCCTTGTAATCGGCAAAGCAGTCAGCGGCACTTGCGGCAGAGGCAAGGCCGAGAAGCAGGGCTGTCACCAGCAAGAGGCTTATGTGTTTCATGTCGGCAAGAATGCGCCTGCCTTCACAGATATTCAATAACCATAGGGGCTTGGCATGGCTGTTATCGGATAACCGGGCGGCGATATTGCCTGTCTGACCGCCATGCCCCCAGTTGAACACATGCGATCCGCCGACGGGTGGGTGCGTCATCCCCGTTCAACCATATGTCACATAGGTAAAGGAAACAGCATGGCCCGGAAATTCATCGCTTCAGTTCTGACCGCCGCCGTCCTCGTCACAGGTTTCAACGCGGCCCCTGCGCGGGCCACCGACATCCGCGACCTTGCAGGTGCCGCCGCCGGTATCGCGGCGGTGGCGATCATCGCCAACCAGCTGAACAAGCAACGCGACCGCGGTGACGAGGTCTATTCCAGCCGGAACTCGCTGGGTCAGATCCTCGCCCCCAACCGCAACGCGCAGCAATATGGATATGGCGGGCAGCAGCACGGTCATGGCGGCCAGCATTTCGTCAAGCCGCGCCCTCTGCCGGATCGTGTGGCGCGCAAGGCGCTTCCGGCGGCCTGTCTGCAAACTGTCGAGGATCGGCGCGGCCGTGCCTTCAACGTGCTAGGCCAGCGCTGCCTCGAGAACAACTTCCGTGGCGCACGCAACCTGCCGCGCTCCTGTGCGGTGGATATCCAGTCGCACCGTGGCTGGCGCAGCGCCTATGACGCCAACTGCCTGTCCCGCTCAGGCTACAGCATCGCCCGCTACTGAGGCGAGCAGAGGGGGCGCGGCAATGACCGCGTCACCGGACAGGGGGCGGCGCAAGCGGCCCCCTTTTCCATTGCCAAAGGGTGCGATCTGCGGTTTCTGACAGATCATGACCATGCCTGACTTCAGCTTTGAAACCGCGCTCCTCGCGCAGGGCCTGACCCGGATCGCCGGGGTGGACGAGGTGGGGCGCGGCCCGCTGGCCGGTCCTGTCACGGCGGCGGCGGTGGTTCTCGATCCGGCGCGTCTGCCTGAAGGGCTGAACGATTCCAAGGTGTTGAGCGCGCGCCGCCGCGAAGCTCTGTTGCAGGCCATCATGGACAGCGCCGAGGTTTCGGTCGCCCATGCCAGCGTCGAGGAGATCGACAGCCTGAACATCCTGCGCGCCAGCCATCTGGCGATGGAGCGCGCGGTGGCGGGGCTGCCACGCCCGCCCGATCATGTGCTGATCGACGGCAACCTGATCCCGCGCGGCTCTGACCCTTCCGGCGCAGGCCATCGTGAAGGGCGATGCGCGCAGCCTGTCGATCGCCGCCGCGTCGATCGTGGCGAAAATCACACGCGATGCGATCATGTGGGATTTGGCGCAACAGTTCCCCGGCTACGGCTGGGAGACGAACGCGGGCTATCCATCAAAAAGTCACAGGTTGGCGCTGCAAGATATCGGGGTAACCCCTCACCATAGGCGTTCCTTCAAGCCCGTGCACAATATCTTGTATCAACATAAAAATGTAAGTGACTGATTCAAAAAAGAAATTGACCACGAATCAGCTTTGACTCATCTTTGACCCCAACCACAGAGCGCAAAAAGCGCCGGGGCAGAGGCAGAGAATGACGATAAAGACAGATGCGAAGGGCGCAGCGATGCTCCCTCTCAATACGATCCTTGACGGCGACTGCATCGAGGTGATGAACAGCCTTCCCGAAGGCTCGGTGGATCTGATTTTCGCGGATCCCCCCTATAATCTGCAACTCAAGGGCGACCTGCACCGGCCCGACAACTCGCTTGTCGATGCGGTGGATGACCACTGGGACCAGTTCGACAGTTTCGCGGCCTATGACGCGTTCACCCGCGACTGGCTCAAGGCGGCGCGCCGCCTGCTCAAGCCGAATGGCGCGATCTGGGTGATCGGCTCCTACCACAACATCTTCCGCGTCGGTGCGGCGATGCAGAACGCGGGCTTCTGGCTGCTCAATGACGTGGTCTGGCGCAAGTCGAACCCGATGCCCAATTTCCGGGGCAAGCGCTTTACCAATGCGCATGAGACGATGATCTGGGCCAGCAAGTCGGAAGGTGCCAAATACACCTTCAACTACGAGGCGCTGAAATCGCTGAATGACGGCGTGCAGATGCGCAGCGACTGGGTGCTGCCGATCTGCACCGGGCATGAGCGTCTGAAGGATGACAATGGCGACAAGGCCCATCCGACGCAGAAACCCGAAAGCCTGCTGCACCGTGTGATCGTCGGCTCGACCAATCCGGGCGATGTGGTGCTGGATCCGTTCTTCGGCACCGGCACCACGGGTGCTGTCGCCAAGATGCTGGGCCGCGAATACATCGGGATCGAACGCGAAGAAGCCTATCGCCGCGTCGCCGAGAAGCGCCTGTCCAACACCCGCAAGTTCGACCGCGAGGCGTTGCAGGTCTCGACCTCCAAGCGCGCCGAACCGCGCATCCCCTTCGGCCAACTGGTCGAACGCGGCATGCTGCGCCCCGGCGAGGAGCTGTGGTCCATGAACGGCCGCTTCAAGGTCAAGGTCCGGGCCGATGGCACGCTGATCGGCGATGACATCAAGGGGTCCATCCACCAGGTCGGCGCCCATCTGGAAGGCGCGCCAAGCTGCAACGGCTGGACCTACTGGTGCTTCCGCCGCGATGGCCAGACCATCCCGATCGACCTTCTGCGCCAGCAGATCCGGGCCGAGATGGAAAACGGCCCCACCTGATCCAAGGGCTTTACAGAACACCGCCGGTGTTCATGGCCTGACATCATGAACACCACACTGCTCCGCCACATTTCGGCGGAGCTTTTTTGCATTCTCCGGATGCCCAAGGCCAGCCCGTCCCCTCAGCGCGGCGGCGGGTTCAGCGCCTTGTTGTAGGGCTTCCAGTCCGTGATCTCGGGGTAATACATCTCGCGCCAGCGGCGCACGCGCGGGTTCATCACGCGCCGCCACACGGGCGGGCACCATCGCCGCCATCGTCATCAGCGGATAGCCATAGGGCAGCTGCGGTGCCTCGTCCTGACCATAGGTCTGCAACAGCGGAAAGCGCCGGTCCGGTTTGTAGTGATGGTCCGAATGGCGTTGCAGATTGATCAGCAGCCAGTTCGACGCCTTATGCGCCGCGTTCCAGGAATGCTGCGGTTTGACATGTTCGTATTTACCATCGCCCAGATGTTTGCGGGTCAGGCCGTAGTGCTCGATGTAGTTGACCAGCTCCAGCTGCCAGATCGCGATCAAGGCCTGCCACAGGAACAGCGCCAGCCCCGACCAGCCGCCCAGCACAAAGGCCAGAAGCAGCATCGCGCCTTGCAGCGCCCAGTAGCGGAAGAAGGGGTTGGACAGATCCGTCCATGGCCAGATCACGCCGCGCCAGCATCTCGCGCTCGGCCTTGAAGGCCGAGGTCAGCGATTGCCGCAGAACGCGCGGAAAGAAGCGGTGGAACCCTTCGTTGTAGCGTGCCGTCACCGGATCGCGCGGCGTGCCGACGTGGCGGTGATGCACCAGCAGGTGTTCGGACCGGAAATGCGAATACAGCACCATCGCCAGCAGCAGATCGGCCAGATTGCGCTCGGTCCTGTTCTTCTGGTGCATCAGCTCGTGGCTGTAGTTGATGCCGACCGTGCCGGTGATGACGCCCACGCCGAAGAACAGCACGATCTTTTCAAGGCTCGACAGGTGGCCGGTATGGCTGACGTACCAGATCAGGCCGAACAGGGTCAGGAACTGCACCGGTGCCCAGATCAGGGTGATGGCGCGGTACCACGTCAGCTTGCCGTCCTCGGTCGCGGGATCGGCGTTTTCCGTGTTCAGGCCCAGCAGCGCATCCAGAAAGGTGAAGAAATACCATGTGATGATCGGCAGCAGAACAACCGTCCAGCCGCCCTGCACCGCACCCAGCCACGCGACGGGGATCAGCATCAGCGACATCCAGAACGGAAGGGCGCGGGTGATGCGGGTCAGGCGGTCGGCGGGGATGAACTGGGACATATGCGGCTCTGTCAAAGGGTTCACGGGTTACATAACAGCGTCAAAGGCGGGTCTTGCAAGGTCAAAGACCTTACGCATCACCGTAGGCAGATCCGATGGGCCGAAACGCGGCGGTATCAAGGAATTCGCCACGTTCGGGGTGCGCGTCCTGCGGGACGGTCGCGATGCGGACCTCCAGCAGCAGGTGGAAATGCGTGAAGGTGTGGCGCGCCTCGGCCCCGAGCGCGTGCCAATCCGCCTTTATCGGCGGGGCTTCCGTTGGCACGCCTTCGATCCAGTCGGACCCCGGCCAGCCCAGCATCCCGCCCAGAAGCCCGCGATCGGGGCGGCGTCTCCAGCAGCCACGCCCCATCCGCGCGCCGCGCGACATAGGCGATGCCGCGCCGCGACGGGCTTGCGCCTTCTTCGGCGTCTTGCGCGGCAGATCGGCGGCGGTGCCCTTGCGCCCGCGCGCGGCAGGGATCGCGCCACGGGCAGATGCCGCAGGCCGGGATTGCGCGGCGTGCAGATCGTGGCGCCAAGGTCCATCACGGCCTGCGCGTAATCGCCGGGCCGCGTGGCTGGCGTCAGCGCGGCGGCGGCGGCGGTCAGTTCGGGCTTGGCGCCGGGCAGCGGCGTGTGGATGTCATGCAGCCGCGCCATGACACGCTCGACATTGCCATCCACCACGGTTTCCGCGCGACCAAAGGCGATCGCGGCGATGGCCGCGGCGGTATAGGGACCGATCCCCGGCAGGGTCAGCAACCCCTCGCGCGTGTCGGGAAAGACGCCGCCGTGATCCGCGACCACGGCGCGGGCGCATTTCAGCAGGTTGCGCGCGCGGGCATAATAGCCAAGCCCGGCCCATTCCCCCATGACATCGCCATCCTCGGCCGCCGGCCAGATCGGCGACCGTGGGCCAGCGCGTCGTGAAACGGTGGAAATAGTCCTTGACCGCGGCCACGGTCGTCTGTTGCAGCATCACCTCGGACAGCCAGATGCGATAGGGATCAGGGCGCAGACCCGAACGGCTATCCTCGGGCGGCACGCGCCACGGCAGGGCGCGCGCATGGCGGTCATACCAGTCCAGAAGGCTGGCTGGCAGATGCGTTCCCCCGGCATCCGTCTGTGACGCGTCACGCAATCTTTATCCCCCTTGATCCGCTTATTGGCTGGCATCACGCCATATGCCTACTAGAATAGGGCAAGCTTCAAGGATGCAAGACATGGCCGCCCGGCGACCCACCGCATATCAGTTCACCCGCGCGGCCACCCTGCTTCAGGGCCAGATCCGCCGTGCCGGGGAAACGCGCGGTTTCGCGGTCACCCGCCTGCTGACCCACTGGCCCGAGATCGTGGGCGCCGATATCGCCCGCATCGCCCGACCCGTCGACGTCTCCTACGGGCGGCAGGGCATGGGGGCGACGCTGTCGGTGCTGACCACCGGCGCGCAGGCCCCGATGCTCGAGATGCAGAAAGAACGCCTGCGCGAGAAGGTGAATGCCGTCTATGGCTACAACGCCATCGCGCGCATCCGCATCACCCAGACCGCCCCCACCGGCTTTGCCGATGGACAGGCCGATTTCAGCCATGCGCCGAAACCCCGCCATGACCCTGCCTCCGATCCCGTGGTGACCCGCAACGCCGCGGCGGTCGCCGAAGGGGTGGGCGACGAAAAACTGCGGGCAGCGATTGAATCGCTGGCCCGGAACGTTCTATCCAAGTCGAAACACTGAGGTCGCCGACGCCCGACGTCGCGCGGCCCTTGAAGGAAAGGTAAAACATATGAACCGCAGAACCGCGCTTGTCGGTATTTCCGCCCTTGCCCTCGCCGCTGGAGGCTGGTCGCTGACGCGCCCCTCGACCGGCGGGATGCCTGATCTGGGCATGGCCAATGCACAGACGGCCGAGATCGACACCTCCGGCATTGTCGAGATGGTGATGGGGTCCGAGGATGCGCCGATCACGATGATCGAATATGCCTCCTTCACCTGCCCGCATTGCGCGACCTTCCACAACGGTCCTCTCAAGCAGCTGAAGGCCGAGTATGTCGACACCGGAAAGGTGCGCTTCATCTACCGCGATGTCTATTTCGACCGGTTCGGTCTGTGGGCCGCGATGGTCGCGCGGTGCGAGCCGTCCAAGTTCTTCGGCATTGCCGACCTGCTCTACCAGCAGCAGTCCGAGTGGATCGCAGGCGGCGGCGACCCGGCGCTGATCGCGGAAAACCTGCGCCGGATCGGGCGCGTGGCGGGGCTGGAGAACGACCAGCTCGAGGCCTGTCTGGCGGACAATGACACGGCGCAGGCGATGGTCGCATGGTATCAGGCCAATGCCGAGGCGGATGACGTGAACTCCACCCCGACCCTCATCATCGACGGCGAGAAGCATTCCAACATGTCCTATGCCGAGCTCAAGGCCATTCTGGACGAAAAACTGGGCGAATGATGGACGCCCCGCTTGCCGGCCTGAAGGTCGTTGAACTGGCCCGCATTCTGGCCGGCCCCTGGGCCGGTCAGACGCTGGCCGATCTGGGCGCCGAGGTCATCAAGGTCGAAGCCCCCGAGGGCGACGACACCCGCCAGTGGGGCCCGCCCTTCATCGAGCGTGACGGGGACAAATCCGCCTCGTATTTCCATTCCTGCAACCGCGGCAAATCCAGCGTCACGGTGGATTTCCGCACGCCCGAGGGGCAGGAGAAGGTCCGCGAGCTGGTGCGCGATGCCGATATCCTGATCGAGAATTTCAAGCTGGGCGGGCTGGTCAAATACGGGCTGGACTATGACAGCCTGTCGGCGATCAATCCGGGCCTGATCTATTGCTCGATCACCGGGTTCGGGCAGACCGGGCCTTATGCGCATCGCGCGGGCTATGACTACATCATCCAGGGCATGTCGGGGCTGATGTCGATCACCGGCGAGCCCGACGGCCAGCCGCAGCGGGTGGGCGTGGCGGTCACCGATATCTTCACCGGCGTCTATTCCGTGGCCGGTATCCTTGCCGCGCTGCATCAGCGCAGCCGCACGGGGCGGGGGCAGCAGATCGACATGGCGCTGATGGATGTGGCCGTGTCTGTGACCGCCAATCAGGCGATGAACTACCTGACCACCGGCACGCCGCCGGGGCGGACGGGGAATTACCATCCCAACCTGACGCCCTATCAGGTGTTTGACTGCGCGGACGGGCATATCATCATCGCCACCGGCAATGACGGGCAGTATCAGCGGCTGTGCCAGCTTCTGGGGCTGGACTGGATGGCGACCGATCCGAAGTTCCTGAAGAATGCCGACCGGGTCGCGAACCGGCCCGAGATGATCGCCCTGCTGAGCGCCGAGACCGCCAAGCGGAGCAAGGCGGATTTGCTGGCCGGGTGCGAGGCGAGCGGGATCCCGGCGGGGCCGATCAATGACATGGCCGAGGTCTTTGCCGATCCGCAGGTCATTGCGCGCGGGATGAAGATCGCACCGGGCGGCATTCCGGGTGTGCGGGGGCCGATCCGGTTCTCGGAGGCCGAGCTGGCGCTGGACCGGCCCGCGCCGAAGCTGGGGCAGGACAACCCCGGCTGAGGCATGGGCATGTCCCATCGTGGGACATGTTTTGCCGCGTGCGATTTCAACGGGTTACGGGCGCGGATTCACCAGATTTTAACGGTTTGGGGCGGGGGCAGGCTTTTGTCCCCGCCGCCAGTGCCCGTTTCGAACGCCGGATTTTGAGTATTTTTGGCAAGATGAACGGGGGAGTGAGATGGCGGGTTGCGCTGACTGCTCTAGCCGGATGAGGTCTGCAAGGACCGAAGATGGTCGCGCAGCGTGTCGGGTTGGTCCAGTGTCAGGCGCACGGGCAGGGTGATGACCTTCTGGCGGAAGGCGGGCGGCAGGCGCACGGCATCTTTTTCGGTGGTGACAAGCTGCGCGCCGCGCAGTTTCGCCTCGTTCTCCAGCCGGGTCATGAGGGCGGTGGTGAGGGGCTGGTGATCCTCCAGCGCCTCGGCGCGCACCAGATTTGCGCCAAGCCCGCGCAGAGTGGCGAAGAACTTTTCCGGGTGGCCGATCCCGGCAAAGGCGAGGAAGGGCGTGTCATCCCATGTCATGCCGGTCTGCAAGGGTTCCAGCCTGCCGGTCAGATGCGGCACCGGGATCGCCTTGGCCCATGTATCGGCAAAGGCCGTCTGCGCCGGGGCCGTCCCGATGGAAAGGACCAGATCGGCGCGGGCGAGCCCCACGTCCACGGGTTCGCGCAGCGGACCGGCGGGCAGGCAGCGGCCATTGCCGAAGCCTTTGGCCGCATCGACCACGATGATCGACAGATCCTTGTGCAGCGCGGGGTCCTGAAACCCGTCATCCAGCAGGATCACGTCCGCGCCCGCCGCCGCCGCCGCCTTTGCGCCCGGCCACACGATCGCGCGCGATCCATGTGCGGGCGAAGGCGGCCAGCAACAGCGGTTCGTCCCCGGTCTGTGCGGCGCGGTGCTGGCGCGGATCGACCTCGACCGGGCCGGTCAGGCTGCCGCCATAGCCGCGCGAGACGACATGCGGTTCCAGATGCAGGTCGCGCAGCAACTGGGTCAGGGCGATCACGGTCGGGGTCTTGCCGGTGCCGCCCGCGTTGAGGTTGCCCACGCAGATCACGGGCACGCCCACGCGTTGCGGGTTGCCCTGCGCCAGCCGCCGCGCGGTGCCGCGCGCATAGACGGTGCCCAGCGGTGCCAGCAGCCGCGCCGCCAGCGCGGGACGGTCGGGCGGGGTGAACCAGAAACCCGGCGCGCGCATCACGCCCGCGCCTTGAGATCGAGCGTGTCCTGGATCAGTTCCATCACGCGGTCCGTGACCTCGGCCCCGGCGGTGGTGACCTCCCATGCCGCATGGGCCATCGCGGCGGCCTGATCCGGCGCGGTCAGCAGGTTGACGGCGGCGGCCATCGTGTCGGCGTCGCGCACCAGCCGTGCCGCCCCGGCACTGGACAGGCGGGTATAGGTGGCCATGTAGCGGCTGACATTCGGCCCGTAGAGGATCGCGGAGCCCAGCCCTGCGGGCTCATAGGGGTCCTGCCCGCCGTGGCCGGGTTCCAGCGAACTGGCCATGAAGGTGATCGAGGCCAGCCGATACCACAGGCCCATCTCGCCGCGCGTATCGGCGACAAGGATCTGGCAGCTTTCGTCCGGGGTTTCGCCCTTGGACCATTGCGTGACGCGCCAGCCGTCGCGGCGCAGATCGGCGGTCATCGCCTCGCCCTGTGCGGGATCGTCCGGCACGAGGATGAGCAGGCGGCGGTGTGCGCTGCGCAGGGCGGCGCGGTGGGCGGCCACCACGACCTGCACCTCGGCGGGTTGCACCATGGCGGCCAGCCAGACCGGGCGTCCGTCGAGCATCTGCGCCATCCTGTCCCGCGCCTTGTCGTTGCAGGGCAGGGCCGCGCAGCCTTCCATCAGGGGGCCGGTGATCGTGATGTCGGCGGGGGCCACCCCGAGTTTCAGCAGGCGGTTGGCGGAGTTGCCCGAGCTTGCCAGCACCTTGTCGAAGCGGCGCAGGGTCACCTTGGTCAGATCGGGCAGCCAGCGCCAGCGGCTGGTGTCGAAGCCGGAATCGTCCGCGTCGATCAGGAACATGGGCACCTGCCGCCCGGCCGTGGCATCCAGCAGGGCATGGCGCAATTGCCCCCCGGTCCAGAGGCAGAGATCGGGTCGCCACAGGTCGAGGAAGGCATTGACCGCATCGGGAGTCTCGTCCGGCAGGGCGACGGGGATCACGAAATCCCTGAGTTGCTGCGGCAAGGCCACGTCCGGCCCAAGCGTCAGCAGCAGATGCAGGCCGGGCCGCTGGGCGCGCAGGCGCGTGGTGATCTGGATCAGGGCCGCCGCGCGGGTTTCGCTGGTGGCATGGGCCCAGATCACCTCGCCCTCGGGGCGGGCGCGTTGATGATCGGGCAGGTCGGCGGCTTGCCGCGCCGGTCCGATGCGGCGGGGCGACATGCGCAGGTAGGCGGAAAGGCTGACGGATCGCGCCATGACGCCTCAGCCGATCTCCTGCGTGGGGGAGGTTTCCTTGCCCTCGTCCAGCATGCGGTGAAGATGGGTGATGAAGTAGCGCATATGGGCGTCATCGACGGTGCGCTGCGCCTCGGCCTTCCAGGCCAGATAGGCGCTGGCATAGTCGGGGAAGATGCCCACGACATGCAGCTTGTCCACATCCCGGAATTCGGTTGTGTCGGGATTGGTCAGCTCGCCGCCGAAGACAAGGTGCAGGCGTTGGGTCATCGGTTTCTCCCCTTGGGTTCGTGCGCAGGGTAAGGCCTTGGTTCCATGGCCGCAAGCGGCGACGGTGGGGCGGGTCCGCGCGGGCGGGTGCCTAGCCGGGCCAGGGGGCCAGTCGTTGCGACAGCGCCTGATGCAGCGCCGCGCCTGCGGCAAGCACGCCGTTGACCTGCGGATGCGGGTTGTTGAAGCGCAGTTCGGCGCCGGTGCGGTCGGTGGTGCGGGCGCCCGCCTCGGAGAGGATCAGCGCGCCTGCGGCGATGTCCCATTCCCAGCTGGGCCGCAGCGTGAGCATCGCGTCGAAGCGCCCTTCGGCCACCAGCGAGAGGCGGTAGGCCAGCGAGGGGCGGTGGTGGCGTTCCATCTGCGGCACGTCGCGCCCGCGCCAGTGCGAGGGGTCGTAGACGGGCTTGGTGGCCAGAACCCTTGCCCCGGCCAGTGCCTGCTGCTCTGTGGCGCGGATCGGCTGGCCGTTGAGCTGTGCGCCGAGGCCCGCGCCCGCCGTGTAGAGCTTGTCCTTGAGCGGCAGGAAGACGACGGCGGCGGTGATGCGGCCGTCTTCGGCCACGGCGAGGGAATGCGCCCAGGTCGCGGCGCCTTCGATGAAGCTGCGGGTGCCGTCGATGGGGTCGATGATGAAGGTGCGGCGGCGGGACAGGCGGTCGGCGCTGTCGGGCGTTTCCTCGGACAGCCAGCCGTAGTCGGGGCGGGCGGCGGTCAGGCGGTCGCGCAGGAGGGCGTCGACGGCCAGATCGGCCTCGGTCACCGGGCCAGCCTCGCCGGGCTTGTCCCAGCGTTGCGCGGAGGGCCCGCTGAAGCTGGTGGCAAGGGTGCCTGCCGCGCGTGCGGCGCTGATCAGAAGGTCCAGATCAGTCGCCGGCAAGGGTCATCCCTTCGACCAGCAGCGAGGGCACGACCCGGCTGAGGTGCTGGCGCGCGTCATTGGCGGGGATGATCCGGGCCAGCATGTCGCGCAGGTTGCCCGCGATGGTGCATTCGTTGACCGGATAGGCGATCTGGCCGTTCTCGACCCAGAGGCCGGAGGCGCCGCGCGAATAGTCGCCCGTGTTGGGGTTGATCGTCGAGCCGATCATCGAGGTGACCAGCAGCCCGGTGCCCATGTCGCGGATCAGGTCGTCGCGGGAGGCGGTGCCCTGCGTCAGCGCCACGTTCCAGTTGGAAGGCGAGGGCGGCGCGGAGGTGCCGCGCGCGGCGTTGGCGGTCGATTGCATCCCCAGTTTGCGCGCGGTGGCCAGATCCAGCGTCCAGCCGGTCAGGATGCCGTTTTCGACGATGGCGCGGCGCCGGGTGGGCAGGCCTTCGGCGTCGAAGGGGCGCGAGGCGGTGGCGCGGGGGCGCTGCGGGTCTTCGATCAGCGAGAGGTGATCGCGGCAGGACCGGCTGGCCCAGGGCGTTCAGCAGCCAGGACGAGCCGCGCGCGATGGCATTGCCGTTGATCGCCGCCAGCAGGTGCCCGATCAGCGAGGAGGAGATGCGTTCGTCGAAGAGCACCGGATAGGTGCCGGTCTTGGGCCTGCGGGCGCCGGTCGCGTTCCACGGCGCGCTGGCCTGCGGTGGTGCCCACATCCTCGGGGGAGCGCAGATCGGACTGGTATGATCCGCATGTCGCCGTCGTAGTCGCGTTCCATCCCGGTGCCGCTGCCGGTGATCGCCACGCAGCTTATCGCCCGGTCCGAGCGGGAATAGCCTGCCGAAAACCCGTTGCTCGCGGCCAGATGCACATGGCGCAGGCCATAGGCGGCGCTGGCGGAATTGCACCTTGCTGACGCCTTGCACGGCGAGGGCTGCCGCTTCGGCGCGGGCCGCGTCCTGTTGCAGCGTGGCGGGGTCCGGTTCCGGCGTGGGGTCGCACATTTCCAGCGCGGCAATGTCCCAATCCCGCGCAAGCTGCGACGGATCGGCCAGCCCGACGGTAGGATCGAGCGGCGCTTCGCGAGCCATGGCCACGGCGCGTTCGGCCATTGCTGCCAGCGTGGCGGGGCTGATGTCCGAGGCCGAGACATTGGCCTGCCGCTGCCCGACCATCACGCGCAGGCCGAGGTCGATCCCTTCGGAGCGTTCGGCCTGTTCCAGCACACCGCCGCGCATGTCGATGGCCACGGAGGTGCCCTGCACCGCCATGGCGTCGGCGGCATCCGCCCCCGCGCGGCGCGCCGCATCCAGCAGGGCGGCGGTGAGGGTCTCGAGCGAAGCGGTGGTCATGGGCGGTTCTCCTTGCTGGGAGTGAGGTAGGCCGAGGGGCATGGATACGCAAGGGCGTGGGCACCCGTGCGGCGCCGGGAACGGAAAAAGGGCCGCAGGAGGGTGTCCTGCGGCCCTTTGTTTAAGCGGTTATGCGTTTAGCGCAGGCGCTGGCCGTTGGCGAGGACCTGACCTTCGCCGTTGATCTCGATCCGCGAGGTCAGGCTGTCGGGGCCTGCGCCGGGGCGGGCGAAGAGGCCCAGCATCATGCGCGCGCCCATGGCCTGTTCCTCGGGCAGCAGGCCCATGGCGACCAGCGTGTCCAGCAGGGTGTTGCCGCCGGTCAGTTCCAGATCCAGCGCGCCTTCGGGGCGGGGCATGCCGGGGAAGGTGGACATGTCGGTGTTGTCGAAGGTGAAATCGCCTTGGCCCACAAGTTGCGCGCCCGCAATCGCCAGCGTCAGCGCGTTGACCGTGAGGGCGTGGATTTCACCCGGCGGGGTGGTGGCCATCATCATCGCCTGTTCATCCATGATGTCCTGCGTCACGCGGGCCTTGCCGGTCAGGTCGATCTGGATGGTGGCCGGATCGCGCGGCAGTTGGCCGGCGGGATCGACCATGCCCCAGATCGCATCCGAGACCGAGACATCGGCCAGTGTCAGGCCGAGGCCGAAGTCGGTCGGTTCCTCGGTCTGGCTGATCGGGAAGAGCATGTTGAAGCCTGCGCGGCCCATTTCGAGATTGACGGGAACCGGGATGCCGGTGCCGGTGTAGTTCATCGCCACGCCGGTCGCCTCGCCGGAATAGGCCATCCGGGTGCCGTCCATCCGCACCGTGAGGCGGCCTGCCTCGGAGCTGGTGCTGCCTTCGAAGGTTTGCCCCTCGCCGGTGATCGACATGTCCGATGCGCCGGTTTCATAGGAATACCCGCCATCAATGGAGAACCCTGCCTGCATGGCGGCGGCCACGTCGTTCATGTCCACGCCATCGGGCAGGGCCATGGTGCCGGTGAAGCCGAGGTTTTCGAGCCCGCCGGAGATCAGCAGGCGGCCGGTCGGATCGTCGGGGTTGGCCATGTCCAGCACATAGGCCATGGCCCCTGCGGTCATGGTCTGGGCGATCTGGCGCAGGTCGGTGCCGGTCGAGGTGCTGTTGCCGCTGATCTCGGCCAGGCTCATGCGGGCCTCGCCGATCTGGACAGGCGTGCCGCCGACGATCAGGCTGCTCAGGGTGAAGGCCATTTCGGCGGCGCCGTAGTCGTAGACCATGCTGTCCGGGTCACCCGAGACGATCATCTCGAAGCCTTCATGGGTGTAGTCCAGCGTGCCCGCGACATCCTCGCCCATGCCGTCGGGCGGGGTCGAGGTGAAGGCGATGGGCATGCTGGCGGGCAGGGTCACGCGGACGCGGCCATCGCCGGTCTCGGTGAAGCTCATCCCGTTCAGGGCGACGCTGGCGGTGCCGGAGTTGTCGGGCATCTCCATCGCGAGCGGCAGGCTGTCCAGCGTGAGGGTGCCGCCCGAGGTCTGCTCGGTGCCGGTCACGGTATAGCCGAAGCTTTCGAGATAGGCCTTGAAATCGGACCAGACCTGATCCGCGGTCACGTCGGCCATGGCCGCCGATCCCGTGATGATGAAAGCGATGGCGGTGCTGCCCAGATGGCGGGACCAGAATGTCATGTGATTAACCTTTCCGCGAAGATGCGGCGCGCAGTGTGACCGATGCAGGCCAAGCGTCAAGGGCTGTTGGTGCTGGACCCGGTGATTTGACCTGTTTACCAAGGGGAAAACAGGATGAGGACAGCATGGACGCAATCAAGGGTAGGACGGTTCTGATCACCGGGGCAAGTCGCGGGATCGGCGAGGCGGCGGCGCGGGCCTTCGCGGCGGCGGGCGCGAATGTGGTGCTGGCGGCGCGGGATGCGGCTGCCGTGACGCGGATCGCGTCGGACATCGGGGCGGCGGCCGTCGGTGTGGCCTGTGACGTGACCGATATGGCGCAGGTGCAGGCGGCGGTCGATCTGGCGGTGAGCCGCTTTGGCGGGCTGGATGTGCTGATCGGCAACGCGGGCGTGATCGAGCCGATCGCGCGGCTGGATGCGGCGGATGTGGCCGACTGGGGCCGGGCCATCGACATCAATCTGAAGGGCGTGTTCCACGGGATGCGCGCGGCCCTGCCGGTGATGCAGGCGCAGGGCGGCGGCACGATCATCACGATCAGTTCCGGCGCGGCGCATAACCCGCTGGAAGGCTGGAGCGGCTATTGCGCGTCCAAGGCGGGGGCGGCGATGCTGACCTCCTGCGCGCATCTGGAAGCGGGCGGCGCGGGCGTGCGGGTCATGGGGCTGTCGCCGGGCACGGTGGCCACCGATATGCAGCGGGTGATCAAGGCCAGCGGCGTGGGGCCGATCGCCAAGCTGGAGTGGGAGGATCACATCCCCGCCGACTGGCCTGCGCGCGCGCTGATGTGGATGTGTTCGGCGGATGCCGATGACTGGCTGGGCCGCGAGGTGTCCCTGCGCGACGAGGCGATCCGTCGCCGGGTGGGTCTGATATGATCGAGCTGGAGAAGGACGGCGGTCTGTGGACCGTGACGATCAACCGGCCCGACAAGGCCAATTCCCTGACCGCCGCCATGCTGGAGGAGCTGTCCGAGATCGCCGAGGCGGCGCAGGAGGCGCGGGTGCTGATCCTGACCGGCAAGGGCCGGGTGTTCAGCGCGGGCGCCGATCTTGAGGCGGCGCGGGCGGGGCTGGCGACCAGCCCGCTGTGGGAGCGGCTGTCGAGCGCGATTGCGGCGTTGCCGGGGCTGTCCATCGCGGCGCTGAACGGCACGCTGGCGGGCGGGTCGATGGGCATGGCGCTGGCCTGCGATCTGCGCCTTGCGGTGCCGGATGCCAAGTTCTTCTATCCGGTGATGAAGCTGGGCTTTCTGCCGCAGCCCTCGGACCCCGGACGGATGGTGGCGCTGATCGGGCCTGCGCGCACCAAGCTGATGCTGATGGGCGGGCAGAAGATCACGGCGGAGGAGGCGCTGTCCTTCGGGCTGATCGACCGGATCGTCGAGGAGGTGGCCCTGCTGGAGGTGGCGCGGTCCATCGCGGCGGACACGCTGGCCGCGAAGCCTGATTTCGTCAGCACCATGAAGGCGATGTGCCGCTGAGGGGCGGCTGTCGGACATGGATATTTGAGGCAAGAAGAAGCAGGGCGCGGGGTCAGCGCTTGCGTCTTGCGCCGGGGCTTTTGGAGAGGAAACCCGGCGGGCGTTTGGCGATCCAGTCGGCGAAAGCGGGCGAGGCGGGGATGGCTGCGCAGCGCCTCGGGCGTGTTGAAACTGCGGGCCAGTTCCGCCTCGGTCAGGGTGGCGTGGATTTCCTTGTGGCAGATGTGATGCAGCAGGACGGTCGGGCCGCCTTTGCCGCCCTTGAGTTTGGGGATCAGGTGATGGGCCGATTGCGGCACGTCGGCCGGGATCGGGCGCAGGCAAAGCGGGCAGATCGGGGTGTCGCTGGCATCCATGAGCGGAAAGAATGGACCGTGCGGGCGCAATGGCAAGGGCAGGGATGATGCAGGCTTTGGTGATCGGGGCGGGACCGGCGGGGCTGATGGCGGCGCAGGCGCTGGCGCAGGCCGGGCTGCGCGTTCTGGTGGCCGAAGCGAAACCGTCGGTGGGGCGCAAGTTCCTGATGGCGGGGAAATCCGGGCTGAACATCACCAAGGCCGAGGCCTTTGATGCTTTCGTGGCGGGCTATGCCGAGGCCGCGCCGGTGTTGCGCCCCGCACTTGCGGCATTCGGGCCGGAGGCGGTGCAGGATTGGGCGCGCGGGCTGGGGCAGGATGTCTTTACGGGCACGTCGGGGCGGGTGTTTCCGGTGGCGATGAAAGCATCGCCCCTGCTGCGGGCATGGCTGGCGCGGCTGGCGGCGTTGGGGGTGGAGATCCGCACGCGCTGGCGCTGGGTCGGGATCGAGGACGGGTTCCGGTTTCGACACGCCCGATGGGCCGCAGGTCTTGCGCCCCGATGTCACCGTGCTGGCCTGTGGCGGGGCAAGCTGGGCGCGGCTGGGGTCGGACGGAGCCTGGGCCGGGCTGTTGCCGGATGTGCCGCTGGCCCCGTTCCAGCCTGCCAACATGGGGTTCATGGTGCATTGG
Organism: uncultured Alphaproteobacteria bacterium; assembly: GCA_963715835.1. Classification (GTDB taxonomy): domain Bacteria; phylum Pseudomonadota; class Alphaproteobacteria; order Rhodobacterales; family Rhodobacteraceae; genus Seohaeicola. The sequence continues at coordinate 40,750 of CAVQSH010000001.1, read as the reverse complement.
TCACCGCATATGGCGCGGCATCTGGGGCAACCCGTCAAGGGTATCGCGCTGCGCGCCGGGGCGCAGGTGTCGCGGGGCGAGATCGTGCTGTCCGCCACGGGGATCGAGGGCGGCGGGATCTATGCGGTGTCGCGTGCGCTGCGGGACGGCGCGCCGCTGGTGCTGGACCTGCTGCCGGATCTGACCGAGGCGCAGGTGACGGATCGGCTGGCGCGGCCGCGCGGCAAGGAAACCCTGTCCAACCATCTGCGCAAGGCGCTGCGGCTGGACCCGGTGAAACTGGCGCTGCTGATGGAATTCGGCCAGCCCTTGCCGCAGGATGCGGCGGGTCTGGCCGGGCGGATCAAGGCGCTGCCCGTCCCGCATCTGGGCCCGCGTCCGATGGATGAGGCGATTTCGACGGCGGGGGGTATCCGGCTGGACGCCCTTGACGCGGGCCTGATGATCCGGGCGATGCCCGGTGTCTTTGCGGCGGGCGAGATGCTGGATTGGGAGGCGCCGACGGGTGGCTATCTGATCACCGGGGCGCTGGCGACGGGGCTTTGGGCCGGGGATCATGCCGCGCGCTGGGCGCAGGCGTCAGGTTCGGCGCAGGGCGATCAGGGGGCCGTAGCCCCCTGAGCAGGGTGGCTTATCTGGCGGCGGCGCGTTTGAAGGCGTCGCGGCTGCGCATGACCTTGGCATAGGCCAGCAGTTTGGGCTGGTCGATCTCGAACTTGGCGCTGTAGGCCCAGTTCAGGCAATGGGCGGCGATGATATCGGCGATGGTCATCGTGTCGCCCATCAGGAAGGGGCCGTCCATCTTGTCGGCCAGCCGCGCGATGTTGCGCGAGAATTCCCATTTCAGGCTGTCCTTCACCTCGGGGACGCGCTTGTCCTCGGGGAGGATGAAGCTGTGGCGCGCGGCGGTCCAGAGGACCGAGTCGAGCTCGTCCAGCACCATATGGGTGATGCCGTCCTGCCGGGCACGCTCGACCGTGCCGGCGCGGAAGGTCAGCTTGCCGTGCTTGTCGGCCAGATAGGTCAGGATCGCGGTCGAATTCGGTGAGCAGCGCATCGCCATCGCGCAGGGCCGGGATCTTGCCCGAGGGGTTGGCGGCCAGTGCTTCGGGGCTGTGGGGTTTCACGGCGGTATGGGTGTAGGGCTGGTCCAGCTCTTCGAGCATCCACATCACGCGGAAGGCGCGGCTCTGGGTGCCGCCGATGACTTCGTACATTGGTGTTCTCTCCCTTACGGGCGCGGGTGCGCCGGTTCCGGGGTCATGTTGATCCTGTTTCGGGGCGGATTTCCAGAGGGGGGCTGGTGTTTTTCCGTGGCGCGGCGGTCAGCGTTTGGCCAGCATCGCCAGACGGATCAGCGTGCGTTCCACCAGGGCCATGGCGGGGGCGTGCTGCCCCGCCGAGCGCAGTTGCAGGTCGGTGTCGGTGATGCAGGCTGAGTGCCATTTCCAGCCGCTGGATGCGCCAGCCCTGCGCCTGTCTGAGGATGCGGTCGCGGCGCGGGCCGAAGACCGGCGGGCGCAGTTTGCCGATGCCCTGCGCCGGGCCGCCGGGATCGGAGGCGCAGGCGTAGAGGGTGCGGAAATGGCGCGCGGCACTGATGCAGAGGCTGACGGGCTGCACGCCCTGGGCCAGCAGCTTGCGCATCACGGGGCCGATCTGGTCGTCGCGCCCTTCGGCGACGATGTTGAGCACGTCATCCAGATCCGCCTCGGAGGTGGCGGGGGCGCAGTTGGCGATGTCGGCGGCGGTGACGGGGGCGGGATCGCCCAGTTTGTAGAGCGAGAGCTTTTCGAGGGTCTGGCGGAAATCGCCGGGCTCGATCTCCTGCGCCAGTGCGGTGAGGGCGGTCATGGCGGCGTTGTCCAGATCGGCGAGACCGGCGCGGGCCAGTTCGGCGGCGATCTCCTCGCGCGTGGGGGGATTGTCGTAGAGGGCGGCGGCATAGGCGTTGGGATGCGCTTCGAAGAGGGTGCGCAGCCTGGACTTGGCGGTGAGCGCGCCTGCGGTGACGATGATCTGCGCGTCGCCCGGTTGCCAGTCGGACAGCGCGGCCTTGATCACATCGGCCAGCGTGTCGGTCGCATCCTCGACAAAGGCGACGCGGGGGCCGGGGAAGAAGCTGATCGCCTTGACCGCGTCCTGCAGCGCGGCGGGGTCCTTGCGCAGGTCGGCGGCGGGCAGGCGGGCAAGGCGCATTTCCTCTTCGCCGGCGGGGCCGATCAGGGCGGCGATCACCTCCTGCCGTTTCAGGGCCACGCGCATCGCATCGCCGCCGAAGATCAGCAGGCCGGTACGGTCCGGGTCGGGCCGCGTGAAATAGCGGGGGGCGTCGCGGGGGCTGAGTTTCATGCGGGAAGGTTGCTTGCCGTGGCGATGAGCTGCGTCACCATCTTGTCGGCGAGCAGCACCGCGAGGCGTTCGCGGGCGTCACGTTCCGCCGCTGCGGTGGCCGAGGTCGAGCCGGTGAGGGAAAAGCCGGTGAACCCTTCCACGGTGCCACGGATCAGGATGGCGTCGGTGACGCGGTCGCGCAGGACGAAATTCACCGTGCCGATGTAGTTGTAGCGCGTGGTCACGTTGTCCGCCGTGATGGCCATGCGGTCACCGCTGAGGGCGTAGCTGTAGCCAAGGGCGTAGGGTCCGTCCTCGCCGCGTCCCAGACGTTGCTCGAATTGCTGGATCAGCAGGTATTGATCGCGGCCCTGCGGCGCGTCGGGCAGGATCGCGTTTTGCAGGCGGCTGGCCGCCCCGGAGGGGCCATAGGCGGGGGTGAACCCGCATGCGCCAAGGGACAGGCTGCCAAGCCCCAGAAGACCAAGCCCGCGCAGCACTGTCCGTCGGTCAGATAACGACATTGACGATCCGTCCGGGGACGATGACCAGTTTCTTGGGCTGGGCCCCTTCCAGCGCCTTGACCACAGCATCATGGGCGAGGACGATTTTTTCAAGCTCTGCCTTGTCGATCTCACGCGGGCACGCTGATTTCCGCGCGCCGTTTGCCGTTGATCTGGATCGGCAGGACCACGGTGTCATCGACCAGCATCGATTCGTCTGCAATGGGCCAGGGGGCGTGCGGCGATCAGGCCCTCGCCGCCCAGCAGGGACCAGATTTCCTCGGACAGATGCGGGGTCATCGGGGACATGAGCTGCGCCAGCGTGCGGGCGGCGGTGCGTTTTGCATCGGTGCCGGCGGTGGATTTGGCCAGCGTGTTGGTGAAGGCGTAGAGCCGGGCGATGGCCGCGTTGAAGCCGAAGGATTCGATGCCGCCTGTCACCTCGTGGATGCATTTGTGCATGGCGCGCAGGAGCGGCTCATCCTCGGCATTCGGGGCCTCGTTCGGAGGCGGCGATATCGGCGGCGATGCGGTGGACGCGGGCGAGGTGCTTGAAGGTGGCCTCGGCCCCCGAGGCGGTCCATTCCACGTCGCGTTCGGGCGGGCTGTCGGACAGCACGAACCAGCGCGCGGTATCGGCGCCGTAGGCCGAGATGATGTTGACCGGATCGACCACGTTCTTCTTCGACTTGGACATCTTGGCCGAGGGGATGATTTCCACCGCCTCGCCCGTGGCGATCAGGCGGCCATTCTCGACCTCTTCGGGGAGGTGATAGACGGGGCGGCCGTTGGCGTCGCGGGTCTGGTAGATCTCATGCGTGACCATGCCTTGGGTGAACAGCGCGTCGAACGGCTCGCGCGCCTTGGCGGGCAGGTGGCCGGTGATGTTCATCGCCCGCGCGAAGAAGCGGGAATAGAGCAGGTGCAGGATCGCGTGCTCGATGCCGCCGATATATTGATCGACGTTCATCCAGTAGTCGGCCTCGGCCATATCGGTGGGCGTTGTCGGCATGGGGCGCGGTGAAGCGGGCGTAATACCACGAGCTGTCCACGAAGGTGTCCATCGTATCGGTCTCGCGCCGCGCGGGCGCGCCGCATGTGGGGCAGGCGCAGTTGCGCCACGTGGGGTGGCGGTCCAGCGGGTTGCCGGGCACGTCGAAGGTCACGTCATCGGGCAGGCGGATCGGCAGGTTCTCCTTGGATTCGGGCACCACGCCGCAGGTGTCGCAATGCACCACGGGGATGGGGCAGCCCCAGTAGCGCTGACGCGACAGGCCCCAGTCGCGCAGGCGGAACTTGGTGACGCCGTAGCCCACGCCGTTGGCTTCGCAGAAGGTGATGGCGGCATCGACGGCCTGTTCGCCGGTCTGCCAGGCCTCTCCTGCGAAGCCCTTGTTGTAGAACACCTTTTCGGATTTCAGAGGAACGTAGGCCGCGTCCAGTTCGGTCGTGCTGTCCTCGGACGGCAGGAAGGTCGCGATGATGGGCAGGCCGTATTTCGTGGCGAAGTCGAAGTCGCGCTGGTCATGCGCCGGGCAGCCGAAGATCGCGCCGGTGCCGTAGTCCATCAGGATGAAGTTGGCGATATAGACCGGCAGTTCCCATGCCGTATCAAAGGGATGGCGCACGCGCAGGCCGGTGTCGAAGCCCTTCTTCTCGGCTTTCTCCAGCGCTTCTTCGGTCGTGCCGCCCTTGCGGCATTCCGCGCAGAAGGCGGCAACCTCGGGGTTGTCACGCTCAAGCTGTTTGGCCAGCGGATGATCGGGCGAGATGCCGACGAAAGACGCCCCCAGCAGCGTGTCGGGGCGGGTGGTATAGACCTCGATCCGGTCGGCGCCGTGCGGGCCGTCGATCAGGGAGAAGGCGAATTGCAGACCGCGCGACTTGCCGATCCAGTTCGACTGCATCAGCCGCACCTTGGCGGGCCAGTTGTCCAGATCGTCCAGCGCTTCCAGCAGTTCCTCGGAATAGTCGGAAATCTTGAAGAACCACTGTGTCAGCTCGCGCCGTTCCACATCCGCACCCGAGCGCCAGCCCTTGCCGTCGATCACCTGTTCGTTGGCCAGCACGGTCATATCGACCGGGTCCCAGTTCACCACGGCGTTCTTGCGATAGACGAGGCCCTTTTCCAGCATGTCCAGAAACAGCGCCTGCTGCTGACCGTAATATTCCGGATCGCAGGTGGCGAATTCCCGGCTCCAGTCGATGGACAGGCCCAGCGGTTTCATCTGGGCGCGCATGTCGGCGATGTTCTGATAGGTCCAGTCCTTGGGGTGCCCGCCGATCGCCATGGCCGCGTTTTCGGCGGGCATGCCGAAGGCGTCCCAGCCCATCGGGTGCAGCACGTTGAAGCCCTTGGTCACCTTGTAGCGCGCGATCACGTCGCCCATCGTGTAGTTGCGCACATGGCCCATGTGGATGCGCCCCGACGGATAGGGGAACATTTCCAGCACGTAGTATTTCGGCTTGGTCGTCTGGCTGGCGGGCACGGCGCGGAACAGACCGGCGCTGTCCCAGGCGGTTTGCCATTTCGCTTCGATCTGGGCGGCATCATAGCGCGACATCGGGCTGACCTCTTGTTGATCCTGCGGGGCCTGTAGCCCTGTTCATTGCGCGTGATAGGCCCGCTTTGGCCCATGGTCCAGTGGCGGCGCATAAAAATGCGGGTCTGGGCAGGGCGAAATTGCCGGGTATAAAGAGGAGGCGTAACGAGTGAGGACCGGCGTGCCCCTGTGAAGATCCTGTTCATCCATCAGAACTTTCCCGGCCAGTTCAAGCATCTGGCCCCTGCGCTGGCGGCTGCCGGGCATGAGTGCACCGCCCTGACCCTGCGGGTGAAGGAGCCTGTGCTGTGGAACGGTGTCAGGGTCGTGCCCTATGCGGTGAAGCGCAGGTCGGGTCAGGGTGTGCATCCCTGGCTGGTCGATGCGGAGACCAAGGTGATCCGGGGCGAGGCCTGCTATGGTGCGGCGCGGGCCTTGCGGGAGAAGGGCTATGTTCCCGATATCATCGTGGGGCATCCCGGCTGGGGCGAGACCGATGTTCCTGCGCGATGTCTGGCCGCGGGCGCGGATCGGGCTTTATTGCGAGCTTTATCACCTGTCGGACCGGGATCATCTGGGCTTTGATCCCGAATTCATGCCGAAGGTCGACGAGGTCGAGCGCTTGCGGATTCGCATGAAGAACCTCAACAACCTGATCCATCTGCCGCTGTGCGACATGGGCATCAGCCCGACACGGTTTCAGGCCGATACCTTTCCGGCCGCGTTCCGCGAACGGATCAGCGTGATCCATGACGGGATCGACACCGATCATGTGCGCCCTGACGCGGATGCGCGCTTCACCCTGCCGGATGGCCGGGTCCTGACGCGGGGCGATGAGGTGATGACCTTCGTCAATCGCAATCTGGAACCTTACCGTGGCTATCACATCTTCATGCGCGCGCTGCCGCGCCTGTTGCGCGAGAGGCCGCAGGCGCAGGTTCTGATCGTGGGCGGGGACGAGGTGTCCTATGGCGCGAAGCCGCCCAAGGGGCAGACGTGGAAGCAGATCTTCATTGATCAGGTGCGGGGGCAGATCCCGGATGCAGACTGGGCGCGGGTGCATTTTCTGGGGCGCATCCCCTATGAGCGATTTCGTGCCGCTGCTGCAGGTCAGCCGCGTGCATGTCTACCTGACCTATCCCTTCGTGCTCAGCTGGTCGCTGTTCGAGGCGATGAGCGCGGGGGCGGCGATTGTCGCCAGCGATACCGCGCCGCTGCGCGAGGCGATCCGCCATGGCGAGACGGGGATGCTGGTTGATTTCTTCGACGGGACCGCGCTGGTGGATCAGGTCTGCGCCCTGATGGAGGATGCGGACCTGCGGGCGCGCCTGGGGCAGGCCGCGCGGGCGTATATGCAGGAGAACTACGACCTGCGCCGGATTTGCCTGCCGCAACAGATGGACTGGATCGCGCGCCTGGCCGCAGCCACGCCGGGCACTGTCAGCGATTAACGCCTGCCGTCGGCGATGCGCAACTGGCGGGCGCGGGAGAGGATCGCATCCTCGACCGCGCGCTGCGTGCCGGCGGCGACGGGGCCCGAGCGGGTCTGCAGGGCCACGGTCAGCGAACGCGCCTCGAGCGCGGGGTCCTTGATGTGGACGGTGCCACGGTAGGATTGGCCGCCGCCCGGAGGCGTGCCGAAGCCGAAGACGATCACGCCGGTGAAGGGATCGACCGATTCGATGGGCATGAAGTTCAGCACGTCCAGCGAGGCGTTCCACAGGTAGCGGTTCACTTCGACCGAGACATCGGGGGCGTTGCGGTTGAAGATGTCGAAGATCGACTGGCCGGTGTTGAAGGCGTTGGCGTCGCGCCCGGCATCGAAGATGCGGGGTTGACCGTCGGCCTGAGTGTCATCCTCGGCGCGGTTGGCGCAGCCGGCGACTGCGAAAACCAGCAATCCGCAAGTGACAATCCTGAATGCCTGCTGTCTCATCTTCGCCCAGCCCAGTTTGGAAATCTGTTCCCACTGTCCTAGCCAAGCCAGCCCGGCGGGGCAAGCGCTTTGCTTGAAAACGGCACCGACTCTAAGGAGAAGATCGGCAGAGCCGTGTTGCAGGGGGCAAAAGCATGTGTGGCATGTCTGCACCATATCCTCCGGCTTTGCATCGACACCGGCAGGGACGCTTGCATCACTGACCCAAAAAGAGCGAAACGATTGAGCATACCCAAGGCAGACTCGCTGTTTTGGGCAATCTCTGAAAAACCGAGGGCAACGAAATGAAAAATCTTCTTATCGCAACCACCGCGCTGGTCGCCACCGCTGGTGTTGCTGTCGCAGACGTCAAGATCTCCGGCTACGCACGTTTTGGCGCACTGTACAACGACTCCGCCGCACCGGGTGCTGACGATGTCAACACCGCAAGCCGTCTGCGTCTGCAGTTCGACGTCACCACCGAAACCGATGGCGGCCTGACCCTGGGTGTTCGTCAGCGCTTCCAGACTGAAGAGAACGCAGCCAACGCCGGCGGCAACCAGGCACGCTTCTTCGCGTCGGCCGGTGGCCTGACCATCGCGATGGGCAACATCCTGGGCGTGATCGAATCCGCTCCGAACCTGTACCTGCCGACCAAATCGGCTGGCGTGGGCCTGGAAGGCAACGGCTTCGCGATCCTGGCAACCAACTTCGACACCCAGGCAGCTGCTGGTCTGACGGCGGCGCAGTGTTCGGCTGGTCCGCCTACTCAGTCGGCTGGTGCAGCCAACGCCCGTGACGGCGTTGAAGTCATCTACAGCATGAACGGTCATGGGCCTGCATGCGCACAGCACCGACAACAGCTGGGCACTTGGCGCTAACTACAAGTTCGCTGACTACACCGTTGCAGTCGCTTACGAAGAGTTCGACGGCGGCGACAACCTGCTGTTCGCTTCGGTCGGCGCTAAGTTCGGTGCATTCGACGCAGCTCTGGCCTATGGCCGTGGCGAGCTGACCTCGACCGCACCGGTCGTCTTCGCTTGGGAAGCTGAGAAGCTTAGCCTGAAGGGCGGCTATCAGGCCAACGACGCTCTTTACGTCTATGGTTTCGTCGCAGCTGAAGACAACAACGTTGCTGGTCTGAACATCGACGAATCGTTCGGTCTGGGCGCTTCCTACGCTCTGGGCGGCGGCGCTTCGGTCGAAGGCGGTTGGACCCAGAACGCTGCAGGCACCAACCTGGTGTCGGCTGGTATCTTCTTCTCGTTCTGATCCAGAACGCAGAGTTGAACAAGGAAGGGCAGGTCTTCGGACCTGCCCTTTTCTTTTGTGCGGTGATGGTGTTTTCATGCGCCCGAACGCATCAGCCGGGGGAATGTCATGCCGCTGTCCGAGATCAAGGCCCGTGTCGCCAAAGCCTGTGCCGCCGCAGGGCGCGCGCCTGAGAGCGTGACGTTGATCGCCGTGTCCAAGGTGCAGCCGAACGCGCGCGTGGCCGCCGTGCTGGACGAGGGGCACCGGGTCTTCGGAGAGAATCGCGTGCAGGAGGCGGCGGGCAAGTGGCCCGACTTCCGCAAGACCTATGACGGGATCGAGCTGCATCTGATCGGTCCCTTGCAGACCAACAAGGCGCGGCAGGCGATGGAGCTGTTTCAGGCGATCCATTCCGTCGATCGCCCCAAGGTCGCGCAGACCATCGCAAGGCTGGCGCAGGAGATGGGGCATTGCCCCGAGATTTTCCTCCAGATCAATACCGGCGAGGAGCCGCAGAAGGCGGGCGTCATGCCGGCCGAGGCGGATGCCTTCGTGGCCGAGGCGCGCGCGCTGGACCTGCCGCTGCGCGGGCTGATGTGCATCCCGCCGGTGGACGAGGAGCCGTCCTTGCACTTCGCCCTGCTGGCCAAGATCGCGGAGCGCAACGGGTTGTCCGGCCTGTCGATGGGGATGAGCGGCGATTTCGAGAGCGCCATCGCGCTGGGGGCGACGCATATCCGGGTGGGATCGGCGATCTTTGGCGAGCGCGCCTACGAGTGATGTGTTGCTCCATGGATATCTGGAGCAAAGAGACGCAGCGGTTCAGGCCACGATCAACCGGCAGCCATGGCGCAGGCGTTGCGCGATCCAGAGCAGGTGGTCGCGGCGCAGGGCCACGCAGCCCTCGGTCGGATAGCCCGCGCGGCGGCGCTGGTGGAGGAAGATGGCCGAGCCGCGCCCCCGTTCGGCGCGGGGCCAGTTCCAGTCGGTGATCAGGATCAGGTCATAGAGCGGATCGGCGCGGCGGAGTTTCTCGTGGCTGTGCGGATAGGGCGCGCGGACCATGAGGTTGTAATCCTCGTGCCGGGGATCGTCGGACCACAGGTCAGAGGGGCGGATCGGCAGCGCCCAGTCGGCGGGTTGCGCCATGCGGTCGGGGCGATAGAGCATCCCCACGATGCCGTGGATGCCGCGCGGGGTGGCGCCGTCGCCTTCGCGCTTGTCATCGGTCAAGCCGCCGCGTCCGATGGAACAGGGGAAGGTGCGGCCCGCAAAGCGCAGGCCCATGGGCGTCAGCACCATATCGCGCGCGGTGGCCGTGGTCACAGAAGATGCCCCGATTTCGCGGATTTCGTGGCCAGATAGGCGCGGTTATGGGCGTTCTCGCCGACTTTCAGCGGGACGCGTTCGGTGACGGTGATCCCTTGCTTTTCCATCATGGCGATCTTGCGCGGGTTGTTGGTCAGCAGGCGGATGGATGAGAAACCCATGGATTTCAGGATCTCGGCCCCAAGGCGGAAATCACGCTCGTCATCCTCGAAGCCGAGGCGGTGGTTGGCCTCGACCGTGTCGAAGCCCTGATCCTGCAGGGAGTAGGCGCGCATCTTGTTGGCAAGGCCGATGCCGCGCCCTTCCTGATTGAGGTAGAGCAGGACGCCCGCGCCTTCCTCGCCCATCTGGGCCAGCGCGCCGTGCAGTTGTGGCCCGCAATCGCATTTCAGGCTGCCCAGCACGTCGCCGGTGAAGCAGGCCGAATGGAGCCGCGCGAGGACGGGTTTGTCGCGATCGGGCTGGCCGATCTCGAAGGCGTAATGTTCTTCGCCGCCATCCTCGGGGCGGAAGATGTGCAGGCGGCCTGCCTCGGCGGCGGAGACGGGCAGGCGGGCGCTGACCACCGGGTGCGGTTGCGGTGCTGCGGCCAGCAGGGGGCGGGCGCGGGGCGCGTCGATCCGGGTCAGGCCATGGGTGGTGGCGAAACCCGCCGGGTCGGTCAGCGGCAGGAGGAGGGCTGCGGGCAGGAGCCGCGCGGTCTTGGTCAGGATCACGGCCAGGCGGTGCATGTCGGCAGCCCCGTCGCGCTGCGAGGTCAGGGGGCCTTTCATCGGCTTTTTCAGATCATCGGCCGGATCGGCCACGCCCAGCACCCAGGCGAGGCTTGCATCAACGGGCAGGATCACGCGGGCGATGTCGCCGTCATAGGCGCGGGCCTTCAAGGTTTCGGCCCGGCGCGCGGTCAGGGCCAGAACGGGTGTCCCGCCCAAGGCGTGCAGGTCGGCCAGACGCTGGGCATCCAGCGTCTCGGCAGCCAGAACCAGCGCCCCGTTGCTGCCGTCCTGCAGCACCACGGGCACGCCCATGCGCAGATCGGCGCGGGCGCGGGCCAGAATTTCTGTAACATCCGGGGTGAAACTCATGCGGGTCCTGTTGCGTTGCGGGGGCCTGAAACGGGGTTTTACGGTGTTACCTGAAACATTTGCACACTGCTTTACACGACAGCGTGAGAGATTGGCACCCCGACTTGTCGCCTGTGCCCTGCGGGCGCATGTTTATGCCAACCACAGGAGGGAAACCCATGGCACAGTTGAAGAAAATACTTCTGGTCGATGATGACGAGGACCTGCGCGAGGCGCTGAGCGAGCAGCTTGTCATGACCGAGGATTTCGATGTCTTCGAGGCGGGGAATGGTTCGGAGGCGATGAAGCGCGCCAAGGAAGCGCTTTACGATCTGGTGATCCTCGACGTGGGCCTGCCCGATACGGATGGCCGTGAACTGTGCCGGCTGATGCGCAAGCAGGGGGTGAAATGCCCGATCCTGATGCTGACCGGCCATGACAGCGATGCCGATACCATTCTTGGTCTGGACGCCGGGGCCAATGACTACATCACCAAGCCGTTCAAGTTTCCGGTCCTGCTGGCCCGTATCCGCGCCCAGTTGCGCCAGCATGAGCAGAGCGAGGATGCCGTCTTCACCCTTGGGCCGTATACGTTCAAGCCTGCGATGAAGATGCTGATCACCGAAGATGACAAGAAGATCCGGCTGACCGAGAAAGAGACGAATATCCTGAAGTATCTCTATCGCGCCACCGAAGGCGTGGTGCCCCGCGACGTGCTGCTGCACGAGGTCTGGGGATACAATGCCGGGGTCACGACTCATACGCTGGAGACCCACATCTACAGGTTGCGCCAGAAGATCGAGCCCGATCCGTCGAACGCCCGTTTGCTTGTCACCGAATCCGGCGGATACCGCCTTGTTGCATAAGGGATGCACTTCCGCGGCGTAAGGAAAACCCTACTGTCTTGATGCAGATCAAAGTGGTATTCTGTAATCAGAATTAGGTTCAAGATCACGAGATCCCGTCGCATATGCGGGTCATCATATGCACCTCCCTGTTGGACTGCCCCGGCCAAGTGCCGGGGTTTTTTTTGGTCTGTCGGCAGGCCCGGATGGCCGGAGGGGCATGCGCGGGGCGATGTTGGCTGGCAGGCATTTCCGATCAGAAGTTGTGTGATTGTATTCATTTACGCAACAATGCGTTCTCAGGTGGCGCTCAATACCGCAGATATTTCTGCGCGGCGGTCGGGCCCTGTGGCCGCTTGCGACGCCTGCGTGAAGGCCTGTGCGCGGGGGGCTGGACGGGTCAGGTGACATCGGTGCGGCGCGACCCGAGGCGTCATGATCGCCATGCGGACCGGGCGGGCGCACAGCGATTCCCGAAAATACCGGGCGCGATCCGCGTCGCGGTGGGAAAGGCCGGATTTTGAAGCGCCGGTTTGGAAAAAGTCGATCAAAGAATGTGCAGATGCATCCCTGAGGGCGATTCCTTTGCTGGCGCAGAAAAAAATGCCGCAGTTGCGAAGGAGAGAATTGCGCCCGTCCGGCTCTGCGTCCTCAAATCCGGGGTGCGGCTGTCATGCGGACAGGCCGCAGACGCCGCGCAGAGGGCCGATCCTGGCAGATACACCCCCTGCGCGACAGCAACATGAATGTTGCGGGCGACTCCGATGCCCCGATGCGTGCAAGCGATTGCATGGCACTGGCCCGGACTCATCCCGCAGATATATGACTGGGGACATAATTCAATGACACATGGAACGAAATTCACCAGCCTTGCGGTTGCGGCCCTTCTGGCCGGCGCAGGTGCTGCTTCGGCGCAGGATTGCCCGATCAAGGTGGGCGTGCTGCATTCGCTGTCCGGCACCATGGCGATTTCCGAGACCACGCTGAAAGACGTCATGCTGATGCTGATCGAGCAACAGAACGCCAAGGGCGGGCTGCTGGGCTGCCAGCTCGAGGCCGTGGTGGTCGATCCGGCCTCGGACTGGCCGCTGTTTGCCGAAAAGGCGCGCGAATTGCTGACCGTCAACGAAGTGGACGTGATCTTCGGCAACTGGACCAGCGTCAGCCGCAAATCCGTGCTGCCGGTGATCGAGGAGCTGAACGGCCTGCTGTTCTATCCGGTGCAGTACGAGGGCGAGGAATGGTCGCGCAACGTGTTCTACACCGGTGCCGCGCCGAACCAGCAGGCGATCCCTGCGACCGACTACTTCCTTGAAGAACTGGGCGTCGAGAAATTCGCGCTGCTGGGCACCGACTATGTCTATCCGCGCACCACGAACAACATCCTTGAAAGCTACCTGATCTCGAAGGGGATCGCGAAAGAGGATATCTTCGTCAACTACACGCCGTTCGGTCATTCCGACTGGGCGACCATCGTGGCCGATGTCGTGGCGCTGGGCGCGGATGGCAAGCAGGTCGGCGTGATCTCGACCATCAACGGCGATGCCAACATCGGTTTCTACAAGGAACTGGCTGCGGCTGGCGTGTCTGCGGAAGATATTCCCGTCGTCGCCTTCTCGGTCGGCGAGGAAGAGCTGTCGGGTCTGGATACATCGCGAACTGGTCGGCCATCTGGCGGCGTGGAACTATTTCCATGTCCGCCGATACCCCCGCAAACGCGGAATTCATCGCGGCGTGGAAAGCCTTTGCCGGTGAGGACCGCGTGACCAACGACCCGATGGAGGCGCATTACATCGGCTTCAACATGTGGGTGAACGCGGTCACCGCCGCCGGCACCACCGATGTGGATGCCGTGCGCACGGCGATGTACGGGCAGGAATTCCCGAACCTGACCGGCGGGACCGCCGTGATGCTGCCGAACCATCACCTGGCCAAGCCGGTCCTGATCGGTGAAATCCGCGCCGATGGGCAGTTCGACATCATCAGCCAGACACCGGAAGTCGAGGCGATGCCTGGACCGACTACCTGCCGGATTCGGCGGTTCTGACCAGCGACTGGAAGGATCTGGGCTGCGGGATGTACAACACCGTGACCAAGACCTGCGTTCAGCTGACCTCGAACTACTGAGCCTGCACCGGGGGCGCGGGTCATCCGCGCCCCCATCGCACTGCGCTTCGGTCAAGGAAGTCTCATGATCCTCCGTTACCTCTGTTGCGCTCTGGCGGTTTGCCTCGGGCTGTCCGGCGCGCGGGCGCAGGAGAGTGCCGCGCCGCTCCAGACCCTGTTGCAGGCCAATGCCGATGCCGTGGCGAACCCGTCGCGCAGCACGGTGGACGGGCTGCTTGCCGCCCTTCTGGAGGCTGATTTGCCGACCGTGCCGCTGTTTCTGGAGCGCTGGCGGGATCGCGGCGTCTATCTGCGGGCCAGTGACGGGCTGTTCTACTACGCCACGCAGGCCGAGGGTGGTTATGCCCTGACGGATGTGGACAGCGGGGCCGATCTGGGCCGGGCCGAGAGTGCCGACATGACCGAATTGCGCCCCAATGCCGGGGTGCGCCGGGCCGTCGGGTCGGCGCTGGTGGCGTTTCAGTTGCTGGACGACGATCCGGTCCGGCGGTTGGCCGCCGTGGATGCCATCGCGCGCAGCCCGTCCGAGGATCAGCTTGGACCCGCTGCGCCTGTCGATTGACGAGGAACCCGATCCCGCCCTGAAGGATCGCAAGATCAGGCTTGAACGGTCTGCTGTCGGCGCGTTTTGCCGCGACGACCGAAGAGCGGATCACCGCCATCGAAAGCCTGGGCGGTGATCTGGGCGTGGATGCGCGTGCCGTGCTGAACCTGATCCTGACCACGACGCCGGCCGTGTTTGCCGAGCTTCCGACCGACCGCAATATCGCCGCTGTGCTGGACGCCGGGCAGTGATGCCCTGTCCGAGGTCGAGGCCTATGCACGGCTGGTCGAGGCCGATCTGGCCCCGCCCCTGACGGGTGTGGCCGCCATCAAGGACGCGCTGATTGCCGCCGTTGACGGGGGGCAGGTGGCGGGCATTCCGGTGGCAAGCCTGACCACCGATGCCGCCCGCGAGACGGCCTATGAGGCCCTGGCCGCGACGGGGGCCGTGCCGCCGCTGGTGACGCTGGAGGATCAGGCAGCGGCGCTGGACGCGCATCAGTTCGTGCTGCTCTACAGTGAACCCGATCCTGCGATCACCGCCGCCGCCGAGGAGACGCTGGAGGCGATCCTGTTCAAGGTCGGGATGAACCAGGCCGCCGATCTGGCGCTGGACGGGTTGTCGCTGGCGTCGATCTATTTTCTGGCCGCCATCGGTCTGGCCATCACCTTTGGCGTGATGGGCGTGATCAACATGGCGCATGGCGAGTTCATCATGATGGGCGCCTATACCGGCTATGTGGTGCAGCTGTTCATCCCCGACTACACGCTGTCGCTGATCGTGGCGCTGCCGCTGGCCTTTGCGGTCACCTTCGGCGCGGGCGTGGCGATGGAGCGGCTGGTGATCCGCTGGCTCTATCATCGCCCGCTGGAGACGCTGCTGGCGACGTTCGGCATTTCGATCGCGCTTGCAGCAGTTGGCCAAGAACATCTTCGGCACGCAGGCGCGGCCGCTGACCTCGCCCGACTGGCTGAGCGGGACGCTGACCTTCAACGACGTGGTGTCGATCAGCATGATCCGCATCGCGATCTTCGTGCTGGCGCTGCTGTTTCTGGGGCTGCTTCTCTATATCCTCAAGCGCACCCGTCTGGGGCTGGAGGTGCGCGCGGTGACGCAGAACCCCGGCATGGCGGCCTCGATGGGGATCAACCCGGACCGGATCAACATGCTGACCTTCGGCCTTGGGTCCGGCATCGCGGGCATCGCCGGGGTGGCCATCGGGCTTTATGCCAAGGTGACCTCCGAGATGGGGTCGGAATACATCGTGCAGAGTTTCATGACCGTGGTCGTGGGCGGCGTCGGCAACGTCTGGGGCACGCTGGCCGGGGCCGCGCTGATCGGTTTCCTGCAAAAGGGGATCGAATGGTTGAACCCCTGCAACACGCTGGCGGCGCAGACCTACATGATCCTGTTCATCATCCTGTTCATCCAGTTCCGGCCCAAGGGTATCATCGCCCTCAAGGGTCGCGCGGCGGGAGATTGAATTCATGAGCCGCTCTTTCATTGCAAGAAACCCGTCGGTCCTGTGGTTCCTGCTGGCTTTGTCGGTGTTCACGGTTGTGGTGACCCTGCTGTCCGAGGTGACGGGGGTGGGCCTCATCTCGACCTCCTTCGTCAAGACGCTGGGCAAGACGCTGTGCCTGTGCCTGATCGCCATCGCGATGGATGTGGTCTGGGGCTATTGCGGTATCCTGTCCTTGGGCCATTTCGCGTTCTTCGGCCTTGGCGGCTATGCCATCGGCATGTGGCTGATGTATGCGCGCACCGAGCTGATCGTGGTCGAGTCGCTTGCCAATGCGGCGCTGCCGCCCACCGACAAGGAGGTGGTGGACGCCATCGCCAGCCAGATTTTCGGCGTTGTGGGCGGCGTCCGAATTTCCGCTGATCTGGGCGTTTTCGCATAGTCTGGTGCTGCAACTGCTGATGGTCGTGCTGGTGCCGGGCCTGCTGGCGCTGGTCTTTGGCTGGCTGGCGTTCCGCAGCCGGGTGACGGGGGTGTATCTGTCGATCCTGACGCAGGCGATGACGCTGGCGCTGTCGCTGTACCTGTTCCAGAACGACAGCGGCTTGCGCGGCAACAACGGGCTGTCGGGGTTGCAGAACCTGCCGGGGCTGGATGCGGTGCCGCAATCGGTGATCTCGATCGCGTTCTTCTGGGCCTCGGCCCTGGCGCTGGGGCTGGGCTATGTCCTGTTCGCCTGGATCGTGTCGGGCAAGATGGGCAGCGTGATCCGCGCCATCCGCGACAACGAAGCCGCGTGCGGTTCCTTGGCTATCATGTGGAAAGCTACAAGCTGTTCGTCTTTACCCTGACCGCCATTGTCGCGGGCATTGCGGGGGCGCTCTATTATCCGCAGGCGGGCATCATCAACCCGGCGGAAATCGCGCCCATCGCCTCGATCTACCTGGCGGTCTGGGTCGCCATCGGCGGGCGCGGGCGGCTTTATGGCGCGGTGATCGGGGCGGCCTTCGTGTCGCTGCTGTCGTCGTGGTTCACGGGCGGATCGGCCCCGGCGATCAACCTTGGCTTCTACACGATCAACTGGACCGACTGGTGGCTGGTGCTGCTGGGCCTGTCCTTCGTGGCGGTCACGCTGTTCTTCCCCAAGGGGATCGGCGGGTTGTTCGACCTGATCGTCCTGCGGCCCGTGCCGGACCGGCAGGGCGATTACGGCCCCGACAAGGGCGCGTGGCGCAAGGAGGAGGGTGAGCCATGAGCACGCTTCTGGAAGTGTCCGGCGTCTGTGTCACCTTCGACGGGTTCCGCGCGATCAACAACCTGTCGATCAGCATCGGTCAGGCCGAATTGCGCGCGGTGATCGGGCCGAATGGCGCGGGCAAGACCACCTTCATGGATATCGTCACCGGCAAGACCAAGCCGGATGAGGGCCGGGTGATCTGGGGGCCGAGCAGCATGTCGCTGCTGGACATGTCCGAAAGCGAGATCGCGCGGCAGGGGATCGGGCGCAAGTTCCAGAAACCCACCGTGTTCGAGGCGCAGACCGTGCGCGAGAACCTTGCCATGGCGCTGAAGAACCCGCGCGGGCCGTTCGACGTGCTGTTCTACCGCAAAAGCCGTGCGACGGCGGCGCGGATCGACGAGATCGCGGAGGAGATCGGGTCTGACCGAAGACCTGCCCCGCCGCGCAGGCGAGTTGAGCCATGGGCAGAAGCAATGGCTGGAGATCGGGATGCTGCTGGCGCAGGACCCGCGCCTGTTGCTGGTGGATGAACCCGCCGCCGGCATGACCCCGGCGGAGCGGGAACACACGACCGAGCTGCTGGTGCGCGCGGCGCAAGACGCGCGCGGTCGTGGTGGTCGAGCATGACATGGAATTCGTGCGCCGCCTGAACTGCAAGGTCACGGTGCTGCACGAAGGATCGGTGCTGGCCGAGGGCAGTCTGGACCATGTGACGAAAAATCAGGACGTCATCGACGTCTATCTGGGGCGCTGAGATGCTGGAGATTGCCGATCTGACCCTGAAATACGGGCAAAGCCAGATCCTGAATGGGATCTCCATGACCGCGAAACCGGGGCAGGTGACCGCCGTCATGGGCACCAATGGCGTGGGCAAGACCAGCTTGCTGAAGGCGATCGCCGGGCGGCATCCCTATTCCGGCGGCACGATCACGCTGGATGGCAAGCCGCTGGATCATCCGACCGCGTTTCAGGCCGCGCGCGCGGGCATCGCCTATGTGCCGCAGGGGCGCGAGGTCTTTCCCCTGCTGACCGTGACCGAGAACCTGACGACGGGCTTTGCCTGCCTGCCCAAGGCAGACAAGGCCATTCCGCCGCCGTATCTATGAGCTGTTTCCCGTGCTGGCCGAGATGAAGGACCGTCGCGGCGGCGACCTGTCAGGCGGGCAGCAACAACAGTTGGCCATCGCGCGGGCGCTGATCACCAAGCCGCGTGTGCTGCTGCTGGACGAGCCGACCGAAGGCATCCAGCCCAATATCATCAAGCAGATCGGCCGGGTGATCGAAGCCCTGCGCGAGGAGGGCGAGATCGCCATCGTGCTGGTCGAGCAGTATTTCGACTTTGCCTATCAGCTTGCCGATGCGTTCGTGGCGCTCAATCGCGGGTCGGTCGTGCTGTCCGATCCCAAATCGCGCGTGGACCGGGCCACCCTGCTGTCGCGTGTGTCGATCTGAGGCGGGCGGATTGGTGGCAAGACCCCCTCCCGCTTGGGGATTCCATGTGCTAGGCCTCGGACCGAACATACGGAACGGAGCCTGCCCATGAGTTTTACCCTTGCCACATGGAACATCAATTCGGTCCGGTTGCGCGAGGGGCTTGTGTGCAAGCTTCTGGCGGACGAAGCGCCGGATGTGCTGTGCCTTCAGGAATGCAAAAGCCCGGTGGACAAGATCCCGCTCGAGGGGTTTCAGGCGCTGGGCTACCATCACATCGTCGCGCGCGGGCAGAAGGGCTATAACGGGGTGGCGATCCTGTCGAAGCTGCCGCTGGAGGATATGGGCGAGATGGATTTCGCCAGCCTCGGCCATGCGCGGCATGTGGCGGCGCGGCTGCCCAACGGGGTGGTGATCCACAACTGCTATGTGCCCGCAGGGGGCGATGTGCCGGACCGCGCGGTGAACGAGAAGTTCGGGCAGAAGCTGGATTACCTGACCGAGATGCGCGACTGGTTCCATGGCGACCGGCCCGAAAAGGCGATCCTTGTGGGCGATCTGAACATCGCCCCGCGCGAGGATGACGTGTGGAACCACAAGCAATTGCTGAAGATCGTCAGCCACACGCCGATCGAGGTGGATCATCTGGCGCAGGTGCAGGATTCCGGGGGCTGGGTCGATGTGACCCGCGCCGATATTCCCGAGGGGCTTCTTGTACAGCTGGTGGTCCTATCGCGCCGCCGATTGGGATGCCGCCGACAAGGGGCGCCGTCTGGATCATGTCTGGGCCACGCAGGACATCGCGCAGGCGGGACATTCCAGCCGCATCCTGCGCGCGGCACGTGGATGGCAGCAGCCCAGCGACCACGCGCCGGTCTTTGCCACCTTTGACCTTTGATTTCACGAATATGTCACCCCATATAGGGACATGACAGACGGGCCACCGGCCCGCGCAGGAACACTTGCAGACAAGGATGACCGAAGATGCTGGAACTGGGACAAAAGCAGCCTGAACCGACGAAGGCTGTGATCATGGACGTCTCCGAGGCCGATTTCATGGCCGAGGTTGTCGATGCCTCGATGACCGTGCCGGTCGTGGTGGATTTCTGGGCGCCGTGGTGCGGGCCGTGCAAGACGCTCGGGCCCCAGCTTGAGGCGGCGGTTGAAGGCGCCAAGGGTGCCGTGAAGATGGTCAAGGTCAACGTGGACGAGAACCAGCGCATCGCAGGACAGTTGCGGGTGCAGTCGATCCCCACGGTCTATGCCTTCTGGCAGGGACAGCCGGTCGATGCGTTCCAGGGCGCGGTGCCCGCGTCCGAGGTGCAGGCTTTCGTCAAGAAACTGGCTGAACTGGCCGGTGATGGCGGTCTGGCCGAGGCGATCGAGGCTGCCGAGGCGATGCTGGCCGAGGGCGCGGTGGATGACGCGGCGCAGACCTTTGCGGCCATTCTGGAGGAAGACCCGGTGAACGTGGCGGCCTATGCCGGGCTGGTGCGGTGCCATATCGCCAAGGGTGATCTGGACGAGGCCGAGGCCGTGCTGAACGGTGCGCCCGCCGAGATCGCCAAGGCGGCCCCGCTGGAAGCGGCCCATGCCCAGCTTGAGCTGGCGCGGCAGGCTGCGGGGGCGGGTCCGGTGGCCGATCTGATGGCGGCGGTCGAGGCGAACCCCGCCGATCATCAGGCGCGCTTTGATCTGGCGCTGGCGTTGCAGGCAAACAACCGGATGGAAGAGGCGGTCGACGCCTTGCTGGAAATCTTCCGCCGGGACCGCGAATGGAACGACGGGGCCGCCAAGCAGCAGCTTTTCACGATCTTCGAGGCGCTGAAACCGAATGACCCCGTGGTGTTGAACGGACGGCGCAAACTGTCTTCGATGATATTTGCCTGATGGGCATTCCGGTCTAGGTCACGCTCATGGGCAAAAAATTCGACATGCCGGAAGTGATCGCGGTATTCCCGCTGCCCGGGGCGCTTTTGCTGCCCCGGTCGCGGCTTCCCCTTCATATTTTCGAACCGCGTTATCTTGCGATGCTGGAAGACGCGCTGAAAACTCCCGAACGTCTGATCGGGATGGTGCAACCCAACAAGGTGCCGGGACGTGAAGGGCATGGTCTGCATCAGATCGGCTGTGCCGGTCGCGTCACGCAGTTTTCCGAGACCGAGGACGGGCGCTATCTGATCACCCTGTCGGGCATGTCGCGGTTCCGCGTGCTGCGCGAGGTGACGGGGTTCACGCCCTATCGCCGGGTCGAGGTCTCGTGGACCGGGTTCGAGCGTGATCTGGGCCGCGATGAGAGCGATGAGGGTTTCGACCGCGAGTCGTTCATGAACCTGCTGTCGCGCTATTTCACCGCGCGCGAATTGCAGACCGATTGGGAAGGCTTGCAGGAGGCGGATGACGAGTTGCTGATCAACTCGCTGTCGATGCTGCTGGATTTCGATCCCGAGGACAAGCAGGCCCTGCTGGAAGCGCCCAGCCTGTCCACGCGGCGCGAGACGCTGGTGACGCTGATCGAATATTCGCTGCGCGGCGGCGATACCGAGGAGATCATGCAGTGATGGATGGACCGCTGTTCGACCGCCGGATGCTGGAGGCGCTGGTCTGCCCGCGCACGGGGGCGCGGCTGGAGTATGACGCAGAGGCGCAGGAACTGATCAGCAAGCCCGCGCGACTGGCCTATCCGATCCGCAACGGGATTCCCGTGATGCTGGTGGATGAGGCGCGCACGCTGGACTGAGGCGCTTTATGCCACGGACATGAAAAAACCGCCGCCCGGGATGCCGGACGGCGGTTTTTTATTGCGTTGCCAGTGGCTTATTCAGCCGCCCAGCCTGCGACGGATTTGACCTCGAGGAAGTCCTCGATGCCCCAGACGCCGCCTTCGCGGCCATTGCCGGACTGCTTCATCCCGCCGAAGGGCGCACCGGCGCCGCGCGACTGGCCGTTGATCTCGACCATGCCCGAGCGCAGTTGCTGCGCGATGCGGTTGCGACTTGGTGCCGTCCTGCGTCTGGACGTAGTTGGTCAGGCCGTAGACCGTGTCATTGGCGATGCGGATCGCCTCTTCCTCGGTCTCGAAGGGGATGATCGACAGCACGGGGCCGAAGATTTCCTCGCGTGCGATGGTCATCTCGTTCGTCACATCGGCAAAGACCGTCGGCTTGACGAAGAAGCCACGGTTCAGGCCATCGGGGCGGCCCGTGCCACCGGCGACAAGGCGCGCGCCTTCGTCGATGCCCTTCTGGATCAGGCCCTGGATCTTGTTGAACTGCGCCTCGTTCACGACCGGGCCGATGTGGCGGCCGGCTTCGTGCGCGTTGCCCACGGTGACGGAATTGGCCACTTCGGCGGCTGTTTCGACGGCTTTCTCGTAGACGCCCTTCTGCACCAGCATCCGGCTGGGTGCATTGCAGGACTGGCCCGAGTTGTTCATCATGTGCAGCACGCCGCGCTTGACGGCCTTGTCATCGGCATCGGCGAAGATGATGTTCGCACCCTTGCCGCCCAGTTCCAGATGCACGCGCTTGAGCGTTTCCGCCGCCGCCTTGGAAATGGCGATGCCGGCGCGGGTGGAGCCGGTGAAGCTGACCATGT
The DNA here is from genome assembly GCA_963715835.1 of uncultured Alphaproteobacteria bacterium. GTDB lineage: Bacteria > Pseudomonadota > Alphaproteobacteria > Rhodobacterales > Rhodobacteraceae > Seohaeicola. The sequence continues at coordinate 18,562 of CAVQSH010000001.1, read as the reverse complement.
CCACGTCCTTGTGGCTGGACAGTTGCGAGCCGACGCCGACGCCGTCGCCGTTCACAAGGTTGAACACGCCCTTGGGGAAGCCTGCCTCGTGCATGATCTCGGCAAAGACGATGGCGTTGAGCGGGCTTTCCTCGGAGGGTTTCAGCACCATGGTGCAGCCTGCGATGGCGGCGGCCACGACCTTGAGCGTGACCTGGTTCATCGGCCAGTTCCACGGTGTGATCAGCGCGCAGACACCGATCGGTTCGTAGATGATCCGGTCGTTCGGGTGCGTGATCGCCAAGCGGGCGGATGAATTTGAACTTCTTGGCCGCGTTGATGAAATTGGTCGTGTGCCATGTGCCAGCACCCGACCTGCGAGGCGCGCGACATGTCGATGGGCGCGCCCATTTCCATGGTCATGGCCTGGGCCAGGTCTTCGGTCCGGGACTTGTAGACCTCGAGCATTTTTTCGACCAGCGCGATACGCTCTTCGACCGGGGTGTTCATCCATGCCGGGAAGGCGGCCTTGGCGGCGGCGACGGCGGCATCGGTATCGGCCTTGCCACCCAGCGAGATGACGGCGCAGGGTTCTTCGGTCGAGGGGTCGATGACGTGATGATCGCGCCCCTCGATCGGGTCGACCCATGCACCGTTGATGTAGAACTGACGTTTCTCGATCATGTCGATCTCCTTCGGTATTGTGTCTCGATATGGGGCCTGATCCACTGGATCACAGGGCAGGTCACTGGATTCGCGACACTCTGTCACTCTGCCCGATTACCTGCAAGGGAGGGGGTGCAAATCGGTGCGATGCTAAATATATGAATTTTGGAATACAATTGTGACCATCACAGGAAAGGAAACCTCCATGGGCCTGCGTATCAACGATATCGTGCCGAATTTCACCGCCGAGACCGATCAGGGCACAATCACCTTTCATGACTGGATCGGCGATAGCTGGGCGATCTTGTTCAGCCACCCCAAGGATTTCACGCCCGTCTGCACCACCGAATTCGGTGCCGTGGCGCAACTGGCCGATGAATGGGCCAAGCGCGGCACCAAGGTGATCGGCCTGTCCGTGGACGGTGTTGCCGAACATGTGAAGTGGAAATCGGACATCGAAGGTTTCTCGGGCGCGAAAGCAGGGTTCCCGATCATCGCGGATCAGGATCTGGCCGTGTCCAAGGCTTTCGACATGCTGCCCGCCGAGGCCTATCTGCCCGATGGGCGCACCGCGGCGGATTCGGCCAGCGTGCGGTCGGTCTTCATCATCAGCCCGGACAAGAAGGTGCAGCTGATCATGACCTATCCGATGTCGGTGGGCCGCAACTTTGCCGAGGTGCTGCGCGCGCTGGATGCGTTGCAGGCCAGCTTTGGCGTGCCGGTGGCGATGCCCGCGAACTGGGTGCCCGGTCAGGACGTGATCGTGGCCCTGAGCCTGACCGACGATCAGGCCCGCGCCCGTTTTGGCGAGATCGACGTGAAACTGCCCTATCTGCGGACCACCAAGCTGTAATTTCCGCTCTGGCGACATGCCAAGCTGACGACCCTGCGGATCGCGTCCGCAGGGTTTTTTCATGGATATGTCATCCGGGTCATGGACAATGGCAAGGCACAGGATTACGCGGCGCGCCGGGGGATGCGCGGGCTGCGTCGGACTGATAGACTGCGGCCTTGGCACATCACAGGATCACCCTATGCCGGAGACAACAGGCACCATGGCCAACACCAAATCCGGCAAGGTCAAGCTGCCGCCGATGCTGATCGGCTGGCGCGAGCGTATTGCCCTGCCGGAATTGGGGATCCCCCTGATGCAGGCCAAGATCGACACCGGCGCGCGGACCTCGGCGCTGCATGCGACCAAGGCGGTGCGGTTCCAGCGGGACGGGGCGGATTGGGTGCGGTTTCACATCCCCCATGCCAGTGGCCTGACCGCGCGCGATTGCGAGGCGCCCCTGGTGGACCGGCGCGAGATCAAGAACACCTCGGGCCGGGGCGAGGATCGTCTGGTGATCGAGACGCTGCTGCTGTTGGGCGGGCGGCGCTGGCGGATCGAAGTGTCGCTGGCGGATCGTTCGGCCATGGCGATGCCGATCATCCTTGGCCGCACGGCCATCCGCAAGCGCGGCATTCTTGTGGATGCCGGCAAATCCTATCTGGCGGGGATGCCCCTGCCGTCCGGCGGCTCTGGTCAGCCCTGACGGGCCAGTGTTCGCGCCGCCGCTTTGACATACGTTTTCCGTAAAGGACCCTTCCCATGAAGATCGCCATGATGACGCGCAACCCGGCCCTCTATTCGCACCAGCGCCTGAAAGAGGCAGCCGAGGCGCGCGGGCATGAGCTGGATTTCGTCAATACACTGCGTTGCAGCATGAACATCGCCTCGCGTCGGCCCGAGATCTATTACGACGGGCAGAAGCTGCCGCGCTATGACGCGGTGATCCCGCGGATCGGGGCCTCGGTCACGTTCTACGGTCTGGCCGTTCTCAGGCAGTTCGAGATGCAGGGCGTCTATCCCCTGAACGAAAGTGTCGCCATCGGGCGCAGCCGTGACAAGCTGCGGTCGATGCAGTTGCTGGCGCGGGACGGGATCGGGCTGCCGGTCACGACCTTCGCCCATGATCCCAAGCAGACCGAAGAGGTGGTGAAGCTGGCCGGTGGTGCGCCGCTGGTGATCAAGCTGCTGGAAGGCACGCAGGGCATCGGCGTGGTTCTGGCCGATACGGACCGTTCCGCCAAATCGGTGATCGAGGCGTTTCGCGGCGCGGGCGTGAACATCCTTGTGCAGGAGTTCATCAAGGAAGCGGGCGGCACCGACATCCGCGCCATCGTCGTGGGCGGCAAGGTGGTGGCCGCCATGCAGCGCACGGGGGCCGAGGGCGAGTTCCGGTCGAACCTGCACCGGGGCGGGTCGGCGAAACCGATCAAGATTTCACCAGAGGAGCGGTCCACGGCCATCCGGGCGGCGAAATCCATGGGGCTGAACGTGTGCGGTGTGGATATGCTGCGGTCGAATCACGGGCCTGTGGTGATGGAGGTGAACTCCAGCCCCGGTCTGGAAGGGGTCGAGAAGGCCACGGGCAAGGATATCGCGGGCATGATCATCGCGTTCATCGAGAAGAACGCCAAGGACGGGCAGACCAAGACCAAGGGCAAGGGATGACGGGGGGCAAGGGATGACGGGGGCGACCGCGTTCGAACTGGGCGGGGTGCGGGTGCCTGCGGGCACGCGGCGCACCATCGACCTGCCGGTCTCCTCGCTGTCGGATCACACGCCGGTGTCGATGGCGGTGCATGTGGTCAACGGGCGCAAGCCGGGGCCGGTGATGTTCGTGTCCGCCGCGATCCATGGCGACGAGGTGATCGGGGTCGAGATCGTGCGCCGCCTGCTGCGCGCGCCCAATCTGGAGCGGATGGCCGGGACGCTGCTGGCGGTGCCCATCGTCAACACCTTCGGTTTCCTGAACCATTCGCGCTATCTGCCGGACCGGCGCGACCTGAACCGCTGTTTTCCGGGGTCGGCCGAAGGATCGCTGGGTGCGCGGCTGGCGCATATCTTCCTGAGCCAGATCGTGGCGCGGTCGGATTTCGGGATCGACCTGCATTCGGCGGCGGTGCAGCGGTCGAACCTGCCGCAGATCCGCCTCACGCCCGGCAATACCCGGCTGGAGCATCTGGCACAGGCCTTTGGCGCGCCGGTGATGCTGCATTCCAAGCTGCGCGAGGGATCGCTGCGCATGGCGGCCGAGGCGGCGGGCGTGGACGTCCTGCTCTATGAGGCGGGCGAGGGGCTGCGCTTTGACGAACTGGCCGCGCGGGCGGGGCTGTCGGGCATCCTGCGGGTGATGCAGGTGCTGGGCATGATCGGGCCCAAGGGCGTGCCACGGCTGCGCGCGCGGCCTGTGACCTGCACGCGGTCAAGCTGGTATCGCGCGCCTGCGGGCGGTTTGCTGCGCACCTATCGCGGGATCGGGGATCTGGTCGAACCGGGGATGCTGCTGGGGGCGGTGTCCGACCCGTTCGGCGTGGCCGAAGTCGAGATTGCCGCCCAGTCGAACGGGATCATCGTCGGGCGCAGCAACATGCCCGTGGTGAACGAGGGCGACGCGCTGTTCCACGTGGCCGAAACGCCCAAGGTGTCGCATGCGGAAGCCGCGATGGAAGGCGTCACCGCCCAGATGGAAGCGCCGCCCCTGTTCGACGAGGACGAGATCATCTGATCCCGGCGCTACCAGCCCTTGCTCTTCGCGGCGAGGGCCGGGCCGGTTTCCTCATGAATCGTAGGGCATACGGGTTGTGTCGTCCAAATCCTTTGGCAGGAACTTCTGGAAGAACCACGCATCATTGAAGAGATCGTCGCAATCGGTCTTGGTCAGCAATTTGCCCGGTGACCGTCACCTTGACCGCGCGATCAAAGGAACTGCGCTGATCGACTTCACAGAGAAACGTGAAATTGGGGTTGCGGGAGGTGTAAGCGCGAAGGGTCATCGCCACAGGAAGTGCGGTGACGGTCCCTTCGCCTTCTGGCAGATGATCCTTGAACGCTTGCACGCCGGCAAGAAGAAGCGTGATGTCCCAGTCGATCAGGCAAATCGCCTCGATCTGGATTGCGGTGCCGTCGAATGTGATCTTCGGCATGAACCGCCTTGGATCGTCCGGGCTGGGTTCCAGCATCATGTCAGCCTTTCAGAACGTCCCCGACGAACATGGAAAGCGCAGGCTCGATGTCTGGCAGGTTCTGCACCGCCCCATGAGGATCGAGGGGGAGTTGAGGCCCGACGCGCATGGACAGCCAATGCACCGGCCGCCCGAATCCAAGGCCGACCCCGGTGGCGGAATTGATGTCCACGACACCATCATGCAGCTGTGGTGACGGGTTGGCATGGCTGAACCCGATGGCGGTCACGTTCTTGCGAAAGGCCGTTTCGGTTGCGTTCTTGTTCAGTTTGCCCAGATCCTGACTGACCGGCATCATGGACATCGCGCCGTAGTTGATCGGCGGCACATGGAGCATCGTCCCAAGATGCGGTGTGCAATAGGTGAACAAGCGCTTCGGAGTGAGCCCGTTGGCAATCATTTGCCGGGCCACCAATCCACCCATGGAATAGGCAAAGATCGACAGGTTGTTCGTGGGAATGTTGTTGTTCTTGAGGTATGCCGCGATTTCCTGTGCGCCATAGACAAAGGATTGATGGGTGTTGTAGCGCCCGAAAATCACCTGATAGCCTTGCTTTTCGAGCTTGAAGCGGAGCCAATCCACGGCGACCAGCAAAGCCTGCCCCGGTTGATGGTTCTTCATCAAGTCAAACCCATGAAGCACCAAGGCCACGCCTTTTGGCGCGGACATGGTACCCATCTCAGGGGTGGTATCCGTGGCAAGACGGACGCCATCGTAGATTTCTGCTGCGGGGATTACGTCAAAGGACTCGTTGGTCATGCTACACGCTCACTCGTTAACCAAAAAATATTACGCAATAAGGTGAGCATGGATAAGGGCGCAGGTTCTGTCAATTCGTCATGACACGCCGCATGAAAAAGGCCCCGATGTTGCCATCGGGGCCTTGTCTGTTTGAGGGGAAGCGCCGCTTATTCGCTGGCGGCTTCGGCCTCTTCCTTGGTCATTTCTTCGCCGGTCTGCTGGTTGATCGACTTCATCGCCAGACGGACCTTGCCGCGATCGTCGAAGCCCAGCAGTTTGACATAGACTTCCTGACCTTCCTTGAGCACATCCGACGGATGGTTCAGGCGGCGGTTTTCGATCTGGGACACGTGGACCAGGCCGTCGCGCTTGCCGAAGAAGTTCACGAAGGCGCCGAAATCGACCAGTTTGACCACGGTGCCCTTGTAGATCTTGCCCTCTTCCGGCTCGGCCACGATGGACCAGATCATGTCATAGGCTTTCTTGATCGAGTCGCCGTTGGGCGATGCGATCTTGATGATGCCGTCGTCGTTGATGTCGACCTTGGCGCCGGACACTTCCACGATCTCGCGGATGACCTTGCCGCCGGAACCGATCACTTCACGGATCTTGTCGGTCGGGATCTGCATCGTCTCGATCCGCGGTGCGTGGATCGAGAAATCGGCAGCGCCGGACAGGGCCTTGTTCATCTCGCCGAGGATGTGGATACGGCCGTCCTTGGCTTGCGCCAGGGCCTTCTCCATGATCTCGGGCGTGATGCCTGCGACCTTGATGTCCATCTGAAGGCTGGTGATCCCGTTTTCGGTGCCAGCCACCTTGAAGTCCATGTCGCCCAGGTGGTCTTCGTCACCCAGGATGTCGGTCAGGATCGCGTAGGAGCCGTCATCCTCGAGGATCAGGCCCATGGCCACACCGGCGACCGGTGCTTTCAGCGGAACGCCTGCGTCCATCATCGACAGCGAGCCGCCGCAGACGGAAGCCATCGAGGAGGAGCCGTTCGATTCCGTGATCTCGGACACGATGCGGATCGTGTAGGGGAAATCGGTCGATGCGGGCAGAACGGCCTGCAGCGCGCGCCATGCCAGCTTGCCGTGGCCGATTTCGCGACGTCCCGGTCCCGACACGCGGCCAACCTCGCCCACCGAATAGGGGGGGAAGTTGTAATGCAGCATGAAGTTGGACTTGAAGTTGCCATGCAGCGCGTCGATGAACTGTTCGTCATCGCCGGTGCCCAGCGTGGTCACGACCAGACCCTGGGTTTCTCCACGGGTGAACAGGGCGGACCCATGCGTACGCGGCAGCAGGCCGGTTTCGCAGACGATCGGGCGCACGGTGGTGGTGTCACGTCCGTCGATCCGCTTGCCGGTTTTCACGACATCGCCGCGCAGGACGCTGGCTTCCAGCTTTTTCAGCGCGGTGCCGAGGTTCGCATCGGCCAGCTGCTCTTCGGTCAGGGTCGCCTTGATGGCGGCCTTGGCGTCGGAGACGGCGGTGGTGCGCGCCTGCTTGTCGGTGATCGCGTAAGCGGCGCGGATCTTCTCCTCGCCTGCGGCTTTCACGGCGGCATAGATGTCGCTGTAATCGGCGGGCTGGAAGTCGAAGGGTTCTTTCGCGGCGGTTTCGGCCAGGTCGATGATCAGGTCGATCACCGGCTGGATCTGCTGATGCGCGAACACGACGGCACCCAGCATTTCGGCCTCGGTCAGCTCATAGGCTTCCGATTCCACCATCATCACGGCGTCCTTGGTGCCTGCGACGACCAGATCGAGGCGCTGCTCGGGGTTGGTGCGCAGGTTCTGCATGTCGTCAACCGAGGGGTTGAGGACATATTCACCGTCCACGAAACCGACGCGGCAACCGGCGATCGGGCCCATGAAGGGCGCGCCCGAGATCGTCAGCGCGGCAGAGGCGGCGATCATCGCCACAACGTCGGGATCGTTCACGAGGTCATGCGACAGCACGGTGCACATCACGAGCACTTCGTTCTTGAAGCCTTCGACAAACAGCGGGCGGATCGGACGGTCGATCAGACGCGCGGTCAGCGTCTCTTTCTCGGTCGGGCGCGCCTCGCGCTTGAAGAAACCGCCCGGCACTTTACCGGCGGCGTAGTATTTTTCCTGATAATGCACGGTCAGCGGAAAGAAATCCTGACCGGGTTTGGGTTCCTTGGCGAAGGTCACGTTGGCCATCACCGAGGTTTCGCCCAAAGTGGCGATGACCGAGCCATCTGCCTGGCGGGCCACTTTGCCCGTTTCCAGTGTCAGCGTCTCTTCGCCCCACTGCATCGTTTTCGTCGTTACGTTGAACATCTCGTATCCTATCTTGGTCGCCGGGGCCCATCCCCTTTGACCGTTTCATCTGGGGCCGTATTGCCCCTTGGCTTCTGGTCGTTTCATCCTGCGGTCCCGCAAAGCCGGACGGGGACGCAATCGGATCATGTCAAAACCGCGCCCTTTTGGGGGGCGCGGTCTTTTTCGTCTTGTCTCAGCGGCGGATGCCCAGGCGTTTGATCAGGTCCGCATAGCGTCCCTCGTCCTTGGCCTTGAGGTAATCCAGCAACTTGCGGCGCTGCGCGACCATCATCAGAAGGCCACGGCGTCCGTGGTTGTCCTTCTTGTGGGTCTTGAAGTGCTCGGTCAGGGTGGTGATGCGCGAGGTCAGGATTGCGACCTGAACTTCGGGCGAACCGGTATCGCCTTCTTTGGTGGCGAATTCCTTGATCACACGTGCTTTTTCTTCGACAGTAATCGACATCGGGGTCTCCTTTTGATGAAAGGTGAAGGGCGCAAGCCGGGATGTCGTCCAGCAGGGTCCATGGAGATATCCCGCCGGGGAATCCGGCAAAGATTGCGCGCGTATAGGGGAAAACGCCCGAAGAGGAAAGAAAAAAGCGAAATCGGTGGTAAGGGGCCGCCTGTTCCGAACCGGTCAGGCGGGCAGGCCGGGCAGTTGGGATTGGCCCACCAGCGCGATGTCCGACAGGGTCAGACCGTTGCCCGTCGCCAGAGAGGCGATATGGGCCCCGTCAAGGAACAGGTCCACCCGGTCTGTCCCGCCGTCGTCCGGCCGCAGTTCGATCATGGGGTCCGTGCCCGTGGTGTCATCATAGACGACGATCAGGCTGTCCTCGGTCGCGTCGAAATCCACCACCTGCACCGGATCGGTGATCCAGTGGCCCATGGTCAGGAAATCGGCCCCGCGCCCGGCGGTCACGATGTCGCCACTGCCCGCAAGGATCGTGTCCGCGCCGTCGCCGCCGTTCAGGAAGTCGGCGTCGGGTTGCGCCTGACCGTCGGTCAGGATGCCGTTCAGCAGATCGTCGCCATCGCCGCCGAACAGGGTATCGGCCCCCGTGTCGCCGGTCAGCGTGTCGTCGCCCAGCCCGCCATGCAGCGCGTCATCGCCAGCACCACCCCGCAGGATGTCGCTGCCCGGACCGCCGTGGAGGCTGTCCGCGCCATCGCCGCCTGCCAGCGCATCATCGCCATTCTGTCCGAACAGAAGATCGTCGCCGCCATCACCGAACAGCGCGTCATCGCCGCTGCCGCCGTAGAGCGTGTCATCCTCGGCGCCGCCGAACAGGCTGTCGTTTCCATCCGCGCCGTGCAGGTCGTCGCGGCCGTCATTGCCAAGCAATGTATCCGCCCCGTCGCGCCCGCCGATCTGGTCATCCCCGGCGGCACCGTCGATCATGTCCTCACCTGCTTGTCCGGCGAGGATCTCATCCCCGGCGCTGCCCGTCAGAACAAGGGGCTGACTGGTGTCTGCCGTGGTGTCGGATGCGTCCGGCGCGGTCGCAAGATCGCCGTCCTGTGTTCCGTCATCGGACGCGACATCAGGCTGGGACATGGCAGAGAGAACCCCGGCATCCTGGGGTGCTGCCGCAACGGGCTCCGGGGCAAGGGCCTGGATCAGCAGATCAGGCTGGTCCGTGGCGGAGTTGTCGGGCGTGGAAGCGTCGTCCGCAGCGGTGTCGTTGTCAGCATCGGAATCGTTTGCGGCGTCTGTATCCATCAGGCTGCCAAGACCGGCGAATGCCGCCCCGGCGACCAACAGGCCGATGATGCCCGTAAAGACCAACATACGCCAACCCCTTACCAAACCCAAAGAACGCAAAGCCCCATCGCATTACACTACAGCGGCGCGCCTTGCGTCAAATCCATTCGATACAGGTGGTTAATCCTGCCCTGCGCCGTTGGTACCGCGCGGCAGTTCGATCTCTTGCGCAAGTTGCGAGGCCCACTCACCAATGATCGGCAGGAATTCGAACTGCGACAGCCACCAGGCCAGCATGGATACCAGGATCGAGGCCCCGAGAACGGAGCCCAGACCGAAGGCCAACCCCCGCGCGAATTGAAAACCGATCAGGCGGATGAGCGAATTGTGCACCTTGACGAAGCGGTGGGAATTCAGGTGCTCCAGCTCGCGCGCCAGTGCGCGGATCGCCTCGATCTGGTCGCTGGGCAGCGGTTGCTGGTCGGTGGCGCGGGTCTTTTCCGGCATGGGCAGTCCTTTCGGGCGCTTGGCCTGCGGTCAGGGCGTGGCAGGCCAGAGGATCGGCTGTTGGGTATAGGTGATGTAGAGCGGATGTTTCGGATGTCCGTCCTTGGTCAGGCCCAGATGATGCAGCGGGCGCGGCTGTGCGCGCAGCAGGCGTTCGACGGCCCTGCCGCGATCCAGATGCGCGCCATGGGTGCCCCAGGCCGCGATGATGCGGTCCTGCGCGCCCCGGCCCAATCGCAGCTTTCCGCGATGGCGGCGTCATTGGCGGGCCCGACAGGATCGGCGGCCGCGCGCATCGCGCGCGGATCGGTGTCGCGCCAGGCGAAGATGTTGGTGACGCGGAAGCCGCCGAAACCCAGCGCGCGGGCGCGTCTTTCGCAGCGTTCCACGGTGGGATCGTTCTGCACCTCGGTCGCGGTCGAGGGGTTCAGCATCACGAAGAGGGCGCGAGGACCGTCAGGGTTCCATACCCGCGTCAGCAGATAGCGATAGCGTTCGCAATCCGAATAGACGGCAGTGGACCGGGCGTCGCCCTTGAGGAAATCGCGCGTGATCATGCCCCGGTTGTGCCCTGCAGGCCCCTGATTTGCAAGGCGCGGGGCGGCTGCGCGGTCAGTCCCGGTTGAAAACGCGGGACGGGTGCAGCTCGCCCGCCTTGTAGGTGCCCACCGCGATGGCGCGTCCGTCCAGGCTGGCCCAGGCCTCGTCGCCGTAATCGACGTCCGAGGCCAGCACCATGCCGGGATTGCCGTTGCGCAGGCGCGCCGCGCCCTCAGCCGTGCAGCGCAGTTCGGGCAGATCGGCCAGCCCCGTTTCCAGCGGCAGGATATGCGCGTCCAGTTCGGGCGTGCGGGCCAGCGCGTCGATCTGTTCCAGCGTCAGGCCGTCCCCGGCCTCGAACGGGCCGGACCAGAGGCGGCGCAGGGTGACGACATGGGCATGGCAGCCCAGCTTTTCGCCCAGATCGCGCGCGATGGAGCGGACATAGCCGCCCTTGCCGCAGGTCATCTCGAGCACAACGTGATCGGTGTCGGGGCGGTCGGTCATCACAAGTTCCTCGACCCACAGGGGGCGGGCCGCGATCTCGAACTCCGCGTCGTCGCGGGCCAGCTTGTAGGCGCGTTCGCCGTCGATCTTGACGGCGGAAAAGCGTGGCGGGACCTGCATCACATCGCCCACGAAGCTGTGCAGCGCCTCCTTGATGGTGGCGTCATCGGGGCGGATGTCGGAGGTGGCGATCACCTCGCCCTCGGCATCGTCGGTGTTCGTGGCCTGTCCCAGCCGGATCGTGAAGCGGTAGGCCTTCAGCGCGTCGGTGATATAGGGGACGGTCTTGGTCGCCTCTCCCAGCGCCACGGCCAGAACGCCGGTCGCTTCGGGATCGAGGGTGCCTGCATGGCCTGCCTTGTTGGCGTCCAGCGCCCAGCGCACCTTGTTGACCACGGCGGTCGAGGTCAGCCCGGCGGGTTTGTCCACCACCAGCCAGCCCGAAATGTCACGACCCTTGCGCTTGCGTCCCATGGTTCCGTCCCATTGTTGTCAGAGCGCGGGGCCTAGCCCAAGGGCGGCGGTCTGTCAAACGCAGGCGTCGCGTCCGGGGTCTGCGTCGCAATGCGTATTTGGGGCAAGACGAACGGGGGTGTCAGTCTTGTCCGGGCCGGGGCAGGCCGATGACCGGACCCATGCGGAAGCCGCTGTCCGCGCGGTCCAGCTGCGGCGCGTAGAGGCGCGAGATATTGCCGTCGAAATAGAGCGCCTGCGGCAGGTTCAGCGCGTCGCGGAAGAAGCTGCCGAACTGGTGGAAGGTCACGGGGTTGCGCGAGATGGCAAAGACCGCGCGGTCGCCTTCGGTGGTGGTGCCCACGCCGTTGCGGATATAGCGCGAGGTGCTGTCGGGCAGGAAACGCGGATGCAGCGCGCCGTCGATCACCAGCATCGGGCCGGATTGCGTGGCGGCGCGGCAGGCGGGCTGTTCGCGCGCGTAGCGCAGGGTTTCGATGACCTTCGCGCCGGTCTCGGTCAGGCAGAGAAGGCCGTTGGGCAGTAGGCCGAAATTGCCGAAACTTTCGCGCGTCTGGAGGGGCGCGAGGGTCTGGCCATCCTCGATATAGAGGCCCACGGGGCGGCGGTCGGTGTGATACATGCCCGCGTTCATGGCAAAGGCGAGGGTCTGGCCCTGGGCGGCCAGCGCCTCCTCGATGGCCGAGAAATGGCCATAGGGGCGGTCCGCGGCGTCGTTCAGGAACAGTTCCAGCCGCTCGGTCGCGGGATCGACCTCGCAGATGGCGTAGAGGATGCCGTCATGCGTCACCTCGCGGCAGTCGAGCGCATGGGCCGGTGCCGTCGCGATCCCGGCCAGCAGGGCGGCGAGCGCCAGAACGGACCGCATCACTCGTCGAGGTCGCGCCGGACCTCGTCCTGCGCGAAGAGGCGGCGGGTTTCGTCCATGCGGTCGAAGGTCTCGTCCAGCTGGAAGCGCAGTTCGGGCACGAACTTGAGGGTCAGCTTCTTGCCGATGATCCGGCGGATCTCGCCCTTGTTGCGGGCCAGCAGCTTGAGAACCTCGTCCTTGCCCTGACCGCCCAGCGGCAGGACATAGATCGTGGCCACGCGCAGATCGGGGTTCACCCGCACCTCGCCCACGGTGATGGACAGGCGGTTGAGATCGGGGTCATGGATGTCGCCGCGCAGCAGCACCTCGGACAAGGTGCGGCGGATCAGTTCGCCGACGCGTAGCTGACGTTGGCCGGGGCCGGTGGAAGATGTGCTTTTTGCCATGCCGCCCATCTAAGCTGTCCGGCGGGCTTTGCCAAGCGGCGGTTGCTTGGATATGAGGGGCGGGACAGCAGCAGGAGCGGACAGGATGACGGAAAAGCCGGGAATCGTGGTGACGGGCGCATCGGGGCGGATGGGCCGGATGCTGGTGCAGACGATCACGGACAGCGATCAGGCGCGGCTTGTGGGCGCGGTCGAGCGCGCGGGCCATGACTGGATCGGGCAGGACCTCGGCGTCGCCATGGGGGGCGGCGCGCTGGGCGTGACCGTGACCGATGACCCGCTGGAGGCTTTCGCAAAGGCGCAGGCGGTGATCGATTTCACCAGCCCGGCGGCCACGGTCGAATTCGCGGCGCTGGCGGCGCAGGCGCGGGCCGTGCATGTGATCGGCACCACGGGCCTGTCCGAGGAGGATCTGGCCGCGATCAAGGCCGCCGCGCGCCATGCGGTCGTCGTGCGGGCGGGCAACATGTCGCTGGGCGTCAACCTTCTGGTGCAACTGACGAAACGTGTGGCCGCCGCGCTGGACGCGGATTTCGACATCGAGGTGATCGAGGCGCATCACAACCGCAAGGTCGATGCGCCGTCCGGCACGGCGCTGATGCTGGGCGAGGCCGCCGCCATCGGGCGCGGTGTCCGGCTGGAGGATGTGCGCGACGCCGCGCGTGAGGGGATCACCGGCGCGCGGGAGCGGGGTCATATCGGCTTTTCCGCCATTCGCGGCGGTGACATCGTGGGCGAGCATGACGTGATGTTCGCCGCCCCTGGCGAGCGGATCATCCTGCGCCACATCGCGACCGATCGCGCGGTGTTCGCGCGCGGTGCGCTGAAGGCCGCGCTTTGGGGGCAGGGGCGGCATCCGGGCGAGTATGACATGGTCGATGTTCTGGGCCTGTCGACCCAATAGGGGCAAGGCTTAGCGCGGCATCGGAGATCGGCAGGAAGCTGCCGATCCTCGCGCGGATGTGAGCGCGTAAATGATCCGGAAAGGTGATTCTGGCGTATACTATCCACAAACGCAGACCAACCTTCGAGGTGGATTATGAGAACCGCTGCCCTTGTCCTGAGCCTTGGTGTGACCCTGTCCGAAGCCGGGTCCGCCCGCGCCGAACAGTTCACGCCGATCCCGGACGAGAACGCCTTTTTGTCCACGGTTGCAGGCAAGGACCTGCGGCTGAAGGGTTATGGCCCCATCGTCGTGCGCCTGACCGTGAAACCGGATGGCGAGATCACGGGGCGCGGTCTGGGATGGGATGTCACCGGGGCATGGCGCTGGCAGGACGGCTATTTCTGCCGTGACCTGAACTGGGGCGGGAGCGATCTTGGCCAGAATTGCCAGGCTGTTCTGGTACAGGGTCAGACGATCCGCTTCGTGTCGGATCAGGGCAAGGGCGACCACGCCGACTTCGCGCTGCAATAAACCATCAAGCCGATCCGGGCATTGCCATCAGAAGTCGATGGCGATGCCCTTCTTTTCCCAATCGCCGAAGCGGACGGGGTCAGGCCCGTTGCGGCCGCCCAATTCCTTGGGCAGGGCCGGATCCTGCGCGGTGCGGCGGCGCTCCTCGGCCTCGGCCAGCGCGCGCTGGGCGGCGGGGGGCAGGTCGGTCATGTCGCGGTGCGGCGTCTCGTCGGTCACGGCTGTCTTCCTTCTGGTCTCTGCCCTTGATATACGGCGCAACCGCCCGCAAGCAAGGACCCCGCCATGGCCGCTTCCCAGACTTCCGCGCGCCGCGTGGCGCATTCCCTGCTGGATCAGATCACCGGCGAGGGTCGGCTGATGCCCGAACTGCTGGCGGCAGGCGCGCTGGACCGGCTTGATCCGGCGGATCGCGCGCGGGCGCAGCGGTTGGCGCTGGACACCCTGCGCGGGCTGGAACGCGCCGACCGCCTGCTTGAGAAACATCTGCGGAAAAATCCCCCCCTGACGGTGCGCAACATGCTGCGGCTGGCCACGGTCGAGATCTGCATGGGCGGCGACGCGCATGGGGTTGTGAACGAGGCGGTGGCGATCGTCGGTCAGGACAAGCGGACCGGCGCCCTGAAGGGGCTGGTCAACGCGGTGCTGCGCAAGATCGCGGTCGAGGGGCCTGCGGCATGGGAGAAACTGCGCGTCCCGCGTCTGCCGAAATGGCTGCGCGCGCCGCTGGTCGAGGCGTATGGCGCGCCGACCGTGGCGGCGATGGAGGCGGTGCAGTTCGCCACGCCGCCGCTGGACCTGACGCCCAAGGGCGATGCGGTCACCGTGGCGGCGGCTGTGGGTGGCGTGGTGCTGCCCACGGGTTCGGTGCGGATCGCGGCGGCGGGTCAGGTAACGGCCTTGCCCGGTTACGACAGCGGCGACTGGTGGGTGCAGGATGCGGCGGCGGCCCTTCCGGCGCGGGTGCTGGCGGCGCAGGCGGGCGAGGCGGTGCTGGACATGTGCGCGGCCCCCGGTGGCAAGACGATGCAACTGGCTGCGGCAGGCGCGCAGGTGACGGCGCTGGATATTTCCGAGGGACGCATGGCGCGGGTGGCGTCGAACATGGCGCGCACCGGGTTGCAGGCCACGCTGGTGGTGGGCGACGCGATGACCCATCAGGGGCAGTATGACGCGATCCTGCTGGATGCGCCCTGTTCCGCCACGGGCACGATTCGGCGGCATCCCGATCTGCCCCATGCCAAGGATGGCTCCGACTTCGGGGCGCTGATCGAGATGCAGGCCGGGATGCTGGACCATGCGCTGACCCTGCTGAAACCGGGGGGGCGGCTGGTCTATTGCACCTGTTCGCTCTTGCCGGACGAGGGGGAGGTTCAAGTGGACGAGGCCCTGGCGCGTCACCCCGGCCTGACCGTGGACCGCGCTGCACTGGACCTGCCGGGCATTGATCCCGCATGGATCACGACCGAGGGCGGCTTGCGCCTTCGCCCCGATTTCTGGGCGGATCAGGGCGGGATGGACGGGTTCTACATCGCCTGCCTGCGCACCTGAGGCCTGTGGCGTAAAGGGGGGGCTGTCCGCCCCCCACGTCGAACAGAGTTCGACGATCCCCCCGAGGATATTTCCGGCAAGAAGAAGCGGGCCGGGGAATTCGGCGGTGACTTGGAGAAATGCCCGCGCTATGCTGTGCCAAAGACGCGTCAACCCGCGCGAGAGGCAGAGCAATGTCCCGACCCGACAGCTTTTCGGCGCGTCGCAGGCGCTGGATGCACCGCGTTCATGCGCGGCTGAGCACGCTGAGCCGCCCGGCGACCGGGTTCGTCAGCCAGCCCGAACCCCGCACCATCGGCAGTTTCGCGCGCGGTCGGCAGCTTGTGGCGGGCAATTACCTGTTTGCAGGCCATCTGGTCGAGGCGCCGGGCCAGTCCCTGTGGGATATCCGCGCGCCGGATGACCTGTTCGAGGATGAGTTGCACGGATTCGGCTGGATGGACGATCTGGCCGCTGTCGGCGACGGGGCCACGCGGGCGCTGGCGCAGGGATGGCTCTGGGGCTGGATCGAGCGGTTCGGGCGCGGGCAGGGACCGGGCTGGACGCCGGATCTGACGGGCCGGCGGGTGATCCGCTGGATCCATCACGCGCTGTTCGTGCTGCGCGGGCAAGACAAGGCGGCCTCGGAGGCCTTCTACCGCTCGCTGGCACAGCAATCCATCTTTCTGGGGCGGCGCTGGCGCACGGCCTCGCCCGGATTGCCGCGAATTCGAGGCGCTGACGGGCATGGTCTATGCCGGTCTGTCGCTGCAGGGGATGGAACGGCTGGTCGATCCCGCGATGCGGGCGCTGGCGCGGGATTGCCGCAGCCATGTCGATGCGCAGGGCGGCATTCCCACCCGCAACCCCGAGGAATTGCTGGAGGTCTTCACCCTGCTCACATGGGTCGTGGCCGCGCTGGGCGAGGCGGGGCGGACGGTGCCGACCGATCTTCTGGAGGCCATCGAGCGCATTGCGCCCAGCCTGCGGACGCTGCGCCACTCCGATGGCGGGCTGGCGCGGTTTCATGGCGGCGGGCGCGGGCTTGAGGGGCGGCTGGACGCGGCGCTGGCGGCCTCGGGGGCCAAGGGGCGGATGCCCGAGGGGTTGTCGATGGGATTTGCCCGGCTGGGCGCGGGGCGCACCAGCATCATCGTCGATGCGGCACCGCCGCCGGCGGGGGCCGCTTCGGTCAATGCCCATGCCTCGACGCTGGCGTTCGAGCTGACCTCGGGGCGGCGGCCGGTGGTGGTCAACTGCGGCTCGGGTGCGGCGTTCGGGACCGAATGGCGGCGGGCCGGGCGCGCGACGCCCAGCCATTCCACGCTGACGCTTGCGGGGTATTCCAGTGCCCGGCTTGGCAAGGCCAAGGGCGGCATCCCCGGCCGTGCCGAATGGCTGATGGATACGCCGCGCGATGTGCCGGTCGAGGTATCGCAGGCCCCTGACGGGTTGCGGTTCCAGGGCGGGCATGACGGCTATGTCCGCACCCACGGGCTGACCCATGCGCGCACGCTGGAGCTGACTTTCGACGGCAGCGGGCTGGCGGGCGAGGATCTGCTGATTGCCCTGAACAACGCCGCGCAGAAGACCTTTGACCGGCAGATGGACGCGATCCGCTTGCAGGGGATTCCCTTTGCCATCCGGTTCCACCTGCACCCGGAGGTGGAGGCGGAACTGGACATGGGCGGCACCGCCGTGTCGCTGGCGCTGAAAAGCGGCGAGCTTTGGGTGTTCCGCCATGACAGCCGGGCCGAGATGACGCTGGAGCCGAGCGTCTATCTGGAAAAAGGCCGCCTTGCGCCGCGTGCGACCAAACAAATCGTTTTATCCGGCCGCGCGATGGACTATGCGACCCGCACCCGGTGGTCGCTGACCAAGGCACAGGATACGCCCATCAGCATCCGCGACCTGAACCGGGACGAGATGGATGTGACACTTTAGGCCCTTTTGAGCAGGGGCCGACGACCTCGGGGGCCAAGACCATGACGACCGACCTGCACCCAGTGCGCCGCGCGCTGATTTCCGTATCCGACAAGACCGGGCTTCTGGAGCTTGGTCATGCGCTGGCCGCGCGGGGGATCGAACTGCTGTCCACCGGCGGATCGGCGGCGGCATTGCGTGCGGCGGGGCTGGTGGTCAAGGATGTGGCCGATGTGACGGGTTTTCCCGAGATGATGGATGGCCGGGTCAAGACGCTGCATCCGGCGGTGCATGGCGGTTTGCTGGCGCTGCGCGACAATGACGCCCATGTCGGCGCGATGGTCACGCACGGGATCAAGGAGATCGACCTGCTGGTCGTGAACCTTTATCCGTTCGAGGAAACGGTGGCCAAGGGCGCCGATTATGACACCTGTATCGAGAATATCGACATCGGCGGCCCCGCGATGATCCGGGCTGCGGCCAAGAACCATGCTTTCGTCAACGTCGTGGTGGATGTCGAGGATTATCAGCCGCTTCTGGACGAGCTGGCGGCGCATGACGGCGCGACTTCGCTGGCGTTCCGGCAGCGTCTGGCGCAGATCGCCTATGCGCGGACGGGGGCCTATGATGCGGCGGTGTCCACATGGATGGCGGCGGCCATCGGCGAGGCGAGCCCGC
This sequence comes from uncultured Alphaproteobacteria bacterium, assembly GCA_963715835.1. Taxonomy (GTDB): domain Bacteria; phylum Pseudomonadota; class Alphaproteobacteria; order Rhodobacterales; family Rhodobacteraceae; genus Seohaeicola. The sequence goes on along the minus strand of CAVQSH010000001.1, from coordinate 332 downwards.
GCCGCCGTGTGACCGCAGGCAAGCTGGCGCAGGGCCTGCGCTATGGCGAGAACCCGCATCAGGCGGCGGCGTTCTATGTGGATGGCAATGCCCGTCCCGGCGTGGCGACGGCCAAGCAGTTGCAGGGCAAGGAACTGTCCTACAACAACATCAACGACACGGATGCGGCCTTCGAGCTGGTCAGTGAATTCGCGCCCGCCGATGGGCCGGCCTGCGCGATCATCAAGCACGCCAACCCCTGCGGTGTGGCGCGCGGGGCCACGCTGGCCGAGGCCTATGCCCGCGCCTTCGATTGCGACCGCACCAGCGCCTTTGGCGGGATCATCGCGCTG